>JAKFEQ010000054.1:0-35999 GCA_036675625.1 Opitutaceae bacterium | reverse complement strand
CCAGTGCAGGTGCTCATTGGTGCCTAGCTTGTAGCGGCCCAGCCACAGCCCCACGGCTGCAGGCCACGCTGTGCGTACACGCGGTTGGCGATGTCGATCTGCTGTGCCTTGGTGGCGAGGCTGGCGTTGGGGGCGTAGGCGCCGCCGCCGGAGCCGATCCAGGTCTGGATGTCGAACTGGAGGCCGCCGTAGTAGCCGTTGCCCGAGTTGATGGACCAGTTTCCGGTGGACTCACACTGGGCGATCTTGTCCCACATGGCCTCGTTCATCATGGCCGGGGCGGAGGCGCCGGTGTTCGTTCCGGCGGCTGCGGGCTTTGCCTTGGTGCCTACTGTGACTTTTTCCGTCACGGGCTGGACGGAAACAGTTTCGGAGACCAGCGTCCGCGAGGCTTCACGGCCGTCAACCATCACCAGCTTGAAGCTCTTCTCCACTTTGCCGGCCACGCCGGCCTGGGTGACCTCTTTCTCGCCCTTGAGAAGCTCAGCGCTCTCAGTGGTCATGCTGTCGAAAGCAACATCTTCAGTGGTGGCCGCGGTCTGGCTGGTATCCACCCAGCCGGCATCCGGCGGAAGCGCGTGGCTGAGCGGTTTGCCGAGCGCCTCGAAATGCAGGAGGAGCAGCAGCAAATCGCGTTCGGGGGTGTGCGCCGGGGATGCAGTCACGAGGGCCGAGCCGGCCGAGTTTTGCAGCTCGAACTCAGATGGAGGAGCGGACGGTCGGGCCGCGGCCTGGCGGTTCAGGCGCGCCAGGAAAGTCTGGAAGTCTTTCTGCGCGGCGAGCGGCGCGAGCCGCAGATGAGCCGCGGCTTCAGCCACGAAGGCGGCGCGGGTGACTTCGCTTTCCGTCGCGGCAACGATATCGAAGACGGCTTGGGCCGCCCTCGATCGGGTCTCGGGCGACGCTTGCGCCGCATCGGGCAAGGTTGCAAAGCATGCGAACGCCATCGCGCTTTGCGCCTCGCGCCGGACATCTTCATAACCGGCCAGGCCGCGTTCGAGAAACAGCAGATCGGGATCGAGTTTCTCCGCGCCGGCGAGCGTGAGGAAGCGCACCTCGAGCCCTGCTTTCAGTGCCATTGGCAAAAAACGCAGCGCGGCTTTTTGTCCTGCCGCATCGCTATCGAAGAAGCACTCCACCTGCGCGTGATAACGCCGCAATAACGCGAGCTGGCCCTCCGTGATCGAGGTGCCTTGCGGCGCGATCGCAGTCTTCAGACCGACGCTCCAGCAGCGGATCGCATCGAGCTGGCCTTCGACGATGACAAAGGGTTTCCCGTCGCCGACCGCGGTCCGCGCGCGATCGAGATTAAAGAGCAGGTTTCCTTTCGTGAAGATCGGCGTCTCCGGTGAGTTCACGTACTTCGCCTCGCGCGCCGGATCGTCGGCCGGCGTGAGCTCGGTCTGCCGGGCGGTGAACGCCACGACGCGGCCTTGATGATCGCGAATCGGAATCATCAGTCGGCCGCGGAACCGCGGGCGGAGCGCGCCGAGCGTGATCTGAGCGTCGTCGTAGATGAAAAACAGCCCGCAACGCCGCAGTGCCTCCTCCGAAAACTTGCGCCGCAACAGCAACGCGCCGAGCCCGCTGCCCTGCGCGTCGACGCCGCCGATCTTGAACTCGTCGGCGATCTCGGGCGCGAACCGGCGCTTCCCGGTCCAGTAGCTCTGAAAGAAATCGCCCGTCGCGTCCTTCGCCTTGAGGACCTGATAAAAATGATCTGCGGCGACGTCGTGCAGGTCGAAGATCTCCTGGCGCAGCGAACGCTCCTCGCGCGTCGGGCCGCCCGAGCCCTCTTCGTATTCGATGACGATGCCGAAACGTTTGCCGAGCGCTTCGACCGCTTCGCTGAAGTTGAGCTGCTCGGTATCGCGGACAAACGTGATCGCATCGCCCGCCTTGCCGCAGCCGAAGCATTTATAGAAACCCTTGTCGGGATCGACGTGGAACGACGGCGTCTTCTCGTTGTGAAACGGGCAGAGCCCCTTGAGCCGCGCTCCGCCGGCCTTGCGCAAGGTGACGACGCGCGACACGACGTCGGCGAGGTTCACGCGCAACTTCAGGTCGCGCACGCAGGTGGGCTTGATGACGGGCATGGAAACGAGAGCGGCGACGGGACGACTGGACGTGCGCCTCCGCCTGGCTGTGGCCGAGTACGAATCACCCGTAATCGGCCAACGCCAGCGCGCAATCATTCGCGGGACGAAATCCTTCGCGAAATCGCAGTTGCTCGCCGGACCCCTCCGCCCAAAGTTTCGCGACCCCGACGAAACTTCGCCCGCCGATAGACGACAAACCTCGCATGCGCCTGTTTACCATCACGCTCCTCGCCGTCGGGCTGTTTGCCGTTGCCCGCGCGGCTGACCCCGCGATTGCCGCGCCGGTCACCAAAGCGGGCGCGCCCGCCGCGGCATCGCAAACCGCCCCGGTGTGGGAGGCGCGGCTCCCTGGGTTTGACGAGGCGAGCTACGAAGCCGTCGTCGAGCGAATGGTGTCGGAGTTCGAACGTGCGACCGGCAAAAGGCTCGAGCCGGGACCGAAGCGGAGAGTCGGGCTCAAAATCTACGCCGACTCCGGTCCGGGTCTTGCGACCCCCGTGCCGTTGGTGAAAGCGATGATCGCATCGCTCAAGAAGCGCGGATTTGCGCACAAGGAGATCTTTCTCGTCGGGTTGAACGCGTTGCGTCTGCGGATGACGGGTTACCTGCCGTCGCTGGTTTCCGGCGAGACGCCGTTTGCCGGCAATCCGGTCTATGTGCTCGAGTCGGGGCGTTACTATGATCCGCTGTGGTTCTATGATTCGCCGCTGCCGCAGCGCTTCGATCCGATCTTCGCGGAGCAGCAGACGAAAGGCGTGTCGCCCGATTCGACGAAGGATCAGGATCGCAAGAGCTTCCTCGCCACGCCGCTGTTTCTCGACGCCGATTTCTGGATCAACATCCCGGTATATACAGATCATCCGACGCTGGGAATCAACGGTGCGCTGGTGAACGCGACGCTCTGGAACGCGTCGAACACAGCGCGTTTCTTCCGTTCCCCGGCCAATGCACCGGCCGCTGTGGCAGAGATGAGCGCGATCCCCGAGTTGCGGCAGACGTGGATGTTCACGATCGCGAGCTTGCAACACTATCAGTTCATCGGCGGCCCGTTTTTCAACTCTCTCTATACAGTGTCGGAACCGGTCGTCTGGCTGAGCACGGACCCGGTGATGATGGATTCGCTTGCGCGTGATCGGATCAACGAGCTGCGCAAGAAGTCGGGCTTCGAAGTCGTCGATGAAGAGATCCGCACCTTGGAGTTCGCGGAGACGCTTGGCGTCGGTTCCACGAAGACGAATCACGCGAAGATCGTCCGACTGGATTGAAGGAGGGCTGAAATACCGAAGGGTGGAAGGAGATCCGAACCACGGACGGATCGCCGCCCGATTCCGGTTTCAACCTTTCAGCCCCTCAGTCTTTCAGCCTTTCCTCTTGCGACCGCACTACGGCTGTCACCAAGTGTCCGTCGCTCGAACGACATGACTTCTTCCGCGTATTTGCCGTTTCTCATTCAAGCCGCGCTCGCGGCCGCCATCACCGGCGGCGTGATTGGCGCCAGCCATCTCCTGGGCCAGCGCTTCAAGAAAAACAAAATCAAGGACTCCGCCTACGAGTGTGGCGTGGAGGCGGAGGGCGCGGTGCACACCCGGTTTTCGGTGAAGTTCTATCTGACGGCGCTGCTGTTCATGCTCTTCGATCTCGAGGTGGTGATCCTCATCCCGTGGACGTTCATTTATCGCGAATTTCTGGCGAACCAGATCGCGATCGTCGGCCCGATCTTCTTTTTCCTCGGCGTGTTGATTCTTGGGCTGGCCTACGAAATCAAGAAGGGCGCCCTGCAGTGGGAAAAGTAAGCATCGAAGTAGCGAGGAGTGAGTAGTGAGTAGCGCGCATGATTGAAGCTGACGACTGCCTGATGCTCGCTACTCGCTACCCGCTACTCGCTCCTTCATTTTGACCCATGCGGCTCGACAAGATCATCGCGCGGAATCGCATCGTCGATTTGAAGAGCCTCGATCTCGAGGGGGCGCTGAAAGAGCTTCTCGACGTCTGCGTGGAAAAATTTCCGGACCTGAAACCGGAGGCGCTGCTCAGGGGGCTGCTCGCCCGCGAGAGCACGATGACGACGTATCTCGGGTTCGGCGTCGCGCTGCCGCACGTGCGGGTGAAAATGTCGCGCCGCTATGTGCTCGCGATCGGCCGCAGCCGGGTGGGCATCCGGCACGACGGTGCGCTGGCCGACGAGCGCGTGCATCTGATCGTGATGTTGATCGCCGGCGAGAAGGCGCGCGATTACCTGCAGGTCCTCGCCTCGATCGCGCGACAGGTGAAGGACAAGGAGCTCGTCGACAATCTGGTCAACGCTCCGGACCTGGATAATCTTTACGAGCGACTGCTGGGCGGCTTCGGCGGTCTGCGGGTGGTCGAGGCGCAGCAAAACCGGGTGAACCGGCTGATGTTTCGCGAAGCGGAGCGCGTGGCGCAGGGCGCCGACTGCAACGCGGTCGTGGTGTTTGGGGACACCTTCATCGGCGGCATCGAGCCCGGGGTGCTGCGCACGAAGCTGAAGACAATTCTCGTCACCCGCACCGCACTTGAACTGAGCGACGACGAAAAAGGCTTCAGCGAGACGATCCAGGTGCGGTCGTTCTCGAACCAGCGGCTGGCGCAGCTGCGCAGCGCGATGCTCGTCGCGCTCACGCGGGGCGTGGTCACGTTCTCCGATCGCATCTGCTGCGTCGGCGGCATCACGGGCAGCAATCAATTCGACACGCTCGTGGTCGTCGACATCGAGCGCGAGTTCCAGACGCTGCTCACCGGCTCGACGGCTGATCTTTTGCCCGAGGACGTGAAACCGGAAGTGCTCGAGCGAGTGATCGCGGTCGCCACCGAACTGGCCGTCGAGGGGCGCGAGGGCCGGCCGGTGGGCTGCCTGTTCGTCGTGGGCGATTACGAAAAAGTCGGCTCGCTTTCCAAGCCGCTCATTCTGAATCCATTTTTTGGTTACAAGGAGGAGGATCGTAACATCCTCAATCCTTTCATGGATGAAACGGTGAAGGAGTTTTCGTCGATCGACGGGGCGTTCATCATCCGAGGGGACGGCGTGGTCGAGTCCGCGGGCAGCCTGATTCAGGCGACAGACAGTACACACGAGCTGCCGAGCGGGCTCGGCAGCCGGCACGCGGCGGCGGCGGCGATCAGCGTGACGGCGAACTGCATCTCGATCGTCGTGTCGTCGAGCACGGCGCAGGTGACGCTTTTCCGCCGTGGCGTGATGCTGCCGCTGACGGAAAAGCGGCGGTAATAGTGGCGGGTGAAAAACGCCGCGACCTCCGGCGACCTCGCCGGCAGTCGATGCCAGAGTGTGTTTACCGCCGCATCTTGGGCATAATGCCCTTCATCATTCCGCCCATGTCCATTTTTTGATAACCGGGTGGCGGCGCGAACATCGAATCGGGCAGGCTCTGCTCGTTGATCGCGGTGGTTTCCATGCGGAAGCTCTCCTTGCCGGACTTGTCCTTGCCGACGACGCGCAGCGGAAACAGCTCCTTACCGGCGAGCAATCGCGCCCAGTCCGTAGACGCCTGCCCGCCGCGCTGGCCGCGACCGCCCATGGGGTTGGCGTTGTTGAACGCCGCGAACATGCCCAGGCCTTCCGCGAGCCAGAGCTCGGTCGTCGTGCCCTCGTGGGTCGAGATGTATTTGGTCGCGGTATGGCCGAGGATTTTTTCCGTCTCGCCGGTTTTCTCGAGCTTCACGTCGGAGGCCTTGTCGCCCTCCGCGGAGGGAGCTGCGTCCGGAATCGCCATGGTCATGTACATCTTCTGCTCCTCCATGATCATGATCGTCTCCTTGTTGGCCGGATCGAGGATCATGCCGACTGATTTCTGTCCGGGCATTTCCAGGCGGATTTTCCCGCCCTTGATATTGTAGATCATCTCCTGCGGCTGCCCGGCGCCGCTGGTCATCTTGAAGTTCACCTTGCCTTCAAACGGAGCGGCGAATGCGGCTGCGGACGCGAGAACCATGCTGACCAGCAGCAGGCGGGGGAAGTGTTTCATAAGGATTGGGCGGGAAATGAAACACGCTCTGCCGGAGATCGCAACGGGCTGCGGATGGGCCGTTTGACCCATGGCGCTGCGTGCCACGCCGAAGCGACGCGCGATGTTCGGGTGCTCCGGTTTCGCGGCTTGCCAGCGAGAAAGGCGGCCGGTGGATTCGCGGGATGGCTCTCTATGGTTCTTTCGCGACGTTACGCGCCCAAGCTTCGCAGTCCGCTGGATTTGCGACGGCGTTCGCCTATGTGGAAGAAGTGTTGCGGCCGGATTCGCCGGCGGCGACGCGGTTGCGCAACGTCGCGATCGGCAAGTCGGAGAAAACCGACCTCGGAGGCGGCGTGTTCGTGGTCGAGCAGGCTTACGAGACCAAGGTGCGAAGCGACGGCTTCTTCGAATCGCATCGCAAGTACATCGACGTGCAGGTGGTCGTCGAGGGCGAGGAGTTGATGGAGCTCGCCGACATCGAACGCATCGCGGTGCGGCAGCCTTACGACGCCGACCGCGACCTGATCATGTATCAGGATACCGGTGACGCCTCGCTGCTTCGCATGTTTGCCGGACAAGGCGCGATTTTTTACCCGGTCGACGTGCACATGCCGTCATTGCGGTTGCGTGAAGGGCCGGCGCTGGTGCGCAAGGCGGTCGTGAAGGTTCCGGTGGGGAACGAGTGAGAGTGAAAGTAAAAGTGAAAGTGGAAAAGACGGCGGGTCACTCTGTCCGCCTGCACTCTCACTTTCGCGGACGATGAATTACCGGCATCATTTTCACGCGGGAAATTTTGCGGACGTGATGAAGCACGTGTTGCTGCTGCAACTCGTGCGGGCGCTGCAAAAAAAGGAAAAAGGCTTTGTCTATATCGATACGCACGCCGGCCGCGGCGCCTATGACCTGGAGTGGGCGGCAACCGGCGACTCGCTCGCCCGGAAGGCGGAATGGCCGGAAGGCATCGGGCGGATGTGGGAGCGCGCGGCTCTGCCGCCGGATGTGCAGGACTATGTCGAACGCGTGCGGGCGTTCGACCGGGATGCGGGGAATCTGCTGCCGGCGCCGCGATTTTATCCGGGTTCGCCCAGGCTTGTGCGGCAGCTCGCGCGATCGCAGGACCGGCTCGTGTTGTGCGAGAAACATTCCGCGGAATGCGCGGCTTTGCGAGCGGAGCTCGGCGGGCAGGCGGGCGTATCGGTCCACGAGATGGATGGCTATGTGGCTCTGCGGGCGATGTTGCCTCCGCCAGAGCGGCGGGCCTTGGTGCTGATCGATCCGCCGTTCGAGGCGCAGGATGAGTTTGCGCAGATTGGCGACGCACTGCGTGAAGCAATCCGGCGCATGCCGGCCGCAGTGATCGCGGTGTGGTATCCGTTGACGGGGCGCGCGCGGGTGGACGAATTTTTCTCGATCGTGCGTCAGCAGAACCCGCCGCCGGTGCTCGCCTGCGAGCTTACGGTCGCGGGCGAGACAGCGCCGATGACAATGAAGGGCTGCGGGCTGGTCGTGATCAACCCGCCATGGCAGTTCGATCGCGCGGCGCAGCCGGTCCTGGCGTTTCTGGCTGACGCGCTCGCGCAGGCGCCGGGCGGCGGCGCGCGAGTCGAGTGGATCGTGGCGGAGCGATAGCGTTGCGTGCTGGCGATCGCGATGCCGTCCGCGTTGGCGTTTTTCGGAGGGCGGCTGAGACCCCGGCTAGGGGGCGCGGTCGAGGGATTGCAGGTTGCGCTGGAGGACGGAGGCGAGGAGCTCAAACCTCACGGGCTTGGTGAGAAAGTCGTCCATCCCGGCCGCTAGGCACGCATCGCGGACATGGGTGCTGGCGTTGGCGGTGAGCGCGATGATCTTGAGGGGGCGACCGTCGAGTTGCCGTCGAATGCGACGCGTCGTCTCCAGCCCGTCGATGCCTGGGAGCTGGCAATCCATCAACACGAGGTCGAAGGGCTCGGAGGTCGCCGTCATGATGGCGGCCTCGCCGTCGTCGGCGAACTTCGGGGTGACGTTCAGCTTTTTAAGGAAGAGATCGATGACCTGCTGATTCACCACGTCGTCTTCCACGACGAGGACGCGTCCGCTGAGCACCGGAGTGACGAAGCGCGGGATCTCTTCGGCGCGAAGGGGGGCGGAGTTGAATTCGGGCAGCTGGCACGGGAGAATGAGCCGGAACGTGGAACCCTGGTTCAACGTGCTTTGCACCTGTAAAGTGCCACCCATTGCCTGCGCGAGACGCATCGAGATCGCGAGCCCGAGGCCGGTGCCGCCGTATCTGCGGCTCATGGACGTGTCGGCCTGCGTGAACGGCTTGAAGAGTTTCTCGAGGGCGGCGGAGCCGATGCCGATTCCGGTGTCGAGCACGGCGAATTGCATCACGGCTTTGGAAGCGGTGCGTTCGAGGCAGGTGACGGAAAGCTCCACGCGACCGCGCTCGGTAAACTTGATGGCGTTGCCGATCAGGTTAACGAGGATCTGGCGGAGCCGGGTGGCGTCGCCGACGATCGCCCCCGGAAGATTGTCGCCGAGGTGCAGCTCGAACTGCAGGCGCTTGTCGCGTGCCCGCGCCAGCATCAGGTCTGTGATGGCGCGAGCGGTTGTCGCCGGCGGAAACGGTGCGTGCTCCAGCTCGAGCCGGCCGGCCTCGATCTTCGAGAAGTCGAGCACATCGTTCAGGAGAAGCAGCAGGGCTTCGGCGGAATCGGAGGCCGTCTGCAGGTAGCCGCGTTGTTCCGGCGATAGCTTGGTATCGCGCACGACCCGGAGCATGCCGAGGACGCCGTTCATGGGCGTGCGGATCTCGTGGCTGATCGTGGCGAGGAATTCGCCCTTGGCGCGGCTGGCGGATTCAGCGCGTTCGCGAGCGTCGCGCAACTCGGCCTCGCGGGATTCGCGCCGCGCGTTTTCCGCCTGGAGCTGGGTCGCGATGGCTTCGCGCTCGAAGCGCATCACGAGTGCATCGGAGAGTGTCTGGTGGTTGTGCTGCGTCGCGGAAATCATGTAAGCGACGAACAGCAGCACGCAGGCGCCGCCGATGATGCCCTCGAGATTTCCGTGGCTGAAGAACCGCGCGGCGAGCGGCAGCATGAGCACGAGCAGGTAGGCGATGCTGCCTTTTCGCATCGGCAGCAGCAGGCGGGCGGAACCCGTAGCCAGGCCGGCGAGCAGGAGCAGGTGCACGAGACCGAGCGTGCCCTGCGACTGGAGCGTAGGAAACAGCCAGGTGGAGGCGCCCCATCCGAGACCGGTGAACGTGGTGGCGACGATATAACGAAGGCCCCACGGCGGCGACTCCGCGGCGGGGGGATTTGTTTTCGTGAAAGCGCGGGCGAGCTGCAGGCGATACGCGGCGACGCCCAACATGGGGATGAGCCAGATCCAGGCGGCGACGCCGGGGTGATTTGCGTCGACGAGGATCGCAAATGCGACGGCGGCGCCCGCGGAGGCCCAGGTGCCACCTCTGAGCTCGCGATACGCCATCTGCACGAGCTCGAGACGCGCCTGGACTTCGGTCGCATGTTTGCGGTCGTGCGCGGGCGGCTTTGCGGCGGGCTCGCGCGCGACAGAGGAGGACGCGCGGTCGTTCGGCACGGAAGCGGGCATGGGCTGAACGTGCCCAGCATGCGACGCACCAGGGAGGTGGCGAGTGCCGAGTCGTTCTACCGCACAGCTTTCTTCAAACGGTCGCGTGCCTGGAAAAAAAAGAAGCACGGGCGAGATAACCCGTGCGACGCGAAACCGAACTGGATTTGAAGGTGCGCTAGCGGTTGCCCAAGCCGATCCGGCGGAGCTCTTCGGCGAAAGCCGACGCGTTGAAGCCTTCGAGAAGGGGTTCGAGCGGCGGGGCCTTGAACACCGGCCGATTCCACAGGACATCCTCACGCACGATCGACCGCACCTCCGAAGAATCGGGTGTGGGCGGAGGCGGAAAATGTGGAAAAGGAAGATGCATGATAGTCAGCAAAAGAGGGGACCGGAGGAGCGGAAGAATGTGCCGTGAGTATCTCCGAAAATTAAAATTTCGGCCATCAGGTCCGCGGCTTGATTCGCGGCCGGAAGTTTACCGTGAAAGGCAGCTCGCTGCAGAACTGATGTGGCGTGGGGAGAGCCGGCGCGCGGAAGAGGGGAGCGCCGCCGGCTGGATCCGTGCGGGTGACAACGTGGACCGTTTCACTGTCGCGCTGCGTGGGCGCGAGCTCGAGGCGAAAGAGGTGTAAAGCAGAGTTCATGGCGGGAAGGGGGTAACTCGAAGCGCACCTTCCTTATCGGCACGAAAGGCGTTTCGGTTGAAGTTGAATTGCGCCCTTGCCCAGCGCGCGCGCGACTCTCAACGTCCTCACGCTTTGCTTCACACCCCTTGCAACGCGTTCCCGTTTCCGCGCGGGGCCTGCCCCAATTTTATGCGTGTGCAGCGGTCGTAATTCCGCGGCCGCGCGTCCCTCCTTTTTCGTCCGACAACCACATCGTTGATTCACACCTCCTATGAGTAAAGTTCCAGTCAGCAACGAGGCCATCGTCCCCAACGCCAAGCGGCTGTTGTGGGCTGGCTTCATGGCAATCTTCGCCGCCGGTATGGGCTTCGGCATTCGCGGCGGGATTTTCGACAATTGGGCCGGCGAGTTCGGTTTCACGGCGACACAGATTGGCCTGATCGGTGGCGCCGGGTTCACCGGATTTTGCTTTGGCATCATCATCGGCGGTCTCGTGTGCGACAAAATCGGATACGGTAAACTCGTCGTCACGGCGTTTGCCCTGCACGTCATCTCCGCCTTCGTCACGTTTGGCGCCACCACGCCGGCGAACGGCTTCCAGATGCTGACCATCGGCATGTTCATCTTCGCGCTCGCCAACGGCACGCTGGAAGCGGTCGCCAATCCGCTCGTCGCGACGATCTTCCCAAACAACCGCACGCACTACCTCAACATTCTTCACGCCAGCTGGCCGGTCGGCATTCTCGCCGGCGCCATGGTGAGCTGGGTGCTCGATGACAAGATGCAGGTCGGCTGGAAGATCCAGCTTTCGCTCTATCTGCTGCCGACGATCGTTTACGGGATCATGTTCATGGGGCAGAAAATGCCCAAGTCCGAAGCGGCGCAAAAGGGCGCGATCTTCGGCGAGATGCTCAAGCCCGTCGGGCTGCTCGGCGCGGCGGTGGCGTGCTACCTCCTGAGCCTCTTTATCGCGGGTCCACTCGCGAATCTGTTCGGCATGGAAAGCTTTCCCGCCTCCGTCGGCTATCTCGTGGCCGGGGTATTCCTGGTCATCGTCGGCGTAATCACCCGTTTCTCTCTCGGTTCGATTCTCCTGTTCGTCTTATTCATCACGCACGCGCTCGTCGGCGCGGTGGAACTTGGAACCGATGGCTGGATCGCCAACATCACGGGCAATCTCTTCACGTCGGAGCAGGGTAAATGGCTGCTGATCTGGACCTCGGCCGTCATGTTCGGCTTGCGCTTCTGCGCTCACTTCATCGAGACGAAGCTCGGCCTTTCGCCGGTGGCGCTGCTGCTGGTGTGCGCGATCCTCGCCTGCGTGGGACTCCAACTGACAAGCGCGGCGCAGACGGTCGGCATGGCGTTTCTCGCGCTCACGGTCTATGCGATCGGCAAGACCTTTTTCTGGCCGACGATGCTGGCGGTCGTTTCGGACCGGTATCCGCAAACCGGCGCGGTGGCGATTTCGATCATGGGGGGCATCGGCATGTTGTCCGCCGGCCTGATCGGCGGCCCTGGTCTTGGGTACGGCAAGGATCGTTTTGCCGCCGAGACGCTGCAGTCCACCAACTCCGCAGCCTACGCCGAGGCCAAGGCGGCGTCGCCGTCTAAATTCCTCATCTTCTCGGAAGTGAATGCCATCGACGGTAAAAAGCTTTCCGATGCGAAGGAAGCGGTGAAAGCCAACAGCGCCACGCAGGCGCAAAAGGACATCGTGGCCGCCGACCAGACGGGCGACCGGCGCACGCTGAAGGCGGATTCATATATCCCTGCCGCCATGGCGGTGATCTATCTCGCGATCCTCCTCTATTTCAAATCGATCGGCGGCTATCGTCCGGTGCATCTTGCCGGCACAAGCGCGGCGGCCATCAGCCCGCCCGCAACCGCGAAGGTCTAAGCTTCGCTTATTCTTCAACAAAAAGGCCGCGCCCGAATGGGCGCGGCTTTTTGTTGTCCGGACTGCGGCGGGGAATGAACTCGTTTGCAGTTTCCTGCGTGACGTTCACGCGTGCCGCCGCAGCCGTGGAAGGTGGCTGCTCGTGACTCGGCACCTACGCTGCGACGCGGTTGATCTGATCGCCTGACGGAACTGGGGCCGCAGAGCGTTTCGGCACGGTGATCGTGAGCACGCCGTGCGCGATCTCCGCCTGCATGGCAGCGAAATCGAAACGGGTGCCCAGCCGCAGCCGCAGCCGATAGTCGCGTTGCGCGCTCTCGAGATGCAGGGCGGAGAAATTCACGCGCACGAACCGGGCCTTTTTCGCCGTGACCGTCAGGTCGGCGCCACGGCCCTCGATCTCCACGCCGGACGCGGAGACTCCGGGGACGTAGACGATGAGCTTCATCGCGCCCGTATGCTCCTGGCAGTCATACGCAGGCTGGCGGAACGCTTCAACGGAAGCGACAGGCCGGGCCTTCGTGCGACTACGGGTCGGTAGGGTGGTGATGGTGGTGTGCATGGGAGAAAAAATGCACGGAAACGTTCCCCTCGGTGGTTTGGATGACCGCCGGGCTGACAGAGGGCTAAACGTTTCCGTATGTAACGGAGGTTTAGTTCTGGTTGCCCGTGCCGGTTTGTTTATTCCAAACGGAAAAGACCGGTCGCATCGCAACGCAGCGCTGCTGGGCCTGCTGGTAGCAGGCGCCGGCGCGGCGAAGATGATGGAGAGACGCGGTCATTAGACTGAATGGAACTGAAGGTGCATATCGCAGCTGGCGTGCCAAGGGAGAACTTTTTTGTGCTGGTGAAGATTGCGTGACGCTGCGCTGGCCTCAGTCTCGGGCCATGGCTGCCTTAACCGATTCTGCCACGACAATTGCCGAACTGAAGGCGCGCTTGCTCGCCTTCGTGCACGAGCGCGACTGGGAGCAGTTTCACACGCCGAAGAATCTCAGCATGGCGCTCGCGGCGGAAACGGGCGAGCTGATGGAGCACTTCCTGTGGACCACGGCGGAGCAATCGTACTCGGTCGCCCGTGAGCCTGCGAAGCGCTCGAAGATCGCCGACGAACTCGCCGACGTGGTGATCTATGCGATCGAGTTCGCGAACATCACCGGCCTCGACATCTCCGCCGCGATCGAGGCGAAGATGGCCGCCAACGCGCAAAAGTACCCGGTCGAGAAAGCGCGGGGGCGGGCGGAGAAGTACACGGAACTCTAAAAGGACCAAAAGACCAAGGGACCAAGGGACTGCTTCCAGCCGGGTGTTGAGGTTCTTGGTCCCTTGGTCTTTTGGTCCTTTAGTCCCTTGGTCCCTTCACCCTTTTCCACCGAAGCTCACGTAATCGTCGAGATCGAGGAGGTCGGCGAAGGACCGGATGTCGTCGCGGTCGCCGGCATTGGCTTTGACGGTTTCCGCAATCCACTCGTGTCCGCCGGCTCCGCCGGGGCCGTGTTGCTCGAGCCAGGCCGACCAGGCGTAGATCTCGGAGGGTAGTAGCTTCGTGTTCTCGCGCACCCAAGCCACGATCTCCGTGTCGGATTTCCCGGCTTTGATCTCGGCGAGCATCTTCTCGTGATCGATGCCGGTGAACTCGAAAAACTGCCGGTCGATCGGGCAGTTGAAACGATAGCCGGCGTTCTTCCCGGCCAGAGTCGCGCGTGCCTTGTCGAGCAGGCGTCCCAGGTGGGCGAAGCCTCCCACCCGCACGCGCAAACTACGCGGCGGATGCAGGGTCAGATCGGGTGCGGAGTAGTTGATCATGGGGAAGTGAGAGTGAAAGTGAAAGGGGGAGGTGAAGCGTGGGAATCATGGAGGCGGCTGCTTTTTCATTTTCAGCTTCACTCTCAGAACGTATCGCCCTTCCAGCCCCACATCGCGCCTTTCACGTCGATGAACTTCACATAGACGCGATCGCGCGGAATGCCGAGGTGACCCTCAATTAACTGGCAGAGCGCCTCCGAGAGGTCCTTGGTCTTGCGCGCCGGCAGCCCGACACTTTTCAACTCGAGGAATGCGACCGGATCGTCGCTGCCGGCGAACAGCATCGGCGTGTCGGCCTCCAGCGCGACCATGACGAAGCTTTCGGGCTTCTCGAGCAACTCGGCCACCAGGGTCGAGGCATTCCTGAGGATCGCGCGCTCGGCTTTCTTTCCGAGCGGCAGATTCGTTTGAATCATGAGGTAGGGCATGGCGTGGGAGTGGGTCGAATTTTCGGTTCCGCAGGACCGACCGCAGAGTGAGCGCGAAAATTCTCCGTGCGCAAATGCCTGCCGGCGAAACTGATCGGGTCGTTTTCGTCTCTCCCGGGGGCGCACCGGAATGTGCGGAGCTCAGCGCATTCGTTTTTTGAATACGTGAAACAAATAGAATAACGACGGCAGCAGCACGATCGCGCCGAATCCGAGCGCGATCACCAGCAGGCGCAAGGTGATCTCCGGCGCGGCGTCGTCGTAGATGTTTATATCGGGCACGATCACGTGTGGAAATTGCGCGGAGGACCAGCCGACGAGGATCAGCGTCACCTGGCCGATCGCCGCCATCCGCGCGATGCGGAAGCGCCGGCGCCACAACGCCACGAGCGCCGTCACGGCGAATCCGCTCGTCGCGAGCAGCAGCAGCGGCGCCCACCAGAGCGTGAGGCCTTCATACATCTGCGGAGCGCCGCCGCTCCGGGCCGCTAGAAACACCGCGGCCGCGAGCGGCGCGAGCGCCAGCTCCGCGAACAACGCGCGCCGGCGGAAATCCTCCTGCACCTCGCGATCGCCTTCCGCATCGACCGTCAGATAGACGGCCGCGAGAAACGCGAACAACCCGAGCGCAAACGCACCGCACGCCACGGCGAAGCCCTGGGTCCAGCCGGTAAAGAAGCCGGTCAACACCCGGCCGTTTTCGATCCGAATCGTCCCGCTCGCGAGCGCACCCAGACACAGCCCCTGCAGAAAGGGCGTCACGACACTCGAGGCGCCAAACACCGTGCCCCAGCGCCGCTGCACCGCATCGTCCTTCGTGTCGTATTTTCGGAAGACAAACGCCGAGCCGCGGAACACGATGCCGACGAGCATCGCGGTGAGCGGGATGTGCAGCGCCGTCATCATCGCCGCGAATCCACGGGGAAACGCGGTGAACAGCAGCACGATCACCAGGATGAGCCAGACGTGATTTGCCTCCCAGATCGGAGCGATCGCGTCTGCGATCAGCTGGCGTTGCCGAGCCGCGCGCGGACCGCGCGCGAAGAGATCCCAGAGTCCGCCGCCGAAATCCGCGCCACCCATCAGCGCGTAGAGCACGAGCGACGTGAGCGTAATGAGCGCGATGATCGTTTCGAGCATGGGGCTAAACCTTGGGCTAACGGCGCAGCGGGGCCGGTTCGGTTTCCATGAACTGGCGTTTCATCATGACCACCACGACCACGGACAGCAGCAGGTATATCACCGTGATCGTGACGAAGGGCACGACGAGATGCGGCATGTTCGTGACCGCGTCTTTGGTGCGCATGATTCCGTAGATGACCCACGGTTGACGGCCGAGCTCGGTCACCATCCACCCCGCCTCGATCGCGATGAAGCCGAGCGGCGTCGCGATCACAAACGCCCGCAACAGCGCCGCGCCGTCCGGCAGTGCCCGGCGCCGCCACGCGGCCACGCCGAACCACGCGGCGAGCCCGAGCATCGCGAGGCCGCAGGCCACCATCAGGTCGAAGGACGCGTGCACCAGCGCGACGTTGGGCCATTGATCGCGCGGTGCGCGATCGAGCCCGGGCACCTCGGTGTCGAGGCTGCGGCCGACGAGGAGGCTGAGCGCGCCCGGGATTTCCAGGCCGAAGCGTGTCGTCTGCGTATCGCTATTCGGGATACCGCCGATCACGAAGGGCGCGCGGCTCTGCGTGTGATAATGCGCCTCCATCGCCGCGAGCTTGAGCGGCTGCAGCTCCGCCACGCGCCGCGCCGCGAAATCGCCCGAGAGCACCTGCAGCGGAATCGAGACTCCGCCGAGCAGCGCGCCGATAAGAAAGGCCGCCCGGTGAAATTCGCTCCGGCGATTGCGCAGGAGGAAAAACGCGTGGATCCCCGCGACCGCGAAGCCCGTGGCCGCAAACGCCGCGAGCGTCATGTGCAGCGTTTCGTGCAGGCTGGCCGGATTGAGCATCGCGGCGATCGGGTCGATGGCGGAGAACTCGCCGTCGCGATAGATGAACCCGACGGGCGCGTTCATCCACGCGTTCGCCATCACCACGAAGATCCCGGACATCACGCCGCTGATGGCGACCATCACGCCGGAGAGCCAGTGGGCGAGCGGCGGAATGCGGTTCCAGCCGTAGAGAAAAATTCCGAGGAAAATCGCCTCGGTGAAAAACGCGAAGCCCTCCAGCGAGAAGGGCATCCCGATGATCGGCCCCGCATGCGCCATGAAGGTCGGCCACAGCAGACCGAGTTCGAAGGATAACACCGTGCCTGACACGGCCCCGACGGCGAAGAGGATCGCCGTGCCCTTCGCCCAGCGTTTCGTGAGCTCGAGATAGACGGGCCGCTTCGTCCGCAGATGCAGGCCCTCCGAGATCGCCATAAGTACGGGCATCCCGATGCCGGCGGTCGCAAACACGATATGGAACGCCAGGGAGAGCGCCATCTGCGAACGGGCGAAATCGAGATCGGTCACGACGGCGCGGACTCTGACGTCGGCCGGTGCGCGCCGCAAACGGCCAGACACGAAGATAGTTTCGCCGCCGCGAACTATCAGAAATCGTTGCGACGCGCCGGCCGCGCGGTTCGGGCAGGGGTTCCCAGTCCAGACTACGGCTTCGGACGAAACACGTTCATCGTGGCGCCATTCGCCTCGAGTCGCGGGCCGCCGATCAGGTCGATGCAGTAGGGGATCGCCGGAAACACCGCTTCGAGATTCTCGCGGATCGCCTTCGGCCGGCCGGGGAGATTCACGATCAGGGTTTGCTTCCGGAGGCCGGCGGTTTGCCGCGAGAGGATCGCGGTCGGCACGTACTTGAGCGAGGTCGCGCGCATGAGCTCGCCGAAACCGGGCAGCATTTTTTCGCAAACCGCTTCCGTGGCCTCGGGTGTCACGTCGCGCGGTGCGGGCCCCGTGCCGCCCGTCGTCACGACGAGGCAGCAGCCGGCGTCGTCGGCCATGCGTTTCAATTCCGCTTCGATCACGGCGCGCTCGTCGGGGATCACGCGGTAATCGACCTCGAATTCCGTCGTGAGCCATTCGCGCAGGAGCGCGACGCAGGCCTTGCCGGGAGTATCTTCGTAGACGCCTGCGCTGGCGCGGTCGGAGATGTTGAGGACACCGATCTTCGGGAGCATGAAACTAGAGAGCCGCGGATTGCCCGGATGACACGGAGAAAAGTTGTGGCGGGGAATCGCCAACCGGTGGCCGGGTGTCTGCTGCCGCACGTGTCGCGCGGAAACGGCCAGAACGGCCGGAAGGGGCCGCGGTTCACATACGCGTTAACCTAGCCGGTGCTGCTCGTGTGGCCCGCCTCGGGAGAGGCGGGATGAGCCCGGTACACGAACTGCGGCCGGCCCCTGCGCTCCCGAGCAGGGCTACGTGCTTAAATTTGAAAGCGAGATCGTATTTCTTCGGCGGATACGCCCTGTTGGCGGAGCGTGCGCAGTGCGAGGGCGTCGTGTCGTTTGGCGAGTCGCTCGCCGCGGTCGTCTAGCATCAGTGGCGCGTGATAAAATGCGGGCGGCGTCCAGCCGAGCGCGCGAAACAGCAGCAGCTGCCGAAAGGTGCTCTTGATGAGATCTGCTCCACGCACGACTTCCGTGATGCCCAGCTCCGCGTCGTCGACGGTCGTGGCCAGCTGGTAGCTTGGCGTGTCGTCTTTGCGCCAGACGAGGAAGTCGCCGAAGTCGCGGCCGGCGACGGCACGTTGGGTGCCGCAGCGCTCATCGTGAAACGCGATCTCCTCGCCATCGGGCACGCGGAATCGCCAGTTCACTGTCGTCGGATCGCCGAGCGCGGGAAGTTCGGCGTCTTTCGGCGGGCGAAATTCTTTCGGATACACCGGCTCGTCGTCCGCGCCTGCGCCTTCATGCGGAGCGCCGGCCGCTTCGATCACATCCCGGCGTGAACGCGTGCAGGGAAAAATCATCCGGGCCGCGTGGAGGCGTTCGAGCGCGGCGCGGTAGCGCGGGCGGCGCGTGCTCTGCGAAACCATCGGCTCTTCCCAGGTAAATCCCAGCCAGCGCAGGTCCTCGATCATCGCATCGACGTAATCCAGGCGGAAACGCACCGCGTCCAGATCGTCGTTCCGCAGCACGAGTGTACCGCCGGCCGCGCGCGCGCGCTCCGCCGCGATCCAAAACGTCCGCGCGTGGCCCAGATGCAGATAGCCCGTGGGTGAAGGCGCGAGCCGGCCGCGATAAGGCTTCCCGCGGTTGAGAGTTGAGGGTTGAGCGTTGAGAGTCAGACCGGCAGCAAGGTTGAAGATCGAACTCTCGACCCGCAACTCTCAGCGCTCAACTCTTCCCACGACCCATGCCCAAACTGCTCTGCGTCTACTGCGCGTCCAGCGACCGGCTGGATCCGAAATACTACGCGGCCGCCGCCGAGTTGGGGCGCGAGATGGTCATGCGCGGGTGGGGCCTCGTTTACGGCGGTGGCCGCACCGGCATCATGGGGGCGATCGCGCGCGCCGTGACGCAGAACGGCGGCCGCGTTGTCGGCGTCATTCCGGAGTTCATGAAGGCGCGGGAACTCGCCTATGCCGAGGCCGACGAGTTGCACACGGTGATCACGATGCGCGAACGCAAGCTCATGATGGAGACCCACGCCGATGGGTTCGTGGCGCTGCCCGGCGGCTGGGGCACGCTCGAGGAGATCATGGAGATCCTCACGTTGCGGCAGCTCGATCTCGTGACGAAGCCGTGCGTGTTCCTGAATCAGGATGGTTTCTACGATCCGCTGCTGCGGCTGTTCGACCGGATGCTGGCGGATAATTTCTTCAAGGCTTCGAACCTCGAACTGTTTCGCGTGGCGAACACGGTCGCGGAGGTGTTCGACCAGCTCGAGGCCGGAGCCGGGGCGAAGGCGGACTCGAAGTGGTTCGAGACGCGCTGAGACGGACTGTTCTCATGCACCGCAACGCTGTCCTGACTCTGCTGCGCTCGCATGCGGCGCGCTCACTCGATCCGCATGAAGCCGCGATGACGGCGGAGACGATCCGTTTTGTGGATACGGAGACCGAATGCCTGATGCGGACCTGCGCGCCGGGACATCTGACTGGCTCGGCGTGGATCGTGAGTCCGGATCGTTCGCGGGTGCTGCTGACGCATCACCTCAAACTCGATAAATGGCTGCAGCTTGGCGGGCATGCCGACGGCGACGGCGATCTGCTCGCGGTGGCGGAGCGGGAGGCGCGCGAGGAGAGCGGGCTGGCGAGCGTGCGCGCGGTGTCGCGGGAGATTTTCGACGTGGATCGTCACTGGATTCCGGCGCGCAAGAGCGAGACGGGCCATTTTCATTACGACCTGCGCTTCCTGTTCGAGGCCGATCCGCAGGAACGCCTCGCGATTTCGAGCGAGTCGAAGGATCTCGCGTGGGTGGAGCTTGCGCGGGTGGCGGCGCTCAACCCCGAGGAGTCGATGGCGCGCATGGTGCGGAAGACGCTGCGTTGAGCGTCAGCGTCCTGGCTCTCCGTGAGCGCCCGCCCTATTTCCACACCGGCACGACCTCTTCCTGTCGCACCCAGCCGGTCTGGCCGTTTTCAAACGCGAGGCGGATCCAGCGGCCCTCGAGGAAAGCCTTGTCGGCGATCGCGAGCGAACCGGAGGCGACCGTGGTGGTTTTCTGCGGAGTGTCGACGTCGGTCGGAATGGAGCGAAGCGTGGCGGCGCGCGAGATAACGACGGCGGAAGCGTTGGCGGCCATGCCGTAAGTGGCGATTGAGGTCGCCGCGCCGGCGATGGCCACGCACGCGATCCCGAGCAGGGCCGATGCGCTCCACAACACCGTGCGCCGCCGACGGCCGTACGCGTTGACAAGTATCCACGCAATGGAGACGGCGCCGAGATAGGCGCTGGCGATGGCCGCGCGCTGCCAGAGCGCGGGTGAAGCGGCTCGTGCGAGGGCCTGGCGCGGGCCGGGATTCAGGAATGCCGCGAGTTGCGGCGCCGCGAAACCGTTGCGCTCCGCGGCCTGGCCGAAGTGCCAGCGCACCGACGGGTCGTCGGGCCGCTGCACGAAGGCCGCGGCGGCGTGCGCGGCGGATTCCGCCGGACGGTCCTGTTGCGCGAGGGCGAGCGAGAGATTGTGGCGCGCGATCCAGTTGGTCGGCGTCTGCGCGATCGCGGCCCGCCAGGTCTTCTCGGCGCTGGCGAACTCGCCCTTGCGATACGCGGCGGCTGCGGCTGCGGCGTTGGGAATCTCGGCGGCGAAGGCAAGCGTGGCGGCGGTCGTGACGGTGAACGCGCACACGATGAGCGCGGCGAAGGGCATCAGGTTTTGCGGCAGGAAAAGGCGCAACGGTTTGAAGCCGGGAACGCGGTGCGCGGTGAGCGCTTCCTGGGCGCGCGCGAGCCAGTCGGTGGGCAGCGCTGTTTTCGAGCCATACAACGCCCGGTCGGCCTCGGCCCAGAGCGCCGCCCAGCGTTCCTCGGGGAGCGCGGTGGCGCGGGGCGCAGCGTGCGGGATTTGCCAGAGCATCCGCGTGTCGCGCTGCCAGGCGAGCAGCAGCGTGCTGCGCTCGGATTCGCCGGCGGACTGCAGGCGCGACAGCGTCGCGGCGAGCCGGTCGCGCGCTTCGCGGCGCGGGCGTACCGGATCGGTTTCCCGGGCGCGGCGAATCGCGAGCCCGAGCCAGACGAGCAGCAGCCCGACCAGCGGCGAGAGCAGCGCCAGCGTGAACGCCGGGCGCGACAGCGGCACCGCCACGTCGGCTGCGCCGGGCAGCGGGTCGCGCGGGATCGCCGCGGGTGGCGGCGTGGCTTTGGGCGGCGTGGGCGTTTTCGCGGCCGTCTCGGAGGTGGACGTGGTCGCGGCCGGCGGCGGCGTGACGTCGAACTGCGGCGCGTTCGGCGCGTTGATCGTGAGCGTCACCGGGGCCACGGTCTGCTTTTCGAATTTGCCGCTCCGCGGATCGAAATAGACGAACTCGATCGGGCCGAGCGTATAGGTGCCGGGCTTCGTCGGCACGAGCACGACGTCTTCGGCGAGCGCGACATCGAAGAGCTTGCCCTCGCTTGGCGTGCGCTTCGCCTTCGGCTGGACGACGCGGAAGTCGTTCGAGACATTGCGCACGGGCAGGCCCGCGATGTCCGGCCAGTTACCGGTGCCGCTCAGCTCGAGCGTCCAGGTGACGGGTTCGCCGACGACGGCCTTTTCCGGCACGATCTTCGAGGTGAGCTTGAACTGGCCGACCGCGCCGGCGAAGGCGGCGTATCCAGAAGGTGGTGACGGCAGCGGCTTCACCTCGATCACCGGCTGATCCGAGGTGACGGCGACCTGCTCCATCCGCGCCTGCGGGCCGAAGAAGCTCGCGATGCTGCCGGTCTGGATGCTCAGGAGATGCGTGGCGGCTTCGAGCTTGAGCGAGCCGGCATTCTTCGCGACGGCGCGCGTGCGGAAGGTGATGAAGGCGCGACGCTCGTTGTTCACGACGCGCTCGCTGAACTCGTATTTCGACCAGTCCTCGGCCACGAGCGGCGCGGCGTTCCAGTCGAAGGTGGGGTTGATCTGCGGGTTGTTGCGTCGCGAGGCGGACAACTCGTAGGTGAGGCCGAACACTTCGCCGGCCCACACGCTCGTGCGCTCGGGAATGAGCTTCGAGCTGGCGACGGTGTCGACGGTGGTGGAGGGGGCGGAGAGGTTGAAGGCGGCGACGCGGAGGACGCCCTTGTTGGTCTTCACGTTGAACGCCGGAATCTGTACCGACGTGTTGCCGCGCGTGCGTACCATATAGACGAGCGTCACCGTCTGCGTCATCTGGAAGTTGACGATGTTGGTGCTGTTCGAGGAGCCGGCGAACTGGAGAATGACGCCGGGGATCTGCGGCAGATCGGGATCACCGTCCGGCGTGCAATTTTCAAAGACGAGCTGCACCGCGGCGCTCATCATGCCCTGATCGGCGAGCTCCCAGCGCACGGCTTGGGCGCGGGCGGCGGAGACGAAGAGCGTGAACAGAATCAACGCCCCGGCCGGCAGCCCTGCCCGGGAAAGCAGGGAGGGCCGTGGATCGGAACGGCGTGCGGTTCCGCTTCTTCCGAGGCGGGCCACGAAGATCGGAAAGGCGAGAGCCAGGGAGCGCAACATCTGCGGTAGTGAACGTGGTCCGAACATGAGCATTACCAATCCTTGCTGGTTTTCTTCGTGGGCTTCCTCTCGCCCTCCATCAGTTGAAACAATTGGGCGGGCGAATCCTGGTCGCGCAGCTGGTCGAGCTTCTGCAACGGCAGCGCGAGCGCGGGATCGCTCGGTTCCTTTTCCGGCTGCTGCTCCGCGCCGCCGACCTGCTGCATGTTTTCGGGGGTGGGTGGCGGCTGCTGCGGCGGTGGCGGCGGCTCGTCCTTCTTGTTCATGTCACCGAAGGCGGACTCGCCCTGCTCCTTCTTCGGCTCCTCCTTTTGCGGCGACTCGCCGGACGATTCGTTCTTATCGGTGCCGTCCTTTTGTTTGTCCGACTGCTGCTGCTGTTGCTGGTCGGACTTCTGCTGATCCTGTTTTTGCTGATCCTGCTTTTGCTGCTGGTCCTGCTTCTGCTGGTCCGACTGGTCCTGTTGCTGCTGGTTTTCCTGCTTTTGCTGGTCGTCTTTCTTTTCGAGCAGCGCTTCGAGCTCCTCGCGCAGCTTCGGCCAGTCGGCGGTTTTCGGATCGAGCTTCTCGCCGACGGCGACTGCCGCGAGTGCGTCGCGGACGGGGCCTTCGGGAATGGGTTGCTGGCCGGACTGCAGGCGCGAGCCCCAGGTGACGGTCTCGCGTGCCAGCTCCGCCCAGTCGCGGCCGGTGGGCGCGTCGACGGCGGAGAGCCGGCCGATGATCTTGGCGAGCGACGACAGCTCGGCGGGTTGCGGCGCGGCGTCGGCGGACGTGGCGCCGGGGCGGGCGGACGTCGGCGGTGGTTGCGCCAGCGTGGCGGCGGCGAATCCGGACACCGGATACAGAAGGCCGCCGGCGATCAACAGCAGCAGCGCGACCGTGGTGGTGGCGGCGGTCTTCTTGCCGGTCTCCGGTATCCGGTTTCCGGATTCGCCGCCAAGCCGCAGGTCGCGCACCCGCGGGCGCACGGGAAACTCGTAGCAGAAGCTCACGAGCAGGAGCCACAGGGCAAACGCGAGCGGCCATTGGAAACGCTCCGCGAGCCGCACGGTGTTCTTCTCGACAAACTGCCCTTTGCGCCCGGTCTCGATCGTCTCGTTGACCAGCGCCGCAAGGTCGACCCAGGTGCTGGCGTCGCGATAAGCGCCGTTGGTTTCGCGGGCGAGTTCCTCCAGCGTGGCACTCTCGAGCTTCGACATCACGACGGCGCCGCGCTCATCCTTCACCAGCCCGCCGCTGCCGTCGGGAATCATCGCGCCGCCGGGGGTGCCGACGCCGAGGCCTAGCACGCGGATGTTTTTCTTCTTCAGTTCCGTGACGTGAGATTTCCAATCCTCATCGGTTGCCTCGCCGTCGCTGAGGATCACGAGAAAACGATCGGCGGAGTTCGTGGCGCTGAACGCCTGAATCGAGGCGTCGAGCAGCGCGCCATAGTTTGAACCGCCTTGCGGCAGGAACTCCGGATCCATCGCGGGCAGGAATTCGCGGAGGATCTCGTAGTCGGCGCTGAGCGGGCTTTGCAGGAATGCCGTGCCGGCGAACACCACGAGCCCGACGCGCTCGCCCTCGAGTTTCTCGAGCAGCGCCTGGATCAGGAGCTTCGCGCGGTCGAGGCGCGAGGGCTTCACGTCGGGCGTCAGCATCGAGCGCGAGAGGTCGATCGCGAGGAGGATCTCGCGCGACTGGTCGAAGACGGGCTCCTCGAGCCGGCCCCACTGCGGCCGCGCCAGGGCGAGGATGGCGAACACGAGACCGGCGCAGAGCCAGAAGCGCGGGCGCGCATCGGTGGTCGTCGGTTGAGCGCTGAAGGAGGAGAGCTTGAGCGAGCGGACGCCGGCCTCGGCGCGGAGGATTTTCGGCCGTGCGGTGGAGGCGGCCACGCGACGGCGATGCGTGATTTCCCACGCGAGCAGCGCAAGCGGAAGGGCGAGGAGCCAGAGGAGATGAGGCCAGGCGAAAGTCATGGGGCGAAGGCTCCGGTCAGATCGTGGTCCTGCTCGGGAGAGCAGGAAGGTTGCGGCCGCGCCCGCGGTCCAATCCCGCCTCTCCCGAGGTGGGCTACGAAAATGCGCAGGCACGGTTTCATGCAAACGACTCCTTGCGCCAGAGCGGGCGGGAGAAGGCGGCGGCCAGGGCGAGCGCCGCCAGGCCGGGTGCGGCGAACCACCAGAAAAGCTCCGTCGAGATCATGTAGCTCTTCGCCTGAAACTCGATCTTCTGCGCGCGATCGATTGCCTTGAAGGCGCTCTCGATCGTATCCAGATCGGAAACACGGAAGAACTTCCCGCCGGTCGCGCTGGCGATCTCGCGCAGCGCGCTTTCGTCGAGGTCGGAGAGCATGCGGCGGCTGCCGAGCCGGCGGCCGGCGTCGTCGTAGATCGGTACGGGAACGTAGCCGTCTTTGCCGGAGCCGATCGTATAGACGGGGATGCCGCGCGAGGTGGCGATCTCGGCGGCCTGCGCGGGCGAGAGCGCGCCGCGGTTGTTGGCGCCGTCGGTCATCAACACCACGAACGCGCCCATGCGTTTGCCGCCGCTCTCGCGTTTCGCCTGCTCGAGCCGCGTGAGCGCCACGCCGAGCCCGTCACCGATCGCGGTGCCGTCCTCGATCATGCCGATCTTCACGCGCTCGAGCTGGCGCGCGAGCCACGTGTGATCGAAGGTGAGCGGCGCCATCGTGTAGGCGCGGCCGGAGAAGAGCACGATGCCGATGCGGTCGTTGGGCCGGCGCTCGATGAAAGCCTGGATCACGGGCTTGATGGCCTGGAGGCGGTTGATGCGCTCGCCGCCGCGCTCGAAATCCTCCGCGCGCATCGACGTCGAGAGGTCGATCGCGAGCACGATGTCGTAGCCTTCGGAGCGGACCTCGCGTTTGTCCTCGATCTGCTGCGGGCGCGCGAGGCCGACGATGAGCGCGGCTAGGCCGGCGAAGCCCAGGACGGCGGGCCAGCGGGACGGCGCCGTGAGCGACGGCCGGTGCCACGCGGCGGCAAACGGCACGAGCAGCACCGGCACGCGTCGCCGGCCGCGCAGCCACACGAGCAGGGGCAACGCGAGCAGCGCGAGCAGCCAGATGGGATCGTGAAAGGCGAGACGGGTCATCGGTGGAACGAAGCTCCAGGCTCCAGGCACCAAGCTCCAGAGAAGCGCCAAAATTCAAACACGCAAAACTTCGGTCGCGAAGCGTTGGTTAATGGAGGTTTGAACATTCTCTGGAGCTTGAATCTCGGAAGGTGGAGCGTGGAGCTAGGGTTTGCCGGCCGGTCACCGCGCCATGCGCATTCGCGCGTGAAAGAAACGCACGAGCGCATCGAGCCGGTTTTCCTCGGTGCCGACGACGAGCCGGCTGAGCGGATCCGGAAACAGCGCGTGCCACGCGGCTTCGCGTTCGGCCACCCACGCGGCGTGGGCCGCGCGCTCGGCGGCGTTGCCCTCGAGCGTCACGAGTCGGCCGGCGACCGGATCGTAGGCGGCAAATACTCCACCTGCGGGCAACGCGCGCTCCCACGGATCGTCGACGCGAAACCCCATCGTCTGATAACGCCGCTGCAGGACGGCCCAGCCTTCCGGTTGCGCCGTGCCGCGCGAGCCGCGCGCGACTGGCGGGAAATCGCCGAGCCAGATGAGCACGCTGTGTTTCGGCGCGGCGCGGGCGAGAAAGCGCCACGGAATCTCGGCCGCGCCCGCAGTTGGCGGTGGCGCCGGGCGCGCGAGCAGCGAGGCGGCCGAGTGCATGATCTGGCCGCGGCCGCGGACGGGTTCACGGAAGAGATTTCCGCCGGGCGCGGCGTGGACGAAGCCGACGCGATCGCGATTCACGGCGCCGAGGAGCATCACGAGGCCCGCGAGCTCGAGCAGCGCCTCGCGTTTCGATTGCGCGCCGGAGCCGAAATGCAGCGACGGCGAATCCTCGAACACGAGCAGCAGCGTGACCTCGCGCTCCTCGACGAACTTCTTGCGATACGGCTCGCCGAGACGCGCGGTGACGTTCCAGTCGATGTCGCGCACATCGTCGCCGAACTCGTATTTGACGACCTGGTCGAACTCCATGCCACGGCCGCGGAACGCCGAGCGGTACTCGCCGCTGAGCACGTTTTCGACCGCATGGCGCACGCGCCACTCGAGCTGGCGCAGGAGCGCGAGCGGGGAGGCGGAGGAGGGAGGCGTGGCGAGTTTCTCGGCGGGCATGGGGAAAGCTCGTTCTCGGTCTTCGTAATCGTTCCTCGTTCTCTTAGAGAGCGACGCCGGGGCGGAGGAAGGGAACGATTACGAGAAACGAGAACGATAAACTCACTGCGTCACTTCGTCGGCACCGGCGTGCGCTCGATGACCTGCGCAATGATCTTGTCGGGCGTGATTTCTTCGGCCTCGGCTTCGTAGGTGAGGCCGATGCGGTGGCGCAGGACGTCGGGCGCGAGCTCCTGCACGAGGCCTGGCGAAAGATAATCCTGTCCGCGCAACCACGCGAGCGCGCGGCCGGCTTGATAGAGTGCGAGCGAGGCACGCGGCGAGGCGCCGAAGTTCAGATAGCGTTTCGCGTTGCCGTCGCGCTCGGCGAGGGCGCGCGTGCCGCGGACGACGGCCAGAATATAGCCCTGCACGGCCGGCGAGAGGTGGATCGCATCGACTTGCGCGCGGAGCGCGAGCAGCTCCTCGCCGCTCGAGGCGGGCAGGAGCGAGGGCTGCTTCGTGACCTGGCCCCAGCGCTGCATCATCGCGGACTCTTCATCGGCCGACGGATAATCGACGATGAGCTTGAAAAGGAAACGATCGGTCTGCGCCTCGGGAAGCGGATATGTGCCCTCCTGCTCGACGGGATTTTGCGTCGCCATCACGAAGAACGGCCGCGGCAGCAGATGCGTTTGCCCACCGATCGTGACCTGGCGTTCCTGCATGCCCTCCAGCAGGGCGCTCTGGACCTTGGCGGGGGCGCGGTTGATTTCGTCGGCAAGGACGAGATTGGCGAAGATCGGGCCGCGGTGCGCGCTGAACTCGCCGTTCTTCGGCTGGAAAATCATCGTGCCGACGACATCGCTCGGGAGCAGGTCGGGCGTGAACTGGATCCGCTCGAATTGCACGCCGAGGGCGGTGCCGAGCGACTTGACGAGCAGCGTCTTGGCGAGGCCCGGCATGCCCTCGAGGAGGACGTGGCCATTGGCGAGCAGGGCGACGAGAAGGCGTTCGACGACGGCATCCTGGCCGATGACGGCCTTGCCAATTTCGGTGCGGAGTTTTTGAGACCAGGCGGGACCGTTGAGCATGTAATCGATAGTGGAAGGCTGGGCCGGAGCCGGTTTGACTCCGCGGGTTTCGACAAGTTTCACTTAGAGAAAGCGTCACCGATGGCTTTACCAACTCAAATCGTCGATCGGCTGGAGGCGGTCGGTGCGCGCGCCGAGGAGGTGGACGAGCGCTTTGTGCGCGGCACGGGGCCGGGAGGCCAGAAGATCAACAAGACGAGCTCGACAGTGTGGCTGCGGCACGGGCCGACGGGAATCGAGGTGCGTTGTCAGCGGGAGCGCTCGCAAGCCGCGAACCGCGAGCTGGCGTGGCAGGAGCTGTGCGGAAAACTCGAAGCACGGGCAAAGGCGGCGGTGAGCAAGGCGATCGATGCGCGTGAGATGCAGCGGCGCCGGACGCGCCAGAAATCACGCGGCCAGAAAGCGCGGATGATCGAATCGAAGAAGCACCGCGCGAAGCACAAGGCGAAGCGCGGGCGGGTGAAGGATTGGTAAGCGCGGCGGAGCGAAGGACGCGCGTCTCATGCGACTCGTGCGACTCGTGCGTCTCGTGCGACGCACAACGTGTGATTCCAGCAGGAGGCTGGCCATGTTTTGCGGATTTACGAGGAAGAGCTGAACGGCAGCGCGCTCGGGATCGCGAATAACTCATCCCGCAGCTGGTCGCGGAGCTCCGGCCGGAAGTCGTGATTCGCACCGGCAAGGTGTCTGTATTGTACAGATGCGTGGGCCGTGCTTCGAGATGAAGGCGGAGATTCATATAGCATATAGCGAAAGGGCGCGACGACGGGGCCCCCGGCAGGACCGCTGCATACGAGGCGGTTCTCTCACGCAGGAAGAGCACGGCTGGCACGAAGGCAGCCCGAGGGTCTAGCGGAGGATGAGCGGAGGATGAGCCCAAGATGAGCGGAGGATGAGCCGAGGATGAAGCGTGTCCCTGGCGCAGCTTCGGCTGCGCGAACCGCGTCCTCGCGCGGGCGCACTTGCTCTTCTCCATATATATGGCAAAGCTCAACCTTAATTCGCCCCTGGGCGCGGTGCGCGGAACGGTCGACGGGTTGTATATAAGATGATCAATGGCCGGACCTGATTCGGCTGCGCGGTCGGGGCCGATGGCTCATTCATGTTCGAATCGGCCTTAAAAACATCGACGACGTTCTCTGAAAGGAGGTCGGCAGCCCGCCTGAGTTTGATTACACCGAGGCAGACCTCGTCGCTGCGTTTCCTAAAATACTTGGACCGGAGCGAGCAGCATCCTCGGGGGATGTAATCCCAAGATTAACGCGCTGCCGAGGTTCATATTGTCCATTGGCCGTCGGTTCTCTCCTCATTCCATTTCAAAGCACCTCATCACGGCGCTCGGCCACCCCGCGAGCCTCACGGTTTGCTAACTTCAAATCGATCTCAGTAACTCGCCGGAGTTGCGTCTTTGTCAAAAGGAAATGCAACGCGCCTGTGGAGGCGATCCTGGAACCAAGAAGGTTATCGTGAGCCGTTCAAAGCGTTCGCCAAGTTGATATTTCTGACCGCGTCAAGCCTGCCGGCTACCAGAAATTCGGTAAACGCAGAGATTCACTCTTCCTTGCTGCTCCGGAAGGCTGAGGCCTTCCAAGCTTCCAACCAATGTGCACCCCCGCAGTTCTCATTTTGAGCGCAGACCAGCTCTTCGCCGCCATGCTTCGTGATCGGATATGCGCGTTTTTGGCTTCGCGGTGTGCAATCGCGCATTCCATGTCAGAAGCTCATGCGACTTTGAACGAAGCAGAATTCGATTTGCTGATCACGGGTGGTCGGATTCTGGAAGG
The DNA here is from genome assembly GCA_036675625.1 of Opitutaceae bacterium. Lineage (GTDB taxonomy): Bacteria > Verrucomicrobiota > Verrucomicrobiia > Opitutales > Opitutaceae > ER46. Next base: position 6,453 of record JAKFEQ010000054.1, on the reverse strand, counting down.
CGACGTGATCGAACTGATCGCGTCCCAGCGAGGCCGCGTGAGCAGGGTGTTGGTGATCGCGGGCCATATCGAGCCGCAGCTCGCGGAAAATTTACGCACGTATGCTGTGAATGGCGTATTCGACTCGTCTCGCGATAATCCCGACAATCTGGAAAGGGCTGTGCGCGCCACCTTGGCGTCACGCCATTATTGGAGTCCCTGTATCCATGGCTCGGAGTCTTCGAAGACGACAATTGCAGTTTCACTTCGCTCACTTTCTCCCACCGAACGGCTCGTGCTAGCAACAATTGGCGATGGAACTGACAACGATGCTGCATCCAGTCTGCTTGGGATGGCGGTCAGCTCGATTCAATCGGTGCGTCGTAGCCTGCACTTAAAATTGGGGGTGCGGCACAAGGGCGATCTAATGTGCAAAGCGGTCGAATTAGGATTTGTGCGTTTCGATGGCGGCGCTCCGACCCGCATTGGGTTTGGGAATTTACTGACAGGATACTATCGCGAAAGTAAACGGCCGGTTCCGTTGAGTCCTGCCCTCGCTGCACGATATCCCGAAGCCGCACAGGCAGCGGCCCTCCGGCGCCCGTGCGACAAATTCCGCTCGCGGTCCCCGGAGAAAAATGCGGTCGCTGCATAGCGAGCTGCTATTCACCCCAATTTTGGGGTGAATGAGCCGTTCAGTTCGATCACCGATAAGGCTATATTTCGCATCGTTGTATGACGTCTCTCCATGGTTACAGGGTGTTTTGGGTCGATTAGAGATGTTGGGAGCATGCCATCTCGTTCGAAATCCACTTTATAAGATCCGTTATTGCGGTAATGCATACTGTGATTTCGAATGTCTTTGCACAGCAATCGCGGTCAATTTCCGACTATGATCCACTATAAAAAACCGAGAGTGGTCCGCTTTTTAAGCCATGTTTCCATAGTGTGGCTCCTCATTTCGGCTAGCATGTCCGTGTCGCAGACCATCAACAAAGGTATTGATAACGAAAACGCGGCGAAGCCTAAATCCCACGACGAGGGCAAGTCAAAGCCACCGTCAAGCGAACGAAAAAGCCGAGCCAAGGGGATTATTGACCGGCTTGATCAGCCGAATAAGTCGATCGACCTGAGTGATCTCGTGGTTGATGAATCAGACTTCTCGTTTCCGGAAAAAAAGGGAAAAATCGTCGTAATATATTTTTGGTCTAGCGCGGACAAGTTGAGCCTTGATGGTTTGCCTGAAATCCGCGCGGCAGCGACGGCTCATAAAGCCGCAGTGTTCTACGGTGTAAATGTTGCCCGCGGAGCCTCAGAGACCCGAGCGGCGCCTGATGGCATCGAACTTCCTGGCATTCAGCGTAGGGATCCTGTCGGCCTTGCCGGGGGAGTGGCCAGGCATTTTCGCGTAACCCAGGTTCCTATTATATATGTCTTCGATCAGCGTGCCTCCCTCTCTGCCGTCTGCCTGCCGCGTGAGATTGATGATGTATTGATTTCTTTGATGGCGAATACTCCTTGATTTTATAATATAATAATAATGATATGAAGAATATAAAACCTCGTCTGCGCCGGGTCGCTTTTGTCGGATTGACTCTCATGGCATGCACGGTGCATGCCGCTCAGCCTGCCAAAGGCAAAAAGACGGGGCCTACTTTGGACCTTCCCCGATTGAGGCAGCATATTCGTTCCGACCTTGTTCCTTTCAAGAAAAGCATGGTCTCAGTTGACGATCTTTCGGAGCAGGGCGTGATCGGGGTCAGCTCCGTGTCCGTTGGCGGAGTCCGTTATATCGACATTGAAGGTGGCAAAGAAATCTCTCGTTCGCTGCGCGAATCACCGGGCGACATAACATTCGTTTCATTTTTCGCTTACGCGTCCGACGGTACCACGATCGATATCGGAGGGGCCAGAGTGCAAATCAAGGCTGCTGGTGACCCTGCCGAGCTTCATTTACTTCTCGGGGATTCGTCTGGTCGCGTGTTTTCCCAAGAGCTAAAAGGTAGTCTCAAGCTGGAGCGTCACGATAAAATATCGTTAGCCCCATTGCCGATCATTACTCTCCGATTGGATCGCTCTGCGGGCGTCTGGGATGTATTCATCTTCGAGCAGCTCCTTGTTGCAAACCTTCCTTTGGATAAATCAACCGGTATAGAGAAGAAATTTCGGCTGCAGGCCGGCACAGGGCGAGCCTGGTTGCTCGGCCTCGTGATCGCTGACGAGAACCCGTTGTGCGAGGATGCCAATCGTAACGGCATCGACGATGTCTTTGAGAAGAAGCAGGGCGGTGTATTGCTGGCGGCTGAAGGAGGTTCTGTCGAACGTGTGCTCCTCATGGAGCGGTGGAAGCAGAGTCAGCACGGCGCTAATTACACTTCGTGGAAGGTTCGGCGGGTGCATCCTATCAAGCGATAGACGCTTGGCGGCACTACAATAGTAATATAATGCAGAACATGAACTTCATTCAGCGTCCGTGGCCCGTTGCATTAATGGTTGCGATGCTGAGCTGTCTTATAGCGCCAGTGGTTAGGGCTCAGACTCCCCCTCCTGTGCGGTTGGCGCTGCAATACTGGCAGAATGGAGATTATCCTGAATATCCGTCGTATACATGGATGACGGTGTGGGTGGAGGGGCATGAAGAGGAAGAATGGGATTGGGACGAGAACGGCGAGTGGGTCGTGGTAAACTCCTATTGGGTGGACGAGCATTGGGAGGATCAATGGGTGCAGACGGGAACCTACCCTGATGGGCAATATGGTTCGACGTGGGCGACCAGCGCAGGCACGTTCAATATTAACGACGCATCGAGCGACTACAGCGCGACAACGGCTGCGCGAGGATCGCTGATCCACAGCTATGCGCACGGTCAGTTAATCAGGTTTCGGGCATGGGGGCTGGCGCCGGGCGGCAATTGCAACAGCTACCAGGCGAGGCTCTACCGGCCAGACGGGAGCCTGGCGGGCTCGAACAACTTTACTTCGGGGGCGTACTGGCAGACGAGTTATTGGATACTGGGTGTAGGCCTGCATCGGGTGGAAATAAGCTACTCGAACGCGACGGGGGGCGCGAATCCGGCGAACGGAACGGTCTCATATTATATTGCTGTCGGTAATGTTGCACCAGTAATCATACAACATCCGCAGCCTCAAACTGCCGTGGCTGGTTCGACGGTCATGATACGTGCGGCGGCAACCGGCAGCCCTACGCTAAGCCACCAGTGGCGCAGAGATGGCGTGAACATCGCGGGGGCTACGTCGGCAAGCCTTACCTTGAACAATATCCAGCCAAGCCAAGCTGGCGCATACTCGATGGTAGCGACCAATGCTTATGGATCTGTGACAACCCTCGCTGCTTCATTGACAGTGGCTGTGCTGCCGACGATTGGGACGCAGCCAGCGGATGTCACCGTGAATGCAGGCCAGGCGGCGACGTTCACCGTCAGCGCCACCGGCGGTGGACTGGGTTACCAGTGGCGCAAAGGCAGCACGAACATTTCCGGAGCGACGAGTGCTACCTATACGATAGAGAACGCGCAGGCTGGGGATGCAGGTTCCTATGCGGTCATCGTCAGCAACGCGTCGGGGGCGATCACGAGCAATAACGCAACTTTAACTGTCACTCCTGCGGCGCCGACAATATCGACGCAGCCGACTAGTCGGACGAGCTATGTGAACCAACCGACTACGTTTTCTGTAACCGCGGTGGGCACGGCAACTCTGGCTTATCAGTGGCACAAGAATGGGACGGCTATCCCAAGCGCGACTAACGCAAGCTATACGATTGCCAGTCCGCAATTGGCGGATGCGGGGACTTATCACGTGACGGTGGGCAACAGCCTCGGCTTGGTGACAAGCTCTAGTGCCACGCTCGGCATGAGCGCTGCAGTGCGCCTGGCCCTGCAATACTGGCAGAATGGGGACTATCCTGGACGTCCCCTATATACTTACCAATCGGTATGGGTGGAGGCGCACGAAGAGGAGGAATGGGGCTGGGACGAGAACGACGAGTGGGTGGTGGTGAACACCTATTGGGTGGACGAACATTGGGAGGATCAATGGGTGCAGACCGGAACCTACCCCGATGGGCAATACGGGTCGACGTGGGCAACGAGCGCGGGCATGTTCAATATCAATGACGCGTCGAGCGACTATAGCACAGGAACGGTCACGCGCGGCTCCGTCATTCACGGTTACAATCAGTGGCAGACGATCACGTTCAAGGCATGGGGACTGGCGCCTGGGGGCAACTGCAACAGCTATGAGGGAAAGCTCTATCGGCCGAATGGCAGCCTGATGATCTCGGGCACTTTTAGTTCGGGGGCCTATTGGCGCAGAGATATCACTCTCGACAGCACAGGCCTGTTCCGGTTGGAAATCAGCTATTCGAACGCCACGGGAGGGGCTAACCCGGCGAGTGGCACCGTGACGTACTATATATCCGTCGGTGCCGGAGCGCCTGTAATTATGGCACATCCACGTTCACAGCTAGTGAACCCCGGAGATACGGCCACCTTTAACGTGACAGCAGTAGGATCAGCGCCCCTGAGCTTTCAATGGCGAAGGAATGGTTCAAATATCGCAAATGCGACGAGCGCGACACTGGTGATTGGCAATGTGCAATCTGGCCACACTGGTGGCTATAGCGTTTTGATTGGGAATCCTTGGGGTTCGGTTGCGAGTAGTGTCGCGAATTTGGATCTTTCGTCGGTGCCCATCATCGTTTCCCAGCCCGAGAATGTGACCGTCAATGAAGGTCAGTCTGCCGTATTTAGCGTCAATGCGTCTGGAATTGGAGCCTTGGCCTACCAGTGGAGAAAAGACGGTGCAGTCATCGGCGGAGCTACTAATAGTTACTATACCGTTGCAAACGCCGACATGGGTGACGCTGCTGGCTATTCAGTCGTGGTGACGGATGCCCGGGGGAGCATGACATCGAATGCCGCTTCATTAACCGTCAAGATCCTTCAGGCTATAACTTTTCCCCCTTTGGGAAACCGTATATATGGTGATCCGTCTTTCGAGGTTTCTGCATCGGCATCATCGCTATTACCCGTATCATATTCCATCTTGTCCGGTCCTGCCACGGTCGTTGGTAATCTCGTAACGTTAACCGACCCCGGCACCGTCACAGTCCGGGCGGACCAATCGGGAGATGCCAGGTTCGCTGCAGCGAATCCCGTGGACCAGACGTTCTCCGTTTCGGCCCCCGCGGGGTACAATATCGTTGCGGTCGAGAACGGATCCAGCAGCGCCCCGGGAGGATCCGCAGGGCGGACGCTTTCGATTTCAGCAAACGTGCCGCCGGGACAATATTTTACCGGCTGGGTTCTGGTATCCGGTCTTGGGACGTTTGGAGATATCGCAAGTCCCAGCACGACCTTCAAAGTGGGCAGCTCGCATGCAACCATCCGGGCGACCTATAGCCCCACGCAGCCGACATACGCGGCCCTTTGGAATGAAATAAACCTGCCGTGGGCGGTAACCGCATCCGAACTGAACGAAGCAGGTTCGGCGATCCATTTCAGCGGGGTCATTACCAACAGTGGCACGGGACCTTGGGGTACCCAGATCTACGTCTCTGTCCGCGACGCCAGCAATAATTGGGTGGCTGTTGCCGGAGTGAGTTGGCTGTCGCCAGGAGGAGTCGGGCCAGGAAAGAGAGCGCTTCTCAGTTTTGGCATGTGGCAGCCGAGCGTGCCTGGAATTTATAACTATACATTTTATATCGGACCGACTCCTTTTTCCACGACCGGAAATTTTGGAACGTTCGCAAAAACGATCAGCGTGCAGGCCCCTGGGGATGGAGACAGGCCTATAATCACCTATTTGACCAATAATGGAAATCTAGAGCAGGTTGGCACGGTGGGAAGTCCTTATAATATTGTCGTTCAGGCGTCAAACTCGCCCACGAGCTATGCCTTGACCGGAACTCTGCCGCCCGGATTGGCCTTCAATGCGTCGAACGGGCAGTTCAGCGGGACGCCGACGGTCGCCGGACAGTATGCCGCAACGATTGCCGCGACAAACTCGGCTGGAACGGGCCTTAAATCCGTGTTCTTTACCATATATCCGTCCGTCAATTACACAGTGACGGTAATAAACGGCACTCCGAACACGACAACATTGCAAGTTGGGGCCAGCACGGCGATCAGCGCCAATGCAGCCGTTTCCGGTCAGATATTCAATGGCTGGACGGTGGTTAACGGTCCGGGAAACCTGGTCGATTGGAGAGCACCTGCCTCGAATGTGGTCCTGACTGCACCGGGGGATGTAACAGTCCGGGCTAACTACGTAACAGGCTCACCATTGGTAGTGGTGAATGGCACTTCGTCGCCGTTGGGGGGCGTTGCAGGCCAAGTCGCGAGCATCTCGGCCGCTCCGGATGCAGATGGTGCGATGTTCGATCATTGGACCACCTCAGGCCCTGGCCGTATTGCTTCTGTGTCTTCCCAATCGACTACTTACGAGATGGGGA
>JAKFEQ010000066.1:0-135250 GCA_036675625.1 Opitutaceae bacterium | reverse complement strand
TGAACGGCGCATGCTCCAGGAAGACATTCCCGTCCGCGAACCGCACCTGCCGCTCCGGTGCGATCGCGTCGTCCGCGGTCGCCGTCCTCGTCCCTGCTCGCGGCCGCGCGATATCCACCTTCACCACCCCGCCGCCCCCGCCTGCGCCGCCCACCGCCACGGCCGCCAACAACTTCGCCGCCACCGGCGCCATCCGCTCGCGCAACGTCGCGCACGCCGCGCGCACCGCCGCGCCGTTCAGATCCGCGCCCGCTGACGCCGCGGTCGCCGACGTGTTAGGCACCTTGTCGGTGCTCGTCCTCATTATCCGGATACACGAGGCCGGCAATCCCAGCTCACGCATCGCGACGCCGAGAATTTTCGTATGCAGCCCCTGCCCCATCTCCGTGCCGCCATGGTTCACCTGCACCGTGCCATCCTGATAAATGTGTACAAGCGCGCCGCCCTGATTATAGTGCGTCAACGTGAATGAAATTCCGAACTTCACCGGCGTGACCGCGAGTCCCCGCTTCACGCGCGGATGCGCACGGTTCCAAGCCGCGATCTCCGCCCGCCGCTCCGTGAAACGCGCCTGCTCCAGCACGAGCCGCCACATCGCGCCGATCCGATTGTCGCCGATCTCCTCGCCGTAATGCGTCGTGTTCGTCTCGCCGGTTCCGTGATAGAGGTTCCGTTCCCGCACCAATTCCGGCGCGAGCCCCAGCTCTCGCGCGATCCGGTCCATGATCTCCTCGATCACCAGCATGCCTTGCGGCCCGCCGAAGCCCCGAAAGGCTGTATTCGACGCGAGGTTTGTTTTCGCCGCGCGCCCCGTCACCCGCATCGCCGGTATATAGTACGCGTTGTCCACGTGAAACATCCCTCGCTCGAGCACCGGTTGCGAAAGATCCAGCGACCAGCCGCCATCCGAAACCAGATCGACGCTCAACCCACGAATCCGCCCCTCCGCATCGAACCCCACCTCGAAACTCGCGTGGAACGGATGCCGCTTGCCCGTGAGCACCATGTCGAGATCGCGGTCCCATTGCAGCCGCACGGGCTGGCCTGTCTTCATCGCCGCGAGCGCGACCAACGCGGCCGGCGTATTGCCCTGAGTTTCCTTCCCGCCGAAACCGCCGCCCATGCGCGGCGACTGCACCACGACCTTGTTTCGCGGCAGAGCGAGCACCTCCGCCACGATCGCCTGGATCTCCGACGGATGCTGCGTCGACGAGCTGATAAACACATCGCCGTCGTCGCCGCATTCCGCCCAGGCCGCGTGCGTTTCCAGATAGAAATGCTCCTGCCCGCCCAGCGAGAATTCACCCGCCAGGCGCTTCGGCGCCGCCGCCAGCGCTGCATCCGGATCGCCGCGCCCAATCGTCCGCAGCGGATTGTGGAAACTCCCCTGCGCGACCGCCTCCGCGATCGTCAGCACCGCCGGCAACGGCTCGTACTCCACCCCTATCAACGCCGCCGCCGCGCGACACACCGCCACCGATTCACCGACCACGAGCGCCACGATGTGCCCGTGATAGTTCACCTCGTCCGCCGCGAAAAGCGTCTCGTCGTGACGCGCCACGCCCACGTTGTTTTCGCCCGGCACATCCTCCGCCATCAACACCGCGACGATGCCCGGCATCGCCAGCGCGCCATTCGCATCGCGTCGTCTGATCCGCGCGCGCGCATGCGGCGCGAGCACCGGCCACACCTCGAGCATCGGCCTCCGCTGCGCCGTGTCGTCGACATACTGCGCCCCACCGGTCACATGCCCCACGGCACTTTCGTGCCGCAGCAAACGCGACGTGGCACGGGCGTCCCGCCCGTGTTCACCACCGCCGCGAAAACTCCCCGCCGCAAACGCCGCCGCCGCATCCACCCCCAGACTCGTTTCGCCCGCGACAAACTTCTCCCACACCGACGCCGCCACGCCGCGGCGATACTCCGCGCTGCCGCGCACATCGTCGATCGGCGCGAGTTCGCCGCGCAAAATCTCCGCCACCGTACCCGCCGCCTCGGCGAGCATTTTTCCTTCGAGCGCCGCTTCCGCCGCGCGCACCCGCACCGGCATCGCCGCCACGCCGCCATACGCGATTCGCGCGCGCCGCACCACGCCCGCCGCGTCGGCATCGATGCAAAACGCGCCCGCCACGATGCTGATGTCCAGCTCGCGCCGATGAGACACTTTCTGGAAATCCACGCGCCGCGTCATTCCCTGCGGCGCACCTCGTGGCAAGACGATCTCCTTCATCACCTCGTCCGGCCGCAACTGCGTCTGCCGATAGCCCGTGAAAAACCCATCGAGCGGCAACACCCGCTCGCCCAGCGTGGACGCCAGCACGACCGACGCATCGAGCGTCAACAACACCGGCGCGCTGTCGCCGATGGGCGAGGCCGTCACGAGGTTTCCACCCAGCGTGGCGCGATTCCGAATCTGTCGCGAGGCGAACACTGCGAGCATTTTCGCGATCGAGGGAAACTCGCCCGCGAGCGCCTCCTCGATCGCCGTCAACGTCGCCGCCGCGCCGATCCGCCATTCCGCATCGGTCGCCGTGATCTGCGTCAGCTCTGCCACGCCTTCGGTCGAAATCAGTGTCGGAAATTTTTTGAACTTCTTGTTCAGCTCGACGCCGATCTCCGTCGCCCCCGCGACGAGTCGCCCGTCGCCGTACCTGTTTTTCACGGCAAACAATTCCGCGAGCGTCGTCGGGCGAAAGAACCGCTCGCCCGCCGCGACATAGCTGAGACTCTCCGGCGGCGCGACCGGCTCCGTCAGTCGCGCCGCAAAGCGATCGTCCGGATCGCTTACCGCCGAGCGCTGCGCGAGCACGTCCATCATCGCATCGCGAATCGGCCGATAGCCCGTGCACCGACACAGGTTGCCGCACAACTGGTCGTTCACCTGCGTCGGATTCGGCTGCGCCACGTCGCTCCGGTAATACGCCTCGAACATCGACACGACAAAACCCGGCGTGCAGTAGCCGCACTGCGAACCGTAATGGTCCACCATCGCCCGCTGCACCGGATGCAGCCGTCTCTGATTTAAGTCTCTGGTCTCTATTGCCTGGTCTCTGGTCTCTAGTCTCTGGTCTCTAATGGTCTCCAGTCCCTCGACCGTGATCACCTCGCGCCCGGCGAACATCGGCAGCAGCGCGAGGCAGCTGTTGATCGCGCGATAGGTCGGCTCTCCGCGCGCCGTGCGGTCAACCAGCGCTACGCTGCACGCGCCGCAATCGCCCTCGGCGCAGCCGCATTTGCTGCCCGTTCGCCCCGAGCGCCGCAACCAATCGAGCAACGTCATCGTCGCGGGCATGCCTTCGATCCGCACGCGCTCGCCATTCAGCGTGAGTTCGAACCCGTCGGTGATTGCCGCGCCGTGCGACGCGACGGTCGTCTCGTTCATGCTGTGTACGTATCCGTACACCCCATGCCAGCAACCCCAACGTAGCCCGAATCTCCTGCCGCCAGGCTGGCGTCGACCCTAGTCGAGCGGGCGGAGGTTCATAAAGCAGCGGCGCTCGACCATGAGTGCGGGATGCTTTTCCGCGACACGTCGTCGACGGAATGAAAAACCGCCGCAGTGAAAAACTGCGGCGGCTGAAAGATTCGGCGACACGCGCATGGGACGTATTCGCCCCATCGATCTTATATCTTACGATTTTCGGGGATTCCCGTACGTGTCGACATCACCGGTCGTACGACCTCTCTCATCGAACTTCCGCCAGGCGGCCTGGGTCGCGGGTCGGGCCTCGGTCCAGTCGAGATTCGCTTCTTCCATCTCATATTTGCGCCGGAGCTCTGCTTCGCTTTCTTCGAACGTTTTGCCCGCTACGCCAAACTTACCGTAGCCCTCGTAGCCTACGCGATAGGCCGGCGCGAATTCATCGTAGGGCCGATCCTTCGCGAAAGCTTGCCGGCTGTGGTTCTCTCGCCAATACGCGTCCTCACGGGTCGGATCAATCTTCTCGGCGATGCCCTTTCCGACCAATCCGCCCACCACTGCGCCAATGCCGGCGCCAACCGCCGTACCGACCGGCCCAGCGACAGTGCCAACCGCGGCACCGGTGGCCGCGCCGCCGGCGGCCGCTCCCAAACCGGTGCCGATGGGATGTGAGCCCGGCGCTCCCGTGATCGGGTCCGGGTTACGGGATTTGTCCTTCTTGTTCTGTCGATTGAAGTCTTTTTCGTTATTCATGGTTTTTCCTTTGAGTTCTCGGTCCGGAGATAAATGCGACGCAGCCGGATTACCGCATGCGGACCTCGTTATTATTGCAGACCGACCCGGCGTACGCCGCGTTCCGGTCCGGAGGAAAAGAGATTCACCCCTCTTCGAATGGGGCATCTCCCCAAGGAATGAGATGCAGGTAGTCGATATTCCGCGCGGCGTTCATCCCTCCGCCGTGGAAGACCGATCCGCCGGGCGGTAGCTATTGAGAAGAACGCCCGTGGACGTGCTTCGCGACTCGATCAAGGCAAGTCGGCGCGGTGGCACGCTGGGCTCGAACAGCCGCTTTCCTTTGCCGAGCACCACCGGATAGACCCAGAGGTTATATTCATCGATGAGTTCGGCCGCGATCAGCGTCTGGAGCAATTCACTGCTGCCCCAGACATGCAGCGCCGGGCCCTCCGACGCCTTCAGCCGGCGGATTTCATCCACCACAGCGCCGCCAACCGGCCGCGAGTGGGCCCAGTCGAGTCGGTCGAGACTCCGCGTAACAACGTGTTTCGTTGCCCGGTTGAAGGCCTTCCCGATCGGGTTATCGCCATGGTGCGGCCAGTAGCCGGCAAAGATCTGATAGGTCCGGCGTCCCAGCAGCAGATCGAACTCACCGGCGATTATCTCGCCAATGGCCTGGCTCCCCACGGCGTCCCCGAAGGGCATGATCCAGCCGCCATGCGTGAACCCGTTACTCGGATCCTCCTGGGGACCACCGGGCGCCTGCATGATTCCATCCAGCGTTACATGCGTAATGGTGATGATCTTTCTCATAGTGTGTTCCTCCCGTTTCTCCGCGTTATATATATATCGACGAACGAACGGCGCCCCACAGGACACGAGTTCGATATGTTAGCGGCTTGAATGTAGTCTACCACCCTTCTGGGCGTCGACGTCGCGCCCCTGCGCGTGGATGGAGCCACGCGCCAACGACGGCTGCCTCCCAGCAGTCGCCCACGCACAGTTTCCCGCGGCTTTTCGCCGCGAGTGACACCGGCGCACGCTCGCTCGCGGTTCCGACTTCTGCCTCGTTGGTCGGCGGCATGACGATTCCCGACGCCTTTTGCGAACAAGCCGCCCATTGTGCGCGCCTGCAGGCGGCGTTTACGCAGCGCTTGTGCGAGATCCTGGCTACCGGGCTTTCGACCGCACATCCCGTTGAGCGCTCGATTCTCCAATGGACAGGCAATCCCGCGCCCCTCGCGGGCAACCTCCCGCTGCGCGTGGCCGGCGCCCTGCACGCGATCGTCCGCGCGGGCAAGGCGCCTGCGCTCGCCGCCCTTTATCCGCCGGCGCCATTGCCGGCGCCCGACGTGCTGTTGACCGCGGCGCGGCAGGCACTCGCGAACTCTCCGGAAATTGTCGCCGCCTATCTTGCTTCGCCGCCGCAGACCAACGAAGTGGGACGCAGCGCACCCTTGCTCGCCGGCTGGCTCGTAGTCGCAGAGCGCACCGGCCTGCCGCTGGCGTTGTGGGAGATCGGCGCGAGCGCGGGGCTCAACCTCGTGGCCGACCAGTATCGCTATCGTTTTGGCCCCGTTGACTGGGGCCGGGCGGACGCCGCGCCGCTGCTCCAGCCCGAATGGTCGGGCAACCCGCCGCCGACGCACGCGCCTCTCGTCATCCGCTCGCGTCAGAGCTGCGACCTGCAACCCGTATCGATCCACGACGCTGCGCAGCGGGAGCGCCTGATGAGCTATATATGGCCGGACCAACCCGACCGGCTGGCGCGGCTCAGCGCTGCGCTGGCCACCGCGGCCGGGGTAGAGTTTGCCGTCGAACGCGCGCACGCCGCCGACTGGCTGGAGCGCAGCCTTCCCGTGGCGCCGCTCACCGGCACAACGCGCGTGCTGTACCATTCCGTCTTCTGGAACTACCTCGACACGGCCGAACAGTCCCGCCTCGAACGCCACATCGCCGCCGTGGGCGCGGCCGCGCGGGCGGACGCACCGTTCGCCTGGTTGCGCCTGGAGCTTGTACACAAGACCGTCGAATTAAAGCTCACGCTCTGGCCCGCCGCCACCGAGTCCACCCTCGCGACCTGTCATCCGCACGGAGCGACGGTACAATGGCATGGTGAAAACCAATAGCGCCTCTGTCGGCGCGCCGAGCAGGTCGCCTCGGGCGGGCGAGGTCACGATCAAGGCGCCGTTGAACCGGCACTCTTCGGCGGTCGCTTACGCAGAGGCAGAAAGGCGAAAATCAACTCGCGCCGGGCACGAACGCGTTTCGTCTCGCGCACGATCAATCCCATTCTCGCAAGCACGTTCAAATCGCGCTGCAGCGTTTTCGAGGTTTTGTTCGCGTAGGACTTGGCCAGGCGGGGCGTCAATTCGGTGATTCGAGCCAATGGCACCCACTCGGGTTGAATGCCGAGGTCGAGGGCGAGATGTCGCTGGCGGACATCGCTCGCGCTCGCGCGATGTTGGAAAAGCTCATGCACGTAGTTCCGCCACGTGATGTCCCACTGCTGGCTCCAGACGAATTCCAACTGCTGGCGCAGGCCATCCACCAAGCCTTGCACGGCATAGCGGAGAAACGGCAGCAGATCGCCGCCCGATTTGCTCGCGTGATCCAACTGCCGATAATACTCAGGCCGCGTATCGTTGTAGTGATTGCTGAGCAGGTGTGCTGCGGGAGAGGGCATGCCCGCCGACATCAACAGGTGAAACTCGATCAGCCGGGCGGTCCGGCCATTGCCGTTTCCGAACGGATGAATCCAAGCGATGTAAACATGTGCGAGCACCGCCTTGATGATTGCATAGACGAGCTCGCGGCCAGGCTTCGCCGCGAAATCGGGGCCGTTCAGCCACTCGCACAGGCGTTCGACGAGAAAAGCGCAGTCCTCCGCCGGCGCGCCGCGATAAACATTTCCGACCAGCACCGAGTGGTACCGATATTCGCCCGGCACCACGTCCTCCTCGGGCGGGAGCGCATGGAGCACACGGCGATCGTAGTCGCGGATCAGCTCCGGGCTGAGCGGCGGCAGGGTGTGCGCCGCGATCTGGTCCGAGATCGCGTTGCAGGCGTCGATGATGTTCTGGACTTCCTGTTTCTGGTATTCCTTCGAAGGCGGCACTTTCAACTTCCCTTCGACTGCCTGTAGCACCTCCTCCTCGGAGAGCGTGTTGCCTTCGATCGCTGTCGTCGCGGCTGCGCCTTTCGCGAGGTAGATTTGATGAAGGCGTTCGGCCGTGGAAGGGCGCAAGGGCACGTTGGAGAGGTGCTCACATTTGGAGGCAGCCTCACCCAGACAAAGCCAGAACTCGGGACCGATATCCGCGAGCACAATGCGAAATCTAATCCACGGATGTGTCCGCTCAAATGTCCGCATTTTTGTCCACCGGTTGAACGTCGTTGAACACGGTTAAACAGAAGCTTGCAACTGCAAGCATCGCTAGATGTCCCGAAAAATGTCCACTTGCTTGGCGGCTAAGCAAGGACGGGTTCGACCGGCGGCGTTGCACACCACACGCGGTCGAGGACGCGCTGGATTTTGACCCGCGTCGACGAACCAGCCTTCGGCATCTTTCGGCGGAGTTCGGCGCGTCGGACGCTAGACCAGCGCAACACGTCAGGTCTTTGTTGATTCTTGAGTGCGCGAAAGTCGGACCGCGGGGCTCCGGTCAAGAGTCAAGACGTGACGTCTTCTGGTCTTAACCTGCGCTCCTATCTGAGCCAATGGGCATCGCGGATTAATCAACAAACATCGGCCTGACCCCGTTCTCAGTGCGCCGTTCTCAGTGCGATGAAAGCGAACCATTGCCCGCGTGACGCCATCGCACGCTGCGTCACCGCGTTCTCCTCAACGATCTTGATGTGTGCGTTTTCATGCGCACGTCGGTGCGTGGCCTCACCTTTGGCCAAAACGAGAAACCGGGAGGCCGCGCCAGGCACTATTCGCTCGTAGGCTGAGTGAAGACGAAAGCGAAATCCGTCAGGCTGCGCGTGCCGAGTTGGAGCGCGTCGCGGATGAGGAACGGATTCTCGTCGAAATGCTGCGGCCCCTGCCGTGTACCCCACCGACGACTGGCCGGCAATGAAGCCCACCGACTTCGACGTTTGCGATGTATCATCGGCAGGGGACGACGATGGTCGACACTCCATCTAACAACGTCCCGCGCTCGTTACTCAGAGCACGGCTAAACCCAAACTCGACAAATACGCGAAGGTCTCGTCGTAGAATTCCGGTGGACGGGTCGCGTCACCCGCATTCCCGGGCGGAACAAAGATCGCCATTCCCTGCCGGGCGCGCGTGAGGAGCACGCGATAGGCATTCTTCAGATAGCGCCGGCGTTCCTCTTTCTTCACGCGTTGCCAGTTCGCTCCCACATACGAGTGAAAGTTCCAGCCAGAGCCGACGAAGCGCAGGTCCGCGTCCCACGTCACGCACGCCCAATCGAGTTCGAGGCCCTGGACTTGGAATTCCGTGGCGGCGTCCTCCAGATACATGCTGGAGCGCGGATCATCGTCTCCATTCAGAAACCAGTGGACGGGATCGACTGAGACGCGGATATCGATCGCATGCGGCTTCAGCCGGTGCGCCGCGGAAGAGGCGACCAAGCCGATGCGCTCACTGGCGCGGGCGTGCTCGCGGACCCAACACTTCGCGCGATCCAAGTCGCGCGTTACGACGATGGGATAGGTTGCCTGCACGGCCCGAAATAGTTCACGTGCCCGCTCCTCTTCGCACTCCAGCAGCGCGTGCACAAACGCCGACACGTGCTCCGCGCGGAACGAGCGCATCGAAACGGAGAGATGGAGTCCCTTATCGTAATTCAGATGGGCCCGGGTGGCTAACTGATCCAAAGCGATCTTCGCCTGGTATTCGGACCCCATCAGGTTGGCGGAGACATATACGTGCCAGTGCGGAAACTTCTCCCGCGCCGCATCGAGCCACGCGGAAATACCCGCCTCGCCCCAATTGATCTCTTGTCCCCCACCCACCAGGCACACCACGACGGCCCAATCGCGATGCCGATCGAGATACGAAATCAGGAATTCGGGTTCCGATTGGTCAAAGTCAGGTCGACCTTTCTTCCGCCACATAAAATCCGCTGTCTTCGCCTTGTCCCACGCGCGCTGCGCTTCGTCGAAAATCACCACGTGGTCAGTCGGTGGCAGATCGTTCCGCAGACCTTCATCGCGGAAGTGATGCACGTTTTGAATGAAGCTCTTGATGGGCTGGCCCACCTCCTTCTTCGACTTCCGCTGACCCCGCAGACGCAGGCGAGCCACTTCATCCCGGGTGAGTGCCTCGCGCAGCACCTTCACGAGCGGATCGTTGCCCGAAAGAAACACCGCGTGGGTCGGCGACTCGGCATCGCGGCGTTTCGTCGCCAGATTCAATCCGACGAGTGTCTTTCCTGCCCCGGGCACACCGGTTATAAACACAATCGCGTGATGTTTCTTCGCCCGGGCTTCGTCGACGATGTGCTCCACCCGCCCCGAGGTGTAGGCCAGGTTGTCAGCCCCGGCATCATTGCGCGTAATCGCCTCAACCGAGTGGTTCGCATACAGTGCTTGCGCCGCTTCGATAATGGTCGGCGTCGGCCGATATGGCGCACGGCCCCAGGCAATCGCGTCCAACGTGATCCCCGTGACGTCACGCGTTACAACCTCAATCAATGTACGTAGTCCGTCGGCGTTACTATAGACGGGCCGATAAACATTATCCGGGTGCGGCACCGGGAGGACCGCGGGTTGAACAGGCGCATCCGTCGCGACCAGGATCGGAATGATCGGCGCGTCATGACTACCGAGATGAAAGTTTTTCAGATCGAGCGCGTAGTCCCACACTTGATCACTCGCGGAACGTTCGAAGGTTTGAGCGCCGACCTTGAATTCGAGAACGAGGATCGCCGGACCCGCGATAACGACGGCATCAATCCGGCTACCGATCCGCGGCACAACGAATTCAAAGAATACGGTCCCGCGAATGCCGGATAAGCTCTGCTGCAAAAGTCGGACCTGCGTCGCCCAAGCGTCGCGTTGCGTTTCCTCCACGGACTGGCTGCGCAGGGTGAGATCGCCAACGACTTGGCGGGTTTCGGCTACGACAAAGTCTTCGAGACTGGCGGAGTAGTAGGCGCTGGAAGCTGGGGACGATACGGCCAACGCGCGCCAGGCTAGGAGTGAGGTCCGACCATGCAAGCCAGAGCGGTCACCGCCTGGCGACAGTCGTAGAGATCGTCCGACGCGAGCCCGCGCAAGAAAATCGAAGACGGCGAGAAACGCCGCGAGCGTCTTGCCGCTGCCGGTGGGCGAGGAGAGCAGTGCCGCCCGATTCACGTCCTTATAATACAGATAGCTCGCCGGCTGCTTCCCCATCGAGGGGCCCGGAAGGAGTCATGCTTACTGTTTACCTTCGCGTCGTCGCCCGCGCCGCTTTCCGTGAGGAATCACGCCATCCCGCGAGCGCGCCGACTAGGAACACGCTTTCACGGTTTCCCCGGGGTCTCTTCGAACCTCTCGCAAGCGAGCACTTCCACCGCGAAACCGAGATTTTCGCCGACGTTGGCGGTGGCGTGTTTCGAGGCGACACGGGTCGCCTCTTCCATCGTGTCGGCTTCGATGATGAGGAAGGCGCCGACCTGCTGGTCCGCCGGGCTGAGCGGACCATCGCTGCTGACGGGCTGTCCGTTGCGGGGGCGGACACATTTCCAGGTTTCCGGCAGCGAGAGCGAACTTTGCACGCGGACCTTGCCGGTCGCACGTAGCTGCTTGTCGTGGGGCTCGCAGGCCGGACCGATCGCTTCCTGCTCGGCTGGAGATAGCGTCTTGAATTTCTTCGCGTCGTAGTAGCAAAGGCAGAGGTATTTCATGATGGTTTTCCTTTTCGATAGATCGATGTGATTGCGTTTCGAGAGATTGCCGTTCGGAGCCGGCGGTTTTCGACAACGCCCGCAAAAAAAATTCGGGCAGGCGGCGCGGGCCTCGATACCGCGCGTCGCGGCCTGACCTCGTCAGTTTCGCGCCCGTTTCGCTCTGCAATAGGCGGCACGCTTTGCGAATCGCTCATTCAACCCTACCACTCACCGCCATGAAGAAGCTCGGTTTCCTGTCCTTCGGCCATTGGACCCCCTCGTCGCAATCACAGGCGCGGTCAGCGGCGGATGTGCTTTTGCAGTCCATCGAACTCGCGGTCGAGGCGGAGCGCATCGGGATGGATGGAGCCTACTTTCGGGTTCATCACTTCGCCCGACAATTGGCTTCTCCGTTTCCGCTGCTCGCGGCGGTGGGCGCCCGCACGCGCAGGATCGAGATCGGCACTGCGGTCATCGACATGCGGTATGAGAACCCGCACTACATGATCGAAGACGCCGGCTCGGCCGATCTGATCGCCGGTTCTCGGTTGCAGCTCGGCATCAGCCGCGGCTCTCCCGAGCAGGTGATCGACGGTTGGCGGTACTTCGGCCACCGGCTCAACGACGGCGAGGACGATGCGGGCATGGGCAGGCGCCATGCCGAAGCCTTTCTCGAGCTGCTCGGCGGGAAGGGCTTTGCGCAGCCCAACCCTCGGCCCATGTTCACGAATCCTCCCGGGCTCCTGCGGCTCGAACCCTTTTCTGCGGGTTTGCGCGAGCGGATCTGGTGGGGCTCGGCGACCAACGCGACGGCCGTCTGGGCGGCCAGGCACGGCATGAACCTGCAGAGTTCAACCCTGAAATTCGATGAGTCCGGCGAGCCTCTTCACGTCCAGCAGGCGGCTCAGATCCGCGCTTTCCGCAAGGCGTGGGCCGAAGCAGGTCACGCCCGCGCGCCACGCGTCTCGGTGAGTCGAAGCATCTTTGCCCTGATGAACGATCGCGACCGCGCGTATTTCGGCAGCGACGAAGAGCAGCAGGATCAGATTGGTTTTCTCGACGCCACCACGCGCGCCGTCTTCGGGCGGAGCTACGCCGCGGAACCCGACGTGCTCGTCGAACAACTACGGAAGGATGAAGCCATCGCCGAGGCGGACACGATCCTGCTGACGATCCCAAATCAATTGGGCGTGGCCTATAATGTTCACGTCATGGAATCGATTCTCGCGCACGTTGCGCCGGGCCTTGGCTGGCGCTGACCGGATGACGCTGCGGTCTGCAACGTGGCCGATCGGGCGGTGTAAGGCCACTCGTCGCGGGCGTGACGCACGGGGTCAGGTAACATGAGCGGACGAGTCGAAGCCGGCGATGAAGCAGGCGGTCGCCGTCTCACGCTATGATATTAAAAATCAAACTCATCCTCCGCCTTGAATTTGTCGCTCAGAGAAGGGCCGTAGGAATTCCGAAGCGGAAGGCTGGCGGTGGTTGGTCTTGCTCAATAAACCGTGCTTGTCTTCCCGTGCTGGTTGGCGCACACGCTGCCACCCCCTGATTCGCGCGTGAGTCCCACCCCAGCAGCGCCCCAATCGACTTCCGGAACCGCGCCCTGCCGCGCGCCGGCGTTGAACTCGTTCGAGCACCCGCCGGGGCTGACGCTGCCGACGGAGTTCTCGCAGTGGTTCACCAGCGAGGTGCATCCGCACGGAGCGCAGCTCAAGTCCTACCTGCGTGCCGCGTTTCCTGGAGTCCGCGACGTCGACGATGTCGTGCAGGAATCCTACCTGCGCGTCTGGAAGCTGCGGGCGACCCAGCGGATCCAGTCAGCGAAGGGCATCCTGTTCACCGTCGCGCGGCATGTGGCGCTCGATTTATTGCGGCGCAAGCGCGGATCGCCGGTGGAAGCGGTGGCGGATTTGGCGGGCTTGCGCGCCGTAGAAGAGAAAGCGGATCCTGCCGAGGCCCTCGACGGACAGCACAAGGTCATGTTGCTGGCGAAGGCCCTGGCGGCGCTGCCCGAACGCACGCGTGAAATCGTCGTCCTCCGCAAATTCCAGGGCCTCTCGCAAAAGGAGGTCGCCAGCCGGCTCGGCACGTCCGAAGCCGCCATCGAGCATCAGGTCGCGCGCGGCCTGAAGAAATGCGAGGCGCATCTGCGGAAGCTGGGGATCGCGAGCTTGTACGATGAATGAGGGCGACACAGGCTATGGCCGGGCAGGCGAGGCGGGGAAGCCGCGACGAACGGCGTTCGACTGGCCGCAGGATACCGGCACCGTTGACGCGGTGTTGCGCGAGATGGGCGTGCAGGTGGGTCTGCGGCGCAGGCGTCGTCAGCGCGTGCTCGCCGCTTCGGGCGCTCTCGCCGTGCTGATCTTTTCCGCGTGGAACTGGCAGCCGCAGGTCGCGGAGCCGCGTGCGGCGGGTGCTGACGCGATGCCAGTGGCTACCACCGCGCCGGCGCGACGCCACCTGCCGGACGGCTCGGTTGTCCTTTTGCGCGCGGATGCGGTCGTCGAGGTGGATTACACCGCGCACGCGCGCCACGTGCGGCTCATGCGCGGAGAGGCGATTTTCGACGTGGAGAAGGACGCGGCGCGGCCGTTCATCGTGAGCGCTGGTCGCGTCGACGTGCGTGCGATCGGGACCGAGTTTGCGGTCGGCCTCCAGGACGCCGCCGTCGAAGTGCTCGTGACGGAAGGCGAAGTTGCAGTGCACGGCTCCGAACTCCCAGCAGCGGCCCCTGCGGCCCACGCCGCGTCGGCACCGGCAGTCGTGCCGCCGACCCGGTTCGCGGCACCCGCGGTCGTGAGCGCGCCCGCGGTGGTGGCGGCCGCCGAATACAAGCTGCAGGCCGGCAAGCGGATCGTCGTCCCGCTCTCGCCAGCGGCACCGGCCCCGGACGTCCTCGCGGTCTCGCCCGAAGAGATCAGCCGGAGGCTGGGCTGGCGCGTGCCCACGCTGCAGTTCTCGCGCACGCCGTTGCGCGACGCCGTGGCAATGATCAACAAGCACAGCCGGGTGCGGCTCGTGCTGGAGGACCCGGCGTTGAATGATTTGCCGTTGAGCGGCGCGATTCGCGCCGACAATATCGAGGCATTGTTCGAGCTGCTCGCGGCCGACCACGGCATCCGCACCCAACCAAGAGGTGCCGCGGAAATCGCCCTGATCCCGGCGCGTCGTGGGCCTTGAGTGTCGCCGAAGCCCGATCGAGCGCAGAGTTCGCCGACAGATATTTTGGAGAGCGAGATCGGAAAGGCACCGAGGAGGCTTCCCGTCCCTCGTGGGGCACTCCAGCGATGCCCTGCTCGCCTCCAAGCCCGGGAGACGATTGACGTTTCCTGGCCGTGGCACGAAGGGAACGAATCGAAACGAATGAACCTGCGATTCCTTCGAGCGGGCCTGCGTTGAGGGAATTTTTTTTGAAGAGAGCCTGGCGGATTTTCACGGGTTGTGCGCCGTCAGCCTTGATGACTATCGCCCGCTCTTTGAGAGCAGCGTCATGGCTTGGGATAGACCGGGGCATGGCGTGTCGTTCGTGGCTGCGAGGCTGGGGTGCGCTGGCGCTCCTCCTTGCCACGTCGGCTGCCGGCGCATCGGACGCAGCGAAGCGCTTCAACCTTCCGGCGGGTGACGCCGAGAAGACGTTGCAGGCGTTTCACGCCCAGTCCGGCGTGCAGGTTCTCTTCTCGAGCAACGCCACCCGTGGCGTGAAAACCAGCGCGGTCCGGGGCGACTTCCCGCCTCGCCGCGCGCTGGAGCTCATGCTCGAGGGCACGCGACTCCACGTGCGCTCCGGCAAGAGCGGCGCGTTTGTCGTCAGCGCCAACGCGGCCGGCAACGGCTCCGACCAGCCACCGGCCAAGCCCTTAAAAAAAAACGAAACCCCAACACCCCCCAAACCCCCACCGATGAAACAAAATAGACTCATCGCGCGGCTCGCCTCAGCCGCGGCCTCGATCCTGGCGCCGCTCGCGGCGGCGCAAACCACCCCCGCCACCACCTCCGCTTCCGCCGGCTCATCCGGCCGGGGCGAGGTCGTCGAGCTGAGCCCGTTCACCGTCACCTCCGATGCCGACACCGGCTGGGTCGCCTCGGCCTCGCTGGCCGGCAGCCGCATGAACACCCCGCTGCGCGACACCGGGGCATCGATCTCCGTGCTCACTTCCGAGTTCATCCAGGATCTCGGTGCGATCGATATCGGGGAGGCCGTCGACTACGCGGTGAATATCAACATGGACAACATGCTGGCCAACGACACCAGCGAGAACTTCCTCCAGGAGTCGTTCGATGTCGGCCGGATGAGCGTGCGCGGCATCCGCGCCACCTCGACGCGCAACTACTATCGGTGGCGCCTGCAGTCCGATGCCTACAACATCGACCGCATCGAGGAAAACCGCGGGCCCAACTCCATCCTCTTTGGCATCGGCTCGGCCGGCGGTGTCATCAACAGCATGACCAAGCAGGCGAACCTCGGCCGGGATTTTCGCAAGGCCAGCCTGATGTTCGGCAGCTACGGCACCTACCGCGGCACGGTCGACGTCAACGAGCGGCTGCTCGACGACAAGCTCGCGGTGCGGCTCAACGCCGTCCACAGCCACGCCGGCGAATTCCGGCATCATGCGTATAACGAGACGAGCCGCGTGCACCTGGCCTCGACCTTCAAGCCGCGCCAACGCACGCGGCTGCGGCTGGATTTCGAGAAGGGCGACATCGATCAGGTGACCATCCGGGCGTTCACGGGCCAGGATGGGATCTCCAACTGGCTCCGCGCCGGCTCGCCCGTTTACGACACCGTCCAGACCGCCGACCTCACGAACCGCGGCGTGTCGCGTTATGCGACCAACGCCACCCGCTACACCTACGTGACCAACGTCGGCTATGCCTTCGATGCGCGTGGCCTCAACCGCTCGTCCGGCACGGGCGAAGTGATCGTCGACGAATCCATTCTCGATCAGTCCGTCAATCCCAGCGGCCCGGGCCAGAGGCGCTGGGCCGACCTCACCAACCTGAGCGTGTTCTGGGAGGAGCAGCTCTTCGAGCGCACCTTCCTCGAACTCTCGCACAACCGTCAGTGGGGCGATTCCGTGGCGACGATCACCGGCCAGGGCACGAGCGAAAACGTGAACCTCTTCGTCGACCCGCTGAACTTCCTGCCCAACGGCCAGCCCAACCCCTACGCGGGCGAGTTCTTCTTCGAAGGAGGGCGGCTCAATCAGTCGCACGTAAACGAGCGCACGCACGCCAGCCGGCTCATGCTCTCGCACGAGCAGGACGCCGGGAAGTGGGGCAACTACCGCCTCGCCGCGATGGGCGAATACGAGCGCCGCAACGAGGGCCGCAATCTCTTCGTGGAGGTCTGGGAAGGCGCACCGTTCAACTCCTCCCCGGAGAACGCCGCCAACCACGTCTTCCGCCGGCACTACGCCACCCGCGGCGACTGGTCCAGCTACTACCTCAGCGGCTCGGGTGATGGCGGCCTGCTCACCGGCGTGCCGCATCCGACCGATCCCTCGCGCACGCTGAACTCCACCTGGGTTCCCTTTAACCAGGGCAGCCAGCGCGATCCGGTCGAGCGCCAGCGCACGTTCCTCCTCGGCGGCCAGGCCCGCTACCTCGGGAACCGGCTCGTCGTCGCCGGCGGTTTTCGCCGCGATCTTCTCAGCATCAAGAACGCGGATTCCGTTCGCGACCCCGTCACCCGGATGTGGACGCTCGACAACCCCGACGTCGCGTGGTCCTACCAGACGTTCTCCGCCGAGACGAAAACCCTGGGCGTCGTCGGGCACCTCACGAAGAACATCTCTCTCTTCTACAATGCCTCAAACAGCCTGAACCTCCCGAACACCGGGCACCGCATCCTCCCGGACTCCGGTCCGCCCGGGCTTTCCGATTCGAAGGGCCAGGACATCGGCATCTCGCTCAGTTTCTTCGACGGCAAGCTTGTCGCGCGCGCCAATGCGTTCGAGGTCGAGCTGGTCAACGCCACCGGTGGCGGCTTCGGCGGCACCTTCAGCAACCCGACCGTGCTGCACAACGACGTGATGAACGCCGTCCTCGCCGCCGGCCTGATCTCGCAGGCCGAGGCCGACTCCCGCGACATCGAGAGCAACAACGCGATCAAGAACCAGCGGCTCGAAGGCTATGAACTGAACGTAACCGGCCGGCTGACGCGGGACTGGCAGGTCACGGTGAACTATTCCTATACCGACGGCCGCGACACCGACATCGGGCCCGAGGTGAAGGCATGGGCCGTGGAGGCAATCCCGTATTACCTCCAGTGGCCCGACGTCATGACGACTGTCGTCGACGCCGGCCAGACATTGAACGTGCGCCAGCGCGTCGAGCTGTGGGAGCGCAACGCCGCCACCGAGTTCCGGCGCGAAGGCCTCGTGCTGCTCGGCAACCGCAAGCACAAGTTCAACTTCTTCACGCGCTACAGCTTCAATCGCGGCCCCCTGAACGGATTGTTCGTCGGCGGCGGCTATCGTTACACCGGCAAGATGCCGACGAATTTTTCGACCGCTGGCGCCCTGTCGTATAGCAAGAGCCGCGGCGAGGCCGATCTCCTGATGGGCTATCGGCTGCCGAAGATGCGCTTCCTGCCGAACGGTGCACGCCTGCAGCTCAACGTTCGCAATCTCTTCGACGCGACCGAGCCGCACATCACGCGCTGGAACGTGAACAACCCCAGCGTTCCCAGCCGCGCGGCGCTCGTTGCTCCGCGCTCGTGGCGGCTCACGACTTCGTTCGAATTCTGATCGCCGGGCGGGCGCCCCGCCACCCGCTCGAGTTCGGCGAGGCGCCGCCCTGGCACATGAAGCCCGAGGTCTCGTCGGGCTTTCACCGCCGTGGCGGGGCGAGCTGCGTCGGGGTCGATGCGTCCGTTCATGTTTCCTGACCCCGTGCCGGAGCGTAGCGACAACGCGCCCCACCTCGGAACTTCGACCACCGCCTCAGGGCTTCAGCGGATATTTGGTCGTCGGCTTCATGCTGCTCGGGGCTTTCGCAACCGGCCTGGTCGTCGACAAGCTTCCACTGGCACCACCGATACCGTTCAACCCGAGCACGGCCGCGACCACACCGCCATTCCCGCCCGGCGCAGGATCGGGAGCAGCCACCCGGCCGCCGAGCAGGATGAAGCTGAAATCGCCACCGCCTTGCTGGGCGTTGCCATGGCAGCCCATGCAGCCGCCCATGTTGAAACCGTGGCCACCATGCGCCACGTTCACGAACGGTGTGCCGTCGGCGTTGAAGTCCGTGATCGTGTTGGCGAGCGAAGCATAGCTGCCGGGATAAAAACGCCCGCTGAAGACCTGCAGGTTATAGTCGGTCTCGACCACGCTGTTGGCCTGATAGAACGTCGCCGCGTCCGCCTTTGTATAGTCCTGGCCCGGAATTTTTCCGGCAATGGGCGCGGACTGTACGTTGACCAGCTTGTAATATAGCCACGGCGACCCGCTGTTGGGAGAGGTCGACGCCTGCACGTAGGCCGCGATGGCGCGGTGGGCAGCCTGGTTGGCCAGCACGACGTCGCGCAGGATCGGGTGCTTGCGCCGGTTCACGAGAATCGTGCCCTCGGCCAGGCCCTGATCCGGCAGGTTTTGGTAGTAGAGCTGGCCGAGCGGCGCGCGCACCTCGCTCTGCGTCGGCGAGAAGGTCTGGAATCCGCCGGGCGTAGCGTTGCGCGAGACGATCTCGGGCGAAAAGGCCGTCGCCGCCGGCGCGCCGATGAACCTGCCATCCTCATCCTCGACCGGGTTTCCGTTGATGTCGGTGATGTTGTCGGCCTGCTCGAAGGTCGCGAAAACGAAATACGGCGCCGTCGGCGTCTTGTGGATGATGTGGAGCGCGATCAACGCGAAGGTGTCGTCGACATACTGGATCGTGCCGCTGCTGTTGCTCACGTAGTAGCGCGCCGTGGTCGTATAGAACCGGCTGGCGTCTTCATTAGGCGCGAGCTTCCGCCACGCCGCCTTCAGCTCGATCGTGCCGGTCGGGAAACTCACCAGCGACGTGCTGCCCGGCGGCGGACTCGCGAGATTCTGCTGGATGTACGCTTTCGTCGCCGCAAACGGCGCACCACCCGCCCACCAGCCGAGCGGCGCCAGGTAGTCGAATTCGGCGCGACTGCCTTTCGCGAGAAACAGGATCTGGTTGCCGGGGCCACTGGTGTTGCCCGCGCCCGCCCCCGCGTAGATCTGGTCGAGGCCGATCTGCGTCACCTCATCGAGATTGATCCACGGCGTCGATGTGCTCGGTGTGCCGCTCGCAGGCGGAATCGGGCCGCTGGTTTGGTAATTATAGGCCGGCGGCGCGTCGTATCCATAATAGGGAGACTGCGCGGTGCCCAGGTTCTTCAATTGCGGCGAACCCGGGGTGGCCTCCGTGGTGCCGGCCGGATTCCCCGCGCCCGGAAAAATCTCCACTTTCGCCCGAAACGTGTGCCAGACGAGTGGTCCCGTGTAGCTCGGATCCGTGAAGGATTTGCTCGCGTCCGCCGTCTCGCGATTGCCCTGCACGCCCGTTTGCGGGACCGCCGGCCAGTTGAGCGCGATGAACTCCTGCCACGCAAATGCCGCGGCCTGGCTCAGCGTGGCATTCGGCGCTCCGCCCGGAATATCCGCCGGCATCGTGGAGGTGATAGTGATGGGGACAGGCGCCGACGGCGCTGGAGGCGTTTGGGCCTTTGCTGAGACCGCAAGCAGGGTTGTAATGGCGACAGCGATACACTGCGCCCCACCGGCCAATGCGCTCCGTGTGCGCGCGATGCGCCGGGATGAAGCGGAGGCTTCGTTCGTCGCGTCGCTGGCTTCCGCGCTTGTTTCGTACGCGCAGACTCGCACGGGTTCATGGGTTTCCTGACTATAGTTGATAAGCATGGATCGAATCGTACTGGCAGGTGCTGCTCCCTTGCGCGGAAGCGATGGCGCCCAGCGACAGGCCTGGGATTTATCATGGTCGATCCAGTCATGCGGAAAAAAACGGATTAAGGGGCCATGTGCGTCATCGTTTTCTCCAATTAAAGCTCCGAATCGTGCAGACGTTTTTGGCGGCGGTGGCGTTGATCGGTGGAATGAGCAAGCAACGGAGTTTTATCGACTGATGATCACTCATGGACACCGATTCGGAAAACATGAGGGTCAGGGATAATAGTACAGGCTTCAGTGTCACACCTGTGTCACACTTGAAAGCAGGATAGGCTGCCGCCGGGCTGCTTTTCGCCGACGCTTTCCCCCAGGTCTTTCCCTCGGAGCTTCCAGCGCGGAATTCCGCCGCTTCGCCGTCCCTGCTACAACGCCGCCCGATTCACGTCTTTAAAATATATATAGCTCGCCGGCTGCTTCCCCATCGCGACGAACCACTGCGCGCAATACGGCGCCATCCAGATCGCGTCTCCCGCCGCCACCGGATACCACGAT
This sequence comes from Opitutaceae bacterium, assembly GCA_036675625.1. Taxonomy (GTDB): domain Bacteria; phylum Verrucomicrobiota; class Verrucomicrobiia; order Opitutales; family Opitutaceae; genus ER46. The sequence goes on along the minus strand of JAKFEQ010000066.1, from coordinate 114,833 downwards.
TCCTCGAGCCGGTAAACGCCCTGCCCCGCCAGCATCAGCAGCCCGTGCTCCATCACGTGCGTCTCCACAAACGGCAGCGTCGCGCCCGGCTGATACGTGAAGATATTCATCGCCAGATCGAACTCCGGCGCCTCCGGCAGCAACACCTGCAAGCGCGCATCCGGATCGCCGAGAAATGGCTGCCCTTTCACGTCGCGCGCATCGCCGATGATCGGCCGCGGCACCGCGCCGCTTGCGAGCGTCGCATATTTTTTCTGAAACAACGTCACGCGCGTCCCCGCCTTCGGCGCCGTGATCGTCCAGTGCTCGTCCGCCGGCGCGAAAAAAAATCCTCCCGCACCACACTTCTCCTTCTCGCGCCCGATCGTAACCGTCGCGCCGCCCGTCTCGATATAGCCCGCCGTTTCGATTCCGTCGGCCGCGAACTCCGCCCGCCCGCCGCTCTCGAACGTCACCAGCATCTGCGCGAACCGCGCGCCCATGGCTTCGTTGATCAGGATCACCGTCACCGCCCCCGTGATCCCCGGCACGCTGCTCTTCACGTGCCCATCCGGCGCGATCAAAGCATGACGGGCGGCAACACGAGTGCGAGTCTGGCCAAAGGGCGCGTTCATTGGCCACAAAAACGCACAAAACGTCGCAAAAACCGAGCCTGCTCCACTCCGAAGTTTTCGCGCCTTTTAAACCCTGGCTCGTTTTTGTGCGTCTTCGCGCCTTTCGTGGCTATCGCTCCGGCCTCAAAAACACCCCCGGCGCCGGCAGATTCACCAGCCGACCGTCTGCATATACGGCGTGCCCCCTCACATAGGTATCCGTAATTCGAGCACGATTCTTTCGCCCCACATACGCGCTGATCCGATGCCGCGTCCACAAGTCATCGGCCGCGATCGTCCGCGACTCGCCGAGATCGATCACACAGAAATCCGCATCACGCCCTTCCGCAATCTCACCCTTCCGCCCATCGATCCGGAACCGCCGCGCGACATTCCGCGCCAGCAATGCCGCCAGCCGCGGCAGGTCCTTCGCCACCGTCTCGCTGCACTCGGAAAACAGCAGCTGAAACCCGTGCTGCACTCCGGCGATGCCGCCCCAGGTTTCAAAGAAACTTTCCGACGTCTTCAGCTCCGCCGGCGCCGGCGAATGATCCGAACCGATCGTGTGTATCCGCCCGGCACGTACATCATCCCACAGCGCCTTGCGTCGTTTCTCGTCGCGAATTGGCGGGGCGCACTTCGCCGCCGCGCCGATCTTCGCGACGTCCTTGTCGTTGAGCAGGAGATAATGCGGACATGTCTCGGCCGTCACATCGACGCGTTGGTCGCGGGCCTCCTCGATCAGCGCCACGCCTTCCGGACTGCTCACGTGTACAATGTGCAACGCGCACCCCGTCTCCCCCGCGAGCTCGGTCGCGAGCCGGATCGCCGCCAGCTCGACTTCCACCGGCCGCGACTCGAGCCATGCGCGCGCATCGGCCCGGCCTTTCGTTTTCTGCACCGCCGTGAATTTCTCCGCCAGCGCCTCGTCCTCGGCATGCACCGCCACCAGCAGTCCAAGCTTCGCCGCGCGTTTCATGCCCTCACGCAATGTGCGCTCATCGACCCGCGGAAAACTCGCAATCCCACTGCTCGCCATGAACGCCTTCAAGCCGATCCCCCCCGCGTCGCGCAATGCCGCGAGCCGATCCAAATTCAGCGGCGTCAGCCCGCCCCACAGCGCGAAGTCCACGCACGATTTCTCCTCCGCCAGCGCGCGTTTCTCACGCAACGCCGCCGCATCGAGCACCGGCGGCTCCGAGTTCAGCGGCATGTCGAAAAACACCGTGCCTCCGCCCGCCGCCAGCGCCGCCGACCCGGTCGCGAGCCCCTCCCACTCCGCGCGACCCGGCTCGTTGAAATGCACGTGTGCGTCGATGATCCCGGGGAAAACGTAGCGCCCCGTCGCGTCGAGCGTCGCATGCGCCTCGTCGGCAATCTCCGGCGCCATCCGCACAAATCGCCCGCCCGCCACGGCGAGGTCGGCGCGCGTCAGCCCCTCCGGAGTGACAATCGTTCCGCCGCGCACCACCAGCTCGAGTTCACCGTTCATTGGAATTTATTTTAGCCGTCTTTGCCGCCAGGCGCCCGAGGAAATCGATCATCACGCGCAGCGCGACAGCGAGATCCGCCGGCGAGGCGTATTCGTCCGGATGGTGACTCAGCCCGCCGCGACACCGCACAAACAACATCGCGACCTTCGTTAAGTCCGCCATCGTCACCGCATCGTGTCCCGCGCCACTCACGAGCGAGAGACTTCGTTTCTGCACCGCGCGCACGCTCTCCTCCAGCACCTCCGTCAGAGCCAACGAACACGCCACCGCACCGTCGTCCTGCGTTTTCTCCCAGGTCACCCGCAGCCGTCGCCGATGCGCGATCTGCTTCGCCGCCGCGAGCAGGATCTTCAACGCTCCGCGTCGCGACGCGTCGCGCGGATGTCGCAGATCCAGCGATATCGCCGCTTCGCCCGGAATCACATTCGGCGCGCCAGGCGCCACCGCGATCGTACCGACAGTCGCCACCAGCGGCGCACTCGCGCGCGCCAGCCCCTCGACAACGCCCACGAATTCAGCGGCGCCCGCCAGCGCGTCGCGCCGCAAAGGCATCGGCGTCGTGCCGGCGTGCCCCGCCTGCCCGCGAAACACGAGTCGGCCGCGGGTCTGTCCTGCAATCGCGGATACGACGCCGACCGCGAGTTTTTCCGCTTCCAACACCGGCCCCTGCTCGATGTGCACCTCGACGTAGCCGAGCAACTCGCCGCGCCGGTGCGCCGCCCTCGGCAGTGAAAATTTTACGCCGCCATACCGCTCGAGCGCAGTCCGCACCGTCGTTCCCGCGGAATCGCGCCGCGCCAGATCCGCCGTGCGCAGCGTCCCCGTGTAGCCCTTACTGCCCAGATACGCGCTCGCGAAACGCACGCCTTCCTCTTCCGAAAAACCCAACACCTCCACCGCGAACGGCAACCGCACGCCCTTCCGACTCAGCTCGCCGAGCGCGACGAGCGGCAACAGCACCCCCAGCGCACCATCGAACCGTCCCGCGTCGCGCACGGTATCGAGATGCGACCCAAGCAGCAACGTCTTCGCGCCGGGCCGCGTTGCCTCGAGCCGCCCGATGAGATTGCCGACCGCATCCTCGCGCACCACGAGCCCCGCCTCACGCATCCACTCGCCGACGAGTGCGTTCGCGCGCCGCATCGCCGGCGAAAGGAACGTCCGAGTGAGCCGGCCGCGCTCGTCCGTGATCCGGCCGAGCTGGTCGAGTCGGTCAACAAGGACGTCCGCCGCGCGGCCTACCGTCGCTCCGGTTTTTTTCATGAAAAGTCAGACACCCGCACGATTCGCGCCGCATCATCGGTCCAGAAGGTGAGAACGAAGCCGCCGAGATCGATCACCCGGTTTTCGCGACCGTCGTGACCACGAAATGAGTAGTCGCCACCGGCATGAGGATATCGAGTCGGGGTCGAGAGCGCATCCGTCAGAAATCGCTGCTCACGCGACGAGCACCGCATCAACACCGCGACCGCCTCGCGATCGAGCGAGTAGTCGTAGCTCCGCGACATCAGCTGGCAGCAGGATGCTGCTTTGCCAGCAAGGCTCGTAACTCCGCTGCGGATACAGCTTCGCCGCGATCCATCCTCGCGTGCGCCTGCTCTATCCGGGCACGAAAGCCCGGAGTTTCAGCCACTCGCCTGGCTTTCAGGAACGACTCGAGCTGCAACAGCTCGTCGACGGATAAGCGTTCGATCTGAAGTTTGATTTCCTGCACGCTCATGTCCGGACGTTATCTCCGACTCACACTGATACAAGTGCCCAGTGACATTTCGCCCGGGCAAGCCTCAGCTCCCTCGATACGTACTATACGACCACGGAGTCACCAGCAGCGGCACATGATACGACGCCGTCGGATCCTCGATTCGGAAAAACACCGCCGCATACACGAAGAACGTCGAGGCCACGCCTTGTTGCGCGAAGTAGTCTTTGATTTTAAACACGAGCTGATAATCGCCCGCCTTCAGTTCGTCGCCGGTGAGCAGCGGTGCATCGGTGCGGCCGTCGACGTTCGTCGTCACCACCTTCAGCTGCGTCGGCGGATCGGCCAGGCTCCAGAGTTCGACTTCCATGCCGACCGCCGGCGCACCGCGCGTGAGATCGAGGACGTGAGTGCTGAGCTTGGCGCACATAAGCAGGACATTGCCCACGGAAGACACGAATCACACGAAAAAATCTCAGACCTGATCCGCGCTCCGGTTTCGTGTGCTTCGTGTGTTTCGTGGGCCAATCAGGAAGGGTTCAGAAGATCACTCAGCCGCAATTGTGCGATCTTCTCGATCTCATCGAGCGCGGTTTGAAATTCCTCCTCGGGCGAATGCTCGAGTCGCGTACGCATCGCCGCCACGATCGCATCCTTCGCATTGAGCCGCGCACAGATCACAAACGGAAAACCGAATCGCATCCGATACGCGTCATTCAACCGCTGTAACTCCGCGAGCTCCGCCGCGGTCAGCCGGTCCAGCCCCGCGCCAGCCTGCTCACGCCGGGACTCGGTCGTGAGCTTGTTCTGTTGCGCCAGCCGCCCCGCGAGATCGGGATGCGCGCAAATCAACGCGAACTGCCGCTCGCGCGACGCCGCGCGCATCGTCGCACACAGCTCCGTGTGCAAGTGCGCTCCGTCGCGAAACGGCCGCCGCGCCCACGTCTCCTCCGCCACCCAGGGCGAATGCTCGAACAGGTGGCCCAGCGCCGCAGTGAAGGCGACGCGGTCGAGGGCGTTAAGTTCGGATATCCGGTCAGGCATGAGGGAAAGAAGATCCAAGCACCAAGATCCAAGCTCCAGAGAACATCCAAACCTCAAAACTCAATTGGAGCTTGGCCACTGAAGACTCTCTGGATCTTGGAGCTTCTCCCCTCACGGCAGCAGCTCATACGCCGGTAGCGACAGAAACTCGTCGAACGTCTCGCTCTTCGACATCCGCATGAAGAGCTCGACCGCCGCTTTGAAATGCCCGCCGTCATAGCGCGCCTCGCCATACTCCGCACGGATTGTCCTCAACTCTTCCGCGAGCAACGCATCGTACATTTCCGCCGTGATCTTCCGCCCATCGTCGAGCTGCGCGCCGAATTTCAGCCACTGCCACAGTTGCGATCGCGAGATCTCCGAGGTCGCGAGATCTTCCATCAGATTGTGAATCGGCTCCGCACCCGAACCGCCAAGCCACGCTTCGAGATAGCGCACGCCCACGTGAAGATTCCACCGCACGCCGTTCTCCGTGATCGGGCCGCGCAACGGCTCGAGCAGCATCGCCGCCGTGATCGTCACGTCGTGCGTGCGATGCAGGTTGTTCGGCCCCTTCATGTGCGCGGCAAACGCCTCGAGCGCCGTCGCCACAAGTCCCGGATGCGCGACCCACGTGCCATCGTGCCCGTCCTTCGCCTCACGCTCCTTGTCGGCGCGCACTTTCGCGAGCGCAGCCTCGTTTGCCGCCGGATCGTTCTTGATCGGAATCTGCGCCGCCATGCCGCCCATCGCGTAGGCACCGTGGCGGTGACAGACGTTGATCACATGCAGGCAATATGCGCGCATGAACGGCACCGTCATCGTGATCAGCGTGCGATCGGGAAACACATACTCGGGCCGGTTGCGCAGCTTTTTCACCACGCTGAAAATATAATCCCAGCGCCCGCAGTTCAGCCCGCTCGCATGCTCGCGCAGCTCATATAGAATCTCCTCCGCTTCAAACGCGCCCAATATTGTTTCGATGAGCACCGTCACGCGCACACTGCCGCGTGGAATCCCCAGTGCGTCCTGCGCGTGGACGAAGACATCGTTCCATAGTCGCGCCTCGAGATGACTCTCCAGTTTCGGCAGGTAGAAATACGGGCCGCTCCCGCGCGCGAGCAGCTCGCGGGCGTTGTGGAAAAAATAGAATCCCCAGTCGAACAACGACGCCGACACGCGTTTGCCGTCGAGCAGCACATGCTTCTCGTCCAGATGCCAGCCGCGCGGCCGCGTGACGATCGTCGCCGTCCGCCCCTTCAACGCGTAACTTTTTCCCTCCGGCGAAGTATACGCGATCGTGCGGCGGACGGCGTCGCGCATGTTGATCTGGCCTTCGATCACATTTTCCCACGTCGGCGAATTCGCATCCTCGAAGTCCGCCATCCAGCACTGCGCGCCCGAGTTGAGCGCGTTGATCGCCATCTTCCGATCGACCGGCCCCGTGATCTCGGTTCGCCGATCGATGAGGTCCGGCGGCGGCGGCGGCACGCGCCAGTCGCCGCCGCGCACGTGCGCCGTCTCCGGTAGAAAATCCGGCAGCTTCCCCGCGTCGATCTCGCGCTGGCGCTCCACGCGGCGAGCGAGCAGTTCCTGGCGCCGCGACTCGAATTTCGCGCAGAGCCCGGCGACAAACGCGCACGCCTCCGGCGTGAGGATTTCGGCATATCGCGGATTCAGTTCGCCGACGATCTCAAGGCTGGAAATGCGAGGGTGGGACATGAGGGGAGATAAAGGATCCAAGTTCCAAGATCCAAGCTCCAGAGAATGTTCAACGCACAAATCCCAATTGGAGTTTGAAGGATTCACCGTTCTCTGGAGCTTGGCATTTGGAGCCTGGATCTTCCGTCGCTCCGTTTTTCCCATGACCCAGGATGATTTCATGCGCGAGGCGATCAAGGAGGCGACGGCCGGAATGCGCGACGGGCGCGGCGGGCCGTTTGGTTGCGTGATCGTGCGACGCGGCGAAGTCATCGCACGCGGCAACAATCGCGTCACGTCCACGAACGATCCGACCGCCCATGCCGAGATCACGGCGATCCGCGAAGCGTGCGCGAAGCGAGCCACGTTTCAACTGGACGACTGCGAGCTCTACACGAGTTGCGAGCCGTGTCCGATGTGTCTGGCTGCAATCTACTGGGCGCGCATTCCGCACGTGTTCTACGCCAACACGCGCGCCGATGCCGCTGCCATCGGCTTCGACGACGATTTCATTTATCGGGAGATTCCGCTGCCACCGGAGAAACGCGCGATCGACATGCAACCTCTGCTGCGCGACGAAGCACAGGCGGCCTTCCGCGAGTGGCAGGCCAAGCCCGACAAAATCCAGTACTAGATTCTTCGAAGGTCCTTGGTCTCGGGTCTCTAATCTCCGGCCTCCGGCCTGAGACGCAGCCTCACCAGAAGAAACAACCACAGGCACAAACGGGCTCGCCTTTCACGCTCCCGCCGCATCCTCGGTTGCGTCCAAACCAGCGTTCGCAACCCCATGCGTTTTTCACTTCGTCCCCTGCGCGCCTTTTGCGCGTGCGCGTTCGCCCTGCTGTTCCTGCCTCTCCGCGGCATCGCGGCCGACGTCAGCGGCGCGCCGCTTGCCGCACTCGCCCCGCGCGCAATCCCGACCGCCACCTCGACCGCGGTGGTGGAAAATTCCGTGGTGAAGATCTTCTCCACCGCGCGTTATCCCGATCCCTACAAACCCTGGACGAAGCAGGGACCGCGCGAATCGACCGGCACCGGCATCATCATCGAGGGCAAACGCATTCTCACCAACGCGCACGTCGTCCTCTACGCGAGCCAGGTCCAGGTGCAGGCCAACCAGTCAGGCGACAAGATCTCGGCCACCGTCGAGACGATCGCGCAAGGCATCGACCTCGCGATCCTCAAGCTCGATGACGAGTCGTTCTTCGACACGCGCCCGCCCCTGCCTCGCGCAACGAAGCTTCCGGCCGTGAAAGACTCGGTGCTCGTCTACGGTTTCCCCACCGGCGGCACCAATCTCTCCATCACCAAGGGGATCGTGTCGCGGATCGATTTCACGCTATATAATTTCCCGACCTCCGGCCTGCGCATCCAGATCGACGCCGCCATCAATCCAGGCAACAGCGGCGGTCCCGCTGTCGCCGACGACAAGGTCATCGGCCTCGCCTTCAGCCGTCTCGGCGGCGGCGACAATATCGGCTACATCATTCCTTCCGAGGAGATCGAGCTGTTCCTGCAGGATGCAGCCGATGGCTCCTACGACGGGAAGCCCGCGATGTTCGATTCGCTGCAGACGTTCGAGAATCCCGCGTTGCGCTCGTTCCTCAAAGTCGGCCGCGGCGTCGACGGCATGATCGTCACTGAAACCGACAATCGCGATCCGTCGTATCCGCTCAAACCGTGGGACATCATCACCCGCATCGGCGAAACGCCCATCGACAACGAAGGCATGATCAAAGTCGGCGGCATCCGGGTACGTTTCCAATACATGCTCCAGAAAATCGCCCGCGAAAACCGCGTGCCGCTGACCGTGGTGCGAGCCGGCAAAGAAGTGAAACTCGAGGTACCCGTCGCCCCGAACCGGCCATTTCTGATTCCCGATCTGCAAGGCGCCTATCCGTCCTATTTCGTTTACGGTCCGCTTGTATTCTCAACCGCCACGCAGCTCTTCCTTGCGGGCCTGAACAACGCCGCCGTCCCCTTCGCCGCCGCCGGCAGCCCGTTGTCGATTCGCCGCTCTGATCGACCAGCCTTCGAAGGCGAGGCGCTCGTCGTCGTCGCGTCGCCGTTTTTCCCGCACAAGCTTTCCAAGGGCTACTCGCAAACCCAGTCGAGCGTCGTGAAGACGGTCAACGGCATCGCCATCAAAAATCTGCCGCACCTCGTCTCCACCCTCCGCGACCTGAAGGACGAGTTTGTCGTCTTCGAATTTGCCGGTCGGAAATTCGAAACGCCGGTCTTTCCGCGCCAGGAAATGGAATCCGCCACCGAGGAGATCCTCAACGACAACGGCGTCCGTGCCCAAGGCTCGCCCGACGTGCTGGCGGTTTGGAACAACGCCGCGAAGTCGAATCCCGCGGCCGACAAGACGACCCAGTAGAAGATCCAAGCGCCAAGATCCAGAGAACCGCCAGTTTCTAAACACCAATCGCGATTACCGATTGGCCATTGATGCTTGGCCATTCTCTGGAGCTTGAATCTTGGATCTTGGATCTTCGCGACGTAGTCGCGCCGGCTTGCCAATCCCGACAAGCCGCTCAACGTTCGGCGCCTATGCATTTCGACAATCTTCAGCCCGGACTCTCCGCCCCGCTCCCGCGTCTCGATGATGACGATGATGATGACGACGACGAAAAGAAGCAGGACGAAAACCTGATGAAGAAGAACGCGCCGGTCGCGATGATGATCCAGCGCAAGTTCCTCGAGCAGCGGAAAATCTTCCTCTGGGGCGCAGTGACCGATGAGACCGCGAAGGATCTCACCGAGAAGCTCCTCTTCCTCGAGTCCGACGCGCCCGGCAAAGAAATCACGTTCTACATCAACTCGCCCGGCGGCTCGATCACGGCCGGCATGGCGGTGTATGACACGATGCAGCTCGTCACCTCGCCGATCACGGTCGTCGTCACCGGCATGGCTGCCTCGATGGGATCGATCCTGCTCTCCGGCGCCAAGAAAGGCCGCCGTCTGCTGTATCCTCATTCACGCGTGCTGATCCATCAGCCGCTGATTTCCGGCCGCATGATCGGCCCCGCGAGCGACATCAACATTCAGGCGAAGGAAATGGAAAAACTCCGCCAGGAGCTGAACCAGATTCTCGCCACCGCTTCCGGCCAGCCGCTCGACCAGATCAACAAAGACACCGATCGCGACTTCTACCTGAACGCGAAGGAAGCGATCGCCTACGGCCTCGCCGATCGGATCGTCGACCAGGTCTGATCGAGATCGAGCGTAGCCCGCTTCGGCAGAAGCGGGATCAAATGTGCGACTGCCCTCGAGTCGCTCCCCTCCAGTCCCGGCTCTCCCGAGCCGGGCTACTTTTTTTCTAGTGGCGCCGTGAGCTCCGCGATTTCGCGCGCCCAACGGCCTGCTTGTGCGATGTCCCGCGCGGATTTTGCCGCCGCTTCCGCCTCGCGCAGCCACGACAGGCGCAGCTCACGCGGCACGCGCTCGAGCGCCAACAACGTTCGCCACACCTCGACCGCACGTGTCGCGCGCTTGCACGCCGCGAGCAGCCGTGCCGCTTCCGCCGCGAGGGCCCACTCGTCGGTCGAGAAGGATTTCAGCAACGCGACGAAACCCAGCGCGTTTCCCGCCGCCTCGACGTTGCCCGCCTCGTGCAATCGCGTCGCGACTGCGAATCCCACCGCGAGGTTCGGAATCTCACGCTGGCTTCGGATCGCGAGCGCAGTCGCCTCGTCGGCCCGACCTGCCTCGTCGAGCTCCCGCATCCGCCGCAACACCGCGTAGCCGGCGAGCAGCGGCGGCAGTTGCGCCCGCTTCGCCATCTGGGCTTCGAGCGAGACCGCAAACGGCCGGTACAGCGGATCGCCCACCAACACCGCCTGCCAGCTCAGCGCATTGAGCGAGTAATACGCCGCCTCCCCCAGGGTCGCGCCCCGCGCGAGCGCGCGCAGCAGCAGATTCGGGCGGTGCGTGAATTGCAGATAAGGCTCGTGGACGTTTCCGACCGTCGCCGTGACACCCCGAGCGACGAAAGGCCCTGTCCACCCGCTCGTCGTGGAACGGAGCGTGCCTGCCGAATAACTGTGAATGTGCAATGCGATCGCGCCCGGCGGAAACTGAAACCCAGGCAGCGCGAACGGCCCGTCCAAGTTTCCTGAATACCACCCAAAATAAAGCACCGGCGCATCGAACCGCGCCGTGGACGGAGTCGTGCCGGGATCGCGATCCACCGCGGGCTCGAAACCCAAGTCGTGCAACTGGCGCGCCACCGCTTCAAGCCATTCGTTGCCCACCGGATCGCGATCGCTCAGATCGACGTAGGCGCGCCCGAGCAATCCGCTCCGTTCCGCCGCGATCGCGCGATCGACGAGTTCGAGGGCGTCAGCCGCGGAAGGTCCGTCGAGCCGTCCGACCTGCACGATGTGGCGCACGACGTCGCCCGGACGGTCGTTCTGGAAAAGCGGATTAGGCACGAACGCGTTGATGTTGTAATTCGGCGCCGGCAGCAGGCTCAGCTCGGCATCGACGGCACTCGCGTTGGTGCGGAACTCCGCGCGATTCGTGAACGGCAGCGCCGGGGCCGACAGCGCCGGATCGTGCGCGATCTTCAACGGCACGCCGCGACACACCACGAGCGCGGCGATGCGGTGACCGTGCACCGCATATTTCTTCCGCCCCACCGGATCCGTCAGCGCCATCGGAATCGCATCGATCCATCGCTCGCGCACGAGTTGCTCGATCAACGGCTGCCACAGCACGGCGACAAACTCCCGCCACGTGATCGTCTCCCCGTGCGGAAGCTTCAACGCGATCAGATTGGCGGCGGGCACACCGCGCGCCGCGGCATAGTGGCGCGCGATCCGCAGCGAGTCGGGATCGTCGCTGTTCGCCAGCACGATGACGCGGGCAGCGAGGCTGTCCGTGTGATTCCCTGCCGCGTTTGCCGGCGCCGAAAGTCGCAAGGCCAATACTACCGCAACTGCAAAAAACATGGTGAGGCTGGCTCTCCGAGCCAGCCCGACCGCGCCGTTCATCGCGCCAGCCTCCACCCCAGCCACGTCGCGACGATGCACAACCCGACCGAGAGGAGAACATGCCCGCCCGCCAGCCACCAATGGCCTTTTTCGAGCTGCGCGAACGTCTGCCAGCTGAACGCCGAGAACGTTGTGAAGCCTCCACACACGCCCGCCACCCAGAACGCATGCGCCCGCCCCGCCTCGGCGCTCGTCGCGACGAAGCGCGCCATGAGTGCGCCGATGAGCAGCGAGCCCGCGATATTGACCGCGATCGTGGCCCACGGCAGCCGGCCCGCCGGGATCGCGTAGCTTGCAAGCGCCCGCACCACGGAGCCGATCGCGCCACCGAGCGCAACAAGGAGCAGCGACGTGACGTTCACCGCGCGACGTGCTCCCGGGTTCCAGCCGAGGCGTGCGTTGCCACCACCAGACGATGCTGAATCACGACCATTTCCCCGTTCCTCATTTCGTCGGCTTCGACGTGCCAGCCTGGCTCGCCGCCGGCGCGGGCCCGCCCGTCTGCCGCCGAATCAGGGCGGAACGGAGATACGTATCCGGAACTACATTACGGTAAGCGGTCAGCCAGATCGCGCCGAGCATCTGGCCGCCCTCGAGCAGGCGATGCTCGATGAACGCCCGCGCCTCATCCGCCACGACGCCGTCTGCGCCGTGGCCGAGTTTGCCTGCTTTTTCCAACCGATAGAGCGGCTCGACCTGCCGGTGCTGCCCCGCGAGATACTCGACGACCGCGACGAACATCGGATCGCGTCCGTCACTCCGCGCCGCGATCGAGATGGGCGTCGCCGGGGTGATCCGCGGCGCCAGTGCAGGCGCGCGCAAACCGGTCTTTGCGATGATGCCACCATCCACCCACGAGTGGAGTCCGCGCCAGGTGGTGTAGCCGTTGGGATTCGCCCCGACCCAGCCGTTATGGTGTTTCGTGGTGTGCAGCGGCTGCGCGCAATCGCCCACGTAGTGCGCCATCACGCCCATCACGTAGAGGATGTTCGCCTGCGCATTCATGATCTCGTCAGGCGTGCCGAGCTCCTCGAACACCTTCAGATACGAAAACGCCGAGCGCAGCCGGCCAAAATATTCCGTGATCGCCCACGGCGCGAAGCCGGGCCACTCGCGGGTGCGGTCCGTGTTCCGCGCCGGATCGAACGGGAGAAACTTGTCCGCGTGCACCTTCCGCGCCGCGGCGAACTGCACGACGAAGTCATAGCGAAACGAAGGCACCGTCGCCCAATCGAGGCCCGCATCGGTGATGTACTCCATGTCGCAATAATGCTCGAGCCCGGCGGCATGCTTCAACGGCAGGTCGGGCACGTTGCGCCAGCGATCGGGCTCACCCGCCAGAAACGCAATGCGCTCGGCGTGCGCCACGGCGTGCACGAAGGTCGGGAAGTCTTTCGGGAGCGAAGCGAGCGCCAGTTGATTGACGATGCGATGCCCCTCGTAATCCCACGCACGGGCGGCGGACGTGACGACGACCAGGCTGGCGGCGACAAGCAGCGGACGTAAACGCATGAGTCACGAGTTGACAGATTTCAGCCCAAGGGCGAAGCGCAGAATCGAACTCCCGCCCTCCCGAGCAGGCCACTCAGTCGTTGGCCGCCGGGTTTCGTCTCAAAACCTTACCGCAGACTACACCCTCACGCCCGCTTCCGGGCCGCGGTCAGCACCGCTGCATAATCGCGCACCCCGTGCGCGATCGCCTCGGCGATTTTCTGCCGATACGCGGGTGTGGCGATTTTTCGCGCCTCGTCATGGTTCGACAGGTATCCGGCTTCCACATACGTCGCCGGGCACGAGGCCAGCACGAGCACCTTCCAGCGCGCGCGTTTGAGCCCGCGGTCCGTGGCCCGGAGCGTCTCGATCATCGCGCGATGCATGCCGTAACTGGCGACGGCATTCCAGTGGTCGAAACGATTGCCGGGATTCGTCCGTTTCGCCTCCGCCGCGTCCTCGCGCGCGGCGTCGCTGGTGGAAAACTGATGATGCGGCGTGAGCGAGAACACTTCCACGCCCGTCACCCGTTCGGCCCCCACCTCGACGGAGTTGAAATGAATGCTGATGAAAAAATCGGCACGCGCCCGCTGCGTGATCTCGGCGCGATCCGCCAGATCGAGGTAGCGATCGTCGTTTCGGGTGAGCACGACATCGTAGCCCTGTTTCTCCAGCAGCACCTGGACGCGGCGTGCCGTGTCGAGGGCGGCGTTCTTCTCGAGGATCGACACCCGGGTATTGACCTTCCCCGGGTCGCGTCCGCCATGACCGGGATCGATCACGATTTTCTTCAGCCCGGGAATGCGCGCCTGATTGGTGCCGGGACGGCGGATCGGGGTGATCAACACATCGGCATCGATCTGCGACAGCCACACCCGGCCACGGTGACTTCGCACGGAGTCACCCGTGTAAACCCTCACGCCGTTGATGAGGTGGTCGCGCGAATCGATTTCAAAATCGAGCGAGGTCCAGCTGCTCTTGTAGACCGCGCGTCGCGTCGACGACTTCTCGGGCTTCAGCCCGTAACGCGCGCAGAACGTCGCAAGATCGATATACTCCGTGCCGCCGAGCCAGATCGACGTGGCGGGCCGGACCGGCGGCTTGCGCGCGGCCGAGGCGGCCCATGCACTGGCCAACCCCAGCAAGAAGACCGTGGCAAGAAGGACGCTGCGCGTTGCCGCCGGAAACATGGCGGCCGCGACTTACGAGTGTGGCATCGGCGGATTCGAGTCGGAACCCGGCGTGCTCCCATTGGAGTCACCGTTTCCGTGCGAAGGCTCGGCATCGTCCGGTATATGACCTTCGGCCCGCTCATGGAACCGCGGCTTGCGCTTGTTCGGCGGCAACGGCGTGAGCATCACATGAATGTTACGGCCGATCAGCTTCGGGTCGGCATCCGGATGCCCCATGCTCGCGAGATCTTTCACCGCGCGCTTCATGACGTTGAAGCCGATATCCGTATGCGCCATTTCACGGCCCCGGAACTTCAGGCGCATTTTCACCTTGTTGCCGTGGTCGAGAAATTCTTCCGCATGACGCAGCTTCGTCTCGTAATCGTGCTGCTCGATGCGCGCCGTGAACTCGATCTCCTTGATCTTGCTCGCCGTGGATTTCGCGTGCGAGTGCTTCTTCTGCTCCTCGTAAACGTATTTGCCGAAATCCATGATGCGGCACACCGGCGGTGTGGCATTCGGCGCGACCTCGACAAGATCGAGGCCGTTTTCCAACGCCAGATTAATGGCCTTCGGTGTATCCAGAATCCCGAGCTGTTTGCCCTCGGGCGAGATCACGCGGACCTGCGGAACTTTGATGCGGTGGTTGCGGCGAATAGCCGCGAACGGGTCGACATTGCGACGCTGATAAGAGCCGGGGCGGCCGCCGGCGGAAGGAAACGAAGTTGCCATCAATAAGGGTTGGACTGGTATCTGGTCGGCGTGCCTTCTCGCTGGGAAGCGTCGCCGGGGCAAGGGTTATTTGGCTAGGGAAAAGCCTGAATCAAGCCGCCCGGGTTGAAACCAACCGTCTGACCGGTTTTCATCGCCGGCTCGCGGTGGAACGGTTTCTCGGCACCGATTCCGTCAAATCCGAAGACCGGAGGGCTCACACGCTAAAGCTCTCGCCACACGAGCAACTCGCCTTGGCGTTGGGGTTCGAGAACTTGAACCCGCCTGACACCATCGCGCTCGAGTAATCGAGCCGGGTGCCTTTCAGATAGAGCGCACTCTTGCTGTCGACCAGGACGCTCACGCCCGCCGTGCGCACCAGAATATCACCCCGCTTCGGCTCCGGGACGAATTTCATCTTGTAGCTCAGCCCGTTACAGCCGCCGCCCGTGATCGCAACCCGCAGCAACGCGCCCTGCTGCTCGCGCGCGATGAGCGCGTTGACCTTCTTGCCCGCGGGTTCGGTCAATTGGATCAAGTTCTCGTTGCCCGCTCGCACCCCCTCCGGAAGCCCGAGCGGAACCGGCGCGGCGACGGGAGCAGGCGTGGTGACGGATTCCATCCGCTTCACGAAACGCGAGCCGTCCGCCGGCGCAACTGTTTCACGTCCGCCCCGGACAGGATCGCCCCCGTACCCAGCGGCTCCGCGCCTGCCGGAGGATCGCGGCGCAATGCTTTGCCTGTACATTACGCCGCGATTTTTTTTGTTATCCAGAGAACAGGGCACGGACCAAAGCCGCCCCTGGAAAATCGATTTTCGGTGTTCGCTATCGCATGCCCCGGACCCACTGGTCCGTCGGAAACGGGTCCAGTGGGCGGGAGCGGCCTTCACCGCGCCCGAGGGGTCTCGCTGGTCGGCCGCCGCGCTATGCGAATGGTGGCGTGCGGAAACGCGGCGACCGGAAATTAAAGAACGAAGCAGAACGAGATGAACTCGCCCCCGAGACGAGTTGTAGCGCTCGAGGTTTCATTGACCAGCTCAGGTTGCCCGACGGCAAGCGCGTCGTGACGAACGGCGCCAGTCCGCTCACAAAGCGCCTGGCGCGCCATGTAGCTGTGTTCAGCACGGCGCACGCGACCGCTGCGCCCTTGCGCCCAAGTCCCGTTTCTCGCTTAAACACTCACGTGCGCTCCACCCCTCGCCTGTTTCTCTCGTTCACGCTCATGCTCGTCGCACCACTCGTGCGCGCTCACGAAGCCGCCGCCGAAATGGCTGCCGCCGCAAAGACCTTTCTCGCCGCCCTGAACGCCGACCAGCAGAAACAAGCCACCTACGCGCTGACCGATGCCGAACGCGAAAACTGGAACTTCGTGCCGATCGCGCGCCAGGGCCTGCCGATCAGAAGCATGTCGACGCAACAAGCCGCGCTCGGTCTCGCGCTGCTTCGCACCGGCCTCAGCCACACCGGCATGGCCCGCGCACAAGCGGTCATGGCGCTCGAGCTGGTGCTCAAAGAACTGGAGAAAGACACCACCGGCCGCCGCGATCCCACCGGTTATTTCGTCACAATCTTCGGCGAGCCCACGCCCGACAAATCCTGGGGCTGGCGCTTCGAAGGCCATCATCTCTCGTTCAACTTCACCGTCGTCGACGGCAAGCATGTGTTCTTCGCGCCGTCGTTCATCGGCAGCAATCCCGCCGAAGTGCGAGCCGGACCGCGGAAGGGCGAACGCGTGCTCGGCGAAGAAGAGGATCTCGGACTGGCCCTCGTCAACGCGCTTGACGAATCGCAGCGCAAGACCGCGATCTTCTCGAGCCAGCCCGTGAAGGAGATTTTCACCACCAACAAGAAACGCGTCGAGCCGCTCTCCCCCGCCGGCCTCTCGGCCGCGGACATGACCCCACGGCAGCGCGAGATGCTCGTGGGATTGGTGAAGCTTTACCTGAACCGCTGGCGACCCGATCTCGCCAACGAAGCCCTCGCGAAAATCCACACCGCCGGGCCGGACCAGATCACGTTCGCCTGGGCGGGCGGACTCGATCGCAGCCACCAAACCTACTATCGCATCCAAGGCCCGACGTTCCTCATCGAGTTCGATAATTTCCAGGGCAAGGGAAACCACGTCCACACGACCGTGCGCGATTTCAAGGGCGATTTCGGTCACGATCTGCTTCGCGAACATTACGCGAAAGAGCACGCGCGATAACCCGCGTTTCGCACCGGCGCAGCGGTCTCAGCCTGTATCGGCTCCGGTCGCGGCCAGGGGTTCGCCCAGGTGATTTGGACGGATCTGAGCGGTTTCCTCCAGCGTTCCGGCTATGACAAAAATCCGGAAAAAAAGGCTGGACGAAGAAGAACCGATCTTCAGGTTCTCGTTCGCATCAGGAACGAGCCGGCCTTAACAAGCCGACTCCGCCAACCGGGCCGGGAGCGGCCACGGTGGATCGGGGGAGACCCCGGATGTGCGAGGCTCACCTTGAGTCTCGAACCAAGAACGCTCCCGAAGACGAGACCGACCTGATGCCTAGGTCGGTTTTTTGTTTTCAAGCCTGAGGCGCGATAACTCCCACAAAGAAAATCACGCATCATGAACGCCCTCACCGCACTGTCCGGCATCCGCGTCCGCGCGGAAAATCCGAATCACCACCTGTGGAACAACCACGGCACCTGGTTCCTGCACTACACCGTGCATCCCACGCCGTTCACCAAGGAGCGGATCCGCCGCTCGCTCGGCACAAAGGACATTCGGGTGGCGCGCGAACGCCGGGATTCCTTCTTCGCGCAGCTCGCGGAAACGGCAAAGACAAATCCGCCTTCGCCCACCCGCAAAGCCGTCGCCGCCTAAAGTCGCTGTCCAGGTAAACTCCACCCGCAGGCGTCCGATCGGTGCACGTCGGCGAGTGGGGCTGCGCCTTTCCCGCGATTGTTCCGATCCATGGGCGGGGACGCCCATGCTACGTCGATCACGCGCAAGCCGCCCATCCCCGTAGCACGGGCGCCCGCCCGTCGTTTGAGGTAGCACGGGCGTCTCGCCCGTGAGCGTCGGGGTCCCACCACTTCCGCTGCGCCTTCCACCCGCTTACGGAATCCTCAACCGCTGCCCCGGCCGCAACGCATTCTCGCCGCGCAGGCTTTCGCGGTTCGCCTCGTAGATTTCCTGCCAGCGATTTCCTGTGCCGTAATAGCGCACGCTGATTCGCGTCAGCGAATCGCCCTCGGCCACGGTGTGGATCCGCGGTGCCGGCACGATCGGCGTCGCAGCCGATGCCGGCTTCGGCGTGGGAGCGGCCGGCGCGCTGGCGCCCGCCCCCGGATTCATGAAGCGCGCCGCCGAAGCGATTTGGTCCAGCGTTCCCTGCGCCTGACGCAAACGCGCCGCGATCGCCGCGTTCTCCTGCTGCAACTGCGCCACGCGGGTCGATCGATCGCGATCGAGCGCCTGCACGGTTTCGTTAAGACGCGCGATCTCCTCACGCGCCCCCGCCAGCTCGCGTTGCGCCGTCGCAACCTGCGCCGCCGTCGCGCTCAAGCTCGCGACGCGTTGCTCGGCTTCCTGCCGCGCCACCTCGCTCTGCGCCAGCCGCGCGTTGTCCGCGCGCAAGGTTTCGAGCCGCCCCTGCAACTCCTTCACCTCGGACGCGAGCCGGTCATTCGTGGCGGTGAGCTCCGCGACCGTCGCCCCGTGCTGCTCGCCCGATTTTTTTGCCTCCGCCAGCCTGGCTTTCACATCGTCAAGCTCCGCCCGGACCGTCCCCACCACTTCGCCCGCGCTCGCCAGGCGCGCATTCTCCGCGCGCAAGGCCTCCGCTTGCGCGCCAAGCTCTTTCAATCCGGCCTGCAACGTCTCGTTCGCGGCCATCAGACCGTTGATCTTGCCGAGTTGGTCCTGCAACGCGCGATCGCCCGCCGTCATGCGGCTCCGCAATTCCGCGACTTCACTCTGCGCCTGTCCGGCAATCTGGCGCGCTTTCGCCAGCTCGGTCTCGAACGCGGTTTTCTCGTTCGCCAGCTTTTCGTTGAGGCCGGTCAACTCGGCGACGGCCGAGCCGTGCTGCGCCGCCGCGCGTTCCGCCTGCGTATGCATCGCGTGCAGCTCCGCGTAGTCGCGGCGCGCCTTTTCCGCTTCCGCCTTCGCCGCCTCGGCCGCCTGCTCGAGCGGCGCAAGCTTCTGTGTTCGCGCCTCGAGCTCGGCCAGGAGCCGGGTCTGCTCCGCTCGCATGGTCTCCAACTCGGCCTGCGCCGTTTTCAACCGCGTCTTCGCCTCCTCGATCTCCGCCTTGGTGGCGGACTCATCGGCGCCCCTGGCCTGGACGAGCGAGCGATTCGCTTCTCCCAGCGCGCGACTCGTTTCCCGTGCGTTCTGGAGTTGGGAGGCCAGCGTCGCGATCTCGCGCGCAGAATTTTTCCGGTCTTCGTCGAGTTGGGTTTCGAGCGTGCGGACGTGATTCTGCATCGTCTGCATCTCGAGTTGCAGCGCGTCCGACGGTCCGGCTTTCGCCGCCGCCGCCTGCGCCGCCAGCGCCGCCGCCGCGCTTTGCTTCGAAACTTCGAGGTCCTTTTGCAGGCTGTCGTTCTTCGCCGTCAGCTCGCCCACGGTCCGGCGCGCCGTCTCCAGTTCGCGCCCGAGTTTCTCGACCGATTCCCGAGTGCCGCTCGCGTCTTGCATCGCGGCCGCAAGACGATCGCGCTCCGCGACCACCGCATCGAACCGCGCGCCAAGGTTCGCGTTCGACTCCTCGAGCTTCTCTCCAAGCGCAAGCTGCGCCTCCAGTTTCGTGCTCGTCTGCGCCAGCCTCTGCTCGACCGCGCTCTTCTCAGTCGCCAGGGCATCACGCTGGCGCGTGGCCTCCGCCAGCGCTTCACGCGTCGGTCCGACTGTGGCCTGGGCTTGGAGAAGGCGATCCCGTTCCGTCGACACGACCTCGAGCTGCTCGGTCAAATCCCGCAGCCGCTGCGCCACGGCTGCAGTTCCCGCCTGCTCGCGCTGCGCCGCGGCAAGTGCCGCGCGGAGCTTTTCCAGCTCGCCCTGCTCGCCAGTGGCTGACGCTCGAGCGGCCTTCGTTTTCGTGGCCGCTTCGTCGGCGGCACGTGTCGCGGCCGCCTGCGCCGTCACGAGCGCTTCCTTCGCCTGCTGCAACTCTCCCTCGAGCTGGCGCGTCCGCTCGGCCAGTGCCTGCTGCGCCGCGCTCAACTGCGCCTTCAGTTCCTCGCTGGCCTGGCGCGATTTCGTCAATTCGTCGAGCGCCTCACCCAACTGAGCGCGCATCGTCTGCGCCGCCTCGGGATCGGCGACGGGTCTGGCGTTGAGCTCCGCGACGCGTTTCTCGAGCGCGGCTTTCTCGGCCGTGAGTTTCTCATTCGCCGTTCGCAACTCGGCGGCTGCGCCTGCGCCTCCGTCTTTGCTGCTCTGACCCTTTTGCTGCGCGAGCCGTAATTGCCGGCCGAGCTGTGTCAGCTCGATCGTCGAGCGTTTGACGTCTTCGTTCAGCCGCGCGTTGTCCGCGATGAGCTTGGCGATCCGGGCGTCGCTGGCGGCGAGTTGTTGCAGCGTGGCGGCAGTGAGCGTCGCAGGATCGACTGTTCCCGCGGCCGGCGGCGTTGCTCCCGTGTCCGCACGCGAGGGAGCGGCCGCGGACGCGGCTCGGGCTGCTTCTGCCAGCCGTGCGTTTTCCGCCCGGAGGCGCTCCACCTCGGATTCCGCGGCGACGATGCGGGTGTTGAGCGCGACGACTTCGGGCGGAGGCGATCCGGGCACCGGTGCCGACACCGGACGGCCCGGTGATGATGCCGGAGCCGGCGCACCGCCCGAACCCGCCGTGGCCACAACCGCGTTTGCACCGGGCGCCGGATCGCGCAGGCCGAGCTGCGCGCGCAGCTTCGCGACCGCGATGTTGGCTTCAGCCAACTGCGCCGAGGAAAGCTGTTGCGCGACGAGATCGCGGCCGACCGGCTTCGCGCCGTTCTCCACCGCAAGTGCCAGCCAGGTGTAAGCCTCGATGAGATTCGCGGGCGCCCCGCGGCCTTCCGCGAGCAGGATGCCGAGGTTGTTTTGCGCCGGCGCGAAATTCTGCCGCGCCGCCAGACGGTAAAACTCCACCGCCGCCTTCGGATCGGGCGCGGAGCCGCGGCCCTCCTCGAGCATCAGCGCCAGGTTGTATTGGGCACGTGAATACCCCTGGTCCGCGGCCGCGCGGTACCAGCGTTGCGCCGACGGCTCGTCCTTCGCGAGGCCGCGCCCCAGCTCGTAGGCAAGCGCGAGATTGTACTGCGCCTCGGGCACCCCACGATCCGCCGCCTGGCGAAACCACAACGCGGCCTCGAAGTAATCCTGTTTCACGCCGATGCCCCCGGCAAACATGTTGCCGACGTTGAACTGTGCCGGCGCGAAGCCCTGCTCCGCCGCCTTCAGGTAATGCTTGAACGCCGTCGGCAGGTCGGCCGCGACGCCGCGACCGAGTTCGTGCATCATGCCGAGGTTGAATTGCGCCGCCGCCAGCCCGCGTTCCGCCGCCTGTTGATAGAGCCGCAGGGCCTCGGTGAAACTCTGCGCGACGCCCTGGCCATTCGCGTAGGCGTTCGCGAGTGCGTTCAGCGCCTCGGGATCGCCCTGCTCCGCCCGGGCGCGAACCGTCGTGAGATCCGCCTGCGCTCGCAGGGGCGCCACCCCGTTGGCCGCTCCGAGCGCCACCCACGCCGCGGCGAGCAGGGCGCGGTTTTTTCGGGAAATGATTCGATTCGAACGGGGCCCGGCTGGAGTAGGCACGGGCGTCGTTTAGGCCAAAACGCGGCAGGGAAGCAAGGCGGCGTCTTGCATGCCGTGGATGATTTTCTTGTCCGGCGGGCAAAACGTCGCGAGCGCACCGGAAAGCCGCGGCGCACCCTCGACGAGAAAATAATACGGACACAACCGGAGGCGGCCCGGCTTGGTGCGGGGCACGGGCGACGCACCCGTTGCAACCTCTTGCCCCGCCGCCGGCTCGAACACCGGATGCTCGATCAACCGCGGTTTCCGGTAAGTTTGCAGCACGTGGAGATTCGTCGGCGCCAGCTCCA
The DNA here is from genome assembly GCA_036675625.1 of Opitutaceae bacterium. Lineage (GTDB taxonomy): Bacteria > Verrucomicrobiota > Verrucomicrobiia > Opitutales > Opitutaceae > ER46. Next base: position 92,898 of record JAKFEQ010000066.1, on the reverse strand, counting down.
TCGCCCGCTCCACGCCCTGCTGCCACTCCTCCCGCGAGCAGTCGCTCCCGAGCACCACGCTGCGCGCGCCCCACGCCGTTTCATGATACCCGCTGATCTTGATGATGAGATCGCGCTCCTTCTGCGAAGCGTTGCTCAGGTCGCGCCAGTCGTTCAGCGGACGATTGGCCGCACGTGGGCCATCGAGCACCGCACCAGGCGGTAACGGCGCCGGGTCCATCACCCACGACGACGGGATCAACGTGCGCAACAACTTCAACGCCCGCCCGCTCAGCGCTTCCGCCCAATATTCCTGCAGCAGGTGATGGTGGAACAACGCCAGCGCGAGCTTCTCTTCCTGGAAGTGCCGCATCGGCGGTGCGATCGCGACTTCACCCGCTTCCCACGACTCGAAGATGAATTTCTGGGTGCGGATGTTCTCGAGGTCGAACAGCTCGAAAAACCGGTAGATGATGTCGATCTTCTCGGGATTGCCCTCGACGTCGAAGAAGAGCGCATCCTCCAGCGGGAAGATATCCTCCGGCCGGAGGCAAAACACCCGCTTGCCCTGCAACTGCAGCTGGAGCGCCAGCCACTGCATTTCCGGACGATACGTCGCCGCCTCGTCGCTCACCACAAGCGCGATCGCGGGATTTCGCGCCTCGGGCCGCAGCGCCGCGAGCGAAGCGTAGAAGTTTTTAATCATCGCATCGCCTGCGCCGAGGATGGGCGATGTGCCGGGAGTTTCTCCACCGTAGAGGCGGTTGAGAAACGCCGTGAGCCCGATCCCGCCCGGCACCGAATCGAGCTCGGTCAACACGAAGCCCTCGTCGGTCAGCAGCAAATCCGGCCGCAACACCGGCGGAAACGTGCCGCGGTTCTTCTTGTCGCGCGCGTGCGCCACGAGCGCGGCCGGTTTGCCGCGATCGAGATAATCCGCCACCCACGGCGCCAGCAGCGGCTTGTTGCGCAGCAGGTTTTTTCCCGTCGCCGAACGCAGATAAAGCGTCTCCAGCGCCTGGTGAAACTCGTAGCACGCGACGCCGATCGCCTCGAGCTGCGTCACCTGCTCCCTTGTCAGCGGCCACGCCTCGGGCGAGAGCTGCCACGTCTTCGCCTCGAACATCGGCGTCGCGCTGAGCGCCGCTTGAATCGAATCGAAGGAAAGAGAGGTCATTTGCTGAACGCTGAAGCAAATGCCTTCAGCGCGATTTTGCAGCACCGGCGGCGCTACTCCTCCATCTGGATGTCCTTGTTCCGGTGGCGCGGACAGCCCGCGCGCAACCAGGCGTTCACGAATCGGTCGAGATCGCCGTCGAGCACGCCTTGCGTATCGCTCGTGCTGATACCCGTGCGCAGATCCTTCACCATCTGATACGGCTGCAACACGTAGCTGCGGATCTGGCTGCCCCACCCGATCTCGCCTTTCTCGCCGTAGAACTTGTCCATCTCGGCGCGCTGCTCGTCCTGCTTTTTCTCATACAGCCGCGATTTCAACACGTTCAACGCCGTCGCACGGTTCTTGATCTGCGAGCGCTCGTTCTGGCAGACGACCACGATGCCCGATGGAATGTGAGTCAGGCGCACGGCCGAGTCCGTCGTATTGACGCCCTGGCCGCCCTTGCCCGACGAGCGATACACATCGACGCGGATTTCGCTGTCCGGGATCTCCATGTCGATCTCCTCGGTCACCTCGGCGATCACATCGACCGCGCAAAACGACGTGTGCCGCCGCTTGTTCGAATCGAACGGGCTGATCCGCACGAGCCGGTGCACACCACGCTCGGCCTTGGCATAGCCATAGGCGTTTTCGCCCTTGATGAGCATTGTCGCCTTGCTGATTCCCGCCTGGTCGCCGACTTGCACGTCCTGCAGCTCCACGGTGAAGCCGCGCCGCTCCGCCCAGCGATTGTACATGCGGAACATCATGTCCGCCCAATCGTTCGACTCGGTGCCGCCCGCTCCCGCCTGGATCGAGAAGATCGCGTTGTTCTTGTCGAACTGCCCGGTGAGGAACGACGCGATCTCGAGCTCGTCGAGCTCCTTGATCATCGCATCGACCTGGCCATCGAGCTCTTTCGCGTAGGTCTCCTTCTCGGCGCCTTCGGCGGCATCGACCAGCTCGAGCATGACCCCGACGTCGTCGACCTTTTTTTGGAAGGCCACGACCGGCAGCACCGACTTCTTCAATAGATTCAGCTTCGCGATGTGCTTCTGCGCCCGCTCGTTGTTATCCCAGAACGAGGGCGCACCCATCTCGCCCTCCATCGCCTCTATCTCACGCTGCTTTTGATCGCAGTCAAAGAAACCTCCATAGATGGCCGGCGCGCTTCTTGATGTTTTCGATGTGGTTGAAGGTCTCGGGAGCGATCATGAAAAATGAGAGAAGGTCAGAGGGAATAAAGGAATCCCGAAAGCACAAGGCCGCAGTGGAACGCCGCGGCGACGTCCCACTGTTACGTTCTGTAACCCGCACGCTCCCGACCCACGAGGTCCGCGGGCAGCACATTCGAAATCACTCGTCCACTTCGTAGATCTCCAACAGCGCCACACCGCCTCCGGATTCACTCCCGCGGGCGACCAGCGAATAGATTCCCGGCGGCAGCGTCACGACGAGCGCGGCGTCCTTGCTGGCGGACGCGAAGGGAAAAGCCCCCACGTCCGCCATAAGCCTGGATAACTCCTCGACCGTGCCGGCTTCCATCGCGCCCGATCGACCGGTCACGATACCCCAATCGTCATTCCCCGCCACCACGCGACCGTCCGCCGCACGCACCTCGAACCACGGATCTACCAGCGCGCCAGCCACGCCGAAGCCCGTCAGCGCCGGTCCCGAGGCTCGGAGCAACACGCGTTTCGACACCGGCCCCACCACCGCGAAACCCGCGATCGCCGCCCCACTCTCGCCGTCGCCGACGAACACGCGCGACGACATGTTGGTGATCCGCTCGGACCGATTGTCGTCCTCGTACAACTCGATCAGCCCCTCGCCGATCGCACCGTCGAGGCCCGCAAGCCGCGCCGTGTAACTTCCCGGCTGCAGATCCAGCAACAGCGCGGTATCGACGGCGCCTCGTTCGAGCGGAAACGCTCCCACCCGCTCGAACAACGCGTCCTGCTCCGGGGCGAAAATCGATTTTTCCCAGCCGTTGCTCCGTCCGATCACCCGCCCCTGCTCGTCGAACACATCAAGCCGCGGTCGCTGCAACGCGTCGGTCACGCCGAAGCGCTCGAGTGCCGGCCCGATTCCGCGCACCTGCACGCGCCGCACGGGCCATCCCTCCCGCACCGTGAAACCAAGGATCGCCACCTTGTCGCCCGCACCCACCTGGGCGCGGGTGCTCAGATTCACAAACCGCGACGCGTCGCCCACCGTGACGACAATCGGCTCCGTCGTCAGGGTCGCGCCGTGCAGGTCGGTCAGTCGCGCCGTGTAGACGCCCGCATGCGCACGCTCCACCCTGGCAAAAGTGAGATACGACAGCCCCCCATCCAGCGCGCCGCCGAAACTCATGGTCGCGACCGGCATCCCGTCGCGATACCACTCGCCCCACTGGGGAGCGCTGCCGGGAGCGAGCTCGAACGCGATCCGCCCCTCGCGCCCTTCCATCAACGACACTCGCCGCGGCTGGGAAACGATCCGCAATTCCCCCGGCACGATCGTCACGCTGCCGCGCAAACTCGTCGCCTCACCGGCCGCATTTCGCACCCGCACCGAAAACTCGCCCGACTGCGCCACCGAGTCCGGGGTAAAGGCATGCCACGGTTCCGCGGTCACCTCCCACGAGGGCGATGAGCCGGTTCTCCATTCGTAGGTGAGCGGCCCCGGGCCGATCGCCGCGACGCGCAGTGTCACCGTTTCGCGGATACGCACCACCGGCCGTTCGGCCCAGGCGGCGAGGATCCGCGGCACCATCGTGTTCTCACTCGCGACGACATTCAATCGCGCCACGCGTGGCGTTCGCACGCCGTGATAAACCTCGAAGTCGCCGCCGATCCACAAACGTCCCCCCGGCTCGAGCACCGCGGCCGTCGGATTAGAAGCCCGCACGCCGAGATTCACCGCCACCTCGCCTCCATCGGCCGAGAAAAACCGGTTGCCCACCAGCACGTCGCCATTCGCCGCCGGCGGCGCCGTGAGTTCCACGGGCTGCACGGCAAACATCGGATCGAGCGCGCCGTCGGCCTGCAACCGGAAGGTGGAAAACACGAAACGCGGCCCCGGATTCGGCGGCCACCCCGCATACGGTCCGCGATCGAAGCGCGTCCCCACGATCACCTTTCCATCCGGCAGCGCATGGAGCTTCACCACCGGATCGCTCATGAACGGCACGAACGACGGATCGTTCGCCCCATCGGGCAACAGCGCCGCCACGACCGACTCCCGCCGCCCCTCAATCGAATACGTCCCGATGAAAATCCGCCCGTCTGCGCCGATGGCGAACGCGTTGGTCAAGCCGCGCACCGGTTGCTCCGCCACGAACGTCGGATCGCGTTCTCCCTCCTGCAGCAGCCGGATAATCTGCCGCGCCGGCGTCTGCACCACGATTTTCCCGTCCCGCTGCAGCGCCGCTTTCGCCGCGAGCGCGCCTTCTCGCGCGTCGAAGACATCGGCCGGCGCCGTGAAACTCTCGTCGACCGCCCCATCGGCAAACAACCTCACCAGGCCCGCGCGCGCCACGCCGTTGTACGCGATGAAGCGGCCCACCGCCAGGATCCGCCCATCGGCCAGCCCGAGCAGTTGCGTGACCACCGGTGCGTTGAAATTCGGCCGCTGCTCGAACTCGTCCATCACGGGAAATCCCCGGCGAAATCCCGCGTCGATCGTGCCATCGGCGCGCAGCCGGATCACATACGAACGCGGCCGCGCCTCGAGCAGCGGCACTTGGTCGACAAAGTCCCGCATCGCCACAACCACGCCTCCATCCGCCAGCGGAAGCATGGCCAGCGGATGCCCGAGCAACGTCGGATCGGCTCGAAACCCCTCGTCCACGATCGGCGTGCGCGCGCCCGCCGCCACCGTCAGCGCCACGGCCGCACTCGTCACCGTGCCTGCCGCATTGGTCACGCGCACGTGATACGCTCCCGCATCGTCCATGGCCACCCGATCAAGCATCAGGGCCTGCTCCGTCGCACCGGACACCGGCCGGCCGTCCTTGAACCACTGATACGCCAGCGGTGCTGACCCCGCTGCCACCACGCGAAACGCCGCCGCGCCGCCCGCCGCCGTCTCCGCCGCCAGCGGCGACGCCACGATTTCCGGCGCCCGCTGCGCCAGCACGCTCCGCAGAATCACGCCTTCGTCGCCCACCGCCACCGCGATGTCCTCCGCTCCCGCGACCGCTCGCAGCGCCGGGCCGCCGCCCATCTTCGCCATCGCCCATTGCCTCGCGTCCACCGACCTCAAGATCGTGCCGGCCTCCCCCACCGCAATGAACGCGTCGTTGAAAAAACCCACCCCGAGCAACGTCGCGCGAGTCGGCGCCTGCGCATCGAGCCACGCCTGCCCGTCATTCGATCGCAGCGTCCGCCCGGCGCGTCCAACCGCGACGAACTGCTCGCGTGCAAACGTCACTGCATTGAACTCCACGCCCGCGCGGATCACCTGCAACGCTCCCGTATTTCCCGCCACGAGTCCGGTCGCGCCCACGCGCACTTCGTGACCAGTTCCAAACGCGAGCCCGCGCCACGATTCCGCCGTCGCCTCAGTCTGTCCTCCCCATTTCACGCTCATCGGATGCCCGCTCGTCGCTGCACCCGCGTCCCCCAGCGCGACAATCGGACCCGGGTGCATCTCGCCAAACCAGCCCATCGGCCGCACCGCGACCGCCTGCAATCGCCGCGGAACATAAGGTCGCTGCGCCCCGTAGCCGCTCTCCACGTCCACCCGGCGCCACACGACGGCATCTCTTGAAACCAGCACGACGCCCGCCTCGCCCACTGCCACAAAATGCGCCGCCGCATGCGCGATCGCGCACAAATCGGCACTCGTCCCGCTGACGCGCGTTTCCCAGCGCCTGCCATCGGTCGATACCAACACGATGCCTCCCCTCCCCACTGCCACGAACTGCCCCAGCCCGTGCGCAATTCCTCGGAGGCTCGCCGTCGTCCCGCTGGTTTCCTCCGTCCACATTTCTTGTGCCGCGGTCTCCGCGACCCACGCGCCTACGAGCACGAGCAAGAGACCGACTCGCATCCGTTGAAATACCGCGCGCCGAGAAGACACACCTGCACCGACAACCCAGCGCCGCCAACCCGCTACTCCGCCCTCGCGTCGTGCGACGCCGGCTAGCGCGAAATCGTGATCCGCGGATCCTGCATCTTGAACGTAACCTCACCGGAGACATCCTCGCCCGGAATCCCATCCGTCTCGGTCGTCGGTCCGTCCACGATGAAGTCCAGTCGCGTCTCTCCCGGCGGGAATTCAACCTCATCGATGGACACGACCCGCGTCGTGGGCGGCAGCGTCGAACGCAGGAGCGTCTCGCCACTTCTCCGCACGGTAAAGGTCCGCGGCACCCGCGAACGCGCCAGAAACGCGAACGAAGCTTTCAGCGGTTCAGCCGCCGCATTGTGCACCACGACCGACGCGGCGTGTCCGCGAGCCCAGCGCCACGTCGTGTGCGGCCACCACTGCTGCCGCGACCACCCTTCACCATAATGGACGGTGAGCGGCGCCGATTTCGCTCCGGCCTCGGGCGCGGCAACCATCACGAATTCCGGTAGCGCGGCGGGCGTCTTGAACTCCCGCATGAGGTCGAAATAACGCACGCCAAAGGGCACGAAACAGTTGCCGAGGAGAAACCAGATCAGCCACGCCCGGCTGCGCCGCGCGGCCAGCACGAGGTTGAACACGAGCGTGATCGGCAGCGCATGCCGCGTGATCGTGAAGTGGCTCTCCCAGGACAGGAAGCTGATGCACGAAAAATAGACGACCACGACCGCGCCCCACCGCCAAAGCGGGTTTTTCCATTCCCGATGCAGCAGGAGGTAGATGCTCTGCGTCACCACCGAGATGATCGTCAGCAGCGCGTGCAAATCGTAGCTCTTGTAGATCTCGAAGAAAAGCCGGTGCCAGCGGATCTTCCCCGTCACCGCCGTCACGGAAAACTCCCCGAGTTTTTCCATCATGCCGCGAAACGGCAGCGTGAGATTCCCGCCGTCGAAGTTCACCTCGCGGCCGCGAAACACCCACAACACATACGCCGCCCACAACGCCAGCGGCACCGCCGCGATCAGGCCGAGCCGGATATTTTTCCTCAGCGCCTCACCCCACGGCGGCGTGAGCTGCGCCAGACCCACGAATCCGATGAGCGACGGGCTCCGCGCCAGTGCCGCCAGCGCCAAAACTCCCGCGCCCGCGGTCCCTCCGATCATCAACGCCCCAAGCATCAACACGAACGCCGGCAAATCGGTGAGCGAGGCCTGCATCGACTCGATCACGCCGCACGTCACGAGCACCGCCGCATAACCGGCGAGCCCGGTCCACCCGAGCGGGCTGAACAACCTGCCGGCAAGCCACGCAAGCCCGACCCAGAAGATCAGGTTCATCGCCGCGTAGGCATTGAGCACCCAGAACGGCTGCCCGAGCCCGAAGCACCACGCCAGCCACGAGAGCAGAATGCGTTGCGCGCGATAGGGCGGGTTATCCAGCGCGACGTGCAAGTGCGGATCGCGCAGCAACGGATCGAGCGCCATCTCGGCGTAAAGCTGCCCATCGAAGCCCCAACGATGCGCCGGAAACGGATCGATGAACTTCGGCGTGGCGCGAAACACGGCCGTGCCCCGATCATCGAACTCCTGGCCCACCCGCAGGAATTTCGTGATGCCGTGCTCCGGCGTCCAGATCCCGGCATAGACCCGCAGCAGAAACGCAAAGGCTGCCAGCGCCACGAGCACGAACGCCCAGCGAGGCGGCGGCGGGATCCGGAGACGCGGCGCGGGCAGGGTGGATGCGGGCGCGTTGGAGTGAATTTCTGGATCCCGTCGGACGATCATTCTAGGCGGTGCAAAAAAGAGTGCGCTACGAGCAGTGAAAAACGGGGAGGTTCCCCGCCGCCGGGCCAGACGAAAAGGGAAAAATTAAGTTGTAGCGATTTGCGCGAGACCTAGCCGCAGGACGCCAGGGCAGCTCCCGGTACGTCCTTGCCGATCGTCCCACCGAAACACGTTACCTCACAACCCGCGCTCCCCCCACCGAACTCACGGGGCCACCACGTCAGACTACGTCCTCGTAAATCTCCGCCAGCGTGAGCGACTGCTTGACCGAGTGAAATTCCACGACCGCTTCGGGTGCCGTGAACGTTTCCGGCACCCAATGATTCGCCCGCCGGAAAATCGTCACTTCGCGCCGCTCCTGCGCCACGATCACGTATTCATCCAAGGTCGCGATCTGCTGATAACTCATCTTCTTTTCGCGACGATCGATGCTCTCCGTATTCGGTGAGAGCACCTCGAACACGAGCGTCGGCAAGCGCACGAACAACCGGTCGACACCGGTCGGGTGACAGGAAACAACCACGTCGGGATAATAGAAAACATCCTCCCGCGCCACCTCGAGGCGCAGCTTCACGTTTTCAATGAAGACGCGGCATGGTCCGCCGCGGAGTTTGCCGCGCAGCGCCGACGCAATGTTCAACGCAATGGTGTTATGCGCCACGCTCTCACCCGCCATCGCGTGGATTTCGCCCCCGATATACTCATGCCGAACCTGGCTCACTTCCTCAAAAGCGAGATAGTCCTCGACCGACAGCGGCAGCGTGCGGGCAGCTTCCATCTGGGCTGAACGTAACGTCAGCTGACCCTACTTCAAGCCCTCACCCGCGCAGCGTCCCCGCCGCCTTCTCCGCCTGGTAGCTCGCGAACGTCTTCTCGATGCCTTCGCGCAACGCGATCCGCGCCTTCCAGCCGAGCGCGGACATCCGCGACACATCCATCAACTTCCGCGGCGTGCCATCCGGCTTCGAATTATCCCACGTGATCTGGCCGCGGAAATTCGTCACCGCCGCCACCGTCTCCGTGAGCTCGCGGATCGTCACATCCGTGCCCGTGCCGACGTTGATCCAGTCCGGCGGATTCCCGAGCTGCAGGAGAAAGGCGCACGCATCCGCCAGGTCGTCGACATGCAGAAACTCGCGCTTCGGCGAGCCCGTCCCCCAGGCGACGACCTCCGGCTTGCCCGCCTCGCGCGCTTCATCGAAACGCCGGATCAGCGCCGGCAGCACGTGGGAGTTCTGCGGATGATAATTGTCGCCCGGCCCGTAGAGGTTCGTCGGCATCGCCGAGTGGAAGAGCACGCCGTATTGCTTTCTATAATACTGGCAGAGCTTCAGCCCCGTGATCTTCGCGATCGCGTAGGCCTCGTTGGTCGGCTCGAGCGGGCTCGTGAGCAGCGCGTCTTCCTGCATCGGCTGCGGCGCGTGCTTCGGATAGATGCACGAGCTGCCGAGAAACAGGAGCCGCTTCGTGCCGTGTCGAAACGCGGAGTGGATCGTGTTCGCCGCAATGGCGAGATTGTCGAAGAGGAAGTCGGCCGGGTAGGTATTGTTGGCGTGGATACCGCCGACTTTCGCCGCCGCGATGATCGCCACGTCCGGTTTCTCCGCCGCGAAGAACGCATCCACCGCCGCCTGGCTGATCAAATCCAGCTCACGCCGCGTGCGCAGGAGCAGCGATACCCCTGCCTCGCGCTCGAACCGCCGCACGAGCGCGCCGCCCACCATGCCGTTATGACCTGCTATATAGAGTTTCATTTTAGTAGCGAGTAACGAGTGTCGAGTAACGAGTAGCGAGGTGATCAAGCATCCGACATGCCCGCTACTCGCTACCCACTACTCGCTACTTCAAAACCGGCAGCGCCGCGATTTGCGCCTCGCGTTTCGCAAGCTCCAGATCGGCGTCGACCATGATCTTCACCAACTCCTTGAATTTCACCTTCGGCTCCCAGCCCAGCTGGCGCTTCGCCTTGGCCGGATTGCCGATCAACAGCTCGACCTCGGCCGGCCGCTCGTAACGCGCGTCGTATTTCACGTATTTCTCCCAGTCGAGATCCAGCAGGCCGAAGGTCTCCTGGATGAACTCGCGCACGGTGTGCGTTTCGTTCGTCGCCACGACGTAGTCGTCCGCCTTGTCCTGCTGGAGCATCACCCACATCATCTCCACGTATTCCTTCGCGTAGCCCCAATCGCGACGCGCATCGAGATTGCCCATGTAGAGCGCCTCCTGCAGGCCGAGTTTGATCCGGGTCGCGGCGCGCGTGATCTTGCGCGTCACAAACGTCTCTCCGCGCCGCGGGCTCTCGTGGTTGAAAAGGATGCCGTTCGATGCGTGCAGATTATAGCTCTCGCGGTAGTTCACCGTCAGCCAATACGCGTACATTTTTGCGCAGCCGTAAGGCGACCGCGGCCAGAACGGCGTCGTCTCGGTCTGGGGAACCTCCTGCACCTTGCCAAACATCTCCGACGAGGACGCCTGATAGAAACGGCATTTCTTCACCAGGCCCGCCTCGCGAACCGCCTCCAGGATGCGCACCGAACCCAAGCCCACGACATCGCCGGTATACTCCGGAATATCGAACGACACCCGCACGTGCGACTGCGCGCCGAGGTTGTAGATTTCATCCGGTTGCAGCTCGTAAAGCAGCTTCACCATCTGCACCGAGTCGGCCAGATCGCCGTAATGCAGGAACAGCTTCACGCCGTTCACGTGCGGATCGCGGTAAAGGTGATCGATGCGGCTCGTGTTGAAGGTCGAAGCGCGGCGGATGACGCCGTGAACCTCGTAGCCTTTCGCGAGCAAAAGCTCCGCGAGATAGGAGCCGTCCTGGCCCGTGATGCCGGTGATAAGCGCTTTCTTCATGAAAATGATCGGCGACGCTACGGTGCCCGCCGCGGCCCGCGCAAGCCCGCGAATTCAGCTGCTCCCGTGCCAGAGCCTGCGAGCCCGCATCCGGGGCGGCGTGCCGCCTCACTACGCGCTCATTTGCCCCACATTACCGCCTTGCCCGCCCGCGGCCGAATCCGATTCGGAAGTGGCGCCCCGCTCTCACGGTCGAACTCGTCAGGCGTGCGCCGCGGAGCCGCGACGTCCCCCGTGTCCTTCGTCCACTTCGCCAGCCGCGCCGACAGGTCCGCGACCACCGCCGCATACGCCGGCCGCTCTGCCACGTTTTCAAATTCGCCCGGATCGCTCCGCAAATCGTAGAGCTCCACCCGCGCACGCGGCAGCGTGAAACACTGCTGCTGGTGCGCCGGCAACTGCCCGGCCGCCTTCAGTCGCTGCATCTCCCGATAGGCGACACCCCGCACCGCGTCGGCACCCGGCGTATTCGGCAAGTCGACGTAATCGTTGGCGATCAGTTTGAAGTGCGCCGTCCGCACGGCCCGGCTCCGCTGTTCATAATCGTGCCAGTTCTGCTCGGCAAACACCTCGCCTCGAATCGGCGTCCGCGCATCCGCCAGGAGCGGGAGAAAGCTCACCCCTTGCATCGTCGGCGCCGGCTTCAACCCCGCCGCCACGAGGAATCCCGGCGCCAGATCGATCGAGCTCACCAACTGCGCGCACGTGCTGCCAGCCGGCGCACGACCCGGCCAGCGCACGATCAACGGCGTCCTGATGCCGCCCTCGAACACCGTCGTCTTGTCGCGCGGGAACGGCCGGCCGTTGTCGCTCAGGAAAACGACCAGCGTGTTGTCCGCCACGCCCTGCGCGTCGAGTTCCGCCAGCACGCCGCCCACGAAGCGATCGAGCCGCTCGATCTCATCGTAATAGGCCGCGAGCTCGCGCCGCACCGCCGGCGTGTCCGGCAGATGCCGCGGCACGAGCACATCTTCCGGACGCGTCGGCCGCTGCGAGATCTTCTCCTCGTAATCGCGATGCGGATCGAGCGCGGCCAGCCACACGAAGAACGGCCGGTCGCGCGGTCGCTCGCGCAGCAGCGGCACCCAATCCATGCAGCCGCTCTGGATGTCGCCCGTCGCCTTCATCGACATCTTCGTGTCGCCCGCCTTGGCGCCCGTCGCGAGCGTGTAGCCCGCTGGATCGGCTTCGCGCACGACGTCGAAACGTCGCCGCGCATCGTCGCCGAGATGCCATTTGCCCGCCGCCCCCGCCCAGTAACCCGCCGCCCGCAACCCGTCGACAAACGTCACCTGCTCCGCAGGCAGCGGCCAGTGCAACTGCTCCGCGTCCGTATTATGTGGATACCTTCCGGTGATCAGGCTCGAGCGGCTCGGGCTGCACGAGCTCGCCGTGACAAACGCGCGCTCGAACCGCATGCCATCGCGCGCCAGTCCGTCGAGATGCGGCGTGCGCACCGACGGATGGCCAAAAGCGCCCACGTCGTCCCAAGCCAAATCGTCCGCGATGATGAGCACGATGTTCGGCGGCGGCGCCGCCGGAGCGGCCGCGGAGACCAAAGTGAAAAGAGCGAGAGGCAACCAGCAGAGAAGCGTGCGCATGGGGGAAGGGTGAAGCGCCCTCGATTCCGAGCCGCGACCGTCCACGATGCGAGCACAACGTTGCTGAGGACTGAACGGAGTGGGAGCCCCACCCTTTTACTTCGCCACCCGCGCCGCCGCGCCCGCTTCGTAACGCTCGATCCAGGCCCGATGCCACGAGCCATAATCGCCCGCCTCGATGTGCGCGCGCGCGTGCGCCATCAGATCCAAAAAGAAATGGAGGTTGTGAATCGTCAGCAGCGTCGGGCTCAAAATCTCGCCCGCCATCGTCAGGTGCCGCAGATAGGCGCGCGAGAAATTGTGAGTGTAGTTGGCCACCCCCACGCTGCCGTCTCCGCTCTCCGCCACCACGATCGGCCGCGGATCTCTCCGGTATTGCTCGTTGCGCAAATTCATCGGCCCATCGGGCGTGAAGACCAGGCCGTTCCGCGCGACGCGCGTCGGCAGCACGCAATCGAACATGTCCACGCCGAGCGCGATCATCTTCAGCAACTGCGGCGGCGTCCCGAGCCCCATCGTGTAACGCGGCTTGTCGGCCGGCATGAACGGCGTCGTCGCGCCCACCTGTTTCAACATCTCCGGCTCCGGCTCGCCCACGCTCACGCCGCCCACCGCGTATCCAGGAAAGTCGCACGCCGCGAGCCCCTCCGCCGCCTCGCGCCGCAGGTCGTCGAAGGTCGACCCCTGCACGATCGCAAACACGTGATGCCCGGCACCGAGAAACCCGCTGTCCGTCGCGATCGCCTTGCACTGCTCCGCCCAGCGCTGGCTCCGCGCCACCGCCTTCGCCACCGCATCACGCTCCGCCGGCCACGGCGGACACTCGTCGAGCACCATCGCGATATCGCTCCCGAGATTCTGCTGGATCGTCATCACCTCGCGCGGCCCGAGGAAGAGTTTCGCGCCATCGAGATGCGACGCAAACGCCACGCCGTCGTCGCGGATGTCGCGCAGCTTCGCCAGCGAAAACACCTGGAACCCGCCGCTGTCGGTCAGGATCGGCCCGTCCCAGCCCATGAAGGTGTGCAACCCGCCCAGGTCGCGCACCAGTTCGCTGCCAGGACGCAGGTTCAGGTGATACGTGTTGCCGAGAATGATCTGTGCACCGATTTCGCGCAAATGCTGCGGCGTCACCGACTTCACCGTGCCCTGCGTGCCCACCGGCATGAAGATCGGCGTCTCGATCGTGCCGTGCCGCGTGCGTAACCGGCCGCGTCGTGCCGCCGTGACGGTGTCCGTTTTAAGTAACTCGAAATGATCGGGCATCGCCGGAAGTTCGGTCCACCGCACCGCAACATCCAATCCCTAAATATTTATCCGCGTGTATTGCGCCCGGGGCACTCTCCCGTTGCTTTCGGCGCCTCCGCACCTCAATCATCCGCTTTTTCCGCCCGTGCTGCTCGTCATCGACAACTACGACTCGTTCACCTTCAACCTCGTCCAATACTTTGGGCAGTTGGGCGTGGAGCAGCGTGTTTTCCGCAATGACGAGATCACGCCCGCCGAAGCCATCGCACTGAATCCCGAGCGCGTGCTCCTCTCACCCGGACCGTGCTCGCCCAAGGAAGCCGGCGTCACGCTCGACATCATCAAGGCCTTCGCCGGGCGGAAACCGATCTTCGGCGTTTGCCTCGGCCACCAATCGATCGGCCAGTATTTCGGCGGTAACGTCGTCCGCGCCTCGCGTCTCATGCACGGGAAGACCTCGCCGATCGCGCACAAGAATACCGACGTGTTTCGCGGCCTGCCGCAGAATTTCGCCGCGACGCGTTATCACTCACTGCTCGTCGAGCGCGCCACCTTCCCGGCCGAACTCGAGATCACCGCCGAGACCGCCGAGGGCGAGGTCATGGGCCTGCGCCACAAATCGCTCCCGATCTGGGGCGTGCAATTCCACCCGGAGTCGATTGCGACCGAAGGCGGAATGAAGATATTGGAGAACTTCCTGAGTTTGAACTGACGCGGAAGGAGCGAGTAGCGACCAGCGAGCATGACAAACCTCCCAACCACTCTCCGCTGGCGCCCGCGTGCTACTTGCTACCCGCCACTCGCTCCTCGCTACTAATTCCGATTCTGCCCCATGCGTTGCCCCAAGTGCACCTCGATCGAAGACAAGGTCATCGACTCCCGCATCAGCAAGGAGGGTTCGACGATCCGGCGCCGGCGCGAGTGCCTCGAGTGCGGCCATCGCTATAGCACGACGGAGATGCTCGTGCGCGACGGCGTCGTCGTGATCAAGCGCGACGGTCGCCGCGAGGATTTCGATCGCGAGAAACTCGTCCGCGCCGTCCGTGCGGCCTGCCACAAACGCCCGGTCGACGGCGAACAGATCGCCATGCTGATCGAGGACGTGATGGACGCCCTCGAAGCCACCTTCGAAAAGGATATTCCCTCCCGCGCGATCGGCGAAGGCGTGATGCAGCGGCTCCGCACCGTCGATCAAGTCGCCTACGTCCGCTTCGCCAGTGTGTATAAGGAATTTCGCGACGTCGCCGAATTCGTCGACGAGATCAGCACGCTCGCGAAACCGAAGCCGCGAACGGAGTGAACCACTCATGCACACTGATCTTCACTCAATGATTCTGAGTTAGTGTTCATGAGTGTGGATGAGTGGTTACAAGAAAATGCCCCCGCGCTCCACCGACGATCTGCGCCGGCTGCACTTCATCAACGCGCTCTTCGCGCACGCCACCGGCCAGGATCTCTACCTCGCCGAGCAGATCAAATCCGCGATTTCGTTCAGCCTCGCGGAATTCGAGGCCAAGATCGCCGAGCATCCGTGGGCCGCGAAGACCTACGAGACGATGTTCAACGCCGCCGCTGCGCAACTGCTCGTGAAGATCTTCGCCCGCCAGCCGCTGCACGGGTTTTATCACTGGGATGCCTCGCTCACGCTCGCATCCGCGACGCCACTGTTCACCCGCGCCGAAGTCATGACGGGCCTCCGCCAGCTCGCACCGTTTCGCGAGTCCACGCTCCTCGTCACGAACCTCCGTCCTGCCCTCATCCCACCGAACGCCCGCGCCACCGCCCGCCGCAGGCGCGACTACGAGGAAGCCCTCGCCTTCATCCGCGACCTCGCCGCCGCCCGCACCGTCCGCGGCTCGAATCTGCAACTGCTGTTTCTTTAGCCCACGAAACACACGAAACCGGATGGGTCTTCACCTTTTCGTGCCTTTCGTGTGTTTCGTGGGCAATCTTCCGCCGCCATGTCCAAAACCCTCTTCGAAAAAATCATCGCGCGCGAAATCCCCGCCAAGCTCGAGCACGAGGATGAACACTGCATCGTCCTCCACGACATCCAGCCACAGGCGCCCGTCCATCTCCTGATCGTCCCAAAAAAGGTGATACCGCGCGTCGGCGAAGCCACGCCCGACGATCAGGCAATCCTCGGCCATCTCCTCCTCGTCGCCGGCACCATCGCGAAAAAACTCCATCTCACGCACGGCTTCCGCCTCGTCGTGAACCAAGGTCCGCACGCCTGCGAATCCGTCCCGCATCTCCACATCCATCTGCTCGCACAACGCCAGATGACCTGGCCGCCGGGTTAATTAAGAACGGCGTGCCCGCGGAGCGAAAAAAACGAAACCTCGTCCTCGGGTTCCGCGTCGTGATCCAAGGGTGAGACGGAAAAGGGCCGCGGTTTCCTCCACCCAATTCCCCGGCTTCCGCTACCGTGCCGTCGCCAGGGAGATCCTGTGAGCATCCTGTCACCATCCTGTAGGGTAGCTTCGCTCTCCCTTCGCTCTCCGTTCAGAGAACGCTCGTGGTGCTTTCAGAGTAGATCTCGATGAAGCCGCCGGCTCGTAACGAATAGCGTCACCGCGCCTCGAACATTCCATCCACGCGCTTCGCGACGAGCCGTTTCAATTCGAGCATCATCAACGTCGACGACAGTTGCGCCGCGCCAAGACCGGTCTGCCCCGAGAGCGCATCCGGCGACATAATCGACCCGCCGCGAAAACACTCCAGCACCCGCTGCTCCTCCGCCGTCAGATCAAGCGCGCGACCGCCGCCCGCTGCTCCGTTCGCCGCCGCTTCCGCGATCGCTTCTTCCGAGCCCGGCTTCAGAGGAATCGCCGCCGGCCTGAACCCATCCAGATAGTTCAGCTCGCTCAATAAATCGTCGACGCTCGTCATCAACGTCGCGCCATCGCGAATCAACTGATGACACCCCGCGCTCGTGTTCTGATCGATCCGGCCGGGCACCGCGAAAATCAACCGCCCGTGCTCGCCCGCAAACCGCGCCGTGATCATCGCGCCGCCGTCGGAATCGCTCTCCACCACGATCGTCGCGTCGCACATCCCAGCCACGATCCGGTTGCGCATCGCGAACGACTGCCGGTCCGCCCGCCGCCCAAACGGAAACTCCGAGAGCACCGCGCCACCCTCCGCCTCGATCCGCCGATAAAGCCCGAGATTCTCCGGCGGATAAATGATGTCGCAGCCCGTGCCGAGCACCGCCGCGGTTTTCCCGCCGACCGACAGCGCGCCTTCGTGCGCCGCGGTGTCGATTCCACGCGCCAGCCCGCTGACCACGCAAAAACCCAGCCGCGCGAGCTCCGCGCCGAATTTCTTCGCGACGGCCTGGCCATAAAGCGTCGTCCGACGGCTGCCCACGATCGCAATGCACGGCTGCGAAAAATCGTAGTGTCCTTTCCGATACAGCCCGATCGGCGGATCGTGAATCTCCTTCAGCAGCTTCGGATAATCCGCATCGCGCGTCGTGATGAAGTCCGCGCCGCTCGCCGCCATCCGCTCCTCCTCGCGCGCCAGATCGATGTGCTCGCGCCACGTCACGATCGTCCCCGAGATCGCGGGCCCCACGCCCTTCACCGACTCGAGCCGGCGCTTGTCCAACGTGAAGATAACACGCGGATCGCCGCCGAATTCCTCGAGCAGCCGGTTGAGCGTGATCGGCCCGATGTTCGGCAACGCGTTCAGCACCAGAAACGCCTGCCGTTCGTTCAGCTCACTGCTCATGCGCCGACTCTCGTAACGCCGCGGGGAGAAAGTCGAGCAGTTGAGTCGTTTGCACCGCCACCTGCCCATGCGCGCGCGCCAGCAGATCGGCCGCCAGCCCCTGCCACACGACGCCCCGCGCCGCCGCGAGCGCCACATCATTCGGCGTCTGCGCCACCAGCCCGCCAATCAGGCCTGCGAGCACATCGCCGCTCCCGCCGCGCGCGAGCACTGGCCCACCGAAGAACGAATGGTAAATCGTCGTGCCGCTCGCGACGCGCGTCACCGCGCCCTTGAGCACCGTGGTCGCGCCCGTCTGCGTCGCAAATTCCCGCAGCTCGCGCCCACCGGCAATGCGCGCAAACTCGCCCGCATGCGGCGTCAGGATGCGCGGCCCCGGCGCCCGCCCGCCGCCGATCACGTCCGGCTGCAACGCATCCGCGTCGATCACGACCGGCACCTTCGCCTCCCTCACGATGCTCGCCGCCAGCGCGAGCGTCTCGGCCTCTCGCCCCAAACCCGGCCCGAGCACGACCACGCTCGCGCGCTCGATGCGCTCCCGCAGCAAGTGCTCGCCCTCGAGCGCGAGCCCGCCGGCCGGCGTCTCGGGCCAGCCCACCCACATCGCTTCGGGAGCGCGCGCGGCAAACGCCGCTGCCACCGATTCCGGCACAAACGCCGTCACCAGCCCCGCGCCGCTGCGCAGGGCCGCGAGCACGGTCATGAGCACCGCACCCGGAAAACTTCGCGAGCCACCCACGATGAACACGTGCCCATACGTGCGCTTGTCCGACCGCGGCGCGCGCAGGGCCGCGAACGGCGCGAGCACCCGCGCCAGCAGCACGCGGTCGCCGGTTGCCGTTTCGTCCACCTCGCGCCTGCCGTCGAAGAATCCCAGATCCAGATAACGCACGCGGCCCGCTTGCAGCGCGTCGAGCACCGGCGTTTTCACGCTGCCCGTCGCATACGTGAAGTCGGCGCGAAACAGACCCGCGCTCGGCAAATCCACCGCCGCGCGCAACCGGATCGGCAACGCATTCACCCGCGCGATCAATTCCGTCACGCGCGCTTCCGCCGGCGCGCGAAATTGAAATCCGAATACACCATCCAGGCAGAGATCGTAACACGTGGCACGGGCGTCCCGCCCGTGGTCTTCCAGCCTCACGGGCGGAATGCCCGGGCCACCACTCCACTCCCGCCACACCCGCATCGCCAGCGGCCGCAACCGCTGCTCACCGAAGACAAACATCACCTCCACGCGCGCCTGTGGAAATCGCTCCGCGATCGCCTGCGCCGCGATCAAAGCGTCGCCCCCATTGTGGCCTTTGCCCACCAGCAC
Organism: Opitutaceae bacterium; assembly: GCA_036675625.1. Classification (GTDB taxonomy): domain Bacteria; phylum Verrucomicrobiota; class Verrucomicrobiia; order Opitutales; family Opitutaceae; genus ER46. The sequence continues at coordinate 74,160 of JAKFEQ010000066.1, read as the reverse complement.
AAGCACGCGTCCGTCCGACGGAAACCCGCCAATCTCCTCGAAATCCCGCAGCACCGCGCGCGCGATCGCCTGCCCCGCCCGCTGCATCGCCGTCCATTCCTTCGCCTCGTCGCCCGCGAATAATTCCGCCTCGAGCGCACGCGTCGCATCGCAGCTGAGGATGGGGTGACTCGCCGCGATCATTTCGAGAGGCCGTTACTTTTTCGCCGCCGGATGACTGACCGGTGGCGATTGGAACGGCGTGATCGTCTCGAACTTTGGCGGCGGCGCCGTCTCCGGCCGCGGCGCTGCCGTTTTTCTCGGATCCTCCGGCAGGATCGCGGGCGACGTCCCCCTCGCGGGCCGATAATCGCTCACCGGCCGTTCGCTCCGGCCGTGTTGCCGCCACTCCTGGTATTGCTCTTCCGTTTCCGTGAACTGCAGCGGGCATTCCGGGATCGGCTTCCCGCGCGAGATGATTCGCCGCGTCAGGGTCGGAATCGACCGGAAGTAAAACGTGTTTCCATAGCGCCGCACCTCGAAGAAATCGGTGAAGCCCTTGGTGCGCGAATTCCACAACGCGACCTCCGTCGTGTCGTAATCCCACACCGCGTACGTTGCCCATTGATCGAACACCGCTTCGATCGTGGTCAATTGCGGCGGCTCGCTCGGGGCGGCCGGTTTTTCCGGCGTGGCCTGCCGCATGGCCTGCGCTGGCATCGCGGTTTTTTCCCGGCGCAATTGCGGGAGCGATGCCACCGTCGCGGCGCCGAGCACAAAGCCCAACATCACCCACGAGGGCGTCTTCGACATCTTTCGCGACGAAAGCGGATATGTCTTTTCCGGCCTGCGGGTGTCGTCGTCCATGAGGGAAACGCGATACGAAATTCAGGCCCGCACAAGCGCCGCGACGGCCATCGCGACAGTTTCCGTGTGCGACAAGCTCACATGCACGTGCGTCGCCCCCACGCGCCGGAGCAACTCATCACCCTTCTCGTCCAGCCGCACCAGCGGCTGATGCCGCGCTCCGTGATAGATGGAGACCGACCGCCACCCGAGCTCCGCGCCGATACCGGTGGAAAAACATTTCGACACCGCCTCCTTCGCCGCAAACCGCGCCGCGTAATGCTTGTGCGGGTATTTCATCGCGGAGCAATACGCCCGCTCCTCGTCCGTAAACACGCGATGGAGAAAACGTTCACCCTGCCGCTCGAGCACCCCGCGGATGCGTTCGACCTCGATGATGTCCGTGCCAAGGCCAATGAGAATTCCGCCGGGAGGAAGAGTGATGTCCATTTCGATCCATGAACGCGTTGCGCGCTTCCCAGACCTGCCAGAAATTCCGGGTCCGGCAAACCCGGAAAATAAGTTAGACGCACCCGCCCGCCGGCGCCATGGCTTCTGCATTCATTTCGCTACGTGACTGCTCCCCAGCCCAAAAAAGAAAACCTGCTCCTCAACCTCGCCTGCAATCTCGCGATTCCGACGTTCGTGTTGATGAAGCTCAGCAGCGACGAGCGCCTGGGCCCGCAGTGGGGCATGGTGGTGGCGCTCGCCTTCCCTTTCGCGTACGGCATCTACGACCTGATCAAGCGGAAGAAGACAAACGTCTTCTCGATCGTCGGCATCGCGAGCGTGCTGCTCACGGGCACGCTCAACCAGGTGAAAGCCGACGGCCTGTGGTTCGCCGTCAAGGAAGCCGCGATTCCCACGCTCTTCGGCGTCGCGGTCCTGATCTCGATGCGCACCAAACGCCCGCTCGTGCGCGAGCTGCTGTGGAACGATCAGGTGATCGATACCGCGCGCGTCGATGCCGTCCTCGCCGAGCGTGGCCAGCGTGACGAGCTCGACCGCCTGCTCCGCCGTGCGAGCCTCGGGCTGGCGGCTTCTTTTTTACTCAGTGCCGTGCTGAATTTCGGCCTCGCCCGCTACCTGCTGAAAAGCCCCGCCGGCACCGCCGAGTTCAACGCCGAGCTCGGCAAGATGAACGGTCTCAGCCTCCCCGTGATCATGCTCCCCACGATGATCGTCACGATGATCGTATTCTGGAAACTGATGAGCGGCCTCACGCGGCTGACCGGCCTCGAGCTCGAGCAAATCTTCCGCGGCGCCGCCGAGAAGAAGAAGGCCTGAGGGGCAGGATTCAGTTGAGAGCTGAGAGTCTAGAGCTGAGAGATCGGATCATTCTGGTCGCGCCCCTCGGCGGCTCGCTCTCTCAACTCTCAACTCCGAACTCTCAGCTCTCAGCTCTGGACTCTCAGCGCTCAGCTAACCCCAGCCCCTTCACCCGCGCTGAGTCTGCTCCACCGACTGCACGACGCCGTTCGCAAACGTCACGCGGATCTTGTCGTCCACGTGCGTGCGATACACGTCCTGCGTGACCGGCTCGTGAAACACCACATAGCCTCGACCGCTGCGCGACGGCACGATCACGCGACGATAACCGAGCCACGCCTGTCCTTCATATTGCTGCCAGTAGCTCTTGTAGATCCACGTCGTCTGGGTGCCGTCGGCATTGAGAATATCGCGACGCTCGTCGGGATTCCCCAGCGCGATATAAACCATCTCCGGCGAGTCACCAATGCCGATGACACCGCGCTGCAGACGCTGCTGCTCACTCGCCGGCAACTGGTCATACACGGCCGACATCTGCCGGGCACGAGCGTTGAAGGTGTTACAGCCCGCCAGGACGAGCGCCGTCGCCGCAAGCAGGAGGGAAAGTTGAATCTTCATGCCCATTTGGACACAGCGGTCCGGCCCCATGTTTCATCGGGTTTTTTCCGACGCGGGTCCCAAATGGCGCCGGTCTCTGCCCGGCGTTGCTGACCAATGCGCACCGGCTCACACCGAGCCCACGAGTTACTTGCGCTTCTCCAGCGTCTCGTAATCGCGCTTCGTCGCTCCGACGTAAATCTGCCGCGGCCGGTAAATGCGGCCCTTGGGATTCGACGCCACTTCCTTCCAGTTCGCGATGTAGCCCGGCGCGCGGCCGATCGCGAACATCGTCGTGAACATGTTCATCGGGATGCCCAGCGCGCGCATGATGATGCCCGAGTAGAAATCGACATTCGGGTACAGCTTGCGCGAGACGAAGTAGTCGTCCTTCAGCGCCGCCTCCTCGAGATTCTTCGCGATGTTCAACAACGGGTCGTCGATCCCGAGTTTCTTCAACACCACATCGCACGCCTCGCCGATGATCTTCGCGCGCGGGTCGAAGTTCTTGTAGACGGCGTGGCCGAAACCCATCAGGCGATTGCTCTTGGAGCCCGACTTCGCCGCCGCGATGAAGCGCGTGCCGTCGTCCCCTTCGTCGTGGATCGATTGCAGCATCTGCATCACCGCCACGTTTGCGCCGCCATGCAGCGGGCCCGAGAGAGCGCAGATGCCGGCCGAGATCGACGTGAAAAGATTGGCCGCGCTCGAGCCGACCATGCGGACGGTCGAGGTCGAGCAGTTCTGCTCGTGATCGGCGTGGAGCAGCAGCACGAGATTCAGCGCCTTCGCGAGCTCCGGCGCCGCGACGTATTCCTGATACGGCTCGGAAAACATCATGTGCAGGAAGTTCTCCGCGAACGGGAGTTCCTGCTTCGGGAACATATAGGGCAGCCCGTGCGTGTAGCGATAGATCATCGCCACCATCGTCCGGATCTTCGAGATCGCGATCGCTGCCGCCAGGTCGAAGTTCTTCAGGTCCTTCTCGAAATTATTCGTCGCGAGCTCCGGATAATACGCCGGCAACGCGCTCACCATCGCCGATAGCATCGCCATCGGCGACGCACTGGTCGGAAACCCCTCCAGGATCTTCTGCATCTGCATTTCGACCGCCGCGTGCTTGCGCATCCGCAACCCAAACTCCTTCCGCTTCTGCGCATTTGGCAGATCGCCGTAGATGATCAGATAGGCCGTTTCGACGAAATCGCTGTAGCTCGCGAGCTGCTCGATCGGATAACCGCGATGGCGCAGGATGCCGTTGTCGCCATCGAGGAACGTGACGCTGCTCTCGCACGAGCCCGTGTTGCCGTAACCCTGGTCGTAGGCGATGTGGCCGGTGAGCGCGCGCAGCTGACGCGTATCGATGGCTTTCTCCCCTTCAGTACCTTCCATGACCGGCAGGGGGTATTCTTTGTCGTCGAGCTTCAGCAGGGCAGTCTTGGCCATATTACGTGGAGCGAAACTAAATCCACGTCGCTGGCAAAGGAAAGTTTGGCTGGAAACGTGAGATACACGTGGGAATTAGCCCGGCGCAGATCGTCGGACAGAATGCGTGAAGGGTCGCGGCCGCCGCTTCGAGCACCGCCATGGCCCTTCTCGCAAACCCGATGAGAGGCGCGCCACCAAAAAAATGCGCCGCGCCGCGCCCGGCGCGCCCCCCCGACCGCCGCCTCAACTTATCGTCGCGGGGGCCGCGATGGCTGCGAAATTTCGATAGATCTGGAGCCCCTTTGCCTGGCTCTTTTCCGGGTGAAACTGCGTCGCGAACACCCGGCCGCGCCCGATCGCCGCGCAAAATTCGCCGCCGTAATCGCACTCGCCCAACACAAGCGCCCGATCGTCCGGCACACAGTAGAAGCTGTGCACAAAATAAAATGCCTCCCCTTCCTCCGCGAGCTGGGCCGCGAGCGCCGAGTTCGGCTGCACGAATCGCACGTCGTTCCATCCCATGTGCGGTATCTTGTACTCTCGCGGTCGCTGAAAGCGCACGACCTTGCCGGGGAACACACCGAGCCCGCGCACATCGCCTTCCTCCGAATGCTCGAACAAGGCCTGCATGCCAAGGCACACGCCGAGGAACGGTTTGTCGGCCTCGATCCATGCGCGCACCGTCGCATCGAGCCTCGTGGCGCGCAGCGAAGCCACGCAATCACGCAACGCCCCCACCCCAGGCAACACGAGCCCCGACGCATCGCTCGCGGCGACGTCCTCCGGCGTGCGCACGACGCGAATCGTCGCGCCCACCGCCTCGAGCGCCTTCGTGACGCTTCGCAGGTTGCAGATTCCAGTATCGATGACAGCGATCATGATTCTCGGTGTGGAGTTTTGGATCTTGGTCCGGGTTTGCAAACGCACCCCATAGTCACGCGTGCGCCACCACGATGCCGCCAGGCGAAATCAACGCCATCGCAACACACCAGGCAACGGGAGGGCCGGAGAGAACATTCACGCGCCCGCTTGATGGCAAACACGACGCCCGAAAGGCGAGAACTTGTTGCGCGTGTTCTCCGCCACACTCCGATTCACGCGTCGGACCCTATCGACTCCGCATGCGCAGCAGCGTCACCAGATCCGCGAAGAAAACAAACGCCCACGTTTAAACGTTCGGATGGCCGGGCTGATTCCGTTAGGCACGAGAGGAGGCGCATGCATACTAAGGGATCATGCCACCCCAGTTTCGCGCCCACCTCGAAAAGACCCTCGCCGAGATCGACGCCGCCGGGCTCTACAAACGCGAGCGCGTCATCGCCACGCCGCAAGGCGCCCACGTGGGCGTCGCCAACGTCGACTCGGCCACGCCTCCCACGGCCGGCGCCCGCGTCGAACGCCAGGTGCTGAATTTCTGCGCCAACAACTATCTCGGCCTCGCGTCGCACCCGGAGATCATTCGCGCCGCTCACGCCGCCCTCGACCGCTGGGGCTACGGACTGTCTTCCGTACGCTTCATCTGCGGCACCCAGGAAATCCACCGCGAGCTCGAGGCGAAGCTCAGCGCGTTTCTCGGCACCGAAGACACCATTCTCTACGGCTCCTGCTTCGACGCGAACGGGGGCCTCTTCGAAACGCTCCTCACCGCCGAGGACGCCGTGATCAGCGATGAGCTCAATCACGCCTCGATCATCGACGGCATCCGGCTCTGCAAGGCACAACGCTTCCGCTACAAGAACTGCGACATGGCCGACCTCGAGGCGCGGCTGCGCGAAGCCGACGCGAAGCAGGCCCGCTTCAAGCTCATCGTGACCGATGGTGTGTTCTCGATGGACGGCTTCATCGCGCCGCTTCGCGAGATCTGCGACCTCGCCGACAAATATCGCGCGCTCGTGATGATCGACGACAGCCACGCCGTCGGCTTCATGGGCCAGACCGGTCGCGGCACGCACGAGCACTGCGGCGTGATGGGCCGCATCGACATCATCAGCGGCACGCTCGGCAAGGCTCTCGGTGGCGCGAGCGGCGGATACATCGCCGCGCGCCAGCCGATCGTCGATCTGCTCCGCCAGCGTTCGCGGCCGTATTTATTTTCGAATACGCTCGCCCCCGTCATCGCCGCCACCTCCATCACCGCGCTCGATCTGATCACGCGCTCCACCGCGCTGCGCGACAAGCTCGCGGAGAACACGACATTCTTTCGCCGCGCTCTCGCCGACGCCGGACTCGTCATCAAAGCCGGCACACATCCGATCGTGCCCGTGATGCTCGGCGATGCCGCCCTCTCGCAGCAGTTCGCGGCGCGGATGCTGGAGAAAGGCGTCTATGTCATCGGGTTCTTTTTCCCCGTCGTGCCGCAAGGCACCGCGCGCATCCGCACGCAGGTGAGCGCCGCGCACAGTCGCGAAGATTTGGAGTTTGCCATCCGCGCCTTCGCCGACGTGAAACGGGAGCTCTCGCTTTAGCGCCGTGGCCGCGCCGCCTCACCGTTTGTTTTCCCTTTCATGTCCGGCTCCCCTTCCCCCGCCAAGCTTCAGCGCCTCGAAAAAGCCGCCCGCGCTTCCGCGACCACGGCCTATGCGCCGTATTCAAACTTCAAGGTCGGCGCCGCCATCCTCGCGGGCTCCGGCAAAATCTACGCCGGCTGCAATGTCGAGAACGCCTCCTACGGCCTCTGCAACTGCGCCGAGCGCACGGCGATTTTCACCGCCGCGGCCGCCGGCGAACGGGAGATCAAGGCGGTCGTTGTCTATACCTCCACGCCGGAACCGACGATGCCGTGCGGCGCGTGCCGACAGGTGATCAACGAATTTGGCCCCCGCGCCGTCGTGATCAGCGTGTGTGACTCCGCTGAACGCCTCGAGACGTCATTGCCCGAGCTTCTCCCGAAAGCGTTTGGCCCCGCCAATCTCCTCAAGGGTTCGAAGCGCTCGCGTGCGCACACACCGCGCTGAAGTCACGCAGCGCATCCCAATATCCCGGCCCGGCGACACTGAGAAAATCATTGTGCCGCGCGCCCGGCACGAAGAACGAACGCTTCGGCTCGCGCGCCGCCGCGAAGAGCGCCTGCCCGTGGCGAAATGGAATCACTTCGTCCGCCTCGCCGTGCATCACCAGCACCGGCGCCGAGACGCGCGCGAGCTTCCGTTCGTTCTCAAACAGATCTCCCGGGAAAATCCGCCAGCGCGTGAGCACGCGATACACACTGGTGAACGCGCTCTGCAACACCAGGCCGCCGACGCGCTCCTCCGTTGCCATCTCCACCGCCGGCCCGCTGCCCAGCGAGCGACCGTATATAATCGTGCGCGCCGCCGGAACCTTCAGCTCCTCGCGCAGGAATTTCCGCGCGGCGCGGGACGCTGTGTACAGCGACTTCTCCGACGGCTTTCCCGTACTCGCACCATAACCCGGATAGTCGAAGGCGAACACCGCGAAACCCGCGTCGCGCAGGGCAAACAGCATCGGCTCGAGATCGCCGAGAGCCTCCGCGTTGCCGTGAAAAAACCAGATCGTAAACTGCGCCTGCGGATTCGGCACGTGCAGCACGGCGATGTTATTGCCCGCTTCGTCGCGGACGGTCTGCGCGTTTGCCGGACTTCGGCGCGACGCCATTTCCGGATAATATAGCGCCTTCGACGCGAGAAAGTGCGCGGCGATCGCGAGCCCGGCGTACACCGCGACGACAAAGAGCAATAGTTTCATCCCGGGTTTGAGTCCGCTCCGCATCGACGCGCCGGGTCTCACCCTCGACTAGATCCGCGTGTGCCCGGCCGCGACGAGCACCTCGATCGCGTCATCGAAGACCGCGCTCTTCACCAGAAAATAATCCGTGTCGTACGTGGCGACCGAAAGCAGGCTGATGCCCGCGTTTGCGAGCGGCGTCGCCAGCGAAGCCAGCACGCCCACCGCGGTAAACGGGAACGGGCCCACCAGCTTCAGCACGCGCCAGTCGCGCTCCGCCCGCACGTCAGCCGGCACGCACTCCGCCGGGCAGATGATCGCGAGCTCGTCGTCGGTGAGGGTGATATTGAGAAACGGCCCGGCGGCCCAGCCCGGCACCGCGACTTCGGGACTCAGCCGGCACACGGCGTAGTTTCCCGGCAGGGCGCGGAAGCGTTGGCCGGGCGTTTTCATCCGTGCTGGTCGCCGCTGAAGAAATCGCGCACGTGCGTGGCGACTTGCTCGCGCGGCACTTCGATTTCGTTGCGCTGGGTGAGATCGCGAATCTTCACGACGCCTTTCGCCAGCTCGTCGCCGCCATAGATCAACGCCAGCTTTGCGCCGGATTCCGCGGCCGCTTTGAACTGTTTCCCGAACGCCACTTCCTTCATCGGATACTCCACGCGAAAACCCGCCGCGCGCAGCATGTATATATCGCCAAACGCGGCCCGTCGCTCGTTTTCACCGCCAATCACGCAATAGACATCCGGAGCCTGCATGAGCTTGGGCATCAGCCCACGTTGCTCGAGCAGCAACCCGGTCGTCACATCGCCGATCGCGAATCCCACCGCCGGCAAGGCCGGCCCGCCCAGCTTCGCGACCAGATCGTCGTAACGGCCACCACCTGCGAGCGCGCGGAGTTCTCCCTTCTTGTCGAAAGCCTCGAAAACAAACCCGGTGTAATAGGCGAGCCCACGCACCACGCTCATGTCGACCGCGATAAACTCGCCGAGGCCCATCGCTGCGAGCCCGCCTATCAATTTTTTCCATTCGAGGAGCCGCCCCTGGATGCGCTCGCTCGCGAAGGTTGCGAGCTCGGCCTCGAGTTGCGCCAGCGAGCGGATCGCCAGGAATCGCGCAATCGCATCCTTCACCTCCGCCTCGCGCGGGCCGAACTTCGCCTCGTAGGCCGCGAAGTCATCCTTGTCGACCGCACTCAACATCGCCCGCGTTCTGGCGTCGTCGAGCCCAAGCGACTCGAGAAAGTAGAACCACAAATCGCGGTCGCTCAGCCGCACATAGAAATCCTGCTCGGTCAGGCCGAATGCGCGGAAGCATTGAATGAGTTGCGCGATCAGCTCGATCTCCGCTTCCGGTCCGGGCTCGCCAAAGATATCCGCGTTGAACTGAAAAAACGCGCGCAGCCGCCCTTTTTGCGCCCGTTCGTAGCGGTAAAATTCCCCGATGCTGAACCACTTGATCGGCCGCTTGAGCGCATTGGCCCGCGCACCGACGAGACGACACACCGTCGGCGTCATTTCCGGTCGCAGCGCCACCTCGCGACCGCCCTTGTCCGTGAAGCTGAAGAGCTGCGCTTCAATCTCGTCGCCGGATTTTGCCTTGTAGAGCTCGAGCGGCTCCAACACCGGCGCATCGTATTCGGAAAATCCGAACGTGTTGGCTGTCTGCCGCCACAACCTGAAAACATGATTCCGGCGCGCGAGATCCTCAGGATAGAATTCGCGGAAGCCGGGCAGGGTCTGGAACGTCGCCATGAAGGCCGCATCGTTGCGAAACGCTTCGACGCAGCGCGACTCAAAACTCTTCCCCGCCCGCCTCGAGCTTCGCTCGCAGCGGTGTCCACTTACACCGCGGCGCAGGGGAAAACCCATTCCCCGGCACCGTTCGATCAAGCCGCCGGCGTACTACTGCTGCTGCCGCTGCTGCTCGCGGGAGCGCTGACGCCCTGCAGCTTTGCCAAATCCAGCTTCTTGAGCTGCTGCTTGAGGATCTTTCCGGATTTGAATTTCACCACCGCGCGCTGTGGAATAACCACTTCCGCCTCGGGTTTATTCGGATTCCGCCCGATGCGCTGCTTGCGCACCTGCACCTCCAACACGCCGAAATTGCGCAACTCCACATTGCGGCCATTCGCCAATGCCTTTTGAATTATGTCGAGTGTCTGTTGGACAGTGTCGACGATCTGTTTTTGCGGGAATCCCGATTTCCGGTAGATTTCCAGCACGATTTCACGTTTGGTCAGGTTAGACATGGGGTTTCTCCTTTTGCTGAGGGCCCTTGGTATTCCGAAGCAGCTAAATTATTTGCACGCTTCAAATTGCGTCAACTCTTATGACCATTTTGCTTTACGGGCGTTCCCCCGGGAATTCCCATCCGGCATATGCCTGACCCGGCAGCGGTTAATTCCATGTTCGCGCGCATTGCGCGGCGCTATGATTTCGCGAACCGACTTCTCAGCGGAGGCATGGACATCTGGTGGCGCAAACGCTTGGTGCAAGCCGTCCGCCGCGACTCCCCACGCGACCTGCTCGACCTCGCCACCGGCAGCGGTGACGTCGCATTCGCGTTGGATCGCGGGGTCGCGAGCGCACGCACGATTACGGGGATGGATTTTTGCCGGCCGATGCTCGTCGAGGCAGAAAAGAAAAAAAGTGCCCTCGGTGCGACGGCCCGCGTGACGTTTCGCCAAGGCGATATTCTTGCGCTGCCCGTCGGCGATGAATTGTTCGATGCCGTCACGATTTCATTCGGGCTGCGCAACCTCGCCGATCGCGATCGCGGCCTCCGCGAGATGCGTCGCGTGCTGCGCCCCGGCGGGCGCTTGTTCATATTGGAGTTCTCGCAACCACACCGTTGGTTTCGGCCGCTCTATTATTTCTATCTCGCGAAAATCCTGCCGCGCCTCGCGGGCGTCGTGACCGGCGATCGCGCGGCCTACGACTACCTTAATCGCACGATCGAAGCGTTTCCCAATCGAACCGCGCTCGCCGCCGAGATCACCCACGCGGGATTTTCAAGTGTGCGTTCGTGCGCGATGACTTTCGGCATCGTCGCGCTGCACGAAGCGCAGAAGTAACCGCACCGGCGCCGCCACTCGCGTCCACTACCAATGCGATCAACCCGCGGTCGCGCTCGAGCTCGCCCGCGCGCCTATACGCGCGCTCAACTAAACGATTTCCCACACCCACACGTGCTCTGCGCGTTCGGATTCTTGATCTCAAATCCCTTGCCGTGCAGGCCATCATCAAAATCGATCACCGAACCGCTCATGTAGGCGAGACTCGTGGGATCGATCAGGATCGGCACGCCTTCACTCTCGAGTTGCTGGTCGTCGGGCTTCGCCTCGTCGAACGACATTCCGTACTGGAAACCCGAGCAGCCGCCGTTCTCGACGAGAACGCGCAAGTGCTTCTCCGGCGCGTTCATCTCCGCATGCATCGAGCGCACCTGCTGCGCGGCGCGTGGCGTCAACGTGATCATGTTGCCCGCACCGTAGGATCGCGCGACGCGCTGTCAAACGGTGGCTGCGAACGCTGTAGCAAATTTCGGGCCGAATAAGGAATCTGCGCGCTTGCCAGCATCAGCGGCGACACCTTTCCTCCGCTCGAGTGGCGTCGATCAAACATATTTTCAACGAGCTCCACTATGAGATGACCCGCAAGGTCGCCGAGGGAGGGATGGGGGTCGTCTACGAGGCACAGCAGCTCGGCGTCGGAAATTTCCGCAAGGTCGTCGCCGTGAAGCTCATTCGTGAGGAGTATTCCGCGATCGAGGAATTCCAGAACAACTTCATCGGCGAGGCGCGACTCGTCGCCGATCTCATCCACACCAACATCGTCCAGACTTACCACCTCGGGCAGGTCGGCGGCCAGTATTTCATGGTGATGGAGTTTGTGCGGGGCGTGAACCTCGAGCAGTTCCTCGAACAGCACCGCAAGCTGGGAAAACCCATCCCCGTCGACCTCGCCGCCTTCATCGTCTCCCGGGTCGCCCGCGGCCTCACTTACGCCCACTCCAAGTGCGACCGCGAGGGGCGCCACCTCGATATCGTGCACCGCGATATTGGTCCGAAAAATGTTATGATCGGCTACGAGGGCGACGTGAAGCTCACCGACTTCGGCATCGCGAAGGCCCTCGACCTGATGTACAATGAGGAAGGCAAAGTCATCGCGGGCAAGGACGAGTATCTCTCGCCCGAACAGGCCAGCTACGCCATCACCGATGCCCGGGCAGATATGTTCGCGCTCGGCATCGTGCTCACGGAATTGCTGCTCGGGAAAAACATCTTTCGCTCCGCCGACCGCGCGCAGTCGCGGCGCAACATCCTCACGATGCCCATCCCGAAGTTCGCCACGCTGCGCGATGACATCGAGCCGCGCCTCGAGGCGATCATCCAGCGCGCGCTCCAGCGCGATCGCGACAAGCGTTACCAGTCCGCCTCCGACATGCTGACGGACCTCGAACTCTACCTCTACAGCGATCGCTACGGCCCCACGAACGAGAAACTCGGCGTTTACCTGAAAGATCTCTTCGGCGTCCGCGATCCTGTGCTTCCCACGCTTTCTTCGCGCGCGCCCATCTGAGATGAACCAGCCATTTCTTCATCCATATGAGCGGGCCCGGATTTAGTCAGGATCTCCGCCAGCGACAGACGCAGTCGCTGGTCCTCGCGCCGCAACTGCGCCACTCGCTGAAAATCCTTCAGGTGGCCGCGCTCGACCTGCGCTCGGTCATCCAGGAGGAACTGCAGAGCAATCCGACGCTCGAGGAGCTGCCGATGGAAGGCGAGAGCCTCGACAAACCCGCCGAGGACCACGCCGATGGCAACGACGGCGTCTCGGAGAACGGCATGGCCACGCTCTCGGAGTCGCACGACTCACCCGAGTCGGCCGCGCCCGCGGACCACTCCGACGCGAAACGCGACGAACTGGATTTCTCCCGCGACCGCGAATTCGAGATCCTGGGCAAACTCGACGAGGACTGGCGCGACCACATGGCGAGCGTCGGCGGCGCGCAGCCTTACACCTCCGAGGATGCGGAACGCCGCCAGCATTTCTTCGACTCGCTCGTGAGCGAGACCTCGTTGCAGGAGCATCTGATGCAGCAGGCCGAGCTCGCCGACATGTCGCCGAATGCGCTCGAAGCGACGCGACACCTCGTCGGTGGCCTCGACGATCGTGGCTTCCTGACGCAGACCGCAAGCGACGTCGCGCTGCAAACCGGCCTGCCGCTCGATGCCGTGCAGGAGGCGTTGAAAGTCCTGAAGACCTTCGATCCTCCCGGCATCGGCGCGAAGGATCTCGCGGAGTGCCTGATCCTTCAGCTCGTCGCCAAAGGCCGCGCCGGCTCACTCGCCACGCGGATGATCCGTGATCATTTCGAGCTCCTCACCCGCCGCCGGATTCCCGAGCTCGCCCGCAAGCTCGGCGTGGACACCGACGATGTGCAGTCGGCCATCGAGGAGATCGGCAAGCTCGACCCCGCGCCCGGCCGCCGCTTTGCCGAGGATAACAACCGCGTAGTCGTGCCCGACGTCACCGTCGAGAAAGACGGCGAAGAGTGGAAGATCCACCTCAACAGCGACTACATCCCGCGCCTGCGCATCTCGAGCACCTACCGCGATCTCATCGCGAAAGGCACTCTCACCAAGGACGAGCGCGACTATCTTCGGGAGCGCATGCGCTCCGGCAAATTCCTCATCGACTCGATCGAGCAGCGGCAGCGCACCATCGAGCGTATCACGCGGGAAATCATCAACGCGCAGAAAGAGTTTTTCGAGACGGGCGTTTCGGCGTTGAAGCCCCTCACGATGACCCAGATCGCCGAGGTCGTCGGCGTGCACGAGACGACTGTCAGCCGCGCCATCGCGAACAAGTACATCCGGACGCCGCACGGCGTATTCGATTTCAAATATTTCTTCACGCCCGGCTATCAGGCCGAGAGCGGCGCATCGGTCTCGAACACGAGCGTGAAGGAGATGATCGCCGATCTGATCAACATGGAAGACAAGGGCGCACCCTTGAGCGATCAGGAGCTGGTTGCCAAGCTGCACGAAAAAGGCATCACCATCGCACGCCGCACCGTGGCGAAATACCGCGAGGAACTCGGCATCCTGCCGAGTAATCTGCGGCGCGATTACAAGTAGGCGCCCGCTGGGGCAGTCCGCCAAGGGATCGCCGATCCTGGGCTCATCCTCCGCTCAACCTCCGCTCAACCTCCGCTAGAGGTTCGATCTCCCGTCGCTCGCCTATCGAGCCGCCGCGCTCGATCTACGCCCCAACGAGCGCCGCGCTTGGCTCGATCCGCAACGCCAGCCCCGCATTGGCCTCCGTGCCCGCGCGATCCGCCCACGCGGCAAACGCGATCATTCCCGCATTGTCTCCCGTATGCTTCGGCTGCGCGGCTAAAAATGGTATTCGCGCCCGCTTCGCTTCCGCTTCGAGCGAGGCGCGCAAGGTCCGATTGTTGGCCACTCCGCCGGAAAGCCCAAGGCTGCGAAACGCGCCGCCCGCCTCTTCCCCCAGCCGCAGCGCCGCCCGCGTTTTCCGCGCCAGCGCGTCGACCACTGCCTGCTGGTAGCTCGCACAAAGATCCGCCAGCCGTCGCTGCACCTCGTCCGCGGGCATCTTCTCCAAAAGGTAACGCAGGCTGGTCTTCAGTCCCGAGAAACTGAAGTCGAGCTCGTCGCGCCGGCCGATACCGCGCGGAAAATCAAACGCATCCCGGCTCCCTTGCGCGGCGAGCTTTTCGATCAACGGTCCGCCCGGATAACCGAGCCCGAGCAGCTTCGCGCCCTTGTCGAGCGCCTCACCCGCAGCGTCGTCGCGGGTCGATGAGAGCACCGCGAGCCGCCGCTCCGCGTCGAGCGTGAACAACAACGTGTTTCCGCCCGAGACGATCAGCCCGAGATGCGGCAGCAACTGGGCGAGTCGCGTCTCGAAGTCCGGCGGCGCTTCCGCGTGCAACGCGATGAACGGCGACCAGACGTGTCCGCGCAGATGATTCACCCCCACGACCGGCACGCGCAGCCCCAACGCCAGCGACTTCGCCGCCGCGACCCCGATCGCCAGGCACGCCGCCAGCCCCGGGCCGTGCGTCACCGCGACGCGGCTGACGTGCTCGAACCCGACTTCCGTGCGCGCCCGCTCCAGCAGCGGCCCAAACGTTCGCAAATGTTCCCGCGTCGCCAGATCGGGCACGACGCCGCCGTGCTTCTCATGCAGCGCGATCTGGCTGTGCACCCATTCGCCGACCAGACCGCGGGCAGGATCGAAGAGCGCGACGGCCGTCTCGTCGCAGGAGCTTTCGAGCGCGAGAATCATGTCACCGCGACCCGACGCGTGCCACCGTGCGCTCGCCGAACAGCCGCACGCCCTTGAGCATCGCGATCGCGGTTTCGAGCTGCCGATCGGCGATCGGCTCGAAGCCGAAGCGCTCCTTGAATTCCTTCGCGTCGGTGATGTCCGGCCGTGCGCGCTGCCGCGCGAGCTTCGTGTCTTCCTCCGGCGTCATCACCACATCCACATGCGGCGAGATGCCACGCTCATGAATCGTCGCGCCGCTCGGCGTGTAGTAGCGCGCCGTCGTCAGCCGCATCCCCTCCCCGCCTTCGAGCTTGAACACGGACTGCACCGAGCCTTTGCCAAACGAACGCTCGCCGACCACGACCGCGCGTCCCGTATCCTTTAACGCTCCCGTCACGATCTCCGCCGCACTCGCGCTGCCGGCATTGATGAGCACCGCCGTCGGCAACGTGATCGGCGCGCCTTCCAGCTCGGAGCGAAACTCTTCACGGTCCTCGGGCTTTCGCCCCCTCGTGTACACGATCAATTCGTTTTTCTTGAAAAACGGTTCCGCCACCGCGACCGCCGCATCGAGCACGCCACCTGGATTGTTGCGGACATCGATGATCAGGCTGTGCGCGCCCTGCGCCGTCAGAGTGTCGATCGCCCGCCGAAATTGTTCGCCCGTGTGGTCGGAAAACTCCGTGAGCTGTACGTAGCCGATACCGTCGTCGAGCAGCCGCACGCTGCGCACGCTTTCGATTTTGATGACCTCGCGGACCAGCGTCAGCGTGAGCGTCTGCTGTTTCGCCGGTCGAAACAGCCCGACGACGACTCGCGTCTTCGGCTTTCCGCGCAATTGACCGACGATGCCATCTACATTGCCGCTCGTCTCCACGGCCTTGCCATCGATGCTCACGATCTCGTCGCCGCGCTGCACCCCGGCCCGCTCGCTTGGGCCGCCTGCGAGGGGCGCGATGACGACGATCCGGTTGTTCCGCGTCTCGACCTGCACGCCGACGCCGCCGAATTCCCCTGTCAGATCCTCCTCGAATTCCGCGTTGTCCTCCCGCTCCAGGAACTCGGAATGCGGATCGAGCGACTCGATCATCCCGTGCAACGCCGTTCGCGCCAGCGCGTCGTAAGCCACCGCCCGCTCGTCGACATAGTGCTCGTTCACGAGCCGCATCACGTCGCGTAAATAGTTGGCGGTGCGCGAAAGCTCGCGACTGGGAAACAGATTCCACGCCGCAGCGACCCGCAGGCCGCCGACCGCGAGCGCGACACCCAGCATCACGCCGGCGGCGAGAGTGAGAATCCGTTTGAACATGCCGTTCACTGTGGGCATCGGCTTCGCTTTGTAAATGGGTTCGTCGTTCACCGCCTCAGTCGCGCCATCGCCGGAGTTTCTGGCCGCTTTCCGCGCGCATGCCGACAGCACGGGCACGATGTCGTTCGCGCGCTTCATGGAGCTTGCGCTCTATCATCCGGTCGTCGGCTACTACCGCCGCGCCGGGCCCCGCATCGGTTATGGAAACGGCACGGATTTTTTCACGGCGAGCACGAGCGGAACCGTTTTCGGCGAACTCGTGGCCTGCGCGGTTGCCAAGCTTCTCCGCGACGGCGGTCGCGATCCCGCAGCGCACACCTTTGTCGAAATCGGCGCGGAAACGTCCGATGGAGTTCTCGCCGGCGTGCAGCATCCCTTTCATCGCGTGGTCACGCTGCGAATCGGCGATCCGCTCGAGCTCGCGGGCGAATGCGTGGTGTTTTCCAATGAGCTCTTCGATGCGCAACCTTGCGTGCGAACCGTTTTCCGCGACGGCCGCTGGCGCGAGCTCGGCGTGCGCGAAAACGGCGGCGAGTTGGCGGAAGTCGAGCTGCCCGCCAGCGACGTGGAAACCGACCGCGCGCTCGCGCTGGCGGCACCGGCGGACGCGCCCGAAGGCTACCATTTCGACCGGCCCCTGGCCGCGACCGCCCTCGCCGAGCGTCTCGCCGCGCAGCCGTGGCGAGGGCTGTTTGTGGCATTCGATTACGGCAAGACGATGCACCAGCTGCTGCAGGAAACACCGGACGGGACGGTGCGCGCCTACTATCGCCACACGCAGTTGAACGAGCTGCTGGCGCGGCCTGGCGAACAGGACCTCACGTGCCATATATGCTGGGACTGGCTCGAAGCCGCGTTGAGCCGCAATGGCTTCGAAGCGCTCGCCCTGGAGTCGCAGGAAGCGTTTCTCGTGCGGCATGCAGGCGAGTTTATCGCCGCGGCGAGCCAAGCGGACGCCGCGAAATTCACGCCGCGGAAAGTGGCGTTGCTGCAACTGCTGCACCCCTCGCACATGGGCCAGAAGTTCCAAGTGCTTCATGCGTTGCGTTAGGCGGCGTCATCGCTCCTTTCTCACGCGCCCAGCGGATTTCAGCCACGACTGACAGATGCCCTTGGCTCCTCGATTGACGCGCTTCGATGCAGGGAAGAAATCCCTTGCTTCGAGAGGTCCCCGGCCTTTACTCCCGACCCTTTAACCAACTCGAAACCATCATGGCCAGAATCTGTGCAATCACCGGTCGCCGCCCCGTCAAGGGGTCGATCATCAATCGCAAGGGTCAGTCGAAGAAGAGCGGCGGCATTGGCACGCACGTGACGAGCATCACGAAACGCAAATTCCGGCCGAACCTCCAGCGCATCCGCATCAAGACCGCCAATGGCGGCACGAAGCGCGTGTGGGTCGCCGTCAAGGCAATCAAGGCCGGTCTCGTCGAGAAGGCTTAATCTCGCCTCGGCTTCCTCTCCTTTTTTCGTCGCCCGCGGTTTTTCGACCGCGGGCTTTTTGTTGTCGCGAGTAAAGGATCTGCGCCGTGCGGCTCAGATCGCGCGAAACACCACCGCAGCGTTCTGGCCGCCGAAGCCGAGATTGTTGCTCAGCACCGTCGTCACCCTCGCCGGGCGGGCGACGTTCGGCACATAATCCAGGTCACATTCGGGATCCGGCTCCTCGAGATTGATGGTCGGCGCGATCGTCTGGGTTTGCAGCGTCTTCACGCAAATCACCGACTCGATGCCGCCGGCCGCTCCCAGCAGGTGCCCCGTCATCGATTTCGTCGAGCTGATCGCCACGTCGCGCGCGTGGTCGCCGAAGATCTTCTTGATGGCGAGCGTCTCGAACTTGTCATTATAGGGCGTCGAGGTGCCGTGCGCATTGATATAGTCGATCTGTTGCGGCGCGACCCCCGCACTCGCCATCGCGCGCTTCATCGCCATCGAAAGCCCTTTCCCCTCCGGATCCGGCTGCGTGATGTGAAACGCGTCGCAGGTTGCCGCATAGCCGGCGAGCTCGCAATAAATCCGCGCGCCGCGCGCCTGAGCGTGCTCCAGCGACTCGAGCACCACGACGCCCGAGCCCTCGCCCATGACGAAGCCGTCACGATTCTTGTCGAATGGCCGGCTGGCCTTTTCGGGCGCGTCGTTTCGCGTGCTCATCGCCTTCATCGAGCAAAAGCTCGCGTAGGCAAACGGCGTGATCGCTGCTTCGCTGCCGCCGGCGATCATGACATCCGCATCGCCGCGGCGAATCGCATGCGCCGCCTCCCCGAGCGCGTGCGTGCCGGTTGCACACGCCGAAACAATGCCAAAGTTCGGTCCCCGCGCACCTATAGCGATCGCGAAAAGACCGGAGCACATGTTGCCGATCAGCGACGGTATGGTGAAGGGCGAAACCTTCCGTGGTCCGCGCTCAGCCAGCACTTTGAGCTGAGACTCGTAAGTGTACATCCCACCGATCCCCGAACCGATGATCACACCCACCCGGTCGGCATCCTCCCTGCCCATATCGAGGCCGGAATCAGTAAACGCCTGCTTCGCCGCGACAAAGCCGAAATGCGTATAGCGGTCATTGCGACGCGCCTCTTTCGGGTCCATGTGCTGCGCCGGATCCCAATCGCGGACTTCCGCGCCCATATGGCTGGCAAATTCCGAAGGGTCGAACAGCGACACCCGCTTGATCCCGCATTTGCCGGCGACCAGACCGGCCCAGAACGATTCGACGTCGTGCCCGAGTGCGGTCACAGCGCCAAGGCCGGTCACGACCACACGACGGGATGAGGTAGGAGAATCCATGAGCAAAACGAACCGCGAATCTCAGAAAACAAAAAGGCGTTCTGCCAGAAATTTCCGCGGTGGAAATCGGCAGAACGCCAGAATGATTTTCGAGCGCTTTAAGCCTGGCCCGCTTTGCCTTTGATATAGTCGATGACTTGACCGACCGTCTGGAGCTTCTCGGCGTCGGACTCGGGGATCTCACCCTTTATCTCATCCTTGAACTCTTCCTCGAAGGCCATGATCAGCTCGACGGTGTCGAGCGAATCAGCGCCAAGATCGTCCAGAAAAGAGGCCGTCGGCGTGATCTGCTCTTCATTAACGTTGAGCTGATTGACGATGATCTCCTTGACGCGTTGTTCGATGGTTTTTTGGTCAGCCATTGGCGTAGAAATAGAGGGAAAGACGTGTCTGCGGAGGCTTCACATCGCCATTCCACCGTCAACGTTAAAAACTTGTCCCGTAATGTAGCTGGCCTCTTCCGAACATAGGTAAGCCGTCATGTTTGCGATATCCGCCGCCTCTCCGAACCGTTTTAGCGGCACCACCTCGAGAATCTTGGCCGATGCCTCGGGGTTATTGACGAAATCCGTGGTCATATCGGTCTTGATGAAACCGGGGGCGACGGCGTTCACCGTCACGCTCCGACTGGCGAACTCGCGAGCCAGTGTCTTCGTGAGCCCGATCATGCCTGCCTTCGCCGCCGAGTAGTTTGCCTGGCCAGCGTTCCCCATGATGCCGCTGACGGAGGCGATGTTCACAATCCGACCCCAACGAGCTCGCGTCATCGGCCGCCCGATCAGCTTCGTCCAATGAAAGCAGCTCGTGAGATTGGTCGTGATCACGTCGTTCCAATCCGTCTCGCTCATACGAAACAACAAGCCGTCGCGCGTGATGCCGGCGTTG
Source organism: Opitutaceae bacterium (assembly GCA_036675625.1). Taxonomy (GTDB): domain Bacteria; phylum Verrucomicrobiota; class Verrucomicrobiia; order Opitutales; family Opitutaceae; genus ER46. The sequence continues at coordinate 54,075 of JAKFEQ010000066.1, read as the reverse complement.
TTCACGAGAATGTCGATGGTCGGGAATTCCTTGAGCAACGCTTCCGAGGCCTTCGCGATCGCTGCGCCGTCCGCGACATCGACCGCCAGCGCCTTCGCCTTGCCGCCAGCCGCCGTGATCGCCGCAGCCGTCGCACCACAGGAGTCGGCAGATTTGGAAACGCAAATGACGGTGACCCCGTGTCGGGCGAGCGTTTCAGCGATGGCTTTGCCGATGCCACGGCCAGCGCCGGTAACGAGTGCGGTGCGGTTGGTGAAGGTGAGCATGAGGGATGAAAAGTAGCGGGTAGCGGGTAGTGAGTAGCGAGTAGAAAAAATGCCCGGAAACACAGTACCGCGGCCGCCAGATGCTCGCTACCCGCTACTCACTACTCGCTACTTCAACCATCAGTACACGTCGCGCTGATAGCGCTTCTCCTTCTTCATCTGCTTAACGTACTCGGCGGCGAGTTCGTTCGTCATTCCACCCTGCTCGGCGATGATGGCGTGGAGCGCCGTATCGACATCCTTCGCCATCCGCTTCGCGTCACCGCAGACGTAGAAATGCGCTCCGCCCTGCAGCCAGGTCCAGAGCTCCTTCGCATTTTCGCGCATCCGGTCCTGCACATAAACCTTGAGGAGCTGATCGCGCGAAAACGCCGTATCGAGCCGCGTGAGCTGCCCGTTGGCGAGATACTGCTGCCACTCCTCCTCATAGAGGAAATCCGTGCCGCGCTTCTGATCGCCGAAGAAGAGCCAGTTGCGCCCGGTCGCGCCGCTGGCGCCCCGATCTTGCAGGAAAGCCCGGAACGGCGCGATGCCCGTGCCCGGCCCAACCATGATGCAGTCTTTCGCACCATCCTCCGGCGGGCCGAAATGCGAATCCGACACGAACACCGGCACCGGCGTCGCGCCGACCTGCGCGCGATCCGAAAGAAACGTCGAGCACACGCCCCCGCGCTCACGACCGTTGGTCTGGTAACGCACGATCGCGACCGTCAGATGTACGTCGCTCGGAAACACCTTCGACGATGATGCGATCGAGTAGAGCCGGGGCATCAGTTTCCGCAGATGATCGACGAACTCCTGCGGCGTGAGCTTCGCACTGGGAAATTCCGCGAGCAGATCGACAAACTCCCGCTCCTCGAGAAACTTCGTCAGCACGTCCTTCGACTCGGGTGCGAGCAGCCCGCTGAGCTTCGCTTTCTCATCGGAGCTGACCGCTTTCGCGGCGAGGGTCTCGATGATTTTGCGCGTCGGTTTCGCGAGCGCCAACCGATCCGACAATGCCGCTCGCAGCGTGATCGGCTCCGCGAGCTTCAACATCGCCGGCGACACCGGCTCGTCTCCGGTCGCCCTGAGGCGCTGAAGGATTTCATCGACTTCGGCGGGCGCATTCACCGGAAAAATGCCGAGTGAATCGCCGGCCTTGTAGTGCAGACCGCTTCCGCGCAGATCGACGACGAAGTGTCGCGTTTCCTTGGCGGAGCCCGGTTTGCTGAGCAGGCGATTCTCGGAGAGCTTCGCCGGAAACGGGCGGTCTTTCGAATAAGTGGGATCGGGCGCAGCGACAGAATCGGACATGAAGAAGAAGCGGGCAGGCTGAAGGACCAAAGAGCTGAAACAATCCCAAACAAGCGGGTTTGCTGTTCAAGCCTTCCGGCCTTCAGTCTTGCAGTCCTTCAGCCTTTCAGTCCTTCAGCCTTTCTTTCAATGGAGTCCATTCGCGTCCAAAAATTCATCGCCGATTCCGGCCTGTGCTCTCGTCGGGCGGCCGAAGCGCTGATCGCGCAGGGCGAAGTCTGGGTCAACAGCTCCCCCGCGACCCTCGGGCAGAAGATCACTCCGGGGGTCGACAAGGTCACCGTCAGCGGCAAATCCGTGCGCACCTCCGCGCAGCCCCGCATCACCGTGGCCGTGCACAAGCCGCGCGGTCTCCTCTGCTCGAACGACGACCCGCATCACGCCGCGACCGTCTTCGATTTGTTGCCGCGCGAGTTCTCCAAATTTCGTTTCTTCTGCGCCGGCCGGCTCGATCTCGACAGCGAGGGACTCGTCATTCTCACCACCGACGGCGATCTCGCGAATCGCCTCATGCACCCGTCGAAGACGGTCGTGAAGCGCTATCATGTCGTGCTCAAGCGAGCCTTTCCCTCCACGCGACTGCCGCAGCTCATCCGCGGCGTCACCATCGAAGGCGAACGCCTCAAGGTGGAGCGCGCCGCGTTGATCAATCCCGATGCCAGCCACGCCTCGACCGATCTCGATGTGCACATGCACCACGGGAAAAAGCGCGAGATCCGCCAATTGTTCATGACCCTCGGCTTCGACGTGAAACGCCTGCGGCGCTACCAGATCGGCGCCCTGCAAGTGAAGGGAATCCCATTGCGGGCGGGAAAAGTCCTTTCTACGAAAGAAGTCCAATCACTCTTCCAAAACCCAAGGACGCCGCGCGCCGCGTACGAAGCCTACGCCCAACGCGCGACCCCGTCACCTGCACCTACCAACGATGAAGATTAACCTTCTCTGCGCCGCCTCACTGTTTCTCACCGGGCTTACCGCCAGTTTCGCGGCCCCGCTCACGGCCACGACCGCCGTCCACACCAAGCCGGATGCAAGCGCGCCCGCGATCACTTTCCTGAAAGCTGGCACGGAACCCAAGCCCGCCGCGAACGCTCCCGCGAACCTTCCCGCCGGCTGGACGGCGATCGAGTTGTCCGGCCCCTTCGAAGGCTACGTGGAAAACAAGGATCTCACGAAGAGCCTCGACGTGAAGCCCGGCGTCAGCATTCGCCTCGCTCCCAAGGCCGACGCCCCCGTGCTCGCGGTGGCAGAGAAAGACGACAAAACCACCATCACGGGCCTGCGCGGAAAATGGACGCAGATTAGCCTCGATAAGAAGCTGGTCGGTTATCTGAAAACGGCCGCCGCAGCCGACCCGCTGCCGCCCGTCGCGACGACACCCGCCGCACCTGCGCCAAATCCGACGAGCCACACCGCGTCGCCGACCCCGGGTTCGACGCCGCCTCCGATGGCTCCGGCACCCGTGGCCCCCGGCGTGTATGGCGTCGCAACGGCCGGCCTCGCGGCGCCGATGGTAAACCTCGGCGACGGCGGCGCCACGACGCTGCCGCGGCAGTTTGCGGGGCGTTTCGTTTCGACGCGCCGTCCCTTTACGCCGCGTCGGCCCTACGATTACGCCCTCAACGACAACGCGGGAAAACGCTACGCTTATCTAGACATCTCGAAGCTGCTCCTCACCGAACAGATCGAGAAATATATTGGTCACAACGTGGTCGTCTTCGGCGCCGCAAAAGCGACACCGGACGGCAAGGACATCGTGATCCAGGTCGAGACGCTGCAACTGAAGTAAAATCAAAGTAGCGAGTAGTGGGTTGCGAGTAGCGAGCATCACGCAGCGGGTGCGCTGCGTAGGTTTCTACTCGCTACTCGCTACGCGCTACCCGCTACTTTTACCCGCCATGGATCTGATCGACGGAAACCAAATCGCCGCGGCCATTGTCGCGGAACTCAAAACTGAAGTTGCCGCCCTACCCGGCCGCAAACCGTGCATTGCGCTCGTCCGCGTCGGCGAAGATCCGGCCTCGGTATCCTACGTTAAGAAAAAGGAGAAAACCGCCGCCGAGATCGGCGTCACCAGCCGGGTCATTCTCCCGCCTGTCACGATCACGCAGGACGAGTTGTTCAAGCTGATCGACGAACTCAATGCCGACGCCACAATCGATGGCATTCTCGTCCAGTCTCCGCTGCCCAAGCACATCGACGAAATCGCGGTATTCCGGCGCGTCGCACCGGAAAAGGATGTCGACGGTTTCAACACCCTGAACCTCGGCAAAATCGCGCAAGAGGACGAAACCGGATTCGTCTCGTGCACCCCCGCCGGCATCATGGAATTGCTCGCGCGCAGCGGCGTCGACCTGAAGGGCAAGCATGTCGTCGTCATCGGCCGCTCCCTGATCGTCGGAAAACCCGTGGCGCTGCTCGCGTTGCAGAAAAAAGCCGGGGCAAACGGCACGGTCACGATCTGCCACTCGGCGACGACGAACCTTCCCGCCATCACGCGACAGGCGGACGTCCTCATCGCGGCGATCGGCCGCGCGGAGTTCGTCACGGCCGACATGGTCAAGCCCGGCGCCGTGGTGATCGACGTCGGCATCAACCGCGTGCCCGACGCGTCGAAGAAGTCCGGTTATAAGCTCACCGGCGACGTCGCATTCGCGGCCGTGGCACCGCACTGCTCCAAAATCACCCCGGTTCCCGGCGGCGTCGGCCCCATGACCGTCGCGATGTTGATGAAAAACACGGTGAAAGCGTTTCGACTCCGGCAGGCCTGAGCCCCATCCGTGCAGGAGCCGGAACCAGACAGTAGGGTGAACCGAAACGTTGCCCGTCTTCTGGCGCGCAGCGCTCGGATTCACAGGCGCTCTGCGCGAGACTCGCAGCTCACAACTTGGATTTCTACGGCTCAGCATTGGCCGTGACGGGCTCCCGCTACAAAACTTGCTCCCGAACCCGGCACTTGTTTTCCTCCGCCTTTAATGGCTGCCCCCTCGATATTGGTCGTCGATGACCAACCCATCAACGTTCAGTTGTTGAAGCGGAAACTCGAGCGCGAAGGCATCCGCGTCTCTGCCGCCTATAATGGCCTGGAAGCGCTCGACATCGTCAAACAGGCCAGACCCGATTTGATCCTGCTCGATGTCATGATGCCCGATATGGACGGCATCGAGGTGTGCCAGCGACTGCAGGCGAATCCGGATACGCACGGCATCCCGATCATTTTCATCACGGCCCGCACCACGAAGGAGAGCAAGCTGGAGGGCCTCAGTGTCGGCGCCGTCGATTATATTACGAAACCGATCGATCTCGATGAGACTCTCGCGCGCGTGCAGACGCAGCTGCGCTTCGTCGCGATCAACCGGCAGCTGGTCGACCTCACGCGGCGCCTCGAGGAATCCCGCAAGGCCGCGACCATCGGTGCGGTCACGCAGGGAATCGCGCACAATCTGAACAATCTTCTCGGCGTCGTCATCGGCTACCTCGACCTGGTGAAGGCGTACTACGACAAGCCGGATCAGGTGAGAAAAAACGCGCAGCACGTCGAGGACGCCGTGCAGCGAATCGTCACGATCATCAAGCAGCTCAGCACGCTCGTCGTGAAGTCGCGCCCGCCGTTGATCAAGGCGAGCATGCAACGATTGCTCGAAGGCGGCATCACGCGCTTTCACGACGACTACCGCCTCAACGCTCCCGTGACGATCGACAATCCGCTGGGCGATCTGATGGTCGACACCAACTACGAGATCGTCGAGGAGGTGCTCGCGAAGGTCTTGATCAACGGCTGGGAATCCTACGCGAACAAGCAAACCGATCCGCGACCGCTTTCCATTCATACGCGAATTGTCGAGAAGCCCGACGAGGGAAAATTCGTGGAGATTCGCGTGACTGATCACGGGCGCGGAATCGGGTCGGATATCCGCGACAAGATGTTCGAACCGTTCGTCAGCACAAAGAACACCGTCGGCGTCGGCATGGGCCTGACCGTGGCGCGTCACGCCCTGCGCAATCTTGGCGGCGAGGTGACAATGACCGACACGCCCGGCGGCGGCGCGACCGCGATCTTGATGCACCCGGTCGAGAAGAAGGTGAAGAAGATGACGGACGATTGAGAATGGGGGGAAAGTGAGGGTGAAAGTGAAAGTGGTCGCGGACGCGCCCATCTCTCCTCCCTCTACCTTCCCTTTCCCTTTCACTCTCACTTTCCTTTTCACTTTCCCTCCCTATGCGCCAAATCGCTTTCCTCGGATCGGGCAACATGGCCGGTGCCATCGTCGACGGCCTGCTCGCAAAAAATACCGCCACGCCCGCCGAATTGATCTGCCTCGGCGGCGCCGACGACACCGCAGCCCGGCTCCAGGCCCGCACAGGAATCGCCATCGCACCGACGCTCGATGAACTGCTGCTGGAAGCCAGCACGCTTGTCGTGGCCTTCAAGCCGCAGCATCTCGCATCGGTGGACCCACGGCTGGCCGAACTCACCCGCGGCAAATTGATCGTGTCGATCCTGGCAGGAAAGCGGATCGCCAGCCTCCAGCGCGCGTTTCCCCAGGCACGCAACATCGTGCGCACCATGCCTAATACACCGGGCCAGATCGGCGCCGGCATCACGGGCTGGTGTGCGCGCGACGTACTCCTCGGCGATGACCGCACGCTCGTGGAAAAACTGCTTCGTTCGCTCGGCGAAATCGTTGAAGTCCCCGAAGACGATCTGGACGCCGTCACCGGGGTCAGCGGTAGCGGCCCCGCTTATGTCTTCGAATTCGCGGCGGCGCTGCGCGACGCCGGGATCGCCGCCGGGCTGACGAAACAGACCGCCGAGAAACTCGCGGTCGAAACGCTGCTTGGCTCGGCCCGCCTGCTCGCGCGCAAGAACATCGATCCCGAAATCTTACGCGACCAGGTCACCTCGCCAAACGGCACCACGTATGCAGGTTTGCAGCGCATGAAAGCCGGTGATTTCCGGGGACTGATCAAGGAGACGGTGCTCGCTGCGACGGCACGATCCAAGGAGCTGTCGAAGGAGGGATGAACCATCCAATACACACCCATCCTTCACTAATACCTGAGGCCTTTCCTTTATTAGTGACCATTAGTGTCCATTAGTGATCTCCCAAGCATGAGCACTCTGAACGGCCGTATACTCGTCACCGGCGGCGCCGGCTTCATTGGCAGCGCACTGGTGTGGGCACTGAATCAACGAGGTCATAACGATATCGTCATCACGGATGTTCTGGGTTCGGACGAAAAATGGAAGAACCTGGTGCCGCTGAAATTCACCGACTATATAGAAGCAGCGGCGTTTCGCAGCGAGCTCGGACGAAATGCCAATGCGTTCGGACGGTTCTCCACCGTGTTCCACTTGGGCGCCTGCTCGGCAACGACCGAAAAGAACGCGAGTTATCTCGCCGATAACAATTACGCCTACACGAAGGAGCTCGCGACGTGGTCCCTCGCGCGCGACGCACGTTTCATCTATGCGTCGTCCGCTGCCACTTACGGCGACGGAGCGCAGGGCATGGACGACCAGAGTGAGGAGCTGGCACGCCTGCGACCGCTGAACATGTATGGTTATTCAAAGCATCTGTTCGACCTGCATGCGCAGCGCGCGGGGATTCTGCACCAGATCGTCGGCGTGAAATACTTCAACGTTTTCGGTCCCAATGAAGATCACAAAGGCGACATGCGGTCGCTCGTGAACAAGGCCTACCAACAGATTCTCGCCACCGGCCGCGTGCAGCTTTTCAAGAGCCACAAGCCCGAGTTCAAGGATGGCGAACAGATGCGCGATTTCCTTTATGTGAAGGACGCGGTCGAAATGACCCTCCACTTTGCGGAGAAAGGAAGAACAGCCGGCGGACTTTATAATCTCGGCAGTGGGGAGGCGAACACGTGGCTCACGTTGACCCGCGCGATTTTTGCTGCACTCGGGCGCGAGCCGAACATCGAGTTTATCGAGATGCCGGACGTGCTCCGCGGGAAGTATCAATACTACACGAAAGCCGATATCGCGAAGCTGCGGTCAAGCGGCTATACACATCCGATGACCCCGCTCGCAGACGCGGTGCGGGATTACGTACAGGGTTATCTCGTGCCTGGGAAAAAGCTGGGCGAGTAATCCTGCGACGATCCGCCGTGCGCGACGGGCATGTAGGATTACTCGATCTCCAAGGTCACCAGCGCTGCCGGGTATCGCGGTATTGCCGGGAAAAACGAACAATAAAAAGGCGGGCAAGCATGCCCGCCTTTATAATTTAGCGCGATCGCGCAGTCAGCGTGGCCTTCAGGGAAGCTTCTCGAGCTCCGCCGCTGTCCACGGACCGTGATTGCCCTCCTTGCCGCGAATCTCTTCGACCTTCGCGGTGGTGACTGGAGGAGCCTGATTGCCCCACTCCTGGCGAATGAAGGTCGCGACGGCCGCGATCTTCTGCGCGTTCAGGTTGAAACTCGACCCCGGTCCGGTGGCGGGCATCACATTGGTGTAATCGACCCCCTTGACTTTAATGGGTCCCGTCAAGCCGTGGAGCATGATGCGAATCAGGCGATCTTCCGACCCGACCGCCCACTCCGAACCCGCCAGCGGCGGAAAGACCGGCGGAAGGCCGAGCCCGGTCGCCTGATGACAAGCGGCACACACAGCCGCGTAAGTCGCACGCCCCAGAGCAACCATATCGACTTCCTTCGGCGCGTTGGGATCGACCGGCTTCGGCGGCGGAGCGTTTTCGTTGAAAACGAGCGGACTGAAATTCCCTGCGTAACGGCCGAGGTAGGTGCCGCCAAAAAAGATCAATCCGCTGAACAGGAACAGCAGGTAGAGCGGCATCAGGCGGTAGCGCCCCTTTTCGTCGGGCTGCTTGCCCAAGCGCTTCTCATGCGCGGCGAGCAGGCTGGCGTCGGTCACCGCGGCTTGATCGACGCGAGGATCGGATTGGAACGACGTGCTCATTTCTTCGGCTGCTCCTGATTTTTCTTCTCGTCGGGTGCGGCGGCTGGAACCGGCGTCACAGGATGTTGCTCAGGAATGGGTCCCTTGGCGGCAGGTGCCGCTTGCTGTGCCGGCGCCGTGTAAGGAACCGCTTCGGGATACTGGAACCCGTGGTTGAGGCTTAGCAGATAAGCGACCAGCGACTGCGCGCGCTCCGACGGCACCACTTGCTGGCCGGCTCCGGGCGTCGCAGCGCCAGCGAGCTTCAAGGCCTTGCCTGAGACTTGACCGACGACCGGTTCCGTCTCGAACAGGAATTTATAGCCAGGATGGGTCGCGCTGCCGGTATAGAGAAATGAATATACGCGGTCGGCAGCATCGGACGTCTGCGCCATGCGCGCACCATAGGTCGCGAGATCAGGACCGATGCGGGAAGCGCCAAGCTGGGGCCGCGCCTGATAAATATAGTCACGCGCGACGCTCTGCCGCTCGCCCCATCCGCGGTCCTTGTCGGAACCGAAATCCGGCCGGCGAACTTGCTGGGTGTGGCAGGCCGCGCAGCCGAGGTCCGCGTAGACCAGCTGGCCGCGAGCCGCGATGCCACCCATTCGCGGCGGGAAAACGTCACTCACCGTTTCGTCGTAATACGGGGCCAGCGAACTCAACTGCAGATGCGAGCCGAGCACTATGCCGGCCCACGAAATGCCGATCGCGGCGAGAAGACCGAGGAAAAATACCGGACCGTTTTTCATGTCGCTGAGGCCTCCAGCGTCGCCGGCTGGCGGAAGATGTTTTCAGCCTGCGCTTCGGTTGCGCGGCAGACGCATGCGGTTTTGCAGAAATTGACCAGCAAAAGCAGATTCGCGCCAAGCAGCAGCAGCTGTGCACCGGTGGCGACGAGCAGCGGCAGGCGAATGTGCTCGAAGATCTGGGCGAACGAGATCTTCGCGTCGAGCAGATCGTCGCCCTGCATCCAACCGCCGACCGCCAGTGCGGCGACGAGCACCAGCACGCCGACCATGACGAGCACCCGGTGACCACTGGCAAGCGCGGCGGAGGCCCAGGGGCGGGCCGTGAGGCGGGGAACCATGAAGTAGATCGCACCGAAGAACATCATTGAAATCGCGCCGTAAAGGCCGAGCTGCTCGAGCGCCACGTAGAAGAGCGTGAACTGCGTTTCCACCGCCACGCCGCGAAACGATGTGATCAGCTCGATCACTCCGACCAACAGATAAGCGACAATACCGAAGCGGATGAACTTCGCAGCCGTACCGCTCGCACCGGCGGCAACCCGCAGGTTGAGCAGCACGATAATATAGTGGAACACCAGCAATCCGCCGGCGACGACCGCGAGTGTCGCGACCCAGGCTGGCACCGGTCCACCGATCAGATGCCGTCCGCCCGTCCAGGCGCCGACAAACATCAGCACCCAGAAACCGAGCGGGGCAAACTCATAGCTCGGCAATACACGCCCGGCGGTCTTGGGCACGATATAATATACCCCCGCCAGGGCGAGAGGCGCGAGCCACAATGTCCAAGCCCCTTGCGCGAACCAGCCGGCGGCCACCGCCTGCGCCACGCCACGAACTGGCGTCCAGAGCAACACCACCTGCGCGGCGGAGAAAAGCCACGGGAAAACAAACAACGCCGCGACCGCATACCATTGCGACGCATACGTGCCGTCCGTCCGGCGGCCACCCCACGCCAGCACGCCGGAAATGGCGATCGCGGCATAGGCGAGCAGCATCAGCGGCTGTATATAGTCGGGCAGCTGAAAGAGGTAGAACGACGTCATGTCGCCGATGGCAATGCCGACCAGGCCGATCGCCACGCCGAGATTCCAAAACAGCCCCCCGACGATAACCCAGTTCAGCGCGCGGAGCGGGTTGCCGCCAAGGCGTCCGAGCACCCAGAGCGAAATCGCCAGACCGGCATTGGCGGCCCAGCCATAGATGAAACTGGTCTCCCGCAATGCCTGCGCGCGACCGTGCGTGAGCCAGGGGCAGTCGGCAAAAAATTGCGGCGTGTGCAGCTGGATCGACGCAATCAGCGCGAATACGCCGCTGACGACGAGCCACCCCAGGCCGGCGCCCAGCAGCAGCAGCAGCGGAACGCGCGCGCTGGTGTCGATCGGCGTGACTTCAGCCGAAGCGGCATTGGTCGGAGCATTTATCATCTCTAAAAAGGGTTGGCGACCGCGATGGGTTTACTTCTTGGCGCCGTATTGCTGCACGGTCAGTTCCATCGCGCGGTCGATCGGGAGCTGGACTTTGCCGGAATTCTTGTCGACCCAGCCGTAGGAGGTGAGTTGTTTCGCCTGCGCTTCCTGCAGCTCGGCCAGGGTCTTGCGGCGACTCTCGGAGTCCACACGCCACGCAGCATCCTTGTCCTGCGGATAGTTTTCAGCGGCGATGGCCTGCGGCAAAGCCGTGGTCGGCCGGTAGAAATAGCGGACCACCAGCAGAAACGCCGCAAACAACACCAATACGAAAACGATGGTGAACAGCGACACCGGCCGCGCGGGGCTGAGGGAATTATCACTCATGGTGCGTCAGGCTTTCGCCAATACGAGGATCGCGAATCGGAATGAGTTTGGCCGTTGGGAAGCTGCGGAGGTACGCCCAGACGCAGATGCCTCCCACGCCAACGACTGCAGTAAGGCTCCATAGCAGACTGATGGAGAAGAATGGCAGCGGGTCGCCATGCGTATCCTTCAAGGCCGGAAGGATATTATAGCACATGTCGATCAAGATGGTCGCAAGCATCGCGTAGGAAATCCGGCGGATGATGTGCGGCGTGACCTTATAGCGGTATGAAAGCAGGTAGAAGAACGGCAGGAAGAAATGGCCGAAGAGAATGACAAGGCCGACATACCACCACTGGTTCGTGGTGCCGTCATGATTCAGTTCGCGGAGATTATACCAGAATGTCTCCTCCGGGACGTTCGCATTCCAGATGAGGAAGTATTGCGAGAACGTGACGTAGGCCCAGAACACTGTGAACGCGAGCATCAGCATGCCGATGCTGTGGTAATGGTTCTTGTTCAGGACGCCCTTGTAGTCGCCGCGATTATAGAGCCAAACCATCATGATGACGCCGATACAGAGCGCGCCGCGCACGCAGTTGGCGAAGAACCACACGCCATACATCGTGGAGAACCAGTGATATTCGAGGGACTTCACCCAAAAGATGGCGATCGCAGTGAGCGAAAACGCACCGATCGGCAGGCCGAACGCCGCGGTTTTCCGATTCATATACGTCCACTTCAGATTACCGTCGGCATCCTGACTGAACGAGGCCTTGCGCAACCGTGCGGAGATCCACATCCAGAGCAAAAACGAACCGAAAGTGCCGATCAGAAACGCCGTCGTATTGAGGAAGCCGGATTTCTTAACGTAGAGCGGATCGTGGCCGACGGTGTGTCCGCCATGTAACACGTGCTCGGGATTCATCCACGGCCAGACAAGGTCGCTCGCGTGCGGTAGAAACGGGGTGATCGCGAGCGGCAGGAAGAGGATCGCGAGCCATTTGAAGGCGGAGAGCCCGTGCTCGAACTGCCGGCGAATGACGACGGACCAGGACGCATCAAAGATATGATGAATCAGGCACAGCATCAGCATGCCAATCGCGATCGCGGTCCAGAACGTAACCGCCACGAGCCATGAATGCGCGACCGTCCTGGCCGGTGATAAAAAGAGACCGACCGCGGTCAGGCCAATCCCAACCAGGCCGACGACGAGCGCCTTGCCGGCGAGCGGGGCGGCCGCGGACTCGGCGGGAAAGGCCGCGGGAGCAGTTGCAGCGTGGGAACTCATTGGATGCCGAGAGATTGTTTGGCCGCGGCGTCCGTGACGTCGGCGACGGTACCTTGCTGTGCGCGTTGCAGTGCGCGGATATATGCGACCACGGCCCAACGATCATCGGGGCTCAGCTTGTCGGCGTACGGCAACATGGTGTTTTTGCCGTTGGTGATCGTGTTGTAGATTTCACCTTCGGGCATTGTACGCAGCCGGTCGGTGTGGTAGTTGCCGTTCGCCGCGACCGTGCCCATGCCGTATTTGACGGTGATACCTTGGCCATCGCCCGCCACGCCGTGACACACGGCACAATAGATCTGATAGCGATCACGTCCGCGCTCGAGGAATTCGCGATTGATCGTGATGCCTTGCGGGAAGCCGCCGGCGAATTGATCGCCGGTCTTGCCCGCGTAACGGTGGTCGTCCAATCGAAGCATGCCGCGTGCGACGGTGTGCTGCGGCGGAACGCGGTCCGCGCGACCGTCAGCGAAGAACTTGCTCGCCGACTGCGGCCGGGGCTTGGGCTGGTGCTCCATGCTCGGGAACGCCCACTCGGGAAATACGTCGATGGGCGGACGCGTGAAGATCGTGTCCCGGAATCCCAGGATCGATACCAGCAGCACGCAGACAAAAAAGGTGATGAGATAAACGTGGCGCATCGCTCAGGGCTCCAGCTCCGCGATCGCCTTGCCGCCGGCCTGCTCGAGCAGGGCCTTCGTATTGGCGAGATTGAAGCGCGGATCGCGCGCCTCGATGACGATGAAGAACGTATCATCCATGCCGCGGCGGATGTGATCGTATTTCAACACCGGATGATAATGCATCGGCAGCCCGTTCACGACGAACATGCCTATGATCGTCGCAAAGGCCGTGAAGAGAATCGTGAGCTCATAGCTCACCGGAAACGCGAACATCGGCGAGAACAGCGGCTTACCACCCACGATCAGCGGATAGTCATACTGGCCGGTCCACCAGATCATCGTCATGCCAGTGCAAAATCCCGTGATGCCGCCAGCCAGCGAGATCCGCGGGACGATCGAGCGTTTCAGCCCCATCGCCTTGTCGAGGCCATGTACAGGGAACGGCGTAATACAGTCCCAATTGCGATATCCAGCGTCGCGGATTTTCTCCGCCGCATGATATAGCTCGGGCGCCGTGTCAAAGGTGGCGATCAGGCCGTAAGGTTGTGCAGCCATGGTCGATTAATGTTTTTTCCGCGGCTGCACGCCACCCTGCTCGATGTTCGCAGGGTCACCGAAACCGGTCGAATGCGCCGGGGTATCATGTGCCCCATGATCGTGCGCACCGTGGACGTCGGCCTGGGGCGTGACGGCCTTGAGCTCCGCCATCGGCATGATGGGAAGGAAGCGGATAAAGAGGAGGAAAAGGACCGAGAAGACGCCGAAGGTGCCGAAGAACGTGAAGATTTCGACGATCGACGGACTATAGTAACCCCAGCTCGACGGCAGGAAGTCGCGGGCGAGCGAGGTGACAATAATCACGAAGCGCTCGAACCACATGCCGACATTGACGAAGATCGAGAGCACCCAGACCATCGTCGTGTTCTCACGCACCTTCTTGAACCAGAAGAACTGCGGCGTGATCACGTTGCACGAGATCATGATCCAGTAGGCCCAGGCGTAGTGGCCGAAGGCACGGTTCACGAACGCGAAGCCTTCATACGGATTCGCGCCATACCACGCGATGAAGAACTCCATCCCGTAGGCATAGCCGACGATCGTGCCGGTCGCCAACGTGATCTTACACATGCAGTCTATATGATACTGCGTGATCAGATCCTGCAGGCCGAAGATCGCGCGCAGCGGCAGCATCAAGGTGAGCACCATGCCGAAGCCCGAGAAGATGGCGCCGGCCACGAAGTAAGGCGGGAAGATCGTCGTGTGCCAGCCAGGGAGCAGCGACACCGCGAAGTCGAACGAAACGATCGTGTGCACCGAGAGCACGAGGGGCGTCGAGACGCCGGCGAGGATCAAATACGCCATCTCGTAGTTGCTCCAATGGCGGTTCGAACCGCGCCAGCCCATGGCAAACAAGCCATAGAGGAACGAGCGGAATTTGTTACCCGCGGCAAAGAAGCGATCGCGGAGCACCGCGAGGTCGGGAATCAGGCCGACATACCAGAACAGGACCGACACCGTGCCGTAGGTCGAGACCGCGAACACGTCCCACTCGAGCGGCGAACGGAAGTTTTGCCAGATGACGTTCGAGTTTGGAATCGGGAAGAGGTACCACGCATACCAGACCCGGCCGACGTGGAAGACCGGGAAGATCGCGGCGCAAACCACCGCGAAGATCGTCATGGCTTCCGCGGCGCGATTGATCGATGTGCGCCATTTCTGACGCAGCAAACACAAGATCGCGGAAATGAGCGTTCCGGCGTGGCCGATACCGATCCAGAAGACGAAGTTGACGATGTCCCACGCCCAGTTGACCGGGTTCGCGTGACCCCACACACCGACGCCGGTGGCGACGAGGTAGGTGATGCCCGCGACCGTGAAGGAGGCGACGAAGCAGGCGAGGATGAAGCAGACCCACCACCACGTGGGCGTCTTGCCCTCGATGATGCTGCAGATCTTTTCCGTGATCCACGCGAAGCTGCGATTGTTTTCAACGAGCACCGCGCGTGGCAGCACTGCAGGTTTTACCTCCTGCAGGATCGGGTGCGCGGCGGCGTGTTCGACGTGAGCCATTAGGAAAGCCCTCCGTTTTGGGCGGCCAGCATGTTGCTCACGTGTCGCGGGTCGTTCTCGGCATGAACGTTCATCTTAATGCCCGCCTTTCTTTTCCGCGCCGTGAGCCGTGGGGCTGCCGTGACCATGGTCGTCACCATGTGACTGGGGCTCGTTCTTCTTTGAGTACTCGATGCGGCTCGCCGGGAGCGGTTTGTAGTCAGGCATCTTGGGATTCGGATTCCGCAGCTTGCCGGAATAAGTCGTGCGGGGACGCACATTGAGATAGCCGAGCACTTCGTAATCCTGCTCGCGCGCCTTCGCCTGCATCACGGCGCTGTCCTTGTCCAAAATGTTGCCAAACACGATCGCATCGACCGGGCAGGTCTGCTGGCAGGCGGTCTTGATCGTGCCGTCGGGAACCATGACGTCGCCGGGCGTCCCCTGCTGCGCCATCTTCACCTTGTGCTGGATCTTCCCGTTCTGGATACGCTGCACACAATAGGTGCACTTCTCCATCACGCCGCGCATGCGGACGGTGACTTCGGGATTCTTGCCCAGCGCCACGAGTTCGGGCATGCCAAACTCGCCCAACTGGCCAAGATAGAGCTCGTCGAGCCGGCGCTGATTCCAGTCGAAGAAATTAAAGCGCCGGACCTTATAGGGACAGTTGTTCGCGCAATAACGAGTGCCGATACAGCGATTATAGGCCATTACATTGAGGCCCTCCTCGTCGTGTACAGTGGCATTCACGGGGCACACGGTCTCGCACGGGGCGAGTTCGCAGTGCACACAGGTCATCGGCTGAAGCGAAACCTGCGGATCATCGGGCAACGCCTTGTTGCCCTCGCCGCCAAACGCCTCGGCATCGATGTTGCCGTCGGAATAGTATCGATCGATGCGCAGCCAGTGCATCTCACGGCCGCGGGCCACCTGCTCCTTGCCGACGATCGGCACGTTGTTCTCGGCCTGGCAGGCGATGACGCACGCCTGGCACCCGATGCAGGTGTTCATGTCGATCGACATGCCCCACTGGTGCTGACCGTCGAACGTCGGCGTCGAATAGAGCGAGTTGCCCCGGGGGACCTTCGTCGCGCGCTCCTGCGGCGTCATGGCTTCGCCCACCGCACCGATATTGCTCGGCGCGTGCGACTCCATGCCGAACGTGTCGACGAAGTTCGGTGTTTCCTGGTAGCTGTTCGCGCCTTCGTAGTTGGCTTCGCGAATGATATCGCGGCCTTCCATCGACCAGTGCTCCTGCGTGTTCGCGAGCAGCGCGCGCGTGCCGGTGTTCGTGAGTTTTCCGCCCGTCGCGATATGCAGTGCGTCGGAGGTGCGGAGCGGATACGCGTCGAAACCGGCGCCCTTGCCCACATGGCCGGCCACGGTGCGTCCGTAACCGAGCGGCACTATAATTGTATAATTGGCGAGGCCGGGCTGAATATGGAGCGGACCGCGGATCTTTCGATCGCCCACCGTGAGCTCGAAGACGAACGCCTTCTCCTTGCCCATCGTATACTCGGCGGTCTCTTTGCGGGCGACTTGGATGAGCGAGCCTTTGGGATCGATGCCAAGCTCCTGGCCAAGCTTCGGGCTGACGAGAATCGCGTTATCCCAGGAGATTTTAGTGACCGGATCGGGGCATTCCTGGAGCCAGCCGTTGTTCGCGAAACGGCCGTCGTCCATCTTGAAGTCCGCGACGAAGCGGACCTCGAGGTTGTCCTTGCCGAACGTTGGCAGCGCCTGCGCCGGGCGGAACAGCCGCTCCAGGCCAGATTGATTGAACCGCACCGCCACTGGACGGAGCGCAGAACCTTCGAGCACGCCATCGTGCAGGAATTTCTGCATTGTCTTCTCGGGATTCGCGCCCTGGCCCGCTAGCCCCACGATCGTCTCGGCCACCAGCGCATAACCGTCGGCCTTCTGATCGCCGGCGATGCGCGCGAGCACTTCGTTCTGCGTCAGACCGCCGAAGAGCGGCAGAATCATCGGCTGAATCGGCACGATCGTGCCGTCAATCGTGCGAGCGTCGCCCCACGATTCGAGGTAGTGTGCGGCGGCGATGTGCGTCGTCGCCGCCGGATTCACCGCGGATGTCTCGTCGACGTAATAACCGTGACGAATCACTTCACCGACCGACTTCTGCAACGCCGGCCAATCGAGATCAGCAGGCGCATTGTAGGCGGGATTACCGCCAAGAATCACCAGCGTGCGGATCGAGCCGCCCTTGATTGCGCTGACGAGTCCGTTGAGATTCGAACGCGCCGGAGTCGTCTCGGCCGCCACGTAATTGACGGTCGTGCCGACATTGCCGAGCGCGGCGTTCAGTCCGTGTACAAGGGCGTGCACTTCGGCCGGCAAATGCGCACCGGCGACCAACACGCATTCGCCGCGATGAGCCTGCAGATCGGCGACGCATTCATCGATCCACTTGGCAGGCAGCTGGAGGCCTTGTCCGTAGGGCGCGAGATTCTGCGCGGTCTGCGGAACGAGCGCGGCCGTGAGCTGTGCCGCGAACGCGAGCATATGACTCGACGCGAGTCGCAGCCGATGGTCCGCCATCATGCCGGTCAACGTGAGCGCACTCTCCGCCACATAGAGGCGGTTCATCGGATCGCTCTTCTTGGTCACGCGGCGACCGCTCGAAAAACCGCGCGCGTAAGTGAGGCTGCCGGCCTCCTGATGCAGGAAATCGGCGTCGATCGAGACCACCCGCTTCGCGCGGGCGAAATTGTAAACCGGCCGCACCGCCGCACCGAACGCCGCCTGCGCGGCCGCGACCGGCGGCTCATCGGCGATCGGTTCGTATTCGGTCCAGATCGCGCGCGGGAAACGTTCACGCAGCGCGCGAACCAGGCGGGCCCGCGTCGGCGACGACGATTCGTCGGCAAGAAAGGCGAGACCCGAGCCGCCGTTGGCAGCGTAGTTGCGATTGATCGTCGCGAGCAGCTCGTTCACCGCGGCGGCATCGAGCGCCTGGTCGCCCTTGGTGTGAGCCTTCGCACGATCGGGATCGTAGAGATCGAGGATCGAAGCCTGCGCGTGCAACGAGGCGGCGCCGCCATGCGGCTGATACGTCGGGTTGCCCTCGAGTTTGGTGGGCCGGCCCTGATGCGTCTCGGCCAGCAGCGGAATCGCCGTTTTGCGCAACGGCATCGCGGTCGCGTAATACGACGGCAGACCCGGGATCACGCCTTCGACCGATTTGCCGTAGGGCAGGATGAATTTTTCCGGACGACGGCAGCCCGCGAGCCCCACTCCGCCGAGCGCGAAGGAGGCCGCCATGATCTTCATGAAATTCCGGCGGTCGACGCCTTCCAGCTCGGAAGCGCCCTCGGGGAATTCGCGCACAAGCTGTGCCTTGAAGCCAGGCGTGCCAGCGAGCTCTTCGAGGCTGCGCCAGTATTTCGGGCCGGTGAGCTGCTCCTGATCGGACGGAGCGGAATGGTCAAATTTGCGTTTCATCGATGGCAGCCCGAGCAGCTCTGCGGAGGCATCAACTTCCAGTCTTTGTGAAATTTCTCGGCGGCTTGCTTGCCCGCTTCGCCTTGGTCGACGAGGCGTTTCGAGTTCAGATTGAAAACGTCTTTCGGGTCGCGGAGGCGCGACTGCGGATCGCGGTGACACTCGATACAAAACGCCATGCTGAGCGGCTGTTTGTGCGTCACCGTATCCATATCGTTCACCTGGCCGTGGCACTCGACGCAGGAGATGCCGCGGTTCACGTGAATCGCATGATTGAAATAGGCGAAGTCGGGCGTCTGATGAATCCAGACCCACGGCACTGGCGTGCCTTTCTCGAAGCTCTCACGCACAGGCGCCAACGCCGGGCTGGAAGGCTTGATCGTCGAGTGGCAATTCATGCACGTCTGCGCAGACGGCACGTTCGAGTGCCCCGATTTGTCGACGTTCGAATGGCAGTAACGACAATCGAGCCCGACTTCCTGCACATGCTGCGCGTGGCTGAACGGCACGGGCTGCACCGGTGCGTATCCGACGCGCGCATACTTCGGCGTCATATAATACGTCACACCCGCCGTGGCGATGCCGGCCAGCACACCCAGATAGATTATGATCTGGAGCGGCAGCTTGTTTGCCGACTTCGGAAATAGTTTCGACATGAGCGGTGGGTCGAAGGACTAGAACCGTTAAACTGCGGCACCCTGACGCGCGATCAGCCGCGCATCAGCCCGCACCGTGAAACGTGCCTGCCGCACCTCCGCCGCAGGCGTCGACGCCCACGGGGAGGTCGATTTTGCGATCAGTTTTGGGACGACACTCGCCGCCGCGGACACTCCGAGCAGCTTGGCGAAGAATTGCTTTCGCGTTGAGGTGTGGGTCACAGGAAACGGTAGTAAGTGGACAAAAATCGCTGTGGAAACAAGGGCGCGGCGTTTCGCTTGTAAACCAAAATTTCCGAGGGAAATCCCCGATGCGTAGTAATAAGTGAGCGCGCGCGAATCCGTTGGCAGCTCTTATTGCGACGCGCGAAAAATGTCGGCGACCTCCAGCCGCGAAGGGCCGACAAATGAATAATCGCGGCAATCTCTCCACCGGTGGAGGATCGTCCGCGCGTCGAACCAGACAACTGCTCCCGCGCTATACAAACAACCCGTCGCGCATCGGCCGCGTGAAATCGCAACGCTGCGCGATCTCGGGGTTGTGCGTCACCAGCACCACCGCCTGACCATTTTCCTTCGCAAGTCGGGTGAGCAGATCGAACACCACCGCGGAGTTCTTCACGTCGAGATTTCCTGTCGGCTCGTCGGCGAGCAGAATCGTCGGCTGATTGGCCAGCGCGCGCGCCACGGCGACACGTTGCTGTTCACCGCCGGAGAGCTGGGTGCCGAGGCGATGCGTCTTCGCGCCGAGGCCCACCGATTCGAGCAGCGAGTGGGCGCGCGCTTTCATCGCTTCCGGCGCGAGGCGGCCAAGCTTGCGCATCGGCATCATCACGTTCTCGAGCGCCGTGAACTCGAGCATCAGGAAATGAAACTGGAAAACGAAACCGATGTGCTCGCCGCGAGCCGCGGTCCGCGCGAGGTCATCGGTGTTGGACATCGCCCGGCCGTTGATCTCGATCGCGCCGCCATCCGGCTGGTCGAGCAGCCCGAGCAGATAGAGCAGCGTGCTCTTGCCGCAGCCCGACGGCCCGACAATCGCGTAGACCTGGCCGCGGCGCGCTTCAAAGGAGACGCCTTTCAACACGTGCACCCTCCCCTCGTCGTGCCCGAGGTAGCGATGGAGTTCCGAACAGCGAAGCGCCACAGCGCCCGCTGGATCGGCTGGATTCGTGGCGAGGGTGGATACGTTGCTCATTGCGCCGTGCCGCGGACGATGTCGCCGGGTTCGAGGCGCGCCGCGCGGCGCGCCGGGATGAGGCTCGCGATCATCACCATGACCACCGCAGTCCCAATCGCCGCGAAGTAGTGGTCCGGATCGCGAACGACGATGAAGTGATCCGTCTTGAAGATACCGTTGATCGGCAGCGGTACTTGCTCGACCAGCCATGTCACGCCCCAGCCCAGCAGGCCGCCGACCACCGCGCCAATCGCGAGCACGATGCCGGCCTGCCAGAGGAAGATCTGCGTGATGTCGCGCCGCTCGTAACCCATCGAACGCAGGATCGCGATGTCCTTGGTCTTCTCGAGGACGATCATCGCGAGGGTGTTGAACATCGCGAGGCTCGCGATGAGCGTGAACACACTCACCGTGATCATCGTGGAAACGCGCAGCGCCTTGAAGACCGCGAGCCAGGTCTTCTCCCGCTCCTGCCACTCGGTCGCTTTGTGGCGCAGCACCTCGACCATCTGCAACGCATCCTCCGGCGCGCGTTCCGGATCGTGCAGGCCGACTTGCAGGTAAGTCGCGCCCGACGGCTTGCGCAGCAGCGAACGCGCTTCGCTCATGTGCATATAGACATTCACCTTGTCGACCTCGCGGTAACCGGTCTCGTAGATCGCCGCGACCCGGAAGCGACGCGATTGGCCGCGAGCCGAGATGTTGATCGAGTCGCCACGCGAGAGCTGCAACCGGTCCGCAAGCACGCGCCCGATCAAGACGCCGCGCGGCATGGCGCGAAAATCGTCGAGCGTCCCGCTGATGATCTGCTCGCCGAGATCGGAGACGCGAAGGTGATCGTCGAGCTCGATGCCGAGCAGCTGCGGTGAGTTTTCCACCTTGAAGGAGCTTGTGATCTGCGCGCCCCCGCTGAGCACAGCCGAGACGCCGAGGACATTCTGGAATTCCCGCAGCGCCTCGATCACGCGCTTCGGCTCCTCCACGCCTTCGATAAATTTCACGCCTTCTTGCTGGATGAAATACGAGTCGACCGCGCCCGCGGCGGCCATGCTGCGTTGCGTGTCCTGGAGCCGGTCGTCGATGCGAATCGCGCCATTGATGCCGAGGATCGTCTTCGTGAAAAAGCGCTCGAAACCGCTCGTCGTCGCTTGCGTAACGATGAAGAGCCCCACCCCGAGCACGGTGCACGAGAGGCTCATGAGCATGGCCCGCTTCTTCGCGGTGAGAAACCGGAAGGCGATGCGAAAGTTGGGCGACATTGCGTGGGCCAGTCTAGACGCGGGCAGGTCGTACGTTCACTGCACCAGCGTGGTGCTGACGCGATCGCCGTCGCGAAACTGGTCGAGCAGATCGACGATGACCGCCTCACCGACCGCGATGCCTTCGAGTATCTCCGCGACGTTATAAGCGAGAAAGCCCACCTTCACGGTGCGCTTCTCCACCCGTCCGTTTTTCACGACAAACACCTTGTCGCTGTCGAAGAGTGCGCGCCGCGCAATCATCACGGCATTGGGCCGCTCGCCCACCGTGATCGTCACTTCGCCCGTGCTACCCGGCTTGAGTTGATCCTGACTCTCGACCTTCACATCGAGAAACACCGTGAACCGCTGCGCGTCGTCCGCCTTGGGCAACAGCTTCGACACCTTCGCATCGAAATTCGTCTCGCCATACGTGAGCAACCGCACGCGTGCATCCTGGCCGACGCGCACCTTGCCGAAACTTTCCTCGCTGATCTTCGCCGCGACCACGCGCCCGTGCGACATGAACTTGCCGACGACGTGACCGCGGTTGATCAACGCCCCCTTCCAGACGGAGGCCTCCACGATCTCGCCGTCGGATGGAGCTTTGATCTCCATCTGCTCGAGTTGCAGCTTCGACCGCACCCGCATCGATTCGTAATCAGCCGCGGCTTTCCGCTCGTCGAGCGCCGTGAATTGCAGCTGCCGATCGATGTCCTCCAGCGCACGTTTTGCGTTTTCCAAATCCTGGTCGGAGACGTTGTTCAATTTGTGCAGCCGGGCAACCTGCTCGAGTTTGTCGGCCGCGCGTTGCCGCTCGGGACTGACGTCGCGAAACAGTTTCGCGCGTGCTTCATCCGACAACTCGAGCGCGTTCGCGACCAGCTCGGGCTTGCCGCCGGTCAGTGTGATGTGGTCGCGCTTCTTCTTGTCGTCGTAGTTTCGCTTCGCCTCCTCGATCAGGCGTTCGAGCTCGGTCGAATCGAGCCGCAGCAGCACGTCGCCTTCCTTGAAGCTCTGCCCAACGACGATTTTGTCGCATTCGATGACCTTGCCGTCGGCATCCGCCTTCAACTCCTTGTTGGCGCCGCCCTCGGCATCGACCGCGACGGTACCCGTGACGGCATCGACGGCGGTGCTGATCTCCGCGAGCTTGACGCGTGCAGTGGCCTGGAAGCGGTCGAGCGCCATGTACACGGCTCCGGCGAGGACAACGAGGATGACGCCGAGCTTCAGGAGCACGCGGCCGTTATTTTTTTTTGCGAACATCACGAACGGGTAAAAGGTTTAAAATCGGATCTTCGCCGGTAAGGGCCACGAAGTCCGTCCAGCGGCTGAGATACGCAGCCCGTGCCTCGAGGCTTCTCGCGTACGCCTGCAGCACATGAATCTGCGCCCGGTCGATATCGCCCTTGGGACGTGTGCCATGACTCACTTCGTCGGCGACCAGGTCGCGACCCGCGACCGCATTGCCATGACGAATCTCCGCCAGCGAGACCTGTTCGGCGTCGATCCGCAGGGTGCGCTCGAGAATCTGCGCGTTTTGCAGCAGCTTCTCGATCTCGACGGACTTGCCGTATTCGAGCGAGCGCCGCGCGATGAGCGCGCCGCGCTTGGCGCCACGGGTCGCGAAACCATCGAAGATATTCCACGAGGCGCCGATGCCGACGTTTTGCTCCGCGACGGCACTCTGGCGCGCGGTGTTGCCGTCCACGGTCGTCGTGTTTTGCAGGCTGTAGCCAGCCGTGAGACCGAACTTCGGCAGGAGCCGGGTGCTTTCGATCTTCTGCCGCAACACCGCCTCGCGGAGCCGCAGGTCGTAGAGTTCAAACTCAAGCGAGCCGCGCGCATTATCACGCATGAATTCCGCCGCGATCGCAGCCGTGCGCGGCTCCGAATACGCAGGCGCCGGAATTTCCGCCGGAATGGCGTCTTCCGGCAGATCGAGGCCGGGCAGTCCCGCCAGCCGCGCGAAACGACGGCGGTTGGCTTCGAACTCGTTCTCGAAGCGGGCGACGACCAGCTCGGTTTCGCGCTGTGTCAATTCGGCCGTGGCAAGCGCGGCACCGGAGATAGAGCCGTCCTCTTTTCGCACTTTCGCGATTTCCACATCGAGCTTCACCAGCCGGAGCGACTCCCGCGCTTCGATCACGCGGGCTTTCTCGACGATCAGCGCGAGATAGGCTTTCCGCAGCGCACCAGCCAGCTCGCGGTGCGCGAGGGCGAAGTTTTTGCTGGTGACGAGCAGATTGATCCGCGCCGAGTCGGTTTCGTTCTTCAATGCACCCCAGTGGAACAACGCCTGGCTGAATCCAAAATTGTAGCGAAACCCGCTGTCGCGCGAGGTTGCGCTGCCCGTGGTCGCCACCTGCGAGATGCCATAGCTGAAACCGCCGCCGAGCTGCGGCAGTCGCGCGGCGTTCACCATTGTGATGCGTGCCTCTTGCGACAGTCGCTCGAACTCCTTCGCGAGCAGCTCCGGCGAGCGCTTCGTCGCTTGCTCGAGGATTTTTTTAAGCTCCGGCAAATAGTCCTCCGGCATCGTACCAGCGATGTCGGCCGGCTCGGCCGCCCGCAGGCAAATCGTCGAGCCAGACAACAAAATCGCTAGTACGGCACCCAAGAACGCACGCTGGAACAGGAGACCGGACAACACCATGTATGGACGCGAAAGTTGAATGGTCAGAGCGCTGGAATTCACCGGTGATTGCAATCCTGAAGGAGTGAAAGTGAAAGGGAGAGTAAAAGTGGGAGCCCCGCTGGAGCAGTGAAGTTCCCCAAGCTCGCCCTCCGTTACACTTTCACTTTTACTCTCACTTTCACTCATCTGGATGCCGCTCGAAATCTCCGCCCTTGCCCGTGAACACCTCGATCGCGTCCGCGCGTTCTACGATGCCACGCCGACGGAGCCGCAGGCCGGCGCACGCGCTTATCGTGCGCTTCTCGCGCATTACTACAACTTGCTGATCCCTCCCAACGCGAGCGTGCTGGAGGTTGGCTGCGGCTCCGGCGAGCTGCTGGCGCAGATCCGCGCGCGCCGCAAAGTCGGCCTCGATTTATCGCCCGCGCAGATTGCGGCCGCGCGTCTCCGCGTGCCCGAGGCGGAGTTCGTCGTACAGGCCGGCGAATCGCTCGCATTCGACGATCTGCGCGAGACGTTCGACGTCATCATCATCTCCGACACGCTGAACCTGGCCGCCGACGTCCAGCGGCTGCTCGAACGCCTGCACGCTTTCGCTCACGCGGACACGCGGCTGTTGGTCAATTTTCAAAACACCCTGTGGCGGCCGCTCCTCTCGCTCGCGCGGACGCTCGGCCTCAAGGCTCCGCAGCCGCAGAACAGCTGGCTCGCATCGTCGGACGTGTTGAATTTGTTGCGGCTCGGCGGCTGGGACGCGATGAGCCGCCAGGGCAGGATCCTGGTGCCGTTTCGCGCGCTCGGCCTCGGTACCTTTGTGAACCGCTGGTTCGCGCCGCTCCTCCAGTGGTTTTGCCTCACCGTATTCACGATCGCACGACGCGAGCCGGCGCAGGCGCCGCAACCGCTGACAGTGTCCGTGGTGATTCCCGCGCGCAATGAGGCAGGCAACATCGCCGCCGCAGTCGCGCGCACCGCGGAACTGGGTGCGGGCACGGAAATCATCTTCGTCGAAGGACACTCGAGCGACGACACGTGGGCCGAGATCCAGCGCGTCGCCGCCGCCCACCCGGAACGGAAAATCAAAATCCTCCAACAATCGGGCAAAGGGAAAGGCGACGCCGTCCGCGCGGGATTTGCCGTGGCGACGGGCGACGTGCTGATGATCCTCGATGCGGATTTGACGATGCCGCCGGAGGAACTGCCGAAGTTCTACGACGTGATCGCGACCGGCCGGGCCGACTTCGCGAACGGCGTGCGGCTCGTCTATCCGATGGACGAAAAGGCGATGCAGTTCTTGAACCTGTGCGCAAACAAGGCATTCGGCCTGATCTTCACGTGGCTGCTCGGCCAGCCGGTGAAGGACACGCTCTGCGGCACGAAGGTGATCACGCGCGTCAACTATGAGCGCATCGCGGCGAACCGCGCGTATTTCGGCGACTTCGATCCGTTCGGGGACTTCGACCTGCTTTTCGGTGCGGCGAAGCTCAACCTCAAGATTGCCGACGTGCCGATCCGTTACCGAGAGCGAACGTACGGCAGCACGAACATCCAGCGCTGGAAACACGGCTGGCTGCTGCTGCGCATGGTCGCCTTCGCCGCACGGAAGTTGAAGTTCGTGTGACGGTGAAAGGTGCGAGTAGTGAGTAGCGAGCATCGGAAATTCATTTCTACTCGCTACCCACTACTCACTACTCGCTACTTCTTCCGCGTGAAGGTTCCGATCCTCGACCTCAAACCTGCTTACAATGAACTGCGTGCCGAGCTCGATGCGGCCTATCACCGCGTGATGGAGTCGGGCTGGTTGTTGTTGGGCAAGGAGCTCGAGTCCTTCGAGGCGGAATACGCCGCGAGTGTCGGCGTGAGACACTGCATCGGCGTCGCCAACGGCCTGGAGGCGATGCAACTCGTGCTCATGGCCTGGGGAATCGGCGCGGGCGACGAAGTCATCGTGCCATCGCACGGCTATATCGCGACGTGGCTCGCGGTCACACACGCCGGCGCGACACCCGTGCCGTGCGAACCGGATCCACACACGTACAACTTGGACGCCGGCCGGCTCGAGGCGTTGATCACGCCCCGCACGAAGGCGATTCTGCCGATACACCTCTACGGACAGACCGCAGACATCGATGCGATCAACGCGATCGCCCGGCCACGCGGAATTCGGGTGCTGGAGGACGCCGCGCAATCGCATGGCGCACGACAACGCGGTCGCGAGGCGGGAGCCTTGGGCGATGCGGCGGGAATCAGTTTTTATCCCAGCAAGAATCTCGGTGCGCTGGCCGACGCCGGTGCGGTCACGACGAACGATGACGAGTTGGCGGACCGGGTGCGGCATCTTCGCAACTACGGCTCAAAGGTGCGTTATCACCACGAGTTCCCCGGGCTGAATTCGCGCTTGAGCGAGCTGCAAGCGGCTTTCCTACGTGTGAAACTGCCACGACTCGCGGAGTGGAATGAGCGACGGGTCGTCCTGGCCGCGCGGTATCTGGAGCAGTTGCGAGGCACCGGCGACCTCGTGCTGCCAAGCGTCCCGACGTGGAGCACGCCGGTGTGGCACCTGTTTGTCATTCGGACAAAGGCGCGCGATGCGCTGCAAAAACACCTCGCGGCACAGGGTGTGGGAACGCAAATCCACTACCCGATTCCGCCGCATCTCTCCGCCGCCTATGCGAGCGCTGGGTGGAAACGCGGAGCATTTCCGCTGGCGGAGCAATTCGCAGATGAAGTGCTCAGCCTGCCGATCGGGCCGCATGTGACAGCGGAGCAGGTCGACTACGTGTGCGAAAACGTGAAGGAATTTTTCGGCGCGCAATGAAGGCGGGCGAACGCGTGGAAGGTGTCGTTTATTCGCCGGCCGAGTTGTTGCCTGAAGCATGGAGGAGTGTTGCGGGGTCGGATCCGGTGCGGACGTTCAATCCCGGGCTGCTGGCGGATGGTGACGGCTGGCTCTTCGCGTATCGGGTCGTGGCACGCGACGGGCTGCGACGAATCGCGCTGTGCCGACTCGATCGCTCGCTGCGTATTGTCAGCGGATCGCCGGTACCGTTGAGCGACGGATTTCGGTTGCGCGAGGAGGAAGCGTATCCCGACGTCGTGAGGAATTGGTTCGCGGACCCGAGGCTCTATCGATTCGGCGGACGGCTTTTCGTTTACTGGAACTCGGGCTGGCATGAGCCGCGAAACTATCAGTTTCTGCACGAGCTCGACCCCAAGACGTTCCAGCCGGTCGGTCGGGCGAGGGAACTGGTGCTGGCCAGTGGTGCGCGCCAAAAACTGGAGAAGAACTGGACGTTCTTCTGCGCGGGTGGAAACGAGTATCGGGCGGTGTACTCGGTGACGCCGCATCGTGTGCTGGCGTTTGCGTTGGATTCGAGAGAAGCGGAAAGCGACGTCGTGTTCGAGGAAGTGGCGAACACGAATTGGTCGCTCGAAGGTTATCCGCCAAGCCACGGCGGGTTGCGGGGCGGCACGCCGCCGCAGCCGGCGGGCGCGGGCTGGGTGTCGTTTTGTCATTCCGTGCACGATGGACCAACCGGGTATCGCTACGTCGCGGCCGCGTATCGCTTCGATGGAGCTGCGCCGTTTGCGCCCACGCATCGGCCATACCGGGCGCTGCGACTATACAACCCCTTTGGCGAAGGTCGGGTCCACGGGGCGTTGAATCCCGCCGTGGCAGAAGTCCTCTATCCGTGCGGTGCGGCGCGGGCCGGCGACCACTGGCTGGTGAGTCACGGGATCAACGATGAGCACTGCGCGATCTCGATCCTGGCGGACGAGGAGGTCGAAGACGCGATGCGCTCGATCATCCCGCAGCGGTGAGTCGCGGTGTTTTGTTTTGGCCCGAAAAAGGGTTGGGAACGTTTCTCCGAAACGTCCACCGGGAAGCTCGGAGAGCCGTCCCTGCTACAGGCGACTCTGATGTCACAGTGATTCCGCTTTACAGCGGCGCGGAAAGCCCACGTTAAGGCATGTCGTGACTGCCCGCCTTGCCAAGAATGTGGTTCATGCGCTGATCGTCGATCCGCTGCGAATGGTCATTGGGCTTTGGACCAAACGTGAGCTGGTCTGGCAGTTCACGCATCGCAACATTGAGCTGCGGCACCGCGGGAGCCGGCTGGGCGCGTTCTGGGCGTTGCTGAATCCGCTCTCGATGCTGGCGCTGTACTTTTTCGTTTTCGGCCGTGTGTATGGGACCCGCTTCGGCCACATCGCGGGTGAAACGGAATTCGACTTCTCGCTCGCGCTGTTTCTGGGGCTGAGCCTGTTCCACGTGTTTACGGAAACACTTTCCGCCGCTCCCAACATCATTCTCACTAACCCGAACTTCGTGAAAAAGGTGGTGTTTCCGCTCGAAGTGTTGCCGATCGCTCAGCTCGGCGCAGCGACGTTTCACCTGAGCGTCGGACTCGGACTGGTGCTGGTCGGCAGCATTTTCAGCACGTCAGGTTTGTCCTGGCACATCATCTGGCTGCCGGTGCTCGTGCTGCCACTGCTGCTGTTTGCCGCGGGTGTGGGATTCCTGCTCGCGGCGCTGGGGGTGTTTCTACGCGACGTAGGGCAAATCACGGCGTTTGCCGCCACGGCGCTGCTGTTTGCAAGCGCGGTCATGTATCCGCCGGCGAAGATACCTGAAGGGTTCGAGTTTCTGCAGTTCAACCCGCTGCTCCAGATCGTGGATCTAGCGCGGACGACGGTGCTGGCCCAACAACCGATGGCGTGGGGCTGGCTCGCGTATGTCTATATTGTGGGCGGAGTGGTATTCGCGGTCGGAGCTGTGTTTTTCGCTCTGCTGCGGAAGTCTTTTGCCGAGGTAATTTGAACCGCGCATCCATCCCGGAGTGTTGACGAAGGCACACGGCCCTTGCCGCCGGGGGGGAACAGCGAGCGATGCTCACACGCCCTCGCTTTTTTCCGTTTTCCCTCAGCTTGTCTTCTTTGAATTCAGCGAACAATCACGACATGGGTCGCCCAACTTTGATTTCATGCGGAAGCCGCACGAGACCATGAACGATTTCCTGGTCGGGAGGATTCGAGATGTCGATGACGGCCGCGTTAAGAACCCGATCCCACGTATTGTCGGCGTCGGCCCCCGCTCCGCATCCGAGATCTAAAGTATATTGTCCCTCTTGAAGCTCGAGCCTGACACGGATTGAGACGAGGCAGGTCCCTCCCTTTGGGAGTTCCGAGACCAAGCGACGAGCGACCCGTAGTCCCGTGGCAAATACGACCTGCCCGTGTCGGTTCCGCAATTCGCATCCTCCGCTAACCGCCCGCACGGGCCGAACCGCCTCGATGAGCAGAGCGACGACTGCCCAATCGCCGACGCGAAATGCTCCTCCGGTTGAGCCGTCCCCTTGCAACAGCCAGGCACGCGCGACCCGGATTCCACCATCGCCGAGGCGTTGTTTCCCTTCAAACGAAAGGCCGGGGCCGGCAGGAAGATCGACGCTCTGAGCAACCGAGAGATCGTCGGATGGAGTCGCAGCGTTACCAGATATCGCAGCCATGGCCGCGACGTATTCGCGTACGCAAGCCCCGGCATCCCCGAGAAAACGTACTTTCCCTTGGTCCAGCCATATCGCCCGCTGGCACATGTTCAGCACGAACGAGAGATCGTGGGTAACAACAAGGAGGGTTACGCCGGCATCCACCAGCTCGTGCAGCCGACGGCTGCATTTTTGCTGAAAGAGGATGTCACCGACGGAAAGCGCCTCGTCGATAATCAAAACATCGGGTTCAACCGAGATCGCGACCGAGAACGCGACTCGCATGAGCATGCCCGTGGAGTAGGTTTTGACGGGCTGCTCGATGAAGCTGCCGATATCGGCAAAACGGACAATGTCCTCAAACTTCCGGTCCATTTCCGTACGCGCGATCCCGAGGATGCCGCCGGCGAGATAAATATTCTCCCGACCGGTGAACTCGGGATTGAACCCTGAACCAAGCTCAAGGAGTGCAGTAACGCGTCCATTGACGCGGCACTCACCTGTAGAGGGCTGAAGGGTGCCGGCAATGATCTGCAAGAGGGTACTCTTACCGGCGCCATTGCGCCCAATAACCCCAAACGCCTCGCCACGCGGAACGACGAACGAGACGCCCTGCAACGCATGCACTGAGTCATCGCGAGATACTGCGGGGGCGGCAGGTTGCCGCTCACCGAGAACTCCACGCAGCAGCCACTGCCGAATCGAATTCAGTCTGCGATAGGTCTTACCGAGGTCAGCGGCCTCAATCGCGACATCATCGCGAGACGTTGAACCCGGCATTGGAGCATCCGATCGCGCTGAAACCATACCCCTCGTTGTGAGCCGCAGCCTCGACGAACAACAAAAAAAAAAAAGGGCGACCGCCTTCGCGGTCGCCCTTTGCGGCGTAATATCAGTCAACAACTATCAAATTACGGCTGGGGAGCGATGTAGGGACCAGTGCCTGCATCGATCGGAGTAATGCTGTTGAGGTTTCCGTTGATGCTGAGGCCACCCAGATTCGCGGTACCCGTGTGCGTTACACGCAACTGGCCACCAGCCTGAAGGAGGCTACCGGGGGTAATGTCGCCGGCAGCCGTCAGATTGATGGTGTTTGCGAAGGTAACAAGTCCGCCACCAACATTAGTGATGGAGATGCTGCCACCTGAGACGAGATTGGCTGCGCCCGAAGCGGAGGAGCCCGTAGCGATGTCCATATTACCGGCCTCACTGATGCTTACCTGGCGGCCGATGAACTTAAGAGTGCCGAAGCCAACACCCGGCTGCCCAATGATGATGTCGTTACTCGGAGTCTGGAAGAAGGCGGTACCGCCAACCGTGAACGCGCCAGCGTTACCAATGCTTCCCAGTAGATTGGTTACCGAGAGGTTTCCGGTAGCTTGCGAGGGAGTGCTTGCAGCACCAAGGACCAAGCTGGTAGTCGCGTTGCCGAGAACCGACAGCGCAACATCCTTTGCATTGAACACCAAGCCGGAGCTGGTAGCGATATCAGAGCTCGGGTCATCGAGGGTGATGTTACCGTTCGTCGCCGTAAGAGTGACGACGCCGCTGCCTGTGCTGGTAGCGTTACCACCCAAACGAACGCCGCCGAAGCCGGTGTCAATGATGTCGCCATTCAGGCTTGTCGCCGTGAAGGTGCTGTTGCCACCGCCAACCATCGACACGCTACGCAGATTAAGTGTGCCGCCTTCGGTGACCGCGATTGTACCCGTGTTGTTACCGAGAGAGATCGAAACAGGCCCGAAGTTATTTGCGTTGTTCGTCAGGGTGATATTACGGGCAGCACCTGCGGCTGTGCTCGTAAAGTTTGCGACACCGAAGACCTTCAGAGCCGCAGACTGGGTGATATTGTTGGACGCGGTGACCGTCAACGAGTTCGCATTGATCGCGCCCAGCGTGATGCTGTTGTTGCTCAAGACCGCAACGCTACCGTTGGGAGCCGAGGCGATGAATGTTGCGACATTGGCGGTGGTCGTCGTCGTCGTATTGCTCGTGCCACCGATCAAAATGCTGCCATTCGGAGCGGTTACATTCAGGGTAGCACGGGCATTGATCTCGGTATCATTGGCGGTATCTTCAATCACACTTCCGAAGTTGCTACGGAGCGTGATGGTGCTGTTGCTGGCGACATTGCCCAGACGGATCGTGCCGGCTTCGGTGTAACTGATCGTGCCAGATCCGTTGTTAGTACCGCCATTGGTGAAAAACTCCACGCGACCAGCGCTGTTACCACTGTTGTTCAGAACAATATTGGCATTTCTGGTTACGCCGCGGAAGTCGCCTTCAACGTGCAACGCAGAACCAGAAGCCTGCGTAAGCGTGCCCGAATTACCACCGCCACCGTTGACGGCCTCCGCTCTAAGGGAGCCGACGGAGAGATTACCAAGGGTCAGGTTCCACGCGTTATCGATAGCTAAGCTACTCGCACCAGCACGGACATCAACCAAGCCACCAGCCGTGCCGGAAATCAACAGGTTGTTCAGATCGTAGATTTCCACTTTTCCAGTGCTACCAGCTTGATTGAGAACCACGCCACCAATAAAGTCGTTGCCTTCTGTGAGCACCACATTGCCAGCAGAGGCAACTTCGGTGACACCATTGACTACGAAGCGACCAGCAGCACCTTGAGTAATCGAGGTGGCACCAGTATCGGCCGCCATCAGGGAGAGGTTTCCGCCAACCGTCGTGTTCGTGCCAGCGGTCGTCACAATCGTTCCGGAGGAGTTGATCGTGAGACTGCCGCCAATCGCCGGACCTGCAAGCGTCACGCCACCACTGTTGGTAGTGGTCACTGTAAGATCGTCACCCGTGGTCACATTCGTGGTTGCCCCCACTGTAACCGCGTTCGCAACAGTCACCGCGCCACCAGACCCAACGAAGTTCACGGTTCCGATCGTGTTCGTTCCATTGGTGATAACACTCGTCGCAGCGCCCGACGTATTGAAGGTAGCCGTGCCGCCGGTGCCGACATTCACATTGCCGGTGTTGATTATGCTACCGCCAACACTCGTGGCATTCAGGCTAACGGCGTTGATATCGCCAAGATTGAGCGTCGTCCCTTCTGCGATAGTTGCCGCGCCGCCTGTGTTGATCTTGACTTGGCCGAATTGAACAGTCGGAGCAAGGGAGCCGTTGACCACGGCCGCATCAAGCGTGACACTGCCGGTGGCGCCGGTGGTGAGATTGAGGCCATTACCCACGCTGAAGTCGCTGTAGTCGCCGTCTGTAATTGTTCCCGTACCAGCGACGGTCACCGTCAAATTACCACCAACCGTGATATTTTGCGCGCCCGTGCCGGTGCCAACACCGAGAACGACACTGTTATTACCCGCGTCGTTATTGATGGTGAGATTGTTGGTCACATTGGTGGTGCCAATCTGAAGCGCACCAGCCGTGCCGGTGTTATTGACGGTCGCGGAATTAGCCGTGATCTGCAGGGTAGTGCCGGCAGCGAACGCGTTCGCGTTCGACAGGTTGGCCGTGCCGGTAGCAACGTTGATCGTCGATGTCCCGGTGAGGTTCGAGGTCGTGATCACCGTGCCCGAAGCCTGCGTGACGTTGCCACCCGCAGTGCGAATGCTCACGCCACCCGTGCCACTGTTGGTTACGTTTGCGAGCGTGATGTTACCGCTCGTCGCATTGAATGAGATCGTTCCGTTTCCGCCCGTGGCCGTGATATTGGCAGCCTGAACGATCGAACCACCCGTCAAACTGATACTGCCGCGATCGGTCGCGCCGGCCACATCGACGTTGCCGTTGATATTCAGCACGCCGTTCGTCGTTACAGTCAGCGTGGAGTTTTTTCCAGCGGTGATGCTGGCGCCGGCGACAGCCGGTGTGGCAGAAGCATTACCCAAAGTGATGTTACCAAGACCACTGAAGGTCACCGTAGAATTCGACGCACCGAGAGAAAGAACCCCCGCAACGGTCGAATTATTCCCAATGTTGATAGCACTGTTATCGGTCGAGTTTTGAATGAACGTAGCATTGCCGCCGATGGAGAGCGTGCCGGTCGTGGCGATAGCCGTTTTTCCACCGGTGCCGTCAGCCCGAACGGTGAGGTCACCACCAAGCGTGGATGCACCAAGCGAGATGATGTTGGCATCGCGAATCGACACATCGCCACCCGTCCCGCTCGTATTCACGGACAGGGTCTGGAAATCGTTGGTGGCAACGTCCAAGGTGACGGCTCCAGTGCCAGACGAAAGGGAGGTATTTCCATTCGCGACGATGAGAGCGCCAGTCCCCTGAGAGATCGCGCCATTGTTGGAGGTAGCTGTGAAGTTACCACCGACGTTTAGGGCATGCGTGGTCGTAAGGACCAAACCTCCGGAACCTTTTTGGTTCAGAATGAAGTCACCAGAAACCGTGAGGTTATCGGTAGTGACGGTGCCGGCATGAGCGGCTAGATTGCCGATCACATTCGCAACGCCGGTGCCGGTGCCGAGGGTGATCGCACCCTGCGAGGCTCCATTGAGCGCCAGATTGCCGTTGGCTGTGAAGTTGAAGTTGTTCTCGTCAAGAGTCGACAATACCAAGCCGCTGGCTGTGCTAATCTGCGCGCCTGTTCCAACGACGATATTGCCGTTCGCGAGAACGAATACCTGGCCGTTTGAGAGGAGCGTGCCGTTGATGATGGCTGCCGCCGCAACTCCAGCCGCAGTCGTGTTGGTTCCGGCCGACACGCGATTCAACACCGCGCCGCCGGACGGCAGCACGAAATTGAACGTTTCACCCGCGGCGATGTAGAAATTGGTGAGTGTGGTAGTGTCAACTTGAGTCGTATTTCCCCACTCGAGGACGGCACGATTCGAAGCGTTGATAGTCCCGGTATTCCCTGCGGCATTCCAAGTCGCAGTGCCGCTCGTCGGTGTAAACGGCTGGGCATTGGGCACCGCGGCAAAAATCGGGCTGGGCAGAATGGCCACCGGCCCGACAGCCAGCATCGCAACGAATAGTTTGCGAAGAGATAACCTAACAGTAGGTCCTTTTTTCATTTGTGATAGATAAGCAGTTTGTGACTAGATTACGCCTAACCTGTGGAGCAGATGAAAAGTATGGGGGTCGTGGCAAGAAGATTTTATGCTACGCCGATGGCAAGCTGGCCATAGTAGCGCCTCTCCCGAGGGTTCACCCGGTTTTCGGCCTGGATCGCAGAAGACGCATTGAACAGGTGACTTTCCCGGTTCAGCGGGCAGACATGTCGGTTCTTGGCGAATACCTTCTGGGTTTCATTTCGGGTGTTGGATGATTTTTCACTCGGCAATAGCCCCTCTCCTTTCAAGGGTGATAGTTTTATGCAATTAAGCCATGAAAGCTATCGGGTCCGATGGCTGGTGTTGGTCACAGCCTGGTCGTTAGCGGCCTTCACGCTTTTTCATCAGGCTGCATTGGTGCGGGACTACCTCGGTATCGTCGGCCAGCTGGGGCTCCGCGGTGCTCCTGTCGCTGCAACGCCGTTACAACAGGCTTATCCCTCCTTCGCGGCTGACGCTGAAGTTTGGGTGCGCCACGCGTTGGCGCTGCTTGAGGGCGATTCGCTGCAATTACGCTATACCAGCATCGACAACGCCCCAGCGGGTCGAGAAGTGCATTGGAATTCCGCCTGGGCGTGGGCCATCGCCGGTTCAGGGTGGGTATATCATCTTTTCACCGGCGATCCCATCGCGCACGCGGTGGAAAAGGCCACGGTATGGTTGAATCCGACCGCGCTGTTCGCGCTGATCCTAGTGGTCTCGTCTTGGGTGACCCGGCGCGCCGGGGTCGCGGTGGGGGTGCTGGTGGTCGCCGCGATGACGTGCCATGATCGAATCTACGAAGGGTTCTTTCCGACCTACGTTGATCATCATGGCCTGCTCACGATCGCAGCGTTGGGCACCATATTGGGCGGGTTGTTGATGGGGGGTGGATGGTGGCAGGCGCGGAACCCAGGATCTGTCGGAATGCTTCCGGATTCGATTCGGGCGGCCCGGCATGGCGCGGTATTTTCCGCCCTCGCGGGAGCGTGCGGTTTGTGGGTAAGCGCCGCATCGGTCATCCCGCCAATAGCGGTCGTCGGTATCGCCGGCTTGGTCGCGATTCTAATCCAGGGGCGAACGGCTCAACGACAGGGAGCGAATTTTAGTGGCGATGCATGGCGGCTATGGGGTCGCGTGGGCGCTGGGGCCGCCACGTTCTTTTACTTGCTGGAATATTTTCCCGGACACCTCAGCTTTCGACTCGAGCCCAATCATCCCTTCCACGCTCTGGCGTGGCTCGGCGCCGGCGAGCTGATCGCGCAGATTGGCGAACGGTGGCTCGCGCCGGCTGGACGTCGTTGGACGAATGCGAAGCAGCTGGTTTGGCCTCTGCTCGTGGTGTCGGTCGCGCCCATCACTGTATTCGTTGGCGGTACACGGGTGTTCTCGGTGTTCGATCCGTTCATGTCACGGCTGCACAACGACTATATTCAAGAGTTTTTGCCTCTCTGGAGAAGCCTCCGCGGGTTCAACGGCAAAATGATCTTTCAGATTCTCGTGGTCGACAGCCTGCCTCTCCTGGCCGCGATCGCGACGCTCAGTTACCGGCGTCGCGAAAGCCCAATCGTGCTTTGGTTCGCCACTATAGCCGCCGGACTACTCACAATGATGGCCTGGGGCCAATCTCGCTGGCTGCTCAATGCCAGCGGGGCCCAAATCTGCCTCGCTATTGCGGTGGTCGCGTCCTGGACCATTTCCTACCGCCCACTCGTACGCTGGAGCGCGGTGGTGGCGCTCATGGGAGCGCTCTTCATTCCAGGTGCCGTCATGCGCACCCTCAGCTCCAGTGAGCAAGTCAAACTTCGCCAAGTCTCCCCCAAAGATGCCAACGCCGCTCTGGCGCGTGACCTCGCAGTAACGCTCCGAGCCTCCCAACCAACCGGTGACATCGTCATGCTTGCCAGTCCCAACGCGTCCACGCAAATCGGCTACTACGGCCGGTTCAAGACGCTTGGCACTCTATACTGGGAAAACAGCGCCGGCTTGAAAGCCGCAGCCGCGATTCTCGGCGCGCGCTCCGAGACCGAGGCCGCAAACCTTATCCGCGCCCATAAGGTCACGCACATTGCCCTGCTCGCTGAGGAAAACTTCATCGCGCAGTATTACCAGCTGCTCCACCCCCAGGCCGCGGACGAAGAGATAAAGCAGTGCTTTGGCTACCGATTGTTCGCGGACAAACTTGTCCCACAATGGCTACAGATGATCCCCTATAAAGTGCCGGATGATCTGCGATCGTTGAAGCCGGTCATCATGCTGTTCAAAGTTAATTTCCAGCAAAACCTCCTCGAGGCTATCTACAACGTAGCGCTCGCGCAGATTGCCCAGGATTCCCTCGTCGATGCGGAACGCACCCTCGACATTCTGCTCAAACAGGCGCCGCACGTTTACCAATCATGGTTGCGTAAAGGGGAGTTGCTCATCGCCCGCCACGATTGGAACGGCGCCACCGAGCATCTCCTCAAAGGTATCGGGCTTGCGCCGGCGGCCGAACGAACCTCACTTTATCTGAACGCCGCCGGCACCCTTTATAACCAAGGGCAACACGCTCACGCCATTCGGATCTACCAGACGGCAATGGCCGAGCGCCGCAGTCCCGAAACACTTTGCTTCCTTTCTTGGATTCTCGCCACAAGCAAGGACGACAACCTCCGCAATGGGAAAGAAGCACTCGCGCTGGCCCAGGAAGCAGCGCGTCTGGACCCTAACTCCCCGACCATCCTCAATGCGCTCGCCGGCGCGTTTGCCGAAGTAGGCCGCTTTCCAGAAGCCATCGAAGCCTGCGATCGAGCGATCGCCAACGCAAAGGTCCGCGGCGAGACCGCTGCCATGCAAGTATTCCAACAGCGGCTGGCTTTGCTGAAATCCGGGCAGCCGCTCAGAAACTGAGCTGGACATCAGCACCGCCACGCCACACCCGGCGGTGCGCCCATCGGGCAGTCCTGCATTGCAATGAACAATGCGCCGGCACACAGGTCTCGGATCGCTTCGATGATTCCTCGAAACAAATTTTCCAGCGGCGGATTGTTCCTATGCGCGGTCTTCGCGGTATGTCTTGGCCACGCGCAAGAAAGCGCAACAGCGACTCCGGAAGCTGCCACGCCCACGGCTGAAAAACCCGGCCATCCGCTTCGGCGGATCATCATAACGGATAGTATAGACGTCGCTAGGACTTTTATTCCCGCGCCCGACGCCGGCTTCGTTGCCCTGGCGCCAGAGTTGGCTGCCTTCGACGCTGCAGATCTGACCAAGCGCCTCGCCTCCGGAGAGAACCGCATCGTCGAAGAGAAGCTGCTGGCGGCGATTGCCCAAGTCATTGAGAACTTCCTCCGACAAAACGGTTATCCCACCGCGACGGCAGTAATCCCTTCCCAGAACATTGCGGAAGGAATTCTGCGGATAATCGTTCAGCTTGGCCCGACGGCTCAGACCATGGCGGAACAGGCAAAGTCCGCCTCGTGGAAAATCCGAAACATCAATGTGCAGGGCGCCCGCTGGTTCAGCGAGTCGCTTCTGCGCGAGAAACTGCGCATCGAGCAGGGCAGCATCGTTAAATACGCCGATCTCGACCAGGCAATCAACTGGACAAACAACAACCCATATCGCCGTTTACGCGTAAAGCTTGATCCCGTCCCCAACACGGGAGAAGCCGATCTCACCATCGCGGTCCAAGACACGCTCCCTCTCCGCTTGGCGCTCAACTACGATAACTCAGGGAATGAGATTCTCGGCTATAACCGATTCATCGCCTCCGCCAGCTACGCTAATCTTTGGGGCCGCGATCACCAAGCCTCCTATCAATATGTCACAAGTGACATGCCGGAGGTTTTCCAAGCCCATGGCTTCGACTATCGCGTCCCGCTACCCTGGCAGCACCATCTTCAGTTCAGCACGTTTTATCTACGCGCGACACCCGATCTATACCCTGCTATTCCGGGCCTGTTTGTTCAAGATGGCAAAACCGTTACCGCGGACCTGCGCTATACCGTCCCTCTACGCACCGGGACTAATCCCATCGACGCCTACGCAGCTCTGACCTTCAAGGACACCAACAACACCCTTACTTGGGATCCGCAGGGAACCAACCTCTCTTCCAGCGCGCCCGTTAACGTCTTTCAACTGACCACCGGCGCGTCAGCTGTCCGGCGCGACAAACGCGGCGCATGGGGCTTGGGAGCCAATTTCACCTTCAGCCCCGGAGGAGTGAATTCGCTGAACGAGAAAGCGGCGTTTGCCGAGGTCCGATGGGACGCGGAACCCTGCTATGTCTACGCCAATCTCTCCGTTCAGCGCCTGCTCAATATCACAGAAGGCTGGGACATCTCGGCGCGAGGGGTGCTGCAAATTGCGGACGGCAACCTGCTCCCCAGCGAGCAACTCACGATTGGAGGGGGCTCGAGCGTGCGCGGCTTTCGTGAAAACCTCTTCGCCGGCGATCAAGCGTTCGTGTTCAACGTCGATTTTCTAGGGCCTCCGCTGAGGCGGCAGATCCCATATTTCTCAAAAATCCGCGGCCCACTCGAAACACGTTTCCTCGTTTTCTATGATGCTGCGAGCAGTGAGGCGAAGCATTCGCTACTCTCTGATGCCCCTCGCAAGCCTCTCGCCAGCACTGGCGTCGGCGTGCGCATGAGCTTGGCTACGAATTTCTCGCTGTCCGCCGACTATGGATGGCAACTAACCAAACTTCCTTATACGGTCGAGGAACACTCTCGCGGCCACATCAAAGTCACGCTCGCATATTAATTCGAGTTCCCCCCCCCCGCCGTGCCCCTCCATCTCGGCCACCACTTCTACGGCGCGGGCAATCTCGGGGATGATTTCATGCTCGCGGGGTTTCTCGCCGCGATGCGCACCCTGGATCCTCGCGCTGCGTTCACCTGCTGCGTTCCTTTCGCCCTCGATCCGCTGCGACACCGGTTCCCGGCCATCGAATGGCTGCCCTACGAGGACGCCTCGCGCGCCGCCGCCATCGCCGCCTGCGATGCCTGGCTCGGCCTTGGCGGCTCTCCCTTCCAAAGCGAACAGTCCCGCTGGTTCATCGATCACCTGATCGGCGAGGCCGAGCTCTGCACACGCGCCGGCAAACCCATGTTCTTCCTCGGTGTCGGCGTCCAATCGCCCACCGAGCTTGCACAACCCGACGTCCGCCGCCTCTGCGCTCACGCCGCCGGTATCTGGACGCGCGACACCGCCTCCGCCGACCGTCTCCGCGCCCTCCCCTCCCCGCCCCCGATCGAGGCCGCCGCCGATCTCGCTCATATTTTCTTCCGCGATAACCCGCCCCCGGCCGTCTCCCCGCGCCGCGTCACGCTCGTCGCCAATTTCGACTACAGCGCCTGGCCCGGCCAATCGGCGTGTCTCGCCGCGATCCGCGGTCTATCCGCGTCCGAACACGTCTGGCTCGCCCAGGAATCCCGCGAGCTCCCCGGCGCCGAACGTGCCCTCCATGCCGCCCTGCCAGCCGCAGATAAATCCCGCTGGCGCCTCGTCTCCCCCGAGTCCTCAGCCTCAGAAGCCACGGGCGCGCCCCTGGGCGACGTCCTGAACCGCTGGCCCGGTGGCGAATGGCTCGTCACCTCTCGCTATCACGCCGCTCTGGCCGGCGCCTGGGCCGGTTCGAAAATCGTGATCATCGGCACCAACGAGAAACTGCGCGCCGCCGCTCACGCGCTCCATGTGCCGCTCATTTCGCGCGAGGCCGACGAAGCCGCCGTCACCCGCGCGCTTGCCTCCGCCGCCCCTGTCCCGCGTGCGCTGCTGGATTCCCTTGCTCGTCGCGCCTATGATGCCACCGCCGCGGTCGTTCAATCTGTCACTCTGTCCCAGCATCCTTCGTCATAACTATCTGCGCTCGGTTTACGGCCCTGTATCATCGCCAGGAGTCTTCGTTTCCATGGCTTATATCGTTTCCATGGATCCTGCCTCCGTGGCACCCGAGTGGAGATTCCCCTCCGACATCCATCCGAGCGCGCTCCATCCTCCGCTCATCCTGGGCTCATCCTCCGCTCATCCTCCGCTCAACCTGGGGTCGAGCGCCGTGCTTGGTTCGCTGAAAGTTCGCTCTGACATCCCGGGCAACGGCCTCGCCGCCGTGGAACAGGACGGCTCCAGGCTCTTTATCAAACGTCGCCGGCGCCCGGCTGCGCCGGCTTCTTGCGCTCCGCTGTTGCGCAACGTCGCTGACCTGTCGTAGGCAGAGCGGTCCATGCTGGCTCTCGCCCTTTCCTTCGCCTTTTTCCTGTTCGTGGCCTTCGTCGGCCGGGCGACGCTCGAGGTCTGCCGCTGGCGCAGCGGCGTGCTCCGCGCCTGGTTGCTCTCACCCGCGATCGGCCTCGCCGTCGTCGTCCTCACAGTCATGGTGCTCAACCAGGCGAACCTCCCGATCCGCTCCTTCGCCTGGCCGCTCACGCTGGCTCTCGCCGCGGCTGCCACCGCCGTTTTCGTCTGGCGCCGCCCTCTACTGCCCGTCCGCGCCCTCACCCCGTTCGTCCTGGTCGCGTTGTTTTCCCTGCTCTGGACCGGCTGGCCCATGCTGCGCTTCGGCTTCAGCTGGCTGAGCTACGTCAACGACGACTTCGTCAACTACTGCCTCGCCGCCGAACGCTTCAAGGACTTCGGCTTCTGGCGCGTGCCGACCATGGAGGAGCTCGCCGGCCGGGACATCTCCCAATACTACTGGTTCATGCATGTGCCGGGCCTCATGCGCTTCGGCAGCGAGATCACGCTCTCGTGGATCTCCGCGCTCACCGGTGTCAAATCCCTCGGGATCTTCATGCCCGTGATCGTCGGCCTCGGGCTCATTCAACTCTTCTCGACCGCCGCCCTCGTGCTGCACCGCGGCCGTTGGCGCCGTCGGGCACTTGTCGCCGTGGCCCTCCTTGCCGTCAGCCCGCTGTTCATGCTCGGCACGCTTTACCAGCTCATCGCGCAGGTCGGCGGACTCGCCCTGCTGCTCGCCGCCACCACGATCCTGACCGCACGGCTGCCCGCCACCCGCCGCCGCTTGATCCCGCAAGCGGCCGTGCTGTCGATCGTCGGCGCCGCCCTCGCTGTTTTCTACCCCGAAGTCACCGCGTTCGCCGTGCTCGCGGCCGTGCCCGTCGCGTTGATCGAATGGCTCCAGGTCTGGCGGCAAACCCGCAGCGCCCCCGCAACTCTCTCTCCCCGTCCCGTCTCCCCCGCCGGCGCGCGTTCCTCCTTCCGCGCCGCTCTCGCCGCCTTCCCCGTGCTGCGCCTCAGCCTCGTCCTCTACGGCTGCGTCGGCGTGATCCTGCTCCTCCGGCACAACGTCCTCTCGTACGTATTCACAATCATGCTACAGATGGGCTCGGGCTTCCGTAGCGTCGACCTGTCGCTCTCGCTCTTCCCGTATTTCATGATCCCGACCGGCCTCGCCAATCTCTTTGGCCTGATGCCGCTCGCCGTGAATTTCCCCGAGCCTTACACCTCCCTCTCGATTCTTGCCGGCCTCCTCGCGCTCCTCGTCGCGCTCGGTTTCGCCTTCCGCGAAGCGCTGCGGCCCGCGCCGATCGCGGCGCTCCTCCTCGTGCAGTTCCTCCTCGCCATCCGGCTCATGACGAGCGGCAACGATTTCGGCCTCTACAAGATCGCGATGTTCATGCAGCCCGCGCTCGCCGCCGCCCTCGCCTGCGCGCTCCTCAAGCTCCCGTGGTCGCGCTTCACCACGCCGCTCGCCGTCCTCGTCGCCGGCGCCCTCTGCTCGAAAACCGCGCTCTACTACACGCGCGTGTCCCAGGGCGAGAAAGCCGGCGGCATCACCGAGGCCAAGCTCGCCTCCATCCTCGGCACCACGCCGCCGCCCGTCCCGCCAAAAACCCGCCTCCTCTCCGACATCAACAATCTCGTCGCCGCCAAAGTCGCCGCCTTCGAGCTCCGCGGCACCGATTTCCGCTTCATCTCCCGCGACTACTACCAGCAGATCGCGCCGATCGAATTCGAACGCCTCGGCAACACCCTCGTCTCCCTGCATCCGCGGTTTTCCGATCTCCTCAAAACGCGCTCCATGCTCGAGGCCCGCGATGACGCCACGATCCGCACCCATCAACTCTTCCTCACCAACGTCCGCGCCCCTGCCCTCGGCTTCGCGAAGAACGACCCGCACGACGCCTACCTCATCCTCGATGAGGCTCTCGGCCTCTTCAACAAGCTCCGCATCCCACCCGCCGCGCAGCCGCAGTCGTTCTTCAAACTCATCCCCGCCGAGGATGTCCGGAATCACCTCGTGTTCATGCACTCGGGCCGCGGCAATCACTACTACCTCGGCGACCGCAATCGTATCTCGCTCTACCAGCCCGAAGCCGATCCGTTCACCACGCTCCAAGACATGACCGGCCTCGGCCGCTTCATGCTCCTGCGCGTGGAACGACCCGACGAGGAATTCTACCTGCGCATCTCCGCCTCGAAGACCTTCATGGGCCGCGGCCACACCGCGTGGTCCCCCGGCTCGCGCGTCCTCGGCGAGCACGACGTCCCCCTCGCGTTCTCCGGCCATGGCGCCGTCAACCGCATCGTCGGCCCGATCCGCCCGGTCATGCGCGATGGCGCCGCCTACATCGCCATCGATTTCAACGAGACTCCCTTCCAATTCCCCAGCAAACGCGGCGGGCTCCAATCCCTCTACAACACCAACGTCCCGCTCGATTCCCGTAAACTCGTCGGCTACGGCCGCGATATCTCCGCGCTCTCCCCCGCGCAGTTCGCCGACCTCCAGCGCCCCACGAAGCTCACGCAGTTTCCCAACGACATCCTCTTCGCGCGCGGCCTCGAATTCTCCGGCATCTACGAAGACGGCTGGCTCTCGCCCAAAAGTGAATTCGTCCTCGGTGGC
This sequence comes from Opitutaceae bacterium, assembly GCA_036675625.1. GTDB lineage: Bacteria > Verrucomicrobiota > Verrucomicrobiia > Opitutales > Opitutaceae > ER46. The sequence continues at coordinate 10,572 of JAKFEQ010000066.1, read as the reverse complement.
GGCGGCCCGACCGCCTGGGCCCGCGTGCGCGGCTTCGTGCCCAATCTTCCCGGCGACCCGCTCGGCTCCGGCACGATGAAACTCCAGCTCCCCAGCGGCACCGTCGAAGTTCCCGCCGCGATCGGCTCCTTCGACTGGCTCGTCCCCATCGGCGCCGACGATCCCGCCGCCCGCATCGGCTTCCAATTCACCGCCGACGCCCCTCTCCCCCACGGCGATGACCGCCCCGTTGGCGCCAAGCTCGACTGGCTCGAGATCTTCCCCTCGCTCCCCACCTACACCTTCGAATTCGGCAAACCCACCTCCGCCCGCCTCGCCTCCACCGGCATCGACCAGGACGGCTGGCTCGCACGCGACGCCACGATACAGCTCCCTCCTTTCGACGCCCCTCACGACATGGTACTCACCCTCGAGTATCCAAACTGGAGCGACAAAAGTGAGACCGTCCTCCACGTGCGGCCGCCCGGCGCGGCCAAGCCGGCCAAGCTCACCCTCACGCCCGGCGCTCCCGTCACCCTGCGCATCCGCCTCTCCGCCTCCGCCACGCCGCGCGTGCTGCGCCTCGAAGCCAGCAACGACTTCCCCCTCGCCGCTCCCGACACACGCCGCCGCTCCGGCCGCCTCGTCCAGATGGAGCTGCAACCCGTCGAAGCGCTGTGACCACCCGCGCCATGCCCCCTGCCGTGCCTCGCGCCATGCTTCGGGCCCTGCTTCACGTCATCCCGTGCGCCATGCCTCTCGCCAAGTCTCGCAGCGCACCTCGCGACCTGCCTCGCCATGCACCTCGTGCCCTGCTTCGCCATGCACCTCGTGCCCTGCTTCGCGCCGCCCCTCGCGCCGCGGCCCATCCTCTGCCCCACCCGCACCCGCCCCTTCGCGCCCGCCCCACCGCCACTTGTCATCCATTAGATGACAAACTCGCCGCGATCTCACACCGGGCACGCAAATCCCTTTGTCATCTAATGGATGACAATCCCGCCGCGGCATGAACCGCCCCGCCGCCTCCCTCGCCGCGCCTCGGGCCGCGCTGATCCTTAAAATCGACACCCTCGGCGACCTCGTCGTTTTCGCGCCTGTCCTGCAGACGCTCCGCGCCGCCTGGCCCGGGACGCGCCTCGTCGTCCTCATCCGCCAGGCCTATCTCGATCTCGCGCCACTGCTCGCGCCCCCGCCGGCCGGATTGAACGCGCCACCCATCGAGTGGCTGCCGACGACCCTCGATCCGTTTACCGACGCCCCCGAAAACAGCCGCGCCGAAATCGACCGCCTCCGCGCCGCCGTCACCGACCTCGCGCCCGAGATCGTCGTCGCCGCGACATCCCGCCGCAACTGGCTCGAGGTCGCCCTCGCCGCCACCGCGCCCCAGGCCCGCCGTCTCGCCCTCGGCACCTCCGCCGACGACGAGTTCTTCGCCACCCGTCTCCGCGTCGCCCTCGGCCTCAACGCCGCCGATGTATTCAACGAACGAATACCGACGCCCTCGCCCGCCCCCAACCGCGACGCCGCCCCCGACTGGCAGGAAAACTTCCGCCTCGCCGACACGCTCCTCGGCCGCGAAGTCGCGCGCACGCCGCCCGTCCTCACCCCCGACGCCCCCGCACTCGCCTCCGCGCGCGAGTTCCTCGCCGAGCACGGCCTTGCTCCGCAACGCTACCTCGTGTGCGCCGCCGCCGGCTTCGCCAACGTCCGCCTCAAAACCTGGCCCGCCGAACGCTTCGCCGCCGTCATCCGCCACGCCCACGAACGCCACGCCCTCCCCACCCTCCTCATCGGCCACGAGTCCGAGCGCGAATACCTGGAATCCCTCCTCGCCCTCTCCGTCTCCCTCTCCCCCTCTCTCCCTCCCTCCGTCCTCTACCTCGGCCGCTCCGGTTCCCTCCCCGAGCTCACCGCGCTCCTCTCGCTCTCGACCGCGTTCCTCGGTAACGACACCGGCGCGATGCACCTCGCCGCCGCCGTCGATGTTCCCGTGGTTGGCATTTTCGGCGGCGGCACCTGGCCGCGCTTCATCCCCGCCGCCCGACGCGGCGTCGCCGTCGTGCACCCACTCCCATGTTTCGGCTGCGGCTGGGATTGCGCGTTTGGCGATGCGCCGTGCCTCCGCGAAATCACCGTTGCCGACGTCACCGCTGCGCTCGACGCCACGTTCGCCTCGTTCGCCTCCACCATGGCCGGGACCACGTCGTTCGAGATTCACCGCGTCAATCATCTGGCTTCCGAGACGCACGCGATCATGGCCAGGGCCGCCGCACGTCACCGCGAATCCAGCACCGGCCACCTCGCCCGTCAGCACAAACTCGAAGAGCTCAAGGCCCTCTCCACCGAAAAAGACGGCGAGATCGCCGCGCTGAAAAACGTCTGCGACGAGCGCGAGAAAACCATCTTCATTCTCGATGGCCATGTTCGGAATCTCCAGGGCATCAACCAGTCGATCGCCGCCGAGAAAGCCGTCCTCGACAAAACCTTCGCCGCCCTCCCCGACGACGCCGCCAAGGCCGCGAAAACGATCGCCGATCTCGTCGTCCACACCCGCAACATCGAGTCGCTCCTCAAGCACCGCGAGAACGAGCTCGCCGAGCTCCGCAACTCCATCGCGAACCGCACCGCCGGTCTCCACGATCTCGAACAGGCGAAACACTACGGCCGCCTTCTCGCCGAGCGTGACACCTCGATCTACGCGCTCCGCGAAGGCGTCCTCGCCCGCGATGCCGCGATCAAGGAGCTCTCCGCCGCCACCACCGGCGCCACCGCCGCGCTCCGCAAACTCTGGATCGCCGCCAGCACCACCCTGCGCGAACGCCTCTGGCGCCCGTTCGACACCTGGCGCTTCCGCCGCGTTGTCGAACAATACTGGATGCAGATCGGCGTCCTTCGCCACTACGACCCGCGTCCGCTGAAATGGGACGAACGCCTCCTGTCGTGGCACGGGCGCGCCGCCGCCGGTTCGGCCGCAGCCCTCCCGCAGATCGCCGTCGTCACCCCCAGCTTCAACCAGGAAAAATTCCTCGAGCGCACCCTCCGCAGCGTCCTCGACCAGGCGTATCCGAAACTTTTATACGCAGTCCAGGATGGCGCCTCGAAAGACCGCAGCTCCGAAATCATCGCTCGCCACGCCAGCCACCTTCATCATTGGGAATCCGTCAAAGACGACGGCCAGGCCGACGCCATCCATCGCGGCTTTGCGCACCTCACACCCGCGCTCGGCCCCAATGATCTGATGGCGTGGCTCAACTCCGACGACCTCCTCGCACCCGGCGCGCTCCACTTCGTCGCCGCGTATTTCGCCGCGCATCCCGAGGTCGATGTCGTCTACGGCCACCGCATCATCATCGACGATGATGACCGCGACGTCGGCCGCTGGATCATGCCGCGCCACAATCCGGAAACGCTCGAGTGGATCGACTACGTGCCGCAGGAAACGCTCTTCTGGCGCAAACGCGCCTGGGATCTCGCCGGCGGCATCGACCCCACATTTCATTTCGCCCTCGATTGGGATCTGCTCGCGCGTTTTCAGCAGGCCGGCTGCCGCATGGTCCGCGTCCCGTATTTCCTCGGCGCCTTCCGCGTGCACGCCGAGCAGAAGACCTCGCAGGCGATCCACACGACCGGCGCCGACGAGATGCGCCGCATCCGCACGCGTTTCCACGGCGAGCGCCAGGACAACTACGAAACCATCCACCGCCACGCGCGCCACGCCCGCTTCTGGGGCGCCATCACCGCCCGGCTCCACGAGGTCGGCATCCGGTGGTGAGTTTTCCGACCGCGAATGCACCTCAATCGCTCGACCCTGTCGGATCGCGGGCACGCGTGGGCCAGCCTGGCTTGTCATCTAATAGATGACAAACGCCTCTGAACGAGCGGGGTCATTCTTTGGGTTTTCGACAAAGTAGAATTAGCACGATGCCCGAAACCCGGCCCGACGAAGATTAGTGTTCATTAGTGTGCATTCGTGGTTAATCCCTTCTGCTTCTCATGGCCCTGCTCAGCATCGTCGTCCCCGTTTACAAGGAAGAGAAAAACATCCCCGAGTTCCTCCGGCGGATTCGTCCCATTCTCTCCGGCGTCACCGAGGACTACGAAATCATCTTCTCGCTCGACCCTTCGCCCGACCGCACCGAGGACGTGATCCTCGAGCAGCGCGCCGCCGATGAGCGCATCAAGCTCCTGAAGTTTTCCCGCCGCTTCGGCCAGCCGATGGCCACGCTCGCCGGCCTTCAATACTCCAGTGGCGACGCCGTCATCGTGATGGATGTCGATCTGCAGGACCCGCCTGAGCTCGTGCACGAGATGGTCGCGAAATGGCGCGAAGGCTTCGACGTCGTCCTGCCGCAACGCCGCCACCGCACGGGCGAGCCGTGGATAAAAAAACTCGTCGCCGCCACCGGCTACAAGGTGATCAACAAAATCGCCGACGTGCGCATTCCGCCGAACACCGGTGACTTTCGCCTGATGGCGCGCCGCGTCGTTACCGAGGTCGTGAAGCTCAAGGAATGCCACGGCTTCCTCCGCGGCATGGTCGCAGTCGTGGGCTTCAAGCAGGCAATCATTCCCTTTGATCGCCCGGCCCGTTTCGCCGGCGAGACCAACTACAACCGCTTCTTCGGTTCGCTGCGCATCGGAGCCAACGGCATCTTCTGTTTTTCGACCTATGCGCTCACGTTGAGCACGACGTTTGGATTCATCATCGCGGCGTTCTCGTTCCTGCTGATGGGAATTTACCTCGTATACAAACTCATGGATTGGCCGATCCTCTGGGGCAATCCGACGCTCGTGATCCTCATCTCGTTTCTGGGCGGCATCCAGTTGATCAGCGTCGGCATCCTCGGCGAATACATCGGCCGCATCTACGAAGAAGTCCGCGCCCGTCCCAAATTCATCGTCGATCGCGCCGAGGGATTTCAGGTGAGATAAAGAGGTCTTTCGGCCACCGCTCGTCCGGCACAATTGCATTTTTCCCGATGGCGCGTTTACGCGCGCAACGGCGATTGACTCGCCCGATGCGCTGTACGGAATCTGCGCGCTGTGTCTCATTTTCCTGCCACCGGCCAGGCCGACGCCGAGCGTGCAGAATCGCGCTCCGACGATCCGCCACGGCGGCGCGAGTGGAACCGGTTCGCCGGCTGGATCTGCGGCCTCGTCACGTTCATTTCTCTCTGCCTCGCGACGTGGCCGGACTGCCTCCCGCCGCTGCCGTCAGGGGTCACGTTTGAAGTCACCTTTCCCCGCGGCACCGCCGGCCAGGGCGAACCGCTGATCGTGACCGGCGTCGGCGGCGACGGCGATTGTCTCGCCGTGCAGTATATCGACGAACGCACCGCGATTCTCATCTACGATGTATGGGGCGTTGGTGGCCCGCGATCCGAGCCGTTTTCATTACTGCCAGGAACGCCGCGCACGCTCGAGATCGAGCTGCCCGCGCTCGCGCCCGTGCCACACGTCAAGCCGCGCGAGACCCGGCCGCTGCGCGTCGCGCTCGACGGCCGCGAATTGCTGCGCGCCGACGCGTATTTTCACCGCCGTGCGCCCCGCGAGATTTATTTCGGCACGAACCCTCTGGGCGGCACGATCGCCGGCCCGACGTTCGGCGGCACGCTCGCGCTGCCGGACGGGCGCGTGGTTCGTGGCGGACCGGAATCGTTCTTCACCTGGCGACAACGAGCGCCGTGGCTGATTCGAGGACGCATCGACCGGCTCGCACTCGATCTCCTCGCCAGCATCGCGGTCGGCCTCGCGGTCGCCCAACTCGTCCGCTGGCGGTTGCGCCCCCCCCGACCACGTGAGTTTGCCGTTCGCACCCGTCCGCCGCACGGCTGGTTCGCCGGAACTGCGGCCGTTTGCACGCTGGCGTTTACCGCCATGATTACCGGCGGCTCCTTCCGCCTCATCTTCCCGGAGTCGTTCGGAAATTTCTACGACTACCAAGCGCAGAGCCTGTTGCAGGGCCGGCTCGATGTGGAGGAAGCCGCGTTGAGCGGCGAAGCCTTCGTCTTCAGGGGCAAAGTCTACGGCTACTTCGGACCGACACCCGCCGTGCTGCGGCTGCCGTTCACCGTCTTCGACCTCGCATTCGGCCAGCTCAGCCGCAGCTATATGGTGGCTTACTTCGTCGCCTGCCTGGTGGCTGTATATTTCCTCCTGATTCATATAACGCGACTCGCCACCGGCCGCCCGACCTGGCCGTCGCGCTTCAACGTCGTTGTCCTCACCCTCCTGACCGGCCTTGGCTCGACCCTGTTTTTTCTGGGCAGTCGCGCCTATATATATCATGAGGCGATCCTGTGTGGCGCGGCGTTTTCGCTTTGGGCAACGTATTTCGCGCTGCGTTACTTCGCCACGCCCGACCGCAAAGGGTGGCTCGCCGCGCTCGCATGCGGCGTGGCCGCCGTGCACGCGCGCCCGCCCATCGGCTTGTTTGCCTTGTCGATGCTGGGCTGCGCCGCGCTGGCGCTCGCGTTTCGCGCGTTGATCGCGCGCGCCGATCCGCACGCCCACCACGCCTCCTCCGCCCGGCTCCCGCCCGTGATTCGGTCGCTCGGTGTCGCCGTACTCGCAGGCCTCGGCGTGCTCAGCTTCAACGCCCTGAGTTACCTCAAGTTCAGGAGCCTTTCGGGCGCACCGCTCGAGTATCACGTGCAGTACCACCCCGAGCGAATCGCCAACATCGAGGGCAGGAACTTCCACGCTTCAAACTTCCGCTACGTCGCCGGGAGCTATGTCGGGCGCCCCGCTTTCGTGCTGCGCGTAAACTTCCCGTATTTCTTCATCGAAGGGACAGACCCCGCACGTTTTCCGAACGCCAGGATCGACCTTCCCGAGCCTGTCGCCGCGATGCCGTACACGATGCCGGCCATCTGTTTTCTCGCCGCGATCGGCGGCGCGTTTGCGCTATGGTGCTGGCCGGCCTCCCGCTGGCCGCTCGGCCTCATCGCGGGCGCGCTGCTGCCGATGGCCGCGGCGCTGTTCACCGCAGTGGCGGTTTCCCAGCGCTATACAGCCGATTTCTGCGCCGCCCTTCTGGGCGCAGCGGCATTTGGATTGATCGGTTTCGAACGGCTGCCGCCGCGCGGGTATCACGTGATACGCGTGGTGATCGCGATCCTCACCACCCTCTCGATTCTCATCACGATCGCCATCACGCTCCATTATCAAGGCGAAGGAGTCTGGGGCGTTCCGCAGGAAGTGACGGAACATTATCGTGCGTTGTGCACACAGGTGGATACATTCTTCGGAGTCCGTCGTCAGTCCCAGTAGCCTAGAAGCCCGGTTAGTCCCAGTCAGTCAGTCAGCCCAGTCCCAGTCAGCCCAGTAGTCCCATGTGCTCTCACCGCCCTCCGCGCGTGCTGGTCTTCATCGTCGCCTATCATGCCGAGACGACGATCCTGAAGGTCCTCGAACGCATCCCCGATCTCGACGGCTATGACGTCGAAGTGCTCATCATCGATGATTGCTCATCCGATGCCACCTTCGCGCATTCCGAGCGGCTTCGTTCCTCCGGGCACTACAAGCACAAGCTCACCGTCCTCGCCACTCCCGCCAATCAGGGCTACGGCGGGAATCAGAAACTTGGATACGCCTACGCCATCGAGCGCGGCTTCGATCACGTCGTACTACTCCACGGCGACGGCCAGTATGCCCCCGAGATGCTCCCCGATCTCCTCAGCCCCCTGGCCCGCGGCGAAGCCGATGTCGTCCTCGGCTCCCGCATGCTCACGCCCGGCGCCGCCCGCCAGGGCGGCATGCCGCTCTACAAGCGGATCGGAAACAGAATCCTCACCCGCTATCAGAACCTCGTCCTCCGCTCGCGCCTCGCCGAGTTCCACACCGGCTACAAGGCCTACACCGTCGATCTCCTCCGCCGCATCCCCTTCGATCTCAACTCGAACGTCTTTCACTTCGATACCGAGATCATCATCCAGTTCCTCCGCGCCCGCGCGCGCATCCTCGAGGTGCCGATTCCCACTCATTACGGCGACGAGATCTGCCGCGTGAACGGCCTCCGCTACGCCTGGGATGTCGTCAACGCCTCCACCGTCGCGCGCCTCCAGGACTACGGCCTCGTCTACCGTCGCAACTTCGACGTCGAGTCCGTCACGCCCGACAACAAGCACTACGTCGCCAAACTCGATTTCCCCAGCACGCACTCCGCCGCCCTCGCCGAAGTGCCGCGGGAGTCGACCGTCATGGACATCGGCTGCGGCCCCGGACACCTCTGTGCCGCCCTGCATGCGAAGCATTGCCGCGTGATCGGCGTCGACCAGTTCCGCCCGGCCGACACCTCCCGTTTCGACGAATTCCACGTCACCGATCTCAACGTCGCGCCTTTCCCGCGGCCGCTCGATGACGTCAACGTGCTCTTCCTCCTCGACATCATCGAGCACCTCGTCTCCCCCGAGAAATTCTGCACCGAGCTCCGTCGCCATGCCCAGGCCAACCTCGGCGTGAAGATCGTGATCTCGACCGGCAACATCGGCTTCTGCGTCACGCGGCTCATGCTGTTCCTCGGCCAGTTCAACTACAACAAACGCGGCATCCTCGATCTCACGCACACCCGTCTCTTCACGTTTTCCTCGCTCCGCCGGCTGCTCAAGGAAACCGGCTTCGTCGTCGAAAAAGAACTCGGCATCCCCGCTCCCGCACCGCTCGTCGTCAAGAGCCCCTTCTGGCAGAAACTCCTCATGGGCGCGCAGTCGTTCGCGTTGAAAATCTCCCGCGGCCTCTTCGCCTACCAAATGCTCATGGTCGTGCGCCCGCTCCCCACACTCGACACGCTCCTCGCCGAAACGCACCGCCACTCCGCCGCCAAGTCCTCCGCGCTCCCCTCGCTCGTGGACAGCGTGTGACCTCCCCCGGTCCTCTTCTCTCTCCGCGCGCGGCGTGGGTCGCGCCGCTTTCGCGATGGCTCGGCGCACTCACGGGCGTCCTGGCCTTCGCGCTCCTCTCGCTGCATTACGCGCGGCGCGTGCATCCACCCTTGCCGCCGGCCATCACGCTCGAGGTCACGTTTCCACCCGGCGTCGCCGGCCAGGTCGAGCCGATCCTCTGCACCGGCATGTGGCGCGCCGGGGACCTTCTCGTCGTCGAGTACCTCGATGAACACACTGCCGTGCTCCGCTACGATCACTGGGGCCACGGCGGTCCGGGCACGCCGCCGTTCGCGCTTGAATCAGGAACGCCTCGCATCCTCCACGTCGCATTGCCCGGCTTCACGACGTTCCACAATCCGCCGCCCGGCGCGCGCGCTCCTCTGCGCCTGACCCTCGACGGCCGGGATCTCCTCGCGACCGACGTTCCCACCTACGGCCGGCAGGTCTCACAAATTTTCTTCGGCGAAAATCCCATCGGCGCCTCCTGCGCCGCGGCATTTCGCGGCACGCTGCGGCGGGAGAACGGCCACGTCGTGCGCGGCGGGCCCGAATCGTTCTCCACCCTCCGCGAACGCCTCGTGGATTGGCTGCGCACGCTGCCGTGGCAAGTCGCCGCCGTCGCACTCGCCAGCGCCGCGTTCGGCGGCGCAAGCACGTGGCTGGTCGCCTGGCGTCTCGCGCGACCACGAGCTCCACGCCCGCTGCACCCAAAGGCCGTCAAGGTCCCGCCTCCGCCCGAAACGCCCGCCGACCGCGCACGCCGGCTCGCCGCCCGCCGTCGATCCCACCGCTGGTTCGCCGGCGCGGCCGCCATCTGCACGCTCGGCTATGCGTGGCTCGTCACGCTCGGCAGCTTCAATTTCAATCACGCCGAGGTCTTCGGCGACTTCTACGATTACCAGGCCGCGAGCTTCCTCCAGGGCCGGCTCGATGTACCCGAAGAAGCGATCGGCGGCGAAGCATTCGAGGCCAACGGCAAACTCTACGGCTACTTCGGCCCCACACCCGCATTGCTGCGCTTGCCCTTCGTCGCGGCCGGCATCGGCTTCGGCAAACTCAGCCGCGCCTTCATGCTGCTCTATTTCGCCGCGAGCCTCCTCGCGGCGTATTTGATCCTGCGCGAGGCGACCCGCTATAGATCCGCCCCCGCATACGACGCCGACGTTGCTGCCCACCGCTCCGGGCACCACTCGCTCGCGAATCGCGCCACCCTGCACGATCCCGCGGAGCCGTCGCCATTCGCGATCGTCGTGCTCGTCTTCAGCGTGGGCTGGGGCAGCACGGTGTTCTTCCTCGGCTGCCGTGGATTGATTTTTCACGAGGCGATTCTCGCCGGCATCACGTTCGCACTGTGGTCGTGCTGGTGCGCGATGCGCCACCTGCGCACTCCCGCCCGCCGCTGGTGGATCAGTGCCCTCATCGCCGGAGTGCTCTCATTGCACTGCCGGCCGCCGACCGGCCTCTTCGCGCTCACGCTTCTCGGCTGCGTCGTCGTCGTGCTCGCCGCGCAGGAGTTTCCCCGCCGTCTGTTCCGTCACGCCGGCGTCGGCGTCCTCTGTGCCATCGGCCTCTTCACGTTGAACGGTCTCGCCTTCCTGAAATTCGGCGCCCTCGATCCCGCACCGCTCCGCATCAGCCGCCCCTATAAGGATCCCGGCCGCCTCGCCCACATCGACGGCAAGAGCTTCCACCTGGTCAACCTGCCCTA
>JAKFEQ010000029.1:0-36787 GCA_036675625.1 Opitutaceae bacterium | reverse complement strand
CAAGGGCCGCGTGCTCCTCGGGCTTTCGGGCGGCGTCGACTCGTCGGTCGCGGCCGCGCTGCTGCACAAGGCCATCGGCAAACAGCTCACGTGCGTGTTCGTCGACAATGGCCTGCTGCGGAAGAATGAGCGCGACTATGTCGAGGAGCTCTACGGGAAACACTTCCACATCGACCTGCGCGTGGTGGATGCCGGGAAGCTTTTCCTGCGGCGGCTGAAGGGCGTGAGCGAGCCGGAACAGAAACGGAAGATCATTGGTCGCACCTTCGTCGAAGTGTTTGAAAAATCGCTCAAGTCGATCAAGGGCCGCGCCGAGTTTCTCGGCCAGGGCACGCTCTATCCGGATGTGATCGAGAGCGTGTCGATCGGCGGCAATCCGGCCGCGCTGATCAAGACCCATCACAACGTCGGCGGGCTGCCGGAGCGGATGAAGCTCAAGCTGATCGAGCCGTTGCGCGAGCTCTTCAAGGACGAGGTGCGGCGCGTGGGCGAGGCGCTCGGGCTGCCGCGCGAAGTGGTGTGGCGCCAGCCGTTTCCCGGACCCGGCCTCGGCGTGCGGGTGATGGGCGACATCACGGCGAAGAACCTCGAGATCCTGCGCAATGCGGACGCGGTGCTGCACGACGAGATGATGCGCAGCGGCTACTATTATAAAGTGTGGCAGTCGTTCTGCGTTTTCCTGCCGGTGAAGACGGTCGGCGTCTTCGGTGATGAGCGCACCTACGACTATGTGATCGCGATCCGGATCGTCGAGTCGACGGATGCGATGACGGCGGACTGGGCGAAGCTGCCGCACGAGGTGCTGCAGAAGATCTCCAGCCGGATCACCAACGAGGTGCGCGGCGTCGGGCGCGTGGTCTACGACGTGAGCTCGAAGCCGCCGGCGACGATCGAGTGGGAGTAGTTTCCGCGCCACGTTCGCATTGCGCGGCTCCCACGGAAACGGCACCGAGTTAACGCGAACCCCTTTCACTTCCATCATGATTCCTTCACTGCGCCGGCTTGCGTTGGTTAGTGCGATCATCGTCTCCGCGTCGCTGGCGGCCGCGGCGGAACCGGCGATCATCGCGAAGGCACGCGCCTTCATCGGCAGCGAGGCCGCGTTGAACAGTGTCACGTCGGTGCACTACACCGGCACGCTGGTGGCGCCGGACCCGAAAGACGCGACGAAGCAGATCCGGACCGCGATCGAGATTATTTTCCAGAAGCCGGAGCAGCAGCGGATCACGGCCATTTCGGACAAGGCGATGGAGACGACGGCGCTCGACGGCTATGAGGGCTGGATGCGGTTGGAGGATCCGGCCGACCCCAAGAAATGGCGGCAGACCCTGCTCGGCACCGAGCAGATCAAACGGCTGCGCGCGAACACGTGGGAGAACCTCTCGTTTTTCCGCGGCATCGAACGCAATGGCGGCCGCGCAGAAGATCTGGGCGCCCAGACGATTGACGGCGTGACGTGCCAGAAAATCGCGTTCATTCACAGCCCGACGATTATCTTCTACCGGTATTTCGACGTGGCGACGGGCCGGCTGGTGTTCACCGAAACGGAGGGCGGCGGCACGATTCGCGAGCAGGGCGAGATCATCGTGGACGGGATTCGTTTCCCGCGGAGCATCATCACCACGACCAAGACCGCGAAGGGCGAGCCGCACACGGTGACGATCAATTTCGACAAGGTGCAGGTGAACGAGACGTTCCCGGCGTCGCACTTCCGGGTGCCGGTTTTGGGCCGCGGTTGAGCCGGCGGCGAGCCGGAAGAGCCCGAGAGCGGGGCTGACGGCCCTAAGTGTGACATCGAGTGTGACACTGAAGCTTCTATGAAGGCAGTATGAAGGATCCCCGAAGGATCCCGGAAGCTCGCCAACCTGCCTTGTACCAGTGTGTCACAGCGGTTGGTGGGCATTCCACGTGGCGGAGTGAGGGGCGTCGGGCGTCGGGCGCGCCTTGAGGATCTGAGAAAATCCTCGCGAGTGGAGCGGGCTCTCCCTAGATGGCGCTAAAGCTCCATGCGTACGCTCCATCACGCTTCGAAAACGTTTGCGGACGAACTGGCTGCGTTTTGCCGCAGCGCGATCGTGCCGAAGGAAATTTCCGACTCGGTCGCGGCGATCCTGGCCGACGTGCGGGCCCGGGGCGACGAAGCGATCGCGTATTACGCGGCGAAGTTCGATGGCGCGAAACTCCGCGCGCGTGACTTCCGCGTGCCTGCGGCGGATCTCGCCAATGCGGTTAAACGGCTGCCGGCCGCCGAGTTGAAGGCGATAACGGCCGCCCGCGACAACATCGTCGCCTACAACAAGCGCGGGTTGCCCGAAGCCTGGACCGCTAAGAACAAACACGGCGCGATCGTCGGCGAGAAGTTCGACCCGATCCGGCGCGTCGGACTCTACATTCCTGGTGGTGAGGTGCCGCTGGTTTCGACGGTGCTCATGACGGTCACGCTGGCGAAGATCGCGGGTTGCCCGGAAATCGTGGTATTCACCCCGTCGAATGCGGACGGGAAACTTGCCCCCGGAATGCTCGCCGCGCTCGGCATCCTCGGCGTTGAGGAAGTGTATCGGGTCGGTGGCGTGCAGGCGGTCGGCGCGATGGCGTTTGGGACGACGACGATTCGGCCCGTCGACAAGGTGTTCGGTCCGGGCAACGCCTATGTGTGCGAGGCGAAGCGGCAGGTGTTTGGCACGGTGGGCGTCGACTCGCTGCCGGGGCCGAGCGAGGTGATGATCATCGCGGACGATTCGGCGAACGTGTCGTTCATTGCGGCCGATCTGCTCGCGCAGGCGGAGCACGGTTCGGGTCGGGAAAAAATTTATCTGGTCGCGACCTCGGCGGCGATCATCACGGGGGTCGCCAGCGAGCTTCGCACGCAACTGCAGTTGATCTCTCGCAGCGAAAAAACGCAGCGTGTGCTCGAGCAGGGATTCCTGGCGATCGAAGTGCGGACGCTGGCGGAGGCCGCCGAGATCGCAAACTACGTCGCGCCGGAGCATCTCGAGTTGCTGGTTGCCGAGCCGGCGGCGAAGAAACTCACGGCCGCAATCACGACGGCGGGGGCGATCATGATCGGCAACTACACGCCGACGGCGCTGGGCGATTTCACCGCGGGGCCGAGCCATGTGTTGCCGACGGGGCGCGCGGGGCGGTTTTTCAGCGGGCTGCGTGTGGCGGATTTCGTGCGCCGCACGAGCATCATTCATTATGACCGCGCGAGCGTGCGCAAAGGCGAGCCGGTGGTCGCGGCCTTCGCGGCGATGGAGAAACTCGACGCGCACGGGCGCAGCGTGCGGATCCGGACGGTGTAGCCGAGTTTGCCGGAAAAAAAGCGCACCAGGCGCAAAAATTCTGATTCTGTTTTTAGGTCTTCTGCGCCTTTTTGCGGCCCATCTTCATGTCCGATCTCGCTCAACTCGCGCTTCCGCACATCGCGAAGCTTCACGCCTACACGCCCGGCATTCAGCCGACGGAGCCGGGCTGGGTGAAGCTGAACACCAACGAGTGTCCGTATCCACCGAGTCCGCACGTCGCCGCGGCGTTGCTGCGTGAGATCGGCAGCGGAGCGGGCGCCGGGGCGGCGCTGCGGCTTTATCCGAATCCGAAGAGCAGCCCGGTGCGCGCGGCGGTGGCGAAACTCCACGCGCGCGAGCATGCCGGGCTCCGCGAGGAAAATGTCTGCGTCGGCAACGGCTCCGACGACATCCTGAACCTGCTGATCCGCGCGTTTGTCACGCAGGAGGCCGCGGCGGGTTTCACGCTGCCGAGCTATTCGCTGTATCCGGTGCTCATCGAAATTCAGGACGGAGCATCGAACGTGATCGAGTTCGATCGCTCGATGACGTTGCCGATCGAGCGCATCGCGGCGTCGAAGGCTCGCGCGTTTTTCCTCACGTCGCCGAATGCGCCCACCGGCGTGGCGTTCTCGAATGCGGATCTCGAGCGCGTGCTCGCGTCGTATCGCGGACTCTTCGTGGTCGACGAAGCGTATGCGCCGTTTGCGCAGGAGAACGCGGTTCCGTTGCTCGCGAAGTATCCGAATCTCGTCGTCGTGCGCACGCTCTCGAAAGCCTACGCGCTGGCGGGCATCCGCGTCGGCTACGCGCTGGCGCACGCCGAGATCATCGACCTGCTCGATCGCGTGCGCGACAGCTACAACGTGAACCGTCTCTCGCAGGTCGCGGCGGTGGCGGCGCTCGGCGACGTAGCGTATTACGACGGCATCATTGCGCAGGTGAAAGCGACGCGGGACCGCTGCGTCGCGGAGTTCGTGAAGCGGCGGGGCTGGTTCACGTATCCGTCGCAGTCGAACTTCATCTTCACGGAGCCGAAGGATGCGCGCGGCGAGAGCGGGCCGGCGGTGTCGAAGGCGGCTTATGATTTTCTTTGTTCGCGGAAGATTCTGGTGCGGCACTTCCCGCGCCACGCCTTGACCGCGCCATTCCTGCGCATCAGCGTCGGCACGGACGCCGAGATGCGCGTCCTCAGCGAAACACTCGACGCATGGCTCAAGGCTCCAGCTCCCAACGCATAGCAACCGTCAACCGCAAGACCGCGGAGACCGACATCGCGCTCACGCTTGCGATCGACGGTCGCGGCACGGCGAAGATCGAGACTGGCGTGCCGTTCTTCGATCACATGCTGACGCTCTTCACGAAGCACGGGCTCTTCGATCTCGAGGTGAAGGCGAAAGGCGACGTGGAGGTCGACTATCACCACACGGTCGAGGATGTCGGGCTTGTGCTCGGCCAGGCGTTCAAGGAAGCGCTGGGCGACAAGATTGGAATCAAGCGCTACGGATTTTTCATCCTGCCGATGGATGAATCGCTGGCACGTGTCGTGGTCGACGTGGGCGGCCGGCCGCATCTGGTTTACGAGGCGAACGCGCCGACGATGTTCGTGCGCGATTTCAACATCGTGCTGGTGAAGGAATTTTGCCGCGCCTTCAGCAATGCACTCGGGGCGAACCTGCACGTGCAGCTCGTGTACGGCGAGGAGCCGCATCATGTGGCCGAGGCGATCTTCAAGTGCCTGGCACGCGCGCTGGACATGGCGACGCAGATCGAGCCGAGGGCGGCGGATCAGTTGCCGAGTACGAAGGGAAAGATCTGAGTCTTTCGGCCGGCGCGCCGCGCGTGTCGGCCGGCGCCGGTCGGTGTCGGCGAGAACGGTTGCCAGGAGGGTCGGCGGTCGCGGGGAGGCGGTGGGCATGCCATCGGGTGCATTGCCACTGCGCAGGTCTTCCCAATTGTAACGTCTGATGCCGACGTCTGTTCACTCCCAGCCCGATATCGCCGATGTCGTGGTGCTCGCGCGGGCGCTCGAGCGCGACGAAGGCCGGCCTCCCGGCGAGCTTCGCGCGCGGGAAAGGCGCGTCGCGCACAGCGTGCCTCCCGACGGAGCGCCCGAATCGGTCGCACTGGCGTGGCTCGAGGTCGTGAAGGACGAGGATGAGGCGGTGCGGGCGCTCCACCAGCGGGCGGAAACCGCGGTGCACCTCACCGGATTCTTCATCGTGCTGGCCGGCATGCTTCTCGGCTGGGGAGCCACCCTCGCTGCGTTCTATTTCGACGGGTCGGGTCGCGTGAATGCCGTGTCGGTGCTCGCGTTGCTGGTTGTTCTGCCGGGTTTGATGATTCTGCCTTTCGGGCTGGCTGCATTGCCGCCGCCGGTGATGCGACGGATTCCCGGCGGCGGCGTGTTGGCCGGTCTCGCGCGCGTTTTCAGCCCGGGGCGGCTCGCACCGCTGTTCTGGCGGATATTTCCGGGCGACTTGCGCGATGCGCTCGCGCTTCTCTCCGGACGACTCGGCAAACAGCGCCAGCTTTATGCCGCCCTGCAAAAATGGGCGCTGCTGCGTTGGTCGCAGATGTTTGCCGTCGCTTTTCAAATCACCGCGCTGGTCGCGTGTGTGGTCCTGGTCGTTTTCACGGACCTTGCGTTTGGGTGGAGCACGACGCTGACGACCGGAGACCCGGCCGAGGATGCGCGGCGCGCGCACCGTATCACGTCTGCCATTACGGCGCCCTGGAACTGGGCGGTGGAGGATGCCCGGCCCTCGCTGGAATTGATCGAGGAGTCCCGCTACTACCGCGCGGCGTCGGAGCCTGTCTCCCGCGAACAGGCGGCGCGGCTGGGTGGCTGGTGGCGGTTTATCGCTCTCACGATCGCGGTCTACGGCGTGCTGCCGCGCGTCCTCCTGCTGGCGTTTGCCCGCTCCCGTCTGCGTGCGGCCGCCCGCGCCGCCGTGCTCGATGCGCCCGGCGTATCCGCTCTCTCGAGACGAATCCACCGGGCACGGATCGAAACGCACGCGGTCGAGGCCGAGACCGGCGCCGAGCGTGCGCCGGTCGCTCCCGATGCCGCAGCCGACGCGGCTTCTCCGGCGATCGCGCGCGACATCCGGGCGGTGATCAACTGGTCCGGCGTTCCGGTCGGCGCGGATGTGCTGACGACGGCGTTTCGCGGCGCCGGGGTTTTTGCCGCGGGCGGAGCGGCTGCCGTGCACGACGATCTCGCGCTCGCCCGGCAGCTCGGAGCGAACGTGGACGGAGCTGGCAGCGAAACCCGCGGCGATGTGCTCATCGTGGTGAAAGGCTGGGAGCCCCCACTGCTGGAGTTTGGCGATTTCCTGAAAACCCTTCGCGGCGCAGTAGGTCGCGGCACGATGATACTCGTTCTCCCGCTCGGACTCGACGCGGGCGTCGCACTTGCGCCGGCGGCACCGGCTCAATTCAGACTTTGGCGCGACAAGCTCGCGGCGAGCGGCGATCCGTGGCTGCGCGTGATCGCGAGCCACGCGGAGGTCTCCGCATGAGCGCGCCGGCGTTTGCCATCGTCGGTCATCCCAACAAGGGCAAATCGAGCCTCGTCGCGACGCTCGCGCGGGATGCTTCGGTGCGCATCGGCCCCGAACCCGGAACCACGGTGCACGCGCGGGAGTTTCCCATGCGCGTCGGCGGCAAGGTGCTCTATACGCTCGTCGATACGCCGGGTTTTCAGCGCGCGCGGGCCGCGCTCGACTGGCTGAAGGCGCATGACACCGGAGCCGCTTCACGGCCGGCGCTGGTCGAGCGCTTCGTGCGCGAGCACGAGGGCGAGGAGCGCTTTCGCAACGAGTGCGAACTTCTCCGGCCGGTCGTGGCAGGCGCAGGCCTGATCTACGTGGTGGACGGCGCCACGCCCTACGGCCCGGAATACGACGCGGAGATGGAGATCCTCCGCTGGACCGGCCAACCGAGTCTGGCGGTGATCAATCCGATCGGCGTGCCGCGCTTCGTCGAACCGTGGCGGCTGGCGCTCGAGCAGTTCTTTCGCGTCGTGCGCGTGCTCGATGTGCAGCAGGCGCCCTTCGAGCAGCAGCTCGAACTCCTGCGCGCCTTCGGCCAGATGCGCGAGAGCTGGCGGCGGCCGGTCGAGGAGGCGGTTGCTGCCCTGATCGAAAACCGCGCCCGGCAGGATGACGACGCCGCGCGTGTCATCGCCGAGATGATCGCGGAGGCGCTCACCCATCGCGAAACGAAAGACATCGCCAAGGACGAGGATCCCACGCGGCACTCGGCGTCATTGGAAAACAACTACAACCGCCGCATCCGGCAATTCGAGGCGCGGGCGCGGCGTGAGGTGGAGGCGATTTATGGTTTCGACGAGGTCGATCGCGAAGAGGTCGACATGACGTTGCTCGAGACCGATCTGCTTTCGCGGGAGAGCTGGCTGGCGTTTGGATTGAAGAGGCGGGATCTCGTGGTCGTGAGCGCGACCGGTGGCGCCATCGCGGGCGGGGTGGTCGACAGCGCGTTGCTGGGCGCGTCGTTTCTGGTCGGCTCGGTGGTGGGCGGGGTCATTGGCGGCGCCCTCGGTTATTTTTCATCCGACAAGCTGGCGGATCTGAAGCTGCTGCGACAGCCGATGGGCGGCGTGCGGCTCCGGTTTGGGCCGAGCCGGAACGTGCAGTTTCCGTTCGTGCTGCTGCGGCGCGCCGTGCTGCACCATGCGGTCGTGGCCGCACGCACGCACGCGCAACGCGGCGCATTGAAGGTCGAGAGCAGCAGTGAACGTCTGCGCCTGATGGGTGACCTTTCCGCCGGCCGCACGCGGGAACTGGCCCGGCTCTTCGAGCGACTGCGGCGCAGCGAGCCGGGCACCGAGTCGCGGGCGGCCGCGCTGTCCTACCTCACGGAAGCGATCTCTCAGTTGATGAGCGCCGAAGCGGGAATTCCCGATGAGAATCCCGAGGGGCTTCGTGAGCGGTGATTCGCCCAGGCGTCAGCGGCCGCGACATTCACGCTCAAGGGAATATCTGCGCGGCTCGCGGCTCACAGCTGGAGTGCCCGAATTGTTTGTCGCAGTCCCTCCCGCCCTCCCGTCCGCCCCGCCGTTTCCCACTCGCTGCGTGCGGTGGAGGATGGTTGCGCAACGATTTTTCCAGCTCCGACGCAGCACAGGACAACCCATCGACAAAAAAACATACCCATGAATGCGTCTCACCGAAAACTCGCTTCAACCTCACCGTTCGCGTCACCGCCGGGCTTTCGTACGCTCGCGGTGTTGCTCACGCTGCTGATGGCGATCGGAGCCAATCTTACCGGCTCGGCCAAGGGCGGTCGCGCCGGAAGCGCGGGCGTCGTCTATGTCAGCAGCCAGGGTCTCTACTACGACACGTTTGTGTCGGCGGATCCGCTGCCGATGAAAGGACCTTTTCAGTTGATCGAGAATGGGGTGACGGAATTCGGCCCCGGCGATCCGGGATATCTGGGCGGCCGCTGGTGGGAGGACCTCAACGGCAACGGCGAAATGGACGAAGACGATCACTTCTTCCTGTGCCCACTGCTCGGTCCCGGCCGGGAGGAACCGTGATCGCGCGGTCGTGAAGCGCACGGACGTGGCGGCGGTGTAGTGCCGCTCGTCCGGGCCAGCCACGAACACGGGGCGTCTGCCCATCTGGCGGGCGCTGGCCGTGGCCGTGGGCGGCTGGATCACCGCGGGGGAAGTCGCGTATCCATAAGATGGATATTGGAGGGCCGATCGCGCCCGCGTGGCGCCCGACGCCTGCGGGCTGTGCCGGGCGCAGCGCGGAAATGTGCCATTGCCACGCCGGGCGATTACGGCTGAAAAGCCCGCGATGAAGAGCACCGGAGGCTCGGGTTTGCGCGCCGCCACGATGGCCGACCATGTGGTGCGGCCGGTCGCGATATTGCGGACGCCTTTCGCGGAGAAATTTGGCGTACCCCGGCAGAGCGGGCTCGTGCCGGAGGCGGAAGGGCGCGTGGAGTTCCTGCCGGAGTTTTCGGCGCCGGAATTCACGCGCGGGCTGGAGGCGTTTTCTCACGTGTGGTTGATCACGGGGTTTCATCAGAATCCGAAGTGGACGAGCGGCGCGACCGTCCGGCCGCCCCGACTCGGCGGCAACGAGCGCCTGGGTGTGTTTGCCTCGCGGGCGCCGCACCGGCCGAACGATCTGGGACTCTCTCTGGTACAACTCGTGGCGATGGAGCCCGGGGTGTTGCGGATCGCGGGGGTCGACGCGGTGGACGGGACGCCGGTCTACGACGTGAAGCCCTATTTGCCGTGGGTCGAGGCTCGGCCGGACGCCACGACAGGCTGGGCCGGCGGCGTGCCATTTGCTCGCGAGCCGGGGGCCGTCGTGATTCCGCCGAAACTGGCGGAGGCGATGGGCGAGAGGACGACGGCGCTGGTGCGGCGGATCTTGCAGCTGGACGTGCAGCCGGCGTATCAGGACGACCCCGGGCGCACGTACGGCATGACTGTCGCACGGTGGAACGTGCGCTGGCGGGCAGGTCCGGATGCGACCCTGATCGTGTGCGAAGCGACGCCGCAATGACCTGGAAGCGCCGGGTCGAGTCCGGCGGATTCATCGAAGTATTCCTGACGTGCGCTGCGCCATTAACCGATGGTATAACCGGGCGGGCTCGCTTTAAGGGTTTGTGGACGCACGTGGCCCGGCGAAATCATGCGGCATGGTTTCGGATCTGCTTCAGCTGCGCGACCTCGAGCCGCCGATGGGCGACTTGTTCACCAACGCGACGTTCGCCGCGGGGCGCGCGATCTGGACTCGGCCGCTCGCGCAGGAACCCGGGGTGCCCGCTCGCCGGATCGTGCACGCGCGGGTGTTACGGCTGGCCGGTCGGGCCCGGCTCCACCGGCTCGGCGTGCGCAAAGGTCAGGGCTATCACAAATGCGGCAGCCGCCAGGATCTCGACTGGGTGACGGGGTTGCGGATGCTTGCGCTGCACGACGGCCGCTGGCGTGAGATCCTGCATCTGCCCGACCTGCGCAAACCGGCCGACCAGGAAACGATCTGGTTTGAACTCGGCGAGATCGAGGTGAGTGCGGTGTCGCTCGAGGTGCGCAAGTCCGGCATCGATGCCGGCTGGTCGCCATGGAATCTCGCGCTCTCGGCGTTCGTGCTCGAGGGCGAGCTGGTTGATCCGCTGCCGCCCCGCTGCGAGCGATTGTTGCGCATCGATGATCCTGATCTGGGTGGGCTGCCGGAGGGTGTCACGGCGGAGCAACGCGATGGCGAAGTGCGGTATCGAACGCGCGACTACGAGGTGGGATTTCACCTGGGGCGGCCGGGCTTTTCTTTTCTGGGCCTCCACACCGAGGATGAGCGTAACAGCAGGTTGAATACACTCGCGATGAAGCCCGCGCTTAGCTGGCAGGGGCCGCGGCTGCACGAGGCCGGGGTCGCGCCGGTGATGGCGCCGGCGGTGCGTTTCGATGTGGCCGGGCACACGCGTGTGAAAGGCGCGACCGTCGCGTACGATTTCACCGCGGGGCCGCTGCATTATCGGCTGCGCTGGCGGGTCACGCCGCGCGGACTGGCGTTGCGCGTCGAGCGCACCGCGAGCCGCGACGTGCTCGCGTGGCACAGTGCGGCGTGGGTGCTCGCGTTGCGCAACAGCGTGTCGCCGTCGCATGTGATCGGGCGGCTGCTCCCCGATGGCGAGACGGGCGCGATGGCGTTGCCGCTGGTGTTGAACGTGCCGCGCTTCGGGGCCTGGGAGCTGGCGTCACGCTCGCCGCAGGCGCTCGCGCGCAGCGATTGTTTCCGCAGCCAGGATATGAACACGCTCGAGCTCAAGGTCGGGGAGGAGCGCACTCCTGAGGGGCTCTACCGTTTGCGCAAAGGCACGGTCGCAGCCGGGTTCACCCTGCGTCCGAAAATGCCGCCAGCCCTGTTGCGCCGGGATGCGCCCGCGGTTGCGGTGCGCGCGGTGCAGCGCACGTTTTTCACGGCGCTCACGTACCGCGCGGACACCGCGACGTTGAGCAACAATGGAGCGTCGATGCACTGTCCCATTTGTCTGGATACGTGGACGGCGGTCACGCTGCCGATGGGCGAGGTGCTGCCGGGCTTCGCGGCGACCGAGCTGGTGCGAACCTCCCTCGAGCGCTGGCTCGACGGTGGCCCGGGCTATGCCGCCGGCCGGCTGTTGCAGGATGGCGTGGCGCACGATGCCGCCGACGAATATCTCATGACGGACACGGCCGGCTTGCGTGGGCTCGGAGACTACCTGCGGCATGTCGCCGACCGCGCTTGGTGGCGCAAATACCGCGGTCACATCCTGCAGCGCATCGACGCGGTGAGGCACCGCGATCTGGATGGCGACGGCTTGATCGAAAGTCCTTATCGAACCGGCGTCAGCGGGACGGGCCAGTGGAGCACGTGCTGGTACGATGTCGTGTCGTTCGGGTGGAAGGACGCTTTTGCGAATGCCATTTTGTATGGCGCATTGCGTGAGCTGGCTCCCGCGCTGCGGGCTTTCGGGTCAACGGCGAAAGCGCGCGAGATCGACGGGTGGGCGGAGGCGTTGCAGGGCAGCTATCGCACTGCTTTCTGGAATGAAGCGAACGGCTGGTTCGGCGGCTGGCGCTGCCAGGAAGGCGAGCTTCACGACTATGCGTTTCTCGCGGTGAACGGCGCTGCAGTTTGTGCCGGGCTCGTGGAGGAAGAGGACGGGCGCGCGTTGCTCGAGCGGCTGCTGGTGGAGTCGAAACGCGTCGGCCTGCCCGATGCGGCGCTGGGGCTGCCGGGAAACCTGCACTCTATTCCGGATCGCGACCTCGCCGACATCATGCAGGGGTATCCACTCGGCTATTACCAGAATGGCGGCCGCACCCATGCGCAGACGCGTCATTTTGTGATGGCCCTTTATAAAACGGGCCTCACGGCCGAAGCCGACCGACTGCTCGAGCGCCTGTGCGTGGGCTTTGCCGAGGCGCGCGTCTTCGGCGGTAACCAGAGCGGCGTCGACTGGCGTTACTGGGACGACCGCCCCTGCGGCTACGAGGGTCTGCTCACGGATCAGTTTGGGATCCTCGAGGCGGTGTTTTATCGCTGGGGCGCCAGACGTAGTCGGCCGGCCGGACGGACGCGGTAAATTCGTCGGTGGCGATCGCCGCGTTCACGCCAGCTCCCAGCCTTTCCGGTAGCGCCGTCGGATCATGGCGGCGGCTTCTGGGGCATTTTTGGCGACGAGGTTTTTTGCGTCCCAGTCGACGCGCCGGCCGAGGCGGAGCGCGAGATTGCCGAGCAGCACGGTTTCGCTGAACGGGCCGGACGTCGCGAAGTTGGACAGCGCGGGCGTGCCGGTTTTGATCGCGTTGAGCCATTCGACGTACGGACCGCCGCTGTCGGGAACCGTACCGTCCGGGCCAGGTTCGCCGGCGGGCACGCGTGGCAGGGTCTTCGGCGGCTCCGTGAAATCCGTGGCGAGCGACTCGGGCTTGAACACCCAATCCTGCCGCGAACGACCGAAGAACATCCGGCCTTTCTCGCCCACGAGCAGAAGGTCGAACCGGCGAAACACGTGGTCGGCTGTTGGAAAATCGGCTTTCCACAGCGCTTCGGGCGGAGCGTGGAGATAAACGCCTTCTTGCGCGACGACGCCGTCGTACCATGCGAGCTTCACCGGCGTACCGAAGACACTCGTCGGAAAATGATACGTTACCGTCGAGCGGTGTGGCGCGGCGATGTCGGTGCCTCCCTCGTGCCAGGCCTCGACGGATTGCGGGGCGGTGAGGCCAAGCGCCCAATAGGGCATGTCCATGATATGGCAGCCCATGTCGCCGAGCGCTCCGGCACCGAAATCCCAATAGCCGCGCCAGTTGAACGGTGCGATCTGCGGGCTGTAGTCGCGGAAAGGCGCGGGCCCGATCCAGAGATCCCAGGCGAGGCCTTTGGGGACGCGTTCGGCCTTGGGCCACGCCGTCATCCCTTGCGGCCAGATGGGGCGATTGGTCCACGCATGCACTTCAGTGACGCGGCCGATAGCGCCCGCGCGGATGATCTCGACGGCGCGGCGGATGGGTTCGCCGGCGTGCGCCTGATTTCCCATCTGAGTCTGTACATTGAATTGTACAGCGGCCTCGGCCAGCCGGCGGGCCTCCCAGATCGAGTGCGATATGGGCTTCTGGCAATAGACATGCCGGCCGCTTTGCATCGCGAGCATCGAGGCGTGGAAGTGATGATGGTCGGGCGTCGAGACGGTAACCGCGTCGATGCCCTTCATCGTCGCGAGCATCTCGCGGTAGTCGGAGAAGACCCGGGCGCCTGGGAAGCGGTCGAGGATGGTCTCGCCGGACTTGGATTTCTTGCGCCGACCGAGCTCGGGGTTGCGCGGATTGGCGACGTCGCACAGCGCCACGATGGCGGCGCCGGCTTGAGCGGTCGCCAGCGTATCGCTGTGGCCTTTTCCTCCGACGCCGATGCAGCCGACCTGGATGCGGCTGTTGGCGCCGTGCGCCGCAGCGGGAAGAATATAGAAGCCGAAGGCCGCCGTCGCGGAGCCGCGCAAGAAATCCCGGCGGGTGAGTGGGGTGTTTTTCACGCCCGGAAAACTGAGGGCGCGAGCTTCGGAGCATCAATGAAAAATCCCCTGCGGTTCAGCCCTTCGCCTTCCGCTTGTTCGCCTTCTTGCCCAACGGCGGCGGGGGGAATTGGGGCGCCCACGCGGCGGGCTCCACCTCGTCGACGGTGAGAGACGTCAGTTCCGTATCACCCCAGCGTTTCATTTCCGCGGTGAGTGTGGCCGACATGGCGGCGACTCTCGCTGCATGTTCGGGACGGCCGGCGAGATTCACGATCTCGTGGGGATCCTCGCGCAGATCGAAGAGTTGGGTGCGGTCCACATACGGATAGCGGATGAGTTTCCACCGGTCGTCGCGCAGACCGCGCTGCAGGTGGCGAAAGGCGAACATCAGCGTCGAGCGGGCAGGCTTCGCAGGGTCGCGCAGGGTGGGGCCGAGGTCGATGCCCTCGCTCGTCGAGGGACCGGGCACCCCGCAGAGGCGGCCGAGCGTCGGGATCACGTCGAAAAGATAACACATCGCGTCCGTGGTGCGATTCGCGGCGATGCCGGGGCCGGCCATGATGAGAGGCACGCGCATCGAGTGTTCGTAGAGGTTTTGTTTGCCGATGAGGCCGTGGCTGCCGCGCGCCACGCCGGAATCTGCGGCGAAAACGATATAGGTGTTCTTCGCATGAGGCGAGGCGTCGAGGGCATCGAGCACGCGACCGATCTGCGCATCGAGATAGGTTATATAACGATAATATTCCGCGATCATGGTGCGGATCGCGTCGGGCGAGCGCGGCCATGGCAGCAGCGACTCATCCCGGTTCTGCATATGGCCATTGTTCCACGGGTGCTGCGGCAGGAAATTGGCCGGCAACGGGATCTTCGCCGGGTCGTAACGCACGGGGAAGTCGTCCGGCACGATGTGCGGGTCGTGCGGGCCATCGAACGGTATATAGCAGAAGAAGGGCTGGGCGGTTTTCTCTTTGATCAGGGCAATCGCCTCGTCGGCGAAGACGGCGCAAATGTGCTGGGGGCTCAGCTTGGGCGGTGTGATGGCGCCATGCTCGAGGTGGCTGAGCTCCGCGTTCATCGGGTCGGCCATGCCCGCGACGAGCATCGAGCGGCCGCGCTGGAAGCTTCGGGCGATCGAGGGCGCCCCGTTGTGCCATTTGCCGCTGAGGAAAGTCGTGTAGCCGGCGCGGCCGAAGGCGGCGGGCCACGTGTCGTGCTGCAGCAGTTTCTCGTCGACGTTGAACAGCGACCGCGCGCTGAGCAGCATCGCCCGCGAGGGCACGCACGTGGCGCCTTGCAAGCCACCCATCATATAAGCCCGGCGAAATGCGACGCCCCGCCGGGCGAGCCGGTCGAGATTCGGCGTCTGGATGTGCGGATTGCCGAGTGCGGCGATGGTGTCGGCCTGCTGGTCGTCGCAGAAGAAGAAGAGCACGTTTGGCTTCGATGGTGCCGCGGCCGGCGCCGCCCCGGCGGAAAGCATCGCGAGCACGATGAGCGAGAGAAAGCGCAGAGAAGAAGGCATGCGGTTGAACGAGTTTGGCGGAGATGGGGTTTCCAGAGGAGGTGCTTCCGAGTCGGAGCGGTTGTCACTGCCGAAGAATCGGAACACCGAAAAAAGTCCCGGAACGCCCGGTGGGTTGTCAAAGCTTCCGGCAGAAATGGAGGCATTCATTATCGTATATTTATTCGAAGGCGCCGTGCAGGCTATAGCGTGGCGCCCGCGAGCGGACGGAGGGCGTCGGGAGCATCTTTACCGGTCCAGTCAATGAGGCATTGCTCACCTCACGGCGGAAGGCTAGCCCGGGTGTTCTCATGAATCATTCCCCTTCGTGCGCCGGATCCTGGCTGTTCACCACGGCGATCGCTTCGGTCGTCCTCCTCCCGATCTGCACGACGTTGCGGAGCGCGAGCCCGACGGCTCCGGCCGGCGAGCGCTATCACATCTACGCCGGGAGCACCCATGCACACACGCAGTTCACCTGGTCTCATGGCGAGCAATGGGCGCCGGCCGATCCGCGGGCGAAGAAAGCGGGGATGAAGATCTCGCCGGAGGGCGTTCAGGGGCCGCCTGCATCGAGCACGTTGAAGCCGGACTGGCAGCAGCACCAGGGCGCGCCAGCCGAGCATTTCGCGCGGGCGAAAGCGCGGAAGTTCGACTTCTATATCACGACCGACCACTCACAGGATGAAGCGTTCAATCCGCCCGGCGCCGATAATCCCGCGTGGGTCGCCACCCGCCAGCAGGCCCTCGCCGCGACCGACCGCACGTTCGTCGCGTTGACGGGCTACGAACACTCCGAAAACAACGGACCCGATGGCTCCGGCCACATCAATGTCATCAACAGCGCCGAGTACCTGAACGCCCTGGCGCCGGGCGTCGATCTCCCGACATTATATAAATGGCTGCAACGCGTTCCGAGTGCCGGCGAAGGCCCGGTGGTCGCGACGTTCAATCATCCGAGCCCGAAGCAGTATAATGAATGGGCCTATCGCGACGAGGGCGTCACGGAGGTCATCACGATGCTCGAGCTGATCAACTCGAACAAGAAGATCCACTACGCCGGCTTCCTGGCTGCGCTGGACAAGGGCTGGAAGGTCTCCCCGGTCGCCGGCCATGACAACCATGGGTTCTACGGGATCGAGCATCATACGTCGCGCACGTTTGTCCTCGCGACCAGCAGGACGAAGGCCGCCATCCTCGACGCGATGAAGCAGCGGCGCACCTATGCCTCGCTCGAGCAGAACCTCCAGTGCCGCTACACGGTCAACGGCACCATCATGGGTTCAACGCTGGATCGACCGGACACGCTCGTATTTGATATAGCCATCAGCGACCCGGATGAAAACGAGCCCAAGGACAAGATCACGAAAATCGACATCGTGACCGAAGGCGGGGTGATCGTGGATGCATTCGAACCAACACCGGCGCATGACGTCACGTGGCGGCCGGCGCTGCGCAACGCCACCAACAAGTACTATTTCGTGAGAGTGTGGAATGCGGGCGGCGGTGATCTCTCCGCCGCGAAGCCCGATGAGCCGATCGCCTGGCTGGCGCCGATCTGGACGGGACGATAGTCTGTGCCGGCGAGCACGGGTTCATGCGGAGCCGGCTTGCGGTCGTTGTTCGTCCGGCTCAAGGTGCGAGCCGGTGGCCAGGCTCCGGCCGTTGCGTTCGGCCTACGACAATACTCACCCCGTGCGGACTTCATCCGCGCACTTACCCCAAAGAAAAAAGTTACCGCCGTACTCCTCATGAAATTCCAAATCGTTCTGTTTTTTTCCGCGTGCATCGCCGGGGCGGCCGAGATCCCGTCAACCGAGTGGCAAATAAAGACGGCGCTCCTCGCCGCCCCCCAGGCGGAGCGGGAAGCGGCGACGGTGTTGGGCTACGGGCCGGATCACGCCGTGACGATGTTGCGCAAGGGGTCGAATAATTTCATCTGCCTGGCGGACGATCCGCGGCAGAAGGGTTTCAGCGTGGCGTGTTATCACAAGGATCTCGAGCCGTTCATGGCGCGCGGCCGAGCGTTGGCGGCAGAGGGAAAGAACGCTGCCGAGATCTTCAAGGTGCGCGAGGCAGAGGTGAAGGCGGGAAAGTTGCCGATGCCCGACAAGAGCATCCTTAATGTCACAACGGGAACGGTCGATCCCGGCACCGGAGAGGTCACGGGCTTATATACTCGTTATGTTATCTACATTCCTTACGCGACGGCGGAGTCGACCGGCATCCCGTTGGCGCCGATCGCGGATGGGGCGCCGTGGATCATGAACCCGGGCACTCATCGCGCTCATATCATGATCAATCCGCCGAAATCGGCGCCCGTCACGCGAGGCACGCCAGCGAGCGACGAGCATAAAAACCATAAATGATCACGCTTGCTCGCGCCTGTCGCGGCTGCAAAGACCTGCCTTCTAATGATCGTGAAACTTCGCCCCCTGTTCCTCCTCGTTGGCGTCGCGCTCGCTGGCTTGCCGGTTCGCGCCGCGGATCGGCCGAATATTCTCCTGATCATGTCCGACGACATGGGTTATTCGGATCTCGGTTGTTATGGGGGCGAGATCGCCACGCCCAATCTCGATGCGCTCGCCGCTGGCGGCGTGCGTTTCACGCAATTCTACAACGGCGCACGATGCTGCCCTACGCGGGCATCGCTGCTCACGGGTCTCTATCCGCATCAGG
Organism: Opitutaceae bacterium; assembly: GCA_036675625.1. Lineage (GTDB taxonomy): Bacteria > Verrucomicrobiota > Verrucomicrobiia > Opitutales > Opitutaceae > ER46. The sequence goes on along the minus strand of JAKFEQ010000029.1, from coordinate 18,781 downwards.
CGGGCATGGGATTTATGATTCGACGCGTGGAGGCTCCGGGATATCTCGGCGACCTGAGCCGGCAGGCGGTGACCCTCGCCGAGGTGTTGCGCGGCGGCGGTTATCGGACCGCGATGGCCGGCAAATGGCACGTCGCGCGGTCCCATGCGATGAAGGACACGACGAACTGGCCCGTGCAGCGCGGCTTCGATCGTTTCTACGGCACGATTCGTGGCTTCGGCAGTTTTTACGATCCGGATACGCTCACACGGCAGAACACGTTCATCACGCCGGAAAACGATCCCGAGTACAAGCCGGACAACTATTATTATACCGAGGCGATCAGTGACAACGCCGTGGCGTTTCTGCGCGAGAGCGCCGGCACAGCGCAGCCGTTCTTCCTGTACGTTGCCTATACGGCCGCGCACTGGCCGCTCCAGGCGCCGGAGAAGGATCTCGCCAAATACCGTGGCAAATACGACGCCGGTTACGATGCCGTCCGCCGCGGGCGGATCGAGCGCTTGAAACAGCTCGGTCTCATGCCTGCCGGGTGGAAGGAAGCGCCCACGATCGGCCGGTGGGACGAGGTGAAAGACAAGGCCTGGGAGGCACGCTGCATGGAAACCTATGCGGCCATGATCGATAATATGGATCAGGGCATCGGCCGCATCATCGGGCAACTCAAGCAGGACGGGCGGTTCGACAACACGCTCGTGCTTTTCCTCCAGGACAATGGCGCCTGTGCCGAGCGCAACGGCCGCCAGCCCGTGAAGCGGGCGGCGCCCAAGGACCTGAGACCGCTCCGGCCGGATGAGCTGCAAACAAGGAGCGGTCCTCCGATGCAGACCCGCGACGGACGTTGGGTCAAAAGCGGTCCGGGTGTGATGGCCGGGCCCGCCGATTCATATATCGGCTACGGCGAAGCGTGGGCCAATGTCGCCAACACTCCTTTTCGCGAATATAAACATTGGGCGCATGAAGGCGGGATATCGACCCCGCTCATCGTGCACTGGCCGGCCGGGCTCAGCCGGGCGCGGCGCGGGGCGTTCGAGACGCAGCCGGGGCACATCGTCGACATCATGGCGACCTGCGTGGACGTCTCCGGCGCGAAGTACCCCAACGAGTATAACGGCGAGAAGATCAAGCCGATGGAAGGCGTGTCGCTCGTGCCCGCGTTTGCCGGCCGTCCGCTCGCGCGCAAGCAGCCACTATTTTGGGAACACGAGAGCAACCGTGCCGTGCGCGACGGCCGCTGGAAGCTGGTCGCGATGGAAGATCGCCCTTGGGAACTCTACGACATGGTGTCGGACCGGACGGAAATGCACGATCTAGCGGCGCAGCATCCCGACAAAGTCCGTGAACTCGCGGCGGCATGGGACGCGTGGGCGCAGCGCGCTGATGTTCTGCCACTGGGTTCCTGGAAACCAGTGTGGGGCACGCCCGGGAAATAGGCGCAACGGCCCGGCAGGGCAGGCGTGAAGCCACGGACGCGGGACTCGCCGACGCAAGGCGGGTATCCGCGCCGCCGCTACACAGTCCTGCACACATTCCGCGGCTGATGGCGGAGAGGGGGACGATGGAGCGGCGCCATGCGAGTGACGACCGTACTCGCTCGAACGCGACCGGGTAACGGCCCGCAACTTGGCGAAAAAAAACCCCGATCTTAGCGGATCGGGATTCGAGGAATCTTACTTCTTCTTGCCGGCGGCCATCTTGGCCTTGGTGGCCTGCTGCGCCGTGATCAGCTGCTGTTTCTTGCTGCTGGCGTCGCTCGCTTTCGACTGCTTTTGCGAGGCTTTTTTCTGAACCGATTTCGGAGATCTGTCGCCCATGGTGGGTGGTCTTTCGCTTGAGGGTTGTCTCGCCAGCGGAATGTTTGTTTCTCCGGAGGCGTGCGTCTTGATAGCCGATAAACGCGCAGTTGTAAACAACCGACGGCGATTATTTTAGTTATATAAGTTCACCCTGAAAGGCAGCTCCACCGTTTGGTTTTGCTCTCGATCCTGGACGCTCAGTTCCCAACTGCATTTTCCGGCTGAGAGTCCGGCGCTGTTGCGCGCATTTTGTCCAATCCTATGGCGGGCGTGCGATCGGCGTTGCAGGGTGCCTTTCTTGTCGGCTGTAGTTTGGCGCCACGACGTTGTGCTTCGTCGCGACTCTACCATGCGCTTATTTATTGTGCCCCGGATCGCCCTTGTGTTTGCCGCCGCCGTCCCCGTCGCAGCAGCCGTTGCCGCGACAGCGACAATTGAGACCGCGGATGTTGCCCAACGACTGCAACGATTGCCCGCGACGCACCCGCGCCTGTTTCTGGCTGCCCAAGATGAGGACACGCTGCGCCGGCAAATCGCTGCCGATCCCGTGATGGCGATGGTCCAGGCCAGCGTGATTCGTGAAGCCGATCGGCAACTCACGACGAAGCCTGTCGAGCGCGTGCTCATCGGCCGCCGGTTGCTCGACAAGTCGCGCACGTGTCTGTCGCGCGTGATGCATCTTGGACTCGCGTGGCGGCTCACCGGCGAGAAGAAATACGTCGAGCGCGCGCGCCTGGAACTCACCGCCGTCGCAGGGTTTGCCGATTGGAATCCCAAACATTTCCTGGACGTCGCCGAGATGACCACGGCCGTCGCGATCGGCTACGATTGGTTTTATCCGGCTTGGGACGAGCAGACTCGCGGGCTCCTCCGCAGTGCGATTATCGAGAAGGGCCTCAAGCCGAGCCTCACGTCCAATTCGTGGACGCGCGCGACCAACAACTGGAATCAGGTCTGCAATGGCGGCATGGCCGTGGGGGCACTCGCTGTGGCGGAAAGTGAACCGGCACTAGCCGCGCAGATCATTGCGCGCGCGATCAATACGGTGCCGGTCTCCATGCATGAATATAGCCCAGACGGCGCGTATCCGGAGGGGCCGGGCTATTGGGATTACGGCACCACGTTCAATGTGATCCTGATCTCGGCGCTGGAGTCGGTATTCGGCACGGATTTCGGATTAAGCAAAAGGCCGGGATTCCTCGCCACGGCAGATTATTATCTGCACGTGACGGGCCCTTCCGGTTACTATTTCAACTACTCCGACTGCGGACGCGGCGGGCAGGGCGTCTCGCCGGCGATGTTCTGGTTCGCAGCGCGGCGCAACGAATCCCACCTGCTGTGGCGCGAGATGCCCAAACTCGTGGACGGCGCGCGCTCCACCTCCCGTCGCAGTCACGATCGCACCTACCCGATGGTCTTGCTGTGGATGCCGCCCGGCTTCGGGAAACCCGCGCAGCCGCCTTCTCTTTCCTGGACGGGTGGCGGCACCACGCCGGTGGCGTTGCATCGCAGCAGTTGGAGCGCCGACGCGACGTTCGTCGCGATCAAGGGTGGTTCGCCGTCTGCGAATCACGCGCACATGGATATAGGGACCTTCGTCATGGATGCCGATGGCGTGCGCTGGGCCGACGATCTGGGCAGCCAGGATTACCATTCGCTCGAGTCGAGGGGCGTCAACCTGTGGGACAAGAAACAGGATGGCCCTCGCTGGAACGTGTTTCGTCTCGGGACTTCGTCGCACAACGTCCTGATGATCGACGGCCAGCAGCAGCGCGTTGACGGGAAAGCGCCGATCGTGCTGGCGAAGCCGGGCCGCACGGTCGTCGATACCACGAGTGTTTACCGCGGCCAGCTCGCGGCGGCGCGTCGCGGTGCGAGCCTGCAGTCCGACCGCAGCGTGCGGGTACAGGACGAGCTCACGACCCTGGGGAAACCGGTGACGGCGCGCTGGGCGATGGTCACGCAGGCCGACGTGCGGATCGATGGCCCAGGTCGTGCGACATTAACACAGGGCGGCAGGACGTTGAGCTTCCGCGTCGTCGCGCCAGCGGGTGCGCAACTCAAAATCTATCCGACGAACCCACCGCCCGCGCCGACGGATGCGGCGAACAAAGACACGCGAATGATTGGCTTCGAGACATCCGTGCCCGCGGGTCGGGCGCAGCGCATCGTGGTGCAGTTGGTGCCGCAATCCGCCTCCGCCGCGGCGGCCGAAGCGCCGGTGCTACCGCTCGCGGAGTGGTGAGGCCCAATAATCATGATCACGGCGGGGAGCCATGGTTCGCGCGGCCGGGCGGCGTGACAAATCGCCAGTGCCCCGCGTGACGAATATTTGTACAGGAAGACGCGATTTTATCTCGCGGCCTCGGCGCGGAAAAGGCTTCACGATCCCGGGATCGACCGGTCCTATGTTAATTGTATAGGGCGATCCGGTGGCCGACAATCCCTCTGTCCCGAGCAGGGCTGGCAAAAATGCGCGGCATAATATGTACAGAGCGCGAAGACTGATGAGGCCCGCCGCCGCTCTGCTGTAGTTGGTAAAATCCGCGTGAAAAACCAGAGCGATGCGCGGCCGGGAAATCGGGTGTTATTTCCACGCAGCAGCTTATGTATTCAGCGGGCCGGGAGCCTTTGTTACGGATATGGAAAAATCCTTTTGAAGGCATTGGGGGCCGTGACGCTGCGCGGGCATGGAAAAACCCTTCCTGTCTCTGCGGGATCTCCGCCGCAGCTTTGTTATTCCCGTCTGTGCCGTCGTCGTGACGGTACACTCGCTCGAAGCTCAGAGTCCGTTGCCCGTACGCTTGCAGGTTCCGGCCAGGGGCACCGCAGCCATCAATGCCCTCGGTAATCATCTGCCTGCGGTCGCGCGGGCCTACGGTCTGAGTCCGCAACGGCTCGCAGGGTTTCTTCAAACCCAGCCGTCGCTTGGTGTCGATCGCGACGGTCTGTTGTTGTTCGCGTGCGAGGCTCCGGGCTTGCGGCCGCGCGCCGGCTCGGCCGGCATACCGGCGCCCGGCATGACGGCAAGTGCCCCTGCGATCGAAGCCGGGGCGTTGAATCCCGAGAGCGCCGACACGTTGCGCCTTCATAGCTTCCCGGGAGCTCCGCGGGTAATATATCTCGATTTCAACGGCCACACGACGAGCGGGACGCCGTGGAACACGAACATGACGGGCGGCGCTCCGATTGTCTCGCAGCCCTTCGATCTCGACGGGTCGCCGGACAATTTTAACGCCGCGGAGCTCGAACTGATCCGGCGGATGTGGCGGCGAGTGGCCGAAGACTTCGCGCCGTTTGCGGTCGATGTGACCACCGAGGACCCGGGCATCGAGGCGTTGCGGCGGACGACTTTGGACGATGCCAATCATGGCGTTCGGGCGGTTATCAGTCCGACCAACTGGTATGGTTCGGGCGCGGGCGTCGGCTATGTTGGCTCGTTCAACTGGAATTCGGATACGCCGTGTTTCATTTTCACGCAGCAGCTCGCGAACAGCGAAAAGTATATTGCCGAATGCGTGTCGCACGAGGCTGGCCATACGCTGGGGCTTTACCACGATGGAACGAACGGCTCCTCGCCCACGGAGTACTATCTCGGCCACGGCGACTGGGCGCCCATCATGGGAGCGGGCTACTACCGCGCTGTGACGCAATTCAGCCGCGGCGAATACGCCAACGCGAATCGCGATCAGGACGACCTCGGCGTCATCGCTTCGTTCGTGCCGTATGCAGGTGACGATCATGGCGACACGCCAGCAACGAGCACTCTATTGAACGGCTCCTCGATTGCGGATGGCGGCACGATCGAGCATAGCGCCGACCTTGATGTTTTTCGATTCACGACCGGAAGCGGCGCCGTGTCGTTCCACGTGCAGGGGCCCGCGCCCGAACCGAATCTCGACCTGAAAGCGGAGCTGCTCGATGGCAATGGTCAGGCGTTGCAGGGCTCCAACCCGGCTTGGCTAGACGCCTCGCTCAACACCACGCTCGCGGCGGGCACATATTATCTCCGGATCAGCGCGGTCGGCGCCGGCGACCCCGCCACCACGGGATACTCGAGCTACGGCAGCGTGGGCAATTATGTCATTACCGGCACGCTTCCCACTGCGACGCCAGCGAACCAGCCGCCGGTCGCGGTCGCGAGCGCGTCGGTGTCGTCGGGCGCCGCGCCGCTTGCCGTCGTTTTTTCGAGTGCGGGCTCCACCGACCCCGACGGCACGATTGTCGGTTACCATTGGGATTTCGGAAACGGCGCGAGCTCCACTGCGGCGACCCCGGCCTATACGTATAGCAGTCCGGGAGCGTTCACCGCCACGCTGACTGTGACCGACAACGGCGCGCTTACGCATAGCGCCAGCGTTATAATCAACGTCGGCTCGAGTGGCGGCGATGTCGCACCGACGATCACGATGCAGCCTGTGAGTCAGACCGCGCCTCCCGGTGAGACCATCACGTTTACCGTGGGCGCGACCGGCACACCGATGCCGACGGTACAATGGTATCGTGACGGGCAGACGTGGAGCAGTTGGACGGGCTCGACGCTCACGCTATATGGAGTAAGCTCGAACGACAATGGCACCTACACCGCCGTGGTCTCGAACAGCGCCGGCTTGGCCACGAGCGCGCCGGCCACGCTCACGGTGACTTCATCGTCGGCGACTTCGGTTGCGCCCGTCATTACGACGCATCCCGTCAGCCAGACCGTCGGTGCGGGCGAAAACGTTACGTTCAGCGGCGCCGCCTCCGGTTCTCCCGTCCCGGCGTATCAGTGGAACAAGGACGGTGTGCCGCTGGCCGGGGCGACCGGTGCGACGCTGGAGCTGATCACTGTGACGACTGCGCAGGCCGGTAACTATACGCTAGTGGCGACGAATACGGCGGGATCGGCCACGAGCGGCGTTGCAGTACTGACGGTGAATACTCCGACCGGCGATGTCGCGCCGACGATCACGACCCAACCCCAAAGTCAGACAACCTCACCGGGCAGCACGGTGATATTTACGATCGCGACGACCGGCACGCCGGCGCCGACGATTCAGTGGTATCGCAATGGACTGACCTGGAGCAGCTGGACGGGTTCGAGCCTGGTGTTATATGGCGTCACCTCGAACGACGTCGGAAACTATACAGCGCTCGTGTCGAATAGCGCGGGCTCGGTCACGAGCGAACCGGCGACGTTGAGCGTGCGCTAGCTTGGGGGTCCACCGCGTTCGCGCCAGCGCGGTGGACAACACACCGAACCGCGGTTCTTTTGGCGCCATGTCACAGCCCGCTGAAGCCCGCACGATCGGGGTGTCGGTCCGCCGCCCGGCCGATGCCGTTTACGATTACCTGGCCACCATCGAGAACTTCCCGCGCTGGAGCACCTTTGTTCGCACCGTTCGCCGCGAGGGCGAGGACTGGATCTTCGGCACGTCTGGTGGTGATGCACGCGTGCGCTTCGTGCCGCGGAACGCGTTTCGCGTGCTCGACCATCATGTCACGACGCCGGACGGACACCCCGTTTTTGTACCGATGCGCGTCGTGCCCAATGGCGCTGAGCACGCCGAGGTGCTCTTTACCGTGTTCCGTATGCCCGGGATGACCGGACAGCAATTCGCGGACGACGTGGCCCTCGTCCAGGCTGACCTCGCCAGCCTCAAGCGCGTGCTCGAGGCATAAGGCATGGTTTAGGTGGCGGCTGGAGTTGCCGGTTGAGGGCCGAAGCTCGCCTCCAGCATCACTTCGCGCGTCCGTGGGCCTTGATCAGATGGAGCAGGACCGAGATGTCCGCGGGTTTGGCGAGGATGTGGTTGACGCCGAGATTGCGAAACGTGCGCGCGGCGGAGGCGGGGACATGCGCGCTGTGGACAATGATGCCCCCGCCGAAGGCCGCCCGCCGCAGTTTCCTTACGAGACCCAAGCCGGTGAGGCGCGGCATTTTCTGGTCGGTTATGACGACATCGAAGGGGCAGGAATCGACGACCACGCGTTCCCAGGCGGCTTGCCCGTCTTTCACCCAGACCACGTCATGGCCGGCATGCTCCAGCAGCCTCTTGATGGCTTTGCCCATCAACTCGTGATCCTCGGCGCAGAGCACCCGCATTTTTTGCGGGGGCAGCGAAGATCCAAACATGACAGGAAAATCCATCGGTCGGGAGCGGAGAGGCGGCGTGTCTCGCCATGGAAAGATGCCGAGTCAAGGGACTTTATTGTCATGCATACGAATATATATCCTGCGGGTTGAAATTTCGCCGTGCGTACGTCGAGCCAGCCTTCCTGAGGCTTTCATGGTGCGCGGGAATTCACGTTCCATTTACGCCGAATGTCGCCCTGCGGCCGTGAATATACGATGAACCACTTGTCTGTATAAAGAGAGTGTTCTTTGACGGGTTCGAAGCCGGCGGCCGCCATCCAGGCCTTGGTCTGATCGCGAGTCACCTGCAACGCGGGGTCGTTCTTGTGCGGACCGAGCTCGGGGTGGAAGTCGATCACGGCGATGCGGCCCGACGGCTTCAGGTAGGTCGCGAGACGTTCGAGGTATTCGGCGCGCTGCTCGATGTGATGGAGCACGTCATAGATAAAAGCCAGGTCGAGGTCGCGGGTAGGGAGTTTCGGGTCTGTAAATGAGCCCAGCACCGCGTGTATATTGCCGGTGTTTTGCTCTCTGGCTCGCCTGGCGATGTGTTCGACCAGGCCCGGGTCGATCTCCACCGCGTAAACGCGGCCGGAAGCCGATACCGCCTTCCAGCGGCAGCGTGAACGTGCCCGAGCCCGCGCCAATATCCGCGACGACCGATCCCGGCTTCAGCTCCAACGCCGCGATGGCGTCGTCCACCCGCAGCTTCGCCACCCGGTTGGTCGCCTCGAGGGTCTTCAGCCATTGTTCTGTCGTGCGCGCACCAAGCTGCGCGAAGGCGGCCGGGCAAAGTCCGAGCAGCGCCACAAGGCTGAGGAAACAAGCCGAGCGACGCATGGGCACGGAGGCGCCGCGCCCTTGTCGATAACGCCACACGAAGGCGTTCGAGGTCCGTAGATGGTCGGTTGCGCGCGATTGCATAGGGGCGAGTGGGGTGAATGGGCTGTCGTCTGTCTCTGAGCTCCAAAAGCGGACTCAAAACGGAATCAGGATATAACGAATCGGCTTTTACAGCCGACGCAATTGGGCGGGATCGGAGATCTGCACGGGCGGAGCCAGCATCGCATCCCCGTGCGGGAACGGCTCAGTCACCGAACCACCGTCCGCCATTTGCGCCCGACCGGCGGTCAGGCTCCACGTGCAGGCGCGAGCCCGTTGCCGTGACCCTTGGCGGTGACCAGCCACCGGCCGCATCACACCAAAACACCCACCAACGCACGCCGCTTCCATCCGCGAGGTTCGTGCGATGCGAGAGCGTCAGCGGACCACGCGTGCCGACGTCCCGCGTGAGGGCGGAGGGCGCGAGAGGTTCGTCCACTGTTCCGATCCACAGTGCGTGTTCACCATCGCTGAGCCGGGCCCAGCCATCGACGAAAGCCCACGCGAGATGCGCGCCGCCGAGCCAGTGCGTGGCCACGTCGGTTTTGGCCTCGAGCGCGGCGAACGTGTCCCGCACGACGGCTCCCATGTCGTTGCCGGTGGCGAGCCATATATCGCGCTGTACACGCGCGGTCGCAGGCAGTTTATTATAGCATGCGCCGAGATCGAGCGCGACGTGTTGTACCTCCGGCTGCGGCCGGTCGAGCCCGAGGATGACCCCTGCACGATGGCTTTGGGAGAGGGTGTTGAGTACGGGCGGGTTATGTGCGGCGGGGCCGAGCGTGTAGATGCGCTCATCGCCCTTCCGATATTGTTGATAGCCGGGATCGGTGATCCAGAACCGTCCCTGCCAACCCAGCGTGATGTGTCCGGCATCGTTGTGCAGGTGACTCATCGGGGCGCGCGGCACGCTCACGACGGCGGCGATGTCGCGACTCGCCCAACCGCTGCGGAGGCTCACTGCATGCGGATGCTGGCGCGGCTCCACGGGCGGCGAAGCGGTTGCCCCTGCAAACAACGCGCTGGCCGGCTGCGCCTCCACGAGACTTGCGGCGGGCAGCCGGTTCAATGGCACGCGCGCCATCAGCCAGGCGGCGTCGGTCCATTTGTACCAGGATGCGATCCGCAAGAGTGGGGCCGTCCAGAACGTCATTTGCGGTTCCACATCGCCGATCGGCGCGTGCAGATCGAACCGGCCGGGCAGTGTGAGCTCGATCCATTCGTCGGCGAGGCTGCGGAAGGTGTCGTGTCCCGCGTGCAGCAGCTCGTCGCGTTGTGCTGCCGGGAGAAACGCGAGCCATTCGGTCAGCGTGTCCATCAGGTAACCGTCGTAGGCGGTTCCTTCGGTATGCAATTCGGCGCCGGTGCGAAATTTCATCCAGGCGCGCAATATCTCGCCGGTTTTCGCTTCCATCGCGTCCGCGCGCGTGCTGCCGATCACGCGCGCCAGTTGTGCGGCGCGCGCGAGCGTGATCACCGGAATGTTGGCCAGTCGTCGCGCGGTGTAGGGTTGATCGCCGGACCACGTTTTTAAAAACCACGGCCACACGTCGCGCTCGACCAGCGCTTCCGCGGCCGCGCGCGCGGACTTCAATTTCTCGGCGTCCCAGCCGTCCGGATTCGCGAGCGCGCGGGCGAGGCAGGCCGCGAGGTGCGCCGTCGCGAGGCCCGGCTGGTTCATGGTTTCGTAGAAGTGATCCCACGTGGCGAGCGCCGCGAGCTCGCGCTGCAGCAGCTCGCCCGCTGCGCGATCGTCAAACCGCCGCCACGCGACATGCGCGATCCGCCAGCGTTCTTCCAGCTCCCACGTCAGCCAGATCAGCCAGGGGTACGTAATCGTCGCGATCCCGGCGGGCAGATCCGCCTTCGTCGGCCGCTGCGCGAGCGGCAGGGGAAAGGAGAGCGCGTGCCCGATGCGATAGTAGTCGACGACGAGCTCACGGCGGCGTTTCTCGCGCAGGAGTCGGCGCGAGATTTCCTGCTTCACATCGGCCTCGGTCCACGCTGGCGGGTCGAGCGGAATAAAGGGCGCCAGCTCAAACGCGGATGTCTCGTAGCCCAGCGGAGCGGCGCGTGCGTCTGCAGGTCGCTCGCTTGCCTCCGTCAGGCCGGCGCCCCCGGCAACGGCGAACAGCAAACCTGCGATGGAGATGACACGGGGCATAACATGCGCGTCGGCACTGGGCGCTGTGCCCGTTTTTCAAAGGCCGGTCGGGAGGCACAAGGCTCAAATCGTCCACGCGGGGCTAAAGCCAAGATCTGCGCAGCTTTTGGAAACGGATGCACTGTTCAGGCCACGCAGACGACGGCGGGCTACCGCTCCATTACGGTCAAAAAAACGGAAGTTTTCCGATAGGCTATCCACTGGACACGGGACAGGTGAACGCGGACGAATCTTCGCCGTCGCATGCGCCCCATATCGTCGATCGATCTCACTCCGCTGAAGGCATTGAAGGCGGACGAATGAGCCGCGATCTGTCAGCGACGCAGCCTGGGCCGGTGAAAAGACGGGAGCCCGTCGCGCTCGACGGCGCGACCTACCGCGCCTTCTTCGACCAATCGCCATTCTACGCCGGCATCCTCGATCCCGACGGCACGCTGATCGACGCGAGTCGAGTCTCGCTGACCCGGGCCGGCTACGCGAAACACGAGGTGCTCGGAAAAAAGTTCTGGGAAACCGGTTGGTGGCATGGCTCGCGTGAGGTGCAGGATGCGGTGCGCACCGGCTTTGAAAGCGCCGTTGCCGGCCGGCCGTTTGAGGCGGAACTGCCCTTCTACCTTTCCGACGGCACCGAGCGGATCGGCGAGGTGATCATGAGCCCCGTGCTGAGCGAGACTGGAGACGTGCAGTTCGTCATCGTCACCGGCTTGGATGTCACGGAGCGCTTGACGGCCGACCGCGAACTGGCGGCCGCCCGCCAGCGGCTCGATTCGGCGATGATCGCGGGCGAGCTGGGTACCTACGAGTGGAATGTCGGCGAGGATCGGCTCTACGGCGATCCCAACTTCGCGCGCATCTTTTCCGTGGCGCTGGATGCCAATGGCGCGGCGCCGCTGGCCACCTATCTCGCGGCCATCCATCCCGAGGACCTGCCGCTCACGAAGGAGCGGGTGGACCGGTCGCTGGCGACGGGTGAGGATTATGAATGCGACTATCGTATCCGACGGGGGGATACGTATCGCTGGGTGACGGCGCGGGGACGCGTGACGCGGGCCGCGAACGACCGGCTCACCCGGTTTGCCGGGGTCGTGCTGGACATCACCGATCGCAAGCGCGCGGAGGAGGAGAGGCGGGCGGCGAGCGAAGCACTGCAGCGCCAGTTTCGCATTTACGACACCATCTTTTCCACGACGGACGACTTCGCGTATATCTTCGATCTGCAGGGCCGTTTCCGTTACGCGAACCGCCGCCTGCTCGAAGTCTGGGCCAGGACGCTCGACCAGATCGTGGGCAAGACCTGCCATGAGCTCGGCTACCCGACGTGGCATGCCGACATGCACATGCGTGAGATCGCGCAGGTGATTGCGACGAAGCGGCCGATCCGCGGCGAGGTGCCGTTCACCGGCGCCAGCGGCATCTCCGGCATTTACGAATATATCTTCACGCCGGTGCTCGGGCCCGACGGTCAGGTGGAATCGATTGCCGGAACCACCCGCGACGTCACGGCCCGCAAGCTGCGCGAGGATCGCGACCGGCTGCTGATCGCCCTCGATGACGCGACGCGCCCGTTGACCGATCCGCTCGCGATCACGCAAACCTGCGCCCGCCTCCTCGGGCAGGCGTTACAGGTCAACCGCTGTGCTTACGCCGATGTGGAGGCGGACGAGGATACGTTCAATCTGACCGGCGATTATAACCGCGGTGTGCCGAGCATCGTGGGGCGTTACCGTTTTGGGCAATTTGGCGCCGAGTGCCTGCGCCTCATGCGGGAAGGAAAGCCCTATATAGTGGAAGATGCCGAAACCGATCCGCGGACCGAAGGCATGCTTGCATCGTATACAGCAACATGCATCCGGGCCGTGATCTGCGTGCCGCTGCTGAAGGAAAACCGGTTTGTCGCCGCGATGGCCGTCCACCAGGCATCGCCCCGTGCCTGGCAAACCGAGGAAGTCGATCTCCTCCTGAGCGTGGCGAACCGCTGCTGGGAATCGATCGAGCGCACGCGCGTGCAGCGCGTGCTCGCCGAGAGCGAGCAGCGGCTGCAACTCGCGGTGACCACCGGCAAGCTGGGTGTCTGGGATCTCGATCTGCGGACACTCCGCCTGACCTGCTCCGATCTCTGCAAGGCGCACTATGGCCGCTCGCGCGACGAGCCGTTTGCGTACGACGACCTCTGGACCGCGATTCACCCGGAGGCGCGGGTCCGCATCCAGGCGGAGATGGCGGATGCGATCGAAGGCCGCGCCAGCTTCGACGCGGAGTTTCCCGTCGTCTGGCCCGACGGCACCGTGCACTGGCTGTCGGTGCGCGGTGAAGCCAGCTACGCCAGTGACGGTACGCCGCTGCGGATGGTCGGCGTGTGTCTTGATATAACGCGGCGAAAACGGGACGCCGAGGAGCTCGAGCTGGCGCGCCGCCGTCTCGAGGAGCATGCCCGCAGCCTGGAGGCGAGCGTGGCGGAGCGCACGGCAAAGCTGCAGGAAACTGTATCCGAGCTGGAAGCGTTTTCTTACAGCATCTCCCACGATCTCCGGGCGCCGCTGCGTGCCATGCAGTCCTTTGCCAGCATCCTCGCGGCGGAATGTGCCGACCAGGTGAGCGCGGAAGGGCGGGAATATATCCGCCGGATCATCGGTGCCTCCGAGCGGATGGACCGGTTGATCCAGGATGTGCTTGTTTATAGTCGGATCGCGCGCAACGAGATCCCCGTCGAGCCCATCGACCTCGATGCGTTTCTCTCCGGGATTCTCGAATCGTATCCGCAGTTCAGCTCCGCCAACGCCGAATTCGAAGTGGCGCAGCCGCTCGGGGCGGTCATGACCAATGCGGCGGCTTTGACCCAGTGCTTTTCCAATCTCCTGGGCAACGCGCTCAAGTTTGCCCGTCCGGGCGTGAAGCCGGTCGTGCGGATCTGGACGGAGCGTCACGGCGGCCGCGTGCGGTGCTTCGTGCGCGACAACGGCATCGGCATCGATCCCGCCGTGCACGAAAGGATTTTTGGCATCTTCTATCAAGTCGACGCCCGCCGGGGCGGCACCGGCATCGGCCTCTCCGTCGTGCGCAAAGCCGCGGAGCGGATGGGCGGTTCCGTTGGCGTGCAGTCCGGGTCGGAGCCGGGCAGCACGTTCTGGCTGGAGCTGCCAGCGGCATCGCAGCGATGACGACGACGGCGTCGAAAACCGTGCTCTACGCCGAGGACGATGAGAACGATGTGTTCTTCATGGAGCGCGCGTTTTCGAAACTGAAACTGCGGGGCGCACTGCACGTGGTCACAAATGGCCGCGACGCGGTCGATTACCTCGCGGGCGTGGGCGCGTTCGCGGATCGCATGAAGCATCCTTTGCCTGACCTGTTGCTCCTCGATGTAAAGATGCCGCGGATGTCCGGGCTGGAAGTGCTGACGTGGGCGAGGGCGCAACCGGAGTTTCATGCGCTGCCCATCCTGCTGTTCACCTCGTCGACGCAGCGCACCGATATCGAAACCAGCCGCGCGCAACGCGCCAACGGCTACCTCGTGAAGCCTTCGAACGCCGACCAACTCGCGGTGTTCGTGCGGCGAATTCTCGACGCGGCTGCGACGCCCGGCGTCGGCGGAAACATCTTGGATCTCGCAGAGAATCAACTCCGCGGTGGCTGAGCTTCGCGTGGATCGCTCTGGAGCGGATCAACGCGTTCCGGGAAACGCGGGGCCGTTGCCGCCCCAGCGCGCCAAGCGGTTCGCGCGCAGGCTGCGCTGGAGAAACGCGCGAGCGGTGTTCACCGCATGCTCGAGACCGGCCCCGCCGGCGAGCTCCACCGCGATCGCGGCCGAAAGCACGCAGCCGGTGCCGTGCGTATTGTCCGTGGGGATACGCGGCGAGGAAAACCAGCGCCCGCGGCCATCGCCGGTGAGCAGGAGATCGCGGCACTGCCGGCGATCGGGGGCGTGGCCGCCTTTCACCAGCACGGCGCTGCCGCACTCGTCCGCGAGGTGTTTCGCGGCTGCCTCGGCCTCGGCAAACGTCGTCACGGCGCGCGCCGTGAGGGCCTCGAGCTCCGGCCAGTTGGGCGTGACGAGCGTCGCCCGCGGCAGCAGATCGCGCCGCAGTGCGCGCAGGCCCGCGGACCCGAGGAAACGCGTGCCGCTGGTCGAGCCGACGACCGGATCGACCACGAGGGGGACATGGGGAAATCGCGCGAGCGCGCGTGCGACCGCGCGCACCGCCGCGGTGCCCGGCAGCAGCCCCGTTTTAATCGCGGCAATCGGAAGATCGGAGAGGACGGCGTCGATCTGCGCCGCGACCAGGGCAGGCGCCACGGCGCGCCAGGCCATAACGCCGCGGGTGTTTTGCGCCGTGATCGCGGTGATCGCCGTGCAGGCGTAACCGCCGAGTGCATGGATGGTGCGGGCATCCGCCTGCACTCCGGCGCCCGCCCCACTGTCGGAACCCGCGATGGTGAGGACGAGCGGCGCGGGCTTTCGTCCTCGCATTTCGCGTCCGTCGGGGTGGTGACCGGGCGTATTCAAAAAGAGGATGCGTGGCAACGACGGGGCAGATCCCACGCCCTACCGGGCCGAGCTCCACGCCTTCATGCCGCCGCGCAGGCTCGCCACCGCACGGAACCGGTATTGCTCGCGCAACACGCGCGCCGCCTGAAGGCTGCGCCCTCCGGCGGCACAGTAGACCACCGTGGGAGCGGCGGGATCGAGCTGGGGCGCGCCGCTGCGCGGGAGCTCACCGAGAGGCACATGCACGTCGGGCTCGATGGTGCCCAGGGCGCGTTCCCAAGCCTCGCGCACATCGAGCAACTGCGGCGGCCGGCCGCTGGCGAGTGCGGCGCGCAACTCGGCGACATCCATCTCTTCACGGAGGAGCGGCTCGGTCGTGCACGTCGCGCCATAGCCATCCGGCGGCAATTCGGTGATCGCGCGGCTCCGCGGATCCGCGGTGATCGCCACGCGTTGCGTTGCCATTGTCAGCGCGTCGAAGAGCAGCAGTTGGCCCGCGAGCGGCTCGCCGATGCCGGTGAGAATCTTGATCGCCTCGCAGGCTTGCGCGGTGCCGATCACACCGGGCAGCACGCCGAGCACGCCGGCGTCGGCGCAGTTTGGCACCGTGCCCGCCTCGGGTGGTTCGGGAAACAGGCAGCGGTACGTCGGTCCGCCGCGCAGATTGAACACGCTGAGCTGCCCTTCGAAACCTTGGATCGCGCCGTAGACGAACGGCCGGTCGGCCAGCACGCAGGCGTCGTTTACGAGATAACGCGTCCCGAAGTTGTCGGAGCCATCGACCACGACGTCGACGCTGCGGACGAGTTCGAGCGCGTTGTCGCGCGTGAGGCGTTCCGTGCGGGCCTCGATCGCGATGAGCGGATTGAGCGTACGCAGCCGGCGGGCGGCCGCGGTGGCTTTCAACTCTCCGGCGTCGCTCGTCGCGTAAAGCACCTGGCGTTGCAGGTTCGACACGTCCACGCGGTCGTCGTCGACGAGCACAATGCGGCCGACACCGGCGGCGGCGAGGTAGAGCAGGGCGGGGCAGCCGAGGCCGCCGGCGCCGATCACGAGCACGGAGCCGCGCTTGAGTTTTTGCTGCGCGTCCGCGCCGAAACCCGCGAGGGAAAGATGGCGCTGATAGCGGGCGATTTCGTCGGGAGAGAACATGAAGACGTTTTGAACCACTAATGCACACTAATCCCGGATTTTGCGATTCAGTCCGCGGCGTGGGCGGCGGTTAAGATGGTTTGGTTGAGGTGCCCATCGTAGGTCGCGTCCCAGTCTTTCCACACCGGCTCATAACCGGCGACGCGCAAGAACGCCGCGATCTCGGCCGGCGAGCGTTCGTCGTCGATGGCGAACTGCTCGAGGCTATCCGGCGCGCTCGTGTAGCCGCCGGGATTCGTCTTGGAACCGGCGCTCATCGAGGTGAAGCCGAGCCGGAACGCGTGATTGCGGAACCGCGCGGATTCGCGCGTCGAGAGCGATAGTTCCACCTCGGGGCTGAATAACCGGAACGCGCACGCCGCCTGCACGAGGTCGCGTTCGCCGAACGGCGCGACCGCGATGTGGCCGCCTTCGTGCGGCCGCAGCCGCGGAAACGAGAGGCTGTAACGCGTGCGCCAGAACGTCTGCTCGAGGTGGCGCAGGTGCAGCCCCACGAACCAGGATTCCGCCCGCCAGTCGGCGAGCCCATAGAGCGCGCCCAGGCCGATCTTCTTCACGCCCGCGCGCCCGAGCCGGTCGGGGGTTTCGAGCCGGTAACGCAGGTCGGACTTCGGGCCTTTCAGGTGGTGCTGCGGATAAACCGCGGCGTCATAGGTTTCCTGATACACCAGCACGGCGCTAAGCCCGTCGGCCGCGAGCGCGGCGTAATCGGCGGTCTCGAGCGGCTGCACCTCGATCGAAAGGCTCGAGAAAAGAGGGCGCAGCAAACGCAGCGCGTTCGCGAGGTAGGCGGGGCCGTAGCGGCTCGACTCGCCGGTGACGAGCAGGACGTGGTCGAAGCCGTGCTGCTTCAGCACCGCGGCCTCGGCGAGAATCTCGGCGTCGTCGAGCGCCTTGCGCGGGATGCGATTCTGCGCACTGAAGCCGCAGTATGTGCAGACGTTCGCGCAGACATTCGTGAGATACATCGGCGCGTAGAGCTGCATCGTGCGGCCGAAGCGTTCGATGGTGAGCTGGTGGCTGAGCCGGGCCATCTCCTCGAGGTGCGGGGCGGCGGCGGGCGAGAGCAGCGCCGCGAGATCGTCGAGCGAGAGGCGGCGGCCCGCGCGGTCGAGGGCGCGGCGGACATCGGCGGGCGTTTTCGCGGCGATGCTGCGCGCGACGTCGGCGAACGAGTGCTGCTGCCAGACAGAAAAAAAAGACATCGGAGGAGAATCGCTAATCGACGCGAATAAATGCTGATACGAACGGGTTTTATCAGCGCGGATGAGCGGTTTCAGGTTCGTGACTTTCCGACAGGAAAGCCGTGAACGGCGAAGTGGCGCTCGCTGTGGTGGCGATGTGCTTGCCCGCCGCGCGCGGCACCCCGGCTTCGTAACCGAGCCGGCCGGCTTCGGCGGCGCGGCGGAAGGCGTCGCCCATGGCCACCGGATCCGCGGCGGCGGCGATCGCCGTGTTTACCAATACCGCATCGGCGCCCATTTCGAGCGCGGCGGCGGCGTGCGAGGGGGCGCCGAGGCCGGCGTCGATGACGACCGGCACGCGCGACTGCGCGATGATAATTTCCAGGAACACGCGCGACTCGAGTCCGCGATTGCTGCCGATCGGCGCGCCGAGCGGCATCACGGCGGCGGCGCCGGCTTCCTCGAGCTGCTTGCAGAGCACGGGATCGGCGTGCACGTAGGGCAGCACCACGAAGCCACGCTTCACGAGCTCCCGCGTGGCGGCGAGCGTCTCGATCGGATCGGGCATGAGGTATTTCGGATCGGGATGAATCTCGAGTTTGAGCCAGTTCGTTTCGAGGGCTTCACGGGCAAGCTCGGCCGCGAGAATGGCTTCTTTCGCGTCGCGCACGCCGGAGGTGTTTGGCAGGAGCCGGTAGCGCTCGGGCTCGAGGTGATCGAGGATGTCGTCGGGCCGGCCGTCGGTGTGCACGCGACGCAGCGCGACGGTGACGAGTTGCGTGCCGGTGGCCGCCAGGCTCGCGCGCATGACTTCGCCGGAGCTGTATTTTCCGGTGCCGACGAAGAGGCGCGACGTGAATTCCACGCCGGCGATGATGAGAGGCTTTGTGGTCATGAACGTAATTGGCTGGCCTTCGATTCCCAGGCGGCGACGAGCGCGCCGTAGTTTTCCTCGACGCGACCTTCGCGAAACAGCGTGGTCGACACGGCGGCTCCCGTCGCGCC
>JAKFEQ010000065.1:0-136087 GCA_036675625.1 Opitutaceae bacterium | reverse complement strand
GTGCCGCGGGCGACCCGCGCGAGACCGTGAGCCGGTGGCGGCCGGAATTTCAGCGCGATTTCGCCGCGCGGATGGCGTGGTGCGAGGCGCCGGCGAAGTAACCGCGAGCGGGCACGAACCGATCCCACTGGCCACGAAAAGGTGCGACGCGGGGCAGCCACCACTTGTCGGGCCTCGTTGTGGCGGCCTTGGGAAATCCCGCTCGGCGCGTGTGAGGTGCTCCGTGACTGAACTGCATGTCGGCGGACCTCCTGGCTCGGGTGGTTGAGTTTCGCCTGCGCCGCTTGACGAGGCCGAACCGCCTCGCAAATCTCCGTGCGTGAACCCCCGACTCGCGCTCGCCCTTCTCGTCGCGCTCCCCACGGCGCTTTCCGCCCACACCGAATTTCTCCTGCCGCTGGCGCAGGTGACCGCCACGCCGATTCCCGCCGGTCCGCTGGGCCAGGGGAACTGGCGCTTCGTCGTCGAGCCAGGCTGGGCGAAGCTGCCGGACGGCAAGACACTCGCAGCCACTCATGGCGGGGCCGCGGTCGACAAGGCCGGCAACATCTACATGAGCTCGGATGGGCCGGAGGGAATTTTCGTTTTTGCCCGCAACGGCAAGCTGCTGCGCACGATGGGAGCCGAGCTCACGAACATGCATGGCCTCGTGCTGCGTCAGGAGAACGGCAAAGAGTTTCTCTATGGCGCGCTGAACAAGGCCGGCAAGGTGGTGAAGCTCACGTTGGACGGAAAAGTGGAGTGGGAGATCACGAAACCAGTGCAGAGCGGTTTCTACGACAAGCCGGCCGAACCGAAGAAGAAGGCGGCGAATTTCGCGCCGACCGGCGTGGATGTCGGCCCCGATGGCCGGATCTACGTGGCCGATGGTTATGGCGCGAGCGTCGTGCACGTTTTCAGCAAGGATCGGCAGTATCTCAAGACGATCGGGACGCGCGGCGAGGGGGAGAACCAATTCAAGACCTGCCACGGCATCTCGGTGGACAAGCGCTTCAGCCCGGCGCGGCTGCTCGTCGCCGACCGCGAGAACAAGCGGCTGGTGCACCTCGATCTCGAGGGTAAATGGCTCGGCGTCGTGACGTCCGATCTGCGCCGGCCGTGCGCGATGTCGTTTTTCGGGGACCACGTGGCGGTGGCGGAATTGCAGGGCCGGGTCGCGATCATCGACAAGCAAGGCAAGATCGTCTCCACGCTCGGTGACAATCCCGACCAGAAGCAGTGGGCGGCGTTCAAGCTCGCGCCCGAGCATTGGAAGGACGGCATCTTCATCGCGCCGCACGGGCTCACATTCGACAAGGAGGGGAATCTCTTTGTGCAGGATTGGAATTTCCAGGGGCGGTTCACGAAGCTGAAGCGCGTGGGCGGGAAGAAATCGTAACGCCAACGCGGCTCAGCGGGTGGGGCGGGGACGCCTCGCCCCACCTTTTTTCAATACTGTCATGGTCCGCTTCATCCTCTGCGCCTTCGCGCTCGTGTTCTCCTGCTCGGCCGCGGAAAATTCCGCGCGTCGCCCGAACATCATTTTCCTGCTCGCCGACGATCTCGGCTACGGCGACATCGGCGCGTTTGGGCAGAAGAAGATCCGCACGCCGAATCTCGATCAGCTGGCGCGCGACGGCATGCGTCTTACGCAGCACTACTCGGGTCACAACGTTTGTGCGCCTTCGCGTTGCGTGTTGATGACGGGCAAGCATCCGGGCCACGCCTACATTCGCAACAATCGCGGCGGCGTCGGCCAGCCGGGCAGCCTGGGTGAAGGCCAGGAGCCGGTGCCGGCGGGCGAGCTCAAGCTGCCGCTCACCTTGAAGCAGCTCGGCTATACCAACGGTGCGTTCGGCAAGTGGGGTCTCGGCGCCGTCGGGAGCACAGGCGATCCGAACACCCAGGGCGTGCATCGGTTTTTCGGATACAATGACCAGGCCGTCGCCCATAACTATTATCCGGTCAGCCTCTGGAACAACAGCCAGCGGGTGCCGCTGGCGAACGCGGCTTTCAGCGCGCATCAGAAATTGCCGCCGGGTGCCGATCCGAACGATCCGCGGAGTTACGCGCAGTTCACGGGCAACGAGTATGCGCCGGATCTGATCAACGAAGCGGCGCGTTCATTCGTGCGCGAAAACAAGGACCGGCCGTTTTTCCTCTATTATCCGACGACCATCCCGCATCTGGCGCTGCAAGTGCCGCAGGACTCGTTGAACGAATACGAAGGCAAATTTCCGGAGACGCCCTATCCCGGGGGCAACGGTTACCTGCCGCACCGCACGCCGCACGCGGCCTATGCTGCGATGATCACACGCCTCGATCACGAAATCGGCCGGCTGCTCGCGATGGTGGATGGGTTTGGGCTGCGCGAGAATACGATCGTGGTTTTCACCAGTGACAACGGCCCGTTGTGGGATCGCTTTGGTGGCACGGACACGGACTTCTTCAATAGCGCAGGCGGGCTTCGCGGGAGGAAGGGAAACTATTACGAAGCGGGCGTGCGCGTGCCGTGCATCGTGCGCTGGACCGGCAGGATCGCCGCCGGTGGGGCGAGCGATCGCGTGACCGGTTTCGAGGACTGGCTGCCGACGTTGCTCGAGCTGGCGGGCTCGCCCGAGGCGACGCCACGTGGGATCGATGGCATCAGCTTTGCGCCGACGCTGCTCGGAAAGACGCAGCCCGAGCGGCCGTTTCTCTATCGCGAATCGTCGGGCTACGGCGGCCAGCAATATCTCCGCGTCGGCAACTGGAAGATGATTCGACTCAACCTGCATTCGGCCGGAGGCAAGAAGAAGGCCGCGGGCGCACCGGCGCTCGAGCTCTACGACCTGGCGAAGGATCCCAACGAAACGACGGACGTCGCCGCGCAGCACCCCGACATTGTCGCAAAAATGCTGGCGCTCGCGAAAGAGCAGCACGTGCCGACGAAACTCTGGCCGATCAGCGCCCTGGACGGCGGCGCGGGGCGCTGAACAGAAAGCAAAAAGGCCGCTCGTGAGGGCGGCCTTTTGCGGGGGCATGAGCAGGCGGAAACGCCGGCTTCAGGCGTGACTCACTCGCTCTTGTTTTTCTGCGACTTCATCGCCTTCTGGCGCTCGCCGTTATTCAGGATGCGCTTGCGGAGGCGCAGGTTCTTCGGCGTGACCTCGACGAATTCGTCGGCGGCGATGTATTCGATCGCGCGCTCGAGGGAGAGCTTCGTCGCGGGCGTGAGGCCGGCGGCGACACCTTCACCTTGGGAGCGGAAATTGGTGAGCTTCTTTTCGCGGACGGCGTTGACGGCGATGTCCTCATTGCGCGGATTTTCGCCGACGATCATGCCTTCGTAAACCTGCTCGCCCGGGCCGACGAAGAGCTTGCCGCGCTCCTGCACCATGAGCAGCGCGTAGGTCGTTGTCTCGCCGGCTTCCGTCGCGATGAGCGTGCCGGTGATGCGGGTGAGCACTTCGCCCGCGTAGGGGCCGTATTCCTTGAACAGATGGCTGAGGACGCCGCGGCCGCTGGTCGCGTTGACGACGTCGATTTCCATGCCGATCAGGCCGCGCGTGGTGATCGTCGCTTCCATCATGGTGGAGTGCGTGTGCTTCTCCATGTTGGTGAGCTGGCCCTTGCGGTTCGCGAGATTCTGCATGATCGCGCCGACGCACTCGTCCGGCACTTCGATCCAGACCGTCTCGTAGGGCTCCATTCGTTTTCCATCGATGATCTTTTCGATCACGGTCGGGCGGGAGACGAGCAGCTCGAAGCCCTCGCGGCGCATCGTCTCGACCAGGACGGCGACTTGCATGGCGCCGCGTGCCTTGACGTTGAACACGCCCGCCTTGTCTGAGTCCTCGATCTGAATCGAGACGTTGACCTTGAGCTCGCGCATCAGACGTTCGCGCAGCTGGCGCGAGGTCACGAGCTTGCCTTCCTGGCCGACGAGCGGGCCGTCGTTGACGGCGAACTGCATCTCGAGCGTCGGCGGATCGATCTGCGTGAAGGGCAGGGCGTGACCGGCTTCGTCGACCGTGAGGGTGTCACCGATGTCAACGTCTTCGAAACCCGAGATGCCGACGATGTTGCCGGCGACGGCGCTGTCGGTTTCGCGAGTGCCGAGGCCGGTGAACTCGAAGATTTTCGTGATTTTTCCGCGGACGCGCTTGTGGTCGGAGTGGCGGATCACGAACACGCTGTCGCCGATCTTGGCGGTGCCGCCGAGGATCTTGCCGACTGCGATACGGCCGACGTAGTCGGACCAGTCGATGTTCGACACGAGCATGTGGAACGGCTCGTTGGGCTTCGCGAAAGGCGGCGGCACGTGGTCGAGGATCGTCTGGAAGAGGGGCGTCATATCCTTCTTCTCCTCGCCGAGGTGATACATCATGTAGCCGTCGCGGCCGGAACCGTAAACGACGGGCGCGTCGAACTGTTCCTCGGTGGCGTTGAGTTCCATGAGGAGCTCGAGCACCTTGTCATACATCTTGGCGGGCTCGGCGTTGTCGCGGTCGATCTTGTTGATGACGATCACGACCTTGAGGCCGTGGGCGAGGGCTTTGCGGAGTACGAAACGCGTCTGGGCCATCGGCCCGTCGTAGGCATCGATCACGAGCAGAACGCCGTCGACCATCCGGAGAGCGCGCTCGACCTCGCCGCCGAAGTCGGCGTGACCAGGGGTGTCGACGATGTTGATGATCTTGTCCTTCCAGTGAACGGACGTGTTCTTCGCCTTGATCGTGATGCCCTTCTCCTTCTCGAGGTCCATGGAGTCCATGGCACGCTCCTCGACCTGCTGATTGGCGCGGAAGACGCCACCTTCCTTGAGAAGCTTGTCGACGAGGGTGGTTTTACCGTGGTCGACGTGGGCGATGATGGCGATATTGCGGATGCTCTGATTCATTGGCGGACGCGTGCTTTGTTGGAAAAAGAGGCCCAACGTGCGCCGCGCGCCGGGCGATGGCAAGGCGGGAGTAACGCCGGCCGAACTTGGCGGGGTCTCCTTGCGTGATGCGAGTCTCTCGCCGTGCCCGAAACACGGACTCGTCGCAGGCGCGGGAGACCTCCCGTTTACGGCACGAACTTACGCTCTTTGAACCAATAGAGAAGTTGGTCAGCCCACGGTGGCGCCTCACGACCGGGCCGGCCGAAGCCGAGGCCGTGCGCGCCCTTTTCATAGATGTGAAGTGAGAACGGCACGCCAGCGCGACGGAGCGCGCTCGCGAAGAGCAGCGCGTTTTCGACCGGCACGGTTTTGTCCTCGACGGTGTGCCAGAGGAATGTGGGGGGCGTATCCTTTGTGACTTGCAACTCGTTCGAGAGTGCCTGCACGAGGTCGGGCGCCGGCGTGGCGCCGAGGAGATTCTTGCGCGAGCCGGCGTGGGCGAATTCGCCCAGCGAGATCACCGGGTAACAAAGGATTGCGAGATCGGGACGCGAGGATTCGCGGTCGATCGGATCGGCGGCGTCGAGGGTGGGGCCGTGTGGCCGCTTCGGGTCGAAATGCGTGGCGAGCGTCGAGGCGAGATGACCACCGGCGGATGAGCCAATAATACCGACGCGAGCGGGATCGAGACCGTCGCGTTTCGCGAACGCCCGCACCATCCGCAGAGCGCGCGCGGCGTCGTTCAACATCACAGGGTGGCGATAGCCGTTCGAGCCGAGCCGGTACTTGAGGACGTAGGCCGTGATGCCCTGCGCGGCAAAAAACTCGGCATAGCCCGTGCCTTCATGCTCGGCGAGGTTGCCGTAGCCACCGCCCGGAAAGATCAGCATCGTGGCACCGGTGCGTTTTTTCGGATCCGCCGGGAAAGGCGTGAGGGTGGGAATATCCTGCGGCCGCGTGCCCTGTGCGCCCGGGGCATCGCCTTCATAGAGGCGAATGGGGCCGAGAATCAGCGGATAGGAAACGGCCTTGGCGGACTTTGCCTTGGCCGGGCCGGGCGATGCAGGTTCGGCGCCGCGAGATGATTTGGTTTTTGATGAACCGGTATCGGCAGCGCGGAGCGGCATGAGGGAAGAAAGTGCGAGCGCGAGGAGGAGCGTGAAACGGGGCGAAAGCATACGCGATGAGGGGAAACGGTTTGGTGCGCTCGTGACAAGCGCGGGCATGCGAGATTTCGGGCGCGCACCCCGAGTGAGCCGGGGGGCGATTCGCAGCCCGCTGCGGGAAACCTTTCGCGCCGGCTACCGTCTCACCGGCGCACGTTCAAACGGATCGGAAGCTGCGTCCTGATCTCAGTCTGGCGAGATAGGAAAAGGTCATCGAGCGGCTCCGGAATCCGCGCGAAACCGGTGTGCAGCGGGGTCCCAGGAGGCTCCCGGGAAGGTCCCAGACAGGTCCCAGAAAGGTCCCAGCCGCTACGGGCGGAGTCCGAACGCATCCCGAAGCGACCGCGAAGGGTCAGCGCGAGCTGCAAAAAGCAAAAGGCCCCGGAAGTTTTGAGGCTTCCGAGGCCAATTGGTGGGGGTGGGCGTTCGTCACACGCTCTTTCCCGGCGGCACATGCTTGGACGCGCTCGCTTTCGCGGGCGATGTGCTTCCCGACGCCACTCTCCGCGGCATGCGGATGTTTCGGTCTCATGGCGGGACCGTCCTGACCGTTTCCGATCGGGATTTATCGAGTGAGGCCTTTGCGCCCAGTTCGGACGCTCCCTGCCGGGAGCGGCGCGCCGGACGTGGTGCTGACACGCCTGCAACGTTCATGTCGCGCGTCGGCATCTTTATCACGGGGACGGCACCGGCTTTTGGCCGATCGTTGGCCCCGCGTTACGGGTCTGACCTCTTACCTCTCAGGCTGCGTTTGGCGTTTGCAGTAGGGTGACGTGTTTTTCACGCCGCCCCAGTGAGGAGGTTCGCGGGCTTTGCCTAGGTCCGCTCTCTCCCCGCCGCCACGTCTCCCTTGCGCGCCCGGCTCGTGCGGCGAGTCGGGCCTTCTGGCGGGGTCGTCCCGCCGGGCAACGCGATGGCGTTCTGGTCTGCGCAGTAGCAGCCGTAACCTCCGGGGTCACTGCGTAGGCCCATGGGTCGAAACCTCCCGTGGGCCTGACTCGGCTCGGACGCGGTTTCTAATCACGCCTTGCCGCACAGTTCCTAGTTCGTATTTGGACCGACCGGATACGACTCCGGCCGGAGGAACTGGTGATATATGCCTCTCGACTGGCTTTCGCCGTCATGAGGGGAGGACGACACCAGTTGTCGTCCGCCTTTCCCCGGTCGCCCGGGATCATCCCAGTCGCGCTCTCAGTGAGCATTTCAGCCTCCCTGCACTGCGACTGTTCTATCAAGGAACGAGGTCGACGGTGCGGGAGCGGAGCGAAGTTTGAAGCCTTTGTTCTGAACAAGTTCTTCACCGCGGGAAGCGGTGAATAACTTGGGAGCAACCTGACTCACCGGTTATTCACAAGGAAGCGGAGGCGGCAGGTGGATGTGGAGGAAGTCTGACGGGCGTTGATCGGAGAACGCCGCTGGACGTTCAACCTCGCCGCAGGCAATCGCTCGCAGCCAATCGGCGACTCGATCACAGATCCACGAGCGGAACGAATCCGCCGTAGGCCATGCGCTTGCAGTCGAAGGGCATGTTTTTCATGTCCATTCCGTCGCAGAGGCGCGGATCTTTCATGACCTTGGCATTCACGCGATCGCGGTGAGCGCGCGATTTGAAGACGATCCAGGAGAAGAAAACAGTTTCGCCCGGCTTGCTCTTGATGCATTTGGAAAACGGCACCAGGCCCTTCGCATCCGTGTCTTCGGCGACGCATTCGCGGTACTCGAGCGCGCCGTGCTCGCGCCAGATTTTTCCGGCCTTCTGCGCCATGCGGCGATAGGCTTGCAGGTTCTTCTTCGGGACGGCCAGCAGGAATCCATCAACGTATTTAGGCATGAGTCAGTTCTCCTTTTTTAGGGTGAGTGAAGGGGGAATCCGATCGATCACTTAGGCCGGATTCGTGCGGTTGACGAGCATCGGACGAAACGCGTTGCGATAGGACCACGCGAGGTAGATCTCCAGCGCGAGCACAACCAGCGCGATCGGCAAACCCGAGCGTTCGAGGAACACGTGAAACGCCACGATGTTCACGACGACGGGCGCGATCAGCGCGAGCGCCAGCGGCACGAAGCGGTTCGCGAGCAGCAGTGCGCCCACGAGCACTTCCGTGCCTTTGATCAAGGGAAACATATAGCCGGTCCCCATCAGCGCGCCCGCGAACGCCATCGCTCCTTCCGGCATCGGAGTCGTCGGCGGCGGGATGAAATTCAAAAATCCGTTGAGCCCAAGCACGAGGAACCCGAGCCCCATCACCAGGCGGGCAATCGTGCTGAACGTGCGGGCAAATGATTTTGCGGCCGGGCGGCCGGCCAGGTCGGGGCGATCGCCATGGACTGCGTTCGCGAGGGAATCGGACGGGGAGAGTTTCGAGGTCATGAGGGTGGGATTTCGGTTGTTCGCCGAATGGCGGTTGTTTTGTTTCCTGCTTCACACTCTCAACGCGCGAATGTTTTGGTTTCGGACATCGCCGGAAAAATTCACGGATGCTGTCCTTCCGCACGCTCCTCGAGCGTTGTAGAAGATGACGGCTCCCTACGCTCACCCTAAAATCGCGAGGCACATCATGGACAACACGACGACGGCTTCTCCCTATCTGCTGTTCTTCAGAAATTCCGGTCCGGAAAACTACCAGCATCTTTCGCCCGAGCAGCGTCAACAACTCGTGGTGCGTTGGAACCAATGGTACGACGGGCTGGCGAGACAGGGCAAAGCGGTGGAAGGCCAGCCGCTCGAAATGGAAACGCGCGTCGTCTCCGGTCCCGGCGGATCACGCGTCGTCGACGGACCGTTTGCCGAAGCGAAGGAGGCGATCGGCGGCTATGTAAAACTGCTGGTCAGCGGGCTCGACGAAGCCACGGAAATCGCGCGGCGGCATCCGGGTCTCGCCTTCGGGCTGCAGATCGAGGTGCGGCAATTTACGAACAACTGTCATCTCGGGGTGACGGCGGGCCACGCACCGGCCAAGGCGTTGAGTGCGGTCGGGGCGGCCTAAACGGGTGCGCGCTTGAAACCGGAATCGACCAACGAGTCCGCTGCGGCGGCACCCGTCACGGCGGAGACGTCGCAACTGGTGGAGCATTTTTTCCGGCACGAGACGGGGCGCCTGCATGGCGCGCTGATCCGGCTGCTCGGTGTTCACAATCTCACGCTCGCCGAGGACGTCGCGCAGGAGGCGCTGCTGCGGGCGTTGCGCACGTGGTCGATGGGCGGCGTGCCGCCGAATCCGTCGGCGTGGATCATGCGCGTCGCGATGAATCTCGCGCGCGATGCGCTGCGCCATCAGCGGATGTCGGGCTCGAAGGAGACGGCGATCATCACGCATCTCGAGCAGACGCGCTCCACGCCCGCCGCGATCGCGGAAGGCGATCAGGAAATCCGCGACGATGCGCTGCGGCTGCTCTTTGTGTGCTGCCATCCGTCGGTGGCGGCGGATGCCCAGGTGGTGCTCGCGTTGAAAGTGCTGTGCGGTTTCAGCACGGGCGAGATCGCGCGTGCGTTTCTCACCAGCGACGCCGCGATCGAAAAACAGCTCACGCGCACGAAGCAGAAGATTCAGAGCTCGGGCATCGCGTTCGACATTCCGGAAGGCGAGAGCCTCGCGCCGCGGCTCGATGGCGTGCTGTCGGCTTTATATTTGTTGTTCAACGAAGGCTACAAGGCCTCGGCCGGCGAGCGGCTGCTGCGCGAGGAACTTTGCCAGGAGGCGGTGCGGCTCACGTCGTTGCTCGTCGAGCATCCGGCGGGCGGGACGCCGCGGAGCCACGCGCTGCTGGCGCTGATGCTGCTCACCGCGGCGCGGTTCCCCTCGCGACTCGACGAGCACGGCGATCTCCTGCGCCTCGACGATCAGGACCGGTCGAAGTGGAGCCAGCCGATGATCGAGCGCGGGCTCATGCACCTCGTGACGGCGGCGCAGGGCAACGAACTGAGCGAGTATCATCTGCAGGCGGGCATCGCGGCGTGTCATTGCACGGCGAGCGATTACGCGTCGACGGATTGGGATCGGATACTGCGGCACTACGACGAGCTGTATCGGATGAAAGAATCGCCGGTCGTGGCGTTGAATCGCGCGGTGGCGGTGGCGAATCTGCACGGGCCGCAGGCGGGGCTCGATGCCGTCGCGGAGATCTCGCAGCGCGAGCGGCTCGAGTCGCATTATCTGCTGCACGCGGTGGTCGGAGAGTTGCACTGGCGGTTGAAAAATCATCGCGCGGCGGCGGAGAGTTTTCGGCGTGCGCTGCAACTTGCGCACGTCGGGCCCGAGCAGCTTTATCTTACGCGCATGCTGGATCGCTCGGCGGACGGAGCAGCGGCCTGAAGGGATAGGTAGGGCGGGGACGCCTCGCCCTACCACCTACTTCGCGCCGCGCGTCTGCTCGAGCGGCAGGTCGTGTAGCTTCAGCTCCGGATTCTTTTCCGTGAAGTAGCGCATCGTCCACTCGTTCGGGAAGAGCACGATCGGCTGGTCGAATTTGTCGGTGCCGAAGCTCACGCCGCTGGCGACGACGATCGCGCTCGGGTTCTTCAACGCCGGATGCGGCTCGAGCCATTTCAACAATGTCCACGGCGTGGGCGACAGCCGCGACTCGGCGCCGTACTCGCTCTGGAGGCGCCATTGCACGACCTCGAATTGCAGCGGTCCGACTGCGGCGAGGAGCGTGGCGCCGGACGGGGCGTTGCGGGCGTTGAAGGCCTGGACAACGCCTTCCTGCAGCAGCTGCTCGAGGCCGGCGCGGTAACGTTTGGCGTCACCGGCCGTGGGATTCGAAATGTAGCTGAAGACCTCCGGCGGGAAACGCGGGATCTCGTCGTAGACGATCGATTTGTCCTCGGTCAGCGTGTCGCCGATGCCGAGCGCGTCGTGGCCAACGAAGCCGACGACGTCGCCGGGCCACGCGACATCGACGGTCTCGCGTTCCTGGCCGAAGAGTTTCTGCGAGGACGAGAGGCGGATGGTTTTTCCCGTGCGTTGATGCGTGACCAGCATGTCGCGCTCGAATTTCCCGGAGCAGATCCGCACGAACGCGATGCGGTCGCGGTGTTTGGGATCCATGTTCGCCTGAATCTTGAATACGAAACCGGAAAACTTGTCGTGCGTGACGGGAATCTCGCGCTTCGGCGCGTCGGCCGCGGTCGGCGCATCGGTGATGGCTTCGCCGGGCTTCGTGATCGTCACGGAACGGCGTGGCGCCGGCGGCACGGAGTCCTTCAGGAAGCCGTCGAGCAGAAGTTGAATGCCGAAATTATTCACCGCGCTGCCGAAGTAGACGGGCGTTTGCTGGCCGGCCCGAACCGCGCCGAGGTCGAACGGGTGGCCGGCGCCGTCGAGCATCGCGAGCTGATCGGTGACTTCGCCGTAGGTGTAATCGTCGAGCTTGTCGCGGACGGCGGGGTCCTCGAGCGAGGTGACGTTGACGGGCGCCTGATATTTGCCGCCGGCGACGCGTTCGAAGAGATGCACCTGGCGTGTCCGTCGATCGAATACACCGCGGAAGCTCGGGCCATTGCCGAGCGGCCAGATCACAGGCGAGGCTTGCAGGCCGAGGACGGTCTCGAGTTCGTCGAGCAGCTCGATCGCGTTGCGCGTCGGCCGGTCGCATTTGTTCATGAACGTGAAGATCGGCACGCCGCGGCGGCGGCAGACTTCGAAGAGTTTGCGGGTCTGCGCTTCGACGCCTTTCGCGGCGTCGATCACCATGAGCGCGGCATCGACGGCGGTGAGGACGCGGTAGGTGTCCTCGGAAAAGTCCTTGTGACCAGGGGTGTCGAGCAGGTTGACGGCGTAGCCGGTGTAGTCGAATTGGAGGACGGTCGAGCTGATCGAGATGCCGCGTTGTTTCTCGAGCTCCATCCAGTCGGAGGCGGTGGCGCGCTGGTTCTTGCGGGCGGTGACGGCGCCGGCGAGGTGGATGGCGTTGCCGTAGAGCAGGAATTTCTCGGTCAGCGTGGTCTTGCCCGCATCGGGATGCGAGATGATCGCGAAGGTGCGACGGCGGGCGATTTCTTGGGCGGGCGACATGGACAAAAAGGGAGTGAGGGAACAGGGAATCGGCAGAGGAGGGAAGGGCGAATTTACGGGATGGCGCAGGCGGCTGGCGCGGAGCAGGGCAGATTTTGAGCGGGTCGGAAGTAGCCTGGGCGGTCCCGCCCATGGACGGCGCGAAGCGCCGCCGAAAACACGGGCGGGACGCCCGTGCTACGCTACTTTCGGCGCAGCGAGGCGACGAAGAAGCCGTCGGTGTT
Source organism: Opitutaceae bacterium (assembly GCA_036675625.1). Taxonomy (GTDB): domain Bacteria; phylum Verrucomicrobiota; class Verrucomicrobiia; order Opitutales; family Opitutaceae; genus ER46. Next base: position 123,840 of record JAKFEQ010000065.1, on the reverse strand, counting down.
GTGGCGCGCGGGCAGGATGAGAAGGCCGGCGCCGCGCGGGAGAGCGTCGAACGTGCGCGCGAAGGGCGCGGGTTCGAACTCGGGATGTGCGACCAGGAAGGCGGCGACGACGTTTTCGTTTTCCTGCGAGCTGAGCGAACACGTCGCATATACGAGCCGGCCACCGGGAGCGACGGCGGCGGCGAATTGCGCGAGGAGCTTCTGTTGCAGCGCCGCGCGCTCGGCGATCAAAGCGGGCGTGGTCGTCCACTTCAGATGGGGTGACCGCCGCCACGTGCCGGAGCCGCTACACGGCGCATCGACCAGGACGCCGTCGTAGCTGGCGGGCAAGGGGCAGTTCGTGATGCCGATGTTGAGGGTGTCGGCGCGGGCGGCGCGGCGTTTCAATTCTTCGAGGGCGGCGGGGCGGGTGTCGTGGGCTTCGACGGTGCCGGCGGAGCCGAGGAGGCGCGCGAGTTGCAGCGTCTTTCCGCCGGCGCCGGCGCAGGCATCGAGCCAGCGGCTGCCCGGCTCGAGGCCGATCGAGGCGAGGATCATCTGCGAGCCGAGATCCTGTACTTCAAAATCACCGCGCTGCCACGCGTCGCTTTTGGTCACATCGGCCTCGTCGAGGATTTCGATCGCGTCGGGCAGAAGCGGCGACGCGCGATGTCGCCAGCCGCGCGCGGCGAACTCGTGCAGGACCTCGGCGGGAGCCGCGGTTTGCAGTCGCAGCCACAGCGGCGCGCGGCGGAGTTGGGCGTCCAGTTCGTCGCCGGAAAAAACCTCAGGGCAGTGCGAGCGAAACCATCCGGGCAGCAGTTCCGCTTTGTCTCCGGAAGGCGGTTCGCCGGTCGCAAACGCCGCGCGGAAAGTGCGCGTGGCCGGCGTGTCGGCTGCGAGCCAGGCGATGCGGCGAATGGCTTCGGCGGCTGTGTCCGGTGAGACGGAGAGCGTGGGCGGCAGCGTCCCGAGGAACGGTTCGATCCATGGCAGGTAGCGCAGCGTGGTATAGATGAACTCGCGATAGAGCCGCCGGTCGCGCGAGCCGAAGTGGCGTTCGCGGGCGAGCATCGTCTGGATTGTGGCGGGCAGCGCGAAATCGCTCCGCCATCGCGGCTGGAGCTGTTTCAGGAGACGCAGAACCGTCTGCGCCTGACTGCCGGCGACGCTCATGCTGCGTCAGAAACGCACGGTCTCGATCTGGACGTTGAACCCGAAGCTGCTTTCGCGGCGGCGTCCGGAGTAGAGGCTGACGGTGTACGAAACGAACCAGGTGTTGCCGAGATTCTGGACGACTCCGTAGGACTGCTCGTTGAAGCGGCGGCGGCGGGCGTCGTAGTGCAGCCGGGCCAATCCTTCGAGGCGTTCGTTGATTCGCATGCGGCCATCGATCATATAGTCCTCGATCTGGCGTCGGAGAAAATTGTTCGCGAAGCGAAGCGACCAGAAACGGCCGTCGCGGATCGTGACGCTCGAATTGAATTCCCGGAGCGTGAAATCCTTGGGCTCGAAACTCTGGTAGAGATCCACCTGCAGCCAGCGCGCGGGCATGATGGAGAGCTCGGCATGCGTCTCGGAAACATCGCGTTCGCCGGGGCCGCGGCGGAAGCGGAAATCGTTCGCGAGGTTGAAGGCGAGCAGATCGCGCGTGCCGTCGGCGGGATCGCGCGTTTGGAGGATGTTGTCGATCGAGAGGCGCAGGGTGTTGGTCTCGTGCAGGTCGTCGATGCTGCGGGTGTCGCCGAGACCGAGCGGTTGCAGATAGGGCAGATAGGTGGTGCCGTCGATCTGCGCGCGGCGGTCGATCTGGGGAAAACGGCCGCGGCCTTTGCCACCTTCGGGTATGTAGCGATAGCTGAGACGCGGCGTGAGGAGATGGCGCAGGCCATCGATTTTCCACTGCGGGTTCTGGTAATTGAACGTGGCGCTGGAGCGTAGGGTCGCGTCGACGCCGACCTCGCCGAGGAGGCGCAGGTAATTGCCGAGCGCGGCGGGGCCGATGCTCGAGTTTGTATAATGGGTGAGGCGGCCGCCGACGAGCGGCGTGATCGCGAGCCAGTCGCGCGGGGCGATGGGGCGCTCGAGGGCGTAGTAAGCGTCGAGCCGGTCGGTGCGCAGCGTCTCGAGCAGGCCGATGGGCTCGCCGGTCGGGCTGACTTCGCCGGTGGGATCTTCGCGCAGCACGGCGGCACTCGCATGCAGACGTTGATAAAGGCCGTGGCCGACGGCGATCGGGAGCAGGTCGAAGCGAACTTCGGGCAGTCGTTCCTGCACGCGATGAAAGCTGTTGGGCTGGAGCCGGGCGAACGCGGAAACGAAATAGTTGGATCCGGTGTAGACCGACTCGACGAACGTGTCGGGCTGCTGCAGGGGGAAGAAGGAACGCGAGCGGAAGTCGCGGTAGACTTCGGGATCCTCCCACCAATTGGCCTGCGCGGAGAGCGTGAGATGGGGCGCGAGGATCTGCTGGTGCTGCCATTCGGCGTAGGCGCGGTTTTCCGGCACAGGAAGTCGGCGGACGTTATCGATGCCTTTGTCGCCGTGGTCATTGATGTAGCCGGACCGGAAATAGCCGTTGAGCCGCTCGGGGTGCTTGAAATCTGAATACGCGCCGGAGGGGCCGATCATCACGCCGCGATTGCCGTAGAGACCGAGGTCGGCGCCGAGCCGGAGGCCGGGTCTGACGGGCGCGTGGAGCGCGGCCTCGACAAAGGCGCCGAGCGAGCGGCGGTAGCCGCCGTTGAGCGACGCGGTGCCGAAGAGAGGCGCGCTGAGGTTGTGATTGAAGCGCGGGATCGGCACGGGCTGCGTGGCGCCAATGCCGACGGTGACGTTTTCCGAGCGGAGCTGCTGGCCGGGCACGAAGACGATCGTGTCGGCATTGATCGTGGGCTGCCACGGGCCCGGTTCGCCGTAACTGGCGCGTGCGCGCTTGACGGTGATTTCCTCGCGAGTGCCGGAGGCGGAGAAGCCCTCGATGAAATACGGATGACTGCCGACCCGGATGTTTTCGGCGGTGAAGGCACCGGTCGCGCGATGAAAGACGAGCCGGTCGGCGAGGAGGCGGACATCGCCGTGGGTGAGGGCTATGTGGCCGGTGGCGGTGGCGACGTCGTTCTTGTTGTTATATCGGATCTCGTCGGCCAGCAGGAGGAGCGTGCCATCCGTCAGGCGCGCGTTGCCGCGCATGAGCGATTCGCCCGTGACCTGGTCGAACGAATTATAGTCGGCGTCGAGAACGTACTCGGCCGGTGGGGCGGCCGGTGTCGCCGGCGTTTGGGCGCGCAGTGACCCTGCGGCGCAAAGCGCCAGGGTGAAAACAAGTCGGCAGATCACGCGCGGAGGAAAGTCGGAGCCACGACCGCAGGCAAGCGCCGGGTGTTCCGGCGAAGCGCGTGCGTCTTCCGTGGTGTTCGATGCCGGGAAGCAAGGAGCCGGGGCGGAACTATATTTTCCTCCCACCTGAAGCACCGGAACTTTCCGGGTGATTCGCGGCTAGACGCGGCCGGGGGCATCGCGCATTGGTTACGGGGTTTAACCACTCTGGCTGTGATAATTTCCCAAAACGATCTCACTGCGTTGCTCGAAGCGAAACATCCGTCACCGCATTCGGTGCTCGGCATGCATCCCGTGACCCACAAGCGCAGCCAGGGTGTCGTGGTGCGCGCGTTTGTCAGTGGCGCATCGGCCTGCGAAGTCATCGATCTCACGAGCGAGCCCTGGACCAAGTTTGCGATGACGCGGCTCTCGGCCCACGGGGTGTTCGAAGTTTTCATCGCGAAACGACCGGAGGTGTTTCGCTATCAGCTCCGGGCGTCGTATCCAAATGGTGAATTCAGGCAGTTCTTCGATCCCTACTGTTTCCTGCCGACGGTGAGCGAGCAGGATCTCTATCTGTTCAACGAGGGCAACGAGCACCGCGCCTATGAGAAACTCGGCGCGCACGTGCGCGATCTCGGCGGGGTGAGCGGGGTGTCGTTCGCGGTGTGGGCGCCGTCGGCGGCGCGCGTGTCGGTCGTCGGGAATTTCAATCACTGGGACGGCCGCTTCCATCCGATGCGCTCGCTCGGCGCCTCGGGCGTGTGGGAGCTGTTCATCCCGGGGCTCGCGGAAGGCGAGCTCTACAAGTTCGAGATCCGGGACCAGCGCGGGCACATCCGGCTGAAGACGGATCCATACGGTACGTATTTCGAGGGGCCGCCGAACAATGCGGCGATCGTGTGCAATGTGCGGAAGCATCAATGGACCGATGAGGCGTGGATGCAGCGGCGGCGCGAAAACGCGGGGCGGCTCGACCGGCCGATGTCGGTTTACGAAGTCCATCTGGGGTCGTGGAAACGGATGCCGGAGGATGCGGATCGGCCGCTCATGTATCGCGAACTCGCGCGACAGCTCGCTGATTACGCCGTCGAGATGGGGTTCACGCACATCGAGATCATGCCGATCGCGGAGCATCCGTTCGATGGCTCGTGGGGGTATCAGGTGACTGGATTCTTTGCGCCGACGCATCGCTACGGTGCGCCGGACGATTTCGCCTGGTTCGTCGATTATCTGCACAGCCGCGGGCTGGGCGTGATTCTCGACTGGGTGCCGGCGCATTTCCCGCGCGACAGTTTCGCGCTCGCTGAATTCGACGGTACGCATCTCTACGAGCATGCGGATCCGCGGCAGGGCGCGCACATGGATTGGGGCACGCTGATCTTCAACTACGGCCGCAACGAAGTGCGCTGCTTCCTGATCGCGAACGCGCTCGCGTGGCTCGATCGCTATCACCTCGACGGGCTGCGCGTCGATGCGGTCGCCTCGATGCTCTACCTCGATTATTCGCGCCAGGAAGGGCAGTGGATCCCGAACAAATATGGCGGCCGCGAAAACCTCGAGGCGATCGACTTCATCCGGCGCGTGAACGATCTCGTGCACCATTATTATCCGGGCGTCGCGATGATCGCCGAGGAGAGCACGTCGTTTGCGGGCGTGAGCCGGCCGACGAAAAACGGGGGCCTCGGCTTCGACTATAAATGGAACATGGGCTGGATGAACGACACGCTCCGCTATTTCGCGAAAGAGCCGATCGTGCGCCGCTGGCACCAGAACGACCTCACGTTTGGCATGCTCTATCAGTATGCGGAGAATTTCATCACGGTCTTCTCGCATGACGAAGTCGTGCACGGAAAGGCGTCGATGCTCTTCAAGATGGGCGCGTGGCACATCGCGGAGAAGGCCGCGAATCTACGCGCGCTCTATGCGCACACGTGGATGTGGCCGGGGAAAAAGCTGCTTTTCATGGGCAGCGAGTTCGCGCAGTCGCGCGAGTGGGCACACGACACGAGCCTCGACTGGCATCTTTGCCAATACATCGATCACGAGGGTGTGCGCCTGCTGGTGCGCGACCTGAACAAGCTCTACGCGAGCGAGCCAGTGCTCAGTCAAAACGATTTCAACTCGCAGGGGTTCCGCTGGCTGACGTGTCACGATGCCGATGCGAACCTGATCGCGTACCTGCGCAGCGATGAGACGGAAAACGTACTCTTCGCGGTGGTGTGCCATTTCGGTGGCGCGACGCGCGATTATCGAGTCGGGCTGCCGCGCCGCGGCTTCTGGCGCGAGGTGCTGAACACGAACAGCGAATATTACGGTGGCACGGGCCTCGGGAATGACGGTGGACGGAACACTGAGGATCTCGAGCGCGACGGGTTCAGCCAGTCGATCAAGGTCACGTTGTCGCCGCATTCGGTGTTCGTCTTCAAGTGGGTGGGCGGGGAGTGAGGCTGGCGTGTTTGCGCATGCTTTGGGCCATGGCCGCGAGCGTGAGCGAATGGGGGGAATCCACTCGCTGAACTCGACTCGCTCACGCGCGCAGCCACGGAACCGGCGCGCAAGCACGGCTGGCCTGCCTCCAACCAATGCAGGCGTATCCGTCGCACTTGCACGGCAAGAATGCGGGCGCCATAACCGCGCGCGATGATCACGACCCGGGCGCGCGGACTGGCCAATCTCCATGCGGGAGCGACCACCCTGTGCGTGGGGATTTTTTTCTGGGTCTATGCGGAGCTCATCATGCGTTACGTGCCGTTCGTGCGGTTGGTGCGCGAGGTGAACCTGATCCCTTATTTTCTCTGCATCGTGGGCGGAATGGTCTTGTCGGCGCGCGGCCTGTCGCAACTGGTCGCGCGCTTCCACGTGCCAGAGCTCGGCGATGCTGCGCGGCTGGCCGGCCGACAGGTCGGGATGATGGCGGTGCTGACGTTCACGATGATGTTCGCGACCCAGGATCGCAGCATCAGCCGGCTTTTTCTCGGCAGCTTTTTGCTTTGGTCGTGGCTCGGACTGACGATCCTGAACGCGCGCCTTCCGGGGATGCTCGCGCGCGTGGTATTCCAGCGCGGACACAAGCTGCCGACCGTGTTTGTCGGGCGCGTGCGCTCGTTTGCCCAGTTGAACGACTGGATCGCGCACAAGGAGCCGCTCGGCATCCACGCAGTCGGGTTGCTCTCGGATGATCGCGAGGCGGCGGAGTCGGCGTCCTCACCGCCCGTGCCTCTGCTCGGGCGTGTAGCGGATTTGCCGCGGATCCTGATCGAACGGCAAGTCGGCCAGGTGGTGCAACTCGAGCTGCCGGCCACGGATGACGAGGCGCGGTGGTTGATCGAAGTCTGCCAGGAGCATGGTTGCCGGCTGCTGATTCACAATAATCTCGCCGAACGCTATACACATCCCCTCGTACCCACCATCGAGGAAGGCCGGCACTTCTATACCCTGCAGGAGGAGCCGCTGGAGGATCCATTGAACCGCTTGATCAAGCGGTTCTATGATATTGTGGTGGCGCTGCCGATGGTCGTGCTCGTGTTGCCGCCGATCTGCGCGTGGGTGTGGATCATGCAGCGGTGGCAGGCGCCGGGCCCGCTGTTTCACGCGCGGGAGCGACGCGGTCAACGCGGCCGGCCGTTCCGGATGCTGAAATTTCGCTCGATGCACGTGGAGCCGGAGAATGCCGCTGCCGAGTCGCGCCAGGCGCGTGCGGAAGACGAGCGAATTTTTCCGTTCGGGCGCTTCATGCGGCGGCGGAGCATCGATGAGTTTCCGCAGTTCTGGAATGTACTGCGCGGCGACATGAGCGTGGTGGGACCCCGGCCCTACATGCCGCTGCTCGACGAGGAATTTCGGCAGCAGGCGCGCGGTTATCGTACGCGGCATCTGGTGAAGCCCGGCATCACCGGGCTGGCGCAGAGCCTGGGATATCGCGGCGAGATCCTGGAATCGGAAATGCTAAATCGGCGCGTGTATTGGGATGTCTATTACATCACGCACTGGTCGGTGTGGCTCGATTTGCAGATCACGGCGCGAACGCTGTGGCAGATCGTGCGGCCGCCGCAGACGGCGTATTGACGGACTGGATGCGTGAGCGGCGGCGGGAGTCGGAATTTCGCCCGGCGGTGGAGTCGGCTGCGGGCGGGCGTGCAGTAATCGCGGGTGAAACTGAATTCAGTGCGCGCCTGGTAGTGCGGCGCGCCAGCCGGCGCGGAGCTGCGCGGTGAGTTTCTCGACGAGCGCCCGGTTCGCGGACAGGTTCGCAAGGTTTGTGTTTTCCTGCGGATCGCTGCGGTGATCGTAGAGCTCGAGCGCGGCGATCTTCGAGTGGTCGTTGCGGTGGAGCCAGGCAGTGAAGCGATAATGATCTGTGCGCATCGAATAGCCCATCAGGGCCTGGCCGGCGTGGTTGCGTGGATACTGGCTGAAGGCGGCGGTCTTCCAGGCGCGGTCCGGATCATCGAGAAGTGGCTTGAAACTGTGGCCTTCGAGGTGCGGGGGCTGCGGCAGCCCGGCGAGATCGGTGAGCGTGGGATAAATGTCGACGAACTCGACGAGCGCATCGGAGCGCGTGCCGGTCTGCTTCATGCCGGGGACGGAGAGGAGCAGCGGGGCGTTCGTATCGTTTTCGGCGTTCGTGTGTTTGCACCACGCGTCGTGCTCCCCGAGCTTCCAGCCGTGATCGCCCCAGAGGATCACGATCGTGTTTTCGCGCAGGCCAAGACGATCGAGCTCGTCGAGGATTCTGCCAAGCTGAGCGTCCATATAGCTGATCGCGGCGTAGTAGCCGTGCTTCAGCTGGCGTGCGAGGTCGTCGGGAATCGAGCCGGTCGGAATTCCGTGGTAGGAACGCAGCTCGCCACCAGGCACGATGGCAAAGTCGGGTGCGTCCTTCGGGCGAAATTTATTGGGCGCGAGCTGGATCTTAGCGGGGTCGTAGAGATCCCAATATTTCTTGGGGGCGACGAAGGGCAGGTGCGGTCTCACGAAGCCGACGGCGAGGAAGAACGGCTCCTGCTTCCGGCTCAACGCGCGCAACGTTGTGAGGGCGAGATCGGCGACTTTGCCGTCGGCATAGGTGTTGTCGGGAACGTCGGCCGACTCGAACGCGGGGCCGCGGGGGCCTTTGGCGGCTTTTTTGGTCGTGCGTTTGCCTCTGTTGTTTTCGGCAGTGACGGCAGGCGAGTCGGGCTTTCGTTGAGTGAGCGCGATGTTCTCGGGGCGGGCGTACGAGCCGCTGGTGCGCGGGGATTGCCACGGCACGGACCAGGTCGGCGCATCATCCAGTCCGCTGTGATAAATCTTGCCCATGCCTTGGACGAAGTAGCCGTGATTCTTGAAATGCTGGCCTAGCGTGACGACGTCGGGCAGCGCGACGCGAAAGTGTGTTTCCAAGTCCCAGACCTTGGTGGTGTCGGGGCGCGTCCCTGTCATGAGGCTGGAACGCGTGGGCGAGCAGACAGCCTGCTGACAATACGCCCGGTTGAACGTGATGCCGGATCTCGCGAGGCGATCGAGATTCGGCGAATGAATATAGCGCGCACCGTAGGCCCCGAATTCAGGGCGAAGATCGTCGACGGCGACGAAAAGGATGTTGGGTTTCGCGGCGCCGGTGCTGGCGGCATGAAGAGCGGGGTGCGCGCACGCGAGGGCGAGGAGAAAGACGCAGGAGCGGCCGGGCAGGTGGAGATTCATCGGGGAGAGGTGACTGAGACTGGATGCTTGGCGCGACCGGGAGGTCGAGGCAACATCCCTGACTCAACCCTCATGTGTGCGGCGAAGAATCTGATGGAAGAAGCGATGCGCTGGTTTGGCCCGGCCGATTCGGTGACGCTGCCCGAGATCCGCCAGACGGGTGCGACGGCGGTGTTTTCGTCGCTGCACGAGGTGCCGTATGGCGAAGCGTGGCCGGCGGAGCTCATTGCAGAACGCCGCGATGAGATCTCGCGAGCGGGGCTGATATGGCGCGTGGTTGAATCCGTGCCCGTCGACGAGGCGATCAAGACGCGCACGGGTGACTTCGAGCGCCGGATCGAGAATTATAAAGTGACGCTCCAGCGGCTCGGGGCGGCGGGCGTCAATATTGTCGTATATAATTTCATGCCCGTGATGGATTGGGTGCGGACGGATCTGCACTATCGACTTCCCGATGGCACACAGGCGTTGCGCTACGATCCGGTGAAGTTTGCCGCGTTCGACCTCTTCGCGCTGCAGCGACCGGGGGCGCTGGACGATTGGACGGCGGAGCAGCGCGAAGCTGCGGCGGCGTTTTGGAACACGCAGACGGAGGATGCACGCGTGGCGTTCACGCGACAGACACTCGACTTGTTTCCCGGCGTGAGCCTCGGGCTGACCGCGGCCGATTTTCGGGCAATGCTCGCGCGCTACGCGATGATCGGTGCCGCAAAATTGAAAGTGCACCTGAAGCTTTTCCTCGAGGCGATCGTGCCGGTGGCGGAGCGGGCGGGCGTGCGGCTCGCGATTCATCCCGATGATCCCCCGTTTTCGGTTTTGGGCCTGCCGCGAATCGTTTCGACCGAGGAGGACATCAAGGACGTGCTGGCCATGGTCGATTCGCCGGCGAATGGAGTTTGTTACTGTACCGGTTCGCTGAGCGTGCGGGCCGACAACGATCTCGCCGGCATCGTGCGGCGGCTCGGCGGTCGAATACACGCCGTGCATCTGCGCAGTGTACAGCGCGAGGAGAGCGGGGCGTTCCACGAGGCGAATCACCTCGAGGGGAGCGTCGACATGCCGGCGGTGGTGGAGGCACTCCTGGAAGAACAACGTGCGCGTATCCGAGCCGGCAGGACAGCCTGGCGGCTGCCGCTGCGACCGGATCACGGTCACATGATGCTCGACGATTTGAAGCGTCCCGCGCCGGCGTGTCCGGGTTATCCGATCATCGGGCGAATGCGGGGGCTCGCGGAGTTGCGCGGATTGCAGATGGGACTGGCACGGTCGATTGGCCGATGAAAGGCGCGAGTTTACGCGCTACAGGCCGGCTGGCCTGCGATCCGCGCCGGCGTTGCACAATCGAGGCACGCCGCGCGGGATTTTACGGCCCGGTCCGTCGACGTGGCGGCACTGCTGGTGCTCGGTTTGGCAGGCCTCGTTGTCTTCTGTTCTCGTCGCGGCAATCACGCGGTCTGAAAGACCGGCTGCGCTGGGTCCACGATTTCCAATTGGAAACGTGGACCTTTTTTTGTGTGTACGCATGGGGGTAGACTGTCGCGCCAGGCTATCCGCATTAGTTAGAGCAGCATTAGAGCGGGTTGACGATTTACCCGGCGGACCGAAACCAGCGCCGGTGACGGGAGTTCTCGCCGCGCTTCGCTCTTTCGCGAGCGAGAGGGCGGTGCCCTTTCAGGGCAGTGCACGCGGGCGTACAACCTCTCTCGCTCCGCGAAGCCGGCTGCGAATCTCGCGGTATCCCGCCCCGGTTGATTTCCAGCAGCGGATCCGCGTGGATTTGGTCGGCCCGGCGACGGCAATCGATGCCTAGTAAATGACAAGAAAGGCGCCGCGGGGCTGACTTGTCGGTGTATGTTGGCTCGGTCGTCGGTCCCCTCCAATGCACCGCTATAAATAACGCGTTATGAAATCCCGTTCCGCCTCCAGATCGTCAGCCGCCTCCAAGAAGCCAGCGCCCGATCGGCCTCCCGCCACCCAGCGGTCGACTGGGGCCGAACCAATCGACCAGTCTCGTTCGACGAGGCTCGAGGTTTTATCGTCGACGGCACTGCGGGTCTGCGAGCCGCCGACCCGGCGGGATAATGCCGAGCTGCCACGGGTGCGTTTCGGGTATTTCAATCCCGATGCGCACGAAGTTTTTGTGGTCGGTTCATTCAACAACTGGAATCCACGGGCTACGCCATTGAAACGTGATTCGCTTGGTGATTGGTCGGCCGAACTCTCCCTGCCGTGCGGCGAATATCACTACCGCCTGATGGTGGACGGTCAGTGGCGCGATGATCCGAATGCCCAGCAGACCGCGATGAATGCCTTCGGAGGATTCGACGCTGTCCTCGTCGTCTGACTTTACTCATCACGAAAACCAAAAAAAAAGGCCGCCATGAAAGCATCCCTAGGTTTCACGCTCGTGGCTGTCGGTATCCTCCTCGGCGGCTGCGACTATAATGTAAAGTCCACTCGTCGCTTTCGGCTGCCGCAGGGCAACGCGGAGAACGGCAAGGTGGCGTTTGTTGCGTTGAATTGTACATCGTGCCACACCGTGGCCGGGGTGATCGATCTGCCAAAACCCACTGTCGCTCCGGAAGAGGTGGTCGTGCTCGGGGGCGAGGTTGCTCGCATGCGGACTTTCGGCGATCTGCTGACGTCCATTATTCACCCGACGGAGTCCATCTCGGAAAAGATGAGACGAGTTCCAGGAGGTGTTCCCCGGAAATCGCCAATGCCAGTGGTGAACGATACCATGACTGTATCGCAGATGGTGGATCTGGTCACATTTCTGCAACCGCGGTACACCGAGCTCCCTTCGCTTGAAGGCTGGTACTACCCGATGTAACCGTTCGCACGGTCGCTGTATGTATGGGTGGACGGGCAGAGGGCGGGGCATCTTTGCGAAATCACAATCTGCCGCAGAGCTGCCACGGACCTTCCCGAGTTGAGACTTCGACCTGCGCCCGGTGCAGGGCGCAGGTCGATCGGCGTGTACGCAGATGAAATCAGATGAGATCGAGCGAACGCGCGACGGCTCAGGCGACCTTGATTTCAACCGTCTTGGAAGAGGCGGCCTTGGTGTCTTTCGGCAAGTGGACCCTCAGAACCCCGTCCTTGAACTCGGCCGCGACTTTGTCGCCCGATGTCGCCGCCGGCAGCGTGAAGCTGCGCAGGAAGCAGCCATATTCGCTCTCCATCCGGTGATAGCGTTTGGTCTTCTCTTCTTTCTCCTGTTTGCGCTCGCCCGAAATGGTGAGCACGCCCTCGTCAACGGTCACTTTCACGTCCTCGCGTTTCATGTCCGGGAGTTCGGCTTTGATTAGGAACTCCTTGTCGTCTTCGACAATGTCGACCCGCGGCGTCCACTCGGAGGCCGTGAGGTTTTCCTCCTGACCGTTTTTCACGCGGAAGGGCTCCAAATTCCAAAAAGATGCGAGGCGGTTCTGCATCTGCTCCATTTCCTTGAACGGATTCCAGCGAGTAATTTGTGTATTCATGTCGGGGATGGATTGCGAACGCGCGGCGAACGTCGGCGCGATCAGCCAAATTACTCCCGATGCGGCACGCTTCTCCGCATTCTTTGGCATTCGATCAGCGAATTTTGCCCGGCAATCGCTGCGTCTGAATTGCCAAGGAGCGGTGAGAGCGCGACGTTGGGCAGGGTTAGATTCGCCCTAAATTCAGGAGGTGTCCGCCGATCTTGTCGGATCGATGTCCTCCCTCCGTCGACTCGTCTGCGCCGCGTGCGTTTTTCCATGACCCACTCTCCCTCGATCTGCCCGGGCGCCGCGCTCCTCCTGGTGGATATTCAAAATGACTTTCTGCCCGGCGGGGCCTTGGCCGTCCCTCGCGGTGATGAGGTGGTGCCGATCTTGAATCATTATATAGCGCGCTTTGCGCGCGAGGCGTTGCCCGTTATCGTCACCCGCGACTGGCACCCCGAGGATCATTGCTCGTTTCATCAGCAAGGCGGACCATGGCCGCGGCATTGTGTCATGAACACTCGGGGGGCGGCGTTCCCGCCTGATCTGGCGGTGCCGCCGGGTGCGCCGATTATCTCCAAGGCGACCGATCGCGCAGACGATACGTACTCGGAGTTCGTGGGCACGGACCTCGAGGAACAGCTCCGTGCCGCGGGCGTGAAGCGACTCTATATAGGCGGTCTGGCGACGGATTACTGTGTCTTTCACACGGTGAAGGACGCCCTGGCCCGAGGCTTTGAGGTGTTCCTGCTGCGTGACGGATCGCGAGCCATCAATCTCGAGGATGATGACGGTCGGAAAGCCGAAGCGGAAATGTATCGACTCGGAGCCGTGCCAATCGAACTCGAGGCGCTGGCGCGATTGTCGCCCGGCGAGAGCCCGCTCCTCACGGACTATTATCAGCTGACGATGTTGCGGGGCTATTTTGCCGCTGGTATGAACGACATGGCGGTGTTCGAATTTTTCGTTCGCCGGCTGCCGCGAGGATGGAACTTCCTCATCGCCGCCGGTCTGGAGCAGGTGCTGGAGTTTTTGGAGGACTTACATTTCACACCGGCCGATCTTGCGTGGCTGCAGGACACTGCCGGATTCGAGGCTGGCCTCGTCGAAAAACTCAGGGGTCTGCGTTTCACGGGCTCGGTTCACGCGATGCCGGAAGGCACGATCTTTTTTCCCAACGAGCCAATCCTCCGGGTAACGGCGCCACTGCCACAGGCGCAACTGGTGGAAACCCGGGTAGTGAACCTGCTGCATTATCAGACGCTCATCGCGTCCAAGGCAGTGCGGTGTGTCCTGGCCGCACCTGGCAAACAGCTGATCGAGTTCGGCCTGCGCCGCGCGCATGGCGCGGAGGCCGGCCTGTTCGCGGCGCGCGCCTGTTTCCTGGCCGGCTTTGAAGGCTCCTCCGATGTTCTCGCGCAACAGCGTTTCGGCATACCGAGCTCTGGCACGATGGCGCACTCCTTCGTCGAGGCGTGTGCGTCGGAGGAGGAGGCGTTCCTGCGTTTTGCGCGCGCGAATCGCGAGCGTGTCGTGCTTCTGATCGACACCTACGATGCCGAGGCTGCGGCCGCCAAAGTGGTCCGGCTCGCGCCGGTGCTGCGAGCCGAGGACATCGTGATCAAGGGTGTGCGCCTTGACAGCGGCGATCTCGCGGCGCATGCGCGGCACGTGCGGCAAATTCTCGATGCCGGCGGCCTGCGGAATGTGACGATTTTCGCGAGTGGCAACATCGACGAGCATGCGCTGCAGCAGCTCGGTGAGGCGCCCATCGACGCCTTTGGAGTGGGTACGCGAGTCACGACGTCGGCCGACGCTCCGTACCTGGATTGTGCGTACAAACTGCAGGCTTACGCGGGAGAGCCGCGGTGCAAACATTCCGAAGGCAAGGCGACCTGGCCGGGCGAAAAGCAGGTGTATCGGAAAATTGGTGACGATGGCAGGATGGAGGACGATACGATTGCGCTCGCCGGTGAAATCATGGGCGGTGATCCGCTGCTGGAATGCGTGATCCGCGACGGGCGCCGGACGGTTCAGCCGACGGCGTTGCCGATGTTGCAGCGGCGGGTGAAGCAGCAGTTGAATTTGCTGCCGGTGGCGTTGAAACACCTTACGGACAGCGCGGGTTATCCGGTGCACATCTCCACGGGGCTGAGAAATCTGGCGGCCCAGCTCGGAGTGTTTCGATGTGAGGGCGCCACTGGCCCGTCGATTGACCCGGACGAACGCCGCCGCCTGCGGCCCTTGCACCGGATTCATGCCGACCGGGAGCCGGTGGCCACCGATCAAGGCGACGAGGACGTCTTCGAGAACGAATGATGTAGGCTCCTCGGAGGCAAGATGCGCGGAGTTAATGCCAATTTGCGACCAGTACAGCCGCGCCCGAGGTGTATCTTGATTCACCATAACTGGCACGAGAAAGGAGTTTCTATGAAGACAAAATTACTCGGTTTCATTTTGGCCGGAGCGGTTTCGGTTTTTTGTCTCGGTGGTTGCGCGACTCCGGCGGCGCGAATCAAGGCAAACCCAGAGGCCTTTGCGCGACTGTCGCCTGAGCAGCAGGTGCTGGTTCAGGCCGGACAGATAGCCCTCGGTTTCGAGCCCGAAGCGGTGAAGCTCGCACTCGGCGATCCGGATCGCACGACCGTGCGGACCGACGCGGATGGCGAGACGCTCATCTGGCATTACGCCACCTATGAGGCTGATGGGCGCATTCTATATACCGGATATTATCACACGGGCCGCCGCTGGGGTGGATGGGGTCCGTTGTACCCATATTATATGGATTTCCCTCATCGTCAGGTGCGCGACCGTTTTACGGTCGAATTCGAGCGCGGTCGTGTTTCGGCCATCACCGAAGATCGGACACGTTAGTTAACAACGTCCCGGGACCCGAAATTCTATTCACGGCAAACGGGGCGAATTTTGAATACACAAGGAACGTTCAACCAAGGTTCTGCCATGCCTCAATGTGAAGTTTGTGGAAACGACTACGACAAGGCCTTCGAGGTGCGCCGCAATGGCACGAGGCATGTCTTCGATTGTTTTGAATGCGCGATCCACGCGCTGGCCCCGGTATGCCAACACTGTGGTGTGCGGATCATCGGCCACGGCGTGGAAATGTCGGGGTATATCTATTGCTGCGCCAGTTGCGCCGAAAAGGAAGGCGTCCACGGGTTTACGGATCGCATGCAGGATGTCGTCGCGAGAGCGTAGCGAGAGGTTCGGAGAATCGCTATAAATACACGGCGGACGGCTTTGAGCGGCACGAGCTTGCGTCGGGCCAGACGTCAACGCTGACTTCGCTTGTGACGCGATTCATCGGAATCGAGGAGAAGGTGAGCTTCCTGCGACAGCCGGAAGCTTACGCGGCTTCGACGCAGACGGTCGAAACGAGGCAAACCCACATGTCGTGGGTGTTTCTCACCGATCGGCATGCCTTTAAGCTGAAGAAGCCGGTTCGCTACGAGTTTTTGGATTACAGTACGCTCGAAGCCCGACAGCGGGCGTGCGAAGATGAAATCAGGTTGAACCGGCGCCTGGCGGACAATGTATATATGGGCGTCGTTCCGTTGCTGGTCACCGGGGGTGGAGAACTGCGACTCGGCGGCGACGGCGAAGTCGTCGACTGGCTGGTTAAAATGCGCCGGTTACCCGAGAAATTGATGCTGGATGAAGCGATCGCCGCGCGCACCGCGACCCAAGCGAACGCGCGTGCCGTAGGCGAAGTCCTGGGCGTGTTTTATCGGGCCGCCCAGAAGGTTGGCATAACCGGTGCCGAATATCGCGCGCGGCTCAGGGCGGAGATCCGATCGAGCGGGCGGGAACTCGTTCGACCCGAGTATCGGTTGCCGGCGGGAATGGTGGAGGCGGTCGTCGCCGGGCAGCTGCAGACGCTCGCACGTGAACCGGCACTTTTCGACGCTCGCGTGGAGGCGGGAATGATTGTCGAGGGACATGGCGACCTTCGGCCCGAGCATGTCTGTCTCGAGCAACCGCCGGTGATTATCGACTGCCTGGAGTTCAATCGTTCGCTCCGGATCGTCGACGTGGCCTCCGAGCTGAGTTTCTTGTGGCTCGAGTGCGAGCGGCTCGGGTCGCCGGGCATTGGCCGGACGATCTTTGAAACCTGCTGCGATGTGACTGGCGACAGGCCGCCGCCTCGCGTGATCGATTTCTATAGAGACTGGCACGCGTGCGTGCGCGCGAAAGTCGCCGTATGGCACCTTCGGGATCACGAAATCAACTATCCGGAGAAATGGATGGAGAAGGCGCGTCACTATATACATCACGCGGCCGCGAAACATCAAATGTTCTGAGACAACCCGAAACGGCCTTAGGTTTCCAGGAGCTCCACCAACGACTCGCCGGCGTGAAGGCGTCGGATCGTCCCGGCCAACAGCGGCGTCGCATCCAGCACCACGAGCCGGTCGCGTTTGAACTCGGCGCTGAGCCGAAACGGCGGGATCGTGTCGGTGACCACGAGCTTTTCGAGGGCAGGGGAGGAGAGGATTTCCCCCGCCGTGCTGCTGAAGACGCCGTGCGTCGCGGCGGCGTAGACCCTCGTGGCGCCGTGGGCCCGGCAGTTTTCCGCCGCGCGCACGAGTGTCGTGCCGCTGCTGATCAGGTCGTCGATGATGATGGCGGCCTGGCCGTGGACATCGCCGACCAATGCCGCGCCGCTCACCACCCCCGCGCTCCGATGCTTTTCGGCAAACGCGCTGCCGACCGGGCGACCGATCGCTCGCTCGAGCGCCTGGCGGAATTCCTCGGCGCGCTTAACTCCGCCCGCATCCGGGGACACGACGACGACGCGCTCATCACGCATGAGCGGCGCGAAGTGATCGACGAACAATCTCTTCGCCTCCAGATGTTCGGTGCGAATGCGAAACGCGTTCTGAAACGCGGCGAGATTATGTACATCCATCGTGACGACGCGGTCGACGCCCATCGCTTCGAACAGGCTCGCTATATAGCGCGTCGTGACCGGATCGCGCGCCTTGCTTTTCCGATCCTTGCGCGCGTAGCAGAGGTAGGGGGCGATCGCGGTGACCCGGGCAGCGGAGGCGTCGCGTAGCGCTCCGAGGAAAAACAGCAGACGACAGAGCTTGTCGTTCACGCTTTGCGCCTCATCGCCGTAAAGGGAATCGACGACGAAGACGTCTTTACCACGCACGCTGACGAGCGGTCGCGTCTTATGTTCGCCGTCTTCGAATTCCCTTTCTTCAAGGGGGCTCAGCGCGATGCCGAGGCGTCCGCAAATGCGTTCGCCGAGAATGTGGCTGGTGCCTGGAGCGAAGACGACGGGGGATTCAAGGTGCATGGCCCGGAGGGTATTTTCAGGAGCGGCGGCATGCGCCAAGAAAATCGCAATCGGCGACCGAGCCAACCGATGCCGGTCATGAGCGGCGCACGAGAGCGGTTGCCCGGGTGTACGGTTTTCCGTGGAGCCGCTCCGTCCGCGTTATTTTCCCGGGTGTGTCTGGTCGGCGGGGGGCGATTGGCGTGCCTGGTTTCGTGTCGGCGGCGGTAGTTCCGCAACGGATACGCGGATCAATCCGCGCCACTGGCCGACGGAATATCCGGTGGCCTGGTCCGCGGGATAAAGCTCGGTGAGCCGCGCCTGCAACGCGGGGGCAAGCGATTCACGCGGACCGTGACACGTCACGCATTGCTGCGCCACGCCCACGGGCCGATACACGCGCCATTCGGGTTTTTCGCCGTGCCGGTCGACGCGTTGAATCAGGACCTTGGGCAGGATGCCGGACGCAATGTCACGGTCGACCCGAGCCAGCGCGAGCGCCTCGGCCGCGTCGGGAGCGTTGGCGGGGTTGCGCAGGCGAAGGCTGGTCCGTTTGACGCCGGTGATCCGCGGCATGCCGGCGATGATCTCGCCGGTGAGCGGCAGGGCTTTCAAGTGACACATGTCGATGGCTTTTTCGGCGCCGCTTTTCGCGACGGTGACAGCGACCTCATTGAGGAGGGTCGCGCCGAGCCGGTTGATCGCGCGTTCACCGAGGTCGCGAATCTCCTGAACTTCCGGGTCGGCCGGATCGACAAACGACGCGGAAGAAGCAGGCGCGTCGGCGGCGGGGCTGCGCGCGAGCGCAAGCGCCGCGATGAGGGCAAGGCGCAATTTCATGGTGGAGACGGGTTGGCGACACGATCGTGTGCCGTTGAGGCGGAGGTTAACGCCGGCGAGGCCGCAGGGGAATCGGCAAACGCCGTCGCCGAGGGAAAGTAGCCGGCGTGTTACAGGCAAAAAGCGCGTGAGATTGTACCGGTCGAAAGGGTCGGCGCAGTTGGCCTGCGGCAGCTTGGTAATAAACTTCCGTCATTGGGGTTTATCCTGTGGTGAACGCCACCCTGTCTTTCTTTGGGACTTCGGATTTGATCCGATGGTTGGTTCGCGTGGTCGCGGACGGCGCGGCGGAGCCATCGTTGCCCATCGAGGACCAGGATGCGGTGTGGTTCGTGCGGGTGGGCCGGGGTGACGAGACGGCGCTGCAGGAGCTGTTTGATAAATGGAAGCTGCCGTTGCTGAGTTTTTTCTACCGTTCGCTCGGGTCGCATGCCGATGCGGAGGACCTGACGCTTGAAGTGTTTACCCGGCTGTACCGCGCTGCGGCTGACTACCGGCCGACCGCAAAATTCTCGACGTACCTTTTTCACATCGCGCAGAACCTCGCCCGTAACGAACACCGGCGACGCCAGCGGAAGCCGGCCCAGCCGGTGCCCGCGGAGCTTTTCGATCGCGTGGAATCGCCGGAAGCGGAAACGACGCAGCGGTTGAACGAACTCGAGGAGGTGTTTCAGCGTGCATTGGAACGGCTGCCTGAGAAATCGCGCACGGCTCTGTTGCTTGTGGTGCAGCAGCAGCTGGGCTACCCGGAGGCTGCGGCTACGCTGGGCATGAAGGAAAACGCGTTGCGCGTGCTCGTGCATCGCGCGCGTCAACAACTCAAAACTGAAATGGAGGCCCTCGCATGAGCAACGAACAATCCCATCCGCGTCGCGACGAAGACATCGATGCGTTGCTTGCGCGGCGCTATCGCGACACGACTCCGCAGTTCGAGGCGCGCTGGGTCACCCTGAAGCGCGAGCTACGCAATGAACCGCTGCGCCGCGGTCGCTGGCGCTGGTCCGGGTGGGGCGGCTGGTCGGTGCTGGCCGGCGGGACGGCGGTGGCGGCCTTGCTCGCCGTTGCCACGTGGCGGCAGGAGCTACCTCACGGCGCCGAATCCTCGGAGCCGCCGCCGGCGCTGGCGGAGCTTTTTGCGATGGAGGCGGTGCTCGGCGAGGCCACCGCGCTGTTGGACGCCGAGACTCGCGAGGCGCTGCTTCATCTTCCGGCTGAACCGAAAACCCGAATTTGATCCGTATCATGAAAACAATTACGGTCTTCCTTCTGGGCTGGCTCGCGCTCGCCCCTGTCGGGCTGCACGGCGCTGAAAACGCGCCGCCCGCGCCGCGGTCTCCGGCTGAGCTGAAGGAGCTGGGCGCCGTCGAGCAGTTTCTCGGTCTGAGTGACGCCGAGCTCGATCAACTGCAGCAGGTCCTCGCCCGCATTCGAGCGCTGAAGCCAGCGGAGCGCGCGGCGTTGCAGGCCGAGATCGAAAAATACCGCCAGCTGCCGCAACCCCAGCGAGAGGAAATACGCCGCGGCTGGGGGTGGATGCCGCGCGAGGTGCAGGACGCCTGGCGCGAGATGATGCAGGGCGCAACGCCCGCGCGGCGGGCCGAGATCCAGGCGAAGTTGCAAGCGATGGATCCGGAGGCGCGGTTGAGCTATCGCCGGCAGCTGGTGGATGCGTATTTGAAAACCAAGGACGCCAGGAAATGACCCGCCGTCGTGGCTGGGGCGTGTCGCCTGCCGGCGGCTGATTTTCCTCCCTCTGTAATATTCGCGGCGCGCCGGGGTTTGACTGGGCAGAACCCGTTTCTCCTATGAAAACAAACTCATATACAATCGGTCTGATTCTCGGTCTCGCGCTTGCGCCTCTGGCGCTGGCCGCTCCCGCGCAACGCGGTCCTGCTGCCGGCGGGCCGAACTACAATAACGCCAACGGGCCGGGCGCGATGACGCGCATGGGCGAATGCGATGGCTCCGGTCCCGGCGTGTGCCTGGGCGTCCCCGTCGACACGAGTCCGCTGGTTCTCGATGCGAACGCGCACGCCGCATTGCTCTTCCAAATCGACGAGGAACGCATGGCTCGCGAGCTCTACCTCGCATTTGCCGAGAAATGGGGATTGCAGCCCTTCCGAAACATACCGCAGGCGGAGACACGTCATGAGCAGATCATGCGTGAGCTCGCCGTGCGTGCGGGGATTGCGGCGCCGACGTCGGTGGCAGGACGGTTCGATTCCGCCGAAGTGCAGCAACGCTACGACGCGTTGCTCGCCTTGGGACTGGAATCGGTCGACAGCGCGCTGCGCGTTGGGGCATTTGTCGAGGAGCAGGATATTTCGGATCTAAAAGCGCTGATTGCGACCACGGACAATGAGGCGCTGAAAAACGCCGCGACGGCGCTGAAAACGGGGTCCGGCCAGCATCTGCGAGCCTTCGTCGGCGTGCTGGCGGCGCGCGGTGTGACCTATATCCCGCAGGTGCTGGAGCCAGATGAGGTCCAGGAGATCATCGGTGGTGGCAACCAAGGGATGAGGCGCGGCCGGGGGCCGGGCCGGGCGTAAGCAGATAAACGGATCACTCGCGCGACGTTGACTGCAAAGAACGAACGAGGTGAAGGATTCTGAATGAGCCGCGAGTTGTTCGCCAAGCGCTCACCCTCCGGTATTGGAGGGTGAGCTTTTTGTTTCGGCGGTGAGCGGCGCGGGCCCGTGTGCCTGCGTTTTTTTCATCGTCTGAAGCGCTGCCTAGCCGGTCTCTCAGTTCTCAACTGAGTTTGTACGGCTGAGATAAATCGGCTTCGCGCGAAATCTCGAAAAAGGCGTTGACAGCACCTCTTGCGACAAGGACTTTTCGCCCCTTCGTTGCAGGGTGGAGCAGCCTGGTAGCTCGTCAGGCTCATAACCTGAAGGTCGTTGGTTCGAATCCAACCCCTGCACCCAATTTGAAACCCCCGGAATCACTTCCGGGGGTTTCTTGTTGAGTGGCTTACGCTCTTTTCAAAAGAGCATCACCACGCGTGCCACATGAGGTCGCGTCCGCAAACTTCGTGAGACCTTAGCCGTAGTTTCGGACGTCCTTTTTCCGTGCGAAAACGGTCATGATCTCTCGAAGCGGCTATCGTTTGCGTCGGGGTCGGTGGCAACTCGAGGCAGAATAACTGGCCGCGCGCAGGGAAGCACAGCCAGCCATCTCCACATCTCTTTGTCGCAAGGATAACGCGGACGCATAGATCGGGTAGATGTATCACCGGATTCGGCTGCTTTTCTAAAACTACCATCCAGCATCGGCGAGCGGCTCACTTCCTCCGGGACGGGGGCGGTTCTGCGGCGAAACCGAGCAGCATGAGCTTCACGCAACCCGCGCCGGTGACGATTGCGATCAGGGCGAGGAGACAGCCCCGGCCGACGAGGCCATATAGGAAGCTGCCGGTGGCGAAGAGCGCCGACCAGATCGCGACCGCGCCGAGGACGGCGGCGAGCAGACCAGCCGGCAAGCTGTCGGTCGAGGCGGCGAGGCCCGTTTGCTCCCGGAAGACGCGCCAGCCCGGCCCGGCCGGGCGAACTTTTTCGTAGAAACGGCGGAGTGTCTCCGTATCCGTCACAGGCGATACATAAGCGACCGTGACCCAGAGCGCGGTCGTGAGCGCGATGGTTGCGATGAGCACGTAGTGCGTTGGCCAGTTGAGGCCGCGGAGTTGCGCGACATGAAAGCCGACGGCGAGGAGGAACGATCCTGCCATCGCGGCGATCTCGGCCCAGGCATTGACCCGCCACCAGAACCAGCGGAGCAGATAGATCAGCCCCGTGCCCGCGCCGATCGACAGGAGCAGATCGAAACTCGCCTTGGAGGATTGAAGGTGAAGCGCGATCCAGCCGGAGATCACCATCAGCACTACGGTCATGGCGCGACTCACCCAGATGTAGTGCCGTTCCGTCCGTCCCGGCTGCAGGAAGCGCCGGTAGCCATCATGCACCAGGTAGGACGTCCCCCAATTGAGATGCGTGATGATCGTCGAGATATAGGCAGCGGTGAGCCCCGCCAGCATCAAACCGGCGAAGCCGGCGGGCAGGAAGCGCAGCATCGCCGGATAAGCCATGTCGTGGTTCACCAATGCGGGATCGAGGTGGGGAAACGCGCGGCGGATGTCGGATAATTCTGGATACACCAGCATCGAGGCCAGCGCCACGATGAGCCAGGGCCAGGGACGCAGCGCGTAGTGTGCGGCGTTGAACAGGAGCGTGCCTCCGAGCGCACCGCGCTCCGATTTGGCGGCGAGCATGCGTTGCGCGATATAGCTGCCGCCTCCGGGCTCGGCGCCGGGATACCACACCGCCCACCATTGCACTGTGAGCGGGATGATGAGCACTGTGACCACCAGCTCGGTATTACCGAAATCAGGGAAGAAGCTGAGCGTAGCCGGTTCCAGTTTTTCAACCAAGCCCGCGAGGCCGCCGACCTCTGGCTGCTGCAGCGCATAGAACGCCGTCGCAAAGGCGCCCGCCATCGCAATGCCGAACTGAATCAAGTCGATCACCAGCACGCCCCATAGCCCCGCGGGCGCAGAGAATAAAATATTCATCGCGCCGCAGATCAGGAGCGTCTGGAGCGGCGACCAACCGAGCAGCACGTTGGCGATTTTCACCGCCGCCAGGCTCACCGAAGCCATGATCATGCAGTTGAACAGCAACCCGAGATAGATCGCCCGGAAGCAACGCACGGCGCTGGCGGCCCGACCTGAATAGCGGATTTCGTAGAACTCGAGATCAGTGAGCACGCCTGAGCGGCGCCAGAGTCGGGAATATATGAATACAGTCGCCATGCCGGTGAGCAGGAACGCCCACCAGACCCAGTTGCCCGACACGCCGTGGCGGCGCACGATGTCGGTCACGAGGTTCGGCGTGTCCGTGCTGAAGGTCGTCGCGACCATCGATATACCGATGAGCCACCACGGAGCGGAACGCGCTGAGGTGAAAAATTCCGCCGTACTCTTGCTGGCGCGGCGGGCAAGGAACAACGCGGGCACGAGGCATACCAGGAGCGAAACCCCCACGATGATCCAGTCGACGAGAAGGAGCTTCATGAACGCGCGCGAAATTTCCGCGTTAGAACCGCCCCTTGACCCCACAACTCCAGAGCGCGCCGTAACTCGCGCGCTGGTTGAACCGGGCCCACGCGGGAGTATTCGGCCCATAGATCTTCACGTCCTCCGGCGCATCGTGCAGGTTGCGAATCGCGACGAACGTCGCGAGCCATTTACGGATATAGTATTCTCCGCTGACGTCGATATAGAGGCGTTTGGAGGAATAGTTATAGGTGCCCGACTCGATGCCGGCGGCGGTGATGGCGCCCCGGCGGTTTGCGCCGCGATAATTCCAGTTGATCCGGAAATTATATTTTGGGCGCGTCAGGCTAACGCCCCAGTTGGCGTAGAAAGGAACGAACCCGGAAAAGTTGGAGGTGACTACGTTCTCTCCTTCGACCCGCTGGACGCTCGCGTTGGCGAACACCTGGACACCGCGCGCCCAAGCTGGCAGGAACGAGAGTGCCTGCTTGTAATCGAACTCCGCGCCGGTCATGCGCACCTTGTTCGACATATTGTACTTCGTCGATACGTCGTACTGATCGTACACGGCGGGATCCAGACCGTACGAATCGAGGAATTCGGGTGTCGCTCGAGTGACCGTGGAGCCGATGAAATTATCGAACTCGCGCAAGAAACCGCCGACCGAGAGCGCGCCGACCTTTTCGAAATAATACTCGAACCGCACCTTGTAGGTCTGCGCCGTCCACGGCTTGACGCCGATGTTCTCGGTGGCGAACTGGTTGCTGGGACTGGGGAGCGCATCGGGGTCGGGCATGGTGATGCCGCTCGCATACTGGTTCAGATTGGGCCGGCCGATCGAGGTGTAGTAGGCGGCGCGACCAATCAGATTTTCACGCAGGCGGTAGCTCACGTTGATGCTCGGGAACAGGGTGAGGTATTCCTTGGTGGCGTGAGTGCCGCGCGAGATGCGGGTGAGCTTCGCCACGCCGAGCGCATTGGAAGTCGGCACAATCAACACCGGCTGGACTCCGGGCGTGGTGGCGTTGCCATCGATGACATTGCCGCTGGCGTCCCGCTGGTAGTTGAGCGTCCGGTCGTTCAGCGGCCCCTCGGAGTCTATATTGGTCTGCTCGGCCCGCAGCCCGCCGACGATCTTGAGGCGCCGGTTCAGGAAGTCGGCGTCGGCGCGAAGATAGGCGGAGGAGACGAGCTCCTCGATGCGCTTCGAGGCCTGCATGGTCGCGATGTAAGAGGCGCTTTCGTTATAGAGGAAATATTCAGGACGCGCCTGATATAGCTCCCAGAGCTTCTTGCCGCTTTCCCATTGGACCGGCGCAAATCCGAAGTTCAGATCGCGTTGGGAGTAGACCTCGTCGAGGACGAGACCGGCGCTGTCGTCGTTGCTGACGGGTGTCGTGCTCGCCCTGCCGTCCTCGCCGACGAACGAATATTGCGAGCTCTCGCCACGATGATCGCGCAGCAAGTGGCGGAAATCCAAACCGGACTTGAGCGTGACCGGGATGTCGCGCACCTGGAGATCGCGCCGGAGATTGACGAACGCGGTGCGTCGTTCGTCGAGATTGTCGCGTCGGGTTCCGCTGTTGGTGCCGAGCGAATAGTTGGCGAGGAGGTTGGGATCCACCGGGGCGCCGGCGGCGTCTGTTACGGTGATTGTTCCCGGGCGGAGATAATTGATGTCGTCGAATGAGATTGTCACGCCGGAGCGCCGCGCCTGGGTCGCGTTGAAAAAGCCCTTGTCCATATCCTGGTAGCGCATCCGGGATTGCGAGAACCCGAGGCCGGATTCGAGCTTCCAGACCGGACCGTCGTGCCGGTAAGTGAGCGTGGGCATGATCGTGGCGCCCGGTCGGATCCGGCCGGTGTTGTTGAGGCGAACCTCGCCCCGGCCGGCGGTGCCGTGCGTGAACGTCTGGCCGAACGCTCCCGGTTTCACGTCCTGAACGATGAAGGTCTGGTTGCGGGTGACGAATTCTTCGCCGAGAAACGCGTATTGAAATGAAAAGGACAGACGATCGTAGCGACTAAACCGATAGTCGATCGTGCTGCCGAAAGAGTAGCGCGTCGTGTCCTTGCCGCTCGCGCGGACGACGTACTGAGCGAGATAAGGCTGGTCGGGCGTCGTGTGCGGCAGGGTGGTGCCGTTGGTCGCGAAGCTGGCGCCGGCCCAGCTCATCGTCGTGGCGGGCAGGGCGGTATATTGTACCGAATAGCCGCCGGAAAGAGTGAAGCCGAAATTCTTGTTCACCGGTACGATGGCGGAGAAGTCGAAGCCGGGATGTATCTTCCGCGTCTTCTCGAACGCCGGGCCGGGAGTCTTTCGAAACGTCTTCTCGTCGTCCTTCATTTGGAGATGGACGCTATAGTTGAATACCGGCTTCGAGCGTTCGAATGCGCTGCGAGGAACCATATTGACCGAACCGGCCAGCGCGGCACCGGGAGATTCGGGGGTGGGAGAGTGCAGCACTTCGATGCGGGCGATGTTGTTGATCGACACCTGGTCTAGCTCCACCGCCCGGCCGGTGTCGGTGGTGCCGCTGGCGCTCGCCAGATCGAAGCCGCCGATGGTGATCGGCACGTTGGCGGCCGGCACGCCGTTGATCGAAAACCGGCGCGCGTCTCCTCCCGTATAGTCGGAGACGATGCCGGGGAGAAATTTCATGAACTCGCCGACGCTGCCATCGACGATCGTGCCAAACTCCTCTGCCGACACCGCGTTCACGATGTTGGAGGCGAAGCGCTGCTCGTTGATGGCGATCGCGGCGCCTTCCATTTCCCGCGAGGACGAGACAATGAAGTCGTCCAACTTCAATATATCATCGCCTGGGCCGGGGACGCCAGGACCTGCGCCAAGATTAATATTATACTCCAGAGTCTTTCCGGCTTCGACGACCGTCGTATCCATTTGCGAACCGGCTCCGGTATAGAAGACCTTCACTCGAATCGTGCCGGCAGGGACGGCGGTGAATCGATACTGCCCGCCCGCGTCCGTAAATGTTTCCAAGGTCGTGCCCTCGATGCTCACCCGGGCGTTCTCGAGGTATTGGCCACGCCGGGCATCGAACACCCGGCCCTCGATCGCGCCGCTTCCGCGCGCGGCAGAGATGGACTGGGCTTCCACGGCGGAGTTTGCCGCGGAGCCACCTTCGGCGGCGAAGGATGACGCGGTCTGAAGCAGGATCGCTACGGTGCTGGCGATACAGAAGCTGTATCTGGGAATCTGTAGGGTAGTCATGAGGATGATAGCTTGGGCGGAACTCGGAGCTGAAACGGGTACGTGTTCGCGCCACTAAAACCGACCGGCGTGAGCGTTACTTTTCGTAGGCCTGCACTTCCACCAGGTGGCGGCCGGTGTTGGCCGAGTTGTGGGTTTGCGTGACGCGAATATAACGTACAGCCCGCGGAGGAAACGTACACGTGTAGCCCGATTGCGTCGCCAGTTCTTCATTGTGGCGGCGATCCGCGACCATTTCCCAGCGTTGGCCATCGGTGGATACCTCCACGGTGAAACCGTAGTGCCGATCGTCACCATAATAGGTGACGACCACGACGCGGCCGACGGTGACGGGCTGCTCCAGGTCCACCTGCCACCAGGGCGCCGAGTCGGTTTTGGTGTCGGTCGCCCAGAACTGGTCTACTTCCGAAGCGCTGCCATCATTGGCCAGTCGCGCGGGATGTGCGGGCATGTGGCTCGAGCTCGTCGCGGGTTTTCCTGTAGTAAGACTGACAGCGTCTAGGACATCGTCTTCGACAGGATCGGCGGGAGCCTCGAGCTCGCTGCGATACTTGGCCCACAGCGCGCGTGCCCTTGCCACGCTGTCGCCGACGGGAACCGCGGAATATATTTTGCGATCGTCGGCCCAGCTTTTCGTCCACGTCGTGATATCGCGCTGGCTGCCTGCCGCGTCGAAGGTCTTTCCGCCCCGCAATGATGCCGCGGCGGCGTCGAGGAAGCGCTTCCACCGCGCGGCGTAGTAGTCCTCGAGCATTCCCGACCACTGCTTGCGTGCGTAGTCGTTGAGCGCAGGCGTATCGCCCCAGAGCGTAATGACCCGGCGCGCGTTCCACTCGGAGCGCGCGCGCTCGGCCCCGGTCGCGCCCCAGCGTTTGGCGTCCTCGAGCCAGGAGCCGAGGAGAAACTCCTGGCGGGTCGCGAGCAGTGTATCCAGATCGTGGATAAGCGCGAGGAAACGGCCGGTTGCCTGCGCGAAACCCGCGATGTCCTTCGCCCGCCACGCGCGGCCGATTCTCGCGTGCAACGTGCTCGCGTGATTGGCGAGCGCCTGGCGCGCGACGTTCACGAGATCGCTGCGAAACGCCTCCCGGTTACCCAACTCGTCCGCGGCTTGCATGAGGTCGCCCCAAGCACTGACGAGCCGGCGGGGATCGTAGGTGGTGGTGTCGCGGAGCCGCGCAAGGGTGGGCGCGCGGGTGATCACCGAGTTTTCGCGCAGGGGCGCTGCGTAGACTGTCGCCCGCAGGGTTTGCCATGCGCGCCGCGCATTCGGCTGCACCCGGCCGTAACGATGGTCCGCGTAGCTGGCGATCCAGGCCGGCAGATCGACGGGTTCATCCCGCCAGGCCATCTCGAACATGAAATCGTAAGCGACGGGATTGTAGTCGAGGCCTTCGTTCACGAAGCCGAGGCCGCGCAATTGTCCGCGTTGCGGAGAGCGGCGGGCGTCGTTCAATCCCGTGTTGTTGCGGTCCAGCGCGGCGCCAAGACCGACGCGATCGCCGAAATTCTGTACGTTGCACCAGAGCCACGGCTTGCCGCAGAACGCGTCGGTGGCGCTCCACATCGGTGTCGTCTCGCAATATAGATCGAGCACGAGCATGCGATCGTCCGGAATGGCATCGAGAAACGCCTTGAACCGCGGCTGCGTCCAGAAACTGCGTTTATACATGAACGGCCACCCCTGCAAAACCCACACGGCCTGCGGATCGCTCCTGGCCATACCGGCGTAGATCGCGCGGCTCATGCGGGCGAGATACTCGGGCTCGCCACTCGGCGGAATCATCTCGATGAACGGATCCGCGGCGTAAACGTGATTCGTGCCGAAGCGCCGCGTCTGCTCCTCCATGAAGAGCCCCGCGATTCGCGCGAACAGCGGATCGAGCGAGTCGATCAGCTTGGTGTTCCACTCGAACCATTTGATCTCTTGCAGCTTCGCCTCGGGAAACAGCGCGCCCAGCGCGGCGGGCACATGCCCGGTGAAGCCCTGCAGGACCGGCGTCATGCCGAGCTCGCGCTGGCGGGCGAGGATTTGTTTGCCGAGCTCCTCATGCTTCGCGATCCAAGCCTTCGGCAGCGGGCCGCCGTACTCGTCGAGGCAGCCCATCCACTGAAACGGCAGGAACGGCGCGCCCGTGAGGAACGTGGTAATCTGCGTATCCGTTAATCCGAGACGTTTCCCCACCGCTTCCCATACGGCTTCCTGACCGGTGACCGAGAGCGGCAGGTTCACGCCGTTGAGGGCCATCCAGTCCACCAGCCGTTCCCACTGGGACCAATCCCACCACGGCAGACTATAGCCGAATGTACAATAATTGAGGAAATAGCGTTTCTCGGCCCAGCTCACGCGTCGGATCTTTTCTGGCACGCGCGGGAGCATCTCCGGCAGCACCAGCGCTTCCCGACGCCACGACACGTCGCAGTGGGCGTAGTGCTTGAGATACCAGTTCAACGCCCGCGCGATCGCCACGCCGTCGTTGCCGCGGAGGACGATGCGATCGCCGACGCTCTCGAGCTCGAACACATCTCCGGCTGGATCCCGCGGGATCTCTTCGCAGACGAAGCGCGTGGCGTGATCCGGCAGCAGCCGCTGCAGCAAGCCCCTCGTCGCTGCTGCCGCCGCGGAGGGCCGCGGTTCTTCCTGGCCGCGAAGCGCCAGACTGGCCAGGGCACCACAGAAAACGAAGACGAGAAGGCGAGCGATCATGAGCGGAGCATTATGAGCGGGCGACGAGCCAGTTCACCGCGTTTTGCCAGAGCTTTTGATATTGGTCCCAATATACAAAATTGCAGCCCCAGTGCGGCGCGGGGTCCGAAGTGTACGCGAGCACGCGCCCCTTGCCGAACTTGCCCACGGCGAGCATGGGATCCTTCGAGCCTTCCCACGTCGCGACGACGTCGCAGCCGCGGCGGGGCTTGACGATGTTGTAGCCGAGAATCGGCGGCATTGCGGCGAGATCGATGCCGGCGAGCAGGGGGTGTTTCGGCTTCACCGCGCGGCCGCGCCAGCCCTCGGTGTTCTCGCGCAAATCCTCGTTGACGAGGCATTCGACCGGCAGCACTTCGCGCAACGCCGTCCGGCCCCAGCCGCCCTTGCCCATCTCGCCGTTGAAGCTCAGCCATCCGCCAAGAAACATCACGTGCTTGCCGGCCCGCACCGCCTCCACCGTCAGTCGCACGCGATCGGGAAACGTCAGCGGCTTTCCGCCAAACTTGCTGCGGTCGAAGAACTGCGGCGCCAGTTGGAAAGTTTTCGCTTCGACGTCGGAGAATACGAGCACGTCGTAGTCCGCTATAATCTTTTCATATTCTCCCGGCCCGAGGCGGTAGAACTCCCACGTCGGCACGCTCGTGACCTGATGCTCGCCGCCCGCCTCGATCGCCTCCTTGAGCCAGCGCCCATAGTTGAACAGATCCGTGCCCTTCCACGCGTAATTGAACGGAGTCTCCGCAAACATCGGCCCCAACATGACCGCCCAATCGCCAACATAGTAGATTTTTGCCATGTGCTTGAGGCGTAATATAGCGAAAAGCGGCAGCGATTGCGTCGCCGCGCGGACAGGAAAATGTCGCAATTCCTGCCACGGCAGAGCGACCCACTGTCGGCGACACGGCCGGCGCGCCGAGGGGCCGACGCCTCCTCACTCCTCAACGTCATCGGCTGCCGGTCGCTCGAGTTGCAGGTAACTCGGCGAGCGTTGCCGGTCCTGTCGGGGCGACAGGCCGAAGTGTTTGCGATAATCGCGGGAAAATTCCTGCGGCCGCGCATAGCCGATGCGCAACGCGATCTCCGTGATTGGAAGATCGGAGTGCTGCACGAGGCCGTGTGCATAGCCGAGTCGGACCTCCCTCAGTCGTTTCATCGGCGGCAGTCCGGTCGCGGCCCGGCACGCGCGAATGACCGTGCGCACGCTCAGCCCGCTCAGCCGGTGAAGCGTCGTGAGGGTGTGCACTTCATCGAGCCGGGAGCGCAGGCGTTTCTCGATCCGCCACCACATCTGCGCGCCCGGCTGCGGCGGCGTTTGCAGCCCGGTGCTCCGCAGAATCCGCTGCAGCAATTCAATCAACGTTCGGTGGCAGCACAGTTGGTGCTCCAGCGGCGGGAGTGCGCGATTCCGCCACAACGCGAGAAGCTTGCGCCCCAGGCGCAACGTGTCCGCGCTCGCCTTCAGGACGCGGGAATCGTCGCGCGGTGGTGCCAGCGCCGACGCGTGGAAATTGATTGTAATGAAGCGCCACGGGGCGCGCAGGATTCGCCCGCGGATCGGCTCGTTGTCGTAATACCACACGACGGCTCCTGGCCCGAACGTCTCCGCCCGGCCTTCCGCCCACTGGCTCACCGTCCCGGCGGTGACAATATGCACCAGATGTCCGGGCAGGCTTTGCGACTGGAAGGGCCCCGTCTGGCTCCGCTCCATTTGGTCCACGAGGACCAGCCGCTCGATGGGCGCGGCGACTCCCTTGTTGTTGGCCAGGTCCGGCATGAGTTGCGCCATGGCCTGTCGGAGCTTGGCAAGAATGGCGACGTTTTCCGATGGAACTTCGAAACGCGCGCAAACACGCGCTCGGATTGATTTGGCGGCTATGGGCTCACGGTCACAAACCGCCCGAGAAACCCGCCGCCGCTCCCTAGTTTGAGGGTGAGCCTATCGCCGCGGTGCACTTGCTTGGATTCGAGTTTAACTGCGTCGGGCCTGGCCTCGTCGTCGCGAACGAGGGTCGCTGAATAAACGCCGTCGCCGAGGAACGCCAGCGGCACGGTGATCTCGCGCGCCGGGCCGGAGCTCATGACCGCAAGCATCCACATCGTACCGCTGCGCCGGGCAAAAAGTGACAGCTCGCCGATCCGGGATTCCGGCAGGACCACGGTCTCATCCCAAACCGGCTTGATGCTCTTGATGACATCGGCTGCGGGGTGTTTCAGGACCGTTTCCGGATGGGCTGCGATCGTGAGGATCGGGCTGTGAAAGGTTGCGAGGCAGGCGATTTGGTGCGCCCAGGTCGTATCCGCGCGGCGCTCGCCGAAGTGCATCGTCGTGTAGTCTGCCGGCCCCGCAATATAGCGTGTAAAAGGCAGAATCGTCTCGTGCCGCGCGCGTTGTTGGACACGGCTTTCCATCCCGCGCACAGCTTCGCGGAGCATGTCGTTTGGCCACGTGCGTTGGCGGCCGGTAGGCTTGTTTGCGCCATGAAAGTCGAGCACCATCTCATTGGCCGCGGCGCTCCGGAGCAGATTCTGATATAGGTCCACGCCCTGCTTCGCCTCCTGGTCGATGAAATCGATCTTCGCTCCAGCGACACCCAGACGATGGAGTCGCGTGAAAAACTCCGCCTGAGCATCTGGCGTCTGCAACTGGCGGCTGTGGCGCCAGAGCAGAAGCCCGACGCCCTGCTGGCGGGCATGATCCACAAAATCCTTCAGCTGCTCATCGGTCCAGCGACTCCAGATTCCCTCGACGATATGGTACTTAGCGCCGAGTTCAACGGCCCAGGTGGAAAACTGTTTAAGGCCATCAAAACTCGCATCGCCGCCGTCTACATAGCGCCAAACGGCGAGGCCTGGTTTTACCCAGGGCGTTTCGATCCCCTGCGGAAACAAAGCGGGGCTCGCGGGCGGACAGAGATTCGGCAGGATGTCGGTGTTAACGAGGGTGTTTAGATCGCTACCTGTGATGACGACGCGCCACGGCGTTGTAATCGTGCCGGCAATCGCCGCCGGCCGTCCAAGCCGTTTTGCCTGCTCCCTCCCGTAGCGTAGTTCATAAGGATAGTTGAGCGGCTGTCGGTGCCCGAGCCCGACGATCCAGCCGCGGCGGCCATCCGCCTCCAATGCCATGCCGGCAAAATCCACGAGATTTGCCTCGGCAATCACACCATAGCCCGCTCCTCCCGGCAATTCGAAGGTCAGCGGTGGACCGGCCCATTGACCGGCTTTCACGTCGGCAATCGCGAGCTTCTTATACTCGGCTTCATAGTGACCGCCGAGATCGTGAAACCAGACGGTTGCACCTGCCGGTATAATAAACTCGGAATGCTCATCGGGCGTGCGCGATTCACTCTCGGAACCGGGGACGAGCAGCCGATAGGCGATACCATCGTTGAACGCTCGGACTTCGATCTGGAACGGCGAAATGCTGAGGTCGTGGGTGAAGTGAATCACCGCCTGGCGGCAACGATTCACCGCCGTGCTGTGCGCGCCATGCCATGGATATGTTTCATCGATCTCCGAGCGTTCCACCTTCTCGAAAGCGACGCCGGAGCCCAAGTCGAAGCCGTCGATCGCGAGCCGGATCGCGGAGGGTTCGATCACCGGCGTGCCGCCCATCGTGACGTCAAAGGTCAACCGCTCGGGATTGGGCCCCAGCGTGAACTTCACGCGGCCGTCGGGACTCGTCACCTCGACCGGCTCGAAAGGCACGACGCGTTGCGAACGGCGCGACGCGAGTTGTGGGCGCGCTTGCGTTCGCTGTTGCGGCTGCAGGGCGGGAGCGGACGGCGAAGGCGGAGTTGGAGGCGCGCCGCCCGCGGCGGACGTTTGCGCGAAGGCGCATCCCAATATACTTGCGGCGAGGAGAGCGATTACGATGGCGCTCTGCGGCTTTCGACCCGGAGAGCCGGACCGTGCCAGGGTATTTTCAGCTTCATCGCGCGCACCACAGCCAGTTCTCCAAAGTATAATTTTCATCTCGTCTCCAAAGGAACATTGCGTGTGCGGGCGTCGGAAGCGCACACGAGGATTATGCCAACCGGCAGGGTGAGGTTCGCCGACGCGATGACCATTCTGCTCGCGCCGGTGCAGACGGAAAGCCGGACCAAACTTACATAGTTAAGCGGGCTGGTTTGCGGCGCCGAGCGCTCGGTAGGCATATCATAGTGGCGTTTGCCGGACGAAGCGCAGTCGTCTGAGGCGTGGCCGTGTGGGTAATTCCCCTGAAAAAGTCAGGCTTGGGGAAACGCGAAGTTGTGCCGATAGGGACGAGTGGCGTCGGCCCGGGATTTTGGTTTCGCGACGGTTTGCCGCTGCGTCTTCGCGTCGGTGGGGATTGTCGTGCTCGTGTGGGCCGGTTGCGCGGGACCGGGGAATGGCATCGTGCGCACAGGCACCCCGCTCGCCGAAATCGTCGTTATAAACCGCACCGCGTATGCGTGGCGGCTGGCGATTCGGACGGTGGAAGGCGCGGAGGTGAAAGTGGCGCGGATTGCACCGCTCGAGTCGAGGGAAGTGCGCGTGGCAGGCGGCGCGGATTACGTTATCGAGCAGTCGATCGTAACTCCTGGAGCGGACATTCCCGAGCCGCGGAACATCGCGGCACGGTTCGAGCCGGGGGAGCGTTATCGCTGGCGCTTGGAGACCTTGCTGATGTCCGGCGATGAAGCGGAACGAGCGAAAGGACCGCAATGAGCGGAGAGGGCCAAGGCCCGCGGCGTGCCGTGGCGGAGTTGCACTGGGACGATGGATCGGACCCGGTGGAGCGAGTCGGTGGGCGTTCGTTGCATCAATATTGGCCGGTGTTGTCGCCGTATTTTCGGGACGTGCTGTTGCCGCCGCTACGTCGGACCGACGCAAACGCGGTCTCCTGGACGTGGCATGAGCCGGAAGGAGCCCGGGCCGCGACTGCGGCCGAGCTGCGGGGCTTGCGCAGCCGGCTCAGGCGCGAGCAGGAGTTGCTGGCGGAAAACCTGTCGCGCGCCGCGGTTGCCACGGGCGATGCCGAGGCGCAACGGCGCGGGACCAGCATTCACGGACTCGATGTCGCGATGCGCGGTGTGATCGAGCGGCTGGTGGCGGGCAGTGATGCCGAGCTCGCGGGATATGTGTGTCGCACGGAGCTCGGGCTGCGGTTGCATAGCTGGGGTGCGCCCGCGCCTGCGAGTGTCCAGTATCCGGATACGCGGCGGCCGGAGGAAGACGGCGCGGATGACCGCGTCGCATCGCTTCACGAACACGATCAAACGACCGAGGCTTCGACTGGGCGCCGGCGGAAACGCGTGCTTGGGGCGATTGGGTTGTGCGCCGTGTTGATGGCGGGTCTCGGGTGGGTGACCTGGCCGGAAGCGGCGGGGTCGACGCGAGAGGAGGGTGCGAACGTCCGTGGGAAAACGGGTTCACCGACGCGACGCGCCATGGCGGCACCGGACGATAAAGCGGCGGCGAGTCGGGCGGGATCGCGCGTGGGAGTCGCGCGGGCGGGAAACGATGGCGGAGCGCAGGCGGCGCCGGCGATACGAGCGGAAGCGCGGGTGGAGGAGTCGGCTTCGAGCGGAAAGGCTGAAACACCCGCGTCGTCCGAGGAGATCGTGGGCGTGAGTCGGCCCCCGCGATCGACTCCGCTGTCGCTCGCGGAACCGGAGATGAAGCGACTGCCTTCGCCGGCGGAGGGGAGGCCGGATGGGCCGAACCCGGCGTCGGGATCGAGGCGCGAGGGCGTGATCGCGGACGGCGATTCGAAGAAAGGTGCCGAACGGAACTCCGACGCGGTGCGAAGTGAGGGGGAGCCGGAAACGAAATCCGCGACAACGATCGATGTGCGCGTAACTAAAGTTCGGATACGGGCCGACGACGAGGATGCGACGGAGTTGCCGACGACGAAGAGGACGGAGCTCGAGACGGAGAATCCGCGTGACGACGAGTCGCTGGAAAAGCGGACGCCGGACGATGTGGTCGTGAGAGCGCGAACGGCGGGAACGGAGGTTGGCCTGGCGTGGGACCGGGCGATGACGGGGGAAGCGAAGTGGGATCGCGTAACGACGGTGCGGTTTTCCCAATGGCAGATTCGGTTGCTGGGAGACGTGATTTTGCCGACGCGGCCCATGCGTTGGAGCGATGGCGAGGACGATCGATCAATGCGCGCACGGGCTTTGGAGGATCTGCGCGGGCGAATGCCGGCGACGCTGCGCGAGTTGCAAATGCGCGCTGGCATCGGTTTTGAGGTGGGAGGTGGTCGCGACGGATCACGGATGCGCTGGCGGGGCGCGGACGGAGCGTGCGTGCGTGCCGGCACGTTTCGAGACGGCCGGGTCGAACTTAGCTGGGACGAACTGCAACAGCTCGGTGGAACGCGTTGGTTTCTCGAGCATGAATCGGAGGGACGGCTGGCCGAAGTGGGGCTGGCGGCAGACGCCGAGAGCGCGAGCGTCGCGACGATCGAAGGCGTGCGTGCGTATCAGTGGTTCGCCGCGACTATCGTCGGAAGTGATGATCGCGACAGCGCCGCGAGGGAACGCCTCGAGCGGTTCCGCTGGCGGCGCGTGACGGACTCTGCGTTGCCCGCGGGGTGGCGCGACCGGCGGATCGGGATGGGCGGACGGGAACTGCGGGTCGAGGTGCCGATCGAGGGGACGGCGGAGACGCAATCGCTCGCGTTGTTCGATCGCGAGACGGGGTGGGCGGCGGTGAGCGAGCTCGCGTATCGGGCGGCAGCGAGGATCGGTACTCGGGAATGAGTTCCCGTGCGCAGGCGACGCTGGTTCGCCGGGGGTTCAATCGGAGGCCCCGGCAGAGGTGCGTCGCGACAGGTAGAGCCAGATCGCACCGAGTTCGTCGTCGGTCATTTTGCCAAGGGCACGCCACGGCATCGCGCGATTGATCTCGGAGCCGTCGGGCCGCCGCCCTTCGCGCATGGCGCGCATGAAATCGGCCTCGGTCCACGTGGCGAACGGAGTGCCCGGCTCGCGCGTGAGGTCCGCGGCGGGAGGCCAATGAGGCGGAGCGCCCGCGATTTTTCCTCCGGTGTAGTCCGGGCGGTGACAGCCCTGACACCCGACGGCGAGATACTTTCCGTATTCCACCGTGACTCCGGGCAGGACGTTCTGCGGCGCGACGGACCCGTGATCGATGCGCTCGGCGGGAATGGTTATTTTGTTGGCGAGGATCAACGCGCGGGCGAGCGGCCCGACGGTGAGTGGCACGCGTTCGCGGTTCACGGGTGGCACGGAGTTCAGATAGGCGAGGAGATCGCCCATGTCGCGATCGCTGAAATGCGCGAACTCGTGCGACGGCATCAGCAGCAGAGGCCGGCCGTTGCGATTCACGCCGTGGCGAATCGCGCGGAGATAATCGATGTCTCCAGAATCGGGTGACACGCCGCCGGCGCCACGCGTGAGGTTGGGGGCGTGCCACCGGCCGATGAGCGGATCATCGACGACCTTGGAGCCGCCCAGGTCGGGGCCATGGCAACTGAGACAGCCGCGCGTCTGCGCGATATGCCTGCCGTGCTCGAGTGCGCCGGCATCGGCGGCGGCGGGCCTGGCGACCGGCTGCACGGTCACGTTATAGCGTTTGTTGAGGCGCCGCTCGCTGGCGAAATAGACGCCGCCAGCAACGAGGAGCACCACGAGGAGGAGGAAGCCGGCGGTGATGCCGGACCACTTCAGGATTCTTTTCATAACGCGCGATGCGAACCGCGCGCAGACCTGTTTGTGCCGTGGCCTACGACGAGTGTCGTAGTGGATGAGCGGATCAGTTTCGCGGCATGCCGAGCACCTCGATCGCACAGAGCCCGGCAGCGTGACGCGTCTCGACGCCGAGCTTTGCAAACACGCGCTCGAGATGCGTGCGTACAGTATAGGGCCGGATGCCGAGAATGGCCGCGACTTCCGGATTGGTTTTCCCCTGACCGACCCAGATAAGCACCTCGGCCTCGCGCGGCGTGAGACCGTAGCGGACCTCGAGCGGCTCGGGTGACCATTCGGTCGGGGGCACGGGGGCGACGGCGGTCGCGGCGGCCAGCTGGCTGAACGCCTGCGCGTTGACCCACGCTTGTTTGAAGTGCGGGCGCAGTGCGTTCATGAGTTCGCGCTCCTCGTTGCGAAAACCGCGGCGGCGGCGCATGACGGCCGCGCACGTGACCACGTGGCCGCGTTTCACGTTGATGTTGAGATCGTCCTCGAGACCGAGCTGACGGTAATAGTCGTTATAGATCGCGAGTTCGTTCAGCCGCGGGCGGGCGACGAAATCCGACAAGGCGAGCGCGGTGCCGGAGCCGGTGAGCTTGCGGTAATCGGCGGGAGCGAACTCGTGGAAATTCGCGAAGAACACCGGCACGAGCTGTTCGTGGGCGGACGTCGCGGGGCGCAAATGCCAGAAGCGCCGGCCGGCTTCGCGATCGTGCACGACGACGCCGTGCGACTCGCCTGGAACAAGCTCGGCGAGCGCATCCGCGAAGGTGCGCGGCAGCTCGGCGGCATCGGTCTCACTATATAGCTTGGGCAGGACGGCGTGCAGCGCGCGCAAGCTCGTGGTCGAGAGCTGATTGACGCTGTGGGTGAAGGGCGTGCGGGTCTCCAGCGCTTGCATAAAGGTTCTGCTTTCAATGCCGCGGGGACGACGGGGCAAGCCCTCATATGTAACAGTTCGTATATTCAGGGTTCCCCCGACCGTCGTATGGCGGGCGGGCCACGGTCCGGATAATAATATATCGACCGCAGCGGACGCATTTCCGCGGAACGCAGCGGCTTGTTGCAATTAATGAAAACTCACCTGTTCTCCATCGCGGCCGCCTGCGGGCTGGCCGCTCTGCCGGCTTTCGGCGCTCCCAAGATCACGACCGCGACCGGCGCAACGCCCGCGGACCTGGCGACGGCCGTAGCGGCGTATCGCGCCGATATAGCGCTTGGTGGCGCGAGTAATACTGCGGCCGGACCATTTGCCGCCGGATTTCGCAACGTGAATTGGGATGGCGCGCCCGATACCGCGTCCGCACCGAACGCGATGCCGGCGGATTTCTTCAATAACAACGTGCGCCGCGGCGTGGTGTTTACGACGCCGACCGCCGGTGCGACGGTGCAGATGAGCGCGGACACGGATAATCCGACATCGGCCGCAGTGCGGTTCGGCAATATCGATCCGAGCTACGCGACGCGTTTCAAGGCGTTCACGGAGCAGCGGCTCTTTGCGGCGGTCGGCAGCACGATCATCGACACGACGTTTTTCGTTCCCGGCAGCCCGGGCACGTCGGCGACGGTGAACGGCATGGGCGTCGTGTTCTGCGACGTCGATCTGCCGGACTCGACGGCGCTCGAGTTCTTCAATGCGGCAGGGCAATCGCTCGGCCGGTATTTCGCACCGGTGGCGGACAACGGGCTCTCGTTTCTCGGCGTGTTTTATCCGGACGGCGAACGCGTGGCGCGTGTGCGTGTGACGCAAGGCAACCGGGTGCTCGCGGCGGGAAATGGCGACACTGCGACGCTCGATGTCGTGGCGACAGACGATTTCATGTTCAGCGAGCCGCTCCCACTCGCGAGTGATTCGATCCTCGTGAATCTCGCGAACCGCGGGCGTGTCGGCACCGGCGACGACGTGTCGGTGACGGGTTTCGTGATTGGCGGCACGCAGCCGAAGACGCTGCTGATCCGGGTCGCCGGGCCAGCGTTGACGCAGTTTGGCGTCACGGGTGCGCTGGCGAATCCGCGGCTCTCGGTCATGAGCGGAAACGACGTTGTCGCGACGAACGATGATTGGGGCAACAAGCCCGAGATCCGGCAGGCGTGGGTGCGGAACGCGGCGTTTCCCTTCGCGCAGGACAGCGCGGATGCGGCGGTGATCGTGGTGCTGAATCCCGGCGCGTATTCCGTCGTCGCGGCCGGCGTGAACAACGCCACCGGCGTCGCGCTCACGGAAGTCTACGAGGTGCCGTGAGCGGCGTATCCGTGGTGTGAACTGATTGCGGGCGATGCGATGACGTGGCGCATGCACCGGTTTTTCAGCCGGTGAGCCGGAACACGGGCGGGACGCCCGTGCTACTTCAGACCATCGCCCGCAAGCAGGCTCCTACCTGGAAATGATAGCGTGATGCGTGCTCCGTCACCCGACCCATGCGCGGGCGTTGTGGAAGAGTTTCATCCACGGGCTTTCTTCAGGCCAGTCGGCGGGATGCCAGCTCATCGTGACGGTGCGGTGCACGCGCTCGGGATGCGGCATCATGATCGTGACGCGTCCGGTCGTCGTCGTGAGCGCGGTCATGCCGAAGGGCGAGCCGTTCGGGTTGAGCGGATACTGCTCGGTGACGCGGTGGTGGTTGTCGACGTAGCGCGCGGAGACGAGGCCGGAGTCGCTGCAGCGTTGCGCAGTGGCGGCATCGGTGAACTCGGCGAAACCTTCGCCGTGCGCCACGGCGACCGGAATTACGGAGCCTTCCATGCCGGCAAAGAACACGCTGGGAGATGGCTCGATCTTGAGGGAAACGAAGCGGGCTTCGTAGCGCTCGGATTTGTTTTGCACGAAACGCGGCCAGAGGTCGGCGCCGGGGATGAGCGACTTCAAATTGCTCATCATCTGGCAACCGTTGCACACGCCGAGGGCGAAGGCGTCTTTGCGGGCGAAGAAGGCAGTGAACTCGGCGCGCGCGCGCTCGTTGAAGAGGATGCTCTTGGCCCAGCCTTCGCCGGCGCCGAGGACATCGCCGTAACTGAAGCCGCCGCACGCCGCGAGGCCGACGAAATCGCGGAGCGAGGTGCGGCCGCTGAGGATGTCCGTCATGTGGACATCGATCGCGCGGAAACCCGCGCGCGTGAAGGCGGCGGCCATCTCGACCTGGCCGTTGACACCCTGCTCGCGGAGGATGGCGATGGGCGGGCGGGCGGTTGGAGGCCGAGAGCTGAGAGCTGAGAGCTGAGAGTTCGGAGCGGGAGGGGAGAAGGTGAGCTTTGGGGTGATTCCCGGGTTCGCGGGGTCGAGCTTCAGGTTGTATTCAGATTCTGCACACGCCGGGTTGTCGCGGAGCGCGGCGATGCGGCGGGTGACGTCGGACCAGATCGCTCGCAGCGCGAAGAGGTTTTCCTCGAAGAGCACTTTGCCACTGCGGCTGATGCGGAGCGAATGCGTTTTGTTCAACGTGCCGAGCCGTGTCGTGCAGGTCTTGAAACCGCGCTGGCGCAGGACGGCGGAGACGTCGTCGAGGTCGGAGCTGCGCACCTGGATGACGGCGCCGAGCTCTTCGTTGAAGAGCGAGGAGAACGCTTCGTGGCCGTTGGGAATCTCGAGGTCGACGCCGGTGTGGCCGGCGAAGGCCATCTCGACGACGGTCGCGAGCAAGCCGCCGTCGGAGCGGTCATGATAGGCGAGGAGCTTTTTCTCGCGGCCGAGTTGCTGGATCGCCTGCCAGAAGTTCTTTAGGTCCGTCGCGCTGTCGACGTCGGGCGGGGCGTCGCCGATCTGGGAGACAACCTGCGCGAGGATCGAGCCGCCGAGGCGATTCTGGCCGCGGCCGAGGTCGATCAGGAGCAGGACGGTGTCGTCGAGTTGCTGGAGTTGCGGTGTGAGCGTGAGGCGGATGTCGGCGACGGAGGCGAAGGCCGACACGATGAGCGAGACGGGCGCGGTGACGCGTTTTTCCTTTCCGCCGGCGTCCTGCCAGACGGTGCTCATGCTCATCGAATCCTTGCCGACGGGAATCGTGATGCCGAGTGCGGGGCAGAGTTCCATGCCGACGGCCTGGACGGCGGCGTAGAGATCGGCACCGTCGCCGGGGACGGCGGGTGCGGCCATCCAATTGGCGGAGAGGTTCACCTTGCCGAGGTCGCCGATTTGCGCGGCGGCGAGATTGGTGAGCGCTTCGCCGACGGCGAGCCGGGCGGAAGCGGCGGCGTTGTTGAGGGCGACGGGCGTGCGTTCGCCCATGGCCATCGCTTCGCCGGTGAAGACATCGAAGGCGGCTGCGGTCACGCCGCAATCGGCGACGGGAACCTGCCAGGGGCCGACCATTTGATCGCGCGCGATGAGGCCGCCGACGGTGCGGTCGCCGATGGAAATGAGAAACGTCTTGTCGGCGACGGTCGGGTGCGCAAGGACGCGCCTCGTGGCCTCGGCGAGTGAAAGTGAAAGCGAAAGGGGGGCGAGCGGGCGCTGGCGCGAGGTCTCGCTGCGGTGCATGCGCGGGGGTTTGCCGAGGAGCACCTCGAGCGGCATGTCGATCGGCGTGTTCTTGAAATGCGGGTCTTCGACGACGAGGCGTTTTTCGTCGGTGGCTTCGCCGACAATGGCAAACGGCGCGCGCTCGCGGGCGCAGAGTCGGGCGAAGGTATCGATGCGATCGGCGGGGACGCTGAGCACGTAGCGCTCCTGAGATTCGTTGCACCAGAGCTCGAGCGGGCTCATGCCGGGCTCGTCGTTCGGGATCTGGCGAAGGTTGAAACGTCCGCCGCGACCGCCGTCGTTGACGAGCTCGGGCAACGCGTTCGAGAGGCCGCCGGCGCCGACGTCGTGGATGAACGCGATCGGGTTTTCCGTACCGAGGGCCCAGCATTGGTCGATCACTTCCTGGCAGCGGCGTTCCATCTCGGGGTTGTCGCGCTGCACGCTGGCGAAATCGAGATCCTCGTCGCCGTGGCCGCTGGCCATCGAGCTCGCGGCGCCGCCGCCGAGGCCGATGAGCATCGCGGGTCCACCGAGAACGACGAGTTTGTCGCCGGGATTAATTCCGGCCTTCGCGACGTGCCCGGCTTTGATATTGCCGAGGCCGCCGGCGAGCATGATCGGTTTGTGATAACCGCGAACCTCCGACCCGCTGTTTGGCACTTCGGGATTGGAGCCTGATGCAGCGGCGGGAACCTTCGCCTCGAAGGTGCGGAAGTAGCCGTTGATCGCGGGGCGGCCGAATTCGTTGTTGAAGGCGGCGCCGCCGAGCGGGCCTTCGATCATGATGTCGAGGGCGGAGACGATGCGGTTCGGTTTGCCGTAATTGTTTTCCCAGGGCTGCTCGGCGCCGGGAATCCGAAGATTGGATACGGTGAAGCCGGTGAGGCCGGCCTTGGGTTTCGCGCCGCGGCCGGTGGCGCCTTCGTCGCGGATCTCGCCGCCGGAGCCGGTGGCGGCGCCAGGGAAGGGCGAGATGGCGGTCGGGTGGTTGTGCGTCTCGACCTTGCAGAGGATGTGGATGTCCTCGTCGTGGGCGGCGAATTCACCGGTTTTCGGATCGACGTAGAAGCGGCCGCCGCGGGTGCCGGTGAGCACGGCGGCGTTGTCCTTGTAGGCGGAGAGGATGCCGTCCTGATGAAGCTGATACGTGTTCTTGATCATCTGGAACAGCGAGCGGTCACGCGTCTCGCCGTCGATGTCCCAGGTGGCGTTGAAGATCTTGTGGCGGCAGTGTTCCGAATTCGCCTGCGCGAACATCATGAGCTCGATGTCGTGCGGGTCGCGGCCGAGGGCGGTGAAGGCGTTGACGAGGTAATCGATCTCGTCGGCGGCGAGGGCGAGGCCGAGCGTGGCGTTGGCGGCGGCGAGCGCGGCGCGGCCCTCCGCGAGGACGGGAATGCCGGTCAATGCGCGGGGCTGATCGTGACTGAAGAGGATGTCGAGGCTGGCGAGGTCGTTGAAGACGGTCTGCGTCATCCGGTCATGGAGCTTCGCGGCGAGCGTGGCGCGTTGTTCGGTGGTGGAGGACGAGGTGCCGAGGTCGGTCGTGAATTCGATCGCGCGCTCGATGCGCTTCACGCTGACGAGTCCGCAGATGTGGGCGATGTCGGTCGCCTTGGAGGACCACGGTGAGATCGTGCCGGGGCGTGGCGCGACGATTTGCACGAGGCCGTCGATTTTTGCGGCGGCGCGGGTGGGGCCGTAAGTGAGAAGCTGCTCGAGGACTCCGCGTTGCGCGGGCGAGAGGTCCGCGGTGAGCTCGACGAGGTGCACGAATTCGGCGCCAATGGAGCGGGCGGGCACTCCGGCCGCGTTGAGATCCTGAAGGAGCTTCTGGAGGCGGAATTGCGAGAGGGCAGGCGAGCCGCGGAGGATCAGCATGGTTGAGGAAACGAAGACGCTCGCGAACATCCGGGGCGCGGTCAAGGGGCGGGGAATCGGTTGCGTGATTCTTAAGACGCGGCGGGGACAAAAAGCCGTTGACCATTCGTTGCGCCTCAGCGGAATCAGCGCCTTTTAAACACTGTGTGGACCAAAGTCAGCCCTCGGCACTGTAGCGCATGAGCGATCGCATCACCCATGAGTGCGGCGTCGCATTGGTTCGGCTGCTGAAGCCGCTTTCCTACTACCAGGAGAAATACGGCACGCCGCTGTGGGGATTCACCAAGCTTTTCCTGCTCATGGAAAAGCAGCACAACCGCGGCCAGGACGGCGCGGGGGTGGCGAGCGTGAAACTCGACATGCCGGCGGGCGCGCCGTTCATGTTTCGCGAGCGCAACATCAAGGCCAACCCGCTGGACAAGATCTTCCGTTCGCTGCTGGGCGAATATCACAAGAAGGTGGATGCGGGCGTGATCCATCCCGAGTTCGCCGAGACGGTGAAGGCGAACTTCGACTTCGCCGGCGAGCTGCTGATGGGCCATCTGCGCTACGGCACGAGCGGCGGTTACAACATCTCGTCCTGTCATCCGTTTTTCCGGCGCAGCCCGTGGCCGACGCGCAACCTCGCGCTTTGCGGCAACTTCAACCTGACGAACACCGAGGAGCTGAACCGCTCGCTGATCGCGATGGGGCAGCACCCGATCTTCGCGACGGACACGCAGGCGATCCTCGAGAAAATCGGCTACTTCCTCGATGAGGAGCACGAGGACATCTACCGCTTCCTCCGCAAGCGCGACCTGGGCGGCGAGGAGCTGACGCGGCGAATCAGCGAAGACCTCGATGTCACGCGGGTGATCACGCGGGCCGCGCAGAAGTGGGACGGCGGCTACGTGCTGGGCGGGCTGATCGGCAACGGCGATGCGT
The DNA here is from genome assembly GCA_036675625.1 of Opitutaceae bacterium. Lineage (GTDB taxonomy): Bacteria > Verrucomicrobiota > Verrucomicrobiia > Opitutales > Opitutaceae > ER46. The sequence continues at coordinate 79,299 of JAKFEQ010000065.1, read as the reverse complement.
TCGTGGTGCGCGATCCGTCGGGCATCCGGCCGTGTTTTTATTTCCAGAACGACGAGGTTGTGGCGTTTGCCTCGGAGCGCGCGCCGTTGATGACGGTGTTCGATCTGGCGGTGGACGACGTGCGCGAGGTCGAGCCGGGCCACGTGGTCGTGGTGAAGAAACGCGGGACGGTGAGTTCCATGCCCTTCACGGCGCCGTTGCCGCGGGCGTCGTGCTCGTTCGAGCGGATTTATTTTTCGCGCGGGAACGACGTCGACATTTACCGCGAGCGGCAGGCGCTGGGCGGGAAGCTGGCGCCGCAGATTCTCGAATCGATCGGGCGCGATTGGGGCAACACGGTCTTCAGCTTCATCCCCAACACGTCGGAGACGGCGTTCTACGGGTTGATGTCGTCTCTGCGCACCCTGCGCCGCGACGAGGTGAAGGCGGCGATCATGAAGGCCAGCCGCGATGGCACGCTCGATGAGGCAATGCTGGACGAGCTGATCCTGCGCAACTGGCCGCGCGGCGAGAAAGTCGTCAGCAAGGACATCAAGATCCGCACCTTCATCGGGCAGGAGCAGTTGCGAAACCAACTGGCGAGCCACGTCTACGACATCACCTACGGCTCGGTGGACCCGGGGAAGGACAACCTCGTGGTGGTCGACGATTCGATCGTGCGCGGCACGACGCTGCGGCGCTCGATCCTGCGGATCCTGGCGCGGCTGAACCCGAAGAAGATCGTGATCGTGTCGACGGCTCCGCAGATCCGCTACCCGGATTGCTACGGCATCGACATGTCGGAGCTGGGGAAATTCATCGCGTTCGAGGCGGCGGTATCGCTGATCCACGAACGCGGGCAGGGGAACCTGCTCAAGGAAGTGTATCAGCTTTGTCGTGACGAAGTCGCGCGGGGCGGCCAGGAAAACCACGTGCGGCGGATCTACGAGCCCTTCGCGCCGGAGGAGATTTCGCGGCGCGTGGTCGAGCTCGTGCGGCCGAAGAACCTCGAGTGGCCGGGTGAAATCGAGATCATCTTCCAGACGATCGAGAACCTGCACGAAGCGGTGCCGAATCATCGCGGCGACTGGTATTTCACCGGCAAGTATCCGACGCCGGGCGGCTATCGCGTGGTGAATCAGGCCTATATTAATTTCTACGAGAAGAACGACGGCCGGAGTTATTGAGGATGCGCGCGGCGAAAACAGCGGAGGGGCGGGGGCAGGAGCCGGGCTTGCCGCGGATTTTCACGGTGCGGGGGAAGCGCGTGGTGATGGATGCGGATCTGGCGAAGTTGTATGGGGTGGTCACGTTTCGGTTGAACGAGGCGGTGAAACGAAATGCCAGTAAGTTCCCGGATGATTTCTCGTTCTTTCTTACACGGGAGGAAGTTGCGAACTTGATATCGCAAAATGCGATATCAAGTTCCGATGGATCGGCGGGTTTAAGATCGCAATTTGCGTCCTTAGAAAAGCAGCACGGCGGCAGTCGCAAACCGCCGCGTGTGTTCACCGAGCACGGCGCCCTGATGGCCGCGAATATTCTCCGCAGCGAGCGTGCGATCGAGATGAGTCTCTATCTTGTCCGCGCGTTCGTGCAGATGCGGGACACGATTCTGGCGAACGCCACGATTCTCAAACGTCTCGCCGAAATCGACCGCCGGTTGATCGAGCACGATTCGGTATTGTGCGAAGTGATCTCCCGTTTGCAGCCGCTGCTCGATGCGCCGGAGCCGGAAGAGGAGCCGAAACCAAAGATCGGATTTCACCCGGGGAATCGTTAACCGCTGTTGTTTTCCTTCATGTCGCTTAGCTACGAAAAATCCGGGGTTCGTTACGATCAGCTCGATGCGTTCAAACGCGCGTGTCAGAAGGCGGCGCGGACGACCGCGGGCGTGTTGCGGGATCACGGTTACTCCGAGCCTGCGACGACGCGCGGCGAAAGCGCTTACCTGATCGAAGCGGCCGATCACTTTCTGGCGCACGTCGAGGAAGGACTCGGCACGAAGAATCTCGTGGCCGACGCGGTGTATGCCGCGACAGGCAAGTGTTTCTACAAGGAGATCGCGATCGATACGGTGGCGACGATTGTGAACGACCTCATCACGTGCGGAGCGCTGCCAATCTCGGTGGCGATGCACGCGGCGGTGGGCGACTCGGGCTGGTTTGCGGACGAGACCCGCACGAACGCCCTCGTCGAGGGATTTGCGGACGCGTGCCGGACAGCGGGCGCAGTATGGGGCGGAGGCGAGACACCGACGCTCGGCGGCGTAGTGGAGACGGAGGCGATCGTGCTCGCGGGTTCGGCCATCGGAAAAATCGCGCCGAAAAACCTGCGGATCGTCGGCGACGTGCGTGACGGCGACGGGATTATTTTCTTCGCGAGCTCGGGCGTGCAGACGAACGGGCTTTCGCTTTGCCGGCGGCTCGCGACGCAGCTGCCGCTGGAATACCAGACGCCCATCGGGCACGGAGATCTGCGGACATTTGGCGAGGCACTGCTCGCGCCGTCGGTGATCTACGTGGCGTTCGTGCGCGAATGTCAGCGGCGCGGCGTGAAGCTGAATTACGTGGCGCATGTGACGGGACACGGCTGGCGCAAACTGATGCGGCTCGAAGAGCCCTTCGTGTATGAAATCACGGATCCGCGACCGGCGCCGGCGCTGTTTCAATTCATGATGGACGCGGGCCCGATCGAGCTGCGTGAAGCGTACGCGACGTTCAACATGGGCGTGGGCTTCGCGGCGTTTGTGGCGCCGGAGAATGTGGACGTGGCGCTCGCGATCGCGCAGGAGACCGGCTATGACGCGTGGCTCGCGGGCCGCGTGAAAAAAGAGGCGAGCCGCAAGGCCGTTGTCGTGCCGAAATTCGGGCTGACGTTCGAGGGTGATACGTTGCAGGTGAGGTGAGGGAACGCGGCGGTCGCTCACGGAGCGTTGCAGGGAAGTTGACGGCGGGATGGCGATTTGCGCAGTCTCGCGGCCGCTTACCCCATGCGCCCGATTGTCCAGATCTCGCTCGACCTGATTGACCGCGCGGAAGCGCTTGCGACCGCGGAGATGGCGCTTCGTGCCGGCGTCGACTGGCTGGAGGCCGGCACGCCGTTCATTCTCGCGGAAGGCGTGCACGGGGTGCGCGCGCTGCGTAGCCGTTTTCCGGATACACCGATTGTCGCCGATCTGAAGATCATGGATGGCGGTTATCTCGAAGCCGAGATGATGGCGAAGGCGGGCGCGACGCACGTCGTCGTCATGGGCCGGGCGCATCGCGAGACGCTGAAGGTCGTGGTGCAGGCCGGGCACGATTACGGCGTGAAAGTCATGGGCGACAATCTCGGCTGCCCGGACATGGTCGCCGGCGCGCGTGAGCTGGAGGATCTTGGGTGCGATTTTGTGATTCACCACATCGGTTACGACGAGCGGCGCGGGATCGCGGCGCGCGGCGAACGGATGCCGAGTCCGCTGGATCAATTGCGTGAAGTCGTGGCGGCGGTGAGCGTGCCGGTGCAGGCTGTCGGTGGCCTCACGCTCGAGCAGGCGGTGCGAACGCCGGAGTATGGTGCTCCGCTGGTCGTGATCGGCGCGCCGCTCGCGGTGGATGCGGAGGCGTTTCGCACGGCGGATGGGAATCTCGAAGGCACGCTGCGGATCATCTGCGAACGCGTGCACGGTTATGGCGATGTGGCGGTGAAATCCAAAGCGGGGAGCGCGTTATGAAGAGCCCGGCGGTGGTGAATTTCGGTCGTGAGCCGCACAGCGTGGAGCTGCGCGAGTTTCCCCGGCCCGAGCCCGGAGTTGACGATGTCGTGCTGGCGGTCGAGGCGGTGGGCGTTTGCGGCAGCGACCTGCATCAATGGACGAGCAGCCACAGCTGGCCGGTGAATTATCCCGTGGTGCTTGGGCACGAATTTGGCGGGCGAATCGCGGCGCTCGGCGGCGCGGTGCGCGGTTGGAGTGAAGGCGATCGCGTGGTGAGCGAAACGGCCGCAGTGATCGATGCGAACAGCCCGCTCACGCGCGCGGGACTTTATAATCTCGATCCGAATCGAAAAGGCTTTGGCTATGGCGTGGACGGTGCGATGACGCGCTTCGTCCGCGTGCCGGCGCGGTGCTTGCATCGGGTGCCGGCCGGGCTGGCGATGGAGCAGGCGGCGCTGACCGAGCCGTGCTGTGTCGCCTATAACGCGGTGATTCACAATGCGCGGATCGAGCCGGGCGATCGCGTGATCGTGCTCGGGCCGGGACCGATCGGCATCCTGTGCGCGGCGATGGCGCGGCTGGCGGGCGCCGATGTTGCGCTGGTCGGACTCGAGCGCGATCGCGCGCGGCTCGAGGTGGCGAAAGCCTACGGTTGCGAGGTGATCGTCGGCGATGCGACGGCGTGGGCGCGCGAGCGCGACGGGCTGGGTGTCGAGGGAGTGGTGGACGCGGCGGGCGCCTCGGCGGCGTTGAAGCTCGCGCTCGAGCTCGTGCGGCCAGCGGGCTGGATCAGCAAAGTGGGTTGGGGGCCGCAGCCACTGGGTTTTTCCCTGGATCCTCTGGTGCAGAAAAACATCACGCTGCAGGGGAGCTTCAGCCACAACTGGCCGATTTGGGAACGCGTGCTGGCACTGCTGGCCTCGGGCCGGCTCGACGTGAAACCGATCACGGGCGGCGTGTGGCCGCTCGAGCAATGGCATGAGGCGTTCGAGAAGATGCACGGGGGCGAGATCGTGAAGGCGGTGCTGCGGCCCGAATGAAATGAGGAAGCACGAATGGACACGAATAAGGAAATACCAGAAGTCGTCGGCGGCGGTGGTTCTGATTCGTGCCCCCTTCGTGTGCCTTCGTGATCAATTTATTTTGTCATGAGACTGCAGGACAAAGTCATCATCGTCACCGGCAGCACGAGCGGAATCGGGCGCGCGATCGCGGTGCGTGCGGTGGAGGAGGGCGCGCGTGTGCTGGTGCACGGAATCGAGCGACGCGAGGGTGAGGATGTCGTGGCAAAGCTCGGTGCAAGTGCGGCGCTGCATCTCGATGACCTGGTTGATCCGGAGAGTCCGGCGCGGATCGCGGCCGCGGCGATGGCGGCGTTCGGAAAAATCGATGCCGTCGTGAACAACGCCGCGATCGTGGCCCGGGCGAATCTCGCGACGACAACGCCGGCGTTTTTCGAGCGGTTGATGGCGGTCAACGTGCGGGCGGCGCTGTTTCTTATCCAGGCGGCGTTCCCGCAATTGAAGGCGAATGCGGGTTGCGTGCTGAATATCGGCTCGATCAATGCGTACAGCGGACAGGCCAATCTGCTCGACTATAGCATTTCAAAAGGCGCGCTCCAGACGCTCTCGCGCAATCTCGCAAATGCCCACGCGGCCGATCGCGTACGCGTGAATCATCTCAATGTCGGCTGGGTGCTGACGGAGCGGGAATACGCCCATCAGATCGAGCATGGAATGCCGAGGGACTGGCCCGAGCACGTGCCGTCGCAGTTCGCGCCGTGGGGCCGGCTGATGCAACCGGAGGAGATCGCGACGGCGGCGGTCTACTGGCTGGGCGACGAGTCGCGGCCGATCAGCGGAGCGGTCGTCGATCTGGAGCAGTATTCGCTGATCGGGCGCAATCCGAACAAGACGGCGGACAAGTAACGGCCGATTTTCTCATGCCTAAACTCGCTGCCATTCCGAAGGCCTTCATGCACGCACTTGCGCGCGACGGTACCATGACGTTGCGCGAATGGATCGACCTCGCCGTGCCGTTGCAGCTCGACGGGCTGGAATACTATAGCGGATTTCTCGAGCTGGCCGATCCCAAGCACTGGCCGGAGGCGCGACGCGAGGTGGAGAGCCGCGGTCTGGTGATTCCGATGTTGTGCTGCTCGCCGGATTTTTCGGTGCCGGATCCGGCGGCGCGGCGCGCGGAAATCGAGCGGGAGAAAACCTGGATCCGAATGGCGGCGACGCTGGGCGCTAAATATTGTCGCGTGCTCTCCGGCCAGCGTCGGCCGGAGCTGACGCGGGCGCAGGGGCTGGATCTCGTCGTGGGTTGCATCGAGGCGTGCCTGCCGGAGGCGGAGGCGTGCGGCGTGACGCTCATTCTCGAGAATCACTACAAGGACGACTTCTGGAGCCAGCCGGAGTTCGCGCAGAAGATGGACGTCTTCTGCGAGTTGGTGGGGCGCATCGACCACCCGCGTTTCGGTGTGAACTACGATCCGAGCAACGCGTTTCTCGCGGGCGACGATCCGCTCAAGTTGTTGCGGCGCGTGAAGCATCGCGTCGTGACGATGCACGCGAGCGATCGATATCTCGCGGAAGGGACGCTGGAGGATTTACGACGTGAAGAAGGCGGAGTCGAAGGCTACGCGAAGCGGCTGCGCCACGGCACGATCGGGCGCGGACTGAACGACTACGACGCGATCTTCACGGAGCTGAAGAGCGTGGGCTTCGACGGCTGGATCAGCATCGAAGATGGCGTCGACGGGATGGAGCAACTCGCGGAGAGCGTGGAATTCCTGCGCCGGAAACTCGCCCAACACTGGCAGAAGCAGGGTTGATGGGGAGCGGAGGCAAACCGGGATTGCGCGGGGCGAATCGGCGCGGCATCACGGGCAACGATGAAACGTTTACCCCTGCTGTGGATGCTCGGTCTGGTGGCCGGCTCTGGTTTGGAAGCGGCGACCGTGAAGGATCGGGAAGGCGCGGTGCGGAAGGATCGCGCGACGATGGAGAACGATGCGCGCTGGATTTATAATGACGTGGAGCGTGGTTTCGCGGAGGCGAAACGGAGCGGGAAGCCGGTGCTCGTCGTCCTGCGATGCGTGCCCTGCCTGTCGTGCGTGGGGCTCGACGCGGAGGTGTTGACGGAGCCGGCGCTGGCGCCGGTGCTCGACCAGTTTGTCTGCGTGCGCGTGATCAACGCCAACGCCCTTGATCTGACGCGGTTTCAGTTCGATTACGACCTGTCGTTCTCGACGTTGATCTTCAATGCGGACGGCACGCTTTACGGCCGCTATGGCTCGTGGACGCACCAGGTGGATCCGGAGGCGCGAGAGACGGTGGGTTATCGGCGGGCGCTGGAGGCGGCGCTCGCGTTGCACCGGGCGTATCCAAATAACCGTGACGCGTTGCGCGGCAAGCAGGGCGGTCCGGTGCCGTATCGGACGCCGGTGGAGTTCCCGACGCTGGCGACGAAGTACGGACGGGAGCTGAACTGGGGCGGCAACGTGGTGCAGAGCTGCGTGCATTGCCATCAGGTGGGCGAAGCGTTCCGCGCAGCGTACCGCGAGAAAGGCGAGGCGGTGCCGCTCGAACATGTTTACCCGATGCCGGCGCCGCAGACGATCGGGCTCACGCTGGCGCCGGACCATGTGGCGCGCGTGAGCGCGGTGACCCCGGGTTCTGCCGCGGCGGAGGCGGGTTTGCGGGTGGGTGACGAGTTTGTGCGGTTGGGCGGACAGCCGCTGATCTCGATCGCGGACTTCGCGTGGGTGCTGCATCGCGCTCCAGATGCGGGCGTGGTGCCCGCGATTGTACAGCGTGGCGGCAAGAACGTGTCGGTGACGCTCAGACTGAGCGAAGGCTGGCGGGCGACGTCGGATATTTCACGGCGAGTGGGCACATGGTCGATGCGGGCGATGGCGCTCGGCGGGATGTCGCTGGTCGATCTCGACGACGCGGCGCGACGAGCGCGCGGTTTATCGGCGGATGGGCTGGCGTTGCTGGCGCGCGGCGTCGGCCAATACGGCAAGCATGCGGCGGCGAAGAAGGCCGGGTTTCAGAAAGAGGATGTGATCGTGTCGATCGACGGGATCGCGTCGCGGATCACGGAAGGTGAATTGATCGGGCGCTTGCTGCAGACGCGGAAGGCGGGCGAGAGCGTCGCGGTGGTGGTGTTGCGCGGGGACGAGCGGCTGGAGCTGAAGCTGCCGATGCAGTGAGCGGCGGGCGGTAACGAAGGAATCGGGCGTTGCGACCCGGAAGAACGAGCGATCCGCTCCGTGATTTCTGTGCGCAGCTACGACTTGCTGCGACTGGCGGAAGGATCACGCAGGATCGAGATCACGAGGGCGGCGAGTGCACCGATGATGAGGACTGCGCGTGAGGCGTGAGCATATTCCCATTGGTTGCGCCAACGCGTCCAGTCGGTGGGGATTTTTTCGAGGGGCCAGCTGGCCATCATTTCATTCGCCGGCTGTACAATCGTCCAGAACACCACGTGCGCTATCACCATGAGAATCGCGCCGATCAGCGTTGGACGGAAAGCGCGCTGCTGGCGCACGCGCCAGACGAGCACGACAGATGAGATGACGCCGAGGCCCTCCGCGATGCCTGCGGTTTGACCGAACGTCGGGTACAGCGTCCGATGCAGCATCACATAGAGCGGCGCGTCGTATTCCATTTTGCCCGGCAGCTCCATGAAGTGGCAAACCGCTGCGGCCATCGCGAGGGCCACCAACATGATCGTGGCGAACTGCCATGCTTTCAGGGCCATGCCGTCCTCCTTGTTGCGTCGGCGCGTCGCGATGAGGTCTTCATCCCGCGGAATGTTAGCCTGCTGCCTGGCAAATGGACATGGGGCCGCGACTGATTCGGCCGGTGGGATTCGTCTCATCCGGAACCAGAGAGCCGCCGGTAAGGTCGGCCGGAACGCGCGCTCCCATGGTCGCGCACGTCGATGCCCGCCCGGCGACCATTGGTTGCGATGAAAACGCGACATCACGCAAACGTTTGCGGCGACTGGCGCCAGCTCTCACCGTGAGGGCTTCATATGGATACGTCTCCCACGCCAGAATCGTCCACGCCGGATTCTGTGCCCGCTGCCCGCGTGGAGCGCGGGTCGCAACCCGTCTTCCGCGCGAGCGGGCTTACCAAGGTCTATTCCACGGGCGAGTTCGAGGTCCGTGCGTTGAATGGCATCGATCTCGAGCTGTTTGCGGGTGAGCTGGTCGTGCTGCTCGGCGCGTCGGGCAGCGGAAAATCCACGTTGCTCAATATCCTCGGCGGTCTCGATGTGCCGACGGATGGCACACTGACCTATCGCGAGACCGATCTCACGTGCGCGGATGAACGGGCGCTGACGGAATACCGGCGAAGCGCGGTCGGTTTTGTTTTCCAGTTCTATAATCTCATACCGAGCCTTACGGCGCGCGAAAATGTCGCGTTGATCACCGAGATCGCGCGCGATCCGATGACGCCGGAAGAGTCGCTCCAGCTCGTCGGGCTCGGCGCGCGGATGGATCACTTTCCTTCGCAGCTTTCTGGCGGCGAGCAGCAACGCGTCGCGATCGCGCGCGCCATCGCGAAGCGGCCCGAGGTGCTGCTTTGCGATGAGCCAACCGGCGCGCTCGACGTGAAGACCGGACTCACCGTGCTCGAGGCGATCGAGCGCGTGAATCGCGACCTGGGCACGCTGGCCGTCGTCATCACGCATAATGCGGTGATCGCGGAGATGGCCGACCGTGTCATTCATCTTTCCGACGGGCGGATCACCTCGATCGAGGTGAATCGCGAGCGCCGCGCCGTGCGCTCGCTCTCCTGGTAGGCGCCATGCATCCGCTCGATCGCAAGCTCCTCCGCGATCTCGGCGGCATGAAGGGACAAGTCACCGCCATCGCGCTGGTGATGGCCTGCGGACTCACCATGATGATCATGGCGCGCAGCCTGGTTCGTTCGCTCGAGATCACGCGCAACGCGTACTACACGAGCCACCGTTTCGCCGATGTGTTTTGCGAATTGAAGCGCGCGCCTAATTCGGTGCGGTCGCGACTCGCCGAAATCCCCGGCGTGGCGGGCGTCGAGACGCGGGTGCGCGGTGCGGCGATCCTGAACCTGCCGGGCATGAAGGAGCCTGCGGACGGCACGTTGTTATCGATTCCGGAAGATCGCCCGCAGCAGCTCAACCGCTTGTTTCTGCGCACGGGGCGAATGCCCGAGATCGGCAGCCGGAATGAAGTGCTCGTGGGCGAAGCCTTCGCGGAGGCGCACGGTTTCGAGCCGGGTGACGTGATCGATGCCACGATCTACGGCGCGCACGAGCGGCTCCGGATCGTCGGCATCGCGCTCTCACCGGAATTTGTTTTCGAGCTGCCTCCGGGCACGATCGCGCCGGACAACCGACGGTTCGGAGTTTTCTGGATGAACGAGCGCGAACTCGCGATCGCGCTCGGGCTTGACGGCGCATTCAACAACGTGGTGGTCGACGTCGCGCCTGGAGCCGATACGCGCGCGATCATGGCGGCGCTCGACCGGCTGCTCGAGCCGTATGGCGGGCTGGTCGCGTATGATCGCACGGAGCACGGCTCGGCGCGGCTGGTCGACGATCGCATTCAGGTGTTGCGCGGATTCTCAGTCGCGTTTCCGGCGCTGTTCCTGAGCGTCGCGGCTTTCATGACGAGTGCCGCGCTCACGCGGCTCGTGCGATTGCAGCGCGAGCAGATCGCGCAGCTCAAGGCGTTCGGCTATTCGAGCCGCGCGGTCGGCTGGCACTATTTCAAATTTGCGCTCGTCGTCGTCGTGATCGCGACGGTCGTCGGCAGCGTGCTCGGGCTGTGGCTGGGCAACAACCTCGTCATCGTCTACCGCCGGTTCTTTCGTTTCCCGGAGTTGCTGTTTCATCCCGACTGGTCGGCGATGGTGGCCGCACTGGTGGCGAGTAGTGTCACGTCTTTTCTCGGCGTGCTGGGAGCGGTCCGCCAGGCGATGGTGCTGCCGCCGGCCGAGGCGATGCGGCCCGAGCCACCAGGGGATTTCAAGCCGTCAGCGCTCGAGCGTCTCGGGTTGCAGAAACTCGTGTCGCCGGCGTTTCGCACCGCGCTGCGCAATCTCGAGCGCAAACCGTGGCAGGCGTTCTTCACCGCGTTCGGTCTCGCACTGGCGACGGCGATTCCGATCGTGCCGGGCGCGATGCGCGACGGGGTGACGTATCTGATGGAGTTTCAATGGCGGCTCGCCCAACGACACGATGTGACGCTCGGCTTGATCGAGCCGGGATCGTTCAGGGTGCTCGGGGATCTCGCGCACTTGCCAGGAGTATTGAGTGCGGAGCCTTTTCGCGGCTCGCCGGCGCGGCTCGTACATGGGCATCGCGAGCGCCGGGTCAGCATCACCGGGATGCCGCGTGATGCGCGATTGAACCTGCTGCTCGACGATCGCGGCGAGCCGGTCGCGCCGCCGCTCTCGGGCCTGTTGCTTTCGGAAAAACTGGCGGAGATCCTCGGTGTGCGTCCCGGTGAAACCGTGCGCGTCGAGATCCAGGAGGGGCGCAGGCCCGTGCTCGAAACACTCGTCGCGGGGACGATCACCGATTTCGCCGGTGTCGGCGCTTATATGGACATCGATGCTTTGCGCCGGTTGCTCAGCGAAGGCCGGACGATCAGCGGGGCGCACCTCACGGTCGACGGGGCATACTGGGATGATTTCCTGCTGAAGGTGAAGGAGGCGTCGCGCATCGGTACGGTCACACGCACGGCTGCGGCACGGGAAAGTTTCTACCAGACGACAGGCTCAATGATGAATGTGATGCAGGGAATCTATTTCACGTTCGCGATCATCGTGTCGTTTGGGGTCGTTTATAACGGCGCGCGGATCGCGCTTTCCGAACGCACGCGCGACCTGGCCACGCTGCGCGTCGTCGGTTTCACGCAGCGCGAAGTCGCCGGCGTGCTGGTCGGAGAGCTCGCGCTTTTGACGCTACTCGCGCTGCCAGCGGGATTGTACATCGGCAGCCAGCTCGCAAAAGCGCTCGTCGCTGCCGCCAGCACGGAATCGGTGCGCATGCCACTTGTCCTGACGTCGCGGACCTACGCCACCGCGGTGCTCATCGTGCTCGCTTCGTCGGCTTTGTCCTTCGTTGTCGTCAGTCGACGGCTCCGCAACCTCGACCTCATCGGCGTCCTAAAAGCCAGAGATTAGTCGCAATGACACCAAACCCGCCCGTATCCACGAAATCGACCAACGCACGTGACGCCCGAGCCCGCGCGGGGCGACGCAGGAAACTGGTGCCCTACGCCATCGGAGGCATGGTCCTGATTGCGATCGTGGCGGGATTGTGGCCGAAGCCGCTGCGCGTCGAAACGGCCGCGGTCACGCGCGGCGAACTGGTCGTCTCGGTGCTGGAGGAAGGCAAGACGCGTATCCGGCATCGCTATACAATTTCGCCGCCGCTCGCGGGTTTTCTCAACCGGGTGGAACTCCGGGCGGGCGCTCGAATCCACGCCGGGAAGACCGTGCTTGCGACGATTGAACCGGCGACCTCGCCGTTTCTCGATCCGCGCGCACGGGCCGAGGCGGAGGCGCGCGTGCAGGCGGTCGAGGCCGCGCGGCAGAGTCGCGTGGCGGATTTCGAGCGCGTCCGCGCATCGCTCGAGCTCGCGCGGAAAGAGCTCGCCCGGGCCGATTCGCTCCGGCGCGGCAAGGTGATTTCCGCGCAGGAATGGGACGTCGCGGAAAGTCGCGTGCAAGTGCTGGTGCGCGAAGCCAACGCGGCGGAGTTCGCGGTGCGAGTCGCGGAATTCGAGATCGCCCAGGCACGCGCCGCGCTGCTCCAGGCGCAGCGTCCGGCGGAGGAGGGCGCGGAGCCGCTGCGGATCGTCGCGCCGGTGGACGGTTACGTGCTGAACGTCTTCGAGGAGAGCGCGCGTGTGGTCACCCCGGGGCAGCCGATCATGGAGGTCGGAGATCCGCGTGACCTCGAGGCCGAGATCGAGCTGCTGTCGAGCGACGCCGTCGGCGTGGCGCCGGGAGCGGACGTGGCGATCGAACAATGGGGCGGCGAGGGGTCGTTGCGAGGCCGTGTCACCTTGGTGGAGCGCGCGGGCTTTACGAAGATCTCCGCGCTCGGGGTGGAAGAGCAGCGCGTGAAGGTGCGCGTCGATTTCATCGAGGCGCCGCCGCCGGGCCGTGAGCTGGGGGATCGCTTTCGCGTCGAAGCGCGGATCGTGACGTGGCGCGGAGATGATATAGTACAGGTTCCGACGGGAACGCTTTTCCGGCGCGGCGGCGATTGGATGGTCTTTGTCGTCGACGGTGGACGAGCGCGACTGCGGAAAGTCGAGATCGGCCACAACAACGGCATCGCCGCGGAAGTGCGCGCCGGTCTCGCTTTGGGCGAGCTGGCGATCATTCACCCGCCCGATCGCATTGCAGACGGGGCGCGCGTCAGTTCACCGCACGATTAAAACGGTCCCGGACGGTTCACGCGGGCGGCGTCGCGATCGCTGCCGGCCGGCGTGCGGTGGTAGCTGGTGTCGCGATTGGGGAAGAGTCGCTCGCCCGTCTCGCGATGGAAGCCGTCGATCGAGGGATCGGTCGGCGCGCTGTCGGCCGTTTCGTCGCGCCATTGGGCCATGACCTCGCGGAGGCGTCGCAAGGCGGCGGCGTGGGCCGGATCTGGCACGAGATTTTTGAGCTGATCCGGATCCTCCGTGACGCGATACAGCTCTTCGGCCGGGCGCGGCGCGAGAAACACATCCTGTTGTGGGAGCGAGAGCGCACGCTGGTCGCGCGCGGCCTGGAGCGAGGCGTGCGAGGGAGACCGGACTGAATCTGCGGGGCCCTGCCATGGCTGCTCCGGGCGGAGGTTTGTTATATAGAGATACTCGCCGTCGCGCACGGCGCGCGCATTCGCGGCGTAGTCGTGCCAGTTGTGTTCGGAGAAGGCGAAGCGCCGCACGCGGGCGGCGGGATCGGTGAATACAGCCCGCAGGCTGCGGCCTTGAATGGTTGCGGGAATCTCGACTCTGGAGACTTCGAGAATGGTGGGAGCGAGATCGATGCTGCTTACGAGGCTGCGGCATATAGCGGGGCGTTTGATGCCGGCGGGCCAATGAGCGACGAGGGCGGTCTTCATGCCGCTGTCGTGGACGCGCGTCTTCGCGCGCGGAAACGGCCGCCCATTGTCGGCGAGGACGAAGATCAGCGTGTCGTTCAGGATTTCCTGGCGCTCCAGTTCCGCGATGACCCGGCCAATATAGTGGTCGAGCCGCGTGACTTCGTTGGCGTAGGAGGCGAGATCGGAGCGGGTCGGGCCGTCGTCGACGAGGAAGGGCGGCACGCGCATCTTTTTCGGATCGTGCTTCGGGCCATACGCGGTCTCGTCCCAATCCTTGTCGCCGTCCCAGGCGCGATGAGCGTCGAGCGATGCGAACCAGAAGAAAAACGGCCGGTCGCGCGGACGCTCCTGGAGATGCTTCACCCAGTTCGAGTGACCGCCGTGATTTTTGGGACTCTGTCCATTGTCGACGACCTCGAAGGGTTCCGGTTGCGCTTTCTCACCGGCGGGCGGCTTTTCCTGCGACATGTGATTCTTGCCCGAGAGGAGAGTATAATAGCCCTGCGTGCGCAGCAGCGCGGGAAAGCGGGGGATATTCCACTCGATCGGGCGATGGAGCTCGGAGGCCGCGCCGTTGTTGTGGGGATAACGACCGGTGACGATGCTGCTGCGGCTCGGGCTGCAGCTGCTGGCGGTGAGAAACGCATTCGTGAAACGGATACCGCGCGCCGCGAGCCGGTCCACGTTCGGCGTGCGCGCAGTGGAATTCCCGTAGCAACCGAAGTCATCCCAACTGATGTCGTCGCCTATAATAAGAATAATATTCGGACGATCCGCCGCGCGGAGCGTGACGGCCAGCAGACAGGCAAGGCAGAGAATGAGCGTCTTTGAGGAAAAGGACATGAGGATTAAATGCGATGGGCGGCGGAACGCTGGCGACCAGGCGCAGGCGAGCGCGGTGGCCGGGAGTACTCTTTCACTGCTTCTTTTTCTTCCGGTCGGCTTTTTTGGCCTGTTTCGCGGTCTCGTAAGGCTGCAGCAGATGCGCGGGCCGTGCGTGCGCATAGTGGTCGAGGGCGGCCTGCAGTTTCTGCGCGGCGACCCGGGATGCGCCGCTCAGGGTGGCAACGTGGAGCGGTCTTTCCTCGAACCAATCCGAGCGCAGATCGAAGAACGTGCCGTCGCGATAGAGTTTATAGTCGGTGCTCATCGCGAATTCATATTTCGGTTTCGCACCGCCGTCGGGTGCATACCAGAAGTAAGACCACTCGCGCGGCTGACCTTTTTGTCCGAGCAACTGCGGCAGGAAACTGCGGCCGTCCGGGGGCATGGCTTTCGGCAGCGCGACGGCGGCCGCCTCACAGAGGGTGGGGAGGAAATCCGTGCTGGCTATGAGGTCGCGATTCACTTTGCCCGCGGGAATCCGACCGGGCCAGTTCACGATCAGCGGCACGTGCGTGCCACGCGCGGTGCTGCCGCCTTTGCCGCCAGGGTATGCGCCGCCCTTGAACTGCGAGGACACCTCGCGCGGGCTGCCGTTGTCGCCGAGAAAGATGAGCAGCGTGTCTTCGCGCAGGCCGAGCGTATCGAGCCGGGCGACGAGCTCGCCGATCAGCTTGTCCATATACGCGGTCATGGCGGCGAAATGCTTCACGTTGTGTCCGTCGCGTTCGCCGAAGGTCGGATCCCACTCCGGGCTGTCGGGCGTGGGTTGAAACGGCCCGTGCGTGAGCATCATGGGGTAATACAGGAAGAACGGCTGCTCCTTGTGACGCGTGATGAAATCGATCGCGAAGTCGTTGACCACCTTCGGCCCGTAGCCGCCCTTGAAGTCTTTCGCGATGCCGTTGTGCTCGAATCCAGGATTCGGATACCGTGAGGCGCGGCGCATGTGCCACCAGAGAAATGCGTCGTCGAAGCCGAACGTCTGCGGCGATTCGGGCGGGAGTCCGATCTGCCATTTGCCGCAGACTCCGGTCGCATATCCGGCGGATTTCAGCAAGTGAGCGAACGTCACGGCCTTCGGATCCATGGCGCCAAACTCGATATAGTTCCGTACGTTATAGAGGCCGGTCATGAGCTGCACGCGGGTGGGCGTGCAGAGCGGCTGTACATGGCATTGCTCGAAACGCATGCCCGTCGCTGCGAGCCGGTCGAGCTGCGGGGTCGAGTAGGATTGACCGCCGTTGGCGGTGACGCATTCGTACCCGAAATCGTCGGCCATGATGAGCACGATGTTCGGTTTTCGCGCGACGGCCGCCGATGGGGCGCAGTCGCCCGCAGATCCGGCGACAAGCGCCAGCGCAACCACGAAGAGGGGACGGAAGGTCATGATCAGAGGGGATCGGCCGGGGATCCGGGGCAGGTGAAGGCGTCGGCTTGAGCAAGACGCGGCGACAGCACGGTGGTTGCGCGGCTGCCGCCGGGACTCAACGGGCTCTTTTTTTAGGCAGCACCTGATGCGTGTTCGCCCAGCGCTCCCACGCGGCGACGAGCTCCTGTACGATGGCGGGATTCTGTTTGGCGACATCGTGCAATTCGGTGCGGTCGCGCGCGAGGTCGTAGAGTTCCCAATTGCCCTTGCTGTCGGCCGGCAGGACGGCTTTCCAGTTTCCGCGGCGGACGGCGCGGTTGTTATATTGCTCCCAGAAAAACCATTCGCGTGCGGGTCGGGTGCCGGTGCGGAAGATCGGCGCGAGGCTGGAGCCTTCGAGCGTGAACGGTCGCTGGCCACGAAACTCTTCCGGATACTTCGCCCCGGTGAGCTCGAGCACGGTCGGCATTATGTCGGTGATATAGGCCGGCGAATCGGTCAGGCTGCCGGGTTTCGTCTTCAGCCCGGCCGGCCAGTGAGCGATCAGTGGCGCGGAGATACCGCCTTCGTGCAGTCGCGATTTGAAACGGCGAAAAGGCGTGTTCGAGAGATTCGCCCAGCCGGCGCCATAGGTGGATCCTTTGGCGCCGCCTTGGCCGCGCTTCAACGGGTCGTTGATATTGGCGAAGGCGCCGCCGCCGAGATCGGTGCCGGGCTCGTTGCTGGCGCCGTTATCGGAGAGGAAAAGGATCAACGTATTCTCGAGTTCGCCGCGCTCGCGCAAGGCGGCCGCCACGCGGCCGACGTTGAGGTCTAGCCGATGCACCATCGCGGAATAGACGGCCATGCGATAATCGAGTTGGGTTTTCTGATCGTCGGTGAGTTTGTCCCAGGCGCGCACGGTGTCGTCGCGCGGGGAGAGCTCCACGTCTTTGCCGAACAATCCGAGGGTGCGCTGGCGCGCGTGGCGTTCGTGGCGCAATGTATCCCAGCCGGCGCGGAACCGGCCGACGAATTTCGCTATATCATCCTTGCGGGCGTGGAGCGGGTAATGCGGGGCATTGAAGGCGAAGTAGAGGAAGAACGGCGCGCGGTCCTTCTGTTCGCTCAGGAAGCGGAGGGCATGATCGGTGAAGACGTCCGTGGTATAGAAGTTGGGATCCTCGGGTGGAGGCAGCGGCCGATCGCCGTCGATGAGCGGGCGCGGCGCCTGGGGCTTGAAATAACTCACGGTGCCGGCGAGCACGCCGTAGAAACGATCGAAGCCGCGACCGAGGGGCCATTGCGGAGTGCCGAAGGCGCCGACGTGCCATTTACCCGCCATATAGGTATGATAGCCGGCGGGGCGCAGGACCTCGGCGAGCGTGACGCAGCGGTCGTTGAGATGTTGTATATAGCCCGGGCCCGCATCGGGCGGGGCGCTGCTGGTGCCGTCGGGCCGGGCGTCGTTGGCGAGCACGCCCACGCCGGCCTGATGGGGATCGAGGCCGGTGAGCAGCGCGGCGCGTGTGGGTGAGCAGCGGGCGCTGTTATAGAATTGATTGAAACGCAGTCCGCCGGCGGCGAGCGCGTCGATATTCGGCGTGGGGATCTCGGAGCCGTAGCAGCCGAGGTCGGAGAAGCCCATGTCATCGGCGAGAAAAACGATGATATTGGGTTTCCTCGCGGGGCCGGCCGCAGGAGCGGCGACGGCCGAGGTGGCAATCACAACGCCCAGGGCGGCGAAGAGGGGCAGGCGAAAAGGAAAACGCGTCATGCGAGCGAGGTGCGGTGAGGGTTCAGCGAAAGCGAGCGGCGGAGCGGGGAATGGAGACTATATTATTTCCAATCGTCGGTGCGAAACGGCGACGCGGGAAGGCCGGCGCCATTATAGAGATTGCAGGTGGGATAGTTTTCCCACGCGTAGCGCGCGGCGACGGGACGCGGCACCTCGGGACTCGAGACGATCACGCGGTCGCCGTCGATGCGGGCGGTGGCAGATTTCCACTGGCGGTCATCTCCGGCGATGAGGAAGCCCTGCAATGGTCCGTCTTTCGCCACGAGCCCGCCATTCGTGTGCTTGAAGAGCAGCACAATCTCCCCGCCGCGAAGTTCGTGCCCCGCTGGGAGGGGGCCCGAGGTTGCAGGCACATCGCGGCGATAAACATCGCCCAGCGCCCAGAGTGACAATCGGCGGCCGACCTCCTGTTTGTTTTTCGGGTGGATGTCCTTCTCGTCGCCGATGTCTATATTGATGCCCATGCCGGTGTGAGGCAGTGCGAGTGTTTTCAGCATCGCCTCGCGCACGGCCGGCCAGTCGCGGCCGGGCCCTCCGAAATTGGGCAGCTGGGCCCAGGCGAAGGGGAAATCATAACCCCAGCGCGTGCGCCAGTCGTTCACGAGCAGACGCAGCTGATGCTCGTAGAACGGTGCCTTGGCCGGCGTGCTGTTGGCCTCGCCCTGATACCAGAGCGCGCCCCGAATCGCATAGGGAATGAGCGGCGCGATCTTGCCGTTATAGAGGCCTCCGATATTGCCTTTGCGCGCCATGACTTCGGCGGGATTTTGCGGCGCCCTGGGGGCTTTTTGTTTTTTGGCGCGGGCCTGTTTCGCGGCTGTCTCCCACTTGGCGCGGGCGCTCTCGTAGCGTTTCATCGCGGCCTCGTCGGCGATGCGGGCGTTTTCTGCCTCCGCGGTGGCGACGAACGACTTCAACTCGGGCACCGCGCGCTGCGCGCCGGACTCGATCCACGATTCGATCGGGGTGCCGCCGACGGACGAGTTGATGAGGCCGATGGGGACATCGAGTGCGCGATGGAGCTCGCGACCGAAGAAATAGAGTGTGGCGGAAAACCCGCCGACGGTTTCAGGCGAGCAGATGAGCCAGCGGCCCTTGCCCTCGCGCTGGGGCGTGGCGGCGGCGGCGGATTCTTCCTTGAACATCCGGATGCGTGGCAACGTGGCGGCGGCTTGCTCGCGTTCGGGGTCGTTGGAGCGCGCGACGGTCATGGCCATGTTCGACTGGCCGGAACCGAGCCAGACTTCGCCGATGAGAACGTCGTTGATCGTGAGCGTGTTCTCGCCGCGTACAGTGAGTGTGGTCGGCTGGCTGGCGCGGAGGTTGGAAAACTTCACCATCCACCGGCCGTCGGTGGCGGCGCGCGTGGTCTGGGACTGGCCGGCGACGGTGACGCTCACGGCCTCGCCGGGATCCGCCCAGCCCCAGATGGGCACGGTGGCGTCGCGTTGCAGTACGAGGTGATCGGAAAAGATCGCGGGCAACGTCACCTCGCCGCGGGCGGCGAAGGATGTGAGGGAGAGACATGCGACCAGCCGAAGGAGAGCACGGAAACGAGTATTCATGGGGTGAATTCGGGGCCGACTCCAGTCGCGTGGCGCACGGGGCGCAATGCGCTAACCCGAAAATTTCAGTGGATCTCCACAAAAACAGCCGATCTCAAGTGTCACGTATTACGTTACACTCCCTCTGGGAATTGGCGGCAGGTCGGGGCCAAACTTAACGAGAATATGGGCCGCGACCGGGCACCGGGAGAGCGCGGCGGCTCAGATCTTTGGCACGCGGATCGTGCTGATCATGGCGCTTCCGCTCAGGGCGTAGACGAGGGTGAGCGGATGCAGTACGAAGCCTGCGAGAGTCCAGCTGCCCAGCCAGATATTGGGGCTCAGTCGGTCGAGGGTGTACAGCACGGCGAGCAAGCCGACGATCACCACGCTGGTGGGAATCGGCGTGCCTTCGAAGTGGCTCACCTTGCCGCTGTCGTCGGAGAGCGTGCTCGCGGTGGCGTTGAAACGCGCGAGACGGCTGATGCCGCAGGCCACGAAATAAAGCAGGATCGCGACATCCCATGCGCCGCGGAGCCCGACGGCGAAACCGAGGGCCGCGGGAGCGAGGCCGAAGGAGATCACATCGGCGAGGGAGTCGAGGTCCGCGCCGAGCATGGAGGAGCGCCGACGCCAGCGCGCGACGCGTCCGTCTGCGAAGTCGAATACAAGCGCCAGGGGCAGGAGCGCCATCGCGACGACGAGCCAGCGACTTTGCCCGGTCACGAGGAACTGCATGGCCGCCAGCACGGAGCCGCTGCCGCAAAATCCGTTTCCCAGCGTGAGAAAGTCCGCGAAGACGAACGAACGGATCATCGAGAAACGACGACGCGTGGGGTGGAGTGTCTCGGTCGGCGGCATACGGGTTGCCTGTTTGGTAATCGGTTGGGGGGAACCGTTCCGCGCGGTGCGACTGGTGCGCGGGGTTTTAATTTTGGGGCCCTGGCCTGGCGGGGTGTGCTGGGGGTGGTGCGGGGCGCAGGCTGCGCGGCCCCGTACCCTGAACGGACGGGCGGGCCGCCCATCCCCAACCTGCAACGTCAAGATCCTTGCGGAACATGAGGTGCGCTCTGCTTTGGAAAACGGCGAAATCAGGTCTTGGATTCGGCGGAGCTGCCGCCAAAGGTGGGCCGCTTTCCTGATGAAAATCTGCTGTATTGGCGCTGGTTACGTGGGTGGTCCAACGATGGCGATGATCGCCCTGAAAGCTCCGCAAATCGAGGTGCGCGTGGTCGACATGAACACGGCGCGAATCGACGCGTGGAATTCCGACACGTTGCCGATCTACGAGCCGGGACTGGACGACGTGGTGCGGCAGACGCGCGGCCGAAACCTGCATTTCAGCACCGATGTGATCGGGGGGATCAAGGCAGCGGACATCATTTTTGTCGCCGTGAACACCCCGACGAAGACCTACGGGGTCGGTGCGGGTCGCGCGGCGGATCTGCGTTTCATCGAGTCAGTGGCCCGGACGATCGCGGAGCATGCGAACGGCCCGAAGATCATCGTGGAGAAATCGACCATCCCGGTGAAGACGGCGGAGACGATCAAGGACATCCTCGCGGCAAATTCCGGGTCGTATAAATTCGAGGTGCTCTCGAATCCGGAGTTTCTGGCCGAGGGCACGGCGATCGCCGATTTGATGTCGCCGGACCGCGTGTTGATCGGCGGCGAACGGACGCCCACCGGCGAGGCGGCGATCGAAGTGCTGACCGATGTCTATGCGAGCTGGGTGCCGCGCGAGCGGATCATCACGACGAATCTCTGGTCGTCGGAGCTTTCGAAGCTCGTGGCGAACGCGTTTCTCGCGCAGCGCATTTCATCGATCAACTCGATCTCGGCCCTGTGCGAGGCGACGGGGGCCGATGTCGACGAAGTGGCGAACGCCATCGGCAAGGACTCGCGCATCGGACCGAAATTCCTGAAGGCCTCGGTGGGCTTCGGCGGATCGTGTTTCCAGAAGGACATCCTGAATCTCGTCTACCTGTGCGAGCATTTCGGACTGCCGGAAGTCGCGCATTATTGGGAAGGCGTGGTGAAGATGAACGACTGGCAGAAGCGCCGTTTCGCGACGCGAATCGTGCGTTCGCTCTTCAATACCGTGGCGGACAAGAAAATCGCGGTGCTCGGGTTCGCGTTTAAAAAGGACACGAACGACACGCGCGAGTCGGCCGCGATTTCGGTTTGCCGCGATCTGCTGGCGGAGCAGGCGCGGGTGGTCGTTTACGATCCGAAAGTGCCTGCCGATGAGATCGTCGAGGACGTGCTGGGCAAAGGGCGCGAAGACCCGCGATTGAGTGTGGCGGAGAACGCCTACGCGGCGGCGGAAGGGGCGCACGCGCTGGTCGTCGTGACCGAGTGGGACGAATTCAAAACGCTCGATTACACGAAAATCTTCAAGGGCATGCACCAGCCGGCGTTCGTGTTCGATGGTCGGAATATATTGGATTTGCGGAAGCTGAAAGAGCTGGGGTTTCGGGTGTGTGGAATTGGGAAGTGCTGACGGGGACGGGGGCTCGGAGTTGAAAGCTGAGAGCTGAGAGTCGGGACACTCGGAACCAAAAGGTGGGAGGTTGTGGAGGAGCGTTTTGCTTTCGCGGTCTCGAAATGAAAAGGCCGGCCCCGTCACAAACTCGGAGCCGGCCTCGTATCTGTTGGCGTAATGTCCCGCTGCTAGCGGCGGGAAATTCAATATAATCAGGTTCTCAGGACGCGCCACCGATTATCTTCGCGCTGGCGTGAAAAGGACGAAGAAGACGTCGCAGCGACCATGCTTTCTTCATCGGCGCATATGGCGCCGGGCTCAATGGCAGACCCGCGCGCGGGCCGAACGGAAAACGCGTAACGGAAGGGCGTAGCGGGCGAAGCTTACTTACGCCGGACCGCACGGGTGCGCCGCCGGCGATAACCGACGAGGGCGAGTGCGGCGGCCGTGAAGCACGCGCCGTAGGTGGCGGGTTCGGGAGCCGGGGTGATCTGCCGGTCGTAGCCCTGCCATATCGTGGTGTTTGCGGCGAAGCCGGTGAACGAGATCTGGTCCAGCGGTGCGGCGCCACGCACATTGGTCGGGGCGGGCGTCGTGACGAGCGTCATGGTGTTGAAACTCACGAGTGAGCCGGTGGCGTAGAAGAAGTTCTGGAGGTCGACCCAGTTTTCGATCTGGAGGACGTTGCCGTCCTCGATGATCACGTGCGTGGCCGTGATCGTGGAGTTCGGGCCGAAATCGAGGATCGTGTTGCCGGAGATGCGGAGGGTATCGACGGTGAGGTCGAAGCCGCCGAGGGCGATCGTCCCGCCGGACAGCTTGAGCTCGCCGGCGATGTTGACGGAGGCAGCGAAGGTGAGGGTGCCGGTGCCGACTTTTTCCAGCGTACCTGAGCCGGTGATCGCGCCGCCGAAGACGGTGTTGGTGTTGTCGGTGCCGAAGGCGAGCGAACCGGAGCCGAGCGCCACGGTGCCCGCGCCGGCGAGGGAGCCGATGGTTTGAGTGTAGCCCGCGACGTCGAAGGTCGCGCCGCTCGAGATGGTCAACGCGGTCGTGGTGCCGAGGCGGTTGCTGCCGCCGAGTGTCAGCGTGCCGGCGGTGAGTTGCGTCGCGCCGGTGTAGCTGCTGGTGCCGGAAAGCGTGAGAGCGCCGGCGCCTGATTTCACGAGCGAGCCGGAGCCGGAAATCGCGCCGGCAAAGGTGCCGCTGGTGGACTGGTCGAACGCGACGGTCGCCTGATTTACGATGTTGCCTTGAAGGCTCGTGGTGTTGCCGCGGAGGGTGCCGGCGGAAACGGTGGTGCCGCCGGAATACGTGTTTGCGCCACTCAACGTGAGGGCGCCGGTGCCTTCCTTCGTGAACGAGCCGGTGCCGGAGACCGCGCCGGCAAACGTGGCGTCGGCGGCCTGGTTGAAGATGAGTGCGGCGTTGTTCGTGATGTTGCCTTGGAGGCTCGAGGTGGAGCCGCTGAGCGTGCCGGCGCTGATGGTGGTGCCGCCGGAATAGGTGTTGGCGCCGGTGAGGTTGAGGGTTCCGGCGCCGGTTTTCAGGAGATTGCCTGAGCCGGAGATGGCGCCGGAAAGCGTGGAGTCGAAGCCGTTGGAATCGAACGTGCCGCCGCCGGTGTCGAGTGTGACGGCGCGGGCGGACGTGAGCGCAGCGGTGGTGCGGAGCGTGCCGCCGGCGAAGGCGAGGGCGCCGGAGGTGTCGCCGAGATTCGCATCGCTGCCGACAGAGACGACACCGGCGTTGAGCGTGACGCCGCCGGTGAAGGTGTTGGCGCCGGAGAGGGTGAGGGTGCCGGAACCGTTTTTCACGAGGCCGCCAGAGCCGTTGCCGATCGCGGCGGAGATCGTGGTATCGAAGTCGCCGGCGATGCTGAGCGTGTGCGTGCTGTTGAGTACGGAGGCGCCGGCGATCACGAGGTTACCGTTATCGGCGGTCCAGGTCTGGCTCGTGTTGAGCGCGATCGGTACGTTCAGCGTCTGCGTGTTCGTCGACTGATTGTTGATGCCGCCGCCGCCGATCGTGAGCGTGTCGCCGGTGCTGCTGGTGATCGTGAAAGCGCCGGCGTCGCTGTTGAAGAGGAGGCTGTTGGCCTGGAAGGCGCCGTTCATGTCATTGGTGAGACGAACGGAACTGGCCATGACGATCGCCTTCATGGCGCCGACCGCGGGCGCGATGTTGCCGCTCCAGTTGTTGGCCTGGTTCCAGTCGTCCTGACTGGAGGCGGGGCCAGTGCTCTGGCCACCGTCCCAGATA
This sequence comes from Opitutaceae bacterium, assembly GCA_036675625.1. Classification (GTDB taxonomy): domain Bacteria; phylum Verrucomicrobiota; class Verrucomicrobiia; order Opitutales; family Opitutaceae; genus ER46. The sequence continues at coordinate 55,191 of JAKFEQ010000065.1, read as the reverse complement.
AACGTGGGGATCGGGGACAACGTGTAGAAGCTGCCGTAGGTGCCGACGGCCACGGGGCTCGCGGAAAGGACGGCGCCGATGCCGACGTTGAGATTGGAAAAGAAAACGTTGTCGAGGAACGACTGGCTGACGGTGCCGGCGGCGACACCGAAGATGTCGGTGCCGCTTGTCCAGTTGGCCACGGTGAGCGTGCCGGTGTGAGTGCCGACGTTGGTGAAGAGGAAGCTGTTCGCGGTGCCCGCGGGGCCGAAGTCGATCGTCGAGCTGTTGAAGCCGAGGACATCGACGCGTTCGGAGAATGCGCCACCGAGCGCGAGCGTGGCACCGGCGCCGAGCGTGAGGCTGCTTGTATCCGCGATGGCATTACTCGTGCCGAGCGCGAGCGTGCCGGCGCTGACGGTCGTCGTGCCGGTGTAGGTGTGGGCGCTGGTGAGCGTGAAGGTGCCGGTGCCCTCTTTCGTGAGGCCTCCGGTGCCGGAGATTACGCCGGCGAAGGTGGTCGAGGCGTTGTTGCCGCCGGTCGCCAGCGTGGCGGAGCCGAGCTGGACGGCCGCGGCGGTGTTGCTCGAGGCGAGGGAGCCGATGGTTTCCGCCTGGTTGTTGAGGTTGAAAATCGAAGTGCCGCCGGCGGCGAGCGTGACGGCGGACGAGTCGCCGATCTGGTTGGAGGTGACGAGGCGGACGGTCGCGGAGCCGGAGCCGTTGCCGATGATGAGATTGCCGGCGACGGCAGTGACGCCGGCGGTTTTGGCGAGGTCGAGCTGGCCGGTGTTGACGGTGGTCGTGCCGGTGTAGGTGCTCGCGCCGGAGCCGTTGAGCGTGAGTGTGCCGGCCTCGAGGGTGACGGAGCCGGTGCCCGAGATCGCGCCGCCGAAGGTGTTGGTGCCCGAGGTGGAGCGGAGCGCGCCGTTGAGCACGAGCGCTTCGGCGCCGATCGTGACGTTGTTCTCGATCTGCAGGGTGGCGCCGCTCGCCACGGTGGTTCCGCCGCCGGTGGTGCCGAGGGCGGTCGAGTGCTGGGCAATCAGTGTGCCGGCGCCGATGGTGGTGGCGCCGGAATAGGTGTTGGCGCCGGAGAGCGTGAACGTGCCGGTGCCTTGCTTGGTGAGGGAACCGGTGCCGGAAATGGCGCCGGCGAAGGCGGCAGAGGTGTTGTCGCCGCCCGTCGTGAGGCTGCCGGAGCCGAGCTGGACGGCGGCGGCGGTGTTGGTGGAAGCGAGCGAGCCGATCGTCTCGGTCTCGCCGTCGAGATTGAAAACCGGCGTGCCGCCGGCGGCGAGCGTGACGGCTGACGTATCCGAGATCTGGTTACTGTTGACGAGCCGGACGGTGGCGGAGCCGGCGCCATCGCCGATGAGGAGATTGCCTGCGACCGCGGTGATGCCGGCGGTTTTGGCGAGGTCGAGCTGGCCGGTGTTTACCGTGGTCGTGCCGGTGTAGCTGTTGGCCGAAGCGCCATTCAACGTGAGGGTGCCGGCCTCGACCGTGACCGTGCCGCTGCCGGAGATGGCGCCGCCATAGGTGTTCGCGCCGGAGGTGTTGCGCAGCGCGCCGTCGAGCGCGAGGGCTTCGGCGCCGACGGCGATGTTGTTCTCGAGCTGGAGCGTGGCGCCGCCAGTGACGGTCGTGCCGGCGGTGGTGGCGCCGAGCGCGTCGGAGTGGCGGAGAAGCAGCGTGCCGGCGTTGACGGTCGTCGTGCCGCTGTAGGTGTTGTCGCCGGAGAGGACGAGGGTTTCGGCGCCCAGCTTCGTGATGCCGCCGGTGCCGGAGATCGAGCCGGCGAGGGTCAATGTGCCGGTGCCCGTGGTCTCCACGATGGTGGTGGTGGTGAGCGCCAGCGGGACATCGATGCTCTGGTTATTGGCGGAGAGCTGGATGATGCCGGGGACGGAGCCGCCGAAGCTCAACGTGCTGCCGCCGCCGGATGCGGTGAGGGAGAACGCACCGGCGCCGGTCTCGAAACGCAGCGTATTCACATTGTAACTACCGTCCATGATCGGGGCGGTGCGCGTGGTGCCGTCGAATGAGAGCTTCAAGGTGGTGCTGCCGACCGGGGCGCTGTCGCCACTCCAGTTGGCGCCGGTGCTCCACTTGTTATCGGTGCCGCCGCCGTCCCAGGTTTTGAAGGGCGAGGTGTCGGGCACGATCGTATCCCAGAGGCCGGTGTAGCCGGCGAGGCTCTGGCCCGTGGTGCCGAGGACTCCGCCGCCGATGCCGTAGAAATAAACGCCACTCACGAAGCCGGCGGTCACGCCGGAGGCTCCGGTCTGGAAAGCGAACACGTCGGCCTGGGTGGCGTTGTAGTTGTTGATCGTGAGTGTGCCGGTGCTGGTGCCGCCGCCGGTGAAGAGGAAGTAGTTCGTCGTGGCCGCGGTGCCGAAATCGATGATCGCGGTGTGATACGAGAGCGTGCCGACCTGGACGGAGAAGCCGCCGAGATCGACGTTGCTGGCGGCGTTGAGCGTGAGATTGCTGGCGGCGGAAAACGCGTTGGACGCGCCGAGGGCGAGCGTGCCGGTGTTGACTGTGGTGGTGCCGGAGTAGGTGTTGGCGCCGGTCAACGTGACGGTCCCGCTGCCCTGTTTCGTGAGGGAGCCGGTGCCGGACATCGCGCCGGAATACGTGCCGTTGGAGGTTTGGTCGAAGATCACGCTGGCCTGGTTCAGGACGTTGCCTTGCAGGCTGGTGGTCGTGCCTTGCAGCGTGCCGCCGTTTACGGTGGTGCCGCCCGTGTAGGTGTTCGCGCCGGAAAGCGTGAGCGTGCCGGTGCCGGTTTTGGTCAGGGCGCCCGTGCCGCCGATCGTGCCGGCGAACACGGACGATGTGTTCGCGGCGCCGGTCGTGAGCGTGAACGCACCGACATCGATCGCACCGGCGCCGGCGATGGAGCCGACTGTTTGCGAGGCGGCGCTGAGCTGGAGCGACGCGCCGGTGGCAACGTTGACGGCGGTCGTGCCGGCGAGCGCGTCGGCGGCGCCGAGAGCGAGCGTGCCGGCGTTGATGTGGGTGTTGCCGGTGTAAGTGTTCGCGCCGGTGAGCGTGAGGGTGCCGGCGTTTTGCTTGTTCAGATCGCCCGAGCCCGAGACGACGCCCGCGTAGGTGCCATTCGTGGCCTGGTCGAAGACGAGCGAGGCGTTGTTGGCGATGTTGCCCTGCAGGCTGGCGGTCGATCCGAGGAGCGTGCCCGCGCTCACGGTCGTGCCGCCGGAGTAGGCGTTGGCGCCGCTGAGCGTGAGGGTGCCGGTGCCGGTCTTGGTGAGCGAACCGGTGCCGCTCGCGACGCCGGAGAATGTCGTCGAGGCATGGGTGCCGCCGCTGGTGAGGTTGAACGTTCCGAGATTGATGCTGCCTGCGCCGGCGATGGAGCCGACGGTTTCAGCGGCTGCGCCGAGTTGCAGCGTGGCACCGGATGCGACGGTGACGGCCGTGGTGTCGGCGAGTGCGTTGGCGGCGGTGAGGGCGAGCGTGCCGCCGGAAATATTCGTCGTGCCCGTGTAGGTGTTGGCGCCAGCGAGCTCAACGGTACCGATGCCGGATTTCGTGAGTGAGCCGCTGCCGGAGATCGTGCCCGCGTAGGATCCGCCAGTCGTTTGGTCGAACACCACCGCGGCGTTGTTCGCGACGTTGCCTTGGAGGCTCGTGGTGGTGCCGACCAGCGTGCCGGCACTCACGGTGGTGCCGCCGGAATATGTGTTCGCACCGCTGAGGGTGAGCGAGCCGGTGCCGGTTTTCACGAGGGAGCCCGTGCCGGAGATCACGCCGGCGGCGAGAGTGTCGGCGCTGCCGGTGAGCGTGAGCGTGCGAGTGCCCAGCGCGATCGTGCCGCTAAGCGCGAGGTCGGCAGTGTTGGCGCTCCAAGATTGGTTTGCGCCGAGCGCGAGCGGGTTGCCGATGGTGACGAGATTCGCGGAGTTGTTGGCCAGCGCGTAGGTGACAGAAGAGCCCTGCAGGGTGAGTGTGCCGCCGCTCAGCGAGAACGCCCCGGCGCTCTCGCTGAACGTGATCGAGTTTACGCTCCAATTCGCGCTGTCGGCGTCGGGCGTGAGACGAATGCTGCCGGCGAAAATCAAGTTGGCGGTGCCGTCGTTCGGCGGATCGCCGTTGGGATTCCAATTGTGCTGGAAGGACCATCCGTCCTGCGCGGCGTGGCCGCCATCCCATGTGAAAGAAGTCGCGGCGCCCACGCGGCTCACCACTCCCAACAGCACCGCGAGTGCGAAGGTGTGGACCAGCGCGAATCGGGCGCGCCAAGCGTGACGCGTGTACAAGACGCGGCATCCCTGCGCGGACAGAGTCCGAATACGCTGGAGCGGGACCATCGCTCCGAGCCTACATTGGAAACCCTGGATCTGGTATAGAGGTATCTACGATGCGCGCTAGATGCGAACGGGCCTGCCGTCACAGCGAATGCACGTGGCGGCCGTGACGCGCGGCGTTACGCCATCAAAGCCAACGAATCGAACTTCGCGCCCAACACCGACTGGGCAGGGCACGCGAGCCAGCGCTCGAGCATGGTCGAATAGACGGACCGGAAGTCGGTGGTGAACGCGATATCCTGGTTGCGCTGGACGTTGAGCGATGGCGGCGTGCCGTGCAGTCCGCCGCGGATTCGTGAGCCCATGACGAAGAGCGGCGCGGCGGTGCCGTGGTCTGTGCCGCGGCTTTGATTCTCGCTGGGTCGGCGGCCGAATTCGGAGAACGTCATCGTGGTGACCTGCGAATCGAGCTGGTGCGCCTCGAGGTCTTTTTGGAACGCGGCCAGGCCGGCGGAGAGCTGGGTCAACAGATTCGCGTGTTGTGGCAACTGACCGCTGTGGGTGTCGAAGCCGCCGAGCGTGACGAAATAGACGCGGGTCGGCAGTCGTGCCGCGATGAGGGCGGCGACGTTGCGCAGCGACGCGGCGAACGGCGTGCCCGGGTAGTTCGCGCCGGCCGCCGGGCGGTAGGCGCCGATCACGCGTTGGACCTTTCGCTCAGTGACGAGCGTGTTCATCAGCGTCTGCTGCAGGAAAGTCGCGTTGCTCTCGGCGGCGGTGTTAAGGGCAGCGCCGGACGCGCTCGCGGAATCGCCGATCATGTTTTCGAGCAGCTGGCGCGATTCCTCGTTATCGCGGCGACTGCCGCCGCCGGGGACGAGGCCAAACGTGGGATGCGTCTGCGCGCTCATGAACGACTGCGGCACGCCGGTGTTGGTGATGTGCACGGCCACGGGATCGGAGGAGTCCTTTGGCATGCCCGCGCAGCTGTTGTCGAGGAAGCGTCCGATCCAGCCGGTCGCCGCGAACTCATCGCTGCGGCTCGCGGTTTCCCAGATTTCGGTCGAGCGGAAATGGCTGCGGTTCGGATTGGGGTAGCCGACGTTCTGGACCACCGCGAGTTTGCCATCGTGGAAGAGGCGGTGCAGCGCAGTACACGAAGGATGAAGGCCGAGCGTGTCGCTGACGCGCAGGACGCTGTCTTTCGCGAGTGCGAGCGTGGGACGAAGCCGGTAGTAGTCGGCATCCTCGAACGGAATCACCGTATTCAAACCGTCATTACCGCCGGCGAGCTGGACGAGCACGAGGATGCTGCGATCGCTTTCGGGCGCGGGCGCCGCCGCGAGCGTGGATTGCACCAGGAACTGCGGAGCGAACTGCGAGAAGGCGAGCAGGCCAATGCCTTTGCCCGAACGGGTCAGGAACTCGCGGCGGGTGGTCGGCAGGAAAGGCGTGGTGAGGTTGGAGGACATGGGAGGCGAGAGAGACTAGAGGCTAGAGACCCGAGACTCACAGGCAGGAGACTAAGGAAACCAAACTGGACTGACCCGGTTCCGGGTCTCGGGTCTTTTTCTTCAGCAGAGCTGGTATTCGGGGGATTGCATGAGGGTGACGGCGGCGCGGCGGATGCGGCGGAGTCGCTGTTTCGGATCGGTGCCGCCGGCGGCGAGGAATTCGTTGAGGCTGGGGCTGGCGGCGCGCGCGGCGGAGGCGGAGAGGAGCTGTTTCGCAAGCTCGCTGGCGGCGGCGGGGGCATCGAGGTTGGCCAGCGGCGCGAGCGGTTCGTCAGGCACGGTGAAACGGTCGATGCCATTCGTGCGAGCTGCCACGATCTCAAGCAGTTCGTCGGCGTTGAGTGCGTTGTCGTCGAGCGGCGTGAAGAACATCTCGACCACCTGGCGACGCGCGGCGAGCGTCGCGGAGTTGATCCACTGCCGGCCGCCGACCCAGCCGCGGACGTTGGGTGGTTGAAACAACGTCTGGCCCATTTGGCGGAGCGGCGTGAGGGTGAAGCGCGGCACGGGCGCGACGTTCAGGTCCATGTCCTGAATGAGGCCGAGATAGAACTGCACGGGACTCTTGATGAGATTGCCGCGAAACTCGGGAGCGAAAAACAGCCGGCTGCCGAAGAACGTCCGCACGAGCGCGCGCAGCTCGAAATTTTTTGTGCGCCACGCTTCGCCCAGCGTCGCGAGATGCGCGGCGGGCAGCGGCGTCTCGCTCAGGTAAAACTTTCCCATCTCTCGCGGCAGGAACGTGGCGGCCGCCGGCTGGCGATACGCGAGATCGATGATATCGTCGCCGGAGAAATTTCCCTTTTCGCCGAACACGGTCTTCGCGCCGCGATCGTGCGCCCGCTCGTCGAAACGAAAAACACCGTCGGGCCTGAGGCGATAACCGGTGAACGCGCGCGCCGCCTCCTTGATGTCCGCTTCCGTGTAGTTGCCTTCACCGAGCACGAAGAGTTCGAACAACTCGCGCGCGAAATTCTCATTCGGCGCCCTGAGCTGGCTCTGCGCGAGATCGAGGTACACGATCATCGCCGGGGAGCGCGATACGGCCTTCGAAAGCGCTGGCGCCGGACCGAGGCCGTGTTGCGCAAGAATGTCGAAGTGCCGGAAAACAGCCGCGGGATTGCGGACTTTCTCGGCCGAGACGACATAGACGTCGCTCAGAAACAGGACCCATTTGGCCGTCGGCGAGGCTTCCGGACGCGCCGCGTAGTCGAGCCATTTGATGCTGAGCTCCTGGATCCCAGCGCGGGAACGATCCTGCAATTCACGTTGCGCGCGCAGCCGGTCGTCGCCGGCGAGCTTGCGCAGTTCGGCCTGCATCGCAGGCGCGTTCTCTTCGAGGCGCGCCACGAGTTTTGGCTTGGCCAGCAAGGGCGGCGCCTCGGGAAACAAGCGGTCGAGCGTCGCCGCCAAACCCTCGCGCATCGCGCGTTCGACGTCGGCCGTGCGTGCCGTCCAACCCGTGCGGCGGAGGAGATGGCGCGCTGCATCGGCGTCCCAGGCGGAGGCAGGCAGCGGTTCCCAAGCGACGTCAGGCGACAGCGAAGGAGACATGCCCGGAATGACGAAGGCGTGCCACGCGCGGTTTCATTGCCGCGAGCACGTGCGGTCGACGCAACGCGCTCGTTCAACGTTCGCCGGGGGCGCGATGAATCTGCGGCGTCCAGGTGACGTAGCTCGGCTCCTCGTGCAGAAACGCATCCGGCGCGTCGGTTGCCAGCAACAGGTCTGCTTCGCCTACGCGCGGAAGCGCCAGGAGATCGGCGAGCGTGTAAGACGTTGTGACGACCTGCGGTGGCAGCGGCGTCCAGTTGCGAAATCCTTCCGGCGTCACGAGCTCGCCGCTTAGCTCGCTCGTCGGCACGCGTCGCAGCCCGCGCCCGATCTGATAATGATGCCACGCATCACGCCGCGCATCCGCGATCACGCCGACATCGTCGCGGCCGAGTGCGTGGGCGACGACGGCGAGGCTGGAGTAGGCAAACACGGGTCGCGGCTGCAGCATGCACCATGTGCGCACAGCCATTGCGCTCGTGCGGATGCCGAGAATCGAACCGGGGCCGTCGCAAAACACGAAGGCGGTCGCATCCTCCAGGCGCACGCCGAGTTTCTCGATGCATTGAAACACCGCGACGCCGGCTTCGTCTTCGCTCGATTGCCAGCGGGCATCGGCGATCGCGCCGGAAATCCAGCCGACTTGCACGCGCTTCGACGCCGCATCGATCAGCAGCAGCGGTGCATGCACGGCGAGGAGTTCGCGAAAGCTGAACATTTGCGAGCGACCAAACGCGGAGGCTTTCGGCCGCGCAAGCGTGCAGAATCCGTCATTGACCGACCTGCCTCGCGGCCTACCGTGGACAATTCTTTTAACACAAAACCCGCCCGTATTTCCGCTGTGAACGTCCAACTCAATAACGTCTCCGCCACGCGCAAGAATCTCGTCGTCACGCTCGATCAGAGCGAAGTCGATGCCGAACACCAGGCGTCGGTCGGCGAAATCGCGAAGGTCGCACGCATCCCTGGATTTCGTCCCGGCAAAGCTCCGGCGGCCATGATCGCCAAGCGTTTCAGCAAGGAGATCAGCGAAGACTTCAAGCAGAAGGTCGTGGCGAAGGCTTACCGCACCGCGCTCGAGCAGGAGAAGCTGGATGTTCTCAACGTCGTAAACCTGGAGGAAGGCACGATCACCGCCGGCGCTCCCGCCAACATCACGATCACGCTCGATGTCCGCCCGGATTTCAATCTGCCGGACTATAGCAACCTCACGACCGAGATCGCGCCGACGGATCCGACGGATGCGGAGGTCGAAAAGGTGATCGAGGGACTTCGCGCCGAGCGCGCGGATTTCAAACCGGCCGATCGCCCGGCGCAGAAGGGCGACTATGTGAAACTCGCTTACGAAGGCACGATCGATGGCCAGCCGATCACTGACCTCGCGCCCGACAAGCAGCTCTATGGCAAGGTCCCGCAGACCTGGGAAGAGGTCGAAGGCGCGAACGAGGGTGTGATTCCCGGCCTCGGCAAACAACTCGCGGGCCTCAAGCCCGGTGACAAAAAAGACATCACGATCGCGTTCCCCGCGGAGTTTCCCGCGTTGCCGGCGCTCGCGGGCAAGACGGCGGTCTACGCAGTCGAAATTCAGGAAATCCGCGAACGCGTACTGCCGGAGCTCGATGCGGAGTTTTTCAAGTCACAGCAGGTGGACGATCTCGCCGGGCTGCAATCGCAGGTGCGAAACAACCTGAAGATGCAGAAGGAGTATCAGAACCGGTCGGCGCAGCGTCGCCAGATCACGGAGCATCTCGGCGCGGCGGTGGATTTCCCGGTGCCGGACTCGCTCGTCGAAGCGGAGACGCAGGGTGTGTTGCGCCAGTTCATCGAGGAAAACATGCGGCGCGGCGTGCCGGCCGAGCAGTTCGAGAAGGACAAGAAGGAGCTGTTCGATGGCGCGAAGAAAGCCGCGCACAATCGCGTGAAGCTGCAGCTTATCCTCGCGAAGATCGCGGAGCAGGAAAAAATCGAAGTCACCAACGACGACCTCAATAGTTTCGTTTATCGCGAGTCGATGCGTTCGGGCCAGAAGCCGGACAAGCTCGTCAAGACTCTCGCCGGCGATCGCGAGCAACTGCGCTCGGTGCAGCAGAGCATCATTTTCGACAAGGCGGTTGATTTTCTGGTGTCCAAAGCTAAGGTCACTACCGTCCAGCCGCAGGCTTGACCGGTCCGTAAACCACCTAACACCACGTGAGCTACTATCATATCCCCAGCGTCGTCGAGAACACCGGCCGCGAGAGCGTCCGTTGGGACATTTACAGCCGGCTCCTGAAGGACCGGATCGTTTTCATCGGCACGCCGATCGACGACTACGTGGCCAACGCGGTGATCGCGCAGCTGTTGTTCCTGCAGATGGAGGATCCGAAGAAGGACATCCATCTCTATATCAACTCGCCCGGGGGTGTCGTGACCGGTGGCATGGCCATCTACGACACGATGAATTTCCTGCAGTGTGACATCGTCACCTACTGCGTGGGCATGGCGGCGAGCATGAGCACGGTATTGCTCGCGGCGGGCACGAAGGGCAAACGGTTCGCGCTGCCGAACAGCCGCGTGATGATTCACCAGCCGAGCGGCGGAGCGGGCGGTCAGGCGACCGACATCGCGATCGCGGCGCGCGAAATTCTCCGCTGGCGCAAGACGCTCAACGAGGCCATTTCGAAGCACACCGGAAAAGCGGTGGAACAGGTCGAGAAGGATTCGGATCGCGATTATTACCTGAGCGCCCCGGAAGCGAAGGAATATGGCATCGTCGATCACGTCGTCGCTTCGACGCGCGAAGCGGCCGTTGCGGGTGTGACTGGCGCTGGCGTGAAGAGCGCAGCCTGATGATTCTCCCGAGTCGGGGCCGCCGTGTTGGCGGCTTCCGTTGCGCGGCCGAAGCAAGAGCCGTCGCACGGCGTCACAACCAGGCTGACGCCGCGCGGATTTAATTCCTTGGTGGTGCAAACCGCATCGCGGTGAAAGCCACTCGCGACTCGACACGTTTCTTCATCTCGTCACCTTTTCGACATGGCAAAATCGGCGCGCATGACTCTCTGCTCGTTCTGCGGGAAGTCGCAGGCGGAGGTCAAAAAAATCATCGCGGGCCCGGGCGTCTACATTTGCGACTCCTGCGTCAACGTCTGCAAAACGATCATCGACCGTGAAGTGAAGGCGCCGGCAGTCGATGCGAAGCCCGCGTTTCGGCTGGTGAAACCGTCGGAGATCAAGAAGACGCTCGACGATTACGTCATCGGCCAGGACCACGCGAAGAAGGTTCTGTCGGTCGCCGTCTACAATCACTACAAGCGGCTGATGTTCGACTCGGGCCAGTCGAAGGACTCGGCCGCAATCTCGCCGGAATTTTCCGACGTCGAGGTCGAGAAGAGCAACATCCTGCTCGTGGGGCCGACCGGTTCGGGCAAGACGCTGCTCGCGCGCACGCTGGCGAAGATCCTCGATGTGCCGTTCGCGATCTCGGATGCGACGACGCTGACCGAGGCGGGCTATGTGGGCGAAGACGTCGAGAACGTGGTCCTGCGTTTGCTGCAGTCCGCGAACTACGATGTGAAGAAAGCCGAGTGCGGCATCATCTACATCGACGAAATCGACAAGATTGGCCGCAAGACGGAGAACGTCTCGATCACGCGCGATGTTTCGGGTGAAGGCGTGCAGCAGGCGTTGCTGAAAATTCTCGAAGGTACGACGTGCAACGTCCCGCCGCAGGGCGGCCGGAAGCATCCGAATCAGGAATATATCCAGATCAACACGTCGAACATCCTGTTCGTCTGCGGCGGCGCGTTCGTCGGCCTCGACTCGATCGTACAGCGGCGGATGGGCACGCGCAGTCTCGGGTTCTCTTCGATTTCCGCGCAGCACGACAAGGCGCTCGCGCCGGACCAGATGATGAAGAGCCTCGCACCGGAGGACCTGATTCGTTTCGGCATGATCCCCGAGTTTATCGGCCGGTTGCCGGTCGTCTCAGTGCTGGATCAGCTCGCGGTTGCCGATCTCGAGAAGATTCTGCTGCGCACGAAAAATGCGATGGTGAAGCAGTACTCGAAGCTCTTCGCGATGGACGGTGTGCGCTTGAAGCTCACGCCGGACGCGGTGAAGGCGATCGCCGGCAAAGCGGTCGAGTTGAAGACCGGCGCGCGCGCGCTGCGTGCGATCATGGAGAATCTCATGCTCGAAGTGATGTATGAGCTGCCGCAGCGCGACGATGTGACGGAAGTCGTGATCGACTCCGCAGTCGTGGCGGGTCGGCGGAAGCCGACGCTGCGCCGGGCGACCAAAGCCGAGCCGAAGCAGGACGCGGCGTAAGCGGAGGCTGCGATAATGCAGGCGAGGCCGCGCTCCGAGCCGGCCTGAGTTCCCGCTCACGCTCGCATACCGAGCTCTGCGCTCCCGAGGCCTGAACTCGATCGTGTACAAGCGGCAGAATTGCCCACGAAATACACGAAGCACACGAAATCAAAAAAAACGTCGGCGAGCAGTTTGGACTAGCTTGCTGATGTTACATTCTCGTGAGGACGGATCGCAAGGGGCCTAATTTCCGAAGGTATTTTATTTCGTGTAGTTCGTGTGTTTCGTGGGCTCCCCGATTGGATGGCTACAGCCTGAGTTCCGACCCGCGCCCATCTTGGAAAAGCCGTCGCGCATGACTACCAGTGCGCGTAGTCGCCCTTTTCGAGCCCCTTCGCAAACTCGACGAGCAACTGTACGCAGCGTTCCACGTCCTCGAGATCGACGACTTCGCTCGGGGTGTGCATATAGCGCAGCGGAACGCTGATCAGCCCCGTCGCAATGCCGCCACGTGCGGTCTGGAGCGCGCGCGCATCGGTGCCAGTCGGCCGCGGGTCGGCTTCGAGTTGATAGGGAATCTTCAGCTTCTTCGCCGCGCGCACGAGGCGATCGTAGATCTTTGGATTGATATTGGCGCCGCGACAAAGGATCGGGCCGCCGCCGAGTTTCGTCTCGCCGTATTTGCGGTTGTCGCAGTCGGGGTGGTCCGTGGCGTGTCCGACATCGACGGCGACGGCGATATGCGGGTTGACCAGATACGCGGACGTCATCGCGCCGCGCACGCCGATTTCCTCCTGCGAGGTGGCGACGCTCACGACTTTGGCGGCGAGCTTCTTTTTTTCCTTCGCGAGCCGGATGAGTGTCTCGCCGACAATATAGGCACCGACTTTATTGTCGAAGGCGCGGGCCGTGCCGATGCTGCCGTTAAATAATTCGAGCTCGTGATCGTAAGTCGCGGCGTCGCCGATGCTGACTTTGGCGAGCGCTTCGGCTTTCGAGCGCACGCCGATGTCGATCCAGATTTCGTGCTTCTTCGGCACCTTCTTCCGGTCCTCGTCCTCCATGAGGTGAATCGCGCGTTTGCCGGTGACGCCCTTGATCGGACCGCTGGCCGTTTGAATGATCACGCGACGGCCGGAGATCACGCTGAGATCGTGGCCACCGATGGTGTCGAAATAGAGGAAGCCCTCCTTGTTGACGTAGGTGATGATCAACCCGAGCTCGTCCATGTGCCCGGCGAGCATGAGGACGGGATCGCCGGCGGGGTTGAGCGTGCCGATGCGATTGCCGAGCGCGTCGTTCGCGTAGCTGTCGGCAACGGGTTTCACGTGCCGGTCGAAGACCGCTTGGGCTTCGCTTTCGTAACCCGAAGGCGAGCGCGCGTGGAGCAACTCGGCGAGAAACGCGGGGACTTTGTAAGTCGACATGGGTTTTAGTCTCGCGCCGCCGCAACGTGGCGCAAAACGTTTTTGCCGAATGACCATTTATCCTGCCATCGACATCAAGGGCGGCCGCTGTGTGCGGCTCACGCAAGGTCGCGCCGATCAGGAAACCGTTTACGCGGCGAATCCGGCCGAGATCGCCGAGCAGTTTCGCGCTGCGGGCAGCGAGTGGGTGCACGTCGTCGATCTCGACGGAGCGTTTGCGGGCGAGCCGCAGAATCTTTCCGCGGTGCAGGCGATCGCGGCGCTGGGGATGAAGGTGCAGCTTGGCGGAGGACTCAGAACACGTGCGGCGGTGGAGCGCGCGCTGGGCTTCGGCGTGAGCCGGGTCGTGATCGGCACGCGGGCGACGGAGAGCGAATCGTTTGTCGGCGAGCTGGTGCAGAGCTTCGGCGAGAAGGTCGCGATCGGCATCGACGCGAAGAATGGACAAGTCGCGGTGAAGGGCTGGGTCGCCACGGCGGACATGACGGCGATCGGGCTCGCGCAGCGGATGGATGCGCTCGGCGTGCGCACCTTGATCCATACGGACATTGGCACGGACGGAATGATGACGGGGCCGAATTTTGCGGCGCAGGAGGCGATGCTCGCGGCCGGAAAATTCAACGTGATCGCGAGTGGCGGCGTGAGCCGGCGCGAGGATGTGGTGAAGCTGGCGGAGCTCGCGCGACGTTACGCCAATCTGGATGGGGTGATCGTCGGCAAGGCGCTTTACGAGAAGCGCGTGGACTTGCCGGATCTGCTCGCGCTGGCGCGAGCGTAGGGCTTCCGAAGCCGCCAGTCAGGGGAGGCCGCGGCCAGCTGGCGCGGCCACCCGGGTTACGCGCGTTTGCCGGCGTGTTTCCGCTTCGGAGGCGGATTGCACAGCTCGATCCTCACCTTGTCCGCGATTTCTTCGAGCGGATAGGTGATGATCTCGGCGAGCGTCGGATGATACCACGGCGCGCGCAGCAGATCGAAAACCGTGGCTTTCATTGCGAGCGGGCCGCTGAAAGCGTGGATGAGCTCGCCGGCGTCCTTCCCGACAATCTCGGCGCCGAGGATCCGTCCGCGCGCGGGCTCGGCGATGACTTTAACGTAGCCGTAATTCGCATCCATCAGGATCGACTTGCCGTGATCATTAAATGGATACGTCGCGCACAGGTAGCGTTGTCCGGCGGCGTCGAGTTCGCGTTCCAGCTTTCCGATGGTCGCAAGCTGGGGATCCGTGAAGACCACGTTGAGGAGAAGCGAGTAATCGACCGGTTTCAGCTTCGGGACTCGAGCGCTGTGACGCGCCGCGAGCTCGCCCTGTTGAATCGCGATGTGGACGATTTCGGCGGGGCCGGCGCAATCCCCGGCGGCGTAGATGTGCGGCGCGGAGGTTTGCTGCCACTTGTTCGTGACGATCTGGCCGTTCGGACGCGTGGTCACGCCGGCGGCGGCGAGGTTGAGCGGCGCGGTGTGGGGGTCGCGGCCGAGGGCGTTGAACAGATGCGCGGCGCGCCGGGTGAGCGTCTTGCCATCGTGGAGGAACTCGACGGTGAAACCCTGGCGATCCTGAACGATGCGCGAGAGTTGGGTACCCGCGAAGAGCTCGATGCCCTCATCGACGAACGCCTTTTGGACAACGATCGAGGCGTCGGGCGAATGATCGCGGAGGATATTCTGACTGCGTTGCACGAGCGTGACGCGGCTGCCGATCCGGTTGAGAAACTGCGCCAGCTCGCAAGCCACGATGCCGCCGCCGAGCACTAGGACACTCTTGGGAATGAAGTCGAGGTCGAGCACGTCGTCGCTCGTCCAGAATTTCACGTCGGCAAGACCGGCGACAGTCGGAACGCTGACGCGGGAGCCGGTGCCGATGAGGACGTGGCGGGCGCGAATTTTTCCTCCGTCGGAGAGCTCGAGCGTGTGTGGATCGAGGAAGCGTGCGTGCGCGCGGAGCAGCTCGAATTTGCCGGAGGTGAGCGCCTGCACGCGGTAGTCGGCGAACTCGGCGATGATTTTCTTCTTCCGTGCGTGGATCGCCTTCATGTCGGCGCGCGCGCTGGGGATTTTCAGCCCGAAGGTTTTTCCCTTCTGCGCGAGGTGCAATACCTCGGACATGTAGAGGAGCGTCTTCGACGGCATGCAGCCGCGGAGGATGCACAGTCCGCCGAGATCGGTGGCACCGTCGACGATCGCGGTTTTCAGCCCAAGGTCAGCGGCGACGCGGGCGGCGTTGAAGCCGGCGCTGCCACCGCCGATCGCGACAAAGTCGTAGGTCTTCATGATGGGAAAAAGAAACTGTGGATTGCGGTTCGCGCGAGCCGGTGTGCTCAGCGTCCCTTCCCAAACAATATAACGTGAATTGTTTTTAACACGATGGTGGCGTCGAGGAGGAAGCTGAAATGTCTTATATAGTACAGGTCGTATTCGAGTTTGCGCAGGGTGTCACCGATGCTTCCGCCGTAGGGATAGTTGACTTGCGCCCAGCCGGTGATGCCGGGTTTGACGAGGTGCCGAAAATGATAGCAGGGGATTTCGTTTTCGTAGATCAGAACGAGTCGTTCCCACTCGGCCCGGGGACCGATGAGGCTCATGTCGCCTCGTAGTACGTTCCAGAGTTGCGGGAACTCATCGAGGCGTGTGGCGCGAAGAAAGCGGCCTACGCGAGTGATCCGAGCGTCGTCGGGCAGGGTATACAGCGCGTCTCCGGTCACCTCGACCGGGGAGACGCGCATGGTGCGCAGCTTGAACACGCGGAACGGGACGTGGTTTTTTCCCACCCGAGTCTGGGCGAAAAATATAGGGCCGCGGTCCTGAAGCCAGACGGCCAGGGCGCCGGCCGCGATGAGCGGCGTGGCCAGTACGAGTCCGAACAGTGCGAGGACTACGTCGCTGGCGCGCTTGATGCGCTCGAAAACCGGCTCGCGCGCGATCTCGAAGCCTTCCTGAAAGAGCCAGGTCTGGTTGAGCCGGTAGAGCGGGATCTTTTGCCAGTAGACCTGATGAAAGAGCTCGAGCGTATAGGTCGGCACGCCGGCGAAATATAGCTGCACGAGCCGGCGGGAAATTTCGGGCGTGAGCTCACGTGCCGTCTCACGCAGGACGATCGCTTCGACGTCGAGTCGATGGTTTTCGATCTCTTCGAGGACTTCGTGAAAAAGTCCGAGCTCGCGATCGGGCGCGGACGGCTCCGCGTTGACCACGGTGAAGATCACACGCTGGGACATGTGCATCCGTTCACATTCCGCACGGAAGGTCTCCCGGCTCGCCGGATCGCCGAGGAAGACGAGGCTGCGCTCACCGCGTGAGGCAATGATGCGCAGGTAGACGAGCCGGCGATACGTGAGAGTCAGCGGGACCAGTACGAGGAAGCTCAACCCGATCACGATACGGCTCGATTGCGGGGCGAGTTCGTAACCCGGCGGAACCACGGCATAGGTTAGCAGCAGCGTGGCGAGCATCGCACCGGCGAGCGCGATCGTGTGCTGGCTCGCGTAGTCGACCTTCAACATGTCCGTGCGCGCGTGATAGCCCTGGATCAGATAGGTTGCCGCCATCATCGCGATGATCGGAGCGGCGAAGCGCAGCACTTCGATCTCGTTCGCGCCGGCCACGCCGCGGAAATGGTTCATCAGGTTGAACACCAGTACCGAGGCGCCGACATCGAGCGCCACGAGTCCCAAGGCGATCGTGCGAGGGTGAGCCATGCGTCGGGTGTTCGTCATCGAGCGCGGTGGTTATGCACGACGTCGAGGACATGCGTCCAGCGGGCTGCGGCCTGAGCGGTCGATGCCTGATGTTCGTAGAAGGAGCGGCCGGACGCGCCGAAGCGGTCCAGTTGCGCCGGGGTGTCGCAGAGCGTGCGCAGACCGGCGGCGATGGCGACGATCTCCGCGCGGGAAAACGCGAGGCCGAGCGAACGCTCGACGATGAGCTGCGCGATCTCGCTCGAGCGCGGACCGATGAAGAGCACGGGCCGCCCGGCGGCGCAGATGCCGTAGAGCTTGCTGGGAAACACGACGCGTTCGCCGCCTTCGCGCAACGTGACGAGGTGCACGTCGCCCAAAGCCAAGATCTCCGTGCGGCGTTCCCGCGGTTGCGCGGGGAAAAAGCGCACGTTGCCCAGCTTGCGATGACGCGCGGCGGCCTCGAGCGGGATTCGTTGCGCGCCCGGTCCGATGAACACGAATTGAAACCTGCGGTCGTCGCGAAGGGCCTCCGCCACGTCGAGCACAGGATCGAGATCGTGAACGCGACCGAGGTTGCCGAAGTAGGCCACGACGAACTTTCCTTCGAGGCCCCAGTCCGCGCGGAGCCGGCTGGCTTGGTGCGGCGGCACGACCTCGACGCCCGTAGGCGCCCAGTTCGGGATGAAGTGGAGATTTCCTTCGCTCACGCCGGCCGCGCGAGGCAACGCCGCCATGTCGTCTCCCAGCACCACGCACGCTTCAGCCGCGCGCCACGCGCGATCGCGCAGTGGCCGGAGCACCCTCAGAAACGTTCGCCCGGTGAGGAGAATGGCCGCTTCGGGATAAATATCCTGGAGCCAGTGAATGACTCGCGCGCCGCGCAGTCGCGCCAAGGGGACGGCGGGGATCGCGAGCAGCGGCGGATCCGTCATGAGGATCAGCGTGTCGCCGCGCCGGAGCGCAGTGGCGAGACTCCAGAGCGCGCGCAACGAGTAGGTCGCAAAATCGCAGGCCTGAAACAGGATATTGCGGTTGCCAAACTTCGTGCCTCGCACGCGGCGAACCTCTACGCCGTGACGCTGCTCCGCCGCGGGCAGGCGCTGTCTGGCGGGCTGGCTCGTGATCACGACGACCTGGTGTCCGGCGGCCGCCATTGCCTCGGCCATGTCGGTCAAGAGCTGGGCGGTGGCGGGTTCCTCCGGCCAGTAGAACCGGTTCACAAACACGAGTCGGCTCATGATGCGGGCGCGTGCTGGCGGCGCAGTGAGCGAAGTTCCTCCGTGAAGAACCGCTCGTAGCGCGCGAGCAGATAGCAGTAACGCAGTGCGGGAAAGCCATCGAGAAAGCCACCGCGGAGAAGGTACTGATAAACGAAGCGCGCGATCGGACGGGCAGGCAGGCGCGCGGCGAAACTTTTCAGGGCGCGGCGTCGCGTGAGAGCGTGGCGCGATACGAGCGTTGGCCACGGCGGCAGTGGTGTTTCCATGGCGTGGCGCGCTTCGATGCGAGCGTAGCGGCGGTGCTTCTCGAGCCATTCGGCTTCGCCGCCGGCCGACAGGTCGTGGAGGTAGTTCGCCTGAAGCCGATCCATTCGCATCTGCGGCGCCTCGCGCTGACCATGGCCGACCTCGATGAACTCGAATTGAGGCGCGCGCACGTAGCGCGCCTGCCACGCCGGAAAGTCCGTGCAGCGCCGGAGCCAGCGGCCATGCCAGAGCATCCTGGGCGCAACGAAAAAACCGTCGACATCGGTCCGCCGCGCGGCGTTCCGGCACGCCGTGTCGAGCTCCGGCGTGAACTGCTCGTCGGCATCGAGATGAAACACCCACGGATGGCGAAACGCGATTTCGCGCTGCGCGTAGTTTCGCTGGCTCGCGAAGGTGTGAAAGCGGTGCTGATACGAGCGCGCACCGGCGGCGCGTGCGATCTCGAGCGTGCGATCGGTCGAGCCGGAATCGAGCACCACGATGTCGTCGCACCGTCGCACCGAGGCGAGAGCGGTGGGCAGGTTGCGTTCCTCGTTCAGCGTGAGAATCAGGACCGAATACATCACGCAGGCAGGGGAGAATGGGATGCGCGGCGATCCTGTAGGTGGGCGTAGTGTACGGCGCAAAAAAAGCATAGCCACCACGTCAGCACGACCGCGACATTGCCAAACGGAAACTCGATCCACGCGTAGGCGAGCAGCACCGCGCAACCCGCGAGCGGATAGGCGACCAGCGGGCTCGCGAAGTGGCGTCGACGCAGTCGCAACAGCGGGATAATCGCGCAGAGGCCCAGGAGCGCGGAGCCAACCAAACCGTGTTCGGCGAAGGCCTGCAGCCAGTCGCTGTGCGCATCGCGGTAGAAAATCGGCAGCCGGTCGACGCTCGATTCCTGGGAGTTGTAGAGCATGAACACATGGGGATAGGATGCCATGCCCCAGCCGAAACCGAGCTTCGCCTGCGCCATGCGCCAGGTGTCGCGGTAGAGCTCGGCGCGTGAACCGATGCCGCCTTGCTCGCGCATGCTCGTCACCTGATCGCGCGTGAGCGCGAGCCGCACGGTGATCGTGTCGCGGGCGACGTACCAGATCGCAGCGCCCGCGACGACCAGCGCGGTGGTGGCGGCGAGCAGCGGCATGGCGATCGATTCGCGATGGCGCCGCCGTTCGCGCACGAGCCGCATGCCACCGTGAAGGAGGGCGCCGCCGAGCAGCGGAAGGGCCAGAAGCGTCGAAGAGCGCGATGCACTCAACGGAATGGTGGCCGCGAGGACGAGTGTCACGACGAGGCCGGCAAGCGCCGGCGAATGAAGGATGTTACGCGCGGTGCTCCGTCGGACGTAGTGCCAGCTCAGGCCGAGGCAGGCCGAGAGCGTCAGTAGCATGAACGCACCCCAATGATTGTGATAAACGAAGGATGCGAAAAAATGCACCTGCGGGGACGGCACGGCATCGAAGTACAAGCCCTGGGCGTGCGAGAGTTTTTGCGCGGTGCCAAACACCGCGAGCACGAAGGCGTTTCCGACGATGACGAGCAGCAATAGCCGCAAAGCGCGACCTTGCCGTACCACCAGCGCGATATTGAAGCAGGAGATCCATACGGCGTCGAACAACCACAGCGCCTGTAACGCGAGGAGCGGCCGGGCGGAACTCGGCAGACCCGGGAGGGCGCCGGTGTTTACGAGGAGAGTTTCGGCGCCATCTTTCAACTCGCGGAAACTGGGATTGAGACACGCGATGAGTACAAGAACGTTGAACGCCGCCATCGGCCACAACCCGTGCAGCGGCCGCATCCAGCCGTCGCGCCATGCGGCGCGATCGCGAAGCGCAGCGAGCGTGATGAGCGCGCCGAGGCTGCCCCACCAGGAGAGCGGCACGCGGACCCATTCTGCCTGACCGCCAAATGCCCACGTGGTGGCCACGAGGAATATGGCGGTGTGCGCGAGTGCGATCGATTCGAGGAAGCCCAGCGATCGTCGATTCGAGGACGGGTGCGGGCCGAGTCGCGGAGCGTATTTGATGTCGTCAGTGCGCAAGGGTGCGGAAGGAATCGCTCACGCGGGATTCTTTTTCAGCGCGATGTAGAACTCGGCAAGCTGGTGCGCGGAGCGCTCCCAGGAAAATTCGCGGACGATCCACTCGCGCGCGCGCTGGCCGCGGAGCCGGAGTTGCGAAACGGGTTCGGCCGTGGCCGCACGCAATGCCGGCGCGTACTCGGCCCAGGGCACGCACCAACCCAATTCGCGGCGCACGATCTCGCGCCACGGCGTCGCGTCCGTGACGAGTGCCGGCACGCCGTGCGCCATGGCCTCGGCCACCACGAGCCCGAAGTTCTCATTGTGCGATGGGAGGAGGAACAACGATGCGATCGCGTAAGGCGGCGGCTGCCCGACGCCGGAGAATACCGCGACGCGGCCGGCGCCGGACGATTTTTGCACGTAACGTTCGAGCATTTCCGGGGTGTAGTCCTCGGGAATGCCCACGAGCAACAGCAGCCAGTCGGCCGGCCCCTGCTCCAACCAAAGATCGATGAGCTCGAGGACGCGTTTCTTCGCGTGGAACCGCGAATAGAACAACGCGACGGGCCGCGTCGCGGTGGCGGGGCAGAGCGCGTGCCAGTGCGCCGCGCTGCGCGCAGTTGCGCGGGGGTCGGGCGCATCGACGCCGTTCGGTGCGATACAGACGGGCTGCGTGAATCCAAGTGCTCGAATCTCCCGAGCTTCCTCCGCGCTGGTCGCATGCCAGCCAGCTGCGGCCTCGAGTGCGCCCCGATGCACCAGACGACGCGAAAGCTGCTTGCGCCAGCCGTGGTGGCGCCACGCCCACGAGCTCATCATGCCACGCGGAGAAATGACGAGTTTGGCGCCGGCTCGCGCGGAGCCGCGATGAGCATAGTGCAACGTGCGTAACCAGAGCGCGTGATGGTGTACGATTTCAGCAGCGGTATTCTGTAATGCCGTGCGCAGGCCGGCCGAACAGGAAAGCCGTTGCGGCCAATCGCGCTGGAACGTCGAGACGCGCAACCTGCCCTCGACTCGCATTCCGCTGCGCGCGGGATCGGTGGCCAAGAGATCGACGGCGTGGCCAATCCGCGCGAGCGCGGCACTGAGGGCGTGGACGGATTTGCTCGGGCCGCCGTATTTCTCCTCGAGGCTCGCGATAACGTGACAGAGCTTCATGCGCGCCGCGGCTCGGGGCGATCCTTGATCGGGCGGCACGGGTGTCCGACGCAGATCGTGCGGGGAGGCAGATCACGCACGACAACGGAGCGGGCGCCGACGACGCAGAGTTCTCCGATCGTCACACCGGGGCCGACAAAGGCATCGGCTGCGACCCAGGCGTTTTCGCCGATCACGATCGGACCGGTTACGAGCGGCATATCCCAGCGCATGAAATCGTGCGTGCCCGCGCAGAGGTGGCAGTTCTGACTCAGGTTTGCGCCGCGGTGGAGCGTGATCCGGGCGA
The DNA here is from genome assembly GCA_036675625.1 of Opitutaceae bacterium. GTDB lineage: Bacteria > Verrucomicrobiota > Verrucomicrobiia > Opitutales > Opitutaceae > ER46. The sequence continues at coordinate 33,531 of JAKFEQ010000065.1, read as the reverse complement.
GATTGTAGAGCGTCACATTGGGTCCGACCATCGCGCGCGGCGCGAGCGTGAGCTTCCAGGGAAATGTGATCCTGGCAGAGGGGAAAACGACCACGTGGGCCGGTTCTGCAATATCGGCGCCGAAGAGTTTCAGGAGCCGGGTTCGAAAGCCGTGGCATGGCCGTGGGCTCCAGCGAAAAACCGTCGACTGGACCAGGGCCCACAACCACCGCGCCAGCACTTCCCGGCGGGGAAAAGGCGTGACGCAACCCTGGCCGAGGTAGGGTGGTTCTTCAGTCATTCAAATGGGACGAGGCAACACGGCGCATGCGGCTGACTCAAACTGGACACGCTCATAGTGAGCGCAAGGCCGCGAGCAGGCCGTCCGACGCGGCGGCGTAGGTGTATTCAGAAATCCGATGCGCCACGCGCAGCCGCGGGGCGGCGAGATCGGCGCGCAAGGCCGAAGCGAGTTTCGTTTGCAGATCGGCGGGATCCTCGGCGCGAAAAACCCAGCCCGTTTCGCCGTCGGTAACGAGATCCTGCTGACAGCCGACACGGTCGCTCACGAGGCAGGGAACTCCGATATGCATGGCCTCGTTAACGGCGAGTCCCCACGTTTCATGGCGGCCGCGCGAGGGTAGCGCGAAGATATCGGCCAGGGCGTAACGCGCGGGCATCTCGCTCTGGTTGGCAAACGGGAGAAAATGGACCCGGACGGAGGGCGGGTGGGCAACACGGGCCGATGCGGCTCGGGCGATCGCTTCGAGCGCCGACTTTTCCGGGCCGTCGCCGACGAACACGAGCGCGGTGTTGGGCACGTTGGCGGCGAGGAATGCCTCGAGGAGCTCACGTGGCTGTTTCCAGTCGACGAACTTGCCGGCGAACAGCACCACGCGCGTCTCGGGGGCAATGCCGAGTTGGCGGCGGAGTTCGGCGGCGGCGGTGCGATGCACTGGATCGGCGGCGTCGAAGCGCGTGGCGTCGACCGCGTGCGGCGCGAAGAAGAGTTTTTCCGCGGGCACGCCGAGGGTTTCGAAATAGGTGCGGTTGGCCGCGCCCACATAAGCGAAGGCGGCGAACTGCGCGTAAAGCAACCGCAGGGGCAGGGCGCGTCGCCAGCCAGGGGAGGTGCGCCCGAGAAAGTGCGAGTCGCCGCGAAATACGATGGGCACGCGCCGGCGGCGGGCCCATAGCACGGCGCGCAAATGGCTGGCCCAGGCATAGCCGAAGAGGAGCAGGGCCTCAGGCTGCCACGCGGAAAGACGCGCGGGCAATTGCGGGTTGTTGAAGCCCCAAAAACTTTCCGCGCCGGGCGTAGGCGCGATATTAGGCACGAATTCCGATTCGTAGCCCGAAAGCAGATCGACATCCCATTTGAAGGTGGTGCGGAAGCGCGGATCGCGTGTGGGCGTGACGCCGAAATCCCAGAGGTAAAACGCGCGGAGCGTGAGCGGCGTGTGCGCAGTGAGCCAGCGAAACCACGGGCTATAATATTGCGTGGGATGAGAAAGGACGATCGCGAGACGCGGGGTGGCGGCGCCGCGGGTCATTGTGGGCGGAAGAACAGGCGAAACACGAGCGGCAGACCGATCACAATCACGGCTGCCTGGATCAGGGAGACGAACCACGAGGCGAGGATCTGCTCGGCCTGGAAACTCCACGCCGCAAGCAGGATGGTGAGAAGCCCGAGTGCGGAGAATTGCGGGCAGCCGAGTGCTGCGACGCTGATTCTTTTATAGCTGTAGCCTAAGGCAACTCCAAGGACGGCGCAGCCGATCAGGCTGAAGTTAGCGTAGGCTTCGGCGATCATGCCGAACGCGATGCTCACGTTGCCAGGGGTGTCGGGATCGATCAGGCGATAATGAATGGCGAGCAGGACGTTGCTCAATAATGACGATGGCTTTCCCGGCCACAGAAAGCTCGGGATGAGCTGCGCAGGGATATAAATATAGGATTCTCCGGATAAATAGGGGATGGTTTCCGGCGTATTTTCAGTGACGAGACAAAGCATCTGGAAAAGCGAAGCGCGTTCGAACAGACGGCCGGCGAGGCTTGCATCGGCGTCGTTCTCCGCCGCCTTCAGGCTCATGCCGGCCTCGATCCATGTTTGAAAAAAGACCGGGAGTTCGAGCAGTGTCGGAAGCGGCCGAAGCTCGTCCCAATACAGCGTTCGCATGGTGGACTTTCCGCTGTGTAGCACGGCCACGAGGGGAAGCAGAACGGCCAGCACGACCACAGGTACCCGGCGGCTTGTCGAAATGTAGCCGATGAGACCGAGCAGGACGACAGAGATGCCGGTGATCAGATACAGGTCGCGGAAGAGAAAGATCAGTTGAATCACCACATTTAGCGCGATGCCGAACTTCTCGGCCGGCATCAACCGCCCCGCGCCCCAGCGGCGGGTGGCGATAAAAAGCGAAACCGTGCCGATCCCAAAGAACACCGCCCGGAGCGCATTCGAAAATTCGTAGGGAATCAGCTGCGTGAATCCGATAATATAGAAGTATACAGTATTGAGCCAGATCCCGGTTTGCGCGAAGCGGATCGCGACGTCCGGCAATAGCGTCGTCGTAAGCATGCTTTGCTTTGCCTGCTTGCCCCGCGTCGCGACGAATGTTCCGACGGCGCAGATTTGAAACGCGAGCATTGCGATCGCTGCACTCCACGTCGCCTCGGGGTTGAACTCGAATCCCGCGGTGTGGCCGGAGACGAGCGGCACCGCGTAGAAGGGTATCGTCGTCAGCATGAGGATCTCGAATGCCGGAAAGTGCGCGAGGCCCTTTCGTGCCCACTCCAACGCCGGATACGCGCCGAGCACCAGAACACCAATGCCCGCGAGGAGCAACAGGGGATCTTGAAGTTCGGATTCGTGGACGAGGAGGAACGCGGCAGCGATCACTCCGGCCAGGCCGAAACGAAAGAGTCGCCGGCTATTGCGGGGATTTGGGGCTTCGAGGGCCCCCTCGATGGACTGCGTATCAATGCTCACAATGTTTCAATCACGAGAGGGTTGTAGCGTAGCCACGGCCGGCGCGTTTTTATATTATCTCTGCGCCTCCGACCGCGAACTGGCCCGTGTTTTGAGTTCGGCATACAAGTCTATAAAATGTCCGGTGGCCGCTTCCGGGCTGAAACGCGCCTCGGCATCCTGGCGGCAGAACGCGCGGAAAATCGATGCGATCGCGTTTACCGCCGTCACTCCCTCAGCGATCGTGCGAATGAGAAAACCATTTTTTCCGGGCAGTACGATTTCCGGGAGTGCGCCGCGAGGGCAGGCGATGACCGGTGTGCCGCAGGCCAGCGCCTCGGCAAACACGAGACCAAAAGGCTCGTCCCATTGCACGGGCACGAGCAGGGCCGAGGCCTGACCGAGCAGCGCGCTTTTTTGCGCGTCGTTTACCGGTCCAATATAGGAGATCTGTTGCCCGTCGATCTGCGGCGCGATGATGTCCCGCCAATACTGTTCGGCGGTCGCATCGGCCGAATGGTTTCCAGCAATGATCAACCGGCGACCGGCGGCGCGAGCGATGGCGATGGCCTCGTGGGTGCCTTTTACAGGTTCGATGCGGCTGAGAAACACCAGCGGCGCATCGGGCGTGACCTCGGGGGCAAAGGCGAGTTGGGAAACGTCCACGCAATTGTGCACCGTGCGCCACTCGCCGCCACCCTGGCGGCCGAGCGCGGAAATGAAATCGCTGACGCCGGTGAAGATCAGCCGACGTCTGCCAACGCGCGATGCGAGACGCACCTGGCGCGCGCCCGGAGTGCGGTGATAAGTTTGCAGTACCGGCACTCCGGAGAGAAGCAGGGGCAGAGTGTACATCAGGCGGCTCGAGCTGTGTACAATGTCCGCCCGAAATGTTTTCGCGGCGCGCCAGAGCGCGATCGTGTTGAGTAACGTGTCGCGGTGCGCTTGCGATCGCGCGCCGGGCCAGCCGTGAAACCAATCGCACTCTGCCGTGGAATCGCGGCGCGCTACGAGCCCCACGACATGGCCACCGCGCCGAAGCTCCCGCCGCCAGAGATCGACCAGACGCTCGATGCCGCCATAGAGCCCGGGAGGCACGGGCAGTTCGGGGTCTGCAGTGAGGAGAATGCGCACAGATCAGGGGGCGGAGGCGGCCGGAGCGACGAGAGCCGCGGCAACGAGCTCGGCATAGCGGTGCTCCTGGTGCTCGTGCGAAAACCGCTCATCGGCCGCAAGGCGTGCCGCGCGGCGGGTTTTTGCGAGTATAGCGGGTTCTTCGACGTAATGCCGCAGTACGTTTCCGAGCGATTGCGGATTGTCGGCAGGAAAGATCGCGCCGGCAGCTGGAGCCTGGGCAAGGACCTCGCGCTGGCCGGCCGTATCGCTGGCGACCACCGCCAGGCCCGCGTTTAGATATTGGAACATCTTGTTCGAGACGGTGAGGTTTTTGTTCGGCGGGGTGCGCGGCTCGAGCGCAAGACCGATATCGTGTTGTGCGATGCGCGCGGGCAGCTCCGTGTTGGGCACGGTGGGATGAAAATATACGTGCGCGCGGTGCCTTTCCGGCAACAACGAGCGCAACTGTGTTTGGTAATCCGCCGGCCCGTCGCCGCGGAGGTGCAGTTCGATCCCGGCGGGCACTTCGTGCAACGCGGCGGCGAGCGTTTCAAGCCCGCGACCCGCTCCCAATACGAGTGAAAACCAATGCAGCGACACGCGCGAAGAGTCGACCCGATCCCGGCCTGTGGCCGCCACGGTTGCGTCTGCGAGAGGGAACGAATTGTAGATCACGGCGGGTTTCGGCGCGCCGCCGACTTCAGCGAGTGCGGTCGCGAGCGCGTGCGAAGTGGTGACTGTATAAGCGGCGTGGCGCAAAAGAGCCTGCTCGAGCGCCGCGATTTCAACGATCGGGCGCCCCCGCCGGACCTCCGGAATCAGGTCGCGCGAGAACCAGTCTTCGAAATCCATGCCCACGCGCCGGCCACGCCGCCGGAGCCGATCGGCGACCCAGAGGCCGCCTTCGCTGTGGAAAATCGAGAGATCCGCCGGGTGGCGTAGGGCATGCGCAGCGATGCGCCCCACGGCATAACCGAGCGAATCGGGAAGCATGATGCCCGTGCGGGTGTACAACGATTTTGCGAGACGGTGTTGCAGCCTGAAGCGGAACCACCGCCTCCGATGCGCCGCCGAGTTTGGGCGGCCGTCGACCACGGGGTGAAACCGCCACGCGCGATCGGCCACGAGCGCCTCGTCGCGTTCGGCGTGCCTGGAATCGAACCAGACACCGAACACCGTGACATCGTGTCCGGCGCGGGCGAGCGCCTCGGCCTCCTTGATCGGCCGGGGGGCGGTGCAGAGATGACGGGCTATATAAATGGCGATGCGAGCCATGATGCAATCGGCGGATTTATATGCTCAACGCGCTGCGGTCGGACGATGAAGCGGTTCGGCCCACCAATGTTCTTCGTGATCGCGGGCGATGAGCTGCCATTTATAGCCGGCGCTTCTCAGGAGGTCTTCGACTTCTTTAACGCTGTTTCCCAGCTTTTGCAGAGCGGGCGGATGTACACTCAGTAGTATTATGGGACGTGTCGTCTCCAACCACCTGCGAGCTCCCTTCAGCACGAGCGCTTCGGCTCCTTCGACGTCGCATTTGAGGAGCGTGGAACGCGGCGAAGTCGCCGATCGGGCAAAGAGTCCGTCGAGAGTATATTCAGGAAGCTGGGCGCGCATGGGATCCTCGATACAAACATATCGGGTCGTCGCACCTGCGCCGCCAAGGTTCGCCATCGCGAGTGCAGTCGCAGTGGCCGAGACGGCGGATGCAAGATCGCGGTTGGATCGGTGCTGATCGGAAACGAGACCGTGAACCAGGCGCAGCCGCGACGGTCGAGGCGCCACATCGCCCACGCGCCGTGTCGCCTGCAGGCTCGCCAAATCAGCATCGAAGGCGACCACATCGGTCGTGTCCGCGGTGTGGAGCGCGAGGGCGGTGAAGATGCCAATGGCGCAACCCACGTCCAGGACGAGGGCATCTGGATGAGCGGCGATCCATCGGGCGGCCCACTCGACCGATTCCGGCTCGTAGCGTTTCCAATCGTCGACGCAACCGGTGAGGTCCGCTGGCAGTCGGATGCGATGCCCGTGAGCCAGTTCGAGCGGAACGCCGCGACCGAGCGGATCCATCAGGCGGTGAAAAGGAGTCCGCAAGTACCGCCACAGACCTTCGGCGGAGCGCAGGCCGGGGCTGTGACGGATACGCCGGGCAAAATCGAGGAGGAGACTCATGATTCGCCGGCCACGGCATCGAGCAACGCGACGTAGCGGCGCGCGCAACCGGCGAGTGTCAGATTTTCCAGTATATAGTCGCGCGGCGCGTACTGACCGGCGCGGAGCCGTTCGAGAAACGTGCCGAGCGCTTCTGGAAACGCGCTATAATCTGAAAAACGTTCACCGCAACGCGCATCGAAAAACGGCACCGAGCTCGCCGGCACGTGAGGCGTGCCCCACGCGAAGCGCTGGGGGTCGAGCCATTCACCGGGATCCCATGCGAGCACAGGCCGTCCGGCCGACATGGCCTCCTGATACGCCAGGCCCTGAGTTTCGTGCTCGCAAACGAAGAGCAGCGCCCGGCAACGGCGCAGCGCGTTGGTGTAGTCTTCGGGGCGATACGAACCGTAACGGATTTCTTCGAACGAGATGCCGCGGGCGCGCAGGTGCTCCCTGATTGGTCCGACGAGTTCCGACTCCCGTTGCGCATGGTCCCAGCGGATTTTGTTATACAGCAGAAAATCTGTCGTCGGCGCTGCGCTCGGATCGGGAGCCCATGCGGCTGTGTCGATGCCCACGGGCCAGGTCGTGCAAATTTTGTCGCCAAAGTACGGACGAAAAATACTCAGCGCCCAGTCGCTATGCTGCAGGTAACGGGCGATCGGATAATCGCGGCACAATGTCGGCCACTCACTGGGATGCGACATGAGCGCGACTCCGGCGACCAGTCGGTTTGGACGGTCGTAGCCCTCGAGGCAAAAATGGTCGCGTCCTATGACACCGACGCGATCGCCGGGCTGAATTTCGCTCCAGGGGCGATTCACGTGAAAGGGAACGCCGAGCTCGCGCAGGCCGGCAGCGAGATTGAGGAAGACCTTGTCGATTCCGCCTGGCACGTGTGGGCCGCGCACGAGCCGTCGCACGATGGGTCGTATCCAGCGGTCACCGGGCACCCACCGATCGACTTCGGGCGGCAAAATATAGTACAGGAAAATCTTCGAAGAGCGGCTCATGCTGAGCGCAGGCGCTGAACGTGATGTTGCAAGAGCCGCGCGGTCTTCCAGCCGACAATGCGCGCAAGGAGTTCGAACCGTGCACCTGTCGGCGGCAGCTTCGCGGATGGATCGAGGCGGTGCGCGGCGGCGAGACTGGCACGTGCGAGATCGCGTTCATAAGGCCAGGCGCTGAAGGCAAACCGCAAATGACTCATGGCGCATGCGTGCCGGACTCGCGGACTGTCTTCCTGGGCGAGCGTCGCATCCTGGGTCAACTGGCCGACCCGATGCGCCGATTCCCATGCGCGGCGTGATTTTGCATGGCTGAGGCTTCCGGCCGCGTGCCGCCGGTAATACGTGCGTGCACCACTGCAGAAACACACCCCGGAACTCGCGAGCAACACCCGGCAGAAATACTCCCCGTCATCGTCGAGCGAGAGAGATTCATTCCACGGGCCGGCGCGTTTCGCGACGGACGCGGGCGTGAGCCAGGCACCGGGGTGCATCATGCCGCCACCGTCCCAGGAGAGAACAAGCCATTCGACGGGCTCGGCATCCCGCCAAACCGGCTCGGCACTGAAACGCGTTTCGGCCGGGTCGTCGAAAAATGCGCCCCAGGCACCGCTCGCCATGCGGCCGGCGGGCTCTGCGGCCAGCCGGTCGACCTGGGTGGCGATCTTCTCCGGATGGAGGAGATCGTCGGCGTCCAAGAATTGCAGATACGCGCCGGAGGCGTGTTGCAGCGCCGTGTTGCGCGCTGCCGCCGCCCCGCGATTCGGTTGTTGAATCAGACGAACGCCACGCGCCTGGAAGCGGTTGGCGATCGCGACGCTTGCATCCGTGGATCCATCGTCGACCACGATGACCTCGGTGTGCGGGTGGGTTTGCGCGAGGGCCGACTCGAGCGTTCGGGCGAGCCACGGCGCGGCATTGTGGCAGGGGATCAGGATGCTAACGAGCGGCGGCACGTGGCAGGATCGGATTTCGCTTAGTTCAGACCACCGTCACGAGGACGGTGACATCACGCGCCGCCAATTTTCACGAAAGTACCAGCGCTTCGACTCAGCGACGTAATGATGCATGACGCCGCAAGGCTGACGGGCTTCGGGGCCGGTGGGCTTCGTGATATAGTCCTCCACCGGGGCAACTGCGCATGGCTGACGTGCGACCAGCATGGCGACGAGCGCCTGCTCGAGATAGTAGTTCGTCCGCTCGCGCGCGATGAGCTCGGCGCACCACGCCTCGAGCTCGGTCCAATCCAGCGCGTCGCTGCACAGCCCGCAGAGGCCGACGTTTACATCGGGCGGAATTGGCGCGCCCGCGAGCCGCTCCATCAGCGGCCGCGAATATCCATAGCTCTCTGTACAGTCGACTGCATGCAACGGGCGGTCGGGAGCGGCGAGCCAGTCGAGTATAAATTTCGGGCGTCGAAAAAACAACAGGTCCGAGTCGATCGCGAGTTTCCAGCCGCTCGAGCCGAGATGCGGGTCGATCAGCTTGCGGAGATTCGGATAATTCAGCCAGCGCTCGCGCAGGACCGGGAAGCGCGCGACGGGCAGGTAGCGCTCCAGTTTTTCCTGGGTGGCAGCAAAGGCGTGAACGCGCGCGCCCATTCTCGTGAGGTACCCGGCGGTCTCTTCATCGAGCGTACCGTCGTCGTAGATATAGACGTTGATCGGCGAACCGGCCTGGCGGGCGAACGAGTGGAGGCAGAACGCAGTCTGATACCAGAAGCGTTTTCCGGTCAGGAGATGCAGTGCGGGCGCGGTGGCGGCGCTGGAGGTTGGGAAAGGCGGCAGGGTCGCGGCGGTGGCTTCCATTTCGCGGCGCTGGCGCTCGGTCTCGCGCTCGGCCCAAAGCCCGCCATTGCGCACGGAATTCATGAGGCGCGCGAACGGGCGGTGCCAGAGGTGAAGCGCGAGTTTGCCGAGGCCGAGTTGGCGGGCGGTGCGGGTGAGCGTCATGACGGCCGGGGCGCGGAATCCGAGTTACATGAAGGGCGCATCGAGCATCTGGCGGACGGCATCGCGATTTGCAGCGGCGATGGCGAGGTGCAGGACGGCGACAGCCGCCGCGAGCAGCATCGGAGCGTAGCGGACGATCGTGCGTGAGCGGTGCTTGATGGCGGCCAGAGCGCGCCAGGATGCGCCGACCAGCAACAGCCAGAAAAACGGAATCATCAAGGCGCCGTAATAGTAGGGTGGCCAACGATGAAAGGCGCGCAGCTGGTATTTCGGCGTCAGGGCGATGAGCAGGCTGGGAAGAAAAATCAGCATGACGGCTGCGACGACCAGGACCGTGGTTTGCCGCGGCGGCGTCTCGTGTTTCAACAACGAAAGCAGGCGAGCCACGCTCGCGAAAATCACGAGGGCGACGGCAACATCCGTGGTCTGCGCGTTGGCGAGGAAACGGCGGAGGAATTCATCGAGCGAATAGAAGTGTTCACCTGTGGTCGTCGCGCGATTGAAAACGAGTTCGAACCCTGGAAACGCGGCGAACGTGAAACGTCCAAGGGCGTTGAGCGTGGCCCCTGGCCGCAGCTGAAACTGCGCGCCGTCGTAGATTATCCCAAGTGGCGCAGCCTGGTGGCGCAGCGTGACGTAAATCGTGGTGTAGACGCCGGCGATCACGATGAAAGGCGCGACGAAATCCAGCCAGGCGCGTGCGGTCGGTGGACGTGATGATGAACTTGCTTTCGCCCAGACGATCACGGCGAGAAAACAGAGAAAGACCTCGTGCATCAACAAGGCCGCGGAAAACAGAACGAGGGCCAGCGCGCGACTGGTTCGCAGATTTGAGGAGTTGGTCTCCACGACGCAGGCGGCCGCCGCAAAGATGAGCGCTGTGCCGATCAATAAAAGTGGATTGGAGAAGAATGCCTGGTAGCCGGGAAAAAACGAGAAGGTCGCAAGCCAAAGGACCGCGACCAGAGCGCCCGCGGCATGCGAGCGCAGCACTCGTACGAAAAACCAAACGCAGCTCGCCGCCGGCAGGACGAGGAATACCGTGCGAGTCGCCACGACGAAAAACGGATTCTCCTGGGCGAAAACCTGCGACAGAAACCAAAACTTCCAGCCGGCATAGAACCGGCCAATGGAAAAATCGATGAGTAGATTAATGTCGTGAGCAGCGCTGCTTTGTAGTCCGCGGAGGACACCCACGTCATCGGCGGTGGCCAACTTAAGCGGAGCCGAGAGCAGGGCGACGTCAACTCCGACCACGCCCAGGCACAGGGCGACGAAGACGAGTGTTACGCGAGCGGCGCGCCGATCGGAGTAATCTGCCGTGGCTGGAATTAGACTACGGGAATGGCGCGGCTCTCCAAGCAGCGTCATGACTGCGGAGCCTGCAGGATCGTGAGCCCGTTGCCGAACTCGGTGGCGAAGGTGAGCGTTCCGAAATCCTGCCACCGATCCCGCACGGCGCGCCGTACACCTTCCTGGCTGATCGAGTCGTGCAGGGCGATCATGCCGCCGGGCGCGAGACGAGGCAGGTAGGTGGCGATCTCGCGGCAGGTGTCGTCGTATTGATGTGTGGTGTCGAGGAACAGCAGATCGATTTTCGGCGGCAGCGCACGGAGCAGCGCCGGATCCATTGAGAGGCCCTGCATAAACTCCACATTCGAATTCAGGCCTCGCCGCTCCAGGTTCAGTCGAGCGGCATCGAGGAAACGTGGATCGGAGTCGACGCACCAAAGCCGGCCGCCGGCATTGGCGGCGCGGAGCCCGAGCGCGAGATGCGCGGTGGTCCAGCCCACATAGCTGCCGAGTTCCACGACGACACGCGGCCGCCAATAGAAGGCGAGCTGGCCGAGAAACTCGCTCACGCTCGGCTCCGAGTTCCACGCGTGACTGTCGGCGAGGGCGAAGTTTTCCGCCGGCCCAAGGGCAGACGCAAAATCCGGCGGCGGGGTGATGGACCCGTCCGCGGAGAGCAGCAGGGCGCGGGCAAACGCGAGCGGGTGAACGTTGCCGCGCACGTCGCGCAGCTCGAAGCCGTGCGCCTTCACCATCGCTGTGAGATCGGACCAGATGAAACGGCGGGTCAGCGCCGTGCGAAGCAGGCGCAGGCGCGGGAGCAGATTGGAAGCGAGAGACATGGGCTTCAGGATTTCAGAACGGGACGTCCGAAGAGCCGCCGCACGCGATTGCGCAGCGGACGCGTGCCCGTCTTGACGAGCTCGAACGTGGCGGCCCGCCAGAGCCGCCATGCCTGGCCGGGCGTCATCATGTCCGAGACCACGCAGCGCAGTCGCGGGACATAGGCGCGATGGACGAGCTTTACGTCCATCAGCGCTTTCAACTGCGGCAGATCCGCGAATGGACGGCCGTGCAGGATCCGCAGATCCGTGATGGCGAAGTTGGTGGCGAGCGGGCGAAAATTGTATTCGGGCGTGAGTACCGAATGGCGGAGCCGCGATTCGTAAACCGCCTTCCGGAAGCTGCGCTGATCGCATTTCACCGCTGGAAGATAGCGGTCGTACCATGTGGTCCACGCATCGAAAAAGCGCTGCACCGCCTCATCGCGGCGAAAACCGATCACGCCGGTATTGAATTCGGGAAACGCATCCGGCACGCCTTCGAGCTGGTAGTCGTGGCCTTCGAAGAGTTGATGGCCGAGCAGATCGAAGCCGTCGTCGAGCAGATCGAAGAGCAGGTCCAGGGGAGCGGCAACATAGGTGTCCGTATCCAGGAAAATCGTACAGTCCCACGGCGAATGGCGCATCTGGAGCTTGTCGCGCAGCGAGTGGGTCGGCTTGGGCAGCGGGATGATCTCCTGCCAGTCGCCGCTGATGTGGGCGGCGTCGGTGACGAGTGCGGCCGGGAGGGCGGGATTGCTGCGGCGTAGTTGCGCGCGCGATACGGCGGCTTCTTCGAGATAACGTGGGCCAGTGGCGACGTAGATTACTCCGCGGGTCGGCATGTCAGAGCGAGGAGGGTTGGGAGGGCGAACCGGTGATACTGTAGATCAGCAGCGTCGCCGCTCCGGCGCCGGCCATCATCCAGCCGAATCGAGGGCTCCTCCAGCGGCCGCTCAAGAAGGTTCCGAGCACCGCGCGGGCGAGAGATTGTGCGTCAGTTGCCATCGGATCGCCGACCTTCGAAATGCCCGCACGCGCCCGCCCAGCGGATATGCGCGGCGTCGCTGCTCCACGCGCGCAGACGCAGCCAGGCTTTCGCCTGGCGCAACGGTATCGACCAACGGGAAATCGCGGGCCAGGGATTCGCCGCGTGCAGCGTAAGGACGCGCATCCAAGAATTCTGGATACCTCGGTTCAGCCGCGCGAGGTATGGCGTGGTCAGCCGGCTTGCTGGAATCAGATGCGTCAGCTTCAGCTCGGGAAAATATCCCACCTCCCAGCCGTGCCGCAGCAGCGTGAAGACGATGTCGTTGTCACCGGCGGAGGACATCTCGCAGCCACGGCGATCGGGGAGCGATTGTGACGGGGCTTCGGCCAGCCATGAGCGAGCGGCGGCGGTCCGCAAGGCCATGCCGGCGCCAATCGGCGCACACGAAGGATAGCGATTCACTGCGGCGCCGTCGGGGCGGAGACCTTCCGAGATCAAGGGCGCTTCGCCGAGATCGCGGAGGGCGAGCAACCCGAAAAACTCGCGCTGCCACGGCTGCGGTTCGACGTCGAATTCAGGGAGGCTTTTGCCGCCAATGGCGCCGAGCGAAGGGTGGCGGGAAAAAATCCGCGTGACGTGCGAGAGAAAGTCGGGTGCGAGCACGTTGTCGTCGTCTACGAGCACGATGTTTTCACCGCGCGCCGCGGACAGCCCGCATCGCCGGGCGAACGTGAGGCCGAGCTGCGGTTCGCGCAACACGCGCACGTTTGACGGCGCTATCTCGCGCAGCATCTCGTCGGCGGAGAAACGCGTGGAGGCATTGTCCACGATGATCGTTTCCCAGTTGGCCGAATCGAGCGTCTGCTCGCGCAATGCCCGCAATGTCCGGCGGAACCGTCCGGTATCCGGATTGTGGGTCGGAATGACGACGGAGATGATCACGCCACGTGTCTCAACCCGTCGTCCGGCCGATCATGGTTCTCACAACGCGTTTGGCGCCGGTGACGACTCGCGCGGACCAAGGCGTGAGCTCGCGCCAGGCGCGGAGATTTGCCGCGGCGCCTTCCGCATCGCCCCGACGCTTGAATTCCAGCGCCTGCGCCAGGGCCATGCTGCCGAATGCCCGACGCATGCGCTCGAGCGGATAGCCGGGAATTTCGGAGGCAAACAGTTCACAGAGTTGTACCAGTTCCCTGACGTTTTGCGCCGAGCGGCGCGTGCGGCCAGTAATGCTGTCGGCGTGCTGGCGATAAGCCGCCAGCACTTCCGGTGACATGACGATCCCAGCCTTGCGGATGGCGCGGCTCCACATCTCCCAGTCCTGGCCGTTGGCAATGTCCTCGCGGAAACCGCCGATGCGCGCGTAGACCTCGCGCCGGACGACCACGGCCGAAGGCATGAGATGGAGCGACTCCCAGATCGGCGAATCGTCGTGAGTGGGGGATTCGAATTCGCGATATCGAAGGGAGACCCAATTGACGACGCTGTCCTCGCCAACGCCGTCGGCGCGGCAGGCAATCATGCCCACATTGGGGTGCTGGATCGCGAGCGCCGAAAGCCGCTCGAAGTAATGCTCTTTGAGAAAGCAGTCGCCATGGAGCACGAGCACGAGATCGCGCTTGGCCAGCGCGAGACAGCGGTTGAAATTCCCGCCGGCGCCCAAATTTCGCTCGTTGCGATGGTATTCGATCCGCTCGCCGGCGAAACGTCTCACGACTTCGCCGCAATCGTCGTCGTTGGGATCGTCGTTCACGACGGCGATCTGCATCTGTTGCGGACCGAGATCCTGCGCCAGTACCGAGCGCAGACATTCCGGCAGGTATTCGTTGCAGCGATACGCGGGAATCATGACCGACCAGGACGGTTGCATAGAGCTCAACGAATAGGGTGTTCGCGCTGTCCAACGACTCGCGCGGGTACGCCATGGGCGATGCTGAACGGGGGCAGATCCTTCGTCACGACGGCGCCCGCGCCGACGACGCAACCGTCGCCAATCGTGACGCCGCCCAGCACCGTCACGCCGGCGCCCAGCCAGACATCGCGGCCGATGCGGACCGGCAGGAGTCGGTCGGGTTGCGAACGGATCAAGACATCAGCCGGCGGAATGGTGTGATTGGACGAGACGATCCGGCAGTGCATCGAGATCAACGACTCCTCGCCGATGCTGACTCCTCCGTGGCCGTAAATCACGACGTAAGGTCCGATGAAGGTTCCACGCGCGAGCTCGATGCGACCGCCCCAGGCGGCCAGGCATGCGCCACGATCGAGCGTGCAGTTGGTGGCGACGGCGATCTCGCCATTGCGACCGGCCCGAAAACCGCGCTCGAGCGAAACACCGCGCGCGAGCAGGCAGCCTGGCGCGATCTGTGCGCCGTGGGCGGCAAACCACGCGCGACGCAGACGGGAGGCGAGCTGGTGCAGCAGGGTCATGACGACGAGGCTCCGGCCAGAAGGTCGAGGAGCTTTTGTTCAGGTGCGGGATCGCGTCGCTCGCGATAGAGCCGGGCGGCGGCGAGGAAGCCGTTGATGCCGTCGTGCAGCCAGTCGCTCACGTCGACTGAAATCAGAGAGAGGGAAGGGTGGTCGCGTGTCATGGGCGATGGGGCGGCCGGTAGCGCGGTCACATTTTGCGGAGCACGCGATAGACCTCGATGGGCAGCGGGCTGATCAGATCGACCTTCGTGTAGACGACATGGAGCGCGGGAAGAGCGAGATTCGTGGCGAGCAGCCCGGCGAGACCGGCGGTGGCCCAGGTGGGGAATTTTTTCACGGCGAGGATCGTGCCGGCGATAAACATGGGCAGGACGATCGCGCTGGAGCGGCTGAGGTCAGCGGCGAGTATCATCATCAACAACAACGTCGCCGCAGTCAGCATGGGCGCAGCCGCGAATGGCGGGTGCCGCAGCGTCGCAGCGGCGAAGAGCATGGGAACCCAGCCCACGCGAAACGCCATCCACCAGGCGAGGGGTGTGATCGGCATCCAGGTGAGAAATCCGGTGAGATGGGAAGTGAGCAGAGCGCCGCTTTGATCTTCTCCGCGTTGGCTGAGCCACAGGCGCACGACGGCGTAAGGCAGCAGCCAGAGGGTGGCGAGGAACAGATCGCGGAGAAACAGCAGCGGGCGAGGCGGCGCGCCACCGTCCTTGGGCACAAGCTGGCGGAGACAGAACGCGAGGGGAAAACCGATGATGAAACGTTCATCGATCCACGGCGCGAGGAGGCAGCCGAGAATCAAAGTCCATCGCGACCGCCCGAACGCCACCCACAACAACGCGGCCCAGACCCAGGCGTCGTTCACGCCGAGCCACATCATGGGGACGATCACCGCGGAGGTCGTGGCCATCAGCGCCGTGGCGAGCGCCGCTTGCAGCCGCGACAAACCGCGCTGGTGCAGGATCGTGGCGGCGCTCGTCAGCAGAAAAACGACGCCGACCCACGGAACTGCCAGCGAGGCGCGCGGGCCGAGGTGCAATACGTGGCACACGAGCGGCGGCAGCAGGCGCCATTGCATCGCGCGGTCGTCGACGGGGGTGAACGGATCGGCGCATTGCGCGAGAAATGCCCGGGCACGCGTAGTTTCGTAACTGCCCTCGATCGTGAAATCCCAGAGCTGAAATTTCGGCGAAAAGAAGAATACGCTCAGCAGCAGCGCGGCTGCCACCGTGGCGACGAGCGCCTGCCAGGCGGGCCAGCGGTTGAGGCAAGATTCGGTGCGGTCGGCGAAGCGGCGGAGAGCGTCGGGGGACATCGGCAGGAGGTCCGGAGGGCGGAAGCGGGATTCGCTTCGAGGGGTTTTGCTCATTTGGGGGATGAGCCGATCAACGGTACGCTCCCGGTCGAATTCGGTGGCAGAGAGGTCTTGTTCGAACCCAAAGAGCAGAGCAGTGAAAGCAGTGTTCGACCGGGGTTGGGATCGAGTTCGCGTGACGCGCGATGTGCGGCCTCTCCCATGGTGCGCCAGCGTGATCGCTCGCTCCATGCGGTGCGCAGCGTTTTGGCGAGCGACTCGGCTTCGCACGTGGGACAAAGAAAGCCGTTCACATCCGGTTTGATCCAGTCGCTGGCACCGCCCACCGCGGTCATTAGCACGGGTCGGGCGCACGCAAACGCCTCGAGCATGACGCGCGGGCAGCCTTCCCGTCGCGAGGGCAGCAGAAGCAGGTGATGCTGCGCCCAGATAGCTCCAATATCGGACTGGAAACCGCAAAACCGAAGACGGTCAGCGATGCCACGGTCGCGTGCACGGGCGTGGAGCGAGGCCTCGTCGGGACCGCGGCCGATGAAGTCGACGGTCCAGCCGGGAATATCGCCAAGGGCAAGCGCGAGCGCATCGACGAGCACGTCGAGTCCTTTCGGCGCGCTTTCGATGCGGGCGACAACGGCGAAACGCGTGAGGCCGTCATCCGGCCAGGGCAGGGCGGCGAGGGGGCGATCGATGGAGTTGCGCAACCGGTGGGCGTTGGGGATCGGAGCGTCGAGTTGTTGCTCGGCGAGCCGGTGATTGTGCGTCGATAGAAATACGAAGCATTTCGCCCCGCGCGCGATCTCGCGTGCCGTTGCGCGGCTGGTCGGGTCCAATCGATCCTCCTCGCCGTTCGAATGGCAGATCAGCACGAACGGGACCTGTTTTTTGCGGAGCCACTGCACGAGGCCGGTCTCGATCAAGAAATCGAATGCCCCGCCCTGATCGAGGACGAGGATGTCGGGTGCGAACGCATCGAGCTGGGCCAGCAGGGAATGAGGACTCCGCAGCCAATGTTGAACAGCGAGCCGCCAGCGGGCGCGGCGGCCATTGAACTGGGTGAAGCCATTGCGGACGTGAATGCGCGCGCCGGCCTGGCGAAGTCGGTCGACGGCGGGGTGCTGGGCGACAAGCGGCGATACGGCGGTGAACACTTCATGGCCCTGCTCCAGCGCCGCGGCGGCCGTCTGAGTACAAAGTATATCCATACCGCCCCAAGGATAGTGGAGATTGCAGCTGACGATCGCGATCTTCATGCAGACCCGTTTGACGCGCCGGCGCTGCGGCACCCGAGCGAGTGCATTCCACGGTGACGATGCGTTGGCGGAGGCACGGTTTCAGCGGGGATCATGGCGATCACGCATTCTTCAACGTCCACAGATCGCCCCAGATTTCATCCCATTTTCGAGGGTAAAACAACGCGGCGCCCGCCTCATGCGTAAAGGTCATCTCGCCGAAAAAGATCTCGTGCTCGACCAGATACAGGTCGACGCGAACGTAATCAAAAGGGGCGGCCAGTTTCTCTGCGGCTTGAACCAGCTCGGCGAATTTATCGGGGCGACGGATGTCCTTACCTTTTGGATACCGCGGTCCGGCTTCGTCGTTCGACGGTGAGAACTCGAAGGGCTGCAACTGCCAGGTCCGGTCGTAGAAGTTTCTCCGATGAGCCGTATGCCGATCCAGGTCGACCTGCACATATGCCACTTTCCCGTGAAAGCAGTGGAACTTGAAATCGTCGGGCGGCTTCCCACCGGCGTCGAGCATCAGGCGTTCGACGATCAGCTTGGGCACGAGCGGCCGGTATTGAGGCTCTCGCTGGAAGCAATAATAGTTGGTCGACATCCACTGATGGAGCGTCCTCCTGATCGCGCGCAGGTCGGCGGTAGCCTTGTCCCAGACGATAATGGTCCAGCCGGAGCCGTGGCTCGGTTTCAGGACAAAGCGATCGGGCAGGGATGAAAAATCCAGTTCATGGGCGGAATCGTATTCCACGATGGACTCGATGATGAATTGGCTCCCGAGATGCTCCCTGACGTAGTGTTTGCACCGGGATTTGTCGGCGAGTTCCGCATAAATCGGCTCGTGCCGGTGCAGTTTGGTCCAAGCCAGTTTTTCGTTGAAGGTCCTGGGACGATCGAGGTTCGGCAGGCAGCCGTGGGCTCGAACGAACATTTCTTCAACGAACACGCGGTCGGCGAGGCCGAGGTTGACGTGAGCGTAGGTTCGTTCGAGCAACGACTCCATCCGGGCGAGTTTGGCTTCGATGCGATCGAGCTTGGAATCCCATGGCAGGACTTTCGCGAGCGCCTGTGCGATTGCGCGGCGAATTGCTTTCAAGGCGTTACGCA
Source organism: Opitutaceae bacterium (assembly GCA_036675625.1). GTDB lineage: Bacteria > Verrucomicrobiota > Verrucomicrobiia > Opitutales > Opitutaceae > ER46. The sequence continues at coordinate 15,157 of JAKFEQ010000065.1, read as the reverse complement.
ACATGACGGAATGGCTGGACGCTTCGGGGCGAGGCGGAGACAGGGTGCAACAATCAGCGCAAGGTGCGCGGAAGTCGGACCCAGGTCGCAGGCAGGATTTCCTCGGAATTGGTGGCGGGGTTTGCGAACCAGGGTTCCGGCGCGACCACGAGTTTGCCGGGATCGCGATTCAACCACGCCGCCCACCAGGAAAACGTGCTGTTGGCGATGACCGCGTGTTCGCAGAGCGCCATCAGCCGGATCTTGTCATGCGCATGCCAGGGCTGCACGCAGCGGACGAACACGTGTGGGCCTGGAGGAGTGAATTCCCGTGCCACGGCGTCGATATCGTCGGAGAAGATGAACAATGTGGCTTCCGGGCTCCGCTCGTAGACGAGCGCGAGCGCGCGTTTATAGTAGTCGAGGTCGAGGACGCCGATGCCGCGGGTGAAATCGGAATTGCGCACGTAATCGCCGCGCCGGAAATGGACGGCAACGGACGGACGGCTCGCGATGCGCTGCGCCATTTCCGCCACGGCCGGTTCCGGTGGATACCGGAACGAAAAGTGCAGACGCAGCAAATTCGCCGCGGCGGAAAAAAACTTCTCCGACTGAAACATGCCGTCGAGATAGGTATTGTCCGGGAGATCGAGAACCTCCGGCCTAAATGCGTGCATCGGCTGGCGATACCAGCAGCCTCCGGCGGCATGGCGTTCGACGTAGCGCCGCAGGCGCAGCGATTGCGCCAGCGCGACCGACCAGCGCTCGGTGCGGGTGAGGCTTATCCCGCGCACGCGGTCGATCTCCTCTTGAGTCGCGAACTGCTCGGTGATGTTGAGGCAGGACAGCGCGTAGCGATTGTGTGCCTCGTATTCCGCGTATTCACGGAACCATGACACATCGAGCTTGAGCACGGTGCGGCGGCGCTCGGCGAGCGCGAGGCCGGCGGCGTATTGGAACATCTGGTTGCCGAGGCCGCCGGTGAGCCGGGTGATGATCATCGGTGGAGACGGGATTTCAAACGGCCGGCGCCACGGCCGTAGAAAGACAGGTGGTGAGATCGACGGGCTGCATCAGGAGGACACGCCCCGCCGGTTCGGCCGGGCAACGCCAGCGCCAGAAACCGTATCCAACATTTGGATGTAGGTCGCCGCGGACGCGGACCAAGTGCGCTCGGTATTCCGCCGTTCGGCGGCGGCGCAAAATACCTGGTATTCCGGCGTGGTCATTCGGAGAGCCGCCTGTAGCGCGGCTTGCAAAGCCGGCTCCGAATCGTCCGCCAGCCAGATGGCGGCCTCGCGGGCCATGTCGGTCTGGCAGCCGAAGTCGGGGCAGATGACGGGACGGCCATAGCTCAACGCGGTGCGAATCACAGCGGAGGTGAGATACCGGCTCCCTGGCATCAGAACCCAATCGGCGGCGCAACAAACGTCGCGCACGGTCTCGGGTTTCAGCAAACCGGAGTGCAGATGGAGATTGGCGCTGGTGGGGGCCGGCAGGTACTCGTGGCCGTTGGTACTGGCGACGAGCAGCGTCGCCGTTCCGGGATCGAGGCGAGCTATCACGGCGGCGGCGGCGGCGGGATTGCGCCGCGGGCTGGAATACCCGCTGAACAAAAAAACCATTCCGTGCGCCGGCAAACCGAGCCGGCGTCGGGCCTCGGCGCGTGAAATGGCAGGACCGTGAAACGGCGCGTAGTCGCCGAGCGGACATATACACGTACGCGGGGGCGGGCGGTGCCGGTCTGAGATGGCGGACAGGCAACTGCGTTCGTGCACCACCCAGGCGGAGGCGAGATCAAGACAGGCCGCCTTGAATGCCTGATCGATAAGCCAGGTCGCGCGCGGCTGCAGCCAGTTCGATTCGAGGTCGTGGATTTGATAGATGAGGGGGCGTTTTTTGGCAATCGGACGCAGCGCATTGCGGGCGATCCCGCGTAGAATCCGGTCAGCCTTCACGGTATCTCGAAACGCTCGCAGGCGCGCCCAGAGTCGGATCGGTCGACGGTGCGCGGTCGTGATCGCCAGACGTTCCGTCCAGTTGATGTGTACCGCATCCACATGATCGCAATCGTCGTCGAGCAAATGGTGGACCTCTAACGGCTGCACCATCCAACCATGCTCCACGATCAATGGGGTAATGGCGCGAAAATGGCCGTTCCCGATTTTGTCCCACTGCGACTCGCCGAACGGCGAAGGAAACATGCCAACCGATCGCGCCGACTGGGGCGCTCTGCCGTCGGGACGGCGGGAAACGGGGCTGGCCATCGTGACTCGAATCAGTGGCCCGTGGCGCGATCGAGAATCTCGCGCGGGGTGGGCGGGTGGCCGCGAAACTGAGGCCACTCGTATTGCGAGGCGCAGTAAAGCGGCGCGGCGAAGTGTTCGCGGGTTTCGATCGTGGTCGGAAAAGCGGTGGCCGCGAGGCTGGCTTCGACGAAAAACGCGTTTACGCCGTACATGCTGCACCCGATCAGGTGGTAACCTTTTTCCCGACCGAGGCGGGCCAGCGCCGCAAGGCTGGCGCCTTGTTTGCGCGTGCCGTCCCATTTCCAATCGGGATCGTAGGCCATGGCCCAATCGAGATCGGGGCCAAAGGCGGCATTGTATTCGATCACTACAACCCGGGGTCGGATGGTTCGAATGGCCTGCCAGACCCAATAATCGTTCCCATCAATGTCGATGCTGAGCAGATCGAGCGTCGCAGGGCAGTCGAGTTGAACGAGCAGAGACTCGATGTTGGCCACGGTTACTTTCTCACTGAGGCAGCGCAGCCGCTGTTCCGAGAGCTCGCGTCGGAAGGTGGAACGCAGGCTGGCCAGCGCGTCCGGATCGATTTCCATCCATCCTCCGGACCATCCCTGCATGAGCAAATGCGTGGTGTTGCACTGCATCCCGTTGCCGACGCCGAACTCGATAAATCGGCGGTTCGTGGCGCCAATACGACGGAAGATTTCGGCCAGAATGCCGTCTTCGTCATTCTGAGAATAGACCGAATAGCCGTGCCGGGAAAGATGATGTGGCGGAAGTGCGGACCGAACCTGGTGGAGGTGAACTTGGCCGGCGATGCGCGTCAGGTTCTGAATACTCGATTGAAAATTGTCGGCCTTGCGCGCAAGCACCAGCGGAGCGCGCAGCGTGGCTACGAGAGTGCGAAATTTACTGGTGATGCTCATGGTGCCGTTCGCTGAATGCCGGACTGAATGCGGAACGCGTAAAGCATGTCGAACGTGGCATTGTCCGCGCCCCGGCAGTGGGTTCGGTAGCCTTCTGCCATTAAACGCGAGCGCAGGCGTTGAGGGCTGTGATCGGGTTGCAGGCGATGCCATTCCATTAGAATCACATCGAAACGACCGGCCAAGCCGGCCTCTGAGAGCCGGTCGAAAATTTCATATTCCGCGCCTTCGCAATCGATCTTAAGAATGACGGGGGTACGGCCAGCATGCTGTTCGAGCAGCGGACCGAGGACGGCGGCGGCGTCTCGCAAAACAATTCCCTGTTTCACGGCTTCGCCGTCTGCGAGGGCCGGCCCGGCGTGGATGCCCCACAAGCCGGTGCTCCCCTTGGCATCGGGGCGACATGCCAGCGTGCGGCGATCGTCGGCCCGCCAGAGTCCGAAGGGGTGACTCTCGATGCGGCTCGCCAGTTCGGCATTGAACCCGAACTGACGTTGCGCCCGGGCAAACGTGCTCGGGAACGGCTCGAATGCTATGACCCGGGATTTGGGCAAGGAGGCGGCGAAAAACAGCGACGCGAGTCCAATGTTCATGCCGATGTCGATGACCAGGGCACCCTCGGCGGGCTGCACGTCATAGATATGCTCGCAGAAAATTTCCCGCAGGATGAAACATTCTTCGTTCGAATTGAGCCGGACGCGAATGCCGGGCCCACAGGCTTCGATTTCGCCATCGGCTTCGGCCCGGAAAGTGAAGCCGCATGACTTGAGGGCGAGCAGGTACCAATAGGCCCTCAGAACGAAACGGTGTTCGGAGCCGATCACACAATCGAGTTCACGCAGATGGAGCGTTCCTTCTGGCAGTGCAGCCGCCGGCAAAATGCCTGCCCGTTGCTCGGCGAAGATTTCCGCCCAGCGCCGGCTGCCAAGCCGGCGGCTGTTTTGCCACAGACGATAATGACGGAGGAGAGAATGGACCATGTCGATGAGTAGGCTCAACGAGCGAGCAACCGAGCGGAAAAAAAGGTCGTCGCGCACATGCTGCACGCACACGACACCGGCTCCGGAGTGTGACAGCTGCGGCCCCGAGGGAGTGAAGTCGCGGAAGCGGATCGCTTCGTCATGCGCTGAAATGCCACTCGGCGGGGACGTGGATGGAGCCGATGTCCCGCGCGGAAGGCGCGTTCGCCGGCAGGCGGGGGTTGAATACGTCGAACATCACGGCGTCCGGCACGTGGTCCACCCCATGCACACCGTTCGACAACCAAAACGATGCGCGATAAGTGCCGCTCCACAGCGGGACGTCGCGGACCGCGACGGTGGCTTCTCCGCTGGATCGGGAAACGAATGTGGTCCGCCACGGGTGGAACAGAGTATTCGAACCGAAGAGCGGCGAACCGCCGAGCGTGAACACGACGAAACCGACGGTCAGGTTCGCGAGGGGCTCCGGGGTTTTGATCTTGATGCGAAACTCCAGATCTGTCCGCGCCGGATTCGGTGTTGTCGTGGTGATTTCCATCACCCCATGGGTTTTGTTAGCCGGCGCCAGGTAAGTGTCCGTGCCTCCGCCTCCCGCCATGTAGCGTGCGACGACCGCGACGGCGTTGCCGCTCGCCGCCACGCAGCCGTTTTGTAGCAGGATCGCGGAAGAGCAGAGATGGATGACGGTGTCGGTATTGTGGCTGACAAAAATGACGGTGCGCCCCTTGCCCTTCGAGACCTCTTCCATCTTGCCGAGGCATTTTCGCTGAAACGACACGTCGCCGACGGAAAGGACTTCGTCTACGATCAATATTTCCGGTTCCAAATGGGCGGCGACGGCAAACGCGAGTCGCACATACATGCCGCTGGAGTAGCGTTTCACCGGCGTATCGATGAATTTCTCCACCTCGGCGAAGGCGACGATCTCATCGAATTTACGGCGAGTCTCGGCGCGCGTCATGCCGAGGATTGCGCCGTTGAGGAAAATATTGTCGCGGCCGCTCAAGTCCGGATGAAACCCCGTTCCGACCTCCAGCAGCGAGGCCACGCGGCCGCGCAGCGTCACGCGGCCCGTAGTGGGTTCGGTGATACGCGAGAGGATCTTGAGCAGCGTCGATTTGCCGGCGCCATTGCGGCCGATGATGCCCAGGACTTCTCCGGGTCGGACATCGAACGAGAGGTCGCGCAGCGCCCAGAATTCCTCTTTTGCGCTGGCACTGCGCCGGCGCCAGGCGGACCAGAGTCCGGCGACGCCGTGGCGCAAGGTATCGACGAGCGTGTCGTGGCGCACCTGGTGCCCGATTATATAGCGCTTCGAGAGCCCTTCGACTTGGATGATGGGGCGGCTGCTCATCGGCTCATATATTATCGGCAAACGTCCGCTCCGTCCGGCGGAAATACCAGATGCCAGAAATCAGCAGCAGCAGCGTGATGCCGCAGGACAGGAAGATTCCGCGCCAATACAGCTCGGCCGCGGAATCGAGCAGGCACCAGCGAAACACGTCGATCACGCCGGACATCGGATTCAGGCTCAGCAAGTCGCGCCAGTTGGGGAAAAAGTCGACCCGGTAGCCCACCGGCGTGAGGAAGATTCCCACCTGTAACAGAAATGGCACTACGAAACGGAAGTCGCGAAACCGCACGGTCAGCGCCGCGAGCCAGAGCCCGGCGCCGAGCGCGGTCAGGAGTGCCCAAACGGTCGGAACCGGCAGAACCAGCCAGCGCCAGTTGGGGCTGACGCCGAACCACGCGGCCATCGCGACGAACAATACAAACACGATCGCGAAATCGATCAACGCCACGGCCAGGGTGGAGAGCGGCACGACCAGGCGCGGAAAGTAGACCTTGGAGATCAGGTGGCCGTTGCCCACCAGGCTGCCGCTGGAGTTGGAGAGGGCGTTCGCGAAAAGCTGCCAGCCCAGTTGGCCCGACATCACGATCAAGGGATACGGCGTGCCGCCGCTGGGCATGTTGGCGAGGCGGCCGAAGACGAACGTGAAAATCACCATCGTCACGACCGGCTGTACCAACGCCCAGGCCACGCCGAGGACCGTTTGCTGGTAGCGCACTTTGATGTCGCGCCAGGCGAGATAGCCGAGCAATTCGCGATAACGCCAGAGGTCGCGCCAGTAATGCTGGTCGGCGCGGCCCGCCTCGAGCACGAGTTCGGGAACGGCGGCGGGAGGATTGTGCTCGGTGGGGCGGCTCACGCGGAAAGGGAGAGGAGGCGCTGCTTGAACGCGGCGAACGAGAAATGCCGCGCGCGCGTGCGCAAGGCATCCGCGGACCACTCGCGCCGAAGGGCGTGGCGGCACGCGCCGGCGATCGCGGCCACATCGCCGAATGGTACGAGCATGCCGGTTTCGGCGGTGACGACTTCCGGCGCGCCACCGGCATCGGCCGCGAGGCAGGGTTTTCCGTGCGCCATCGCCTCGAGGTAAACCAGTCCGAAACCCTCGCCGCGGCTCGGCAACGCGAAGAGCTGGCAGGCGGCGAAGTGATCGCGTAGGGCTTTATCGGATACGCGCCCGGCGAACTCGACGGCGTGGTGCACGTGGTTTTTCGCCGCCAGGGCTTCGAGCCGCGGCCGGTCGTCGCCGTCGCCGACGATCCGCAGGCGCGCGTGCGGATCGCTGGCGTGAATCGCGGGCAGCGCAGCGATCAGGTGGTCGATGCCTTTGTAGGCTTCGGCAGAATTGAGTCGGGCGACGGCCAGGATGAGGCCGGCTTCGGGGCGTACGGTGGAGCCGATCGAGGCGAGCTCGAATTGCGGATCGAGCGCATTCGGTTGTACCAGCAATCGCTCGGGCGGCAGGCCCGGGCAGCGTTGAAGGATCTGGCGACGCGTGTAGTCGCTCACGCAGAGGATGCGGTGCGTCGCCGTGAGCGCCGCGCGCTGAGGCGCGGAAAATTCCCGCCAGACTTCGATGCCGTGCGCCACCAGCCACACTTCGAGGTCGCGGGAAAAGCGGCGGGCCAGATGCGCCAGCCGCAGGAGATTCAAGTGACCGCAGATCACGCGCTGGCTTTGCCGTCCGAGGCGGATGGCGTGCCACGCATAGGCGAGTTTGTTTCGACCGCACGCGATGGGTGCACTGAGCGCGGGCGTGCGATACGGCGCGAGGCCTGCCTCGTCGAGCTGCGTATCGTTCAGAATCAGCGCGTGCACTTGTGCCCCTGCCGGCGTAAGCTCGCCGACGGCGCGAACATACAGACGCAGAATGCGCTCGATACCGCCATCGGATGCGAAGAGAGCCGGGAGCATGAGCAGGGTATTCATGCGCGTGCGACGGGCACGTTCGTGGGGCGGTTGATGAACGCGATCAGCACCGCCAGGCTCCAGACGCGCGACCACTCGCGCGTGTCGTCGCGCGCGAGAAACCCGCGCCACAGGTTTTGCACGCTTGCGCCTGCGAAATGGCCGCTGCGGCTGACGCTGGCGTCGGAGAACGTCTCGTCGAGAAAGGGGCGGAGCTCGCGTTTCATCCACACGCCGAAGGGGAGCGTGAAGCCGCGTTTCTGGCGCTGCATCGCTCCCGCTGGCAGCACGTCGCGAACCGCTTCGGCGAGCGCAGACTTTGGCGCGCGCGGGGTATATTTGAAATCCGTCGGCTGCCGCCAGAGCCATTCGATCAACGGTCGATCGACAAAGGGAACGCGCAGTTCGAGGGAGTTTCGCATGCTCATCACGTCGCTGTCCCGCAGGAGCACGTCGGCCATGTAGGTGCGCAGCTCCCATGCGCTGCTGACGGAAAATGCATCCGCCCCATCGAGCTCGCGCTCCAGGGCGCGATTCTCCGGATGGAAGGGCGAACGCGCCTCGCTCGTCGCGAGCACGCCGGGCGAGAGCAGGGTCTCGCGGCTGGTCTCCGAGAACACCCGGCGCTGCAGCGCTCCGAGCTCGTGGGGCGTGCGTGCGTGGGCGAGGAGGTCGGCGAGTTTGCGCCGGCGGGTGTCGCCGCGATTCAGGTGACGGACGACTGCCGCGCGTGCGCGGGATGGCGCCGCGCGCCAGAGCGGCAGCCAGCGCGCGATGCGCGGCACGTCACGAAAAGATGGATACCCGCCGAAGAGCTCGTCCCCACCGAGGCCCGAGAGCGCGACGGTTACTCCGCCGGCCCGCGCCGTGCGGCTCGCGTAATAGGTGTTGATGGCGTCGCCGGTCGGCTGGTCCATCGCGGTCAGCAACGATCCCATGTCGCGCGCGACCTCCGCGCCGCGCAGGATGTGCGTGTGATGCGTCGTGCCGAGGTGGCGCGCCGTTTCCTCCGCGGCCGCTCCTTCGGAGTAATCTTCTTCACCGAAATCGATCGAAAATGTGCGAAGGCTGCGCCCGGTCGCGCGCGTCATCAATGCCACGACCACTGCGGAGTCCAGGCCCCCCGACAGGAACGCGCCCACCGGCACATCGGCGATCACGTGCGCGCGAATCGTGTCATCGAGCCGGGCGCGCAGCTCGCGGATGAAATCTTCGCGGGTCTTGCACGGCGTAACGTCGCTGGCCTGCGCGGCGCGTTGAAAATCCCACGCGCTGCGCACGGTCAGCTCGCCGGCGGCGAACGTCGCGCATTCACCAGGCCGCAGGCTGAACACGTCGCGATAAATCGTGCGTGGCGCCGGCACTGCCAGCCACGCGAGATAATCGCTCACGGAGATGGCGTCGATTTCCACCGTAAAAGTCGCCGAGGCCACGAGTGCGTTGAGCTCGGAGGCGAAGAGGAGGCGCGAGCGGTCGTGCCGGTAATAGAGCGGTTTGATGCCGAAGGGATCGCGCGCGAGAAAGAGCGATTCGTTGCGAGCATCCCAGACGGCAAAGGCAAACATGCCGCGCAACCGGGCCAGGCACGCTTCACCCCAGCGGGCGTAGGCGGCGAGCAGCACCTCGGTGTCGCACTCGGTGCGAAACGCCCAGCCGGCGCCCGCCAGCTCCCGCCGCAGTTCGCGAAAGTTGTAGATTGCGCCATTGAACACGATCGTGAGCGCGCCGTCGGGCGAGCGCATGGGCTGGCGTCCGTTGGCGGGATCGAAGATCGCGAGTCGGCGCATCCCGAGCGTGGCGGCCGAATGGGAAGCGACGCCGCGGTCGTCCGGCCCCCGATGCTCCATTGCCGCACACATCCGTTCGACGGCCGCGACGCGTGCGTCGGTCGTCAGTCGGGCATCAATCATGCCGGCTATTCCACACATCGTATCAAATATTTACGCCCAACCGAATCATGCACCGACAGCTTCGCCCCATCACTTCCACGTCAAAGGAATCGGCGCGCCGCAATCCGAGTCGGGCTAAAGTATGATAAATAGGGTGAAACCCCTAGTCGTTGGAAGCCTAAATCCAATCGGCATGCCGGGGTGGGGCCTGCCGTATCCATCACCTTCAGGCGCAGATTGATCGGGCAATCTCCCTGCGTTTCTCGGGCGAAAAGAGCGCTTCGACCAGCTCCAGGGCAAAATCCAATGCGGTTCCCGCTCCGCGCGAGGTGAGCAGCTCATGGTCAGCGACGACCCGTTCCGCTTCGAGAATCGCGGGTAACTCGGATGCGACCGAAAAGTGCGCCGTATAGCGTCGGCCATCGAGCAAGCCGGCGTCGTTTAACACGGTCGGTGCCGCGCAAATGGCGGCGATCCGCCGCCCGGTCGTCCGCTGGCGCAGGAGGAGGGCGCGCACGCGAGGATCGGCGCGGAGGTGTTTCACGCCGGGGCCGCCGGGCAGGAAGATGCAGTCGAACTCACGCGCCTCGACTGCCGCGAGCGGTGTGTCCGCGTGTAGTGTGATACCGTTTTTACCGGTAACGTGGATGCCCTCCGCGAGGGCAGCGATCGTTACATCCGCGCCGGCGCGACGCAGCACATCGATCGGCGTGATCGCTTCAATTTCTTCAAAACCGTCCGCCAGGATGGTCAGAACAGAGGGCATGGGGCGAAAGGGAAGGAGTATTACCGGGGGGTGACCACAAATTTTTTGCCTCGGAGCGCGAACCGCGCGTGAGTTGCGCCCAGCGTGGAATCCCTTTCCGGCAAACGGCTCGTGATCTTTGGCTGCGGTTACATCGGTGCCGCGACCGCCTTGGAGGCTGCGGCGCGTGGCCTGCAGGTGACGGCGCTCACGCGGAACGCGGCGAAAGCGCTGCTGTTGCGGGAGGAAGGCATCGAGACCGTAGTGGCCGATCTCGCGAGCGAGGTTTGGCACGATCAAGTCGCCGGTGGGGCGGACTTTGCACTTAATTGCGTGAGCTCGGGCGGCGGCGGGTTGGACGGCTACCGGCACAGCTATGTCGAAGGCATGAAGTCGATCATTGCCTGGGCGCAGAAACGGGGCGCAGCGGGCACGCTTATCTATACGAGCAGCACGTCGGTGTATCCGCAGGGCGGTGGCGTGATCGTTGATGAGTCGGCGCCGACGTCGGGTGGGACGGAGCGCGGGGAGCTCCTGCTCGAGGCCGAGACGCGACTGCGCGAATCGGTCGGTGCATGCGGGCGCTGGTTTGTTTTGCGTTTGGCAGGGATTTATGGGCCGGGGCGGCACGCTTTGCTCGACCAGGTGCGCGCGGGTGAAGTCGCGGGTCTCGGCGAGCATCATCTCAACGTGATCCATCGGGCGGACATCGTGTCGGCCATCTCGGCGTGCATCGCGGCACCGGCGGCGCTGCGGAATGAAATCTTCAATCTCGTGGACGATGGGCCGGCGAGGAAACAGGAAGTCGTGGCGTGGCTTGCGGGGCGACTCGGGCGGCCGGTGCCGCGCTTCACGGGCGAGCCGGCGGGTTCGCGTCGCGTGGTGACGCCCGATCGCATCATCGCGAATGCGAAATGCAAAGCGGTGCTAGGCTGGCGGCCGCGGTTTCCGACGTTTCGCGAAGGTTACGAGAGTTTGTTGTCGCGTTGACGGAGCGCGGCCGCGGACTGAAAGTGAAAATGAAGGTGAAGGTGAAAGGGGACTCGTCAGGATCGCCGCTTTCGCCCTTCACTTAGCTCTCACATTCACCCTCACTCTCACTTTCACTCCCTTTATCCATGGCCGGTCTAGGCAAACTCGTTAAGCAGGCGGAAAAAATGAAGCGCGGTATCGAGGCGCTCCAAACCCAGCTCGAAGCAAAGGAGATCGAGGTCACCAGCGGTGGCGGCGCCGTGAAGGTGAAGATCAATGGCGCGGGCAAATTTGTCGGGCTCGTGCTCGATCCGGAGTTTCTGAAGGAAGACGCGAAGCTGGTCGCGGACAGCATTCTCGCCGCCGTGCAGGATGCCGCCAAGCAGGCGAAGGACTACAACGAAGCCGAGATGCAGAAGATCACTGGTGCGTTTCAGATGCCGGGGCTCTTCTGAGGACGAACGGTTTTTGAGTTTGGGGTTTGGATTTGGAGTGAGGCGGGCGAAGGCGCGCACTCGATTTGGAAGACAGGCTCCAAACTGGAAACTCCGATCCAAACCACCGTGCAGCGATGACTCCCGCTTTCGAGAGGCTGCAAAAGCACCTGAAGCAGCTGCCTGGGCTGGGCTATCGCTCGGCAGAGCGGATAGCGCTGCATCTGCTCGTCGAGAAGCCTGGGCGGCTGCCCGAGCTGGTGAATGCGTTGCAGGAGGCAGCGGCGAGCGTGCGCCGTTGCACGCGCTGTGGAAATCTCGCGGAAGGTGAACTCTGCGCGATCTGCTCCGACGAGAAACGCGACCGCAGCAGCGTGTGCGTGGTCGAGCACGTGCCGGATCTGGTCGCGATCGAGCGGAGCTCGGCGTATCGCGGCGTGTATCATGTGCTGCACGGGAAACTTTCACCTATTCACGGAATCGGTCCCGACGACTTGAACCTGGCGTCGCTGCGCGCGCGGATCGAATCGGGTGAGGTGGCGGAACTCATCCTGGCGCTGCCGAACGACGTCGAAGGCGAGGCGACGTGTCATTACGTGACCGAGCACCTTCCGCCGGGCCGTGAGCTGAAGGTGACTCGGATCGGCTTCGGCCTGCCGAGCGGCGGCGGGGTGCTTTATGCCGATGCAGTTACATTGAAGAGCGCGCTGGAGGCGCGGCGCGGTTACAAGTGACGCCAGGCGCCGGCACGGCGGGTTTGCACTTGCGGAGAACGCGAGGGCGCGCCAACCATTCGCTCGTTCCTTGTTCCCCGCGGGCGTAGTATAGTGGTTATCACATGTGCTTCCCAAGCATGGAACCCGGGTTCGATTCCCGGCGCCCGCACCATTCGTTGTTCACCCCCATATATATCATGAAGAAGAGCTCTAAATTCGCAGCCGCATTTGCGGCTATTTCGATCCTCGCGGCGGGCCTCGCGTTCGCCGCTGACAAGACTGCGAGCAAAGTTGCCGGTTGCTGCGCGAAGGCGCAGAAGGCCGGTACGACCTGCACGCACGAGTGCTGTGTTGCGGCCGCCAAAGAGGGCAACAATTGCACGAAGTGCAAAGGCTCGGGCAAGATCGAGACCAAGAAGTAAGCATCGCAGCGTCAGACCCAGGCCCAGTTCCATCTTTGCAAAACCGCGCGCCACAGGGCGCGCGGTTTTTTTTCGGGTGCGCCCGGCAGGGCGCATGCCGATCCCGCCGCTGCATGCGATTTCGGCCGCGCGCGTGCGCAGATTTTGCGCACGGAATACATCGAGTTGACCCGCGACGCCGCACCGCTCGCACGGTGTTCAACGGCACGCGCATTTCCTCCGAGCGCTGGCTTGCTTCGCCGCGCGAGCGGCGCCTAGCGTCGCGCTTCCACCATGCGCATTTTTCCCCTGAATGGTTTTCGCGCGGCTGTCATCGCTGCCTTTGTAGCTGGTATCGTCGGATGTTCGTCGGCGCCTTCGTCGAACACCGCCGCGGCAGGCCGGGGAGGTCCTGCTCTTGGCCTCCAGACCTGGACCTGCCGCAACATGGATTTCGACCAGGTCGTGGCGTTTGCTCTCAAACACGATATAAAATATCTCCAACTCATCTCGAAGCACATCGACCCGAAGGGCCCGCGCGAAGAGGCGCTGCGCAAGAAGGCGATCCTCGATAAGAACGGCCTCGTGGCCTATACGTTCGGCGTCAACGGCACCACGTTGGACAAGGAAGAAAATCGGAAGCTGTTCGAGTTCGCAAAGCTGATGGGCATCAAGCTCATCATCGTCGAGCCGCGCGATCAGGCGATCTGGGACAATCTCGAGGAGCTGGTGAAGGAATACGATATCAAGCTCGCCATCCACAATCACGGCCGTGGCACTGTCTACGGCGATCCCGAGACGGTAAAACGCATCCTCGCGACGCGCGACGCCCGCATCGGAGTTTGTCTCGATATCGGTCACGTCGTCGGCGCCGGCTACGATGCAGCGACCGTTTTCCGCGATTACGGTCCGGATCGCGTGTTTGACATGCATTTCAAGGACAAGGTCGTGCAGACCGATGCGAAGGGTAAGGCAACGCCGGTGGACACCGAGATCGGCAAGGGCAACACGAACTATCCGGCGCTGTTCGCCGAGATCGCGAAGAGCAAGTGGTCGGGCGTTCTCGCGATCGAGACCGATAGCAAAGCCTTCGCGGAAGATCCGAACCGGCTCGTCAGCGAGGCAAAGACCTTTTTTGCCGCGCAGGTTGGAAAATAGACACCTCGGCTAAATACGGCGAGCCTGTTCCCGGCCCGCCTTTTCTGTTTCGTTAGCGTGGTATTAGTACGCTTCAGAGGGCGGGGGAGCCGCCCTGACTTTATATAAACCCCTATGAAATCCGTCCTCGCCCTCGTCGGCGTGTTGCTGGCGACCGCTGTCGCGATCGCCGCCGCGCCCCGCCAGCCCAATATTGTTTTCATCTTCTCGGACGACCACGCATATCAGGCGATCAGTGCCTATGGCGAGGCGCGGAAGCTGCTCGCGACGCCGAACATCGACCGGATCGCAAAGACCGGCATGCGATTTGACCGGTGTCTGGTGCCGAACTCGATCTGTGGCCCGGCGCGCGCGACGATCCTCACGGGAAAATACAACCATCTGAATGGGTTTCCGAACAATTCGAACTCCAGGTTCGATGGTTCGCAGGTCACGTTTCCAAAGCTGCTGCAGAAGGCCGGCTATCAGACCGCGATCGTCGGCAAATGGCATCTCGGCTCCGATCCGACCGGCTTCGATTTCTGGCAGGTGCTGCCGGGGCAGGGCATCTATTACAATCCGCCGATGATCAAGATGGGCGAGAAGATCACGGTGCCAGGTTATACCACGGATATCATCACGGAGGTGTCGCTCGACTGGCTCAAGAATCGCGACAAATCCAAGCCGTTTCTCCTCATGACCCAGCACAAGGCGCCGCATCGTGAATGGGCGCCGGCGTTGCGGCACCTCGATTTTGATAACGATCGGGTGTACCCGGAGCCCCAGACGCTCTTCGACGACTACTCCGGTCGCGGCATTGCCGAGCGCGATCAGGACATGACGATCGCAAAGACGATGCATGACCGCGACCTGAAGTTCGTCGCGCCGTCCTCCCTGACGCCCGAGCAGAAGCGGCAGTGGGATGCCTATTACGAGCCGCGTAATGCGAAATTCCGTGCTGCGAACCTGCAGGGGAAGGACCTCGTCCGCTGGAAATACCAGCGCTATATGCACGACTATCTCGCCACGCTCAAGGCCGTCGATGAGAGCGTGGGCCGGCTGCTCGATTATCTCGAAAGCGAAGGCCTCGCGGAAAATACGATTGTCGTCTATGCGAGCGACCAGGGTTTCTACCTCGGCGAGCACGGCTGGTTCGACAAACGCTGGATCTTCGAGGAGTCGGTGCGCACGCCGTTGATGGTCCGCTGGCCGGGCGTGACCAAGGCGGGAAGCGTCAGTCGCGACCTCGTTTCGAATCTGGATTTCGCTGAGACCTTCCTCGACGCCGCCGGAGCGCCAATTCCGGCCGACATGCAGGGTCGCAGCCTCGCGCCCTTGCTGCGCGGGCAGCGTCCCGCCGACTGGAGGACGTCGTTCTATTATCATTATTACGAATGGCCGACGCCGCATCGCGTGCGACCGCACTATGGGGTGGTGACCGATCGCTATAAACTCGTGCGCTTTTACGCG
>JAKFEQ010000063.1:0-138391 GCA_036675625.1 Opitutaceae bacterium | reverse complement strand
CGCCGATCCGATGTGTCAGCAATCCGGATACGGCCAGCGCCTGGTCGCGAATCAGCTCCGCCGGCAGCCGCACCCGCGGCCCGCGCGCCAGCAGCCGGTTCTCCGGATCGCGCGCCACCAACTCCGGCGACACCGCCGAGCTCTGCCGATACGTCGCCGAGAGCACGATCGTCTTGAACAACGCCTTCACGTTCCAGCCGCTGTCGACGAACTCGCGCGCCAGCCAGTCGAGCAGTTCCGGATGACTCGGCCATTCGCTCTGCGAGCCGAAATCCTGCAGCGTCTTCACGATGCCGGTGCCGAAGAGCTGCGCCCAAAAACGATTCACGACCACCCGCGCCGTCAATGGATGCCGCGGGTCCGTGAACCACCGCGCCAGCCCGAGCCGGTTGCGCGGTGCCCCTTCCGGCCACGGACTGAGCAACGCTTCCGGCACGCCCGGCTCGACCCGCTCGCCGCGCGCATCGTATTGCCCACGGTTCAGCACAAACGCCGGCCGCGGCTCCGCCATCTCCTCCATCACCATCACCGTCGGCAAACTCCGCCTTAGCGCTAGATGCGCCGCAAAGACCGTCTCGCGTTCGGCCATCAATTCGCGCGTCACCGCCTCCTCCGCCAGCAACGCCTCGCGCACCCACCCGCGCTCCCGCTCGCCAAGGTGGAGCTGGTTCTCCGAGCCGGCCTGAGTTTCCGCTCCGTTTTCCCCCTCGCCGCGTTCGAGCGCCCCCGCCCGTTCCAACCCACGCACGCGAAACAGCGCCCGCACCGTCGCATCTGTCACCGCGCGCGGCCAGCTCCGCGCATCTTCGATCTTCCCGCAAAACGTCGCCGCGCCCGTTCCGTTATCCGTGCCCACTACGAAATCCCGCTTCCCTCCATCGTTAACCAACCCGTCATTGCGCACCTGCGTGGCCACTTCCACGCCATCCACGAAGATCCGCACGTCCGCCGCCTTCTTTCCGCCGGCGTAGGTCAACGCCACATGACGCCACTCGCCGCTCCTGATCTGCGCGCCCACGCTTCGCACCACCACCGCATACACCGGAAACCGGTCACAGATCCGCAGCTCCACTTCGCCGTCGATCAACCGCAATTCGCGCCCGCGCCCAAATCCCACACCCGCTCGCGAGCCGGAATAATCACTCCCCGAAAACAACGCTACATCGCTCGCCGTGTCCGCCTCCGGCCGCAGCCAGAACGCCACTGTGATCCCACTCTTGCTCCCGAAATCCAGCTTCGCCGCCGGCACTTTTTGCGCCGACTCCTCTAATAACATCACCGCGCCCTTCTCCGCCGCCACCACCTTCTGCGCGGCATTCAAGAGCGACTCGATGCGCGCCCGATCCTCCGGGCGCCACACCCACTTCGCTCGCACCGCGTCGATCTGCGCCTCCAGCTCCGCGATCTTCTTTTCCTGCTTCGCCAACTCCGCCTGCTGCTCGCGCGTGGGCGCCGGCATCATCGGCACCGCGTTCGCCACGCGCCCATCCTCGCCGTGTTCCGCCACGTTATTGAAGAACGCGAACAGCCGATAATAATCCTTCTGCTCGATCGGATCGAATTTGTGATCGTGGCACCGCGCACACTCCATCGTAAGCCCCAGCCACGCCGTGCTCACCGTGCGTACCCGATCCGCGACATACTCCACGCGATACTCCTCGTCGATGATCCCGCCCTCGCTGCTGATCACGTGATTCCGATTAAACCCCGTCGCGATCCGCTGCTCGATCGTCGGCTGCGGCAACAGATCTCCCGCGAGCTGCTCCGTGATGAAACGATCATACGGCATGTTCGCGTTGAACGCCTCGATCACCCAATCGCGCCACCGCCACATGCTGCGGCTCGAGTCGTTGTTGAATCCATGCGTGTCCGCGTAACGCGCCGCATCGAGCCAGTCCATCGCCAGTCGCTCGCCAAAATGCACCGACGCCAGCAGCCGGTCCACCGCCGCTCCATACGCCGCCTTGCCCTGCCGCGCTGCCTCCGCTTCGAACCGATCAAGCTCCGCCGGTGTCGGCGGCAGCCCCGTCAGGTCGAAACTCACCCGCCGCAACCACGTCGCCGGCGCCGCTTCGGCCGCCGGCGCGAGCCCTTCCTTCTCCAGCCTCGCCCGAATAAAAGCGTCAATCCGATTGAGCGACGGCGGGACAGAGAGACGAAGAGATGATTCAGCCTCTCCGTGCCGCACCGGCGGAATAAACGCCCAATGCCCCTGATACGCCGCGCCCTCCGCCACCCAACGCCGCAGCATCTCCACCTGCGCCTTCGTCAAATTCTTGTGCGACTCCGGCGGCGGCATCACATCGTTCGGATCCGTCGCCAGGATGCGCCGCACCAGTTCGCTCTCCTCGGGCTTGCCCGGCACGATCGCCGCGATCTCGTCGCGCACCGCGATCGCGCTCTCCCGTCGGTCGAGTCTCAGCTTCGCCTCGCGATGCGACTCGTCCTGCCCATGACAATAAAAACAGTTCTCCGAAAGAATCGGCCGGATGTCGCGATTGAACTCCAACGTCCCCGACGCCCGCGCGGCCGCCAGGCAGGGAGTCGCCAGGCACAACGCCACGCTCAATGCACACACCAGCGGGGCAAACTGGGGCCAGGGGGGAAACACCGCGAAAGTGTCGCACAGCCCGCCGTGCTGCGGCTTTGACCTGAGCTGCGAGTTTTTGTAATAAACCGTCATGGCTCCCCACGCGTCGTCTGCGCCGCCCTTATCCGTCGACGAGTTTTTCCGCCGCACATCGAACCCCATCGTGTTCGCCCAGCTCTTCGATGTTCTGCCGAACATCTTCCTTTTCGTGAAGGACCGCCACCACCGCTACATGAAGGTCAACCGCGCGCTCCTCGCCCTTCACGGCTGCCGCCAGGAATCCGAGATGTTGGGCCGCACCGACTTCGATTTCAACCCACCCGCGCTCGCCGCCCAATATGTCGACGAAGACCGCCGCGTCGTCTCCACCCGCCAGCCGCTCGTCGACCAGGTGTGGCTCGTGCAAAGTGCGGACGGCATGCCGCGTTGGTATATATCGAGCAAATTTCCCATCTTCGGTGCGCGTGGCACTGTGATTGGCCTCGCTGGCGTGATGCGGCTCTATGAACACGCCGGCGCTGCCCCGAGCGATTATCGACGCCTCACGCGGGCCTGCGAATTCGTCCTCGCCAACTACGCGCAACCGATCGCCGTCGCCGATCTTGCCTCCCGCGCGCATCTGTCTGCCAGCCAGCTCCAACGCGAATTCCGCCGGCTCTTCGGCATGAACCCCGGCGACTACATCCTGCGCGTCCGCCTCATCATGGCGCGTCGTCAGCTCGAGGAGACGTCCCACCCCGTCGGCCAGATCGCCCTCGACTGCGGCTTCTACGATCAAAGCCATTTCACCCGCTCCTTCCGCGCCTCGACCGGCCTCCGCCCTCTCGACTACCGCCGCCGCTTCACCCCCAAAGCAGAAGGCGGAGCCCCGCTCTCCGAACGGACCTGAGTTCCGGTTCAGCGGGTGACTGCCCGCAAGGGCGCCCCCTTCAGGTCGAAGAAATCCCTTCACCCATCTTCGGCGCGCAACTTGATTATAGATCTCCCACCCCGCATCCGACTGTCCTCTTTTACGTCAACCAAATGCCGCGGAATTTTCCTCGGCAGCGAAGCCGTTGCCCGCTGCGCTCTACATCACCCCTTTCCTTCGCCATGTCCGCCCCGCTTCCCCCCTCCGTCCCTCCGTCTCTCCATCTTCCGCCGTCCGCGCCGCTACCACGCCGCACCTTCCTCCGGCACGGCGTCGCCGGCATTCTCGCTTCGGCCATCGCACCGAATTTTTTCCCCGCGCGCCTCTTCGGCAAGAACGCCCCCAGCAATCAACTCACCGTCGGCGTCGTCGGCAACGGCCTCATCGCCGGGAGCCATGTCGGCACACTCATCGGCCGCGACGATTGCCGCATCCTCGCCACATGCGACCTCATGCGCTCGAAGGCCGAGAAAACCCGCGACCGCATCCTCACCGCCTACGGCAAGGCCAAAGAAAGCGGCGCCCCCGCGCGCGGCGTTGATCTCTATGGTAAACACGAGGAGCTGATCGCGCGCGACGACCTCGACGTCGTTTTCGTTTGCACGCCCGATCACTGGCACGCCGCCGTCGCGAAAGCCGCGATGATGTCCGGCAAGGATGTCTATTGCGAAAAACCCCTCACGCTCACCATCCGCGAAGGCCGCGTCCTCGTCGACACCGCCCGCCGCTACGGACGTATCCTTCAAACGGGTACGCAGCAGCGCTCCAACAAATCTTTCCGCAAGGCCGCCGAGATCGTCCGCAACGGCTGGATCGGCGACCTCACGCTTATCCGCGCCCGGCTCGGCCATTTCCCCGCCGCGCTCCCGCTCCCCGAGGAACCCATTCCACCCGATTTCGATTACGACCGCTGGCTCGGCCCGACGCCGTGGCGCCCTTACAACGACAAACGCGTCAAAGGCGATTACGGCGGCGGCTGGCGCTGCTTTTTCGAGTACGGTGGGCGCAAGAACGGCGACTGGGGCGCACATCACTTCGACATCATTCAGAATGCGCTCGGCATGGACGATTCCGGTCCCGTCGAGTTCATTCCCGAGGGCTTCGAGGGCTGCAAATATCAGACGCACGTCTACGCGAACGGTGTCCGCGTCGAGCGCCACGAAGAAGGCCTCAAGCCGATGATCGAGTTCCAGGGCACGAAGGGCAAAGTCGAGGTCTCCCGCGACGACGTGTTCGCCACCACCCCCGCCGATCTCGCGGCGCGCCCGCTCCGCGGCGAAGACATCCACCTCTACGCCAGCGACAATCATCACACCGATTTCTTCAACTGCGTCCGCACCCGCCAGCGCCCGATCAGCGATGTCGAAGCCGGCCACCGCAGCGCCACTGTCTGTCACTTGAACGTCATCGCCGCCCGCCTCGGCCGCGCGATCCGCTGGGATCCCAAGAAGGAAGAAATCGTCGGCGACGCCATCGCCTCGCGCCTCCTCGACCGCCCCCGCCGCGCCCCCTACGCCCTTTGAAGTAGCACGCGCGTCCCGCCCGTGGTGGCAGCGTCCCCCCTCGCAAAAACGTAACGACCTCCCATGCTTCGCCCCCTTTCCCTCCTCCTCCTCGCCGCCTCGCTTCGCGCCGCCGACACCGCGACACCGCCGCTCCACGAGCTCACCTATTCCGGCGACCAGCAGGCCCTCGTCGCTCTCGATCGCGAGTTCGTCTCCGCCGGCCGCGACCCCGCCAGACTCGCCGCGCTCGAGAAACGCCTTCTCGCCGAACTCGCCCGCCGCGACGCCACTTTCGCCGCGCGCCAGGCCGTCGCGCAACGTCTCGGCCTCGTCCTCGCCGCCGGCGCGCCCGTTTCGCCCGCAAATTCCGACCCATATAAAAAGCTCGCGGCAATGCTGGTCGACCCGCGCGACTCCGATCTCGCCCGACTCGCGCTCGCTCCCGCCCCCGGCGCGGCGATCGACTCGCTCTTGGTCAACGCGCTCGGCAAGGCGAAGGACCACGCCCGTCTCGGAATCCTGGATACGATCGCCACGCGCCGCATCGCATCCGCCGTGCCCGCGCTCGCGCCGCTCCTCCGCGACGCCGGTGCCGCCACCGCCCAGGCCGCCGCTCGCGCTCTCGGAGCGATTGGCAACCCGGCCGCGCTCACCGCGCTCCGCGCCGCGCCGATCGAGCTCACTGCCGCCGCGCGCTTGAACGCCGCCGCACAGCTACCCGCCGCCGCAGCGCTCGCCGAGCTGCGTGACCTCGAGAAAAATCCCCGCGTCCCCGCCCCCATTCGCCACGCGGCATTCCGCACCGCCCTCGATCGCGATCCCACCGCCGCCGCCCCCGCCATCGCTGCCGCCCTCGCCGGCGATGACGGGTCTCGCAAACAGGTCGCGCTCGAAGCCATCGCATCCTCGCGCGCGACGGATCTCGTCCCGAGCCTCGCAGCGAAACTCTCGTCCTACGACGCCGCCACCCAGGCCGCCGTCATCGCCGCCTTCGCGCGCCGCGGCGAAGCGGCCGCCGTTCCGTCTGTCCTTCTGGCCACGACACATTCCGACGCCGCAACGCGCGCGGCCGCCCTCTCCGCGCTCGGCTTCCTCCCCGGCTCGCGCGACATCGTCGCCGCCCTGGCGAAGATCGTTGCCGCCTCGACATCCGGCGACACCACCGCTGATGACGCCAAGCTCGCCCGTCAAAGCCTCGCGCGGCTCGCCGGTCCCGACGTCTCCGCCGCGATTCTCGCGGGCGCCGAAAAAGCCGACGCCACGCTCCGCCCCGCTTATCTCGAACAGATCGCGTTGCGCAATCTCACCGAGGGCATTCCGCTCCTGCTCCGCACGCGCAACGATCCCTCCGCCCCGATCCGACTCGCCGCCGTCGCCGCCCTCGGCGACATTGCGCCCCCAAGCGAGCAGCGCGCGGTCCTCGACTGGACGCTCGCCGCGACTGACGAAGCCGAACAGCAGCGCGCGCTTCGTTCGCTCGTCAACATCATCCTCCGCGATCCATCCACCGACACGCGCGGCCAGCTCCTCTTCGCTGCCATCGAAAAGGCCTCGCCCGAAGTCGCCCTGCGCCTGCTTCCCGCCCTCACCCGCATCGGCGGAACCAGGAGCGCCGACACCGCCGCGCGCCTTTCCGTCCGCGACGATGCCACCCTCGCGGAACCCGCCACCACCGCGCTCACGCGCTGGCCCGACGACACCGCGCTCCCGGCCCTCGCCACCGTCGCCGAGATAGCCGCGTCACCCGCTTCCCGCGACGCCGCCCGCGCGGGCCTGCTGCGCTATTTCGAGCGTAACCGAAATCCTTGGACGCCCGAATTCACCGCCCTCGTCCAGCGCCTCTTGAAAACCACGAGCGACACAACCGAGCGCAAATCGCTGCTCAAGTTTCTCCATCGCGCCAGCGATCAACCCGCGCTCGATCTGATCGAAAGCCTGAAATCGGACCCGACGCTCGCTTCCGCCGCCACCACCGCGGGTGAAGTGATCCGCGCCAACCGGGCCGGTCCGCCTGCCCTCCGCGCCTCGGACGCCTCCGGCAATCTCAAGAACATCTTGGATCACAAAACGAGTACCCGCTGGTCCGTTCCCACCAACGGCGAGGAGTGGATCGAGATCGATTTCAAGGTCAGCCGCCCGCTCCAGGCGATCACGTTGGACCAAACCACCCGCGCGGCCGAATTTCCCGAACGTTATGAGGTCCACGTCACCGACGACGCGGCGAAACCCGGCCCGGTCGTCGTGTCGGGCGAAGGCCAGCGCAACAAGACCGTCATCACGTTTCCCACCGGCACCCGCGGCCGCTACGTCCTCATCAAAAACGTCGCCGCCCGCAAAGACAGCCAGTGGGCCATCGTCGAGCTCTACGTGGACTGAGCAGGCGCGCGAGCGGAGAGCTGAGAGTCCAGAGCTGAGAGCTGGGAAAACCAGCCGGTCCCCTCGATAATCGAGCGATCCGTCGCCCGGCCAGAAAGCGCCCCCGATCAGGCCGCTCTCAACTCTCAGCTCTAGACTCTCACGCTCTCAGCCCTCCGGACCACTCACGCCAGCGACCACGGCGCACGCATCGAACGCTCGCGCATGCGATTCGCGACCACATCGTCGATGAACGCTTCCTTCACCGGATCCCAGCGCAACTTCCGTTCGAGCTGCATCGCGATATTGCCGAGATTGCAGACCGTCGTCGTGCGATGGCCGAACTCCACATCCGAGACCGGCTGGCTCCGCGCCCGGATGCACTGGAGGAAGTTGTCGTGATGATTGTTGCTCACCGCGAGCTTCACCGTGCCTTTGCCTGCCTGCGCCGTGATTTCCTTCAGCATCGCGGGATCCGAGGCCTTGCTCGCGCTGCGCGAAACATCCACCCACCCGCGCTCGCCGAAGAACCGTACGTTTCCATCGCTCACGCCATCGAAGCGCGTCCGGCAACGTAACGTCACGCCGCCCGCATAGCCACAGGTGAAATCCACCTTCGTCGCCGTGCTGAACAATCCGCTCGTCGGAAAATCGCCGCTGCCGACGACTTCCGTCGGACCCGACTCGTCCATTCCCAACGCCCATTGCGCTATATCTATATAGTGCGCCCCCCAATTCGTCACCTGGCCGGCGGCGTAATCGAGATTGAAGCGGAAATTATAGTGACAGCTTTGCCGGTTGAATGGCGACCACGGCGCCGGTCCGAGCCACAGATCCCAGTCGAGTCCCGCCGGCACCGACTCCGGTTTCCAGGTCGCACCGGTATATTTATTGTTCGCCGGAATGAGGATCTCGATGCGCTCGAGTTTGCCGAGCCCGCCATTGCGGATGAATTCCGCTGTATCATGAAAACGCCGCGATGAGCGCTGCTGCGTACCCGTCTGCGCTACGCGCTTATATTTCCGCGCTGCCGCAACAAGCTCGCGTCCTTCGCGGATCGTCAGCGTGAGCGGCTTCTCCACATAGACATCCTTCCCCTGGCGCATCGCCTCGATCGCGTTGAGCGCATGCCAGTGATCCGGCGTGCACACCAGCACCGCGTCGATGTCGGGACGCGCGAGCATCTCCCGGAAATCATTATAGCTCTTGCAGTCCTTGTTCTCGTAACTCGCGTTGATCTTCGCGACCGCCGTGTCGCGGTGCGCCTGATCGACGTCGCTGACAGCCAGGATCCGCACGTCGTCGAAGCCGAGCAGCGTGGCGAGATGGTTCTGCGCGATGTTCCCCACGCCGATGAAGCCGATCGTGATCTTCTTGCTCGGCGCATTCTGCCCCAGCGCGCGCGAAGCCAGGATCGTGGGCAACGCGAATACGGTCGAAGCGAGCGCCGAGTTTTTCAAAAACGTGCGCCGCGTGAAAGGAGCTGCCGCAGGCGTCCCGCCTGCCGCGATCGAGCCGGCGGAGGAGACGTCAGCGCCACGAAGTGAAAGAGGGTGCAATATGGAATTCATTGTCGGGATCGATCGTTCAGGATTTCGCCGCGAGCCGGTCGAGCGCGCGCGTGGCCGCCGTGCGCACGATGGCAGGTTCGGCCGTGCTGGCCTTGATGGCGTTGAGCGCACCCAAGGCCCCGGTATCGCCGCGCAACGCAATCGAGCCGATCAGCCCGGCCTTCGCGTTGCCGCTGACTTTATCGAGCGCGCCACGATACAGCGCGTTGATCGACGGATCGTCGATCGCATCGAGCGCATAGCGCGCCGCATCGATCGACTTCGCGTCATTGAGCAAGGGCGCGACCACGGGCACGCATTTCGCCGTGCCGATCAGCGCGAGCATCCGGCAGACGAACATCCGGCCGACGTCCGTGATCTCCGGTTTCGCGAGCGCTTGCAGCAGCTTCGCTTCCATTCCCGGCCGCTGCGCCGGCTCGGCGTTCATCACCATCGCGCGCACCGTCGAGCCGAACGTGCGGTCGCCGCCGTGTTCCAGTTTCACGATTTCAGTCCACGGATCCGGAGTGGCAACGAACCGCTCTTCATACACGCGGAACGGATCTTTATCGGTTTTCGAACGCGGAGATTTATCAGCCATGACGAAAAAGGGGTTGCCGAACGCCCGGCATCGTGCCCTCGCTTCCGCCAAGTTTCGAGCCTGAACACGATTGCCGCTGTGCATATCCTGTCGAAGGTTGCGCATCGATCGACCCCGGCCTGCACGAAAGTGGGATGCCGCGAAGCGTGAAATCCCCCGCCCCTGCGTATTCATTCCCTGAATTCCCTCGCCCATGGTACGCCCCGTTGTCGTTGTCGTTTGCCTGTTGCTGTTCGCCCGCGCGCTGTCGGCGAACGGCTCGGCCGGTCTCGTAACCGTTGAAATCTGCGAGCAGGGCGTCCCGCGCGACGGAACCTGGCCCACGCAGGCAGTCGCCACGGAAAACCTTCGCGAAGAAGCCTTCGGCCTGTTCGAGCTGCCCCAGAAATACATCTCCACCGGCATCCGCGCCGATCGCGCCTTTCCCACGCTCGTCCGCGCCACCGCCCGCGTCGTGCTTCCGCCCGGGAAACACCGCCTGCTCCTGCGCTCGCGTGGCCAGGCCCGCGTGACGATCGACGGGCGCACGATCCTCGAGACGCCCTTCGACCAACCGCGGCAGTTCGCCACCGGCAACGCCGGCGAGCTGCCCGTCGAGGAGCAGGACAAGGCCCTCGATCTCGGCCCCGGAGTTCGTTTCGCGCCGCCCGGCAACCGTGAAGCGCTCGCCGAATTCACCTTCTCCGGCGAGCCGGCCACCGTCGTCCTCGAAACCCTCATCGGCGCCCGGCTGCCGCCCAAATACCAGCAGCCGTTTCGCCCCGAGCTCGGCGAAACCGTCATTGCCGTCGCGCTCGAGGGCAGCAACGCCTGGATCCTCCTCGCACCCGGCTCGCGTCGGATTCCCTACACCGATGCCGGCTGGCGCACTTACGAAACGGAACGCCGCGCGCGTATCGACGCAATGAATACCGCGGCGCGCGCCGCCCGCCGCGCGGAACACGCCGCATACTGGAACCGCCGCCGCGAAGCCGCGCAGGCCTACCTCCAGGCCTCGCCCGCCGAACCCGTGCCGGCGCTGCCGGCGGGCTTCCCCGCGCACAATGCCATCGACCATTTCATCGCCGCCCGCATCGCCGAAGCCGCGGCCGAGATCGCGCCGGTGAAAAAAGCCGGCAGCGTCGACTTCCATCGCCAGGTCAAACCGGTGCTCGAGGCCAACTGCTACAGCTGCCACTCCGGCGCCAAGGTCAAAGGCGGCCTGCGGCTCGACCTGCGCGATGAAGCTCTCCTCGGCGGCAACGCCGACGGTCCCGCGATCACGCCGCACCAGCCGGCCGAGAGCGCGCTGCTCGCGCGGATCACGAGCACCGATCCCGACGAGGTCATGCCCGCCAAGGGCGACCCGCTGCCGCCGGACGAGATCGCGTTGCTCCGCCGCTGGATCGAGGAAGGCGCCGTCTGGCCCGCGTTTGCCGTCGAACGGCTCACGCTCACGCCGCTTGCCGACGACCTCACGTTCTTGCGTCGTGTTTTTCTGGATACAATCGGCGTGGTCCCGGCCGAACACGAGATCGCCGCCTTCCTCGCCGATCGCGCGCCCGATCGCCGCGCGCGCCTCATCGACCGGCTCCTGGCCGATCGACGCTGGGCCGACCACCAGATGGGCTACTGGCTCGATGTCCTCGCCGAGAACCCGAACCTCATCAATCCCACGCTCAACAACACCGGCCCGTTTCGCTGGTGGCTCTACGAGTCGCTCCTCGACAACAAGCCGCTCGATCTCCTCGTCACCGAGTTGCTCCGCCTCGAGGGCAGCGAGCGCTTCGGCGGCACCGCCGGCTTCGGCGTCGCGTCGCAAAACGATGTCCCGCTCGCCGCGAAGGGCATCATCGTCAGCTCCGCGTTCCTCGGCGTTGAAATGAAATGCGCGCGCTGCCACGACGCGCCGACACACGTTTCCAAGCAGAAGGATCTTTTCCAGCTCGCCGCCATGCTCGAGCGGAAGCCGCTCAAGGTTCCCGCCACCAGCAGCGTGCCGCTCGACCATCTCAAGCTTGGCGGGCGCGAGCCGTTGATCGAGGTCACCCTCCAACCCGGCACCACCGTCGCGCCGGCCTGGCCGTTCGCCGAGTTCTGCGACGAGCAGACGATCGCGAACCTCGCCGAAGATCCCGACAACTCGCGCGACCGTCTCGCCGCCCTCATCACCGCACCGCAGAACGAGCGCTTCGCCCAGGTGATGGTGAATCGTGTCTGGCAACGCCTCATGGGCCGCGGTCTCGTCGCGACTATCGGCGATTGGGAAAAATCAACGCCGTCCCATCCCGCTTTGCTGCGCTGGCTCGCCCGCGAGCTTGTCCGCTCCGGCTACGATATGAAAGCCGTCGCGCGACTCATCCTGACGTCACACGCGTATCAGCGCGCCACGGACATGACGCTGAACGAGACCAGCCCGCTTTTCACCGCGCCCGCACCGCGTCGCATCGGCGCCGAGCAACTCGTCGATTCGCTCTTCGCTGCGACCGGCAAGCCGTTCGCGGTCGAGCCCGTGAACCTCGACGTCGATAGCGTGCGCACGATCGAGAACGCGCTCGATCTCGGCCGCGCCCGCCGCGCGTGGATGCTCGCCTCCACCTCCAACGAACGCGATCGTCCCAGTCTGATGCTGCCGCGTCTCCAGGCCGTCGCCGATGTCATGGAAGTGTTCGGCTGGCGCGGCGCGCGACCCGACGCCTCGAGTGGCGTTCGCGACACCGAGCCGAACGTACTCCAGCCCGCCCTTCTCTCCAACGGCACGATGATGACGTGGCTCACACGCCTGAGCGACGATCACGGCTGCACGCCGCTCGCGCTCGAAGACCAGCCGCTCGAGACGCTCATCGATCGCATTTTCCTCCGCCTGTTCACGCGGCATCCAACCCCGGAGGAACGCCGCGTTTATATTGCCGCCCTTCGGCCCGGTTTCGAAACCCGCATCCTCCGCGACTTCGCGCCGCCGTCGCCCGCGGCCCCCGAGCGCCGAAAATTTGTCGCCTGGTCCAACCACATGAAGAGCGAAGCCAACGCGCTCCGCCTCAAGGAAGAGGAAGCCGCCCGCCGCGGCGATCCGCCCACCGCCCGCCTGGATCCGGAATGGCGCCGCCGTTTCGAAGACGTCCTCTGGGCGCTCCTCAACGCCCCCGAGTGGACGCACATTCTTTGAGAAGGAGAGACGGAAGAACCGGAGAGATAAAATCCCCCCCCCACACACACATTTATCCCCGCTCCCCCTCTCGCTCCCTCCGTCCCTCAGCCCCTCTTCCATGAACCGCCGCGATTTCCTCTCCCGCCTCGCCGCCGCTTCCGCGACCGCTTCGTTCCCGTCTCTCCTCCGCGGCGCCGAATCGAAGCCTTTGCTCTCGAGCCCGCGCGGCAAGGCCGAGCACTGCATCTTCATCTGGCTCGGCGGCGGCATGTCGCAGATCGACACCTTCGATCCGAAGAAACGCGGGAGCTCGAAATCGAAACCCTACCAGCCCGGCACCGACTATAACATCATCGACACCGCCGTTCCCGGCGTGCGCTACACCGAGCACCTCGCGCAAACCGCTCGGCTCGCCGAACGCGTCACCGCCGTGCGCACGATCAATCATCGCCTCGGCATCGAACACGCACTCGCGACGAATTTCGTGCACACGGGCCGTCCGGTCAGCGGCAGCACCATCTATCCCTCGGTCGGTTCCGTCGTCGCCCACGAGCGCGGCGCCGCCGATCCCAGCGTGCCCGCGTATATGATGATTGGATACCCGAGCGTCAGCCGCGGCCCGGGCTTCCTCGGCGCAAAACACGGCTACATTTATCTCGTCGACACCGAGACCGGCCCCGCCGGCTTCTCGCTACCCGAGGGCATCGACGCCGAACGCGCGGCGTTTCGCCGGCAACTCCTCGCGCCGCTACAGGCGCGCGTCACCGCAGATTCCGGCGCGCTCGCCGATTACGAGGTCGCCCAACGCGAAGCCCTGCGGCTCGCCGGCCCCGGATTCATGCGCCATTTCAAACTCGACCAGGAACCCGGCGCGCTGCGCCAGCGTTACGGCGGCGAGTTCGGCCAGCGCTGCCTGCTCGCCCGCCGCCTCGTCCAGGCCGGCGTCCGCTTCATCGAGGTCTCGCACAATCTTAATTTTATCAACGGCGCCGGCTGGGACACCCACAACGCCGGCCACCGCCAGCAACACCTCCTTATCCAGGAATTGGATACGGCGCTCTCCGCGCTGATGATCGACCTCGAAGCCCAGGGACTGCTCGACAAGACGCTCATCGCGATCGGCACCGAGTTCGGGCGTCCGGGCCAGTTCGACAGCGGCGGCGGTCGCGGCCACCAGTCCGCCGTGTTCTCGCTCGTCCTCGCCGGCGGCGGGTTGAAGCATCGCGGTGCGTATGGCGTGAGCGACGCGCTCTCGAACAAGCCGGTTGAGAACCCTGTCTCCGTGCCGGATTTCCACGCCACGATCTACGCCGCGCTCGGCATCGATCCCGCAAAAAACCTGGTCAACGCCTCCCGCCCCGTGCCCATCACCGACGGCGGCAAGCCCATCGCTGCCCTCTTCGGCTGAGCACCGTATCGATTCAGACCCGAGTTGCCCACGGAACACACAGACTGCACGGAATAAACAAGCTGAGATTCAGGCTGCTTCTCATCCGTGTATTTCGTGTGTTCCGTGGGCAATCTCAGATGCCTTTCATGAGTGGTTAACGCCCCTTCCCGACCACCGACGGTTTCGCAAACGCCTCTTTCATCTCGTAAGGCAGTTCCCACACCGTGTCGCCCGCGCGATTCGTGAAATAAAGCCGCGAGGGCGAAAACGTATCCGGATTTCCATCCGCCCAGAACGCGTAGAAATCCGCGTGCGCGTTCACCGGACGCCGCACGTAATTGTGATTCATCGCGCTCCCGCGGGTGACGTCGCGTTCCTTCCGCCACGTCTTCCCTTCGTCGCGACTGACCCACACCGCCACTTCCCCACCGCTGCCGATCGGCTGCGGACCTTTTTCCGTCGGCCCGAGGATCCGCCAGACGTCGTCCTCCAGATACAACGATCCAGTCGTGTAGTTGTGATTCGCCCGCGTGACTTCCGCGAAAGCCCACTCGGAGCCCGTCCAGCGCGCGATCGTCCACCACCGCGGATCTCCGCTCGGGCCGGCTTTGAAGTCCGCACTCGTCGTATAAAGAATCACCGGCCGACCCGCGCGATCCAGGTCGAGGTCGTGGATATAAACCAACCGTCGCTCCGCGGAATAATCGCGCACGCGAGCCGGATTCTCCGGCTTCGTCACCGGGACCGTGATCGCCTCGCCGCGCACATTCCGCCACGTGCGGCCCAGATCGTCGGTCTGCATGAAATATAAATCGGTGCGCTTGTCCACGACGCCGCCCGGATGGCGATTGAACGCCGTGATCACCTTGTTCCCGATCTGGTGCGTCGTCTGATAATGCCCGCCGATGCCGGCCATCTTCTGGTCCGGCGCCCAGGTTTTCCCATCGCGACTCGTGCTCCAATACAGTTCACGCACTCCGGTATATTTGGTGAACATGTGCAGAAACCCTTCGCCCTCGATCCAGCGCGGCTGCGGATAAGTGATCTCGCGCTCGGAGAAGAGCTCGAATCGCTCGACGCTATAGGGTTTATCGCTCCGATATATAAATCCCGGCCGCCTCCGGCCGCGCCCGCTGACAAACACCCACACATATCCTTCGCTGTCGATACTCAGGCTGGGGTTGTCGTGCGGGTCGTCGACGCCGCCTTTGTCATGCACGATCGTCGGCCGCGGGACGACACCGCGCGCGTGATCGTAGTAGGACGCCATGCACAATAAATAACGCTGCCCCTGCCGCCCGCCGCCGTACACAAAGAACGTCTTGTTCACCGCTTTCGCATAGATCGCCATCGGCACGTGATTCGCCGTGTAGGTGCCGAGACCGCCGGAGTACTTGTCGCCGTACTCCGATTTCTGGCCGAGCGTGAACCAGATTCCGCGGTAGCCATCGTCCTTCGGATTTGGACCCGATCCATCAGAGGCGTGAGCGACGGCGGTCGCGAGCGTGAGTCCGATGAACCGGGCGAGAAATTTGATCATGACGGTGTGCCCCAACGTGGCGCCGCGGCCGTCTCACTGCACGATCCAACGCATAGCACTTTCGTGCGAAACAGGATTTCACCTTCGCCGAATATTTCGGGGCCTTTTCAATCGCGAACGGCCCCGGAGTCACCGAACGCGCCGCACGAAAGTGGGATACCACGCCGCCTGCCCGCCCCACGTCGATTCGCATCCTTCCCTCTTGCCCGTCGCCACCGACAAACAGCATTGCCTCACCCTCACACTGCGGCGTCGATCCCCGTGTTGCCCCACCGTCTCTGCATCGCCTGCTGCCTGATCATCGGCCTCTTCGCCGGCACCGTCCTGCGCGCCGCGGAGCGCGTCCTCACGAAGGCCATCGAGGTCCGCTCGCTCTCGCCCGCCGAAGCGGATAGCGGCATCCCGGTGAAGCTGCGCGGCGTGGTCGTGTTCATCGAAAGCACCTCGGCGTTTTTCCTGCAGGACGACACCTCGACGACGTTCTTCCGGATGACCGATGCGGTGCGGCGCAACATACCGATCCGCGTCGGCGATGAGATCGAGGTCACCAGCAAGACTCGCATGGGCCTCTATCTGCCGGGCCTCGACAACGTCTCGCCCCGCTTGTTGGGCCGCCGTGAGCTCCCTCCGGGCATTCCCGTGCGTTACGACGATCTTTATTTCGCCCGCTATCATTACCAGCGCGTGACCGTCGAAGGGATTGTTCGCTCCGTGCAACCGCTCGGCGACGACCGGAGTGTCATCCGGCTCGCCATGGGCTCGCACGTGATCGAGGCGCGCGTCGAGACGCCGCCCCAGCCCGGCCGCTCCTGGGTCGATCACCGCGTGCGCATCACCGGTCTCGCCGCCGGCCTCATCAACCAGCCACGCCGGCAGCTCGTGCATCCCTACCTGCGCGTGCTCGACTGGACGGAGGTCGAAGTCCTGGAGCCGGCACCCCACATCGCCGACGTCGCCCGTGTATCCGCGGAAGAACTACTGGCGTTTCGCGTCAGCGGCTACGGCCAGGAGCGCGTGCGGATCAATGGCGTCGTCACGGCCGCATTCCCGGAATATGTGTATCTGCGCGAAGGCCCGATCGCCTTTTCCGTGCGCCTGGTGACGCCCGCTTCGCTCAACCCCGGCGACGAGGTGACGGTCGTGGGCTTTCCCGCCATGGAGCGCTTCAGCGCATCGGTCGTCGACGCCGAGCTCGTCGCGCACACTCCCGGCGCCGCGCCCGCACCCGTGCCGGTCGAGGTGGCTTCGCTCGAGGCACTGTTCGGCACCGCCCAGGAGGCCGGTCAACACGATGGCGATCTCGTCCGCGTGACGGTGACCATCCGCGAATCGTTCCACACGAACGGCGGCACGGCGCTGCTCGTGCAGGATCGCGATCGAACGGTCCAGGTGCAGTTGCCGGCGAACGTCGATTTGCCCGAGGCAGGTTCGCGGGCGCGGCTCACGGCGATCTGTCAGGTCGAGTCCGCTGCGTTCTCGCCCACCGGTTTCGCCAGCCGGCCGTCGATCGTGAGCCTCCGCGCGCGCTCTCCGGCGGATTTCGAAATCCTGCAGAGGCCGCCGTGGTGGACGCCGCGCCGGCTCAGCGCGATGCTCGCGGCGCTGGCGGGCCTCACCTTGCTCGCCGGTCTCTGGATCGCGGCACTGCGCCGTCAAGTCGCGCGCCAGACCGCCGCGCTGCGCCACCGCATCGAATCCGAGGCCGCGCTCGAGGAACGCCAGCGGATCGCCCGCGAGTTTCACGACACGTTGGAACAGGAACTCGCCGGCATCAGCCTGCGACTCGACGCGCTCGCCACGCGCGACCTCGATGACAAGGGCACGCACCTCGTCACCTCCTCGCGCAATCTCGTGTCGCGCATGCAAACCGAGACGCGCGACCTGATCTCCGATCTGCGCGATCCCGAGGAGACCGCCGGCGATCTCCCTTCCGCGCTCGAACGGCTGGCCGGCCGCCAGTCTGCGGACACGGGCATCGAAGTCCGCCTGAAGGCGCCCGATGCCGTTCCCCGCCTGCCCGCTGCGACGGTGCACGACCTGCGCATGATCGCGCGTGAATCGGTCAACAACGCGTTGAAGCACGGTCGCGCCACGCATGTCGCCATCGAGCTCGAATTGCGTTGGCAGCAAC
The DNA here is from genome assembly GCA_036675625.1 of Opitutaceae bacterium. Taxonomy (GTDB): domain Bacteria; phylum Verrucomicrobiota; class Verrucomicrobiia; order Opitutales; family Opitutaceae; genus ER46. The sequence goes on along the minus strand of JAKFEQ010000063.1, from coordinate 120,692 downwards.
TCGTGCTGCGCGTGGTCGACAACGGTTGCGGCTTCGATGCCGCGATCGCGACGAACGGCAAGCGCGGCCACTTCGGCTGCGCCGGCATGCGCGAGCGGGCGCGGAAAATCGGCGCGACGATCTCGTGGCAGAGCACATTGCAGCGCGGCTCGACCGTCGAGGTCCTGTTGCCGTTGCACGCGCACCCGCACGCCACCGCGCCCTCCTCTCCGCCGCCTCCCGCAACGCGCACCAATGGCGTAGTGCCCGCGCGAGACGCCACTCCGCCCCGCAACGCCACACCCGCCAGCGGCGGCTCCACCCCGAGCTAAACCGATCCACCTCTCAACTCTCAGCTCTCAACTGATCTCAAGCCCCAACCATGATGGAAAGTCCGCTCACCGTCCTCATCGTCGACGATCATTTCGTGGTGCGCAGCGGGCTGGCCGCTTCGCTCGAGCTGGATGAAAACATCAAGGTCGTCGCCGAGGCGGAACGAGGCGAGGACGTCATCGCCATCTTCGAAGCTCACCGTCCGCACGTCGTGCTGATGGATCTGCAATTGCCGGGAATCAGCGGTATCGAAGCCACGGTCGCCCTGCGCGCGTACGATCCGCGGGCGCGCATTCTGATTTTTTCCACCTTCGCGCGGGACAACGAAATTCACGCCGCGCTCGAGGCCGGCGCGCTGGGTTATCTGCAAAAATCCGCCACGCGCGACGAGCTGCTCGCCGCGTTGCGCAGCGTGGCGCAGGGCCGGCGCATCCTGCCGTCCGACATCGCGCGGCGACTGAACGCTCTCCGCCTCGGCCCCTCGATCACCTCGCGCGAACGCGAAATCCTCGCGCTCATCGCCGCCGGCCGGGCCAACAAGGAAATCGCAGCCCAGCTCGACGTTTCGGAAGACACCGTGAAGCGCCACGTTAGCCACATTCTCGACAAGCTCGACGTCAATGATCGCGCGCAGGCCACTGCCGAAGCGATCCGCCGCGGCATCCTGAAAATGGCGGAGTGAGTTTCCTCCGAGGTGGGGCGCGGCTCTCCGAGCCGGCCTGAGTTGCGGCCACGATTCGCCGCAAATTCGCAACCCGCTCATTCGCTGCCTGGAACTCAGGAGAAAACCAGCCTCACCTTCGGAATCCGATTGGAGCTCTGATCTTCCGCGAGAGACGCGCGCTCCTCGGCCGCCGCACGAAAGTGTAATACGCGCGGGCGTGCGACTCGCACTCAGCGCGACTCGTTTGGGCGCCACACCCCCGGGGCGCAAGCGCGCCCCACCAACCCACACCTCGCTCACCCCACATGAGTACACTGATCCGTCGTTTCTGCACGCTCGCGTGCGCGCTGCTGCTGCCGCTGTTCGCGCCCGCTCAAACCACCACGTCCGGTATCATCACCGGCCGTATCTTCAATCCCGCCACCGGCGAGTACGTCCGCAACGCCCAGGTGCGCGTCGACGGCCGCGCCGCCAGCACCACGTCCGAAGATGGCGGATACTACCGTCTCTCGAATATCCCTCCCGGCGACGTCACGGTCGTCGTTACCTACACCGGTTATCAACCCACCACCGCCACCGTCTCGGTCACACCCGGCGCCACCGTCACGCGTGATTTCGAGCTCGCGAGTTCCCTCACCGCACCGCCCGGCGCCGATCCGAAGGGCCCCATCCGCCTCACCGCCTTTACCGTCTCGAGCGATCGCGAGGGCAACGCCAAGGCGATCATGAACCAGCGAAACTCGATGGACATCACGAACAGCGTCGCATCCGACGTGTTCGGCGACGTCGCCGAAGGCAACGTCGGCGAGTTCCTCAAACACATGCCCGGCGTCGAACTCGACCTCGTGCAGGGCGAGATCCGCACGATCCGGCTGCGCGGCCTCGGTTCCGAATACACGCAGGTCACGATGGACGGCGTCTCGCTCGCGAGCGCCGATGCGAACCAAGGCGCTTCGGGCAATGCCCGCGCGTTCAGCTTCGAGCAGGTCTCGTTGAGCAGCATGGAATCCATCGAGGTGTCCAAGACCATCAGCGCCGACGTCGACGCCAATGCACCCGCCGGCACCATCAACTTGAAATCGAAGCGCGCCTTCGATCGCGCCGGCCGTCGCGTCACCGCGCAGGCCAACCTCACCGCCTTCTCCGCGCGGTTCAATCTCGACGACTCCTATGGGCCCGATGACCGGAAGTCCCGAAAGATTCATCCGGGCGGCATCTTCGAATACTCCGACGTGTTCTTCAACAAGCGCCTCGGCGTCGTGCTCAACATCAGCGAGTCGATGATCTATTCGGCCAACGCGCGCACGACGATGGCGTACAACTACACGCCCACGGCCGCCGATCCACGGCCGGTCGTGCCGACGCAGGTTCAGTTTCTCCACGCGCCCCGCACCAACCGTCGCTCCACCGTCACGCTCACCAGCGATTTCAAGGCCACCCCGCGACTCGTTCTCTCGCTCGGCCTCGTCTATAATTACGCCGCTCTCAACAATCCGCAGCGCGCGATCACCTTCAACGCCGGCGCCCGCAACACCGTCGTCGCGGACGATGATCCGCTGCTGAGCTTCACCAGTTCGTCGCCCACGGCCTTCGTCGTCTCGAACCCCGCCGCGATCGTGAAGCTCGGCCAGACGCTGAGCGCAGTGCCGCGCTTCGAATACAAGGTCGGCAATTTCGTGCTCGAGGGAAAATTTGCCGGCTCCGACTCGAGCAGTTGGTACGATCCGCGTGGGCGCCAGGGTTCCATCCGTGACGCCGGCGGCCCGCGCCTCACCGGCCTTGCCTTCAGCGCCCAGCGCTCATCCCTGCGCAGCGCCGACTGGAAAATCGTCCAGACCGCCGGCCCCGACATGGATAACGGCGCGAACTTCACGAGCCCGACGATCCAGATCGACGATGGTCGCTTCGCCCGCACCAGCGTCATGAGCGGCGAGATGGTCGCCACGCTCCGCACGCATCTGCGCGTTCCCATCCTCTGGAAAGCCGGCATCAAGAAGCGGGCCGAAACACGCGATTTCCGCAACGACACCGATTCGCTGCGCTACGACTACGTCGGCCCCGGCGCCGCGCCCGTCGGCGGGTGGGCCGGTTACCGTTCGCCTTTCGAATTCGACATGGGCGCCACGAACACCGACGCCAGCCTCCGCTCCGTCGGCGGCGGCACAATATGGCTGCCCGACCTCGTCCGCCTCGGCACGTTCTACCGCGAGAACCAGGGCCAGTTTGTCCAGAACATGACGGCGACGAATTTCTACAACGCCTTCATCGCAAATCGCCGTTACTACGAGGAGGAGATCGATGCCGCATTCCTCATGGGCACTGCGACGCTCGGAAAGATGATCGTGCGCGCCGGCGTGCGCCGCGAAGAGACGAGCACGGATGCGGAAGAGTTCAAACCGCGCTCGCCCGAGGAACTCGCGGCCGCCGGCTTCCCCGAAACCAATGGTCGCGCCACGACGATCCCCGGCCTCCAGTACCAGTTCCTCTCCCAACCGAAAGTTCATCGCACGGGCAACTACGACAACCTGTTCCCGAGCGCCTCGGTGAAGTACCGTTTCAGCGACCACCTGGATCTGCACCTCGGATTCAGTTCCACCATCCGCCGGCCCACCTTCCGCGATCTCGCCGGCGTCTGGATCATCAACGACGAAGCGTTCACCGTGAATGCTCCCAACCCGACCCTGAAGCCCGAGAAATCAAAAAATTTCTCCGGTCGCCTCGCCTATTATTTCGAGCCGGTCGGCATCTTCGCGATCAACGTGTTTCAGAATAACGTGCGCGGCCTCTTCCGGACCAACCGGCTCACGGCCGAGGAATTCGGCTACCGGGGCAACGCCGGCGAGATCGACCTCTCGAATTTCGAATTCATCACCACCACTTCGAGCGCGGAGGAAGTCACCGTGCGCGGCATGGAGTACGAATACAGCCAGAGCCTTTCGTTCCTCCCCCACCCGTTCAAAGGCCTGAACGTACGCGCGAGCTACACGCGCAATTACGCCGAGATCAAGACGACCAACATGATTCCCCATTCGGTCAACGCGGGCCTCAGCTACGCCTACGGCCGGTTCAACGGTTATGCCAACGTGAACTGGCGCGACGACTATCCGACCACGATCACCGGCAATCCGCGTTTCTATCGCCATCGCACCAACGTCGATATCGGCGGCGGCGTGAAGATCACGAGCCGGATGAACGCGTTCTTCGCCGCGCGAAATATCTTCAATGAGCCGTACGTCATCATGGAGCAGGTGCGCGACAATCCCGCCGTCGCGCAGTTCTACGAAGTCAACGGCATCACCTGGACCTTCGGCCTCAAGACCGTGTTCTGACGCGTGCGCGATGTCCTCCCGCGGTTCCCGCCGACATTTTCTGCGCACGCTCGCGTGGAGCGGCGCCCTCGCGGCGCTGCCCCGCGCCGCGTCGGGCCGCGAGCCGCCGCCCACCCTCCGCTTCGAAGCAGGCCGCGACTTCGCCCGCTGGCAGACGGAGCTGCGGGCGCGCTTGCTCGCGATCCTGGCCGTCGCTCCGCCGGTGGCGTCGCCGCTGGAACCGGCCGTCGATCGCGAGGCTGACTCCGGGGAGTTCACCCTCGACCGGATCGGCTTCTTAGCCGAGCCGGGAGAGCGCGTATCCGGTTATTTATTACGGCCGCGCCGCGGCCGCGGGCCGTTTCCCGTGATGATCTGCCTGCAGGGCCATTCACCCGGCATGCACCTCTCGATCGGCCGCGCCCGCAACGAGGCCGAGCAGAAACTCATCGCCGGCGGCCGCGATCTCGCCTTGCAGTCGGTCGCGCACGGCTGGGCGGCGCTCGTCATCGAACAGCGCGCCTTTGGCGTGCGCGCCGCACCGGGCGTGCGATGCAACGATGCGGCGCTGCACGCGCTGCACCGCGGCCGGCCGCTCACCGGCCAGCGCGTGCTCGACGTCACGCGCGCAATCGACTTCGCCGCGACCCAGCCCGACCTCGACCTCACGCGGCTCGGCTGCATCGGCAACTCCACCGGCGGCACCGTGAGTTTCTACGCGGCCTGCGTCGATCCGCGCATCAGCCTCGCCGTCGTTTCGTGTTCCTTCTGCACATTTGAAGACTCCTGGCTCGAGCTGCCGCACTGCGCGTGCGGCTATCTGCCGGGCATCATGACCGTGGCCGACATGCCCGATCTCGCCGGCCTGATCGCCCCACGGCGCCTGCTGATCGTCGCCGGCCGGCACGACCCGCTCGCGCATTTCGCCGGCGTGGAAAAAGGCTACCATCGCACCCGTGAGATCTTCGCCGCCGCCGGTTGTCCCGAACACGTGCGCCTCGTCGCCGGCGGCGGCGGGCATCAATTCTACCCCGACCTCGCCTGGCCCGTCGTCGCCGACCTCATGCCAGCCCGACCGGCCGCCCCTTGACGTTTCACATGTTCCGTTTTCCCACCGTATCCAATATATGGCGACGCCAGCGACCGTTCGCGGGTGTACTCGCTGCCTTGATCGCGGCCGCTGGCATCGCGGCCGCCGAACCGGTCGCGCGCTGGCGCTTCGAAGCCGCCGACCCGCTCGGTGTCTGGCAGGGCAAGCCGCCCCAATTCAACGCCGGCCCGCGCGCGCCGCGTTATCCGGGTTTCGACGCGACGAATCGTGCGGCGAGTTTCGCCACCGGCGCGACGGCCCTCGTCGTCAAAGCCGCACCAGCGGATAATGCTGCAGCGGATACAACCCGTCTGTCGTTCGCGGTGGGCGATTCGATCACGCTCGAGACGTGGGTTCGCGTGCGCACCCTCCGTACCGGCGCGGAGGTGCTCGTCGTCTCGCATGGCGCGTCGCTGGGAAAAAGCACCCCCGCGTTCGACCTGCGCCTGCGCGATACGGAAGAGGGCGTGCAAATCGGTTTTCAGTTTTCCGCACGCAACCCCGAAAGCCAGGCGTCCACCTCGCATCGCTGGTGGAGCCTGGAAGGCTTCGAGTATCCCGCCGGCTGGCATCACATCGCGATCGCTTACACGTTCGGCGATCCCACGAGCATCCGCGGCTTCATCGATGGCCGGGCGGTAACCGGCGGCTGGGAAGGCGACGGCCCGACGAAATTCGCGCCGATGACCGGCGTAGGCGATCTCGTCATCGGCGCCGGTTACGAACGCGACAAACGCGATGCGTTCAACGGCTGGCTCGACGAGGTCGCGCTTCATCGCGCCGCGTTGCCCGCCGCTACACTCACCGCCCGCTATGCGTTTGAGCCCCCGCCGCTGCGTGCGCCGGAGCAACTCCCCGCGGGGAAAGTGCTCATCGAGGTCTGCGAGCAAGGCGTCGCCGAAGCCGGCGGCTGGCCGGAAGACGGCGTGGCGAGCGAGACCTTCGTCGAGGAGGCGTTCGGACTTTTCGAGCTGCCGCAGAAATACGTCGCGACCGGCGTCCGCTCGGAGCGCGCCAGCCCAAGTGCCGTGCGCGCTTCAGCCTTCGTCGACCTTCCGGCCGGCACGCATCGGCTGCTCCTGCGCGGCCGAGGCGTGTCGCGCCTCCTCATCGACGGCCGGCTTGTTCTGAAAACGGGCAAGCCGCTGCCCGACATCGGTGGCCACGGGCGCATCGCCTCGCAGGACAACTATCTCGATCTCGGCCCCGATTTCCGTTTCGCACCGCCCGGCAATCGCGAAGCATGGTGCACCTTCACCTCCCGCGGCGGCCGGCATCTCGTAGTCCTCGAATCCATGCTCGGCGGCTTCACGCGGCGTCGTCCCGAGCTCGGCGAAACCGTCGTCGCGCTCTCGCCCGAGGGCAGCGACACATGGTCGCTCCTCTCGCCCGCCGGTCGCCATGTGCCTTACAACGACGCCGGCTGGGCCGCGTATCACGCCGAGCGCACCACGCATCTCGACCGGGTCAACGCCGCCGCCCGCGCCGCGAAGCGCGCCGAGCACGCCGACTATTGGGCTCGCCGCCGCGCCGCTGCTCGCGAGTGGCTCGCCGCGACGCCCGAGATTCCCCTGCCGGCGCTACCGAAGGAATTCCCCGCGCAGAATGCGATCGATCACTTCATCGGCGCCCGCATCGCCGAGGTCGCGGCGCAATCGCATTCGGGCTCGCGCGACGGCGTCGATTTCTTTCGCGACGTGCGCCCGATCTTCGAGGCGAAATGCTACAGCTGCCATCAAGGCGGAAAAACCAAGGGCGGCCTGCGCCTCGACACGCTCGCCGCCGCCCTCGAGGGCGGCAATGCCGACGGCCCTGCAGTCGTCCCCGGCAAGCCGGCCGAAAGCGCGCTCATCCATCGTATCCAAAGCACGGATGCGGATGTCGTCATGCCCGCGAAAGGCGATCCGCTCACCCCCGCCGAGATCGCGTTGCTCACGCGCTGGATCGCGGAGGGCGCCCGCTGGCCGGAGTTCCAGGTTGCGAGCTTCGCCCTGACTCCGCTCGCGGATGACTTGCCGTTCCTGCGCCGGGTGACGCTCGACACCGTGGGCGTCGTGCCGAGCGAAGCGGAGATCGCGGCCTTCCTCGCCGATCGTGCGCCCGACCGCCGTGCGCGCGTGATCGACCGTCTCCTCGCCGATCCGCGCTGGGCCGATCACAACATGGGCTACTGGCAGGATGTGCTCGCCGAGAACCCGAACATCATCAACTCGACGCTGAACAACACCGGCCCGTTTCGTTGGTGGATCCACGAGTCGCTGCTCGACGACAAACCGATGGATCTCTTCGTGACCGAGCTGCTCCGCCTCGAGGGCAGCGAGCGCTTCGGCGGTCCGGCCGGCTTCGGCGTCGCCGCGCAGAACGACGCCCCGCTCGCCGCCAAGGCCGTTGTCGTCGGCTCCGCGTTTCTCGGCGTGGAGATGAAATGCGCGCGCTGCCACGATGCGCCCGCGCACGTTTCGAAGCAGGAGGATCTCTTTCAACTCGCCGCGCTATTGAACCGGAAACCGCTCACGCTGCCCGCGACGAGCAGCGTCTCGCTCGAGCACCTTCGCGTCGGCGGCCGCAAGCCGCTGATCGAAGTCACCCTGCAACCCGGCGCCGTGATCGCACCCGCGTGGCCTTTCGCCGAATTCTGCGATGAACGCACCGCAACCGCGCTGGCGCAGCGCCCGGACGACAGCCGCGATCTTCTCGCCGCCGCGATCACCGCACCACAGAACGAGCGTTTCGCGCAGGTCATCGTAAACCGGCTGTGGGAGCGGCTGATGGGCCGCGGCATAGTCGCCGCCGTCGGCGACTGGGAAAAGGAGCGGCCGTCGCACCCCGAACTGCTGCGCTGGCTCGCGCGCGAGCTCGTCCGCTCAGGTTATCAACTGAAGTCGGTCGCGCGGCTCATCCTGAACTCGCACGCCTATCAACGCGCGGTCGATCCCGCGCTCGCCGACACCAGCCCGCTCTTCACCTCTCCCGCCGCCCGCCGCCTCGGCGCCGAGCAGATCGTCGACTCCCTTTTCGCCGCCACGGGCAAGCCGTTCGCGCTGGAAGAGGTCAGCCTCGATGTCGACAGCGCGCGCGCGCTCACCAGCTCGATCAGTCTCGGCCAGCCACGCCGGGCCTGGATGCTCTCGTCCACCTCCAACGAGCGCGATCGCCCCAGCCTCATGCTCCCGCGCATCCAGGCGGTCGTCGACGTGATGGAAGCCTTCGGCTGGCGCAGCACGCGGCAGGACGCGCGCAACGACCGCGAAGACGAACCCAACATGCTGCAACTCGCGCTCCTGGCCAACGGCACGATGTCGAGTTGGCTCACGCGCCTGAGCGACGACCACGGGATGACGCAGCTCGTCGCCGATAATCAAACTTTGGATACGCTCCTCGACCGCGTCTTCCTGCGCCTGCTCACGCGCCCGCCCAGCACCGCCGAGCGCGCGTCGTATCGCGCGCTGCTCTCGCCCGGCTATGAAACCCGCCTCGTTTCGCCGCCTCGTTCAGCCGCCTCCGTCGCCGCGAAACCGCGCGAACCGAAACGCTACGTCTCCTGGTACAACCACCTCGACAGCCGCGCAAACACGCTGCGCCAGGAGGAGGAAGCGGCCGCCCGCCGCGGCGATCCGCCCACCGCACGGATCGATCCCGACTGGCGCGCGCGTTTCGAAGACGTGCTCTGGGCGCTCGTGAACGCCCCCGCGTGGGCCTACATGCCGTAGGCGGAATTCGGAAGATCGAGAGAAGGAGAGACAGAGAGATAAAACACCACTCCGACTCCGCCCATCCCCCTCTCTCCTTCCCTCCATCTCCCCCTCCCTTCGTCCTCCGCTCAAAATCCCCATGAACCGCCGCACCTTCCTCTCCCACGCCACCACGGCCACCGCCGCGGCTGCCCTCTCACCTCTGGTCCGCGGCAAGGAGCCGACGCCTTCCGCCGCCGCGCTCCGCGGGAAGGCCGAGCACTGCATCTTCATGTGGCTCGGCGGCGGCATGTCGCAGGTCGACACCTTCGATCCCAAGCGGCGCGGCAACTCGCGGAGCACGCCGCGGATCTCCGGCACCGACTACGATCTGATCGATACGGCCGTCCCCGGCGTGCGTTTCACCGAACACCTGGCCCGGACTGCGCGCGTCGCCGACCGGCTCACCGCGGTCCGCACCGTGAACCACCACGTGATCGACGAACACGCATTCGCCACGAATCTCGTGCACACGGGCCGGCTCACGAGCGGCAGCACCGTGTATCCATCAATCGGATCCATCGTGGCCCACGAACGCGGCGCGGCCAACGCCGCCGTGCCAGCCTACATGCTCATCGGGTTGCCCAACATCAGTCGCGGCCCCGGCTTCCTCGGCAGCCGCCACGGCTATATATATACTGTCGACACCGAGGCCGGACCGGCCGGCTTCGCACCGCCTGACGGCGTCGGTGCGGACCGGCTCGCGCGACGGAAGCGTTTGCTCGGGCCACTTCAGCAGACAGTCGAGGGCCAGGCCGCGATGGCCGATCACGAGCGCGCGCAACGCGAAGCGCTGCGGCTCACGGGCTCGGATTTCCTGCGCCATTTCAAACTTTCCGAGGAGCCGGCCACCGTGCGCCAGCGTTACGGCAGTGAATTTGGCCAGCGCTGTCTGCTCGCGCGCCGGCTGATCGAATCGGGGGTGCGTTTCATCGAGGTCTCGCACAACCTGAATTTCGTCAACGGCACCGGCTGGGATACCCACAAGGAAGGCCAGCTCCAGCAACACGTGCTCATCGCGGAGCTCGACTCCGCGTTGTCGGCCCTGATCGAGGATCTCGAAGCGCGCCGCATGCTCGATCGCACGCTGATCGTCGTCGCGACCGAGTTCGGACGCCCCTGGGATTTCGACGGCGGCGGCGGCCGCGGCCACCAAGGCAGTGTATTCACGATGGTACTTGCCGGCGGCGGACTGCGGCATCGTGGCGCTTACGGCATCAGCGACGATAAGTCGGAAAAGCCGATCGAGCATCCGGTCTCGATACCGGATTTTCACGCGACGATTCACGCGGCGCTGGGCATCGATCCCGCGCGGGATCTGCTCAACTCCGGCCGCCCCGTCCCCATCACCGACGGCGGCAAACCGATCGCGGCGCTGTTCGGCTGAGGCGATCTGTCTGGTTGAGAGTTGAGAGCCGAGAGCCCGTTCCACCTAGAGATCACGCGCAAGAATCCAGCCGAAACCGGGTTCACAGTCGGGCTTGCTCTCAGCTCTCAGCTCCGACCTCTCCGCTCCCCCGCCGGCGATCGCGTGACCAACGCGTGCTGCGTCGTTCGCAAAAAACGCCGCATCTTCCGCGCAACGTCGGCTTGCCAAACGTTCACGCTTTCCGGCACAAGAGTCGTCCCCTTTATGAAGTTCGCCCGTCGCCCTGGCGCGTAAGTCGCCCCACGCTCTTTCCATGTCTCACGTCCATTCATCCCCTGTCCGCTCCAACATGACTGATACACCTGCTTCGAACTCCTCGGCCGCATCCCGTTGCGATTACACCGCAGCGTTTATCCTCCTCCGGCTCTTCCTCGGCCTGCGCACGTTGCTCGCCGGCATCGAGAAATTCGAGGCCAACAAGAGTTTCTCGTTTTCAAACTACACCGAGAACATGACCCGCATGGCGACCGGCATCAGCAATTACTCGTTCATCCCGCTCTGGGCGGCGAAGGCGTTTGCGCTGTCGCTCGGGCCTCTCCTCGTGGTCCTCGGCGCCGCGATTTTGCTCGGTATCAAATCGCGCGCCTCCCTCTTCTTCGCCGGTCTCCTCTACGTCAGCCTCGGCTTCGGTCTCATGGCGGTGCAGGAAGGTGAAGGCGTAGCCTGGATCGGCATGCAGGTCTTGATGTTCGCCGTCGCGCTCGTCCTCGTCCGTCACGATCGATTTGCACTCTGGGGCGACAAGAATAACTGACCCGTAGCGCCGGCTTCACGCCGGCCTCCCTGAATGCCAATGCCGGCTGGAAGCCGGCGCTACCTAAAAGCTCCGTCTCCGCCGTCATGTCCAATCTCCCTCCTCTTTCTTCTCCCCTCACCCGTCGCAACTTTCTCAGCACGAGCGCCAAGCTCGGCAGCGTCCTCGTCGCGGCGCCGTATATTTCCCGTGGTGCCGAAGTTGGCGCCGCCCGCGATGCCGATACGGTCAACGTCGCGCTCATCGGCTGCGGCGTCGAGGGCAAGATCCTCACGACCGCCACGCTCCCGATCCCCGGCATCCGCTTCAAGGCGGTCTGCGACATCTGGCCCTACAATCTCAACCAATCCTCGCGCCTCCTGCAGAAATACAAGCACGAGGCGAAACCGTTCGAAGACTACAAGGAGCTGCTCGCCAGCGTGACGGATCTCGACGCGGTCATCATCGCCACGCCCGACTTCATGCACGCCGAGCACACGAACGCCGCGCTGAAAGCCGGCAAGCACGTGTACTGCGAGAAGCTGATGTCCAACACGGTCGAGGGCGCTCGCTCGATGGTGCAGACCTCGCGCGAAACCAAGAAACTCCTCCAGATCGGCCACCAGCGCCGAAGCAATCCATACTACCTGCACGCGCGCGATAAAGTCGTCCGCGATAACCGTCTGCTTGGCCGGATCACCAACATCTCCGGCCAGTGGCATCGCGCCGTCTCGGACGACCTCGGCTGGCCGAAAACGCAGGCGCTTTCCGACGAGAAGCTCGCCAAATACGGCTACGCCAACATGCACGAGTTTCGGAATTGGCGCTGGTTCAAGAAATACGCCGGCGGCCCGGTCTCGGATTTGGGCGCCCATCAGATCGACGTCTACAACTGGATGCTCGGCGTGAATCCTCAGATGTGCATCGCGAGCGGCGGGGTCGATTATTACAAGACCCACGAGTGGTACGACAACGCGATCGCGATCTACGAGTATCCGACCAAGGAGGGCATCGTCCGCGCCACCTACGACGTGCTCACCACCACGAGCGCCGGCGGCGGTTACCACGAATACTTCATGGGCGACGAAGGTGCGCTGAAGATCTCCGAGAACTTCAATTTGATTAAGCTCTACCGCGAGGCGCGCGCGCCGGAATGGGACCAATACGTCACCAAGGGAATCATTTCCCGCCCCCAAAGCGGCGAAGGTGCGCTCACCGGCCTCAAGCCATGGGACAAACCCCGCCAGAAAATGGCGATGCCCTCCAAAGTTCCCACCGGCGCGGGCGGCTCAGCTCCCGCCACGGTCGACGTCCGCGAAACCGCTCAGCTCTCCGCGTGGGATATGCCGGTCAAGCTCGACAAGGCGATTCACCAACCGCATCTCGAAAATTTCTTCGACGCGATGCGCAAAGGTGTCTCCCTCAACTGTCCCGGCGAGGACGCGTTTGCCACCGCCGTCACCGTTCTTAAGGTCAATGAAGCCATCGCCGCGCGGAAGATGCTCCCCTTCGCCCAGGAGGACTTCATCGTCGGTGGCGCGTAAATCGCTTCCAATCCGAGCAACCACTGATTTTCGCTTTTCGACACTGATTCTGAATAAATCTCGAGCGCTTCTCGTCAGAGGTTCGATTGGTTTTCATCAGTGTTCATCAGCGCCCATCAGTGGTTAAAAAAAACTTCTTCGGAACTCTCATCCATGAACCGTAAACTCCCCCTCCTACTCGCCGCCCTTGCGCTCGCGTCCTCCGCGATCGCGGCCGATAAAGTGCCGCTCAAGGTCGAGCTGCCGCGCCCGCTCTTTGCCGGTACGCCGCGCCCGATCTCGCTGCCCAATCTCGAGCCCGCCGGCACCAAGCGCCCGGACATCATGGTCCCCGCTGGCACCAAGGTCCTCTCGAAAGGCAAGACCGTCACCAGCAGCGACTCGCTCCCCGTTATCGGCGAGCTGTCCTACATCACCGATGGTGACAAGACCGGCACCGATGGCACCTACGTGGAGCTCGGGCCGGGAGTGCAATGGGTGCAGGTCGATCTCGGTGCGTCTGCGAACGTCGCCGCTGTCGCGGTCTGGCACTTCCATTCGCAAGCGCGCGTCTACCACGACGTCGTCATCCAGCTCTCCGACGACAAGGACTTCAAGAGCGGTGTCACCACGATCTTCAACACCGATGACGACAATTCCGCCAAGCTCGGCAAAGGTTCCGACAAAGGCTACATCGAGGAGTTCAAAGGTCGCGTCGTGGACGGCAAAGGCACGAAGGCCCGCTACGTCCGCCTCTACAGCAACGGCAACACCTCCGACGAGTTGAACCACTACTGCGAAGTCGAAGTGTTCGGCACGCCCGCGAAGTAAGTTCGTTTAAATTTCCTCTCTCCCGGCCGGAACGCATCACGCGTTCCGGCCTTTTTGTTGTGCATCTCCGTGCCGCGCGGCGCGCGGTGCGCCACGCTTCACGCGAGAGTTCTTGTCTCCGCTCGCCCGCAGGATAGACTCTGGTCCGTTCCCGGCGCCCGCTCCTTGCCCTATGAAAACTCGATCTGTGACTGAGCTCACCCGCCGTGATTTCCTCCAACACGCCAGTCGCATTGCGACGGTGTCCGCGCTCGCCGGTGTCACCGTGCCTTACGTGCACGCGGCCGGCAGCGACATGATTCAAGTCGCGCTCGTCGGCTGTGGCGGTCGCGGCACGGGCGCAGCCCTCCAGGCGCTCTCCACGAAAAGCGGCCCCATCAAGCTCGTCGCGATGGCCGACGTCTTCGAGCAGCGACTGGCGACCTCGCATACACGGCTGACGAAACAGCTCGAGGCCTCACCCGCCCTGCTCGATGTTCCGCCGGACCGCCGCTTCCTCGGCTTCGACGCGTATCAGCAAGCCATGGACGTCCTGAAACCGGGCGACATCGTCATTCTCGCCACGCCACCCGCGTTTCGCTGGGTGCATTTCCGCTACGCGATCGCGAAGCAGCTCCACGTGTTCATGGAAAAGCCTCTCACGGTCGACGGGCCCACGAGCAAGCGGATGTTCGCCCTCGGCGAGCAGGCGACAGCCAAGAACCTCAAGGTCGGCGTGGGGCTGATGGTTCGCCACTGCAAAGGCCGGCAGGAGCTGTATCAGCGAATCCGTGACGGCCAGATCGGCGACATCATCGCGATGCGCGCGTACCGCATGGGCTCCGGCGGCGGCACCGCCGGCCCGAAGCCCGACAACATTTCCGAGCTGCTCTACCAGGTTTCCAAGTTCCACGCGTTCCTTTGGGCGAGTGGCGGTGTGTTTTCGGATTACTATATCCACCAGATCGACGAATGCTCCTGGATGAAGGATGCGTGGCCGATCGAGGCGATGGCGATCGGCGGCCGTCACTATCGCGGTGACTCGCTCGATCAGAATTTCGACACCTACTCCGTCCAATACACTTACCCCGACGGCACCAAGCTCTATTACGAGGGCCGCAACATGCCCGGCGTGCACAACGAATTCGCCAGCTACGCGCACGGCTCGAAAGGCGCAGCAGTCATCACGACGCGCGCACACACTCCCGGCCAGGTGCGCATTTACTCGGGGCAGAGCATCCCCCGGATCCTTACGCCGAAGGACAAAGTCGACCTCGCCGACCCGAACCTCCGCTGGGCGTTTCCGCAACCCGAGCCCAGCCCGTATCAGCTCGAGTGGGACGACTTGGTCGACGCGATCCGGCACGATCGCCCCTACAACGAGGTGAAGCGCGGCGTCGAAGCGAGCCTGGTGGCCTCCATGGGCCGCATGGCCGCGCATACCGGTCGAATCGTCACCTTCGACGATATCCTGAACTGCGATCACGAGTTTGCCCCGATGGTCGAAGCGCTCACCAGCGACTCACCCGCGCCGCTCCAACTCGAGCCCGACGGTCGCTATCCCGTCCCGCAGCCCGGCATCGTCACCACCCGCGAATACGGTCCGGTGCCCGCGCCCGCACCCCAGCCAAAAGCCGCCGCCAGTTGAGAAAAGCGAACCCGCGGCACGGCACGTTCGGCGCCTTCATCGCTCCGCGTCAGGCCGCGCCAATGCGGCCGACAACTCCGCGCGCAAACGAGCGATCTCTGCCCGCATGGATTCATCCGTGGCATAGCCGGCAGTCGCAGCGAGGAGCGCGGCCGCCTCCGCGCTTTTGCCGTGGCGCGCGAGTGCGCGCGCGATGGCATATCCCACTGCCGGGCGCCGCGCGAAGAGTCGCGCGCCATTTTCCAATTCCACCAACTCCGCCGCGTTGGGCGGCAGCTCACAGCGCGCCCACGCTTCCCCCAACAAACCAAAAATTTCCGGCAGCGGCGGCGCCTGCATCAGGGCCTGCCGCAACGGTTGGATGATCGGTGCGAGCTCGGCGAAGGAGAACACTTTCGTCTCTGACGCTCCACGGCGCAGTTCGGCGAAGCGCAGCCGCGCCAGCTCATAATAAGCGCGCGGTCTAACCACCCCGAGGGCGATCGCCGGCTCGAGAAATGGGAGCGCACCGGCGGGATTGCCCGCGTCGATTTCGCAGAGGCCCAGCGTGGCGAGCAGCCGCGGATCGCGATCGCCGGCGTCGAAAGCCCGGTGCAGCGTGCGGCGCGCCTGCGCGATATAGGGTTCCCGCACCTGCGGGAGGCGGCGCTGGACGTGTCCGATCGCCAGCCGCTCCCACTCGCCTCGCACCCGCGCGATCTGATTGGGCGTGGCGCGCTCCACTTCGATCGACGGCAAGGGCGGCTGCTTCCCCGGCTCGATCCTCACCGTCTCCTTCACCGCTTTCGGCAGGTAATCGCTGAGCCGATCGCGCAACTCGGAGTAATCAAAGCCGAAGCTCGCCTCGAAATCATCCTCCGTCACCGGTCCCGCCGCGGCGCGCGCGGCGAATTTCCAGAACGCTTCGCGTATCTCTCCACCGGATACGATCGCCCACCGGACGAACAACTCTTCCGTCGATGCCCTCGTCGCCCTCCGTCGGGGATGCCGGTTTTCCAACGCCCTTGCCGCATCGTTCGCGAAGAGTTCGTTGGCCGGAAGCAGC
The DNA here is from genome assembly GCA_036675625.1 of Opitutaceae bacterium. Taxonomy (GTDB): domain Bacteria; phylum Verrucomicrobiota; class Verrucomicrobiia; order Opitutales; family Opitutaceae; genus ER46. The sequence goes on along the minus strand of JAKFEQ010000063.1, from coordinate 104,399 downwards.
GCGCGCGGACGCGATGCGTCGCTCGCGAGTGCGTCGCTCTCGGCCGGGTTGATCCAGACCAGCGGACCGAGCATGATCGGCTCCAGCACGAAGTCCGCCCGGAGCCAGGTGCGCGTGATGCCGTCGATCAGCCACGCCGGCAGCTCGGGCACGCGGCCCCGGAGAAGATAGCGCACATGGTTCGGCGACACGCTCATGGTCGAGGCGTCGAACAGGGCTTCGTCGATATAGGCGATCGAGGCGTGCATGTCGCGATCGCTGAGTCGCATGCTCGGCGCTATATTGACCCCGTCGCCCCCCGAAGCATCGCCCAGGCGCATTTCACGCGCCTGCAACTCGCGCTGGATTTCTGCGCTTACCTTCAGCCGCAGGTCCTGCGCGTAGAGCACGAACACCGCCGGCACATCCATCCGCACGAAAAACTCCTCCGGCACCAGCACCCGCACGAGTTGCAGCTTGGCCAGCCATCCTTCCACCAGGCTGCGCGTGGTGGCAGCCGAACACCGCGAGAGAAATTCGGTGCCTCCGGCGTTCACATAGAGCCAAGGCACACTGGAAACCGACTCCTCGACCAGCATCGGCGGCAACTCCACCGGTGCGCCGGCGGCCCGCGTTTCGGCCGCCCGCGAGGGCAGGATCGGCCAGCCGGCGTGCAACCCGAGCACGAGCCATGTCGTCGCCGCTGCGCGCTTCATTTTACCTTCTCCGCCGGCCCGATCCTCACCCCATGATCGTGCAGGTGCTCGTTGAGAAACTCATCGATCTTTCGATAGACCGTGGCACGCGACTCCGGCCGCCCCGCGGCAAAACCCGGCTCGAGCGCGAGATGCCCGGGCCTGTGGCCGAGGGCCTGCAAACGAGCGCGTAACTTTTCCGTGGATACGTCGACGGCCGCGTCGCGCGCCGGTTCGACGAGGAGCAGCACCGGGTTCGCCAGCGCCTCCGCCTGCTCCAACACCGACAGTTTTTTCCAGTCCGTCTCCGCATGATCCATCAACGCGGCGGGAATGTCCCGCTCCGGTCTCGTGGCCGAATTCCCACCGACCGTTTCCTGCGGCCGCAGCCACCCCCGCAGTTCCATCGGCGCATCGATCGCGATGCCACAGCGAAAGAGCGTCGGCTGGAGTTGCAACGCGCGTATGGCGACGTAGCCGCCAAATCCCCGGCCAAGGGTCGCGACGCGCCGGCGATCAAACGGGCGAGCCGGATTTTGCCCGGCGAGCCAATCGATCGCCGACCGCGCATCGTCCACGGCGACCCGATCGACGCCGATGCGCAACGCATTGAGATCTCCCGCCCTGATGCCGGCGACACTGCGATGGTTCAATCGCGCCACCACGAAGCCCAAGTCCGCAAAGATCTGCGCCTCGGGATCAAATGCCGGCTGCGGCCGGCCCGGAAATCCGGAGGGAAAAACCACCAGGAGCGGCGGCGGTGTGCGGGACGGATTTTTCGGCCACGTGAGATAACCACTGAGCCGGGCGGCATCGGGCGCGGCGAATTCGAAGAAACGCGTGTCGTCGAGCTTTGCCGCTGTCAGCCACGGCGCGTGGCGAAGAATTTCCAGCACGAGATCTTCCGGCCGTTGAAACACGAAGACCCGGCCCGGATCGCTGCCACCGGTGACGCAAAACAACACCCGCGCTCGCGTCTCGCTCCAGTCCAGAAGCTGGACGACGCGCCGCGGAAACTTCGCCTCGAGTTCCCGCTGCACACGGCCCAGCTCATCATCCCGCCAGATCGTCGTCGGCCGCGCCGAAACCTTGCGCTCGCCGACGACCTTGAGCCGGTGCCAGTCGAACACCTGCGGCTCCCCGGGCGGCGCCGGCCAGTCCCCGCCAAACTCCCTCACGCTTCCCGTTCTGATATCGACCAGATGCTGTGCCGGCATTCCGTAGCCGCCGCGCGTTTGAAGAATGAGTTGTTCACGATCGCTGGGGAGAAAGCCGAGGATATCGAGGTGCGGCATCCGCCATCGCACGGGTTCGTTGCGGGTTGCCACAAGTTCCGTCGTTGTCCGAAGGAGATCCGCCAGCGTCCGTCGCGCATCGGCCGGTGTATCCATAAAATCCTTCGCATCGACCAACGTCCCGCGCTGCCGGCCGTCCGCATCGACGGCCAGGATCGGCGAAATCCGGGTGGGCCCGTCGGGATTGGGAATGACGCGGCCATTGTTATCCGTGACCGGCGGCAACGGGACGACGCGTTCGGTGGGAGCAAACACGAGCCGGGTGTTGGTGGCCCAGCGCAGGAAACGCAAACGCACCGGCGGCTCGTCCGGTGCGTGAGCCACGTCACGCGCAAAATCCACGGGCACGGTGCCTTGCGCCCCCGGACGCTCGAGGTTCATGATCACGATCGCCAGCTTCCCGCCATCCTCCGCCGTGTAGGCGACGCGTTGACCATCCGGGGAAAGCGCAATCATCTCGGCCAGCGGAGATCGAAACAGCGCCGCCACCCGGTCGTCGAGTGCCGCGCGCAAAGGCCCGGCAACGCAGACGAACACGGCAAGGAGAGGTAGGTGGGGCAACCTCACGGGAGAAACGTGAGATCGCGATGCGCGCCGGGGCAAAAGGAAAACACCGTCGGTGTGCTTCGCCCCGCGAAAGCAATGCGTTCCGCAAATCGGCCGGGATCCTTTCGCGATAGTCTCCGCTCCGTTCCGCGAGTTGGGGATAATCCGCCCCGAGATTACGACTCCGCCCGGAAGAGCGGCATCGCACGCTGCACAGGTTCACTCTTTCCGATAGAGGAATTTGCCTTGTCGCAGCGTGGCATGAACGCGGGCGAGCGCGGTCACGTCCTTTCTCGGATCCGAGTCGAGTACAACGAGGTCAGCGGCGAACCCCTGGGCAAGGCGGCCGCTGCGCTCGGCGGCGCCGAAGCGGGCAGCGGGCGCCGTGGTGAGCGTGGTGAGAAGCGCCGGAAAATCCAGACCCGCGCGCGCAAGCAGTTGGTATTCCTCGGCCGTGTCGAAGTGATCAATATAGCCGATGTCGGTGCCGAACAGGATCTCTCCACGCGCAGCACGGAAGACGCGCAGCTGGCCGATCGCGTGGTCGAGCCAGCGCTGGATCTCGGCCGCCGGCACCTGCGCCTTTTGGCCTTCGACGCGGAACAGCGTGAGCGTCGGGATGAGCGCAATCCCCGCCTGTTGCAGGCGCCGGGCGAACTCTGGCGTCCAGGCCGGCGATTGCGGCGCCGGGTGAGCGAGAATATCCACGCCACCCGCGAGGGCCGCCTCGAGGCCCGCGGAGTTTTGCGGATGCGAAAACACGGGCAAACGACGACGGTGCGCCTCCGTGACGGCAGCGCGCACCAGATCGGCGGTCATGTTCGCCACGGCACCCCGAGCCTGCACGGAACCGGTGAAAAGTTTCACGCCGTCCACGCCGCGTCCGGCCAACGCCTGCACGCGCGCGATGGCCTCCTCCTGTGTCCTGGCGGGCGGCACGATGATACGGTTGGCGACGAGGAACTCGCGCACGTAGATGGGCGTCTCAGTCCAGATCGGTTCGCCCGTGGTCAGCACGCGGGGCCCGCGGACTTCGCCGCGTTCGATGCGATCCCTGAGGGCGAGCGTGTTCTCCAGGCCGGAGGCAATATCGAACACCGTGGTGAATCCCCACCGGCTGAACATGCCTTCGAGCGAGGCCTCGAGCTGTGCGGTGGGCGTCTGACGGACGTTGAGGAGGTCGGGGGTTAATATATGGACGTGGCAGTTCCAAAATCCCGCGGTGATGAATCTACCTGTACAGTCGATCACGCGGGCATCCGCCGGCACGGAGACGGCGCGGCGTGGACCGAGCGCGGCAATGTGCCCGCCGCTGACGACGATGACCGCGTCGTGGAGAGGCACGGCATCCGGACTCGGAAAAACAGTGGCGCCGACGAATGCGAGATCGCCCGAGGCAGCGCGCGCCCCGGCAACGAAGGTCAGAAGCATAAGCAGGAGTCGCATGGCGCCACAAACAACGCTCCGTCGTGCTCTCGTGCGAGCGCAATTGTCGCCGCGGACCGGCCTGCACCTGCGCGACCAAAATCGGTTTCGTGCGCCGCACCGGGAGGGCAATCTCGCCGCGCTTGCCCAACGGGCGATCATGGGTGGAGTTTAAACTCCGCCCATGAATCCTTCTCTCACCGCCGAATTTTGGAACGAGCGCTACAAGGGCGCCGACTACTTCTACGGCACCGCGCCCAACGATTTCCTGGCGTCCGTCGCCACTGAAATCCCTTCGGGTCCGGTGCTCTGCCTCGCCGAAGGCGAAGGACGCAACGCGGTCTTCCTCGCCAGCCGCGGCCATGCCGTGACTGCCGTTGACCAATCGGAGGCCGGCCTCGCGAAGGCGGCCGGTCTCGCGCAGACCCGCGGCGTGCCGCTCACGACCGTCGCGGCCGACCTCACGGATTTCATGATTTCCCCGCAGTCCTGGAGCGGAATCGTGGCGATATTCATGCACCTGCCGCCCACGCTACGCCGCAGCGTGCTCGCACGGGCGGCGGCCGGACTTCGACCCGGCGGAGTGTTCGTCATGGAGGCCTATACACCAGCACAGCTCAGCTACAACACCGGCGGCCCGCGTGAGGTCGCACTCCTGCCCACCCTGGCCGAACTCCGCGCCGAGCTTGGCAACCTCGAATGGCTGATCGGGATCGAACGCGAGCGCGACGTGCGCGAAGGCGGAGGCCACACGGGACCATCCGCTGTCGTGCAAGTGCTCGCACGGCGCCCCGCCTGAGTCGGCCCGGGAGGCCTTTGTGGCAATTCACGTTCCTCCCTGCCCCAGACTGATCACGGATCGCGTTGTTCGTCCGGTTGCCACCATCAATATACCGACCGGACTCCATGTAAACATACTGTCCGATCCCAGGGCGGTATCAATATATCCCTGGCAGAACCCGCGCCACCACCCCATGCACGCTTCTCACGTTTTCCGCTCCTTCTCCCGATTAATATTCGCCGTTGCGCTGTACGGTTATTGTCCAGCACACGGCCAGATCATTGACACGCCCGACGGTTTGGTCGCGACCATTCCCGTCAACTATACTGAAGCAAAGTCCGGCCACTATACACTGCCCGATCCACTCCTGCTCGCGAATGGGGAACGCGCGACCGAGGCGAAGACGTGGTTCGAAAAACGCCGCCCCGAGATTTTCCGTCTGCTGGAGGAAAATCAATTTGGCCGCGTGCCGGGCCGCCCAGCGAAGATGAGCTTCGACGTTTTCGACCGGGGGACGCCCGCGTTCGGCGGAAAGGCACTCCGCAAGCAGGTCACCATTTACTTCACTGAAAGCAGAACGGACCATTACCTCGACCTGTTGCTCTATACCCCCGCGAACGCGCCGGGCCCCGTTCCCATCCTGCTCCAGCTCGGCTGGGCCGCGAACAACCTCGCCGTCGCCACCACGGATACCGGTGTGAAAGTAGGTCGTCGGTGGAACAATCAGGAGAAGAGACGCCTGCCGGCGACTCCAGGTGATCCGTCGCGCGGCCCCGGCCGCAATCTGAATGTGATGCAGTTCATCGAGCGCGGCTTCGGGTTCGCCACGTTCAACTATACAGATGTCGATCCCGATGCACTCGACGCATTGTCGCAGGGCATCCGCTCCGTCTTCCTGAAGCCCGGCCAGACCGAGCCCGCCCCCGACGAATGGGGCGCGATCGCCGCGTGGGGCTGGGGCGCGAGCCGGGTGATCGACTATTTTGAAACCGATCCGCAGATCGATCCGAAGCGGATCGCGGTCATGGGCGCATCGCGACTCGGCAAGACCGTGCTTTGGGCCGGCGCGCGCGACGAGCGCATCGCCTGCGTGCTGGCCAGCGTGTCCGGCGAAGGCGGCGCCGCGTTGAGCCGCCGCAATTATGGAGAAACCGTGGCGCACCTCGTGGCCCCGACGCGTTACCCGTATCAATTCGCGGGCAACTACCAGAAGTGGCGGAAAAACATAAACGAAGCGCCCTTCGATGCGCATATGATCGTCGCGCTGATCGCGCCGCGCGCCGTGTTGCTGCAGACGGGCAACACGGACAAATGGTCCGATCCCTACGGAGAGTTTCTCGCCGCCAAGGCGGCGACGCCGGTGTTCGCGCTTCTGGGCGAGAAAGGCATCGAGGAGTATTCACTGCCCGCCCCCGGCAAGCCGCTCCTGAATCGCCTCGGCTATATCATGCACGACGGCGGCCACGGCATTGTCCCGGCGGATTGGCCGGTGTTTCTCGAGTTCATGGAGAAACACCTGCAGCGTTGAGCCGCCCGTCGAGGTCCGGACCGCCCCGCGATCTGCGCGCGTTCTTGCCCTACGAACGGGCCGACCCAAAGGGCCCGCGCACGATGCTGCCTTTTATCTCCTGCGGATCCTTCAGCATGTTATAAATAGGACAGACGGCCTCCACCGCCTCTTGCAGTTGCTCGATCGTTTCCTTCGACTCCGGCGATCCGATATATACGCGGTAACGAATGTCTTTATAGCGCGGCGGAGTGCCCGTGCTCCCGATGCGCGAGGTCAAGGTGCCTTCGACTTCCAGTTCCAGTGTATCCAACACCAGCTGCTTGCTGGCGGCCTGCATTTCATAGATGTGGGTCAGGCAGGTGATCATCACGCCCAGGATGTGTTCTTCCGCCACCGGCCCCAGATTGTGTCCCGCCAGATAGCGCGGGCTGTCGTGGATGATCTGGAAGTTGCTCGCGTCGGTCCGAATGTGCCGGATGCCGGTTCCTCCCTCCACTTTGACGTGAGCCCGCAAGGACGGCTCGCCCGGCCTGTGGCGAACAGCGGTCGCGAAGCGGCTCGGCCCCTCCGGCGGTTTCGCGCCTTGGGAGGCGGTGCGTTTCTCCGCCAGGAATTCGCGCAAGCCTTCCAGGGTTTTGCCGTCACGTTTGCCCGGGGTCTTTGTATGGAACAGTTTCCCGTGCTCGATCGTTTGCGGCTGGCGCACCAGATTCAGCACCGGAGAAGAGCGCTCCACTGCCTGGCGCAGCTCCTCCAGTTCGGCATCCGAAGCGGGAGAAACAATATAGGCTGTATAAATCAGATTGCGCGGATAGGTCACCCGGTTCCCGCTGCGCGACGGCGCCGCTCCGGGCTGGCTGGTGAAAACGACCTCCAGTTCATCGAGGGCAATTCCCTTCAGTGCGGCCTGAATCAAGAAGTCCTGGGCCACGGCGCTGCCGAGCACGCCGACCACGGTCGGCCATGAACCGGCGGCCAGATTGTATTCCGCGGTGACTCGTGCGCCGTCGCTGAGCAGCTGAAAATTGCGGATGCGCAGGCGTCGCACGCCGGACCGGCTTTCCGCGGTGACGTTGGCGTTCAGTTTAAGCGGCTGCTGCTGCTCGGGCCTGTCCTGGGCTGCGAGGAGTGCCGAACGCAGACGCGCAAGGTAGTTTCCGAGGGAATCCCGCTGGTCGAAATCCGCGGGGGCTTGCGCCCAGTCCTGGGCTGCATGCGTGGGCTGTGCACGAATGGGCAGTTCGATCGCCGACAGCAATCCAAGGGCCGACACGCCACCGGCAAGCATGCTGCGAAAGGTTTTTATGGGATTGGGGTGCTTCATCATCACGCAGGGCACCTTGCCATCGTTTCGCTACGAGGCAACGAGCATGAATCGACCGCCGCTGCGGTTCTGCGCAGCGAGCCCTCATGCCGGTGGGCCGAGCCATTCCGCGGATGGGCTTCGCGCTGACAAAAAACTGCGACGCGGCGCACCTTCGCTTGCACGCCGGATCGCCGGACCTATAACCCGCGGCTCCTTTTCCCAAATTGCTGCGCTCTCCGACTCCCTCCAACTCATCATCCTCCGCGACTTCGGCAGCGGCCGTGCAGGCTGCTCACGAGGCGGCAGTACAGGCTCGAATGCAGGACGATGACGAATTGCTCGCTCGCTGGACCGAGGAGCTCGAAGAACGCCTGAAGGAACGTCTGGCCCTGCAGGCGCGCCACCGCGACCAGCTGGATGATGCGCTGGATCATCTCGCGGCGCTTCGCTCGTCCGCTCGCGAGCGAGATTCGGACCTCGCGAGCGGTGGCACCCGCCTGGCCGCCGACCCGGCTCCCGACACCGTCGAGGCGATCCGGATTTCGGATACATCTTCGTCCGCCGAACCCGCGAAACCGTTCACGCCCGCCGAGCTCTCCGGCTACCAGCTGCCCGCGCTCGACTTGTTGCGGCCACCCGCGGCCGACGAGCAGGCGTTCGTCGACGCCGGCGAACTCGAAGCCAGCCGGCGGCAACTCCAGGACACGCTCGATAGCTACGCGGTCGATGCGTTTGTCCAGGATGCGATCGTCGGTCCGCGCGTGACGCAGTTTCGCGTCCGGCCGGGTTTCGGTGTGCGCGTCGAGTCGATTGCCTCGCTCGACAAGAACATCGCGCTCGCGATGTCCGCCAATGCCGTGCGCATCCAGGCGCCGATTCCCGGCGAAAGCTTCGTCGGCATCGAAATCCCGAATCGCCACAGCGCTCCCCTCGCCTTGCGTGGCGCCTTCGAGTCCGAGGCCTGGAAAAGCACGACGGCCGAGCTGCCCCTCGTACTCGGGGTCGACATCGCGGGCCGCCAGGTGCTCTGCGATCTCGCCAAGGCTCCTCATGCGCTCATCGCCGGCGCGACCGGCAGCGGCAAATCGGTCTGCATCAGCAATCTCATCCTCTCGCTGGTGTATCGGTTCCGCCCCGACGAGCTCGAACTCGTGTTGATCGATCCGAAGATCGTGGAATTCGCGATCTACCGCGACCTGCCGCACCTCATCCATCCGGTCGTGACGGAGCCCAAGCAGGCGTGCCAGGCCCTCAAGTGGCTCGTGCGCGAGATGGAGCGGCGTTACGCGATTCTCGCGGAAAAAAGCGTGCGCAATCTCGCCGGTTACAACGCCAGGGCCGCAGCGGAAGGTTTTTCGAAACTGCCGTTCATCGTGCTCGTGATCGACGAGCTCGCCGACCTGATGATGACCGCGCAAGCAGACGTCGAAACGCCGATCGCGCGCCTCGCACAGATGTCGCGCGCCGTCGGCATCCACACCGTGCTCGCCACGCAGCGCCCGAGCGTGAACGTCATTACCGGCGTCATCAAAGCCAACTACCCGACGCGAATCGCGTTCCAGGTTTCCTCGCAGATCGACAGCCGCACGATCCTCGACGGCAAAGGCGCAGAGTCGCTCCAGGGCCGCGGCGACATGCTCTACAGCCCGCCCGGCCTCGGCCGTTTGCAGCGCTTGCAGGCGCCGTATGTCGACGACGCGGAGATCGAGCGCGTGGTGAGTTTTTTGAAGACGCAGCTCCAGCCGCGCTACCGTGTGGAACTGCGCGCCGAGGATGCACCCGGCCCGCTCGAGGGCGGCGATGCCATGCTCGTCACGAGCGGCGACCCGATGATCAAGGAAGCGCTCGAGGTTCTCGCGGCGCACGGACGCGCGAGCACGAGTTATCTGCAACGCCGGCTCAAGATCGGCTACAACCGCGCGGCCTCGCTGATCGAGGAGATGGAGCGACGGCGTTTCATCGGTCCGCAAGTGGGCAACAACCCGCGCGAAATCTACCTGCAACCCGGCGATCTGCGCCTCGGCTAACCCATGAGCGCCACGCTTTCCCCCGCTCCCGCTTCCGCTCTCACCGTCGCCGCCGCCCGCGAGGCGCTCACCGTCGACACCTTGCTCGAACGCATCCACCGCGACGGCGTGCGCCGCACCGCGCTGGCGCTGCGAAAACCGCCCGTTCCCTCCCGGCTCCTGCAGGAGCTCAGCCAGCGTTCCGAAGTTCCGGAGGCGCGGCAATTCGTCGCGGCGTATCCGCTTTCGCCGAGCCACCTGTTGGAAACGCTCGCGCAGGCCTCGCCCGAGCCGGCCGTGCTGGCGCTGCTCGCCACGAATCCGCGCACGCCTCCGCACTTGCTCACGCAATTTGCTGCGCATGCGGAATCCGCGGTACGCGCCCAGGCCGCGCTGCACCCGCAGTTGCCTCCGCGCGAATTACTCACGCTCGCCGCCGATGCCGAGCCGCGCGTGCGTCGCGATCTCGCGACCAACTCTTCGCTCCGGCTGCCGCATTTCGCAGTGCTGGCCGCCGACACGGATGTCTCCGTGCGCCTCCGGATCGCGGGTCATTCCGCCGTGCCGAAGCCGGTCGCGCTCGTGCTCGCCGCCGATACGAGCGCCAGCGTCCGCGTGCATGCCGTCGCATCGGCACGCGTCGAGGAAGACGTGTTGCTCGGCTGGGCCGCCAGCGACGAAGAGGAGCTTCAGCTCGCGCTCGCACGCCGCGAAGATCTCACGCCGGCGGTGCACCGCACGTTGATCCACTCACCGCATGCGAGCGTGCGGCGTGCGCTGCGCGACGGGCGTCCGCTGGACGAAGTGGACTTGCTGCACCTCGTCACGCGCGGCGAGACGGACGAACGCGCATGGGTGGCCGGCCGCGATCTGCTCGCCCGCCCGCTGCAAAATATGCTCGCGCAAGACGTGGTCCTCGAGGTCCGCGTGGCACTCGCGGCCAACGTCTCCCTCGATGAGGAAATCGCGCGCTACTTTGTCGGCCAGGCCGAGCCCGCCGTGTGCGCCGCGCTCGCCACCAACCCGGCCGTGCCGCTCGATCTCGTGCAGGAGCTCGCCGCGACACGCCACCCCGACGTGCTCGCCGCGCTCGCTTATCGCGAGGTGCTCGAAAGCGAGCTCGTGCACTTCCTGCTCGTGCACAGCGCGGACTTCCGCGCGCACTGGGCACGCCAGCAGCGTCCGCTCGCCGATCTCGATATCGAAATCGCGAAGCAGCTCTTTGCCGATCCCCTGCCCTCCGTGCGTGCGCTCGCGATCAGCGGTTGCTCCGCGTGGCGGCTCGCTGACCTCTACGAGATCGCGCGCGATCCCGCCCCGGCCGTTCGTCTCGCCGCGCTGCGACACCCGCGGGCTTCCGATGAGCTGATCGCCGAGCGCCTGGCCGACGCCGTGCCGGAAGTTGTCGCCGCCGCACAACACGCCCGCGAAAACCGCGAGCGCGCGGCGGCCGCCGCCGAAGCGGCCGACGCCATCCGCGTTCTGGCCAGCGTCGCCGCAAAACACGCCACGCCGCTCCCACCCGCAACGGCCACTGCTGCGCCGGCCGACCGGTCTCTCAACTCTCCACCCTCAACGCTGAACTCCCCGGCGCCCGTGCCGGGATTGCTCACGCGCTCGAATCCCGGACTTCTCAACAAACTGAAACGCATCTTCTGGCAGTAACCGCCCATGGCCAAAAAAAGCCCAACCCTCACCTTCCGCGACATCGTCCTCGGAGCCGATGCCGAGACCATCCGCAACGCGCACGAAGCCCGCGTCAAAATCGACCAGCTCATGGACGAGCGGCAGAAAGCCTACGAGCGCATCGCCGTGCTCGAAACGCAGATCGAGGACGTCATCGGCGAGCCGGGCGTGTTCCCCTTCCCCGCTCCGCCGCTGCCCGTCGCAGGCTTCGATACCAAGGCCGACTTCGCCACGCGCGCCGGAGGCACCGCGAAAAAATCAGCCAGCTCAGCGCGCCTCGCACAACCCGGCGACACCGATAACGACGACGGCGATGAACGCGACTCCACCGCGACGAAGTCGCCCGCTTCCTCCGCCGCAAAGACGCCCATGCCGTCACTCACATTGCCGCCAGTTCGGAAGCCCTGATCGCCACGAGCTCGCCGCCCTTTTCCTCGCCGAATGTCCGACGCCCAACAGCTCCGGCTGAATCAGCTGCTCCTCGAACGCGAAGCGCAATTCGTCCGGGTCTATGATTTGGAGCAGGCAGCCGCGCGGATCCTCGGCGAACCCTATCCGTTCAGCAGGCCGCCGCTGCCTTCCGATTTACGCCGCAAGACAAAGGCTTCCTCGCGCTCTTCCGCCAGCCCGCGCCACGGCCTACGCCCGCTCGAGGAGGGCGAGACGATGTTTCGCGTCACCTACCGGCATTTCGAGCGCGAGTTCATCGAGGAGCACGACACCCTCCCCGCATTGCGCACGCTGTGCGCCGCACAGGGCGCGCGGCTTGTCATACTCCGTATCGAAACGCTCGGCCCCGATGACGCCGTCAAGGCCTTGCTTTACGCATCGCCGGAGCCGCAAAAAAGCGACGTCCCTGGGGCCGTAGATTGAGCCTCGTTTCACCGTGAATCGCCAGCCCTGCACCGTCCCACCACGTCCGGCTTGATGAGGTGCGACGCTCGATCTAGGAGTGATCCATGAGCGTGCGAATTGTTCGCCTCGGAACCCCCAGGCTTCCCGGAGAAGGAACCAGAATCGGGACCGTGCGCCGTCCGCCGCGCGGAGTGCCGAAGGCCAGGTTCGCCGCGCAGAATTGGTATGATGTCTGGTTCCCCAACCTCGCGCCCAGCGTAGCAACCATGAAACTCGGGCTGGCCGCCGAGTCGGCGGCGGAGTGGTCGGCTTTCGCGAAGAAATATAAAGCCGAAATGGCGACACCGACGGCCAGACACGAACTGGAACTCCTCGCGGCGCTTTCGCACACCAGCGACTTCTCGGTCGGCTGCTATTGCGAGAATGAAGATCGCTGCCACCGATCCCTTTTGCGGCAACTGCTCATCGATCACGGCGCCAACGTCGAATAGACGCTTCGTCATGATGAGCACGCGACTATTCCAGCCGTGCACGCATCGGTATCCAACGGCGGGCGAGCCCCAGGCCCGTGAGCCCCAATGCGAACAGGAACGCAACGGAGCCGTGGTCCGGAACACTACTAAATTGAACGTTCAAGGTCGTGTCTTTATAAAACGAGTCGTAGCTACTGGGGACTTCGCCGGTTATACGGACCGCATCCGAAGAGTTCAACGTATAGACTCCGGGCGCAAGGAGTTGGCTAAAGTTAAGATGACTTCCCAAAGGATGTGGAATAGTCCAAATCAACGGAATGACTTCGCCTGAAGCGGATACAAGGCGGGTATCGCTGGATAAAGCGCCGAAGCTATGGCTCTGGCCCGTAACGGACATGGTCATGTAGTCCATTAGCTGAAACGTCACTGCAAAGGTCGAGTTCGCGCCGGCAGTAATAGTATCTAAGAACGTCCGCTTGGCCCCCGCCGATACCGTGGAATGAAAAGTCACCCCGTTGGCGGCTATGTCTGATACCTGCGTTGCTGTAGCGTTTGCATATACCGATAAAAAATCGGAAATCGAACCCATGGATATAGTTTCAGTCTCGGAAAAAAGTCCGAACGTCCCGGGTGAGCTGGTCGAATTAGAGAACGGAAACAACGGAAAGGACCAGTCTCCAGGTGCAATGCCAGCGGTAACGCGCCGGGTTTCAGAGATCAGAATCGGCAGGGCAAACGTCGCGGGTGCCAGATTTGCCAAAAGGAAGAGCAGACAAACGCGGGCAGGTTTCATAATCGGATGAGAGAAGCGTTATAATATATGCAGGGCGGAACCTGGTCACGTGGGCTTGTAACGTTATTTATTCGAGGCGCAGGGGTGAACCGTGACCCAAAGGCCAGCACAACTCATACCAGGAACGTGATGATACGATTCAGGAGTGGATGCCGCTGCATCAAAACTGGTTAAGATCGCGGCTAAAAATAAGCTCCGATTAGTACACTCCATGGAGTGTTAATAGATCCGACAGTGAGTAGTAATATTTTACAGCGGCCGCTGATCCAGTTTATGCTGTCGTTGTCCACGCGTTGGCCGCTCGCGGATTGCCTTCGGCGACGCGCGTCTTTGCGTTTGCCACGCATGCCAAAGCCCGCCTTCACCCTGTCCTCTCGCCTCACGGGTGGCGACTATGTCATTTACCTCACCGCACCGCGAGCCAGCTCCACATCGGGACCGTGGCCCGTTGTACTATTTCTCGACGGCGACGATCAGTTTGCGACAGCCGTCGCGGCATATAGAGCGTTGCGCCGCGCGCGGAGGATTCGGCCGTTACTGCTCGTCGGCGTGGGCTATGGTGCGAGCTATACAAAACCCGGCAACCGGCGCGGACGCGACTACACCCCCACGGCGCACCGCGACGAACCGGCGAGCGGCGGTGGCGACGCATTCCTGCAGTTTCTCATCCAGGAGCTCTGGCCCGAGATCGTCCGCCGGCACCCCGTCTCCGAAGACAGGCGCGGGATCGCGGGCCACTCGCTCGGGTCGCTCCTCGTCCTGCACGCGCTGTTTCAAGAGCCCTGTTTCTTCACGCATCACCTCGCGAGCGCACCATCGATCTGGTGGGACAACCGCAGCATCCTGCGGCTCGCGGCTGAACGACGCAGGCGCAGCGCGACCCTCGACGCGCACTTGTATCTCAGCGTCGGGACAGACGACACGGCTTCGATGACCGGAGATCTGGAACTGCTCGAGACCCAGCTCGCCGCGCAGCCGTTCCGCCGTTTGCGCATTACGCGCGAACGGTTTCCCGGCCGCGATCATTATAATGTGATCGCGGACGCGTTTCGCGCCGGACTCGTCACGCTTTTCGGTTCTCCCACGCGTGAGTGACGGGGCCGTTGTTCACGCGCTGCCGCGCGCGACCTTCATCGCCCCTCTACGATTCGCGCCTCAATGCTCGTGCCCGTGCTCGAGCACCATGATCAGCACGCCGAGCGTGAGAAACAACGCGCCAAGCAACCCGGCCTCGAAGCGCTCGAACGCTTTCACCCGGAACCGTTCGAAGCCCACCAGCGCGAGCCACGTAAAAAGCGCCATGCCCGCCAGCGTGGCAATCGCGAGGATCGCACTCAGCACCCAGAAACCGCGCCAGCCGAACTGCACGCCCGAGAGATAGACCGGCAGAAATCCTTCGCACGGCGAGAGCGTAAGCATGACGAACAATCCGCCGATCGCCGCCCAATCGCCGGCGGATTTCGAGACGAGCGGACTGCTCTTCATCTCCTCATCCCAGTGGCTCTGCCCGCGTTCGTGTCCGCAGTGCTCGTCCGCATGATGCAGGCTGCCCGGCGGATGGTGATGCACGATGCCGCGCCCGCTGATTTGCCGCCAAAAATAAAAGAGCGCGAACGCGATCAACAGCCCGCCGGCGATGAACGGAAAGATTTCCCCAAAGCGTTCGTCGACCTGAAAGCCGAGAAAGGCGATCACCAGCCCCAGCAGGCTGGTCAGCAAAACGTGCCCCATTCCCGCGAGCGCCGTGACGGCGATCGTCTTGCCTCGCCCCCAACTCCGCGCGCGCGACACCAATACGAACGGCAGCCAGTGAGTCGGGATCGCCGCATGTAGAAACGCCACGGTAAAACCCGTGGCGGCGACGGTCGTGAGAACGGTATCTTGCATCAGCGGAAGGGTGAGCCAGCACGCGACGTTGCGCGCTGTCGACGTGAAACCTATCAAAGTCGTCAAGCGGGGGCTGGCGCGTGCGGCAGGGGAAATCGTCGAACCGCACCGCTGCCCCCTCCACTCCGCGGAAGCGCCGGGACTGCTCGACTCGCTGCACCCTCCTCGTTTTTGTCGCCGCTCCTTTTCATTCGCAATGTCCGCCCTGCACGACTCCAACGCCGTCCGCGCCTACCTGCTCGCCTTGCAGGATTCGATCTGCGCCGCGCTCGAAGCGGAGGATGGCACGGCGAAGTTTCGCACGGACGACTGGACTCGCGCGGAAGCGACTCACGCCGGCCTGGGTGGCGGCGGGCGCACGCGCATTCTGGCGGAGGGCGCCGTGTTCGAGAAAGCCGGCGTCGCGTTTTCGCACGTGCGCGGCACGAAGCTCCCGCCTTCCGCGACCGCCCATCGCCCCGAACTCGCGGGCAAGGCCTGGGAAGCGCTCGGCGTTTCCCTCGTCATCCATCCGCGCAACCCATACGTGCCGACAAGCCACGCCAACGTACGCTTTTTTATCGCCGGGCACGACGAGGCTTCGCGCTCGGCCACACCCGAAGGCCTGTCGTCCAGCGCCACGTCCCCAACGGCCGCGCCACCCATCTGGTGGTTCGGCGGCGGCTTCGACCTCACGCCGTATTATGGCTTCGAGGACGACGCGCGGCACTGGCACCGCACCGCGCGGGACGCCGTCACACCGTTCGGTGACACCCTGCACGCGCGCTTCAAGCAGAACTGCGACGACTACTTTTTCCTGAAACACCGCAACGAGCCGCGCGGCATCGGCGGCTTGTTCTTCGACGACTTCAACGAGCTCGGTTTCGCCCGGTCCTTCGCCCTCATGCGCGCCGTCGGCGATGCGTTTCTGCCTGCCTATCGGCCGATCGTCGCGCGCCGCAAGGCCACGCCGCATGGCGATCGCGAGCGACAATTCCAATTGTATCGCCGCGGCCGATACGTGGAGTTCAACCTGGTCTGGGATCGCGGTACGCTCTTCGGCCTGCAAAGCGGCGGCCGCACCGAATCGATCCTCATGTCGCTCCCGCCGCTCGTGCGCTGGGATTACGATTGGAAACCCGAGCCCGGCTCGCCGGAGGCGCGACTCTACGACGTGTTCCTCAAGCCGCAGGACTGGGCCAATCTTTCCGACTCTCATCTCTCAACGCTCAGCACTCAACTTCCCTGATGACCTCCCGCGACCGTTTCCTCGCCGCCTGCGCCTGCCAGCCACTCGATCGGCCGCCAATCTGGGTCATGCGCCAGGCCGGTCGCTATCTCCCGGAATACCGTGCGCTGAAGGCGAAATCGTCCTTCGTCGAGATGGTCCGCACCCCCGCGGTCGCGATGGAGGTCACCTTGCAGCCGCTGCGCCGTTTCGCACTCGATGCCGCGATTCTGTTTTCCGACATCCTGGTGATTCCCGAGGCGCTTGGGCAGGCCTACCACTTTCGCGAGCAGGGCGGCATCGGCATGGAATACCGGCTCGAAACGCGTGCCCAGATCGATGCGCTCGCGCCTGCCGAGGCCGTTCCGGAGCGGCTGAATTACGTATCCGAAACCCTGACACTGCTCAAAAAAGAGCTCGCCGGTTCACGCGCGCTGCTCGGCTTCGGCGGCTCACCGTGGACGCTGGCGACCTACATGGTCGAGGGCGGCAGCTCCGAGGATTTCGAGCGCATCAAGCAGCTTTATTATACCGACCGCGCCACGTTCGACGCGCTGCTCGAGAAGCTCACCGCCGCGCTCATCGCGTACTTCAAGATGCAGATCGCCGCCGGCGCCGATGCGATCCAGATTTTCGATTCCTGGGGCGGCATCATTGCCGGACAGGATTACGAGGCCGCTTCGTTGCGCTGGATCCGGCAGATCGTCGAGGCGTTGCCGCGCGAATTTCCCGTGATCCTCTACGCCAAGGGCACGGCGCCGCACCTCACCGATCAAGCTTTCACGGGCGTGCGCGTGCTCAGCGTCGACTGGACCAACGACCTCGCGATCGTCCGCCGCACGCTTCCGGCCAACGTCGCCGTGCAGGGCAATCTCGATCCCGTGCTGATGAACACGACACCCGAAATCGTCCGCCGCGAAACCACGCGGCTGCTCGAAGCGATGCGCGGCATGAATGGCCATATCTTCAATCTCGGCCATGGCATCATGCCGCACGCCAAGATCGAGTGCATGCAGACGCTCGTGGATACCGTGGTGACGTGGAAGTAGCCAGTGGCCCACGAAACGCATCACCAGTCGAAATCTCAATTCCCAGAGTTTTGCCCACGGAACACACAGAACACACGGAAGGACGACCAATGCCTGACCGATTCTCCTTTCCGTACTCCGTGTGTTCCGTGGGCAAAACGGTTTGAGGGAACTCCGTCTTTTCGTGTGATTCGCGTGTTTCGTGGGCAGTCCTGATTCCAAATCGATCGCCGTTCTCGGTGCCGGCATCACCGGGCTCACCGCGGCATTCCGCCTCGCGGAACGCGGTCATCGCGTGCGCGTCTTCGAATCGTCCGCCCGCGTCGGCGGCGCGATTCGCACCGAGATCACCGGCGGCTGGCTCGTTGAAGGTGGCCCGAATTCGCTCCTCGCCGGCGACCCCGCACTCGACGCGCTCATCGACGAGCTCGGTCTCGCATCCGAGCGCCTCGAGGCAAACCGCGCCGCGCGCAACCGCTACATCGTGAGGCGCGGCCAACCCGTCGCCGCTCCGCTCTCGCCCCCGTCCTTGCTGCGTTCGCCGCTGTTTTCATTCGGCGCCAAGCTGCGCGTCGTAAGCGAGCTGCTCACGCCGCGACGCACGCGGACGATCGACCTCAGCCTGGAGGATTTCATTCGCTCTCATTTCGGCCGCGAGATCGTCGACTACGCGCTGAACCCATTCGTCACCGGCATCTACGCGGGGACTCCGAAAAAACTCTCCACGCGCCACGCGTTTCCCAAACTCTGGGAGCTCGAACAGCAGCACGGCTCGCTCCTTCGCGGCCAGATGGCCGCCGCAAAAGCGCACCCGGAGCGGCGCGGCGCCGGCATCATTTCGTTTCGCCGCGGCTTGCAGACGTTGCCCGACGCGCTCGCAGCGCGGCTGCCAGCGGGCGCGCTCGTGCTCCAGGCACAAATCGAAGCCCTCGTGCCTGGCCGGGAAACGCCGTGGAGCGTGGTCTGGCAGGACGCGTCGTTGGGGGACACGCGCACGGAACCATTCGACGCGGTGATTGCCGCCCTTCCCGCGTCTGCGCTGGCCCAGCTGCGTTTCGGCATGCTCGGCGAACGACCGCTTGCGTCGCTCGAGGCGATCGAACATCCGCCCGTGTCGTCGTTGTTTCTCGGTTACCACCGCGATCAGGTGGCGCACCCGCTCGACGGCTTCGGCGTGCTCGTGCCCGAGGTGGAAAAGCGCTCGATCCTCGGCGTGTTGTTTTCGTCCACGTTGTTCGCCGGCCGCGCGCCCGCCGATCACGTGGCGCTCACGGTGCTGATCGGCGGCGCGCGTCAGCCGGAGCTGGCGCGGCTGCCGGGCGATCAATTGCTCGCCGCGATCGAACCCGATCTTCGCCAGCTCCTGGGCGTGAAGGGCACGCCCGTGTTTCAGCGGCACACATTCTGGCCCCGCGCGATCCCGCAGTACAACCTCGGCTACGAGAGCCATTTTGAAACGATGACGGCCGCCGAACGCATGCACCGGGGGCTCTACATCGGCGGGCAGGCGCGCGATGGCATCGCCCTGCCGGCCTGCATCGCGGCCGGTGGTAAACTCGCGGCGCGGGCGGCATCGTAACACGGGCCTCCGACCGGCCTTCCGATCCGTCAGCCGGCATGATCCCGGCGCCACGTTCCGACCCCGTTGCGGCTCGCGCGACACGATCGAGGCGACGGCGCGAGCCCTGCGGCGCCAACCGCAGTGGCGTTATCTCCGTCGCCTCGGGGTTATCTGCCGCCTGCCCTTGACTCTCCTTCGACCCGACCTAGCCTCCCGCCCCTTTATCCGGCATGGCTCAAGACCTGAAAGATACGCTGCAGCTTCCAAAAACGGACTTTCCGATGCGCGCCGGTCTCGCGCAACGCGAGCCCGGACGCGTCGCTCATTGGGAGAAGATCGGCCTTTACGACGCCATCCAGAAAAAGCGCGCCGAAGCCCCGGCCTTCGTGCTGCACGACGGGCCGCCGTTCACGAACGGCGACGTCCATATCGGCACGGCGTTGAACAAGATCCTCAAGGACACGATCAACCGCTACAAATCGATGCGCGGTTTTCGCACGCCGTATGTGCCGGGTTGGGACTGTCACGGCCTGCCGATCGAACAGAAAGTTTCCCGTGAGCTGCAGGAGAAGAAGCTCACGGTCACGACCGCCGAGCTTCGTGCGCGCTGCGATGCGTTTGCCGAGACGTGGATCGTGAAGCAGACCGCGCAATTCAAGCGCCTCGGAGTGCTCGCCGACTGGGGCAATGAGTACAAGACGAAGGAGCCGCGCTTCGAGGCCGACATCGTCCGCACGTTTGCCGCGTTCGTGGAGCACGACCTCGTTTACCGGAGCAAGAAACCGGTCTACTGGAGCATCCCGTTCGAGACCGCCCTCGCCGAGGCGGAGATCGAATACAAGGATCACATCTCGCCTTCCATTTGGGTGAAGTTTTCCGTGCCCGCCGAACAGGCCGCGACGTTCGGGCTCCCCACCGACAAACCACTCTTTGTCGTCATCTGGACGACGACACCGTGGACAATCCCCGCGAACCTCGCGATCGCCGTGCACCCGCAGGTCGACTACGTCGTCGCCGATCTCGGAACACAGCGCATCATCGTCGCGGAAGCGCTCCTCGGCGCCGTGCTGAAAGCCGCAAAGTTCGAGGGCCAGCCCGCGATCGTGCAGACGGTGAAAGGCGCCGCGTTGGAAAACCTCCAGCCGCGTCACCCGTTCATCGACCGCGCCTCGCCGGTCGTTCTCGCGGACTACGTCACGACCGAGAGCGGCACCGGCTGCGTGCACACCGCACCCGGGCACGGCTCGGAGGATTACCTGACCGGCCTCAAGTATAAACTGGAGATCTATTGCCCCGTCGGCGACGACGGGCGCTATCTCGACGATGGCAGAATCCCGGCGGAGCTCGTCGGCCTCACCGCGCTCGAGACGGTCGAGGATCTGGCCGCGAAGAAGACCTCGCCCGCCAACATCGGCGTGCTGAAGAAACTCGATGCGGCCGGCGCCCTGCTCGCGAAAGAGCGCTACACGCACAGCTACCCGCATTGCTGGCGCTCGAAGACGCCGATCATTTTCCGCGCGGTCGACCAATGGTTTGTTTCGCTCGATCGCGACACGCGCGGCACGGCGCCACGCACGACCGCACTGGCCGAGATCAGGAAGATCGCCGCCACGCAGGGCTGGATTCCCGCACATGGCGAAGCGCGCATCCGCAGTGCCGTGGAGTCACGGCCCGACTGGTGCATCAGCCGCCAGCGCGCGTGGGGCGTGCCGATCCCGGCGTTCTACGACGACCAGAAAAACGCCTATCTCGACGCGAACGTCGCCCGCGCGATCGCCGACAAGTTCGCGCAACACGGCACCAATTTCTGGTACGATGCCACGCCCGCGCAGATCCTCGAAGGCGTGACGCTCCCCGTCGGCTGGCCGCAAGCCTCCGCCCTCACCGCCGGCCGCGATACGCTCGATGTGTGGATCGATTCCGGGAGCTCGCATGCCGCGACCTTGAAGCGAAACCAGGGCGGCACGCACTGGCCCGCGGACCTCTATCTCGAAGGCAGCGATCAACACCGCGGCTGGTTTCAATCCTCGCTGTGGACGAGCGTGATCGCGTTTGGCGCCGCGCCCTACAAGGCGGTCCTGACGCACGGATTCATCGTCGGGAAAGATGGCAAAAAGATCTCCAAATCCGGGCAATACGAGAAGCCCCCGACCTCCGACAATTACGTCGCGCAGTATGGCGCCGACGTGATCCGGCTGTGGATCGCTTCGCAGGATTTCCGCGAGGACATCCGCGTCTCTGACCTCGACAAGGACCTCAAAAACGCGAGCAGCATCCTGAACGTCGTCGCGGAAAGCTATCGGCTCATCCGAAACACGTTCCGCTACCAGCTCTCGAATCTGTTCGATTTCGATCCCGCGCACGACGCCGTGCCGCTCGATCAGATGGACACGCTCGATCGCTGGGCGCTGCACCAGACCGCCACGCTGATCCGCGACTGCACGGCGGCGTTCGAGGCCTACGAATTCCACCGCGTTTACCAGCTCTGCAATCAGTTCTGCTCGGTCACGCTCTCGGCCACGTATCACGACGTGCTGAAGGACCGGCTCTACACGCTCGGCACGCGCTCGCCGTTGCGCCGCTCGTCGCAGACCGCGATCCACCACATCTTCAACACACTCGTGCGGCTGCTCGCGCCGGTGCTCACCTTCACCTGCGACGAGGCATGGAGCTATGCCACCGCCCGGGTGGAATACGCCGGCGACTCGGTACACCTGCAGGATTGGCCCATCGCTCCTGCGGAATGGACGGATGCCGGCGTCGAGTCGGAAGTCGCCGCGCTCCTGCGCATCCGCACGCAGGTGAACGAAGCGATCGAGCCGCATCGCGCCGCCGGCAAGCTCGGCAAGTCGCTCGATGCCTCCGTGGAAATCGTGGTCGCGCCGGAGACTCCGACCGCGCGGCTCTTGGAAAAACATCGCGATTTTCTGCCCGAACTTTTCATCGTCTCACATGTCACGTTGGGCTCGACCGCGAGCCTGCCTGCCGAAGCATCTGCCAGAGTTTCGACGATGGCGGATCCGACGGCGAAGGCGGGGGCCGCGCTTCACGTTTCTGTCCGCCCGTGCAGCGAACTCGATCAGGTGCGTTGTCCCCGCTGCTGGCGCTGGGTGGCTGCGCTCGAGTCCAGCACGCATGGCGAGGTTTGTCCGCGCTGTGCCGAGGCGCTAAAGTCCTGACGCTCTTTCCCCAAAACTCCCCATGGCCAAGAACAAGAAGTCCCCTGCGAAAAAAACCGCACCGAAGTCTGCGCCAAAGAAAGCCCGTCCGGCACCCTCCAAGACCGTCGCGGTCAAGGCTCGGGCGCCGAGCGGCAAAGCCATCAAGCGCCCGGCCTCCAACGGCAAAGCCGTCAAAACTCCGGTCGCCATCGGCAAACCAGTCAAAACTCCGGCGCCTAACGGCAAAGCCGCCAAACCCTCTCCCACCATGGAAAAACCGTCCAAAAAAAATGCCCTTCGCGACAGCATCCTGAAACGCAAATCCGCTTCCAAGCCGATTGCTTTCAGCCTCGATGAAGTCCGCGCGATCGCGCAGACAATCACACCCAAGACAGTCTCACCCTTTCCGGCCAAGACCGGTGGCAAGACGCTCAGCAAGATCGCCGCCGTGGCCGCCGAGAAGGCCAAGCCTCAGCACGTGAAGGCCGCCTCGCTGGCCGACATCCTGGGCTTCAACCCGAAAAAGGGAAAACCGGCCGACATCCTCGAGAAGGAAGTCCCTGAGAAGTTCAAGCGCTACTACAAGCTGCTCCTCGATCTCCGGGCGCACCTCACCGAGGGCATCGAGCGCCATTCGGAGGAGACCCTGAAGCGCTCCGCGAAAGACGATGCCGGCGATCTCTCGGCTTACGGCCAGCACATGGCCGACGCCGGGACCGACACCTTCGACCGCGATTTCGCGCTCAGCATGGTTGCCAACGAACAGGAGGCGCTTTCCGAAATCGAGGCGGCGATCAAACGTATCCACGCCGGCACCTACGGCGTGTGCGAGATCACCCAGAAGCCGATCGCCAAGGAGCGTCTCCTGGCGGTGCCGTTCACGCGCTACTCCGCCGAAGCCCAGAAGGATCTCGAGCGCAACCGCCATCGTTCGCGCACCCAGGCCGGTCTCTTCGGCGAGCTCGGAGAAGAAGGTGCCAAGCTCATGGACGAAGGCGGCGGCGACGACGACTGAGCCGCGCCGCGTGCCTTCGCGCCACCCTGCCGCAATGCCTGATCAGCCTACCCCACACGTGAAGTCCCCGGCCTCCGGGGACTCTGACGGCACCGCAGGCGATCGATTACCGGGGTCGACGACGGACAGCATGCCGCCGTGGAGCGCGGTACGTCCTCCGCTCCTCATCCGCGCGAAAGCCTACCGTCTGCTCTGGACGCTGGCGATCGCGGTGTTTGCGCTCGATCAGGGAACGAAGCTGTGGATCAACGCGAAGGTGCCTTTCGATCCTCGGCACTCGCACGGCATGGGCGCCGATTTCGAGATCATCTCCGGTTTCTTCTACATCATTCACGTCGGCAATACCGGCGCGGCGTGGAGCATGTTCTCCGGCCAAAGCGTGCTCCTCGCGTTGCTCGCGATCGGCACACTGGTCGCGATTTACTTTTGGCGAAAATCGCTCGGATTGAGAGACAGGCTCACGCAGATTTGCTTCGGCCTCCTGTGCGGCGGCATCGTCGGCAACCTGGTCGACCGCTTGATGCATGGCCACGTCATCGACTTCATCGATCTGCATTTCGGAAGCTATATCTATCCGACGTTCAACGTCGCCGACTCCGGAATCTGCGTCGGAGTGATCCTGTATCTCTGGCAGTCGCTGCGCGCGCCAAAAGCCGCCTAGCGAGCCTGCTCGCAGACCAATCGTTTCAAGCAGCACGGGCGTCCCGCCCGTGATCTGAACCCACGGGCGGGACGCCCGTGCCACGTCGGCACACCTTGGCATTCCGTATCACCCTGCCATCGCACAACGCGGGGTTGCCTCACGCAAAACAGCGCTCCACGTTGGGCCTTCATGTCTGCTCCCGCCACTGCCGCAACCGATCGACTCGACCGCTTCTCGCTCCCGGACGCCGGGGGGCATTTTGGCCGTTACGGCGGCGTATTTGTGCCGGAGACATTGATGACCGCGCTCTCCGAGCTCGGGGCCGCTTACGAAGTGGCGCGCAAGGATCCCGCCTTTCAACAGGAGCTGCGGCATCACCTGAAGGAGTTCGCCGGCCGGCCGACCGAGCTCTATTTCGCGGAACGTCTGACGCAGCACTGCGGCGGCGCGAAGATTTACCTCAAACGCGAAGACCTGCTCCACACCGGTGCGCACAAGATCAACAACGCGCTCGGCCAGGCGCTGCTCGCGCGACGCATGGGCAAGAAGCGGGTGATCGCCGAGACCGGTGCGGGACAGCATGGCGTCGCGACGGCCGCAGTGTGCGCGAAGTTTGGACTCGAGTGCGTCGTGTACATGGGCGCCGTCGACATGGAGCGGCAGGCCCTGAATGTGTTTCGCATGCGCCTCATGGGCGCTGAGGTTCGCGGTGTCGAAGCCGGCCAGAAGACGTTGAAGGAAGCGATCAACGAAGCCATGCGCGATTGGGTCACCAACGTCCGGGCCACGCATTACATCCTCGGTTCGGCGCTGGGCTCTCATCCCTATCCGATGATGGTCCGCGATTTTCACCGCGTCATCGGCCAGGAAGTGCGCGAGCAGATTCTCGCCCGTGAAGGCAGGTTGCCCGACGAGATGATCGCGTGCGTCGGCGGTGGCTCCAATGCGATCGGCTTCTTCTTCGAATTTTTGGAGGACACGCAGGTTCGGCTGATCGGCGTTGAAGCCGGCGGGCGCGGCATCAAGCGCGGCGACCACGCGGCCCGCTTCGAAGGCGGGAAGCTCGGCGTGCTGCAGGGCTGCAAGACCTACATCCTGCAGAACGAAGACGGCCAGATCGAGCTGACGCATTCCGTCAGCGCCGGCCTCGATTACGCCGCCATCGGGCCCGAGCACGCGTTTTATCGTGACCGCAACCGGATCGATTTCGCGTACGCGTGCGACGACGAGGTGATGGAAGCGTTCCAGCTGCTCTCGCGGCTGGAGGGGATCATCCCGGCGCTCGAAAGCACCCACGCGCTGGTCCACGGATTGAAACGCGCCAGACAAATGAAGCCCGACGAGATCCTCGTGATCAACCTCTCGGGCCGGGGCGACAAGGACGTGAACCAGGTCGCGAAGCTCCTCGGCGTGCAGGTCTGACGGCGCTGCCGCGGGCCGTTCATCCGCGCGGATAACGTCGCCTTTATCCGGGGCATCCGCGTAATCCGCGGTCGAATCGAACTATGAAAAGCATGACCGGCTATGGCCGCGCGACTTCCGCCCTCGAGGGTTTTTCACTCACCGTACAGGTGAGCTCCGTAAATCGGAAGACCCTCGATCTCACCATCGGTCTGCCGGACGAATGGGAGAGCCTCGAACCGGCGATCGGTGAACTCGTGCGGAAATTCGCATCCCGCGGCAAAGTTCACGTCGACATCGAGGTGACCGGGAGCAAATCGGAACTCGCGGCAACCTGGGACGAAGCGGCCGCCGCCGTCGCGCTGGAACGGCTGCGCAGCTTCGCGGCTGCGCAAGGCGTGGAGTTTCTCCCTACGCCGGAGCTCCTCTGGCAGGTCGCAAACTCGCAGCGCCGCGCGAACGATTTCCCCACGGCCGACGTTGCCCAGGCAGTGCTGATGGAAACCGTGAAGGTCGCGTTGCGCGCGTTCTCCGCGATGCGCGCGCGGGAGGGCGAATCGCTGTTCATCGATTTCATCAAGCGCAGCGAGACGCTCCATCGCCACGTCGACGCGATCGCGCATCGGGCGCCCCAGGTGCCGGCGAATTACCGCGAGCAGCTGATGAAGCGGTTGCGCGATGCCGGCCTCGAGCTCGATCTCGACGACGAACGCGTGCTCCGCGAAATCGCGCTGTTCGCCGATCGGTGCGACGTATCCGAAGAGCTGACACGGCTGCGCAGCCATTTCGAGCAGTTCACCACGCTGCTCCGATCCGAGGCGGAAATCGGCCGCAAGGCCGAATTTCTCCTGCAGGAAATAGGCCGCGAGGTGAACACCATCGGCAGCAAGGCCAACGACCTGACGATCGCCCGCGCCGTCATCGAGCTGAAAAACGAGCTTGAGCGCGTCCGCGAACAGATGGCAAACGTGGAATGACACCGCCCGAGGCGACGAAGCTCCAAGCACCAGGAGAAAAGCTCCAGCGAAGCTTCACATCGCCAAGCGTCGATTGATCGCGGCGTGGAGAATTCCCGCTCCCCTCGAGCTTCGGATGTTGGTTCGCCGGCGGTGAATCCTCACACCCGCTTCACCGTCACGAGCGTAAAGTCGTCGCGTTGCCGCACGTCGCCCGAGAACTCGCCGACCGATTCGAGAATCCGATCGTTGATCTCCCGGGCTCCGCGCACCCGGTGAGTATGGGCGACATCGGCCATGCGCGCGCCCGAGAATTCCTTTCCATCCTCGTTCGGCGCCTCCGTCACGCCATCGGTGTAAAGCACCAATACGTCGCCCGGATGCAAAGGCTCGGTGTGGTCGACGAGCGCCTCCGAAAAAATCTCGTCGGGCACCATGCCCAAAGCCATGCCGTCGGAGCCAACAAAGTCGATGCGCGCTGCGCCGCCCGCTGAATCGCGACGGACAAACAGCGGCAATTCGTGCCCGGCGCGCGCGAGGGTCACCTGATTCGCCGCGACGTCGACGATCGCATACAGCATGGTCACATAGAGGCCGGACTGGATCTCGGCCGCGAGGGTCCGGTTCAGCTCGATCAACGCGCCCGCCGGCGAAGTGTGGCGCGGCGCGATCTGCCGGATGTTCGTCCGGCAGATGGCCATCAGCAGCGATGCGGGTATCCCTTTTCCAGATACGTCAGCGACCACGATGCCGAGCCGGCCGCCGGTCAACGGCACAAAGTCGTAGAGATCTCCCCCCACGTGCTGCGCGGGCATATAGCGCGCGTCGAGCTCGAGCCCCGGCAACTGCGGCATCTCCCGTGGCAGCAGCATCTGCTGGATTCCGCTCGCGATCGAGAGGTCCAGGTCGAGCTGTTTCTTCTCGATCTGCAGGTTGAGAAATTCCGCGTTGTGCAGGGCGAGCGCCGCCTGCTCGGCCAGCGATTGCATGAGCGTGAAATCGGCGGGCGTGAAGAACTGGTCGCCTGCAGGATTCGTGACCGCGAGCACGCCGAAGAAACGATTCCGAAACACGAGCGGCACGACGATCACCGAACGAACCGCCAGCGCCGGATCGTCGTGCTTGACCATCCGGGCATCGGCGGCGGCATCCGCGAGCAATTCACCGCGCCGGCTCTGCGCCACGCGCCCGACGATCCCCTCGCCCACCGGAAATTCCTCCGACTTGAGCACCTGCTCGATGAACTTCGCCCGCGTGCCCAACCTCCCTTTCAGCGCATCACCGAGCGGGCGGTGCGGCGGAAACAATCCTTCGATCGCGACACCCCGCATCGTGTTGCGGGGCGTTTTTTCGAAGATGCAGGCGCTCAACGCCCCCGTGCAGAGAATCGACGCATGTACAATCCGCTGGTGCAGCTCCTCGCGCGAGAGGCCCTCGCCCAACGCCTCGGTCATGAGGTGCATGAAATCGAAAAGGCGCTGCCGATCCTGCGCGAGCTTCTGGTTTTCCTCGGCCGCGGCGTCGGCCTGATGCTGCGCACGCGCCAGCACCACGAGTGCGACCAGCAACGCAACTGCCAGACTGATCGAGATGAACCAAAACATGCGAACGGGCGTTGTGGCAGCCGCGCAATGGCCCGGCAATCGCGGAGTGGCGTCGAAGCGAATCTATAAATTCGTCCGCTGCTGGCCGGACGCGGGTGAACCGCACGCACATCTTCAGCAACGGTCGTTCCGCAGCGCTTCGCCCGTGGTCGAGCAGTCGTTGCGACAAGCTCGGCCCATGTCCGCTTATCGGAGACGAATTCCTGGCGTCGGAGCTTAACCTTGCAGGAGCTTCAGCACGGAGTTTGGCGTTTGATTGGCCTGCGCAAGCATCGCGGTGCCGGACTGCACGAGAATGTTATAGCGCGCGTATTGCGTGGATTCCTCGGCGACATCGACGTCGCGGATGCGCGAGATCGCAGCTTCGAGGTTCTCGTATTCCACCTGCAGCGTGGACGACGCCAGTTCGAGTCGGGATTGCGATGCACCCAGCGAGGCGCGCTCGTTGGCGACGTCTTGAATCGCGTCGGTGATGGCCGCGGTCGCTCCGCTCGCCGTCACGTCGAGCGTATAATTGCCGGCGGAGTCTTGCTGGAAAATCGCGCCCATCGCGCCATCGCGGAGGTTAGGCTGCGGAATCGTCATCGTCTGGCCCACGGCCTGGCCGACGGTGACGGTGAGGCCGGTGCCGGAGCCGACAGTGCTGCTCGCGCCGATCACCATGCCGGCAGGCACGGGCTCCGCGTAGTTGACCGTCGCACCGGGCTGGACGGTCACGTTGTCGCCCAGAGTCTGAGAAGGCGCGACGTAAGCATTGGCACCGATCGTGACGTTGTCGCCGATCACCGTGTTGTCGGCAATGCGCGCGCCGGGACCGATGACGACGTTCTCTCCAATGACCACGCCTTCACCGATGATCGCACCGGGGCTGATGGTCGGGTTGGGTCCGACAGTGAAGGCGCCTGCGGCCACGCTCGGCAGCCCCGTCGCATCGTCACCAAAAAGTCTGATGCCGTTGAACTGGCCGAGCGGGGTGTCGATGCCGGTGCCACCGATCTGGGCTGCCGTGCCGCCGATCGTCTGGCGGAGCTGGTCCTGCAACGCGCGGAATTCCTGACCGTAGAGCGAGACGTCGCTCGTGTTTTTCGTCACGTCCTTCGCCAGGATCGCGAGTTCGCTCATGCGGGACAGAATTTTCGTCATGCCGCTCATGAAGCCGTCGGCGGTCTGGACGAGGGAGACGGCGTTCTGGACGTTCGTCGTGGCCGCGCGCACGCGTTTGTTCTGTGCGTCGAGCTTTTCCGAGACCGCGAGGCCGGCGGCGTCGTCGGAGGGGTTGACGATTTTTGAACCGGACGAGAGCCGGTTCAGCGAGCGACCGAGCATCTCCTGGCTGCGATTCAGATTACGGGCGGCCGTGATGGCCTGGATGTTGGTGTTGATGACGCTCATGACGGTGGTGGGTGGAGAGGCGGAAGGCGGAGGATTGAGAGTTGAGAGATCGGTCAGGCTTTCGTGGCGGTGGGAGCGGCGGCCGCAGCGGACTTTTTCGGCAGGCTCGGAAGATCGCCGGCATTGGGCGGACGGACGGCGGCAGCCTGGTTGCTCGCGGCGATCGCGGAGAGAACTTCCTTGCGGAAAATCGCGACGTCGCGTGGCGCCTGGATGCCTATTTTCACCACGTCGCCTTCGATGCGCGTGATGCGGATTTCAATGGAGTCACCGATGACGATGGACTCGTTGACGCGTCGGGAAAGGACGAGCATGGCGGTGGCTCAGGCTGTGCGGGCGAGCACCGGCGCCTGCGAGTTTTCGTTGAGAGCGTGATTCGCGGTGTAGCGCGAATAATTCGAGATCACGAGCTGGCGGCCGATGCGCGTGCGACGGTTGACGACGAGTGGCCCGATGAGGTTGACGGTCGCCTCGACGGGGCTTTGGCGCTTGAGCGTGACGATGTTGAGAATCATCGCCTCGGCCGGGTCACGCAGGTCGAGCTGCTCGGCATCGAGATCGAAAATCTCCGGCTCGTAACCAGGCACGATGCCGCCTGGCTCAATGACGATGAAGTGGAGATGGTCGACCGCACTGTACAGTTTCATCCAGAGAAACGGCAGGTGATCGGGCAGATAAAGGAGCTCGGCCCGCTTGTAGTTGGCGAAACCGATCAGCCCTTGCGGCAGCTCGAGCTGGTTCGCCGGCGGGGTGTCCAGATCGGTCGGATAGAGTTCAGGGAATACTTTCATGCTGGGAGTGAGGAGTGAAAGGGAAAGTTAGGGTGAAAGTGGAGGGTGCGAGTTATGGTGAGCGGGCGGTTTTCGGCCCTTTCACTTTCACCCGCACTTTCGCCTACTTGATGTAATCAAGTAATGAGATGCGCATGATGTTCGCGGCGGATTGCAGTGCGGCCTGATAGGCGGTCTGCGTCTGGTTCAGCCGGACGATGGTCGAGGGCAGATCGACGTCGGTCTCGCTGGAGACTAGCGACTCGATGTTATCGGCGCGTTGCTGCTGTTGAGCGCGGTTGGCTTCGATGCGCGTCTGCATGCCACCGTGTTCGGCCAGCGCGGAAACAAGTTCGTCCTCCGCGGCGATCAGACCGGTCTGCGCGCTCGTGATCGCAGCGGTGTCGTTCACGGTCAGCCCATCGCGCAGAGCGATGAGCTGGCCGAGAAAGTCGCGCAGGCCGAGATTGGTCTCGCCCGTGGTGCCTGGAGCGATGCTCGCGTTTTCCGAAACTTGAATGGAGACGCGGTCGGAATTCCCGGCATAGGCGACCGTGGCCACTTTTCCCGCCGCGTCACGCGTGGCGACATAGGGCGGCGTGTCGGTCGCGGTGCCGGCAAAGAGATAGTCGTTGCGAAAGCGGGTGTTCGTGAGCTGCAGCGTCTGCTCGATCAGCTGATCGACTTCCGTCGCGTAGGCGCGAGTCGCGTCGGCGCTCAGCGCGCCGGCACCGAGCGTGCCGATCTCGGTCGCGCGATCGGATACTTTCTTCAGCTGCTGCAGGCCGGCAAACGACGCCTGGCTCACCTCGAACGCGCGATCGGCGTTGCGCGTAAACTGCGCGATCTGGCGCTGCTCGCTCTCGAGATTGAGGACACGGCCGACGGCAGTCGGGTCGTCCTCCGGGTTGAAGATGCGCTGCCCCGAGGCGACCTGCGTCTGCAACTTCGCCTGCTGGCTGCCCAGTGTCTGGATCTGGCGGACGATGTTTTCCGAAAGCGTGTTGTTCGTGATGCGCATGGGCTGAAGGGACTAAGGGACCAAAGGACTAAGGGACCAAAGGACCAAGGGGGCGGAAGGTGACTGTGGCGCGGTGCTCATTTGCTGGAGGTCTTTTTGTCCTTTGGTCTCGTGGTCTTTTGGTCCCTCAATCAGCGGCCGAGGCTGTTGACCACATTGTCGAGGAGATCGTCCATCACGCCGAACACGCGCGACGAGGCCTGGAACGCGCGCTGATACTTCATCAGGTCGGCCATCTCTTCATCGAGCGACACGGCACTCACGGCGTCGCGTTGCGAACGCACGAGGCGCTCGATGTTCGTCTGGTCCTCCACGCGCGAGTTTGCGCCCGCGAGCGCCTGGCCGATCTTGCTGACGGATTTGCTAAAGTGGCCGGAAAACGTGCCGTCAATGTGATCGCCGGCGGCGGTGGAGAACTCGGTGCTGGCCAGCCGGGCAACCGCCAAAGCGATGGTGTTGTCACCCGCCGCGCCGCCATCGCTCGCCTTCAATGTCGCCGCAGTCAACGTATCCATCAAACTGATGCTTCCCGCCGTCAGGCCGGCCGGCGCGAAGAAATCTCCCGTCGTGCCGGACGGATTGTACGCCTCGTTCACGGAAGTGACAAGCTGGCGCGCGAGCTGATCAAGGTCGGTGCGCAGTGTCTGGATCGCGCCATCGCGGGCGGTGAGCGCACCCTTGATCGATCCTGCGGCCAGCGCCAGCGGCGTGGCGGAGGCGCCGGCGGTGAGCCGGGTGCCATCGAAGCCAACGGCGCCGGTGACGACGGCGAGCGTGACGAGTGGAACCTCGGAGCCGTCGTCGGCCTTCGCGAAAATTTCCAGCTGACCGCCCGGCGTATCGCGCACCTCGACGGGAAGCTTCGCCGCGAGTTCTTCGAGGCGCGCCTGGCGTTGATCGCGGAGGTCGACCGCGGAGCCGGGCGCGTTGATCTCGAAGCGGCCGATCTGGCCGTTGAGTTCCGCGAGCGTGGTGAGGAGGCGGTTGACATCGGCGACATCGTTCGCGACCTCGGCGTCGAGGTCGCTCTGCACCTGGCCGATGCGGGCATCAGCGAGCTGGAAACGGTCGCTGAGGATCTCTGATTTCTGGAGCAGCGTCTGGCGTTCGCCGTCATCGGTCGGGCGCGCCGCGAAGCTCTGGAAGGCGTTGAAAAAATCGTCGAGGGCGGCGGCGAGGCCCTTGTCCCCCACTCCGGACGTCGTCCCGGCAGCAGCGGAGCGATCGATGCTTTGGCCGAGGCCGGCTTGCGCGCGTTGATAGGCGCTCTGCTCCGCTTCGAACGAGGATTGTAGTGCGATCTCGCGCATCATCTGGCGGTCGAGCAGGGAATCGCGCAGCTGCTGCACACCGAGTGCTTCGAGCCCCAGGCTCTCCGCGCCGTAGGGAGTCACGACCGTGCCGCGATCGCCGTAGACGACGCGCTGGCGGGCGTAGGCGGTGTTGTTGACGTTCGCCAGATTTTTACCCGCGATCTCGATGCCGCGGCTGTGGGCGCTGAGCGCTTTGACTGAATTATTGAGACTGGCGAAAAGGCCGGACATGGGAGGTTAGTAGCGAGTAGCGAGTAGTCAGTAGTGAGTAGTGAGTAGCTGGCGAACGGGCGCGTGTTTTGTATTCGAAGATCGGATGCTCGCTACTCGCTACTCACTACTCGCTATTTCTAAAATCACCCTGCGACGCGGAGGGAGGCGGACGCGTGTGCGGCTGAAACGGATACGCGACCGGCGGGTGAATAGGTTTTCGTGAACGCGTTCGGGCGGAGCTGCTGCATCGTCTCCTGGTGCACTTCGACCGTGCGGGAGAGCAGCGAGTGATTGTGACGGCTGGTGCGGCGGACGCGGTGGAGGAGCTGATTGACCTCGCCGATCAGCGCTTCGAGCAACGGGCGGGCGTCCGCCTCGATCAACGGCAGCATGGAGCGCAACGACGAGGTGGTCGGCCGGCCGTGCTCCTCGGCAAACGCGGCCACCGCCTGCTCGCGGCGGCAGCGCGCCTCGGCGAGCGTACGCGCGTGCATTTCGATATCCGTCGCGAGTCGCAGCACGGTGTCGGCATCGCGGTTGAACAAGGCAAGCTGCTGCTCTTCGAAAAGGCGGAGGAGGCCGCCGTAATCGGCAAGCTCGTCGCGCAGACGTTCCGCAATAAATTCCCAGGTGGTGCTCATGAAACCTTCGGTTTCGGTTATGAATTTGGCGTTTCGATTTTCGCGGTTTCCGCCGGACTATCCGTCGGCGTTGTATTCAACTCATCGATACGGGCTCCGCGCGGCGTGAGCTGTTGCTCGAGAAAGCGGCTGAGCCCGAAGCCCTGGCCGGCGCTCAGCTGCTGCGCCATGGTATCGGCGAGCATGTCGCCATAGACGCTGCCGGCGACGCCCCCCTGCTCGCCGCCGAGCATCGAGGTCATGGTCTTGCCGAGGAGCTGACGCACGAGGATGGCCTCGAACTGCGCGGCGACGGCCTTGCGCTGCTCGGCCGCGGGGGCGTTGCGCAGCGCGGCGGCGTTGAACTGGGCCGGCGCGGCGGTGACGGAAGTAATGGGTGAAACGCTCATGTGCGGGTTCAGGGTCAGTTGATGACGAGCTCGGCCTGCAGCGCGCCGGAGCGTTTCAACGTCTGGAAGATCGCCATCATCTCGCGCGTGGAAACGCCGAGCGCGTTGAGTGCGGCGGCGAGACGCTCGATCGAGGGCGGCTCGTTGAGGATGCTGAAGCCGCCCTTCACTTCGTTGACGTCAGTCTGCGTGCTTTGCACGCCGGCGGTCTGGCCGTTGCTGAAGGCGTTCGGCTGGCTCACGCCCATGTTGGAACTGACCGTGATGGTGAGCGAACCGTGGGCGATGGCGACTTGCGAGAGGCGGACGGTGGAGGTCGCGACGATGGTGCCGGTGCGCTCGTTGATGACGACCCGGGCGAGCGTGTCCGGCGCCGCTTCGATCTGGCCGAGGTCCGCGATGAAGGCGACGTCGCGACCGCGATAGCCGGGGGGCAACGTCACGGTGACCGTGGCGGCATCGATCGGATTGGCGATGGCGGCCCACTTCGTGTTGATCGCATCCGCGATGCGCGCCGCCGAGGTGAAATCCGGATTGTGCAGGAGCAGGCGCAGGGTGTTGTCGCGAACGAAGGTCGCGGGGATTTCGCGCTCGACGATGCCGCCGCTGGAGATGTTGCCGACCGTCGGGTGATTTTTTTGCACCGTCGAACCGCCGGCGCCGCCCGCGCCGCCAAAGAAACCGCCGATGGCCACGGGGCCTTGGGCGACCGCGTAAACGCGTCCGTCGGCACCGACGAGCGGCGTCTGCAGGAGCACGCCGCCCTGAAGCGTCTTCGCATCGCCCATCGAGGCGACGTTCACGTCGATCCGAGCGCCGGGTTTGAGGAAGGCGCTGATTTCGGCGGTGATCATCACCGCGGCGGTGTTCTTCGCCTTGAGGTCGGTGGCGTTGACGGAGAGTCCGTAGCGCTGGAGAACGTTAGCGACGCTGCGGAGAGTCGCGATCGCATTGCTGTCGCCGTCGCCGGCAAGACCGACGACCAGACCGTAGCCCACGAGTTGGTTGTCGCGGCCGCCTTCGACCAGCGTGAGGTCCTTCAGGCGCGATGCGTGGAGGGAGAGGCTGAAAGGCTGAAGGGCTGAAAGGCTGAACAAAAACAGCAGCCGAAAAACAGCGCGTCCGTGCGAGAGAGTGAGCATCCGTGCTTTCATTTTCTGTGTTTCAGGATTTCAGCATCGCATCACAGCGGTCGGAGCTTCTCGTAGACCTTCGCGAGCCAGCCTCGCTTCTGCGCCTCGGTGAGCGCGCCCTCGGCGTGGAACTCGACGCGCGCGTCGGCGATGTTGGTGGAGATGACGCTGTTGTCTCGGGCGATGTCGTCGGGGCGCACGAGCCCGCGCAGCACCACGTATTGGGTCTCGCCGGAAAACGTCACGACGCGCACGCCCTCGATCACGAGGTTGCCGTTCGGCAGCACATCGGTGACGAGCACGGCGGCGCGGGCGGAGAGGCTCTGGGAATTACTCACGTCTCCACCGCCTGAATACGAGGCGCTGCCGCTGGCGGTGATGCCCGGGAGCTGTCCCTTATGGGTGCCGAGGCCGGGATAGATGAAGCGGGTGATCGCGTCCTGCAGGGATGAGTCGCGCGTGGAGACCTTGCTCTGGGAGCTCTGCGCGACGGCGGATTCGGCGACGAGAATCGTGATGATGTCGCCCTTCGCGGTGGCTTTGCGATCGGCAAACATGCTCCTCGCCGGCTGGCCACTGGCGGGCCAGAGCGAGCCAGCATGCGCCGGGACGGCGATCGCGAGCAGAAGCGCCAGCGCGAGTGCGAACAACGCGAACATCAGCGCCGAGCCGAGGCCAGGCACGCGCTTCGGCCGGCGAATGGCCGCGCCCTCACGAGCGAGATCACCGGAGCGATCGGGTTTAGAAGCGGACTTGGACACGGTTTTCATCGATGACCGTCGCGGCGAAATCTCGACGCGACTCGGGGTTACGAACGGTGACGGTGTCGCCCTGCGCGCCATTTTCCATGGCCAGCGCCTTCATCGTGACGGCGAGCATGCCATCGATGGCGGAGACTTCAACGAGATCGCCTTTCTTGACGAGCGGGCGGCGTGAGATGTCGCGCCACGTGAGCAGACGGCCGGCAGTAACGCCGCGGGTGAAGATGTAGGAATGGTCGCCGACTGCGGCGGGCAACGCATCGCGATCGCGAAACAGATCGACCCGGCGCGGCTCGAGCAGTGCGGGATCGAAAACCGCGCCGACGCTGAGCGGCTGGCGCGTGGCCCAGGCATCGCGCCAGAGTTGCGCCCGCACGATGAAAGTCGCCTCGGCGGCCGTGGCGCCGTCGGCGAGCACGCGGCAACGCACCATCATCGAGGTCGACGGCACCGAGGGATAATCCAGCACCTGCAGATCCCAGGCGGCCGCGACGCGCGCCGGCGGGGTCCAGGCCCGGAGCAACTCGAGTTGCAGATCGCCCTCGAGGCTGAAATGTGCGGCCAGCGCACGCGTGAGCGCAGAGATGAGGAGATCGCGCGTGAACGGTGTCGACGGGGCGGCACTCGCATCGGAAGCGCCCGGCCGCGGCAGCGAGGAACTCACCGGCAGGAAGCCGGCATCGCTCGTGATGTTCGCCGTCTGGAAGCCGTTGGCCTCCGGCAGACCGTGCGTATCCGCGCGAGCATGACACGCGCCGGCGAGCGCCAACGCGACAGCGAGGAACCCTTGAAAGCGGCGGACGGAAAGGACGTTCATCGTCGTCATCAGCGTTTCATGTTCGCGATGTTCTGGAGCATCTCGTCCGACGTCTGAATCGACTTGGAATTAATCTCGTACGCGCGCTGCGCGACGATGAGGTTCACCATTTCCTCGACGATGTTGACGTTGGAAGCCTCGACGTAGCCCTGGATCGTGCGGCCGAAACCCTGTTCACCGGCGTTGCCGACTTCCGGCGTGCCGCTCGCGGCGGTCTCTTCGTAGAGATTGCCGCCGAGGCTGCGCAGGCCGGCGGGATTGGCGAAGCGCGCGAGGGTCAGGGAAAACGACTGCGAGCCGTTCGCGCCTTGCACCGTCACCTGGCCGCCTTCGGAAATCGTGACCGAACTGGCGCCGGGCGGAATCGGTTGAAAGCCGCTCAACACCGGCATGCCATCGACGGTCACAACCTGCCCCTGCGCGCTCAACTTGAACGTGCCCGCGCGCGTGAAGCCGATCGTGCCGTCGGGCCGTTGGACTTCGAAGAAGCCGTCGCCCTGGATCGCGATGTCGAGCTTCTCGCCCGTGTTCGTGAGCTGGCCCTGCGTGAACACCTTCGAGGTCGCGGCGACGCGGGAGCCGTTGCCGACCTCGACGCCGGTGGGCACGAGATTGCCGCCACCCGAGTCGGTGCCGGAAGCGCGTGGCTTCTGATAAAGCAGATCCTGAAACTCGATCTTGCTGCGCTTGAACCCGGGCGTGTTCACGTTCGCGAGATTGTTCGCGATCGTGTTCAGGTTGAGCTGCTGCGCCTCCATGCCGGTGGCGGCTGAGTAGAGGGACAAGTTCATGGGGTGAGAGGATGGAGCGAGTAGCGGGCAGCGAGTAGCGAGTAGTCGGAGCCCGGGCTCGAATGCTCGCTACTTTGAAATACTGGGGCCGGCGCGCCCCCACTGCGCGCTCGGCCAGTCAGTCGTGATTGCGGTTGTCTGTCTGGGGAAGTCATCAGAAGTGAAAGTGAGAGTGAGAGTGAACGTGGGTCTCTCGTCTTTGTTCTCTGGTCTCTAGTGTCTGGTCGTCTCCGGTCTCGCTCAGCCGAGGGCGTTGAGCGTTTTCTCCATCTGTTGGTCGATCGTGTTGATGACCTTCTGATTCGCCTCGTAGGCGCGGGCGATCAGGACGAGGTCGACCATCTCGCGGAGCGGCGTGACGTTGCTGCCTTCGAGGTAGCCCTGCAGCAACTCGGGCTCGTCGACCGGCTCCGGTTCCATTCCCGACATGGGAACGAAAAATCCGCCGGCGATCGGGTTCAGCTCGGCCACGTTCTCGAATTTCTGCACGGAGAGTTTTCCGAGCGGCGTCACGCCTTGAAAAATCGTGCCGTCGCGGTTGATCGTCAGACTGCCGCCACCGGGCAGCAGCGTGATCGATGAGCCGACGCTGCTCATCACCTCGTGTCCGCTGGAGGTCGTCAGGACGCGATCCGTGCCCAGACGAAACTCACCGCTGCGCGTGTAAGCGCGGGAACCGTCTTTCATCTGAATCTCGAAAAATCCATCGCCCTGGATCGCCACATCGAGCTCGCGGCGCGTCGGCTGAGTTTCCCCGGTGACGAAATTGATCCCCGTGTTCACCTTGGGGAACAGCATGGGCGTGGCAGCATCCTGGCCGATCTTGGCGCGAGGATCCGTGTGGATCTCGCCGGCTTGTTGGGACGAGAAATTGATCGTCCGCTTGCGGTAGCCGGTGGTCTGGCTCGAGGTGATGTTCTGCGAGACGGAATCCTGCCAACGCTCGAGCGCCGAGAGGGCGGAAGCACTTTGGTAGATCCCGATATTCATACGCGGCGCCGGATAAGCCAACCGTGTGCCGGGCGCCGCTATGCTCGCGTAAGCCGATGATATTTAACGCGCTTAAACTTCTCAAAACCTGAGCAGGAAAACTTTTCCCCGCGGTTTTTTTCAGAGGATTTTGAGAAGCGGCAGGTTTTGCCGAGGGGCCGGGTGTGCCGAAAGCGGGCGGCAATACCGGCGGGAAAATACTGAACGCTTAACGCTGAATTCTCGACGTGAGCGTTTCATCCCGCCGCGTGAGGAGCGGAGCGCCGGCCGCGTCGCCACCCCATCGAGAGCCAGGCCAACATGCCTACCGCCCGGCCGAGTACAGGCACTCGATCTCGACGCGCTCGCCGCAAATGCAGTTCACGATCAGTCGGACGACCTTGTCGCCTTCCTTCACCACTTCGACGTGTGCGCTGGAGGCGCCGGGCGTCGAGACGGCGACCGCGTGACGCGGCGACTCGCACTTGGGCGCGTGTGGATTTGCCAGCGCCGCAGGCAGTCGCAGCGCTTCGATCGAGAGGGTCTTCTTGCCCTGCAAAAATGATTTCATGGGTTCGGCTTCACGGTCTCGAGCACGGGCACGTGTTGATCCACGAGCTTGCTGTCCTTGAAACGATTCTTCGCGGTCAGCGTGAGGTTCAGCGTCACCCGATCGTTCGACTCCGACGTGGCGGGCTCGCCGGGCAGCGGTTTCGTGTCGGCATAACCGGTCACGCGCTCGATCAGCGACGGGGCGACGGCGTAGTGCACCAACACGCGGCGAGCGGCGTTGGCGCGATCCGCGGAGAGTTCCCAACTCGAGTAATTTTTGCGCGCCGTCTCGCCGTTCTCGGAGCCGAGCGCGCGCGCATGACCATCAACGGTGACGTTGAACTGATGACGATCGATGGTCCAAGCGAGGTTCTGCAGCACGAAAGTCCCCCACTCCGTAAATTCCGTGGAATCCTTCGCGAAGAGCGGTCGCCGCGCGCGGTCGTAGAGCGTCACGCGCAGTCCGTCGGTGGTGACTTGAATCTCGATCGGTTTGCCCTCGAGGTTTTGATCGAGGTGCAACAGCCGGTAGAAATCGGCCGCGACGGAATTGAGAAACGTCATCTGGATCTGCTTGTTTCGATCCTGCTCTTTCTCGGAACCCGAATCCTTGCCCTGGTTCTGCGAGGTCTTGTTGTTGTTGAACGGCAGCACCCCGGAAGTGGCGTCCATCGGCGAGCGGAACGGGTTCTGAAAATACTGCGACGTCGCGATGAGGATTTCCTTATCCTGCGCGGAAATCCACAGCACCATGAACAGCGCCATCATCGCAGTGACGAAGTCCGCGTAGGCGACTTTCCACGCGCCGCCGTGGTGGGCTGCTGCTTTTTTCTTCGCCATGATCAGTCGCGGCCTGCGCCGCGAGCGCGGCCGCCGCCGCGAGGTGAAGTTGGGAGTTTAAGTTTAAGCTTCATGCGGGATTCCTCGCGGAGAGTTGGCTCGGCCCTTCAACTTAAACTTCCCACTTAACCGGTGAGCGTGGAGCGCTCACTTGGCCGGCGCCATCGCCTTCAACGAGGCTTCGAGCTTGGCGCCGGCGGGCTGGACGTTGCTGTCGAGGGAGCGGCGCGCGACTTCCACCGCGGTCATCGGCGCGAGGCCTTTCGCGAAGCCCGAGACCGCTTGCATGATGCATTTCAAGAATTGCTCGTCGGAGGCGTTGTTGAACTTCACGCGATTCGCGAGCGGGTTGACGAAGCCGTACGCGACGAAGATTCCGAGCAGCGTGCCGGTGAGTGCGGCGGCGACTTTCTTACCGACCATTTCCGGACCTTCGGAAATGGAAGCCATGGTGTTGATGATGCCGAGCACGGCGGCGACGATGCCGATGCCGGGCAGCGAATCGCCGACAAGCTGGAGGATGTGAACCGGGTGTTCGGCCTCGGTCGCCTTGGCCTCGAGCTCAGCGCTCATCAAGGCCTCGAGCTGGTCGGGCTTGATCTTGCCATCGATGACGGGCTTCAGGCCGTTGCAGAGAAACTCGAGCCGGTCGGGATGGTTGATGACCGACGGATACTTCTGGAAGATCGTGCTCTTCCTGGGATCCATGATGTGCTCCTCGAGCGCGATCAGGCCGTTGCGGCGCCCGATCATGAAGATTTCGTAGAGCAGCTTGAGCAGGTCGACGAACTCCTTCTCGCCCGCGGATTTTCCCGTGACGCACACCTTCACCTTGTGGATGATTTCCTTCAGCACATGGCCAGGGCTGGCGATGACGAGGACTCCGGCACCGACACCGAGAATGACGACGAACTCCGAAACGTGCAGCAGTACGAGCGGATTGCCTCCGGCGAGCATGAACCCGCCGATGGTCGATGCCATCACGATCGTTGCGCCAATGAGGATCAGCATGACGCGACGCGAAGCTCCAGGCTCCGAGCTCCAAGCGCCAAAGAAACATAAAACAGCAAAGGCATTGAGGATTTCCGCGGCAGGCGGTCAGCGATTGCGCACACGCTGCAGCCAGCCGCGCAGGCCGAGAATGGTCTGGGAGTGAATCTGGCAGATGCGCGATTCCGTCAGCCCGAAGACGGCGGCAATTTCGGCGAGGCGCAGGTTTTCAAAATAATACATCGCAAGGATCTTCTTCGGTATATCGGGCAGCTCGGCGATGCGTTGAGTGAGAAGTTGGAGGAGCTCCGCCTTCTCGAGATTGTCGCGACCGGTCTTGTCGGTCTCGTCCGCGAGCAATTCGTGCAGGGAGGCGCCCTGCCCTTCGTCGCCGTCGGCGCTCTGATCGATGGCGATGAAGGTGACCGGCTTCGCCTCTTCGACCCATTTTTCGTATTCTTTAGCCGTGATTCCGAGCGTGGCACAGACCTCGGCATCGGTGGCGACGCGGCCGACCTTCTGCTCCACCTCGTTGATCGCGTTCTTGAGCTTGCGGGAACGCGCGCGGGCGCGGCGCGGGCACCAGTCCATCCGGCGCAGTTCGTCCAGGATCGCGCCGCGGATGCGCATGGCGGCATAGCTCGCGAACGTGCTGCCCTGGTTGGGATCGAATTTGCGCACGGCGGCGATGAGGCCGGTGATGCCGACGCTGTAGAGGTCATCGGCGTCGACGTGGGCGGGCACGTTGAGCTTGATGCGGTCGACGACATTGCGCACGAGGGGCAGATACCGTTCGATGAGATCCTTCTCATCGACGGCGGCCGGCGAGACTCCCTGATACGCGCGCCAGGCGGCGGCGGGCGTTGCATCCATGCCAGGGGCGGCTGCGGTTACTGTATTCATGAATTGGTGACGGGGTGATTATTTCTGCTTCGCCGCCGTGGCGGCGGCATGGCGGGCGAGAATCGTTTCGCGGATGCCGCGCACGAGCACGGTCCAGAACCAGCGGAAGAGCAGCGCGCCCACGAGGCAGCCGACGGCGCCGTCGAAGAACATGCGATCGGGCTGATGTCCGGCCCAGTAGCTGCCGAGGGAAGCGACGAGAAATCCGGCGAAGCCGCCGGCGAGAAAAACGAATTTCATGATTCCTCCTCCGGCAGCGTGCGTCGGACGATGGCGCCGGGTACGTCTTCCTCGCAGTCGCCCGTGAGCGACGGCCCCGTGGCGAGAAACAGCGGCTCGAGTTCCTCGTCGAAGAGATAGTCCCAGAGCTTGCCCCATTGCGGCACTTCATCGAGGTGCGTGAAGACGAGATGCGTGGCGCCGAGATCGCGGCCGGCGGCATAGGCATCGCGCAGCGAGGCGCGATCGTAGGCGGCGTTCAGCACGAGGACGCGCTCGGTGATTTCCTCGGCGTCGAGAAACGCGCCGATCCGGGCGTTGTCCACCGGACGGCGCGGAGAAACTCCCGGCAGATCGAAATAGACGAAACCGCCCGGCACGGCGGCGCGGGTCTCACACGGAAAATGCGCCAGCGGGACACCGAGCGCCTCGCTGAAAACCGGCAGCGGCCCGAGCGGGTTCGGCCGGTCGAATTCCACGCTGATCACGTGGCCGAGCCGGGCCCGGCGAAAGACTTCCTGCGCGAGCCATTTGCAGAGGGCGGTCGTGCGGCCGACGCCCGCAGAACCGAGGAACGCCGCGCGTGAGAGCGGCGGCCGCGAGGTCCGCGCTTCCGCGTGCGAACGCAGCAGGCGCGACGTCTCGGCGAGCGCACGATGCAGCGGCAGCGTGTTGAGTTCGTCCCAGTTGGCGCCGGACTGCAGCCGGTCCAGCGCCGTCTCGGTGATGCCGGACCGGCGCAAGAGACCGGAAAGGCCGAGCTGCGAGGGCAACGGCGCGAGCCGCGGTCGCGGCGGGGGCGAATCGGCCTCGGGGGCGGCAAGCTCGGAGGAGACCGCGGAAAGCGATTGGGGCGCCGACGGCTCGGGATCGACTTGTGCGATCACTTCCAGCCTGGGCGAACTGAAGAATTTTTTGAGGCCGGTCTGCTCGATCGCGCGCACGGAGACAACGCGCGCATTCGGTCCGAGTTTTTCCCGGATGAGCGCGACCGCCTGCTCGGTGGATTTCACCGTGAACTTGTAGGCGCCGGGCGCGAAGTGTTGGCCGGAGGAGGACATTCTTAGTAGCGAGTAGCGGGTAGCGAGTAGCGAGTAGTGCAGGCACCGGTGTGATGCTCGCTACTCACTACTCGATGCTCGCTACCGGTTTTCATGCGGCCGCCTTGAGGGGGACCTCGGCGCGCGCGACGTGCGGCGGCGCGGTGATGATCCCGGCGTTTTCAATTTCGGTGGCGGACGGCAGCTCCTGATACGCGAGCACCGCGACGCGCGGGAACGACGACTCGAAGAAGCGCTTGAGCGGCAGGCGAATCTCGGCGGATACGACGAGCACGGCCGGCTGGCCCTGCTGAATCATGTCGGCCGTAAGCTTCGTGAGCTGCTCCATGACGTGGCGACCGGTCGCGGGATCGAGCGCCATCCCCACTTCGGTCGGCGAACGGTGCACCTTCGAGGCCAGCCACTGCTCGAGCCGCGGATCGAGCGTGACGGCGCGGACAATCCCCGGGCGCACCTCGTATTCAGGAACAAAATACAGCCCGAGCCGGCGCCGGACGAGCTCGCTGAGGTCGTCGGGATTTTTCGAGAGCGAGGCGAAGTCCGCGATGCCCTCGAGAATGAGCGGCTGATTGAGGATCGCGACGTTCTCGCGGAGGAGGTTCTGGAGGACGCGCTGGATGATGCCGAGCGTCACGAGATCGGGCAGCAACTCGGCGACCAGCGCGGGCTGCGATTGCTTGAGATAATCGACCAGCGCCTGGACCTCCTGACGACCGAGCAGGTGGTGCGCGTTGGATTTCAATGTCTCCGAAAGATGCGTGATCAGGACGGAGGCAGGGTCCACGACGGTGAACCCGTTGAGTTCGGCAGTCTTCTTCTCGGCCTCGTCGATCCACGTCGCGTCGAGATTGAAAACAGGCTCGCGGGTCGGCACGCCTTTGAGCCGGATCTTGCTGCCGGAGACGTTCATCGCGAGCCAGCGGCCGGGCATGAGCTGGCCGCGGGCGACGGGCTTGCCGCGCAGGAGAAAACGATAGTCGTTGGGCTCGAGCTCGAGATTGTCGCGGACGGAAATCGGCGGGACGACGATGCCTTTCTCGCGCGCAAGGGTTTTGCGCACACCAGTGACGCGCGCGAGCAATTCGCCGCCCATCTTGGCGTCGGCCAGGCCGAGCAGGCCGTAGCCGATCTCGATCGCGAATACGTCGAGCTCGATGAGTTTGCGCACATCCTCGGGCGCACCCGCCGCGGCCGGGGCGGGTGCGGAGGCGGCGGCCGTCTCGCCGGGCTTGCCGCCCTTGATGGCAGCGGTGGTGGTTTTGGCGGCGAGCGCGGCTTCGGCGCCGTGCGCGTGGCCGGTGCGGTCCTCCTGCTCGGTCATGATCTTCGCGAGAAACGCCATGAGTCCGCCCAGCGCGAAGAACGGCACCATTGGCATCCCCGGCATGAGACCGAAGCACGCGAGCATGCCGGCGGAGATCTGCATCGCGCGGGGGTAGCGCATGAGCTGTCCGGCGAGTTGCGTGCCCAGGTTCTGATTGTCGGAGGCGCGGGTGACGAGGAGACCGGCGCCGATCGAGAGGATGAGTGCGGGGATCTGCGAAACGAGGCCGTCACCGATGGAGAGCAGCGTGAATTTCTGGAGCGATTCGCCGAGGGACATGCCCATCTGCAGCACACCGATGGCGAAGCCGCCGATCACGTTGACGAGCGTGATGATGATGCCGGCGATCGCATCGCCGCGCACGAACTTCGAAGCGCCGTCCATCGCGCCGTAGAAGTCGGCTTCCTTTTGCACCTTCAAGCGGCGGGCGGTCGCGGTGACTTCGTCGATGATGCCGGCATTCAGCTCGGCATCGATGGCCATCTGTTTGCCGGGCAGCGCATCGAGCGTGAACCGCGCGCTCACTTCGGCGATGCGGCCGGCGCCCTTCGTGATGACGACGAAGTTGATGACGACGAGGATCAGGAAGACCACGGCGCCGACGATGTAGTTGCCCTGGATGACGAAGTGGCCGAAGGCCTCGATCACCTGGCCGCCGTAGCCGTGCACGAGCACCTGGCGCGTGGTGCTGATGTTGAGTGCAAGCCGGAAGAGCGTGAGCGCGAGCAGCAGGGTGGGAAAACTCGAGAACTCGGGCGGATCCTTCACGTAGACGATCGCGAGGAGCACGAGCAGCGACAGGCCGATGTTCAGCGCGAGAAACGTGTCGAGCAGGAACGACGGAATCGGCAGGATCAGCAGCAGGACGGTGATGAACAGGCCGCCCGTGAAGATCAGGTCGGCGCGTTTCAGCACCGAGGAAACGGGATTGTTGACGGCGGCGCTCATGCCGACCGCCTTTCGCGCGCGTTCGCGCCGAGCGGCCGCGAATCAATGCCGCGGCCACTGATTCCGGCGTGGCGGGAGTGACGGTTCATGCGGCGCCCTCCAGCCGGCGCATCTTGAGCCGATGGAAATAGT
Organism: Opitutaceae bacterium; assembly: GCA_036675625.1. Taxonomy (GTDB): domain Bacteria; phylum Verrucomicrobiota; class Verrucomicrobiia; order Opitutales; family Opitutaceae; genus ER46. Next base: position 59,407 of record JAKFEQ010000063.1, on the reverse strand, counting down.
ATCGGTGAGTCCGATACACGACGGCGAGGATCTCGGCGACGGCCTGATAGAGCTCGGCGGGAATCGCCTCGCCGACCTTGCCCAGGGCGAAGAGCAGGCGCGCCACGGGCTTGTTCTCGACCGTGGGGACGCCGTGCTCGGCCGCGAGCGCCTTGATGCGCTGCGCGAAACGATTCTCGCCCTTCGCGAGGACCACAGGCGCCTGGTCGACGCCGCGTTCGTATTTCAGCGCGATGGCGAAATGCGTCGGATTCGTGACGACCACATCGGCGGTCTGCACGGCGGAGAGCATCTGTTTCTGCAGGAGCCGGCGCGCCATGCGCCGCATCGCGGCCTTGGTGTGCATGTCGCCTTCCGCCTGCTTGTGCTCCTCCTTCACCTCTTCGCGCGTCATCATCATGTCGCGCGACATCTTGAATTTTTCGTAGGCGTAGCTGATCGCGGCGACGACGCTGAGGGCGAACAGCAGGCGGGTCAGAAAGATGATCGTCGCACTGTTGAGAAACTGTCCGAGGTACGCGGCCTCGACCGGCGCGGTGAACAACGGATCGTGAATCAACCCGCGCGCGCCGAGCCAGAGCGCGCTGCCGATTGCGATGAGCTTCAGCACATCGATGCCGCTGCGAGCAAACACCGCCTTCGAAAAGACGCGCCCGAAGCCTTTGATCGGATCGAGGTTCTCCGGTTTGAAGGCGACCGCTTTCGGCGAGAGTCGAAAGCCACTCTGCACGCCGCTCGAGATCAGCACGGCGATCACGACGGCGACGAGGAACGGCGTGATTACGTTGCCGAAGGCCCTCATCGCCTCGCCGAGTTGCACCGTCACCGTGTCGTGCTCGACCGTCGTGAGGGTGAAACGCGTGAACACGCCCATCGCGTATTCGGCGATCTCGCGCGACGCTGCCTGCGCGGTAAGCGCCAGCACGCCGAGCACGGCCGCGATCGGAAACAGAACCGTGAGCTCGTGCGACTTCGCGAACTGCCCCCGGTCCATGGCCTCGGACAACCGCTTCTCGGTCGGCTGCTCGGTTTTTTGGTCCTGATCTTGGTCCGCCATGGCTTGAAGTCTGGGTTAGCAACGCCGGTGCCATGCCGTGAAGGCCGTTCGCTAGCCCCCAACTTACAGCGAGTTAAATATTTTACCGGCGCCTGAATTTACGCGGACCGATGATTCTCCCAGGTGGCGTAAAAAAGGCGGCAAATTTTGCCTCAGCGCGTGCCGGTGCCTCTGCACCCGGGAGCGCCGGGATCAGTTCGGCTTCCTGCGATCCATGCCGAGCTGGAGCTCGGCGTTCCCGGGCCGGCGCTACTTGACGGGCAGCAGCTGGAGCATCCGCAACGGCGTGTCGCCGAGCTCCACGAAAAGATAACGCGCGATGAGTGCGCCAGCCGCGCTCAACAAGCCGAGGCCCACCAGCGCACGCGCGGAGAAGCTCACGATGAAGACATTCATCTTCGGCACCGCGCGGCCGAGCACCGAGAACGCTAGGGTCACGAGAAAATTCATCGCGATGAACGGCGCGGCAATGCGCAGCCCGAGCTCGATCACGTGCGAGGTGGCGCGCATCAACGAATCGCCCGCCCCCGCTTCAAACGCAGCCCGGCCCGCGCCCGCAAGGTGGAAGCTCTTCACGAACGCCGCCAGCACACCATGATGCGCGCCGAAAAGAAAAAACAGCACGACCGCGAATGCCGACAGCAACGCCGCGAGCGGCTCGCTGGTGGGTTCCGGCGCGCCGAGGCCGGGCGACGCCATCAGGCCGATTTCCGTGGAGATGAGGCGCCCCGCCATTTCCACCGCGTGGAAAACGAGTTTCGCCATGAAGCCGAGCGCCAGCCCCAGCAACACTTCGACCATCGCCGCCGACGCCAGCGACCACAACTCGAGCGGCATCGGCGCCGCCGGCACGATGCCCGCGAGCAACGTCGCGAGGCAGGCGCCGAGCGCCACGCGCACCATGATCGGAATTGGCCGGCCCGCCAGGACCGGCAACTGCAGGATCACGCCCAGCGAGCGCAACAGCACCATCATCCAGGCAAAGATGAAATCGAGGCTCACGGTGGAAAGAGGTCAAAAGACCAAGGGACCAAAAGACCAAGAGACCGAAACGGCTCCTATGATCGTCGGTCCCTTGGTCCTTTGGTCCCTTTCAGATTCCCAGCCCACCCATCCGCGAGATGATGGTGATCGTGAACTCCGACAGCGAACGCAGCAGCCAGGGTGTGAGCACCAGCATCAGGCCCGCGAGCGCGACGAGTTTCGGCACAAACGTGAGCGTCTGCTCCTGCATGCTCGTCACCGACTGAATCAGACTCGCCAGGAGCCCGACCACCAGCGTCGCACCGAGGAACGGCGCCACAACGTAGAGCGCGAACATCACGGTCGATTTGAAGAGGTCGATGGCAAGATCGGGATTCATTTAGAAAATTTAAGTTGGAAGTTGAAGATGAAGGTTGAATTGCGGTGAGGAACCGCGAGGGCGCGAATGGAGGATTTGTCTTAAACTTAAACTTCCCACCTCAACCAGCTTCGGCGCTAGGCGCCGAAGCTTTGGACGAGCGAGCGCACGACGAGATGCCAGCCGTCGACGAGCACGAAGAGCAGCAGCTTGAGCGGAAGCGCCACCGTGACGGGCGGCATCATCATCATGCCGAGCGCCATCAACACGGAGGACACGAGAAAATCGATGACGAGGAACGGCAGGAAAAGCAGGAAGCCCATCTGAAACGCGGTCTGCAGCTCGCTGATCACAAAGGCCGGAATCACGACGCGCATCGGCAGGTCTTTCACCGCCGTCGGACCGTAGCCACCAAGCTCGAGAAAATACTCCACATCGCGCGTGCGCGTTTGTTTCAACATGAACTGCTTCAACGGCACCGTCGCCTTGTCGATCGCCTCGACCGAGGTGAGCTCGCCATTGAGATAAGGACGCAGTGCTTCGTTGTTCACACGGTCGAAGATGGGCCCCATCAGGAAGAACGTGAGGAACAGCGAGAGGCCGACGACAATCTGGTTCGACGGCGTGCTTGGCGTGCCGAGCGCGGTGCGCACAAAACCGAGCACGATCACGATCCGCGTGAAGCTCGTCATCAGCAGCACGATCGACGGCGCCACCGACAGCAGCGTCATGATGATGAGAATCTGCAGTGCGACGCTGACCTCGCCGCGTTCGCCCGTGCCCTCGAGACCGATGTTCAACTTGAACGGCGTCCCGGCTCCGCCCGCCTTGCCCGTGCTCGCCGCACCGGCTGCTTTGCTGCCGGCGTCCGGCAGCGTGGGAGCAGGCAGCGGCGCCTGCGGGCCACCCGATTGGCCGACGAGAACATTCGCCGCGGCCGGCGCCGCTGGAGCGGGCGCAAGTTGCGCCGAGGCCGGCGCCGCGAGCAGCAGGCCTATCGCCAGCACGATGCAGCCGCAGACGGTGCGGGCGACGCCACGTGAGCGACGGCCGGGGATTCTGCTCACCATCGAGGCAAAGCGAAACACGTTGTCGGCAAACGCGCTCATTCGCGCACCTTTACCGGCGACATCACCGGTGCACCGTCGAGCGGCGACAGCATGTCGATCCGGCCGGGGCACACGCCGAGGAGAAATTTTTTTCCTTCGTAGGAAGCGACGACGAGATACTGGCGGTTGCCCAGCGAACGCGTCTCATCGACCGACAACGCGCGCAACTCGCGGCTTCCCCCTTGGCGGTGGCGATTGCGCCAAAACATCCAGCCGCCGGCTCCGGCCAGCGCCAGGCCGAGCATGAGCGACATCGAATTCCACGAACCCGTCGTCGTCGCCGCCGGAGCTTCGGGCCGCGCGCTGCTGCGCGGCGAGATGACCATTTCGTCATCCGCCGCGCGGGCCGGGATGGCGAACGTCAACCCCAGGCAGGCAGCCATGAACGCGAGCGCCGGGAAAACGGCACGGGCGCGCCCCACTCCCGGGCGCGATCGCTCGTTGCTGCGGGCAACCGGGCTCATTGTTTCGCGCTGCCGACGAGCTCGGTGATCTTGATCCCGAAGTTGTCCTCGACCACGACGACTTCGCCGTAGGCCACAAGCTTGTCGTTTACGAACAGGCCGACGGGGTCGCTCGCGTGCTGCGTCAACTGCACGATTGAACCAGGAGAAAGTTCGAGCACTTCGCGCATGGGCAGAAGGACCGAGCCGAGTTGCACGGTGACCTTCACCTTCACGTCGAGCACGATATCAAGGGACTTGTCGTCCGTCAGATTTGCCATGGAAAATATCCTCCGCAGGGAGTTTTTTGGTGAGCTGGACGGCCACGCGATCGGCATCGAGGCCGACGGTACCGATAAATTTGGGCGTGCCGTTCAACAGCACTCGGGTCTCGGCGCACATCGACGGCTGCATTTCGAGCACATCGCCCACGCGCAGGCTCGTGACCTCGCGCAATGAGACTTCGAAGGCCTGCCATTCCGCGCGCACCGGCACGGTGATGCGATCGTAGGCGGGCTGCCACTCGGCGCGTTTCACGACCTGCGTGACGGCCGTGTCCTTCTGTCGCCGCGCCTGCATCTTCTTCACGATCGGTTCGATCGTGTAATAGGGAACGCCGATCTGGATCTGCTCGGAGCAGTCGCCGAAATTACACTCGAGCGTCATCGCGAGCATGATCGCGTCGCGCGGCGAGGTTTGCAGGAAACGGCCGTTGTTCTCGTGGCCGATGATCAGCGGGCGGAGCTCCTGCTCCGTTTTCCACTGGGCGCACCATTCCTCGAGGAGGATCAGGATCACGTCCTCGATCAGCGCGATCTCGATCTCGGTCAGATAGCGCTCGGCCTTGACGGAATGACCCCGGCCCCCGAGGAGCCGGTCGGCGATCGTTAACGCGAGCCGCGGATTGATGTCGAGGATGCCGACGCCGACGAGCGGCTCGACTTTGAAAAGACTGATGTGCGTCGGGTTCGGCAGCGCGTCCGTAAATTTCAGATACGTGACGGTCGTGAGTTTGGCCATCTTCAGGCCGAACTCCATGCGGAGATAAAGCGAGAGCCGCGCACTGAGATAGCGGATGAAATCCTCGTGCAGCAGCCGCAGCCGGCGCAACTCCGCCTCGGACAGGAACGCGGGGTTGCGAAAATCGTACGGCTCGACCTTCGGCGCCGCAGTTTCGTTCGTGGCGAGCACCCCGCCCGACTTGCGCGTCTGCGTCTCGACCGTCTGCGCGAGCAGCTTGTCGATCTCGGATTGATCGAGGAAATCAATCGCAGGCTTTTGCGGGTCGTCGGCCATGGGAAGGGACTAAGAGACGAAGGGACTAAGGGACCAAGGGACCAAGGGACGGGAGATGAAACGGGAGAGTGTGTGTGATTTGGATCACAGTAGTCTTTTAGTCTTTTGGTCCCTTGGTCCTTTCGTCCCTTGGTCCCTTATTGGATCACGAAGTCGGAGAAATACACCTGCTCGGCGACCTTGCGGCCGAGCGCCTGGTTGTATGCGGTCACGAGTTTCTCGCGGATTACGTTCTTCGCGCCCGGCTCCTCGAGATCGGCGAGCGTGAGCGAAGAGAGGACGTTGAGCGTCACATCGGTCAACTTGGGCCGCTCGGTCTCGAAAACGCCCTTGATGTTGGCGTCGATGCCCGTGACCAGGAAGCTCGTCTTGAGGTAGCGCGTGCCCATCGTGCCGGCGAGGTTCACGACGACGTTCTGGAACTCGTAGCTCGGCCCGCCTTCTTTTCCGTCCGCGCTTTTGCCCGTGCTCGAATCCTGCGCGGTTGGAGCCGGTGCGTTCGCGACGGGCTCGGCGAGGGCCGCTGTGAGTTTTTTCTGGATACGCGGCACGAGGACAAACTCGACCGTCGCCCAGGTGGCCGCGGGGGCCAGCAGGAGCGCCGCGAGGGCGGGCAGCCACGCCTTCAGGCCGCCGCGCGGAGTGGCGGCCGCTGCCGCCGGGGCCACGGCCGGATCGGAAGGCGCTTCGGTTTTGGCGGTCGCTTTGGCCGCGTCTGCTTTCGGAGGAGGCATGCTGAAGTGGAGGGTTGGGAGCCGAGAGCCTCGGCCCACCGCGAAGCCGGATTAACTCCGCTTCAGGTTGACGATGTCCTCCAGTACGGAGTCGGAAACGGTGATGAGGCGCGAGCCGGCCTGGAAACTGCGCTGCGTCGTGATCAGCTCGGAAAACTGCTCGGTCAGATCGACGTTCGAGAGCTCGAGCGTGCCAGCCTGAATGCCGCCGCGGCCATTCGTCCCGGCGGCGGCGATGTCGGTGTCCACGGCGCCCGTGCTGGAATAGTCGAACAGGTTATTTCCCTGTTTCATGAGCTTGGTCTCGTCCGGCACCTTGAGGACGCCTACTTTTTGCGTGCCCGACGACGTCCCATCCGGCTTGAAGGCGGTCACGGTGCCATCGCTCGCGATGCTGATCGACGAGGCGGTCGCGTAGTCGGCCAGCGTGATCTTGGCGCCGGCGGAATCGAGCACGTTGAAACCCTGGGCGTTGACGAAGTTGCCGCCGGTATCCCAGTGAAACGCGCCATCGCGCGTGGCGAAATTCTTGCCGGCAAAATCCTGCACGACGAAGTAGCCGTTGCCGGAGATGCCGAGATCGCTGCCCTTGCCCGTGCTGGAGAGCGAGCCCTGCGTGTAGTTCGTGGTGACGCCCGCCATCTGGACGCCGGTGCCGACTTGCACGCCGCCGTTGCCCGCGCCCGCCGATGCGCTGCGGAGCGAATTGCTGAACGTGTCGGCGAAGCTCGTGCTCGAGCTCTTGTAGCCGGTGGTGTTCACGTTCGCGATGTTGTTGCCGATGACTTCGAGTCCCTTGCTAAAGGTCTTCAGCGCGCTGATGCCGGAGGTGAGAGTACCGATGAGTGCCATGTCGATTCAGGATTTGAGGTGGAGAAATTATATGCCGTTGGATGGCGTGGTCTGCGGTGTGACGAGTGCGGTCGTGAGCCCGGGCTCCACCCGGAGCACGGCGGAAAGAGGATAGGATTTGCCGTCGACGATCAGTTTCGGCGCATCGCCGGAAGCATCGATCGCCGTGACGTCGCCGGTTGCGGTCTCGCCCTCGCCCGCATCGACCGTCACTCGATGACCGAGATACGAATTCGCGGCGGCGCGCTGCTGATCCTGGCGCATCGCCGACATGTCGCGCGACAACGCCGTCGATTGCTCGAGCGACGAAAACTGCGCCATCTGCGCGATGAACGCGGTGTCCTCCATCGGCTTCATCGGATCCTGCGTCTGGAATTGCACCGCGAGCAGCTTGAGAAAGTCGTTTTGACCAAGGGCCTTCTGCGGCACGCGCGACGCCGTGGAATTCGTGTCCGAGGAAGTTGAATACGACATCGTGCCGTTAACCGGAGAAATCGAGGCCATGGGTTCAGGCGAAAAAGTTGAGACGGCGCGCCGTGCCAGACGGTGCGAGCGGAGAAAGTGACGAAAGATGCGACGCCCCAGCGGAGGCCGCCGACTGCGCGTCGAACGAACCCGGGCGGGCAAACGCGGGAGTCGTGGACGCGTCCCCGTCATCGCGACGCGCGGGATTCCGATCGTGTCGTTGCGACGCCGAATCACCGGCGAAGGCATCGCTGCCGGATGGCTCCGACGTCGTGAAAACAGGCGGGGCCAGACGCACGCCGCGCTCACCCGCGCCGCTGTTCACGGCGTGCCATTCCTGCGTGAGCGCGTTGCGCAACTCGGTCGACTCCGTGAGAAACGTCGTCCGCACCTCTTCCGCGTGCAGCTCGACGCGCACCGAGAGTTCGGCGTCGCCAACCGAGAAATCCAGTTTCACCGACGTCTGCTCGCGGCCAGCCGCGGTCTCGACGGCGTGCAAGACCGCCTCGACGGCCTGATGCGCTCCGCTGACCGCTTGCACCGCTGGTGTCGGCATCGTGGGCGAAAGTTCGCCCGCGAACGTCGAAGGCATGACCGTTTCCGCAACCCCGGACGGCGCACCTGCGTATTCAAACGCTGGATGCGGCGACGGTGTCGTTGAAACAGAGATGGGCATGACCGGCGCAGAGCTAGCAACGCTGGTGCCAAGCCGGCGGCCCCTCGGCGTAAGTGGCTCTTCCGGCGTTGTTACAAAACTTTTATCCGATGAAAAATCTTCGGACTCCTTGCTGTCGTGCGTGCGATGCGGTGCGTCGGCAAAATTTGCCTTGTCCGCGATCGGCAAGGTTTTCGGCGCGCGGACGTCGCCCGCAAGCTGCGGCATTTCGACGCGTTCGCGACCGCCGGCAGTCGAAGTCGACCGCAGCTCGAGCGGCGATTCCAGCATCGTAGCGGAAGCTTCATCGGGCACCAAAGCCGCCGCGTCGGGCGACACGTCGTCGGTCACGCTGGGGCGCACACGCGCGGAGTCAGCTCCGGCGAGCGGCGTCGCTGTGGTTGGATTATTGCCAGCCGCGACGGGCGCGGAGGTTTGTCGCGGAGTTTCGGATGAAGGGGCCCGCGTAGAGTCGAGTTGGCGCGCAGACGTGACGTCGTCGCGCAAGGCGAACGCTGCCTCGGGTCGCGTGCGATCGATCGGGGCGCCTTCGCTGTTTGGCGATCGGTTGGCGCGCGGTGTGCCGAACGCTTGTGGTGTCCCTGCCGGTGTCTCGGTCTCAGGCACGGCCTCTGTCGGCGGCGTTACAGGGTCCGAGGGAAGCAACGCCGTCTGAAATGCCATCGCCGGCACTTCGGCGCCCATCGGGATCGCGCTCTCGGAGCCGCGGGTCTCCGCCAGCTCGGTGAAAGTCGTCAATCGCGCGTGCCCCCCTTCAGAGAACCGCCTGCCGAGAGGGCTGCCGGTTTTTGCGGGCGCAGGCGATTGCGACTCGCCATCGGTCACAACGGCAGGAGCCACGATCGAGCCGGCCGTTGATGCGCTCCCGGGCGTCGATGCGCGGGAGGGCGCGGGCGCAAATGTGCGCGCTTGCAGCGAGGCGACCAGGCTGGGATTCGCCGCGGTGGTTGCGCTCTCCGCCAGCACGACCGGCGCTCCCTTGGTCTCGGTCGTGAAGGTGGTCCCGCGCGCTGCCGCCGGCGAAACTGCGACCGGCGCGAGCGCGGAAAATATATTTTCAAAACCTCCTTCTCCCAACGGAAGCGTGCTGGCCGGCGCCGCCGTGGGCGAACCAGACGCGGGCGGAGTCGCGGCTGGGAAGAGGAGCGCGAGCAGGCTGGGATCGGCGGTCGAGGTAAGAGTGGACGGGGAAAGTTGCATGCGTACTTCGCCGTCCATGGCAAAGAACCGCGTCGAATCCGTGACGCGGGATAAAAACGGTTCAGGACGAGGTGTTCGGCTTGGTGGATTTCATCAGCCGGAGTTTTTCCGAAAGGAGCGCAGCGCGACGGGCCAGCGGCGCATCGGCCGTACCGGTGCGGCTCATCTCTTCGAAGATGGGGCCGACCGTATCGGGCTTCATCAGCGAAAGGATCTTCACTGCGGTCGAGTCATCCATCTCCTTCAAAATTGCGACCGCGCCGCGCGGCGTGAGAGCCGAATACGTGGCCGCGAGCGTGCGGATGTTCTTCGCCTCGTCGGCCGTGATCTCGATGACCTTGTCGGCGATTTCCCGGCGCAGCGCTTCGACATCCGCGCGCAGTTTCGCAAATTCCTTCTCTTCGGCCGCGAGCCGCACGGCACGTTGATCGAGCGATTCGCTCTGCTTTTTCAAGCGCAGGCGCTCCTCCTTCAATTCGTTCGAGAGATTCTCGATCTCGATCGTCCAAAAATCCCAGCCCTTCCGCTTTAGCTCTTTCGGCTCCTCGGCCGGGCGCGCGGCGGCGATTTGCACTACGATGTTGCTCAAGGAGCGCCAGGCGAGTCCGGCGCCCAAGCCGATGCTGAGCAGCAGGCCGAGCGTCGTGACGACGATGGGACTTAGAATTTTTGCGATCATGCCGGGAAAAGAGAACGACGCGCGCCGCGCCGGCCGGCGAAGTCGTCGAACTCGGCCTGTTCCTCGCGATTGGCGGCGAGGCGATGCTCAGTGCGGGCCTTTTCTTCGAGCCGCTTCACGACCTCGACCTTGCGATGCGCTTCGAGATATTCCGCGCGACGCTGCGTCATCAGCGAGCGCGCCGCGATCATCGCGCGTTCCGACGCGAGCTCGGCGGCGCATTCCTGCCGGTAGCCGGCGAGCGCGTGAGCTTCATCGGCGGCGGAGAAACGCTCGTGGCGACCGGCAAACAACGCCGCCTCGAAACGGGCGACGCGAGCGCGCGCGGCGGCGAGATCCTCTTCCGAATTGACGTAGGCATGCACGGCCGCGCCGAACGCTTCACGGGCTCGCAACTCACGGTGGGCGCGCAACACGGCCACGGGACGCAGGGAAAAACGGAAACGTTTCATGCGATGATTTTTTTAAGATTGGCGAACGTTTGTGCACGGGCGATGTGCTCGTGCGTCGACTGACGGAGGAAAGTTCGCAGCGGCTCGTGCAGCGCGATCGCGAGATCGAGCGCGGAATTGCCGCCCTTCGTGTAGGCTCCGATCGAGACGAGGTCCTCGTTTTTCCGATACAGCGCGAGGTGCTCGCGCGCCCGGCTCGCCAGCGCCACTTCCTCGGGCGAGCAGACATCACGCGTCAGCCGGCTCACGCTCTCGAGCACGTCGATCGCCGGGTAGTGGTTGAAATGCGCGAGCTGCCGCGAGAGCACGATGTGACCGTCGAGGATGCCGCGCACCGCGTCGGCCACGGGCTCGTTCATGTCGTCGCCTTCGACGAGGACCGTGTAGAGCGCGGTGATGGCGCCCTGCTCTCCTGCTCCCGCGCGCTCGAGCAGACGCGGCAGCAACGCGAACACCGAAGGCGTGTAGCCACGCGTCGCCGGCGGCTCGCCGATCGCGAGGCCGATCTCGCGCTGCGCCATCGCGAACCGCGTGACCGAATCCATCATGAACAAGACGTTCTTCCCCGCATCGCGCCACGCTTCGGCGATCGACGTCGCCGTATAAGCCGCACGGAGACGCAGCGGAGCCGGCGTGTCGGACGTCGCGACCACGACGATCGCACGTTTCATTCCCTCGGGCCCGAGATCCTTCTCGATGAACTCGCGCACTTCGCGACCGCGTTCGCCCACGAGCGCGATGACCACGACGTCTGCTTCAGAGGCGCGGGCGATCATGCCCATCAACGTGGATTTGCCGACGCCGGAGCCGGCGAAGAGACCGAGACGCTGGCCGCGGCCAAAAGGAATGAAGGCGTCGATCGCGCGCACGCCGGTGACGAAGGGCGCTTTGATGCGTTGGCGGCGGAGCGGATGCGGCGGCACGCCGTTTTGCATCGCGGTGCGCTCGAGCGGCAGATGGCCGAGACCGTCGAAGGGTTTTCCCAGCGCATCGAGGACGCGGCCGAGCATTTCCGGTCCGGTGCGCGGCAACGGCGGACGATCGCACGCGGCGACTTCGCAGCCGACGTGCAGCCCGGCCGTCTCGCCGAGCGGCATGAGCAACACGCGGTGCTCGCGAAAACCGACCACCTCGGCGCGGACATTGAAGTCATCGCGCGAGGAACGGATCTGGCACAACTCGCCGAGGCCCACATTGGGTCCGTCGGATTCGATGATGAGTCCGGCGACGCCCGTCACCGTGCCGACACGCTGCACCGACGGCAGGTGTCGAACCTGCGAACGAAGCACATCGATGAGTGGAGCGACGCTGGAAGTCATGACGCCAGGCGCCTCCCGCGCATCGCGCGGTTGTCATCCATTAGATGACAACGGGATTTCTCGTTCCGAGGGAAGAACGCGGGTTTGTCATCTAATGGATGACATTCTGATCCGGCGGCGGCGCGGAGGGACGAGCGGATCATGCGGGGTTGAGGGTATTGGCGAGCGCGTCGAGCTTGGTCGCGAGGCGCGCGTCGGTGAGGCCGAAGCGGCTTCGAACCTGGCAGTCGCCCGTCGTGAGCGACGGCTCGGTGCGGATGCGGAGGCCGGGATAGCTGCGGAGCCACGGCGGATTGAGCTTTTCCAACAACTCCGCGTCGCGCGGCGCGATCGAGAGCTCGAGGTTTTCACGCTCCGGAAAGATTTCGCCGAGCGCTTCCTCGCAGATGCGCGAGACGACCTCGGCCGGCGGCTCGTAACCCGCGAGCAACCGGCGCGCGATGTCGAGCGCGAGGGCGGGCAGCGTGTCGCGCAGTTGCGCCACGAGCACGGGCTCCAGCGCGGTGAGCTTCTTGAAGACGCCTTCGCCGAGCTGCTCGATGTCGGTGCGAAATTCGACCATCTGCTGATCGGCGAGCGCACGCGCGGCGTCCACGCCGCGCTGATACGCCGCCTCCTCGCGCGCGGCGAGTTCGGCCTCCGAGCAAAACCGGCCTGCCTGCCCGGGAATGGAAACTCCCTGCAGGGCGCGATCGAAAGCGATGAGTTTGGCGAAGGCCATTCGGAAGGGACTGAGGGACTAAGGGACCAAAAGACCGGGGGACCAAGGTACCGAGAAACCAACGGACCAGCACGCCTTCGGCTCTTTGACCTTTGGGTCCCTTGGTCTTTTGGTCCCTTGGTCTTTTCCTGTTTTCATGCGACGAGGCTTTGCGAATTGTCGGACTCGAGCGTGATCTGGCCTTCTTCCTCCAGGCGACGGACGACCTGGATGATCGCGTCCTGCGCGACTTCCACGTCCTTGAGGCGGACGGGACCGAGCATCTCGAGCTCCTCCTTGAGGCTTTCGGCGGCGCGTTTGGAGATGGATCCGTAGATGCGTTCGCGGAGCGTCTCGCTCGCGGACTTCATCGCGATCGCGAGGTTCGACGAGTCGACTTCGCGCAACACGCGCTGCAGGTCCGCCGGTTGGAGGCGCAGCAGATCCTCGAAGCTGAAGAGCTTCTTGCGGATCGCGGCGCTGAGGTTCGCGTTCCGCTCCTCGAGACGCGCGAGGAGATTCTTGGACATCTCCTTGTCGAGCTGGTTGAGCAGGTCCGCCACGGCGCGCACTCCGCCGCTGCGGTGGAAAGCAGGCCGCACCTTGCTGTCGTAATGTTTGCCGAGGCTGCGGGCGATCTTGCTCACCAGCTCGAGGGAGGTGCTCTCGATCGTGCCGAGCCGCTCGATGACTTCCTCGCGTAGATCCGGGCCGAGCAAGGCGAACACTTCGGCGGACTTCGCGCTGTCGAGATACGAAAGGAGAAACGAAATCGTCTGCGGCTGCTCGTGTTTGACGAGGTTGAAAATCTGCCGGCCCTCCATCTCTGAAATGTCCTTGATGACTTCGACGGAGGTGCCGACCACCGGGCCGATGCGCCCAACGATGGTCGAGGCCTTGTAGTCGCCCTTCGCGATTTCGAGCGTGCGCTGCGCGTAGGCGAGTCCGCCGAGCGCGGAGCCGACGCTCCGGGCGATGAGCGGAGAAAACTCCTCCATCGAGAGCCGCTGCACTTCGTTTGGCACCACGGTGATCGTCGACATCTCGCGGCAGATCAGCTCGATCTCCACATCGTCGAACTGGCGCAGCACCTCGGCCGCGGCCTGCGGGCCGATGATGATGAGAAACACCGCCAGTTTCTGCTGGCGCGAGAGTTTGCCGTAATCGAGGTCGGTCATGGCAGTGAAAGGACCAAGGGACCAAAGGACCAAGGGACCAAGGGACAACGATCCGGACGCGCGGCCCGGGTCTTTCCGGTCCTTTGGTCTTTTTGTCTTTTAGTCATTGGGTCCTTCATCAGTTCTTCCCCGCCGGCGTGACCGTTCCGGCCGACACCCAATCGCGCAGGGCGATGCCGATGTTCGCCGGTTTCTGGCGGATGAGATCGTTCAACAGCTCCGGCGTCACATTGCTGGCGTTGGGCAGGCGCTGCGAGGCGTTGTCGGGCGTGAGCGAAAGCACCTCGATCGGTACGGGCTCGGGTTTCTGGCGCTTGAACATCCGCCAGAAGACGAGCAGCACGATGCCCGCGCCGGCGAACGGCGCCCAGCGGCTCGCGAGCTCGACGTACGTCTGCCAGGCCGGGGCGTCCGCCCGGATCGCATCCATTTGCTGGATACCCTGCGCGGATGCCTGGAATTCCGTCTCCTGCAGCGAGACGATGGAGTCGAGCGGCTGGCCGGGCGCGACTTTCAAGCCGAGGGCGTTGACCACCACCTGACGCAGGCCGTCGAGCTCCTGGGTCGAGCGCTTCTGCACCGTGACGACCGGCGTGCCCACCGGCTTGCCGTCGGCCCCGAGGGTCGCCGGTGCGGTGAGCGTGCGCGGCGCGATGAACACCGCGGCGGTGACGTTCTTCACGGCGCCGGGATTCCGCGTCACGCTGGTCGTGACGCGATTGATTTCGTACGTGGTCGTACGATTTTTGCGCTGTTGCTCGGAAGTGGAAATCGGACGTGTGGTCTCCGGAGCGGCGGCACTTTTTTCCGGCACGTTGGCGCTGACACCTGCGGCTCCACCGCCGGCCCGTGCCTCGGTGGAGTTGGTGATGTCGTCGGTCTGAGTCTGCGAACGGATGACCTGCCCGTCCGGGTCGAACTTCTCGGAAGTCTGCGTGGTGGCCTCGGTTTCGATTTCGGCCGACACGCGAACGACGGCGTTTCCCGGACCGATGACGGTGGCGAGCATCGTCTCCACCTTGCGCGAGAGATAGTCTTCGACCTGCTGCCGATAGCGCATCTGCGAGGAGGCCGTGCCGAGCGTCGGATCCTGGCGCAATTCCTCCGACAGCGTGCGGCCACGATTGTCGATCACGGCGACCTGATCGATGGCGAGTCCCTGCACGGCATTGGCGACGAGATGACGGATCGCGTTGACCTGATCGACATCGAGCCGGCCGCCACCGACGTCGACGAAGACGGAGGCGGTGGACTTCACGCCCTGCTCGGTGAGCAGCAGGCGGTTTTCCGGCTGCACGATCATGACGCGCGCGGCGTGGACGCCGTGCAGTTGCATGATGGTGCGGGCGAGCTCGCCCTGGACGGCGCGCAGGTAGTTTGTGCGCTGCACAAAATCGGAGAGGCCGAACTGACCCTTGTCGAAGATCTCGAAGCCCACGCCATCGCCGCTGGGGATGCCCTTGCCCGCGAGATCCATCCGCAGCTTGTGCACCATCTTGGTCGGCACTTGAACGGCTGTGCCGCCCGCGGTGACCTGGTGAGGGATGTTCTGTGACTGGAGATGGCTGATGACCGCAGCGGCATCCTTCTCACCCATGCGGGCGTAGAGCAGCTGATAGTCGGGGCGCTGCGACCAGATCACCACGCCGACGAGGCCGAGGATGACGGCGAGGGCGGCGACCAGGAGGGAAACGCGCTGGTTCAGACCGAGCTGTTTCCAGAGCTCTACGAGCGATTGGGTGAAATTCTTCATCGGGCAGCTTAGGGCGGCGAATTACGAAAGGGAGTGCGGGCAACTCACACCTGCATGCGCATCAGTTCCTGGTACGACTCCACGAGCTTGTTGCGGACCTCGACCATCATGGTGAACGCCACCGAGGCTTCCTGCATCGCGATCATGCTCTGGTGCAACTGGTCGGAATCGCCGAGGAGCACTTTCCGCGTCGCGGCCTGCGCCGCGCTTTGTTTCGCGTCCACCGTGGCGACGAGCCCGTCGAGCATCTGGCCGAAACCTTCCGTCGGCGCCGTGCCGGACGGCATCGGGGCCCCGAGGCCGATCTTCGGCAGCGGCGCATCCATCCGCGTGAGCGGCGAGGCGGAGAGCGGGTTGACGGAGTTGATGTTCATGGCTGAAAGCTGAGAGCTGAGAGTCTAGAGCTGAGAGTTGAGAGAATGAGGGTGGAGGGCGGGACGTAAGGCGGGCGTGGTGTGCAGTGTTTTGATCTCTCAGCTCTCAACTCTTGCGGGCCCCAGCATCACTTCCCGATCTGGAGCGCCTTCATCGCCATCTGGCGGGCGTTTTTCACGACCGAGAGATTCGCTTCGTAGGCGCGCGATGCGGTGATGAGGTCGACCATTTCATAGGAGAGGTTGACGTTCGGCATCGTCACGAGTCCGTCGGCTCCAGCATCGGGATGCTGCGGGTTGTAAACTTGCTGTCCCGGCGAGCGGTCCGGTGCGATCGATCCGACGCGGACAGTCGAGACCGAGGCGCCGCCAAACGAACGACGCAGCAACTCGGATTCGAAGGAGACAATCTGCCGCTGATAGGGCGCGCCGCTTGGCGTGCGGGTGGTCTGCGCGTTGGCGATGTTTTGCGCGACGATATCGAGACGGGTTTTCTGCGCGCCGAGCGCGCCCGCGGTGATGTCGATGCCGGAGATCAGGTTCATGTGCGGCTACGTCGGGTTGAGCTGGAGAAATTCATGTCGGAGGTGGCGGTGCGGCGCATCAGACCGGCCGGCCCGTGATCGCGAGCTTCAGCTGTTTGATATTGCCGGAGACGATCTCGGTGAGGAATTCGTGTTCGACGGCGTTGCGGTTCATCGCGAGCAACTCGCGCTCGATATCGACGGTGTTGCCATCGGGGCGGACGCTTCGCGCGGTCTGATCCTCAGTCAGGGCCGGTTCGAGCACGCCGGCATTCCGAGCAAAATCGCCCGCGGCCATCCGCGTCTTGAGCTGGGTCGCAAAGTCCGGCGCCACATCGAGCCGGCGAAAGCCCGGCGTCTCGGCGTTTGCCACATTGGTCGCAATCGCCTCCTGCCGAAGCACCGCCGCATCGAGAAGCTTCCGGGCCAACTGGTAGTTGTCGGTCTGGAAGATGGGATCGATCATGGGCGCGACCAGTTAGCAAAGCCGGTGCCACGCGGCAGCCGCGTCGCGCAAGTCGCGCGCAAACGGCAGGATAGAATTTATCCGTAAATTTACGCCACCTCGGTGTATTCACCATCTGGAGACGGGCGGAAAAAATTGCCGGGGCCGCAAAGGGAAAGGTGGGGGCCGCGCTTCATTTCAGCGCGGAGCGGCCGATCTAACAGGGAATATTCCTCATGAGGGACCGTGAGTTCGATTTTATCCGTACCGTCGTATACGAGCGCAGCCGCATCAATCTGGGCCCTGACAAGCGCCAGCTCGTCTCGGCGCGGCTGGGCAAACGGCTGCGCGCGACGAACACCGCCACGCTCGGCGACTATTGCCGGCTGTTGCAGGAACCCGGCTCCGAGCAGGAGCTCGCGCACCTCATCGACGCGATCTCCACGAACCATACGTTCTTCTTCCGCGAGGAGGCGCATTTCAATTTCCTCCGCAACAAAGCCGTACCGGAAATGCTCGCGCGCGCACGCGCCGAGCGTTGGGCGTGCGTGCGCGTCTGGAGCGCGGCCTGCTCGTCCGGCGAGGAGCCCTACTCCATCGCGATGACGCTCGCCGGCCTCCTGCCCCTTCCCCAATGGCAGATCGAAGCCACGGATATCTCGCGCCGCGTGCTCGCGAAAGCGGCGGCCGCGATCTACCCCGACGAAGCCGTGCGTCGGCTGCCGACGGACATCGTGCGCTCGTATTTTCAACGTGGATTCGGGCCGCAAGCCGGCAATCACCGGATCAAGCCCGCGCTGCGCGACCGCGTCACACTGCGGCACCTCAACCTGCTCGAAGGCGAGCCGCCGTTCACGGAGCCCTTCCAGGTCATCTTCTGCCGCAACGTCATGATCTATTTCGACCGGCCCACGCAGGAGGAACTGATTGCGCGGCTTTCACGCCGGCTCGTACCCGGAGGCTATCTGTTCGTCGGGCACTCCGAAAGCCTAACGCATCTCTCTCACTCGTTGCGCGCGATCCAGCCGGCGATCTACCAGAAACCGTTTGGCTCGTGACCATGGCAACTCCTCCCATTCGCGTGCTGGTGGTCGACGACTCCGCAGTCGTGCGCAAGGTCGTGAGCGAAGCGCTCAATGCCGATCCCGAGATCGAGGTCGTCGGAACCGCGATGGACCCTTATGTGGCGCGCGACAAGATTCAGGCGCTAAACCCGGACGTCATCACGCTGGACCTCGAGATGCCGCGGATGGACGGACTCACGTTCCTGAAGATCCTCATGGCACAGCGGCCGCTGCCGGTGATCATCATGAGTTCGCTCACGCAGCGCGGCTCCGATTATGCCTTCGAGGCGTTGCGGCTGGGCGCGTTCGATGTTCTGGCCAAGCCCGGCGGGGCGTACTCCTTCGGCGATCTTGGGCCGCAGTTGATCGCTCGCATCAAGGCGACTGCCGGCGCGCGCATCAGCGGCCCGAAACCAACCACCGCGAGCACGCCTCCGCAGCGGGCGCTCCCCGCGACGGAGACCCGGGCTAAGAAAGGTCCCACCCACGCGCGGGCAACCGCTCGCCCGGTTACCAATCGCGACCTGATCCTGCTCGGAGCCTCGACCGGCGGCACGGAAGCATTGCGGGTGATGTTGACGAAATTGCCGGCCAATCTGCCGCCGATCGCGATCGTGCAGCATATCCCGCCCGTGTTCTCCAAAACGTTTGCCGACCGGCTCGACGCGCTATGCGCCTTCGACGTACGCGAAGCAGTCGACGGCGAGCGGCTGCGGCCCGGCCTTGCGCTGGTCGCACCGGGAAATTTCCATCTCCTCGTACAGTGGCATCAGGACCACTATCGCGTCCGCGTCACGGCCGGCCCCGCCGTGTGGCATCAACGCCCCGCGGTCGATCTGCTGTTCAAGTCCGCCGCCGAATGCGGCGCCGCGCCGCACACGCTGGCCGGCGTATTCACCGGCATGGGACGCGACGGTGCCGAAGGCCTGCTGCGGCTGCGCCATCGAGGCGCCACGACATTTGCGCAGGACGAAGCGACGAGTGTCGTCTACGGCATGCCGCGAGCCGCCTGGGAAAACGGTGCCGCGCAATGCCAGCTGCGTCTCGAGCATGCCGCCGATTTCATCAACCGTCATTACGAGGTGTCCGCCTCGAGCCCACCGCCGCAATTCGCGGCTGCCGTCCCATGATCGCCCTGCCTCCGCTCTCTTTCTCATCGCTGGAATCGGCTGTTTCCGCGCCGTCGGCTTCGAATCCCGGTGCTCCGACCATCCTGATTGTCGACGATGAGCCGGTTGTTCTCACCGCCCTGAAGTTCACGCTCGAGCGCGAAGGTTTCCACATCGTCGCGTGCACCAGCCCGCTGAAGGCGCTCGCGATCCTCAACGAGCGCGATTTCTCCGTCATCATCTCCGACCAGCGCATGCCGGAAATGATGGGGCTCGATTTCCTGATCGAGAGCCGCCGGATCCGGCCGCATTGCTCGCGCATCCTCATCACGGCCGTGCTCGCACTGCCCACAATCGTCGACGCCATCAACAAGGGTGAGATCTTCCGCTTCCTCGCGAAGCCCTGGCTGCGGGAAGAGCTGGTCGCCACGGTCCGCAACGCCGTGCAGCGCCACGACCTCGTGATGCACAACGACGCGCTGCAGAAACAGACCCAGCTCCTCAACGAGCAACTGCGCGACGCCAACATCGCGCTCGAGGCGAAGGTGAGCGATCTCGAGCAGCAGACGCAGCGGCTCGATGCTGCGAATCACGAGCTGGCCTCCAGCTACGAGAACTCGCTCGAGCTCTGCCGCCGCATTCTCACGACTTACGATCCCGTGCTCGGCGGACAAGCCAGGGCGATCGTCGATTTCGCCTCGCAGATGGCGACGACCGATCAATTCAATGACGACGAACGCCACGCCCTGCGCACCGCGGCGTGGCTCTGCGATCTCGGTCTCATCGGCATGCCGCGCGAAGTCATGCGCGCGTTTCGCAGCAAGCCCGACCAGCTCTCGGAACGTGAACGCACGATGGTCCACCATCACCCGATCTACGGGCAAACGCTCGCCGCGCTCGTCGACAGCCGCGCCGACGTCGGAGAAGTCATCCGCGCGCATCACGAACATTACGATGGCACCGGTTATCCGGACGGACTCGCTGGCGAAGGTATTCCGTGGACCGCGCGGTGCCTGGCCGTGGCCGTCGGCTTCGTCGAGTCCGGCCTTTCCAAATCCGCCGCGATCGACGCGATCCTCGCGAAATCCGGCAGCGCCTACGATCCCGAGGCGGTGCGGCTCTTCCTGAAGGTCAGCAATCTCGTCCAGCTGCCGAAGCAGGTGCGCGAGATCATGCTTCACGAGCTCGAACCCGGAATGGTGCTGGCCAACGGAATCTACAGCCCGCACGGGCTCCTCCTCATCGGCGAAGGCCAGTCGCTCAGCCCCGGCACGATCGCGAAAATTCGCAGCCACAACCAGGTGACGCCGATCAGCCAGCGACTGCTCGTGCACATCTGAACCATAGAAATTCAGTTGAGAGCTGAGGCTCCGGAGTTGGGAGCCTGAGAATCCGCGCGTTACGCCAGAAGATTGGAAGCGTTTCAATCTCTCGCAGCCCGAGGGTCGCGCACGCGTGCATCCACGGCTCTCTGGCCCGCGAAAAATTCCCTGCCGGATGATTGCGTTTCGCTCAAGAAATGCGCAGCCGCGCCGTTCTTTCGCGTCATGGTTCAAAAAATGCGGCATGAGGGCGCCCGATGATGATTCGACTTTGCCGCGTGGTCTCGAGACCTGAGCAAGACGTTTCATTTGAGGCATGAGTTCACCGTCCATCGCCGCGATTTTCGGTCAGCGGGTGGTCATCGGCGTCGGTGACATGAGCGTCTCGAACAACCCGGCCATCACGCTCAGCACGTATGCTCTCGGCTCGTGCGTGGCCATTGCGGTCTACGACCCGATCGTGAAAGTGGGCGGCCTGCTGCACGTGATGCTGCCAGACTCCACGATCTCTCCGGCCAAGGCACTCACGCAGCCGGCCATGTTCGTCGACACCGGCTTGCCCGTGATGATGCGCGCGCTCGCCGGCATGAAAATCGATCCGCGACGGCTGCGCATATTTCTCGCGGGCGGCGCATCGGTTCTCTGCACGGTGGACTCCTTCAAGATCGGCGAGCGCAATATCCACGCGACGAACCTGCTGCTCGCCCAACTTCGCCTGCCGGTCACGCTCTCCGCGCTCGGCGGCACCATCAATCGCACCGTCCACCTCAACGTCGGCACGGGCGTCATCACTTTGAAAACACCCATTGCCACCGAAAACTGGTCGTTCGCCGCTTGAGCCTCACTGCCCGGCGGCTTTGACCACGCGGTATTTGAGATGCGCCACGCCCGGGCCTTCGAGCGTGCGGATCGGCTCGAGTTTCATTTTGCGCGCATCGAGGTTGTCCAGGAGCCGCGCGCCGCTGCCGAGCAGAAGCGGGACGATGTGGATCTCGAGTTCGTCGAGCAGCCCGGCCGCCAGGTACTGCTGGACGATGCTGGCGCCGCCGCCGAGCGCCACATCCTTACCGCCCGCCACCTGACGCGCCTGCGCGAGTGCGGACTCGATCCCATCGGTGACGAAGTGGAACGTAGTGCCTCCCTGCATCACCAGCGGCTCGCGGGCGTAGTGCGTGAGCACGAACACCGGATGGTGAAACGGCGGAGTGTCTCCCCACCACCCTTTCCACGAGTCCGTGCCCCACGGACCGCGCACCGGGCCAAACATATTGCGGCCCATGATCGTCGCGCCGACATTCTCGAATCCCTCGCGCAGCACGTCGTCGTTGATTCCCGTTTCACCGCCACTCGCATCACCGTGCAACGTGCGAAAGGTCTTCGTCGGAATCGCCCACTCGTGGAGGCCCATGGCGCCTTCGCCGAGCGGGTTTTCAAGACTTTGGTTCGGCCCGGCGACATAGCCGTCGAGCGATGTAGTAATCTGGCATTTGAGTTTGCTCATGGGCTCAGAGAGGGAATTCAGGAAAACTTGGTCCATCCAACAGAAGGTGACGCATGAAACAGAGAGCGCCGCGACAGACGACGCTTTGTTCTCCCGGTCACCTTCTGTTCCGCTTCATGGCTTCGGTTTTCAGTTCGGAATCTCGGGCTCGGCGAGTTTCGCGAGTTGCTCGAGCGATTCCTGCCAGCCGAGGTAGCACGCCTCCGCCGGAATGACCGCGGGCACGCCCGCTTGCTCGATGTTCACCTCGGTGCCACACGACACTTTCTTCAAGGTGACCGTCACGCTCATTTCTCCGGGCAGATTCGGATCGTCGAACTTATCCGTATAACGGATACGTTCGTGAGGCACCAGTTCGAGATAGGTCCCGCCGAAGGAGTGGCTGCTGCCGGTGCCGAAGTTCGTGAACGACATCTTGAACGTGCCGCCGACCTTGCCCTCGAAGTGATGGACTTTGCAGGTGAATCCGTACGGCGGCAGCCATTTGCTCATGGCATCGGCGTCGAGGAACGCGCGATAGACTTTCTCGGGCGTCGAACGAAGGACGCGGTGAAGACGGATGGTATTGGTTTGGGTGGACATGACGTTTTTTCCTTTCGCTGAACGGTGGTGGGTTTGATGTGGGCTGAGGTTTGATTACAGCTGATTCAATACCTCAACGAACGAACCCCGGCCGCACGGACATCGCCAGCGATTTCTAGGCGGACGCGGAGATCGTCCCCCTAAACGAAGCGCGCGAACGTCAGCGCGAAGCAGGCCTCACCAACGCGATCATGCCGCACTTCCCGCGCGAGCCCACGACAGGAAACATCCACCGCTTTGTGCTGCAGCCGCGGCGCACACGTGCGGTTCGACGGGCCCGCACCGCACGCAGATAATCTGCACGCTGGGCCCGCACCTACCGCGGCCAGATCAGCCAGACCATTCCGACGGCGGCTTTCAGAAACTCACCGTCGACGTCAGCGTAAAACTCCGCGGCACGATGAAGGAGAACTGGCTCGGCGTCGCGATGCGCGCGGGGTTTGTGATGTCGCCCTCCGGCGGCCGCTGCGTTGTCGTATAGTAAAGCAGCATGTCCTCGTTGAAGAGATTGCTCACCCGCAGATCGAGCTTGAGCCGGACTTTCGAATTCAGCCGGAAAGAATATCCCACCACCCCGGTCCATAACGAATACGGCTTCCGATAAATCGGATCCGTCGCATCGACGTCGGGATTGTCCACCGCAGTGGTCGGGCCGGTCCGGATCGTGTCGCCGCCGCGATAACCGATGACTTCCTTCCCGCGGTAGTTGACGCCCAACCCGAGCCGCACGTTTTTGAACCTGCCCTCGCGGATCGTGTAATCCGTGAAAAAATTTCCCGTGCCCTCCACGAGCCGCGCCACCTTCTGCTCCGCGGCCGTCAGGTTGCGGGCGATTTCGTGCATCTGATTATAGGACGAGATCACGCCGCCCGAATCCGGCGAATTCTGCGTCGACGTGCCAGCGCGCAACACCGCCTGGCCGTTGACGACGTCGACGCCCGCGTCGCTCAGAATCTGGCGGAAAAGCGTGTCGTTCGCGGCGATGTAGGCGCGGGTGTCGGCATACGCGTCGACCTCGAATGCATTCTGAATCGCGTAATTCGCCGAGATGCGCCACTGCGGCGTCACGTTCGCTGTCAGCTCGAATTCATAGCCTTCCGACTTGCGGCTCGCCGTGTCGTAATAATTGCCCGGCACGTTCAGCATTCCGCGCTGATTTGTCCCCGCAGGGCTCAGATCACCCAGCACGTTCGTGTTGGCGATGCTGTTGAAGAGATTGCCCAGCGCATTCGCGAGGCCGCCATTCGTGCCCGTGCCGCGGCCGATGTTGTCCTGCTTGCTCGCGTACTTCGTCGCGCTCAGCGACACGCGGTCGGCCAGCAGCGAGAAACGCAAGCCGAGATCCCAGCCTTCCGAGACCGACGGCACGAAACGCTCGCCGTTGATCCGCAGTTCGCCCGCCGGTGGCAGCCACGTTTCCGCGTAGTTGCCGAAGACGCTCGCCCACTTTGTCACGTGCAGCACTCCGCCCGTCGAGTAAGTGTCGACCTCGCCGCTCAATGTCGGCAGCGAATAATCGTCGCGAAACCGGTCGTTCGCGTACTGCGGCTGCGGCACGTTGGCCGTGCGCGGCCGCGCGAGCGCCTCCAGCGCCGGACCCGTCGGCTGGCCGGCCGCGTTCTTCGGCACGTAGGTGAGCGAAAAATAATCCGCCGGCGGCCGGGGGCGGAAATGCACCTTGGTTCCATCCCAGCCGTCCGGCTGGTCGCCCCGGAGCACGATGTGGTTCGTGATGCTCTCGTAATCGTCGCGCCGATACGCCGCGAGCAGGTTCAGCCGGCCCTTGAACAGCTTCGCACCGAACGCCGCCTGCTGATACGTGAACGTGTCGTCGATCGACGTCGTGTCGTTCGGCCTGCCCACGTCGATGATATAGCCGGCCGGCAGCGTGCGCCTCACCCCTGTCGCCGGAATGACGACGTCGTAGTTGCCCGGCGTGATCTGGTCCAGCGGTCCGTCCCAATAAACCCGAAGCCGCGCGATCTGGTTGATCCAGTCGCGCGACGCCACATTCGGATCCTGCACCACCATGCGGAATTTGATCCGGGAGAAATTCGCGTCCGAGACGCCCGACTCCAGATTGAGCCGGAAACTCCCGAACCGCGTGTCGTCGAAAACGAATGCCGCGTTCGCGCGCGCGTTGCGCGACCGCCGCGTCACATGGTCGAAGTCCTGCGTCGACTCCGAATACGGCGTGAGAAAATAGGGGTTCGTCTCGCCGTTCGGCAGCAGCTGGTTGATGTCGATGTAGACGTTGTTCAGACCGCGCGCGACCGTGAAGTGCGTGAGTACCTTGCTGGCGGAATAGTTCGCCGATGCGCCGAGAAAAACGTGCTTCCCGAACTGCTGGTCGAACGCGAGGTGGATGTTCTCGAATTTCGTTTCCCACGAATCGCCGCCCAGCGAGGTCGAGCGCTCGCGCGAAGGAATCGAGAATTTCGGCGCGCCCCGGAGCGCATTATCGAAAACGAAACTCGGCACGTTCAACGCGCCGAGAATCGGTTGCGCGTTGATGTTCGCCGTCGGCCCGACCACCAACCTGCCTCCCACCGGCACCGCGGCGTTGGCATTGCCACCGACCGTGAACGCATGGCCGTTCCAGTCCACGATCCCATCGCCCATCAGCCCCGGCGAAAAGATGAAATTGTTCGCTCCAAAAACAGAAATGCCGGCCGCGTTCGCCGTCGGCGGCGTCGCCGTCAGCCGGCCGGAAAACACCGTGGTGCCGTCCCAGCCGGACACACGGTCTCCCATGCCGGAGAGCGAAGCGTTGCGGTGGTTGTTTCCCATCTCTCCCGTGACCCGAAAATTTCCGCCGCGCCACGGCCGGTAAGTGCCGGTGATCGTCGCCGCCCGACGGTTGTAGTATTCGGCGTCGCGCCACGTATTCGAATCCTCCCACAATCCGTTGAGCCGCACCGCGAGTTTGTCCGAGAGCGGCTGGTTCAGATCGATCGTCGACCGAAAGCTGTCCCACGAGCTCAGCGCGAGCGAGACCTCGCCGCTCGGTTTCGCCGTGTTGGCGCGCTTGAACAGGCCGTTCGCCGTCCCGCCCATCGAGCCGCTGCCGAACAGGATCGAGTTCGGCCCGCGCGCGAAGTCGAAGCGCTCGAGGTTGTAGCTGTCGTAGTCGTAATACGCCGGAAAAAACTCGATCTGCTGCTGGTTGCTGCTCACGCCGCGAAAGGTCCGCCGCCCACGCTCGCCGTCGCCAAACTGATTCTGCCGGCCGTCGTCCTCGATCTCGTTGAACCCCGTCGTCCATTGCTGCGCCATCGTGAGGTTCGTGATGTTCAGCGCCTCGATGAAGTCGCGCGTCAGCACCGAATACGCCGCCGGCGTATCCCGCAGGTCGGTCGACAGCCGCCCGCCCGCGAGCGCGCTGGCCGCGACAAACCCGCGGTCGCGATCCGAGTTCACCGTGAAGGGCGAGAGCTCGACCACGTCTTTCGGCTGCCCGCTTTCCTGGGCGCCGTTGCCATTTCCTCCGCCACTCGACTCGCCATTGAGCTCCGTCGCCTGGCCCAGCCTCGTCCGTGCCGAAGTACGCCGCGTGACGCTCAGCGCACCCGTGGCCGCATCGCGCCGGCTCACGAGTCCCGTGCCCATGAGCATGTGGTCTAGCGCCTCATGCGGCACGAACTCGCCCTTGACGGCTTTCGTCATCACGCCCGCCACGGCGTCCGCGGAATAGAGCAGATGACCGCCGGCCTGAGCGGCAAACAGCTTGAGCGTGGACGACGCCGCACCGGCCGGCACATCGAACGATTTCTTCGTCGGCGCCGCGGCCACGGAAATCAACGCCGATGCAATCAAGGCCACGACGAGGAACGCCGCGCGTAATGAGGCTGTGGGATATGGGGTCACGCACATACAACGAGCGCTGTTCGCAAACTCTCTAATCCCCGCCCAAAAAAAATGAGGGCCGCGGGCGCGTTCGCCCGCCGTCGTGTCACGGCTCCTTCAACCGCAGCCACGTCTCGCCGCCCCGCCGTTCCGCCACGACCGCGAAATCCGCCTCCAGCATCCGCACGAACGTCTCGTAATCGTCCGCCGGAAACGACCCGCCAAACCGTCGCTCGTTCAGCCGAGGGTCGGCCACCACGAGTTGGTGCCGGTTGTAGCGATTGATCTCTGTCACGATCTCGCTCAACGGCGTCGCATCGAAGTCCAGCCGCCGCGTGTGCCACGCCAGCGTCTGCCGGATTTCAGCCGCGGTCACCGACACCGGCGCCGTGCCCCCAAGGGTCGCGATTTCGCCGAACGCAACGGAAAGCTTCTGGCCCGCGACCAGTTCCGCCGGCGTTTCCGCGTGCGGCGACGCGCCGCGCGGCGGTTGCGTTTCGCTCGCCGGCGCGCCCACCCGCACCTTCCCTTCCGTCACCAGCACATCGACGGATTCCGCCCGCAGCCGCACGTTGAAAACCGTGCCGACGACCCGCACATCGACGCCTCCCGCGCTCACGATGAACGGCCGCGTGCGATCCTTCGCGACGCTGAAATGCGCCTCGCCGCGCGTGAGCCGCACGCGACGCACGCCTTCCTCCAGGCGGACCTCCACCGCGCTGTCGGTGTTGAGCTGAAGCACGGAACCGTCCGGCAGCTCCACCGTGCGCAACACGCCAACGTCCGTCGACGCGGCCAGCGTGTAAGCTGCCGCCGGGCCCGCGCTCGCATCCGTTTCAGAGTCCGCTCCGAACCGCCATCCACCGACATGCGCCATCAAGGCCACCGCCGCAGCCGCGGCCAGGCCGACCGCCCGCCACCCGATTCCGCGACGCCCGTACCTCGCGGCAGATCGTTCGCCCATCGATCGAGCGCCCATCCTCCATTCGTCTCCCGCCGCTGACACCGGCTGTGCTTCGGCGATCAACGTCCACGTTTCTGCCAGAGCGTTGAAGGTCGCCGCATGCCGCGGATCTGCGCGCAGCCAGCCGAGAAACTCCCGCTCACGCTCGAGCGTGAACCCGCGATCGCGCTCCACCATCCAGTCCGCCGCGACCTCCTCGATCGCGCTCAACTCATGATCAGCGTGCATGGTCTATCGGATTTTTGGATACGTTGATGCACGCGCGCGCCACCCCATGGGCACAGAGATACTGCCGGCAACGCATAAGTCCGATCGCGAGCTGCGCGTTGACCGTGCCTTCGGCGATGCCGAGTCGCGCCGCGATCTCGCGGTGCGAGAGCCCTTCGATCCGCCGCAGCGTGAGTATCTCCCGGCAGCGTGGCGGTAGCGCGTGCATCGCTTCGTCGAGGAGGACGAGTTCCTGTTCATGGCTGACGATCTCTGCCGCATCGGGCCTCTCTTCTACAACGGTCAGGCGTGCCAATTCATCTAAACGCTCGACCGTTACCGCCTTCCCCCGGCGGATCAAATCCAGCGCGAGATTCCGCGCCACGACGAAGAGATACGCCCGCGTGATCGTCGCCTCGCCACCCTCGCGTGCCCGCAACAGCCGCGCATACGTCTCCTGCACGAGATCGTCCACATCGGTCAGTGAAGGAAACCGTCCGCGCAGATACGCGCGCAGCTCGCTCTCATGTGGGCGAATTCCATCTCGGAACCATTGCGACTCGTCCGTCCGCACCAGCAGGCAGGGCGGCGCATACGACACGGAATTGGCGGTTGGGGTATTCACGGCTGGGGTGGAACCGTGACGCCAGCAATTGCGCCAACGCCCGTCCCGAGGCGAGCCGATTCTTCGCTTCGCTCCGACCCGGATTTCGTCTCTCATCGCTCACCCGTGTCGTTCACGCCCTCGCTCATCTCCCGCTGGCTCACCCTCGTTTTCATCACGGCCGCCGCATTCTGGCTGCGCACTCACGACCTCGCCCGCCGGCCCATGCACGCCGACGAAGCGAACCAGGCCGTGAAGCTCGGCGAGCTCCTCGAAGCCGGCCGTTACGCCTTCGATCCGCGCGATCACCACGGCCCCACGCTCTACTACGCCGCGGTCCCCATCGCGTGGCTCCGCGGCGAACGCACGCTCGCCGCGCTCAGCGAAACCACCGTCCGCCTCGTGCCGGCGCTCTTCGGCACCGCGTCGGTGCTGCTTCTCGCGCTGCTCGTCGCGCCGTGGTTTCGGAGTTCCGCGCGTGACGGTTCCGGCTGGCCTGCCCTCGCCGCCGCCGCGTTCCTCGCCGTCTCTCCGCCTGCTGTCTACTACAGCCGCTACTTCGTTCAGGAAACACTCCTTGTCACCTTCACGCTCGCCACCTTCGTCTGCGCGCAATCCTGGTGGCGCACGCGCCACACCGGCTGGGCGATCGCCACCGGCGTATCCATGGGCCTGATGCAGGCCACCAAGGCCACCGCCCCGCTCTTCCTCACCGCCGCCGCGCTCGCCATCTACCTCGCCTACCGCCTCAGCCGCCGCAACGAGCGCCAGCCAGCGGACGGCAACCAGGAACACCGGCAAGCAAATCGCACTCCCCCCTCTCCCCATCTCCTCCCTCGCGCTCTCACTCTCACTTTCACTCTCTCCGCCTTCCTCCTCACCGCCGCTCTCCTCTACTCGTCCTTCGGCACGAATCTCACCGGCCTCCGCGACGCCCTCAGCGCCTACGCCCATGCGGCCACGCGTTTCGGTTCCGATGCACCGCCTACCGGTCACGAGAAACCGTGGTGGTATTTCGTGCACCTCTTCGGCTGGTTTCGAAACGGCGGCCTCGTCTGGCACCAGATCGCCTTCTCCGCGCTCGCCCTCGCCGGCTTTGTCCTCGCCTTCATTCCCGGCGCCGCGGCTGCCTCTGGCCGCACTCCGCTCCTTCGCGTGACCGCCCTCTACACCGCGTTCATCATCCTCGCGTTTTCCCTCCTCGCCTACAAAACCCCGTGGCACGCGATCCATTTCGTTCCCGGTCTGGCCGTGCTCGCCGCCGCGACGCTCGCCGCCGTCTCACGACTCAACACCGGCCGTCCTCTCGCCGTCGCGTTCGCCCTCGTCACGCTCGCCACCCAGTACCAGCAAACACAACGCGTCGCGTTCCTTCGTCCCGCCGATCAGCGCAACCCGTATGCTTACGTTCACAGCTCCCCCGATATCCTGAAATACCGCGCCCTTGCCGAGGCCGCGATTGCCCGCGCGCCCGATCAGCCGATCCGCGTCATCGGCGAAGAATACTGGCCGCTGCCGTGGTATTTCCGCGGGCTTCCGCAGGTCGGCTACTATGCCACGCCGCCCGCGGACTCCGACGGCGCCTTCATCGTTTCCTCCACCGACCAGGCCGAGGCCGTGCGCGCGCGACTCACGCGCACCTACCGTGAATCCTTCCTCGGTTTGCGACCGGGCGTCGTCTGCATCCTTTTCACGTTGGAGCCGTGATTTCGACGCCTCAACTCTCCCTCGTCATTCCCGTCTACAACGAAGCCGGCAACATCCTCCCGCTCGCCGCACGTTGTATCGAGGTTCTCCGCGCGCTTGGCCGGTCCTTCGAGCTCATCTTCGTCAACGATGGCAGCACCGATGCCACCGCCGCCGAGATCGCCGAAGCCCACGCGCGCTGGCCCGAATGCCGCGAGCTCGCAATGCCGCAAAACTCCGGTCAAGCCCTCGCGCTCCTCACCGGGCTGCGCGCCGCGC
The DNA here is from genome assembly GCA_036675625.1 of Opitutaceae bacterium. Classification (GTDB taxonomy): domain Bacteria; phylum Verrucomicrobiota; class Verrucomicrobiia; order Opitutales; family Opitutaceae; genus ER46. Next base: position 29,645 of record JAKFEQ010000063.1, on the reverse strand, counting down.
GCGGTGATATTCTTCTCATGATGGATGGCGACGGCCAGAACGACCCGCGCGATTACCCGGCACTGCTCGCGCTCGTCGACTCCGGCCAGGTCGATCTCGCGTGCGGCTGGCGCGTCGACCGCCACGACAGCACGCTCCGCAAGATCATGTCGCGCGTCGCCAACGTCGTGCGACGCGCGATCCTTCGCGATGGCGTGCACGATTCCGGCTGCCAGCTTCGCGCGATGCGTCGCGAGGTGCGCGATGCGTTTTTCCCCATGGAGCTCATGCAGAGTTTCATCCCCGCGCTCGCCGTCGCCGCCGGGTTCCGCGTCGGCGAAATCCCCGTCCGCCACCACGCGCGCCAGCACGGCGATTCCAAATACGGTTTCGGCCGCCTCCTCTGGCGGCCGACCATCGCGATGCTAAAGCTCCGCTGGAAAATATCCCGCGATAGAAAGCGCCAAGCACCAAGCTCCAAGCTCCATTGAAACCCCACTTCCCAGCCCTCAATTTCCCCGCCATTGAATCCTGGCCTCTCTCTGGATCTTGGATCTTGGAGCTTGGAGCTTTTGCCTGATGCCCCTTCCCACCTTCCAGCACGAAGCCATGGCGACTTACTTCGAGCTCGTCATCGCTGGACACGAATTCGACTACGCGCGCCAGGTCGCGACCGCCGCGTGGGGCGAAGTCGATCGCCTGGAAAACGAGCTTAGCCGCTTCATCGAATCCAGCACGATCGCGCGCGCCAATCGCCTCGCCCGCGGGGCATCGATCACGCTCACCGAGGATGCGTTCGAATGCCTTCTCGTCGCCGCCGATGTCTCGCTCGCCACGCGTCGCGCCTTCGATCCCGCCTACGCCTCCGTGCGCCCGGGCGACCTCGCAACGGATGCCCCGCCGTTCACCCTCGATCCCGCTTCACACACGCTGACATCGCTCACCGACCAGCTCCGCCTCGATCTCGGCGCCGTCGGCAAAGGCTACGCGCTCGATCGCATCGCCACCCTTTTCGCCGAGTGGGAAATTTCCTCCGCGCTGCTCAACGCCGGAGGCAGCAGCCTCCTCGGACTCGGCACGCCCAACGCCGATTTTTCCGGCTGGCCCGTCAACGTCGGCGAGGGCCGCGGACAGCGCGAAATCCTCCTCGTCAACACCTCGCTCAGCGGCTCCGGCATCGCCGTCAAAGGATCACACCTCGTCGATCCACGCACCGGTGCGGCAGCGTCGCGCACGAACCGCACCTGGGCCCTCGCGCCCAGCGCCGCGCAAGCCGACGCGCTCTCGACCGCATTCTTCGTCATGCCCGAAGCCGAGATCGCCGCGCTTTGCGCCTCGCATCCAGACATCGGCGCCGCGCTCACCGCGCCCGGCGAAGAACTCATTGTGCACGGCTCCCTTCGCGACGCCATCAGCACGTCATTGTAACGCCCACGCTTGTTCGCCGCCGCGGTTGCATCGCCCACCACCGCGCCATCGCGACATGCGCCAGCATTTTCCGACCCAGGGTTCCTGCGCGCATTCTGCTCGCGCGATAAGTTTTCGGCACGCTTCGTTGCGCAGAAATTAGCCGGATACGTTTGAAAAACTACTGGCTACTCATGGTTGAAATCCCACCGCGTTCCCCCTTCATTCCGCGGAACCCCTCGCGTTGTATGCCGACGATTTCTCGTGCGTTGCAAACCATGCGTAGCATCGGGCAAAGAATAAGCACGATTGCGAATTGAGGTTCTAGCGCGCTCAAAAAAACTTCCCCGCACCGATCCGATGAGCACTCACCCTTACGCGTTCCTCGCCCTGTTTGTGGCCGTGGCCGTCGCGTTTCCCGTCATCCTGCTCGCGGTCTCGCAGCTCTGGTTCCGTTACTTCCAACCGCCCAAACCCGGCCGCACGAAAAATGAAGTCTACGAATGCGGCGTGGCCCCCACCGGCGATTCGTGGATCCAGTTCAAGGCGCACTATTATCTCTACGCGATCCTCTTCCTCATCTTCGACGTCGAGGTGTTGTTCCTGCTGCCTTTCGCGGTAACCTTCACCGCACTGCCCGCAGGTGCGCTCCTCGCGATGCTCGTCTTCATCCTGCTCCTCGCCGAGGGGCTCGTCTGGGCCTGGCATCGCGGCCACCTCGAATGGAAATAACATGAGCGACGCTCCCACCGCTTCCGCTTCTCCCCAGCCGCTTGAACCGCCGGCGGCAATCACCGATGAACAACGCGCCGAGCTCCGTCGCCACGGCATCCTGCTCACCAGCCTGCAGGAACTCTACACCTGGGGCTGCAGCCACTCCGTCTGGCCGCTCAATTTCGGCCTCGCCTGCTGCGCGATCGAGATGATCGCCGCCTCGATGGCGAAATTCGACATCGCCCGCTTCGGCTCCGAAGTCTTCCGCCCGTCGCCCCGCCAGGCCGATCTCCTCATCGTCTCCGGCACCGTCACCAAGAAGATGGCCCCTCAAGTGGTCCGCCTCTGGAACCAGATGCCCGAGCCGAAATACTGCATCGCGATGGGCGCCTGCGCGATTTCCGGCGGGCCGTTCAAGCAGGGCTACAACGTCCTCAAGGGCATCGATCGTTTCATCCCGGTCGATATCTACATCCCCGGCTGCCCGCCGCGCCCCGAGGCGCTCCTCCACGGTCTCGTCCAACTCCAGCAGAAAATCCAAGGCTTCCAGCTCACCGGCCCCGACGCCCCGCGCCATCTCCAGGCCGCCAATACCGGCGAATGTCTGGTCCCCGAATTCGGCGCCCACGATATCGAGCCGCCCTCCAATCCCGATGTCTGGCAGGTGCCCGCGCCCGTGCGCACGGTGAAATCCTCCAGCTGACCGGCGCGGGCGAAGCACCAAGATCCAAGCTCCAATGAATCTCCAACGCCCAATTTCCAATTTCCCCCGCCTTGAACATTGGAGCTTCTCTGGATCTTGGAGCTTGTATTTTGGATCTTCCCTCCGCGGATCTTCCGCCCGCGGGCTTCGCATCACGCACTAGCGCATCATGGACTCCGCCGAACAACTCCGCGATCGCCTCCTCTCCCTTTTTCCCGGTGCGGAGATCACGCTCATCACAAACCCCGGGCCCGCCGCGCAACACGGCCTCCTCCTCGACCACGCGCACGCGCGCGCCATCGCGAAGTTCCTGCGCGACGATCCCGCGCTCCAGTTCGACCAATGCTCCAACGTCACAGGCGTCGACTGGCCCGAAAAAGAGATCGTCGAAACGACCAAGACCACCGAGCCCGACCCCGCCGGCGGTCCGCCGAAAGTCGTCGAACAGAAAACCAAACGCATCCAGCCCGGCTACCTCGAGGTCGTCTATCATCTCTACTCGATCGCGCTGCGCCACGGCCCCGTGATCCTGCGCCTCCACACCGGCAACCGCACCGATCAGGTCACAGTTCCGTCCCTCACGCCCATCTGGCGCTCCTGCGAGTTTCAGGAACGCGAGGTCTTCGACCTCTTCGGCGTCTTCTTCGCCGGCCATCCCGACCTTCGCCGTATCCTGATGTGGGATACGTTTAAAGACCACCCGATGCGCCGCGATTACGTCGAGCCCGACGACTACGAATGGGAACCCACGCCGCACGGCGTGGTGCTGGAGAAGGCCAAAGCGCATTTCCCCGCGCCGGCCGCAGTTCCACCGCCGACGCCTGCGGCGAATGCCCAATGACCCATGCTCGATCGCCCGATGAATGACCGAACCCAACTCCTGACGCCGCAGCCATCCTCGCCCCTCGCGCCGGCTGGTTCGTCGTTGGACCTTGGTCACTCGCCCTTGGGCATTGGCGCAGCCGGCGCGCAGGTCCGCGCGGTTCACGACGAATTCCACGGCGATCTCCTCGAGGTCTCGATGGGGCCGCATCATCCGTCCACGCACGGCGTGTTTCGCATGATCGTCACGCTCGACGGCGAGCGCATCGTGAAGCTGAAACCCGTTTTCGGATACCTGCATCGCAACCACGAGAAACTCGGCGAGAACACGAGTTACCTCGGGTCGATGCCGTATACCGACCGCCTCGACTATTTCACGTCGATGACGAACAACTGGGCCTACGCCATCGCCGTCGAGAAGCTCGCCGGCCAGCCCGTCCCCGAGCGCGCCGAATATCTCCGCGTCATCCTCGCCGAGCTCACGCGTCTCCTCAACCACACCTGCCTCGCCGGCTTCCTCATGCAGGACTGCGGCTGCAGCGGCACGCCGCTCATGTATGCGTTTCGCGAACGCGAAAAGATCCTCGATCTCTTCGAGGCGCTCAGCGGTTCCCGCATGATGTGCAATTACCAGCGCTTCGGTGGCTGCCGCGTCGATGCTTCCCCCGAGTGGCTCGCCACCGCCCGCCGGGTCTCGGACAACTACGGCGCATTTCTCGACGAGTTCGAGGCCCTGCTCACGGGTAACGAGATCATCATGGCCCGCACGCAGGGCATCGGCACTCTCTCGTCCGCCCTCGCGGTCAGCGCCGGTGTCACCGGCCCGATGCTCCGCGCCTCGGGGGTCAACTACGACCTCCGCAAGGTCGACGCCTACGGCGTGTATCCACGTTTTGAATTCCGCATACCGCTCGGCGACCACGGCGATGTCTACGACCGCTACATGATCCGCGTCCTCGAGATGCGCGAATCGATCAAGATCCTGCAGCAGGCGTTCGACGGCCTTCCGGCCGGCCCGATCATGGACCCGAAGGCGAAGCTGCGCGGCTTCCGCCCCAAACCTGGCGAGGCCTACGGCCGCATCGAAGGCCCCAAAGGCGAGATCGGTTTCTACCTCATCAGCGACGGCAGCCCGAATCCCTATCGCTACCGCGTCCGCGCCCCGTCCTTCGTCAACCTCACCATCCTCGAAGACATGTGCCTCGGCCAGACTGTGGCCGACGCCGTGATCATCCTCGGCTCCGTCGACATCGTCCTCGGCGAAGTCGACCGCTAAAATCATTTCAACCGCGGATTACGCAGATGACGCCGATAAAACTAGATGCCCTGCCATTATCCGCGCCACCCGCGCCATCCGCGTAATCCGCGGTCAAAAAATCATGCTCGGCTCCGGTCTACTTCAAGGTCTCGCAGTCACCGCGAAAAATCTCGTGGGCAGCTTTCACGACCCTGCGCGCTTTACCACGATCGAATACCCCGAGGTCAAACCCGCCCTCCCCGAGGCGTATCGCAATTTCCCTTTTCTCATCACCGAGAACGCCACCGATCCGATGGGCACGCTCCGCTGCGTCGCGTGCCAGATATGCGAAAAGGAATGCCCGCCGCAGTGCATCTACATCGAGAAGAGCAAGGACAAGAAACCCGACGCCGCCGGCAAGCTGCAGATCTATCCCGCGGTGTTCGCGATCGACACCTCCGTCTGCATGAGCTGCCAGATCTGCGTCGAGGTCTGCCCCTTTGACGCGATCAAGATGGATCAGGTCTTCGAGATCGCGACGACCGAGCGTTTCAACGCCCTGCTTCTCAACCGCGAGGAGCTCGCGAAACCGAACGACTACTACCACCGGATTCATCCCACCGAAGCCGCCGAGGTCGACGCCCGCCTCGCCGCCGATCGCAAAGCCGCCGAAGAAAAAGCCAAAGCAGCCGCCGCCGCCAAAGCAGCCGCGCCGAAGCCCCCAGGAGCCGCGGCCGCCCCCGCCCGCTCTTCTTCCAATTCGACCGCCGAGCCAAAGCCCGCCGCAGCCACTCCTGCGCCCGCGCCCGCCGCCGGTTCCACTCCTCAATCCGCAGCCGTCGCTCCCGCGACCAACCCGAAACTGCCAGCCGCGCCGAGCGCGGAGGCCCCCAAGCCCCCGGCCGCCGCATGACCGTCCATTTTCCGATCGTGGCTGCGAGCGTGAGCGAGTGGATCGCCCGACCTTTCCTCCCGCTCGTCACCGCCGTTCCCGACTCTCAGCTCTCAGCTCTCAACGCTCAACTCCCCCCGACGCTCAGCTTTTCACTCTCGACTGCTGCGCCCTCCCGGGCCGACGCCCTGCTGGAGCGCTTCCCTCTCGTCCTCCGCGACCTCCTCACCGGCTGGCTCCCCGAGCCGCTGCGCTGGCTCCTCAACAGCCTACTCGCGATCGTCGCGATCCTCGCCATCTTCGGCCTGCTCTTCGCGTTTCTCACGCTCGCCGAACGCAAGATTCTCGGCCGCATCCAGAATCGCCCCGGCCCGAATCGCACGCCACTGCCCTTCACCAAGCTCCGCTTCTTCGGCCTCGCCCAGCCGTTCGCCGACGGCGTCAAGGCGCTCACCAAGGAAGATGTCATCCCGCTCGGCGCCGATCGCGTGCTGCACTACCTCGCGCCCGTCGCGCTGCTCGCGTTCTCGATCCTCACCTTTGCCGTCATTCCGTTCGGCAGAAATCTGGTGCCGCTCGAACTCGACGCCGCCGTCCTCTACTTCTTCGCCGCCGGCGCCGCGACCGAACTCGCCGTGTTCATGGCCGGCTGGGCCAGTCGTAACAAATACTCGCTCCTCGCCGCCATGCGCGCGCTCGCGCAGCTCATCAGCTACGAACTGCCGCTGCTCCTCTCCTTCGTCCCCGTCATCCTGATCGCGGGCTCGCTCTCCACCACCGCCATCGTCGCACATCAAGGCGGCTGGCACTGGGGCTTCATTCCCAACTGGCACGTGCTCACGCCCTGGGGTTTCGCCGGGTTCGTCATCTTCATGGTCGCCGCCCTCGCCGAATCGAACCGCTCTCCCTTCGACCTGCCCGAGGCCGAAAGCGAGCTCATCGCCGGCCATCTCACCGAGTATTCGGGTTTCAAATACGCGCTCTTCTTCATGGCCGAATACTTCGGCATGTGCGCGCTCAGCGGCATGGCCGTCACCCTCTTCCTCGGCGGCTGGCAGGCGCCGCTGCCCTTCCTCGAGATCATCCCCTCCTTCGTCTGGTTCGGCCTGAAACTCATCACGCTCCTGCTCGGCTTCATCTGGATTCGCGCCACCTTCCCGCGGCTGCGCATCGACCAGCTCACGCGCTTCGCCTGGAAATTCCTCGTCCCGCTCGCGCTCATCAACCTCGCCAACACCGCCGTCTGGTCGCTCACCTCCGGCTGGACCGGCCCGCTCCAGCTCCTCCGTTGGGCGCTCAGCATCGCGATCGTCGTCGTCCCCTTCGTCCTCCTCGGCCGCAAGCTCAGCGCCGGCGTCGCGCCGCGCACCTACCGCTACGCCTGACACCGCTGCACGCCGCCATCCGCCGCTCATGATCGCCTTCCTCCTCATCGCCCTCGGCACGCTCGGCACCGCCGCCGTCGCGCTGTCGCTGCGCAACCTGATCCACAGCGCGCTCCTCTTGATCGCGAGTTGGGCGGGCATCGCGGCGTTCTACCTGTGGGCCGGCGCCGAGTTCGTGGCGTTCGCCCAGGTGCTCGTCTACGTCGGCGCGGTTTCGATGGTGGTGTTGTTCGCCGTCCTCCTCACGCGCCGCTCCCGCGAAGACCTCGCCATCGCCCGCGAATCGATCGGCCGCGCGATCGGCGCGCTGATCGTCGGCGGCGCCGTCCTCGGCGTCCTCGCCCTCGCCGTGATCAGCACGCCGCTCGCCACCGCTCCCGAAGCATCACCGCCCGCCGCCACCGTGCACACACTCGGTCTTCAACTCATGGGCCCGCACGCCGCCGCGCTCCTGATCGTCGGCCTTCTCCTCACCGTCGCACTGCTCGGCGCCATCGTGATCGCCTCAACCGACACCCCCGAGAAAACAAAGAACACGACCTAAGCTCACGTCCCCTCCGATCTCTCAGCTCTTCCCCGCTCCCAGCTCCTCCGTGAATCTCTCTCCGCTTCAACTCTGCCTGCTGTTCTCGAGCGCGCTTTTCTGCATCGGCCTCATCGGCGTCCTCGCCCGGAGCAACACCATCCTCGTCCTCCTCGGCGTCGAACTGATGCTCAATGCCGCGAACCTCAACTTCATCGCGTTCTGGCGCTACGGCCCGGCGCCCGCGCCCGCCACCGGCGTGATCTTCGTGATCTTCGCCATCGCCGTCGCCGCCGCCGAAGCCGCCGTCGGCCTCGCCCTCGTGATCGCCGTCTACCGCCACCAACGGAATATCCGCCTGCAGGAGGCCAACACCCTCAGAGGGTGAAGATCCAAGCTCCATGCTCCATGCTCCAATGAAACATCAACCCGCCAAACACCCGTCGGCCCGCCGCACCCGCGAGTTGTTGTTTGGTCATTCCCTGGATCTTGGATCTTGGAGCTTGGATCTTCCCCACTCCGCCTTCGTCGCATGAGCCTCCCCGTCCACCTCCTCTGGCTCATCCCCGCCCTCCCGCTCCTCGCGGCCGGCATCTCCGCGCTCACGCCGCGCTCCGGCCGCCGCCTCTCCGCCACCCTCGCCATCGGCGCACTTTCCATCTCCCTCCTCCTCTCCTGCGCCGCGCTCGTCACCGCCCTCCGCGATCCCTCCGCGCATCTCACGCACAACTTCGCGTGGTTCGATCTTGGATACACGGCTGTCCAGCTCGGCTTTCTCCTCGATCCCCTCACCGCACTCATGTGCGTGATGGTCACGTTCGTCGGCCTGCTGATCTTCATCTTCAGCACCGGCTACATGCACGAGGACGCGAACTTCACCCGCTTCTTCTGCTTCCTCAGCCTTTTCGCCGCCGCGATGCTTGGCCTGCTCGTCGCGAACAGCCTCCTCCTCCTCTTCATCTGCTGGGAGCTCGTCGGCCTCGCCTCCTATCTCCTCATCGGGTTCTGGTTCCACAAACCCGAAGCCGCCGCCGCCGCGAAAAAAGCCTTCATCACGACCCGTATCGGCGATCTCGGCCTCTTGCTCGGCATGCTCTGGCTCTACGACGCCACCGGCACGCTTCTCTTCTACGACGGCGGCAACGGCGCCCTCGAATCCAACGCCCTCTCCGGCCTCTTCGCCCAAACCACCCTCGGCGGGCTCACCGCCGCCACTGCCGTCGGCCTCCTCATCTTCTGCGGTGCCGTCGGCAAATCCGGCCAGTTCCCGCTCCACGTGTGGCTGCCCGATGCGATGGAAGGCCCCACGCCCGTCTCCGCCCTCATCCACGCCGCCACGATGGTCGCCGCCGGCGTGTTTCTCGTCGCGCGCGTTTATCCGCTGATGACCCCCGACGCCCTCACCGTCGTCGCACTGATCGGCTCCATCACCGCGCTCCTCGGCGCCGTCATCGCCGTGGCCCAAAACGACATCAAGCGCATCCTCGCCTTCTCCACTGTCTCCCAGCTCGGCTACATGATGCTCGCCCTCGGCGTCGGCTCCTGGGTCGCCGCGATCTTCCATCTCCTCACGCACGCCTTCTTCAAAGCCCTGCTCTTCCTCGGCGCCGGCTCCGTCATCCACGCCGCGCACCACGAACAGGACATCCGCCAGCTCGGCGGCCTGCGCGGCCCGATGCGCGTCACCTTCATTACCTTCACGATCGGCATGATGGCTCTCGCCGGCGTGCCGTTCGTCTTCTCCGGCTTCTGGAGCAAGGAAGCCATTCTCCACGCCGCGCACGGCTGGAGCGTCTCGCATCTCCCCTTCTACATCGGCCTCGCTGCCGTCGTCCTCACCGCGTTCTACATGACGCGTCTCATCGGAGAAACCTTCCTCGGCCGCGCGCGTAGCGAAGCCGCCAGCCACGCGCACGAGAGCCCACGCACCATGACGATCCCCCTCGTCATCCTCGCCATCTGCTCCGTCGTTCTCGGTTTCCTCGGCACGCCCTATTGGCCCTGGCTGCAACGCACGCTCGATCCCACCTTCCATTCCGAGCCCGGCGGCGCCGGCCTCCTGGTCACCTCCATCGTCCTCGTCGCCCTCGGCCTCGGCGCCGGCTGGGCCCTCTACATCCGACGCGTCCGCACCACCGCGACCGCCCGCGATCCCATCGCCGCCAGACTCCCCGGCGTCTCCGCCGCCCTCGCCGCCCGACTCGGCTTCGACGAACTCTACGCCGCCACCTTCGGCAAACTCACCACCGCGCTCGCCGCGCTCGCCGACGCCCTCGATCGCTACGTATTCGACGGAGCGATACGCTTCCTCGCCCGACTCGGCGAGTTCACCGGCGTCGTCAATCGCGAGGCCGATGAAGACGTGCTCAACGGCGGCTTCGACGCCGGCACCCGCGGCCTCAACCGCTCCGCCCGCGCCTACTCGCGCGCCCAAACCGGCGACGCCCACGGTTACCTCCGTCTCGTCGCCATCGGCTTCGTCATGCTCGTCCTCATCGTAATGCTCGGAGGTGTGCGTTGAACGTCATCGCCCGTCACCGCGTCGCCGAGGTGGGGCCCGGTTCTCCGAACCGGCCTGATTTCAACACCCGACAGGCAGGTCCAGTCCGCGAGTTCGCCGGCTCCGGGACCTCAGGCCGTTTCGGAGAAACAGCCCCACCTCCACGCTGGCCCGTCTCATATTTGTCTCACGGAACGACGTCATGAACGAGCTCCCCCTCCTCTCCCTGCTCGTCTTCACGCCCTGGCTCGGCGCCGCTCTGCTCGCGATGCTCCGCCGCATCTCCGGTCCGACCGCCCGCGCCATCGGCCTTGCGTTCAGCATCGCCACCCTCGCGCTCGCCATCTTCGCCCTCTCGATTTTCGAGCCGGCGCAAATCGGCCCCCAACTCGTCGAACGCCACGCCTGGATCGCCGCCCTCAACGTCCACTACCATCTCGGCCTCGACGGCCTCAGCCTGGTCCTCGTCCTCCTCACGACCATAATCACCCCCGCCGCTCTCCTGACCTCCTGGTCTCCCCCTCTCCCCCGCTCCCCCTCTCCCCGTCCCTCCGCCCCCCTCTCTCCCCGCCTCTACACCGCCCTCTTCCTCGCCATCGAAGGCGCCGCGCTCGGCGTCTTCCTCGCGCTCGATTTCGTGCACTGGTTCCTCTTCTGGGAGCTGAGCCTCGTACCCGCGTTCTTCCTCATCAAACTCTGGGGGCGAAACGCCACCGGCGGCGGCGCCGCCGCGACGCGCGCCGCGTATCAGTTTGTCGTATACACGATCGGCGGCAGCGCGTTCATGCTCCTCGGTTTCGCCGCACTCTACGTCGCCACCGGCACCCTCGACTTCGCCGAGCTCGCCCGACTCGCCCGCGACGGTGCCCTCGGCGTCAAGCTCGCCGCCCTCGGCGGCTGGTGGCCGCACGCCGTCTTCCTCGGCGTCCTTCTCGGCCTCGCCGTCAAGGTGCCGCTCTGGCCGTTCCACACCTGGCTGCCGTCCGCATACGCGGAAGCTCCGACCGGCGCCTCGATGTTCTTCACTGGGGTGCTCTCGAAGATGGGCGTCTACGGTTTCCTCCGGATCCTCTGGCCGATCTTCCCCGCCCCACTGCACGCCGTCTCGACCACCCTCCTCTGGCTCGCACTCGGCGGCGTGGTTCTCGGTGCCTTCGCCGCCCTGCGCCAGCGCGACCTCAAACGCATGGTCGCATACGGCTCGCTCAATCATCTCAGCTACTGCCTGCTCGCCCTCTTCGCCGTCAGCCACGCCACCGGCGGCGGCGCGCCCTCGACCGAAGCCGCCACGGCCGCCCTCAGCGGCACGATCCTCCAGATCTTCAACCACGGCCTCTCCGCCGCCGCGCTCTTCTTCTGTATCGGTATTCTGGAGACGCGCCGCGAATGCACCACGGGCGTCCCGCCCGTGACCTCCGGAAGTGGCATGGGCATCCTGCCCATGGGTTCGTCAAACACCCCGCCAGCGCTCCCCCCGGCCACCATCGACGACTTCGGCGGCGTCCGCTCCGCCGCCCCCATCTTCGCCGGCCTCTGCGGCGTCGCACTCTTCTCCTCCCTCGGCCTCCCCGGCCTCAACGGCTTCGTCGGCGAGTTCCTCATCTTCCGCGGCGTCTTCGGTCTCGCGCCCTGGGCCGCCGCGATCGCGTGCGTCGGCCTCCTCATCACCGCGCTCTTCCTCCTGACATTCTGGCAACGCGTCTTTCACGGACCGCGTCGTGGCGCCGCCACCGGCGAATTCGCCGACCTCCGTGGCATCGAATACGCCCCGCTCGTCCCGCTCGTGATTCTGATGTTCGTCCTCGGAATCGCGCCGCAGCTCCTCGCCGGCCTCATCAACCCGCTCGTCGCCTCCTGGGCCGGACACCTCGCGCTGCCATGAACCCAGTCGCAAAATCCGCGCCCGTCGCGAGCAATTTCCCCGAGGCGGTTTGGCCACAAAGAGGCACAAAGATGCGCAAAAAAGATCCCGTATTTCTGGTGCCGTTTTGCACTACTCTGTCCCGCAGGAACCGCACGCGCCGCGAGGAAATATCCCAAGGCCGTTTAGCCGCCACAGAAATCACGAAACGCGCAAAACCAGCCCGTGTTTTTTTGCGCCCTCCTGTGCCTCTTCGTGGCCATTCCCTCCGTGTTTTTGGTTCGGTCGCGGCCGCGCCGCGTTCTGCCTCTTCCCGGCCGTTCTCTCCGCGCTTTAAGCTTGGTTGTGGCTTTTCCACGCCGCGTCCTCCGCGCTTCACTCCTTTCCGCTCCTCCTTGCGGCCCATCTTCCCCGCATGAACGCGCTGCCCTGGACCATCTACGTCTCCTTCGCCGGCGCCGCCCTCGCCCTGATCGCCGGTGCGCGCTCCGGGGCCGCCGCCCGCATCATCGCGCTCCTCACCGCCATCACGAGTTTCGCCGTCGCTCTCTTCGCCGCCGCAAACTTCACACCCGAGCCCGGCCTTCAGACGCTCATCGAGCTGCCCTGGATCGCCGAGCTCGGCATCCGCTACCACCTCGCCGCCGACGGCATCAGCCTCACCCTCGTCGTCCTCACCGGCCTCGCCGCCACCGCCGGCGTCCTTTTCTCGTGGAACATCACGCACCGCACCGGCGAGTTCTTCGCGCTCTTCCTCGCCCTCATCGGCGGCGTCTACGGCGTGTTTCTCAGCGCCGATGCGTTTCTCCTCTTCGTCTTCTACGAGATCGCGATCGTCCCGAAATATTTCCTCATCGCGATCTGGGGCTCCACGAATCGCGAATACGGCGCGATGAAGCTCGTGCTCTATTCGTTCGCCGGCAGCGCGCTCGTACTCGCCGGCCTGCTCTGGGCCTACGCCGCCGGCGGCATCAACAGCTTCGCGCTCGCCGATCTCGCCACCGCCGCCGCCCACTTCCCGCGCGGCCACGAGCTCGCGATGTTCGCCTTCGTGTTTCTCGGATTTGCCGTTCTCGCCGGCATGTTCCCGTTTCACACCTGGGCGCCCACCGGCCACGTCGCCGCGCCGACCGCCGCCTCGATGCTCCTCGCCGGCGTCGTCATGAAGCTCGGCGCCTACGGCTGCCTGCGCGTCGCGATGCCGCTCTTTCCCGTCGGTTTCGAATTCTGGCAGCCCGTCATCGCGTGGCTCGCCATCGCCGGCATTCTCTACGCCGGCTTCGTCGCGCTCGTCCAGGACGACTTCAAGTTCGTCATCGGCTACTCGAGCGTGAGCCACATGGGCTTCGTTCTGCTCGGCCTCGCCGCCGGCAATCCCACCGCCGTCAGCGGTGCCGTCCTCCAAATGTTTTCCCACGGCGTGATCGCCGGCCTTCTCTTCGCTGTCGTCGGTCGCATGGTCTACGAACGCACGCACACGCGCAAACTCGACGACCTCCGCGCTCTCCCGCTGCACCGCCTGCTGCCGTTCGCCGCGCTGACGTTCGTCCTCGCCGGTCTCGCCTCGATGGGCCTGCCCGGCTTCAGCGGCTTCCCCGCCGAGTTCACGATCCTGATCGGCACGTGGCAAAAATCGCCGCTGTGGGCCGCCTTCGCCGCCGCCGGCATTCTCGTCGCCGCCGCCTTCACGCTCCGCGTCATCCACGTTTCCTTCTTCGGCAAGACTGAAAACCTCACCGTCGCCCCTCCCTCGCCTTCCGCCTCTCACTCTCCCTCTCACTTTCACTCCTCCTACGAACCCATCACCTGGCCTGAGCGCGCGGGCGCCATGCTGCTGCTCGCCGCCACCGTCTATGTCGGCCTCAAACCCGATGTGCTCCTCGATTGGATCACGCCCGCTTTGCACTCTCCGCTCATGCAAACCGTGCTGAAAGGAGGCACCCCATGACCTTCGATTACTCCGGCCTGCTGCACGCCCTGCTGCCCGAGGCTTCCCTCGTGCTCGGTGCGCTCATCGTGCTCGGCTTCGACCTCATCGCCGGACGCCGGCAAACGCTCGCCCGTCGCACGCGCGCCGCCGCAGTGCTCGGCCTGCTCGCGCTCGTCGCCGCGGTCTATCACGCGTTCGACGCCGGCCAGCCCGGCGATGTCTTTGGCGGCGTCTTCGTCCTCGATTCGCTCGCCCTCGCCTCCCGGCTCGCGCTCCTGCTGCTCACCGCGTTCACGCTCGCCCTGCTGCCGGGCATCTCCCAGCTCCGCAATCCCGCGGAATACGTTGCGATCCTTCTCTTCGCCACCTCCGGCTTCACGTTGATGGCCATCTCGCAACAGCTGCTCGTTGCCTTCCTCGCCCTCGAGCTTGCGAGCCTCTCGCTCTATGTGCTCGCCGGCTTCGACAAACAACGCCGCGAATCCGCCGAGGCTGCGCTCAAATATTTCCTCTTCGGCGGCGTCTCGGCCGCGTTTCTTCTCTTCGGCTTCAGCCTCCTCTATGGGCTCACCGGCTCCATCGCCCTGCCGGAGATTGCCCGCCAGCTCGGCGTGCAGGCGCCCAACACGCTCCTGATCGTCGCGCTCGTCATGATCGTCGTCGCGCTCGGCTTCAAAGCCGCCGCCGCTCCGTTCCATCTCTGGGCGCCCGATGTCTACCAGGGCGCACCTGCGTCCTCCACCGCCCTCATCGCGTCCGCCTCGAAGCTCGCCGCCTTCGTCCTGTTCGCCCGGCTCCTCTGGGTGGGCGCCGGCCCAGCCGCCGGCAGTGTTCAAACTCTGGATACGCTGCCTGGCTGGCTTCCGGTGCTCGCGCTGATCGCGCTTACCTCGCTCCTCCTCGGCAACGTCGCCGCCCTGGCGCAATCCAACGTCCGCCGGCTCCTCGCCTATTCCGCGATCGCGCACGCCGGTGCCCTGCTCCTCGGCGTGATGGCTGCCGGCCGCGCCGGCCCCGGGCCGCTCTTCTACTACGCCGCCACCTACGGGCTCGCCACCGTCGGCATCTTCGGCGTCATCGCCGCCGTCGAGCGCGCCGGCGCATGCCAGCAACTCTCCGATCTCGCAGGCCTCTATCGCCGTTCCCCGCTGCTCGCGCTCTGTCTCTTCGTCTTCGTCCTTTCGCTCGCAGGCATTCCGCCGCTCGCCGGTTTCTTCGGAAAATTCGCCGTCTTCGCCGCAGCCCTGAAGTTGGGCGGACTCTCCGGCGTCATCGGCTGGCTCGCGGTCCTTGCCATCGGCCTCAGCGCCATCGCGCTCTACTATTATCTCATCATGCTGAAGCAGGCGCTCGTCATCGCACCGCGCGCGGACGCAACTGCCATCCGGGTTCCCCCGGCCGCCGCCGCCGCGCTCGTGCTCATCGCCGCCCTGGTGATTGGCCTCGGCATCTTCCCCTCGCTCGTGCTCCAGCTGATCACCTGACGCGGCTGCACTCCCGTCCGACGACGATAGGTGTGCGCCCGCGTTGCGGGCTAGAACGTCACCGCGCCGTGAGTCAGCTTGTCCTGCAGCCGCAACTTCGCGCGGTCATGCACGATCGCCATCGTCTCCTGCAACAGCTCGGGCGTGAAACCCCACTCCACCAGGAACGGTGTGTTGAGCTCGAAAAGAAATCCATCCTCGGAGACGCCCGGGCCGAATGACGTCGCGACATATTTCCCCGCGTGCAGATGCGCCAGCAAGGGCAGTGCTGCCTCCGGCGCATCGGCCGGCCGCTCGCAAAACTCCGCCGCGTTGGCCAGCACCGCCGGGAAGCTCCACGCCTTCAGCAGCCGCGCGCCCACGTCCGCATGCGTGTAGCCGAGCACATCCTGCTCCGCCTGCGACCACGTACCGCCCTGACGGGAACACTGCGCGCGCAGGATCGGAAACCACGGTGCGCATGCGTGCGCCACGGCCAGTTTTCCGAGATCGCACACCAGCCCGGCCGTGTACGCAGTTTGAGGATCAACGCGCTCGCTCGTTTCCGCCAGCACCTCCGCCGCCAGCGCGGTGCAGAGCGCATGACGGCAAAAATCGCCCGGCTCGCCACGCGACGATCCACCTTCCCAGCGGCTCACCAACGCCAGCGCCGCGAGCCGATACAGCTCGCGCTGGCCGAGGCGGATGACCGCATCCGCGACGGTTTCCGCCGGCGTGCCCGATGCAAAATACGCGGAGTTGGCCAGCCGAAGGGTTGCCGCCGCGAGCGACGAATCGATCTTGATGATGTCTGCGATGTCGTCCGCGCTGCTATCGGTCGACACCAGGACGGAAATCAAACGCGGCAAAATCGCGGGTGAACAAGGGAGCCGCAGAGCGCGCTCGCAGACTTCTTCGACAGTGGGAGGATTGGTCGCAGACATGGTCGTGGGAGTGGCTTTCCAGCCGACGCTCAGGCGGCGTTCAGCAGGGAACCGGGATCGAGAATCAGCGCGATGTTGCCGTCGCCGAGGATGGCGCCGCCGGCGACGCCGGGCAGGTTCTGCATGAAAGCACCGAGATTCTTGATCACCACTTCCTGCTTGCTGACCATCTCGTCGACCATCAACGCGGAGATTTTTCCCGACGTTTCGACAATGACGACGATGCCGTCCCACGGGTTGGCCGCATCACCATGTATGCCGAAGCGCCGGTGCAGCCGATGAATCGGCACGAAGCGTCCACGCAGATCGAGCACCTCGCCCTTGCCATGAATCGTCGAAATGCACTCGCGCGCCGGCCGCAGCGCCATCTGTACCGAAGTGCTCGGTAGAATGAACCGGTCCTCGCCGACCCGCACGACCAGCCCGTCGATGATCGCCATCGTGAGCGGCAGCTTGACCTTGAAGACAGCGCCGTGACCGATCTGGGATGAGATCTCTATCTTGCCGCGCAGCTTCTCGATATTGCGCTTCACGACATCCATGCCGACCCCGCGGCCGGACACCGACGTGACTTTTTCCGCCGTCGAGAATCCGGGCGCGAAGATGAGGGCGAGAATATCGTCGCGCGACAGTTGGGCTCCGGGAGCGATGACGCCTTTCTCGAGCGCCTTGCGGTAAATCTTTTCCGGGTCGATCCCGCGGCCGTCATCCTGCAGTTCGATGACGATGTTGCTGCCTTGATGATAAGCCCGCAGGCGCAACGTGCCGGTCTCGGACTTGCCGGCCGCAAGCCGATCGGCGGTGGGCTCGAGGCCGTGGTCGAGCGCGTTGCGCACCATGTGGACAAGCGGGTCGCCGATTTCTTCCACCACGGTGCGATCGAGCTCGGTATCCTCGCCGTCCGTCACGAACGACACCTTCTTGCCGAAATCCCGCGCCAGATCGCGCGCAAGCCGCTCCATCTTCTGGAACGTCGGCTTGATCGGAATCATCCGCAACGACATCGCAGTCGACTGGAGTTCCTTGGTGATCCGGCTCAACTGCGCGACATTGCGCTGCAGGGTCGAGTTGTCGGCGCCACCCTGACGCGAAGACTCGATCAGCTGGCTCTGCACGATCACAAGCTCGCCCACGACATCCATCAACGAATCGAGCTTCTCGGTGTTGACGCGGACCGTCGCGGAGCCGGATTTGGTGTTCGCGACGGCGGTCGACTTCTTCGACGCCAACTCCACCGGCAGGGCCGACTCCACGGTCACCGGTGCCGGCGCAACGGCGATCGGCAACGGCACGACCGGCGCCAGCGCGGGCGCGATCATGGGGGCCTCAGCCCCCGCAGGGACTTGCGAGAATGTTTCCGGCGCCGGCTCATCCTTCGCGGACGGCGGCGGCGTGGCCGCGAGCACCTTGACGGCGGCCACGAGATGGCTAACCGGCACGACTTGATCGGGCAGCCGGCCTTTCTCGAGCGCGATGCCGACCTGCTGCGTGAGCGTCTGCAACGCATCCCGGCTGCTCAGAATTTCGGTGATGATGACGGCGTTCAGTACCAACTGCCGGTTGCGCGCGAGATCGAGCAACGATTCCACTTCGTGCGCGAGCGTGTGCATCGGCACCAAGCCGAGAAAACCGGCGTTCCCCTTGATCGTATGGAACGAGCGGAAGATCGAGTTCAACGCCTCGGGGTTTTCCGGCTCGTGGTCCAGCGCCAGCAACGCCGCCTCGATCTGCTGCAAATGATCGACCGTCTCGGCGTAAAACTCGGTGAGCAACTCGCGATTCTCTTCGAGATTCAGCTCCATCAACACATCGCCGCTGTCGTGGTGATCCGTTTCCGCTTCGCACGAGGACGCGTTCATGGACGCGTCCGGCTCGACGAAGGGCGGACGCGACGCAGGCTTGCTGGTCGCGCGCTGAATACCCAGCGCATCCGTCAGCCACTCCACGAGGTCGCGCAATTGCGCCAGGGTCGCCTCGTCGAAGGGCTGCGCCGCATCGAGCAGTGCTTCGAGCGCGGCGCGGGTGATCTTCACGCGTGCGTGCCACGCGGAGTCTTCGGCGCATTGATCGCTGAGATCGCCGAGCAGGCTGTAAGCGGGCACGAGCCCGTCGTCGCGTCCGGGCTGCGCCAGGATCGACTCGGCAGCGATGCGGTTGAGCGTGTCTTCGACGGCTGAGAGCTGGGCGGGGGAGATGGACATGCGTAGTCCGCGTAGAGCGGGACACCCCTTGCATCGGCGCTGCTCGGCCAAAGTTTACCTCAATCGCGACGCGATCGATCGGGCGGCCGCCGCCGCGGCCACCCGGTGCCGGCAACCCGCGACGCGGTGCGCCACGACGAACAGCATCACACGAGCGTCCGGCGGCATGACCCAAATCAGAATGCGTCCCCGCGTAGATTACGCTCAACTCATGGCGCCGCGGGCCGAATTTATCTTAAACCATGTCCACCGCTTCCCACGTTCCCGCCTCGAGCACCGCGTCGCTCGCCGGCAAATATCTGACCGTCGTTCTCGAGAACGAGGCTTATGGCATCGGCGTGTTGAAAGTTCGCGAAATCATTCGCATGCAGAAAATCACGCCGGTGCCGCAGATGCCCGCGTTCGTGAAGGGCGTGATCAATCTCCGCGGCCGCGTGATCCCCATCGTCGATCTGCGCGTGAAGTTCGGTCTCAAGGCCGAGTTCGGCGAGCGCACGTGCATCGTCGTCGTACAGGTGAAGCTCCCGACGGAGCAGACCGTGCAAATGGGCCTGATCGTCGACAGCGTCGAAGAGGTCGCCACGTTGCAGGCGAGCGAGATAGAACCCACGCCCGAATTCGGTGCGCGGATCGACACCGCTTATCTGCTCGGCATGGCGAAAGTGAAAGGCGCGGTGAAAACGCTGCTCGACATCGACCGCGTGGTCGCGCCGGAAACCGTGCAGGCGATCGCCGAAACTGCCGTGTAACGCGTCGATCCAATTTTCCGATATAATACAGCCCGGATGCGATCTCGCATCCGGGCTGTATTGTTTGTGGGTGACACTACGTACAGCGGAAATCTCAACTAGTTTGCCGCGGGGTCGATCGTGTCAGGCAGCGGCCCGGCTCCGCTCTATTATGAACAAATTTTCCTTAACCATCCGCCTCATCCTGCTCCTGACCATGCCGCTGCTCGGCGTGATCGCTTTCGGCGGCCGGGGTGCCTGGGAGAAATATTCCGTGACCCGCGATTACGCGCGGTTGCACACGAGCAACGATGTGCTCAACGAGATCGGAAATTTCGTGCATGAGCTCCAGAAAGAGCGCGGACGAGCCGCCGCTTTTGTCGGAAGCAAAGGCGCGAAGTTCACCTCCGAGCTCGCCGCGCAACAGAAGGCCAGCGATACCGCGTTCGCGGTGCTGCAGAAGTTGATTCCCTCGTTCGATGCCCAGGCGTTCGGCGGCCAATTTACCTCCGAGTTCAACAATGCCTTCCGCGCCGTCGGTGAACTGCAGGCGAAGCGCCAGGCGATCGCTGACTTCGCGATCACCGCCGCCGAGTCCACCGCATACTTTACGCAGACGATCGCACTGCTGCTCGATGTGCTCGTCTCGATGTCGCACTACGTATCGGACGCCGAAATCGCGACCGGCATCGGCAGCTACGTGTACTATCTACAGGCCAAGGAGCAGGCCGGCATCGAACGCGCGGTGCTCACCGGCGTGTTCAGCGCCGACAAGTTCACCGGCGACGCCCTCGGCCGGGTCAATCAGTCCGTGGCCGCACAAGAGACGTTCCTGCGCGTGTTCCGCAGTCAGGCTACGCTGGTCCAACGGACGACTGCGGACAAAATGGTGCGCGGCCCTGTGGTCGAAGCCGCCGCCGCGATGCGCCAGACCGCACTCGCCCGCGCGGAAACGGGGGCTATCGGCATCGATTCCGCCGCGTGGTTCGACGCGATCACGGGCAAAATCGACCTCATGAGGAAAGTCGAGGAAATCCTCGCCGCGGATTATATCGCGAGCGCCCAGCGGATCGGAGCCGCCGCCGAGCGCACGCTCATCGTCTACACGAGCGTGACCGCGGCGATCCTGTGCGCGACCGCCGCCTTCGGCGCCTGGGTGATCCGCTCGATCGCTCGACCGCTGAACAGAGTGATCGGCGAACTCACGGCCAATGCCGACCAAACCACCGCCGCGGCCGGTCAGGTTTCCGCTTCGAGCCAGTCGCTCGCCAACGGCGCCAACGAGCAGGCCTCGAGCCTCGAGGAAACGAGTGCGTCGCTCGAAGAGATGGCGTCGATGACCAAGCGCAATGCCGAGAGCGCACAAGCCGCGAAGGAACTCTCGGCCCAGACGCGCACCTCGGCCGACACCGGAGCTGCGCACATGGAGGAGATGCGCCGCGCGATGGATGCGATCAAAGCGTCGTCCAACGACGTCGGGAAGATCATCAAGACGATCGACGAGATCGCGTTCCAGACGAACATCCTTGCCCTCAATGCCGCGGTCGAGGCCGCCCGTGCCGGCGAGGCCGGCATGGGCTTTGCAGTCGTGGCAGAGGAGGTTCGCAATCTCGCGCGACGCTCCGCGAAATCCGCCGGTGAAACCGCGGAGAAAATCGAGGACGCCATTCGCAAGAGCGAGCACGGCGTCACGATCAGCGGCAGCGTCGCCCAGTCGCTCAGCGACATCGTCGAGAAAGCGCGCAAAGTCGACGCGCTCGTGGCTGAGATCGCGCAGGCCTCGACCGAACAGAGCCAGGGAATCGGCCAGCTCAACTCCGCCGTCAGCCAGATGGACAAGATCACCCAGTCCAACGCCAGCAACGCCGAGGAAACGGCGGCGGCCGCGGAAGAATTGACCGCGCAAGCGAGCTCCATGCGATCGACGGTCACAAGCCTGGAGAACGTCGTCCGCGGGGAACGCGATCGGCTCGCCGAGGCCGCCGGCAATCGGCCCATGGTTATTCCGTCGCCCGCGAAGCAGAAGACCGCGCGACAATCCCAGGCGACCAGAGCACTCGCGTCGACCGCACGCGCGGAGGAATCACTCCGCTTCGACGATTACGAGCCGATCGCCACGCCCGCCCGGGCGGAATCTGCGCGCGTTCGCGAAACACCGCATCCGCGCGCGAGGGAATCGAACCTCACTCGCTGAACTCGTCGCGCTGCCGCGCCTTTTCGTCCTCGCTCTTCAATGCCGCGGCCACCTGCGGATCGAGCGCGGCTTCCCTCTCCCTCACGCGGCGATCGCGAGCGCGCAAATCCTCCTCGCGCTGCTCCAGCTCGACTTCCTTTTCCTGCTGCGCCTGCACCTTCTCGAAGAGCTTCGTCTCCGATTCATCGAGAAACTGTTCCCGCTCACGCAGGATCTGTTTCGACTCCTTGAGGCTCGCTTCCTGCCGCTCGAGCTCCGCGCGGAGTTGCTCGAGCGCCGCCTTTTCCTCGGGCGAGATTCCGGCTTGCGCGGGCGCGGGCTTCCGCGAGGCGGCGAGGAGTTGCTCCCGGGCGATCAGCAGCGCCTCCATCTCCGCGAGATCGCGCTCGCGCTCGGCGAGCCGCGTCTCGTTGTCCGCGATCACGCGTTCGCGTTCGGCGAGGGTGGCTTCGAGCTGGCGTAGCGTGCGCTCGAGCTCGGCGATCTTGGCGCCCTCGGCCGCCGGGCTGCCGGCGAAAGGAGAGCGCGTCGCGGAGACGATCGCCTTGATCGATTCACGCGCCGCGGCCGATGCTTCGGAAACATGAAACGGGGTTCGCGCCGCCGCCGGCGAGCGGCGCCGGAGTGAGAGTGTGGCCGGCGCAGTGGGTTTCGCCGGGGGAAATTTGATCGGGCCTGATTCGGACATCGCGCGGTTACTTCCTCGAGAACCAGCCAAACAAGCCGGATTTCTTCTTTTCGCCAGCCGGTTTGCCCAGCGCCGCCGGAACGCGCAGGTGCGGCCGCAACAACGCCACGGCACGTTTTTCGAGCTCTGCGTCCCCGAGGACCACAAAGTGCCGCTCGAGCGAGCCGCCGGCCGCGAGATCTTTCTCCATTGCAGTCAACTCATCGCGGAACCACGTCGTCGCGATCTCGGTCCGCGCCGCCGCATCGGAAGCGCGGCTGCAATGCGCCAGCGCCTCGACGAGATGCAGGCCTTTCTGGCCGCGCCGAAACGGCAGCACCTCGGCGAGCGCGTCCTCGTCCACATGCGAGAGCGCGTTGAGCAGCTTCTTGAAATCGCCGCCGACGATCACGTTTTGCGACATCGTCTGTGCAAACACCGCGAACTCGCCGAGCGTGTTCCGGCCTTCCAGCTTGCAGAACTCCAGCGTGCCTGGCTCCAGCGCCGTGAGCACGATGGGGAAGTTTTCCGGAATGCTCAGCTTCGCGAGATTCTTGAGCAGCGGGTTGTCACGCTCCGAAGCTGCCTGCGCCTGCTCGACCATGTCGCCAAACGGGCTGTCGAACGCGAGCGTCTCCCGCAGGATCTCGATCAACAGGTCCACCAGCTCCGGCTTCTGCCCCTTGAGCTGCAACAGCTCGACGACCTCCTCGAAGCCGAGATCGATATACTTGGCCGGCGTCTCGTCCTTGGCTTTGATCGGCCACTCGGGGCCATCCAGATTCTGAGCGAGGCTGTGGAGCGAGGTGTCGACCATGATCGAGGTCGCAAATGCGCCGCGCACCTCATCCCATTCTTTGGCGGTAGATTTCATGAAAGCGGAAGAAAAGGGAAATGACCAAGGGACCAAAAGACTAAAGGACCAACCGCGCCCCATCAGTATTTCGTTTCCTCGCGCCTTCCCGGTCTCTCTGTCCTTTGTCTTTTGTCTCCTGGTCCTTTGGTCTTTTAGTCCCTTGGTCTTTTAGTCCCTTGGTCTTTTACTGCACATGCTGCATGAGCTCGGCGGCGAGCTTGCGGTAGTCGGTGATCACATTGTCTCCGCTCGGTCCGGCGTCCGTCGCTTCCGCACTCACCAGCGCGACAGGCAGACCGAGCGCCACCGCACGGCGGACGACCATCGCATCGCGGATCTGCGTATCGAAGATCTTCGCGGTGGGCGCTGCGCGCTTCGCCGCCTTGAATTGATTCAGGCGAAGCTGCATCCGCATCTTCGGCACCTCGATGTCCACGCCCGTCTTGATCGAGTTGAAAATAATCCCCTGCACCTGCGCGGCCGGTCCCATGCCGGCCTTCCGGAAGCTCGCGGACAACTGGTGAAACTTCAGGAGCTTCTCCACCAGGAGCGTAAACCCGATGAGGCTGAGCGCATCGGGATTGGCCGGCACATAAATCTCATTGGACGAGAACACGCCGCACTGTGACGCGCGGAGAATATTCGGCGGACAGTCGAAAAGAATGAAATCGTAGTTGGCTTCGATCGCGGTGAGCTGCTCGTAGAACACCAGATACGGCGGCCGCTTGGGATCGCCGTTATATTCATTTTCCAGATCGACGAGATTGAACGTCGTGGGAACCAGATCCAATCCGGGCAGCAGCTTCTCGCCGGTCTTGCCCTCGAGAACGTCCTTGATGATGAGATCCTTCACCTGGGCCTTGCCCGGATCGAACACCGAATAGATCGCACCCTCTCCCGTGGCATTGATCTTGTTCCAACGGTCGAGCTTCAGCAGCCAGATGCTCGCATTGGATTGGGTATCGAAATCGAAAAGCAGGACACGTTTGCCCAATTTCGCGAGCGAGGCCGCTGTATTGACGATCAGCGACGTCTTGCCGACGCCGCCCTTGTAATTGATGAAACTGATTTTTCTCGCCATGCGTGATGCCCGTTGCGGTCCGGGCGGGTCTCGCGCGAAGATGCGACTCGCTTTTCAGCTGCGCCAGACAAAAACGGGCGGCCACGCTTTTACCAAAATTTTCTCGCCGTGAAAAAGTCCGCGCTCCGCGCCGCCATTCTCCAACAGCTCCAGCAGGAGCTCGCCACCCAGACCAACGCCGCGGTGATGGCCCGCGACGAAGCGATCAGCGAGGAGAGCCGGGCCGAAAGCAAATGGGACACCCACAGCCAGGAGGCAGCCTATCTCGCCGAGGGCCAGGCCAAGCTCGCGGGTGAGATCGGCACGAGTATCGAGATTTATGTTACGCTACCGCTGCCGGACTTCGGGCCTCAGGATCCGATCGCCCTCGGCGCGCTGGTCGGACTCGAAGCGGGCGGCGCCGGCAGCGGGAAACGCGCGTGGTATTTTCTCGGCCCTCGCGCGGGTGGAATCGAAGTCACGGTCGACGGTCGGACGATTCTCGTCCTCACGCCGCAATCGCCACTCGGACGGCAACTCCTCGGCAAGCACATCGGCGACGAGGTGACTGGGCCCGGTCGCGGTGCAACCGCCACGCAGCGAATCGTGGCGGTCGCATAAGCGAGGCAGCGCAGGTGTACACGGCGCGGCAACAGAACGCTCTCAGTCGTTCAGGTTGAACACGACCGGCACTGCCATCCGGAACCGCACGACCCGCCCCTCGCGCCGGCCCGGCTCGAATTTCCACTTCGCGACTGCGCGCAAGGACGAAGCCTCGAAGATGCGGTGAGTCGACCGCACGACGCGCGGTTCGAGCACCCTGCCCGTTTCATCGACCAGGAACTCGACGACGACCTCGCCGCTGAGGCCTTCGCGTTTTGCTTCGAATGGATAAAGCGGCGCAGCTTGCAGGCGCGCGCGCGGGGAGTCGTCGAGCAACGTGCTCGGAATGACCGAGGGCCCCCAGGGATTATCCCCCGTCCCATCGCGGAGCCCGGCAGGCACATCGAGCACGCTCCGCATGTCGCTCGTATTTACCCGCACCGGCGGCGGGGAAATCGTGAACGGATTCGATACGTCGATCGCGACCGGCTCCGGTGAGGAGATGGGCACCGGAGTGTCGATCACGGCCTTCCGTGCGGACGATTCAGTACGATCGTCCGGCGCCAGACGCACTTCCTCCGGTTCAGGTCGGAGCAACACGAACGGCACGGGCGGCGTGGCTGGTTCTGCGATCGGCGCCGGACGCGAGGTCTTGGTGAAACCAAACAGCAGCGCGCCATGCAGGGCGGCGGCGAACGCAATCGGCAAAGCGAATTGGCGATCCATCTTGTCCTCCGGGGTTAAGGGTTCATCTGGAAAACGAATCGGCCGCGCGAATCTTAGAGCGAAATGTACAAGCCGAATATGATAAAGGCTGGCACGCCGCGGCTCCCGGCGCCCCATCACAAGGCCCGATCCGCCTCTTTTCCGTATCCGAACTTCAATGACATCATCGCCCGGAGCCCGGCTTCCTGTCCTTTCCCGCGATCGTCCGCGACAGTTGCATTGCTTCGCCTGAAGACCTGGGCTTCCTGCGCCCATGCGCGTTTCCATCCTTTTTCTGCTCCTCGTCGCCACGACGTTTGCCGCGGTCCCACCCGAGCTCACGACCGCGTTGAAGGCGTTTCGCGCCGAGCCGCCGCGGGGCTGGTCGTTCACTCAGACGACGGTCGGCGAAGGACGGTCGACCGTGGAGCGCTGCGATGCGGCGAAACCGGAATTCGAACGCTGGTCGCTCGTCGAGAAAGACGGTCGCGCGCCCACTGCCCGCGAGCTTGCGACCTACGCCGAGAACCGCTCGCGCCGTTCGCGCGGCGGCACCGCGCCCAGTATTATCGATCAGCTCGATCTCACCTCGCTCGAACGCATCTCCGACACGGCGGAAAACGCGACCTTTCGCTGCGCGCTTCGAACCGCCGAGGCCGGTGATAAAACCGCCCAATTCCTTCGTGCCACCCTGGTCCTGCACAAACCGTCGCAAACGATCGACTCGATCGAGCTCGGAAGCACCGGCGAATTCAGCCCGACACTGGCGGTCACGATCACCGAGATGAAAACAACCATGAGCTACAGCCGCCCCCGCGGCGACGTACCAGCGCTGCCACAGAAGGTGACCACGCGCGTTCGCGGCACGGCCTTCTGGTTCAAGTCGCTCGACGCCGACATGACGGTGACGTTTTCCGACTACAAGCGCGTGGGAAAACGCTGAGCACGCAACCGGGGGCGGAGACGTCCCCGATTTTAGAACGAAATGCCACGGCTAGGCAGCCCGCTTGCCGGCGCTTCTTCGACGCGCGAGCCAGCTCGCGGCCTACAGCGATCTCCCGCTATATAAACGCGCAGCGCCGCGGGCCGCTTCACACCTTCCAGCCGTCGCGCGCGGTGATCGCGACGTGCTTGTTGAGCGAGCGATCGTTCGTGATCTTGCCGGCCTTCGCATCCCATTCGAGGCGCTTGCCGGTCTTCACAGCGATCACGCCGAGGAGCACCATCTCGGAGAGCGGCACGGAATATTCGAAGTTCGAGCCTGGGATGGGGCCGACTTTCAGGATCGCGTTGACCCACTCCTTCAACGGACCGCCGACGACGCGCGGAATCGTGGCGGGCGGACGGTTCTTTTTAAACTCTTCCATCGTCGCGTTCGGGATCAGCCGCGGGCTGTCGGGCCGGCCGATTGGCGCGAAGAGCGTGTTCTTGTCACCGACCATGAACATTCCACGGTCCGGCAGCCCCGGCTTCTTCGGGTCATCCTCCCATTTCGCCGGTGTCGCCGGCTTCTTGCCCGCACCCTCGAACCACTTCAACGTCACTGGCGGACGCTTGCCACGGGCAGGAAACTTATACGTCACCTCCGCGGTCTCGGGGGAGTTATATTTACTGACGGCGCTGACTTTCGCCTCGACCGACGTCGGTGCGCCCAGCCCCAATGCCCAGAATGGGCCATCGAGGGTATGACAGGCCCAATCGCCGAGCATGCCATTGCCGAAATCCCACCAACCGCGCCATTTTTCCGGTGTATATAGCGAGTTATATGCCCGCTTTTCCGCCGGCCCGAGCCAGAGATCCCACGCCAGCGTCGGCGGCGGCTGCTCTGCCGCCAGCGGCACCGCGGCCGGGCGCTTGAAATACCGCTCGGGAAACGGTGGCGACCACGCGTTGACCTCTCGCACGTCGCCGAGGGCGCCGGCGTCGACCCACTCCTTCATCAAGCGGATGCCGTCGGTCGCGCGCCCCTGATTGCCCATTTGGGAGATGATGCCTTTCTTCTTCGCCGCGTCGCGCAACGCTCGCGCTTCCGCAACGCTGTGCGTCAACGGCTTCTCTACATAGACGTGCTTTCCTCGTTTGATCGCCATCATCGCCGCCGGATAATGATGATGATCAGGCGTCGAAACAGTCACCGCATCGATCACGTCTCCCATCTTCGCGAACATCTCGCGATAGTCCTTGAAGAGCGGCACGGTCGGCAGATCGGCACAGGTGAGCTCAGCGGTTTTCTTGAGCTCGGCGCCCTTGGCGTAGGTCTTGTTGACGAGCTCTTCGTCCACGTCGCAAAACGCAACAATATTGACGCGCGGATCTTTCATCAGCTCGGAGACGCAGTAGAACCCGCGGTTGCCGATGCCAATACAGGCGACGTTGAGTTTGCCGTTTGCCGACGGTCCGGTCTGGCCGATGCTGAAACGCGGTAGCGTGAACGCCACCGCGGCGGCAGTGGAAGTCTTGAGGAAAGTGCGCCGGTCCAGGGAAGGAGTAGAGTGCATAGCGAAAAAGAATCGTCGGTTATTTTTTAGGCGGCGCTTATTTCGACGGCTTCTTGGCGGCTTTCGCGCCGCCCCCGGTGACGCGCGTGGGCCAGTTTTTTCTGACCAAACCACGGTGATCCGCGACGATCGTCGTGAACTTCGGATCGCTCGCGAGATTGGTCAGCTCGCCAGGATCCTTTTCGTGATCGTACAGCTCCACGCCGCGCTTCCCGCCATCCCACTCTGTATAGCGCCAGCGCGCGGTGCGCACGCTGTGGCCGGGAAAGCCCTGACGTTGCACCTGCGTGAAAGCGGGGCGATTCCAGGGAGCATCGGGCCGGCCGAGGAGCGTCCGCAAGCTGGCGCCGGGGAGATTCGCGGGCGGCGTCAGGCCCGCCAGATCCGCGAGCGTCGGGTAAACATCCACGAGCTCGACATTCCGCTTCGAAATGCCACCCGCTTTTGTATTAGGCCCGGCGATGACCAGCGGCACGCGCGCGGATTCCTCGAAACAGCTTTGCTTCATCCACAGTCCACGTTCGCCGAGATGATATCCATGGTCGCTCCAGAAAACGACGATCGTATTATCGCGTAATCCGAGTCGATCGAGCGCACCGAGCACGCGGCCAATCTGCGCGTCAACAAAGGAGATCGTCGCATAATAAGCCTGCTTCGCCTCACGCAGCTTCTGACGGTCGAGCTGATAGTTCGGCCAGGGTTTGGTCGATGAAAGCGCCGACTCCGGCACGGACTTTTCGAAGTCCTTCGGGATCTCGGGGACATCGATCTTATCGAGCGGGTACAGATCGAAATATTTCTGCGGCGCGACATAGGGGCAGTGCGGTTTATAAAAACCGACCGCAAGAAAGAAGGGTTCCTTCTGATGCTTTTCGAGCAGCGCGATCGCCTGCGTCGCGACCATGCCGTCGGTGTGATCTTCGTCCCGGCCTTCCTTGTCCGCCAGGAAAGACAACGACGACCCGAGGCCGCGCTTCGGTGTGTGGTTGATGATCTGCGGCTCGAGCTTCGTCTTGTCGATGCCCGCGGGATTGAAGACTTCCTTCCACGAGGGCGCATCATCGAGTCCGTCGGTGCCGATTTGCCCGGGATTTCCGTAATGATATATCTTTCCGATGCGTGCGGCATAATAGCCGTTTTGCATGAAGAGCTGCGACATCGTGACGACATCCGGCAGCCCGGTTCGGAAATGATATTGCAGGTCGAAGACGCGCGTCTGGTCCGGCCGCAATCCCGTCATGATCGACGCCCGGCTCGGGCTGCAAAGCGGAAACTGGCAGTACGCGCGATCGAATCGCACCCCGCGCGCGGCGAGCTGGTCTATATTCGGCGATTTCACGATCGGGCTGCCGTAGCAGCCGAGATCGTTGTTCATGTCGTCGACCGCAATAAAGAGCACATTGGGGCGCTGGGCGGGCGCCGCGGCAAACATCGCGCCCGCCGCGAGCAGGACGCCGAGCACGACACAGGTGATTTTTTTCATGGAGGTAACGAGGGGTTAAGAGTCGATGCGGGCCAGGGTGTCGGACGCGCTCGCGGGCACACGCGCGGCGAGCGCGGGGCCTTTCGGCTACGGCTGTTTACCGGCGCCTTGTTTCTGCTTTCGCTTCGGCGCGCCGCCGCCCGTTTGCGGCTTTTGGCTGCCGGGCACCGGTCCCTGCCGCCCGAAGAAGTTGGGCGGCGTGGTCTCCGGAACCTTCAGCTCCTGCCGGAGCCGGGTGATCTCTTTTTCGAGCTGCGCCTTCGTCGAGGCGTAAGCCGGATCATCATAGA
>JAKFEQ010000079.1:0-138770 GCA_036675625.1 Opitutaceae bacterium | reverse complement strand
GCCACTGCCCAACGCTACACGGGCGACTTCTGCCCATTCCTGATTTGCGCCGCCGCGTTTGGTCTCACCACCACCGAATCCGCTCCGCCGCTTTGGCGACGCGCGCTGCGCGTTTCGCTCGTCC
Organism: Opitutaceae bacterium; assembly: GCA_036675625.1. Taxonomy (GTDB): domain Bacteria; phylum Verrucomicrobiota; class Verrucomicrobiia; order Opitutales; family Opitutaceae; genus ER46. The sequence continues at coordinate 138,646 of JAKFEQ010000079.1, read as the reverse complement.
TCCTCACGCTCGCCGCCGTCGCCATCACCGCCGCACTCACCCTGCATTACCAAGGCGACACCCTTTGGGGCGTCCCGGAAGACGTCCGCCAAAACTACCAACTCCTCCGCCGCCGCATCGACGCCTCCCTCGGTATTCCTCCAGCACCCTGAGTTGCCCCAGTTCAGCGTAAAACGTTAAACGTTGAGCGTCCCGCCCCCCATCCCTCTCACTTTCCCACTCCCTTCCACTCTCACTCTCACTCAACCCGCGCATGCAACACGTCTTCGTCACCGGCGCCGCCGGTTTCATCGGATCCAACCTCATCGACCGCCTCCTCGCCGACGGCGTCAACGTCACCGGCTGGGACAACCTCTCCACCGGCCAGATCCGTTTCCTCGAAGGCGCGCAACAACACCCGGGCTTCCGTCTCATTCGCGGCGATAACCTCGATCTCCCTGCGCTCACCGCCGCGATGAAAGGCGCCGACTTCGTCTTCCACCTCGCCGCCAACGCCGACATCCGCGACGGCTGGAAACACCCCGAACGCGATCTCCAGCAAAACACGATCGCCACCTTCAACGTCCTCGAAGCCATGCGCGCGAACGGCGTGAAGCGCATCGCGTTTTCCTCCACCGGCTCCGTCTACGGGGAAGCGCTCGTCACCCCCGACAAACCCACGCCCGAGACCGACGCCTTTCCGATCCAGACTTCCCTCTACGGCGCCTCGAAAACCGCCGGCGAAGGCCTCCTCGCCGCCTACGCGGAGGGCGCACAGATCGACGAAGCCTACATCTTCCGCTTCGTCTCGATCCTCGGCGAACGCTACACGCACGGCCACGTCTTCGATTTCTACCAGCAGCTCGTCGCCCACCCGGATCACCTCCGCGTCCTCGGCAACGGCCAGCAACGCAAGAGCTACCTCTACGTGCAGGACTGCATCGACGCCCTGCTTCACGTGACGCGCGCCCATACCGCGCGCGATGCCAAGCACCACACGCAGATCTACAACCTCGGCACGCCCGAGTTCGTGCAGGTCAACGACAGCATCCGCTTCATCTGCGCCGCGCTCGGCCTGTCACCGAAACTCGAATACACCGGCGGCGACCGCGGCTGGATCGGCGACAACCCCTTCATTTTCCTGGATACAAAAAAAATCCAGTCCACCGGCTGGAAGCCCAAGCTCACCATCGAGCAAGGCATCATCCGCACGCTCCGCTGGCTCGAGGCTAACCGCTGGGTGTACGACGCCAGAAAGTGAGAGTGAAATCGGAGAGACCCCGCCATGAGTGATAACGGAAATCTGCTGAACTTCGGTGCCCATCGGAAGGCGGTCGAATTGTTCAATTTCGTGGTGGCCGATCTCGGTCTCCTTCGCACTGATTTCACGCTCACGCGTTTGATCGGGCAGCAGTTGGCCAGCTCCGACTCTATCGCCGCAAACATCGAGGAAGGATACGGCCCGAGGCAGCCGCAAGGAATACACCCAGTTCCTCATCATTGCGCGCGGCTCCGCCCAAGAAACAGCGGGCCGCTATCGACGCTTTAAACACTGGCTCCCTCCCGACGTGATCGAACCCCGAGTCGCCCTCTGCCACGAGATCATCGCAATCCTCACCGCAACCATCAAAACCCTCCGCGACCACCCCTAACTCTCCGCACTCTCACTTTCCCTCTCACTCTCACTTTCCCGATGAGAATCATCGCCACCGGTTCCAGCACCGGCATCGGCCGCGCCCTCGCCGAGCGTCTGCTCACTCGCGGTCATCACGTCTGGGGACTCGCCCGCTCCGATCAATCCGCGTTCGCCGCGCAACACCGCGAGCGCTTCCGTTTCTCCCGCTGCGACGTCGCGAACTGGCCCGACGTCGAGCGCGCCGCCACCGAAGTCGCCGCTGCGTGGCCCCACGTCGACGGCGTCATCGCCTGCGCCGGCCTCCAGGGTGAAATCGGCCGCGCGCTCTCCGCCACTCCGCTCAATTGGTCCGCCACCATCCGCGCGAATCTCGACGGCACTTTCTTCACGCTCCGCGCCTTCGACGCCCTCCTCGCGCGCATTCCCGCTCCACGCCGCGCGAAAATCGTCTGCTTCTCCGGCGGCGGCGCCACCAAGCCTCGCGCGAATTTCTCCGCCTACGGTGTCGCGAAAACCGCCATCGTCCGCCTTGTCGAAACCATCGCCGAAGAGGAACGCGGCCGCGCCCTCGACATCAACGCCCTCGCTCCCGGCGCGATCAACACACGCCTGACCGAGGAAGTCCTCGCCCTCGGTCCATCCGTCGTCGGCGAAGCCGAATTCGCCGCCGCACAAAAGCAGAAAGCCGCGGGCGGCGCCTCGCTCGACAAAGCCCTCGATTGCGTCGAATGGCTCCTCTCACCCGCCAGCGATGGCATCAGCGGCCGCCTTCTCGCCGCTCCGTGGGATCCCTGGCCCACGCTCGACAAACACGCGGCCGACCTCGCCGCGACCGACATCTATACACTTCGCCGCATCGTCCCCGAAGACCGCGGCCGTACGTGGCTTCCCGGTGATTAAACCTTCTGCCAATTAGGCTCAGCTTTTCGCCGACTCGTTCGCCGTCGCCCGAAAGACCCGATAGTTCAGCATCAGGAACACGACCACCGTCGACGGCGGGATCGCGACCACCGTCGACCACTCCACGCTCAACCCGAGCAAGTCGCGGCACAGCTTGAACGCCATGAGATTGATGACGTAGCTCACCGCGATCGTGAAGAGGTATTCTCCGAATTGCTTGCCACCGTCTCGCCGCGCACTCCGCAGCGCCCAAAAGCGATTCGCCACATAGTGCGTCGCAGTCGAAACCACCCACGAGATCGTAAACGCCAGGGTATCGCTCATCCACCATTTCAGCACCGCGATCACCGCCAACTGCATCAGCGCCGTCCCACCGCCCACGAACAGGAATCGGAACAGTCGCCTCTGCGTTTCCCGTGGCGGCAGTTGAATTCGCGACATTCCAAGATGGGACAAATGCCGCGCCGCACGCGCAATCCCGATTTCTTCCGCTCACCGCCTCACGCGATCAACCGCCAGCAGCTCTCCCGTAAACGCCGGACCGCAGCTCGTTCCGCCAATCGGATTCCGCCCGACTGCAACCTCACCCGCCTCAGCCGTGTGAAAATATCCCTCGCTCTCCCACACCGCGCGCCCGTCCAGCACCACATTCACCCGTCCGGCCTGCTCCGCCGGCACACCGGTCGCGTCCCGCACCGTGCGAAGCGATCCCATCGTGATCTCCACGATCTGCTCCGCGCCCAAATCCACCCGCACCGCCTCACTCGCAATTCCCGGCGCGCCCCAATGGTCCCACGCAAACCGCACCGTCTCTTCGCTCAAATATTCCACATACAACAAATCCCCCGCGCCCGTCTGCCCCGTCACCACCAGCGGCTCACGCGCGCCCGACCTTCCTCGCGGCCACCTCACGCGCAGCCGCAACGTGTCGCCTTCTCCGATCACCTCACCCAGCCGTTCCGCCACGTTGACCGCACCCACGCGCCGCACGTCCTCGATCGCACCGCTGAATCCCGCTTCGCGCCCGACCGACACGACACCCTCGCTCGCAAACCGATAGTAACCTTCCAGCACCACCGCCCCATTCACCTCGATCTGCATCCGCCGCTTCCACCGCAGAATCTCCTCGTCCGTCCTGTCTCCAAAAAATGGATGCGCCGCCGGCGGATACAGCGATCCCAGCGTCACGCGAACCCGATGCACGCGATCCCTCGCCAGCACCAGCGGCTCACTCAACCGCTCAGGCGCCTCGCCGGGTCGAAACCCCACGCGCACTCGCCCGTCCGCCACATATCGCAGGAAAACGCGATCCCGCCGCTCCGGCTCACCCGCCGTGACGAGCGTCTCCTCTCCCTCACTCGCCACCGGCGGCAACCGCAGCGCCACCTCGATCGCACCGTGCTCCACGCCCGTCATGCGCTCCCATAAAGCCGGAATCCAATTCAGCCTCCGCGCGACCTCATGCGCGACCGCCGGATTCCTCGACTCCAGCAGCCGCTCGTAACTCAAGCTCGCCAAAACTCCGAAAGCCGCCGACCACACGGCCGCCGCCACCGCACCGCTGGCCACGACGCGCATCGTCCACGCTCCTCGCAGATTCGCGCAACGCACCACCGTCAGCATCCCCACGCACGCCAGCAGCATCAGCGCCGGCACAAACTCCATTTGATACCGCGCCAGCGCACTGAAGAACGACAACATCACCACCGCCGGTCCGGCAAACAACCCGGCCACCGCGCCCAACCACGCTCCGAGCCGCGCGCGCTCCTCCTTCGTTCGCCGCCACCACGCCAGCGGCACGAACAACACCAGCCACGCCGCCGGCAGATTCGCCAGCACGCCATAAATGTCGCCGCGATGAATCGTGTAGCCTTCCGGAGCCGGACCGTATTCCGGCGGCCGAACGAAGGGGAAATACCGCGACCAACGCGCCGCCCCGAAAAAGTGCTGCTCCACATTATACGGCACGTAGCCGACGCCGAAGTGCGGCAGCTTCGACTCGTAGTCCAAGCTGAACTGATACGCCTGGCCGAACTGCAGCGGATCGCCAAAACGCGCGTGATTGTGCCACGCCATCGCGCCCCCGATCAGCGCCAGCGGTGCGAGCGCGCACACCGTTTCACGCCACGGCACCCGCCTCGATTCCCACCACCCTATCGCGAGCGGCACGGCCAGCAGCGGTCCCGCAAACAAATACGTCGGCCGCGACGCGATCGCCAGCCCCAGGCAAGCCCCGGCACCCGCCAGCCACCGCGCCCGCCCCGCGTTGCCTGCCGCGCGCAGGCTCCGCCACACGGCCCCGAGCGTCAGCATCGCAAAACAATACCCGCCCGCCACCGGCAGCTCCCACATGTCCGGCCGCCGCAGCAACACCGGCCCCAGGGCCGCAAACCCCAGGACCGCCACGCCGCCCAGCACCACCGCCGGCGGAGTATCCACAAAATAACGACGCCGCACCGCCCGCAGCAGCATCGCGCTCGCCACAAATCCGCCGAACACAAACCCCAGGATCGCCGCCGGCAGCGGCAGATCCACGCCCGTCACCACGCGAAACGGCAGCATCAGCGTGAGCACCGGCGCCGCCCCGAAATACACGTAGTATTTGCCTTTATAATACGACGCGTCGTGCAGCCCCAGCCCCGCCGGCCGCCGCGCTGGATCGTAGGGATCCTTCAACGCCAACAACGCCTGCGGCACCTCCACCTTCATGTGCAGCTGCCCTTCGAGCCACCCGTCGATCAGCAGATTATAGTAGTCGCGCTGCTCCTCGCCAAAATTCCACGACTCCCCGCTCGACCGCACCGTCCAGACATAAAACCACGCAATCAACACGCACAGCACCGCCACCAGCGCGCGTTCGCCTCCTGGCCGTTGCCCGCTTCGGAAGAAGCGGGACGCCCCGCGAATTCCGCGCGCCGGCGGCACAGACATGGACGTTCCCAGGTTCAATCCCGCACCACTGCAAAAATATTCCCCGCCAACGCGAGTGCGAACGCCGCCCGCCGCTCGTTCACCGCACGGCGGAACCGCCGCCTTCGACAAACTCCACGCTCAGCACCGATCCCGTGAAATGCGGCTCGCACGCCGTGCCACCGATCGGATTGCGCGCCACGGTGACATCCTTCGCCTCCACCGGATACAACTTCGTCTCCGTCGCCCAAACCTGCCGCCCATCCATCCGCACCGTGAGCGGCTGCAACGCCGACGATGTTCGCCCCGCCCGCGGAAACGATCCGAGCGCGATCTCGACGAGATGCGGCGCGTCGCGCATCACCACGACGGGTTCGCTCCACAGCGTCGGTTTTCCCCAATGATCCAGCCCAAAGCGCACCCGTTGCGAATCGAGATATTCCACCAGCAACAGATCCCCGCGCCCCGTTTCCCCAGTCACGACCAGCGGTTCGCGCACTCCGCGACGATCCATCGGAAAAACGATCCGCAACCGCACCGCGCCAAACTCCGCCACCCGTTCTCCCGCCTCATAATCGGAGCTGTGCACGATCCCGCGAAAAACCGGCGCGATCTCCGCGGGCTGCGTCTGCGTGACGCCTCCATTCCCCAGAACCCACGGGCTGAGCTGCACCGCCAACCCACCGCGCCACGTGCCCACCGGAATACCGTCGATCTTTGCGACGAGCCGCGTCGCCCCTGACTCCTCCTCGCCGCCACGAGTACCGGGCCGCATCGATGTGACCCACTCGATGACATGCGTCCGGCGGCCGTCGGTCGGCACGGGTGCGAAGCGATGCACGCCTCCCGCCGCCAGGCCCCATGCGAGTTCCACCACGCCCGGCGCCATCACCCGCGCCAGCCCCACGCCGCGCACTTCGCCAGTTCCCGCGGAGAACAGCGGCTCCCAACGCGTCCCAGGCTCGGCCGGAAACTCGACTCGCATCGTCAACCGTTCCGTCCGCTCCGCGCTTCGTTCCCACCCGTTCTCGTCGCGCGTCGCGCGCACAATCTCACCCGAAAATGGCTGCATCTCCGCCAGCTCCGCGGCCTCCGCATTCGCAAGCTTCGGCCGCCACGACACGGCCGGATGAAATCGTTGTTCGCCCTCCAGCACCACGTCGCCGTCGACTTCCACCCGCAGCTGTCGCGTCAGCCGCCGCTTCTCGCTCTCGGTCACCTTCCGCCACAACGGATGCCCCTCCGGCGGCAACAGCGACCCCATGTCCACGCGCACCCGTTGCGGCCGCATGCGATCGAGCGTGAGCGGCCGGCTCAGCATCGAGTTGCCCCCAGCATGAAGGCAGCCGAACCGCACGTCTCCATTTTGTTGATACTCCAGAAAGATCGCGTCCGCCACGCCGTAGGCGCCCGTTGCCATCAACACTTCGCGTCGCGCGCGAGCCTCCGCCGGCAATCGCAGCTCGAGCTCCACCGCCCCCCACGCCGCACCGCTGATGCGCTCCCACCAATGCGCCGGATAGTTCCCCACCGCCGCCAGTTTTCGAAATCCCGCCGGGTTCAACTGCCGGAAATTTCCATACAGCTCCAGGCTCGCGAGCATCCCGAAACCCACACTCATCGCCACCGTCGCCCACAACCCCACTCGCAACCCGACACGCACCGCCGCCTTCATCGATCGCGCCCACCGCTCGACGACCAGCACGCCGACGCATCCAAGCAACGCCCACGACGGCGCGAAATCCACCTGATACCGGCCCATGGCCGCATAGAATAATCCCAGCGTCGTCGTCGTCCCCACCGCCAGCACCGCAACCGCGCCAGCGAACGCCACGAATCGCCCACGCTCCACCTCCGTGCGCCCGCGCGCGCCCAGGATTGCCGCCAGCGCAAACCACAGCATCGGGGCGCTCGCCAGCAGCCCAAACACAAATTCGAAACCAAAATACCCCGGCGGAAATGCCGGCGGTCGCGTCGCGTGCAGATAAGGGAAATACCACGACCACTCCGCCGGCTGGAAAAAATAAAGCCGCAGGTTGTAGCCGAGATAAACCGGGCTGAAGTGCAGCGCCTTCGACTCATAAATCCCCGTGAACGCATAACGCATCCCGAACTCGAACGGATTCTCGAACCGCGCGAAGTTATACAGCGCCAGCCCCGCTCCGATCAGTCCCATCGGCAGGATCGCGGCAATCCACGGCCGCCACATCGCCCGAGCCCCTTCGCCTCCGACCGCGAGGTGCTTTTCCCGACGGCTCCACCAGAACGCCGGCACCAGCAGCAACAAACCGGAAAACAAATACGTCGGCCGCGACGCCACCGCCAATCCGAGACTCGCGCTCGCGATCGCGAGCCACGCGACCCCACCACGTCCCGCGTGCAGGCAGCGATAAACACCCGCCAGCGAACTCATCGCGAAAAAATATCCCCCGCTCAGCGGCAGCTCCCAGATGCTCGGCCGCCGCAGGAGCAGCGGCACCATCGAAACCGTCGCCAGCACCGCCAGACACGCCACGCTCAACGCCACATTCGCCGCAGGAAAATATCGCCGCCGCACCGCCAGCAACAGCATCGCGCTCACGATAAATCCTCCGAATGCGAACCCCAGAATTGCCGCTGGCAACGGCAGATCCACGCCCGTCACGACGCGAAACGGCAACATCAACATCACCGCCGGCGCCGCTCCGAAATACACATAGTATTTGCCTTTATAATACGACGCGTCGTGCAGCCCCAGCCCCGCCGGCCGCGACGCCGGATCATAAGGATTTTCCAACTTCAACAACGCCTCCGGCACCTCCACCTTCATGGGCAGCTGCCCGTCGAGCCACCCGTCGATCAGCAGATTATAGTAGTCGCGTTGCTCCTGCCCAAAATTCCACGCCTCCCCGTTCGATCGCACCGTCCACACATAGAACCAGCCCACCGCCAGCGCGACCGCGCCGAAGAGCCAGCGATCAAGCGTTCGCATTCGACCGAAGCTCTTCGCTCGTGTTGTAGCCCGCTTCAGGAGAAGCGGGACACCGCGGGATCTCCCCGCCCTCCGCCTTTCCGCGCCGCGCCACATCCCGTCCGTGAGCCTGGGCTCCCCTCGTCATTTGCGGGCGCAAAACCTCACTTGCCTCGCCGCGCTCGTTAGCATCGCCTTGATCATTCACGTCCACGGAATGAACCGCGCCAGCTTCGAGCAACCTCAATTCGCCATCATCGGCTGCGGCCTCATCGGTCGCAAACGCGCGATCGCCCTCGGCAAAACTGCCCCGCTGCTTTACACCTGCGACCTCGACGCCACCCGCGCCGCCAACCTCGCCAAACTCGCGCCGGGTTGCACCGCGGTCACCGACGTCAACGTCGTCCTCGCCGATCCGCGCGTCACTGCCGTCATCGTCGCGACCCTCAACGCCTCGCTCGCGCCCCTCACGCTCGCCGCCGTCCGCGCCGGCAAACACGTGCTCGTCGAGAAACCCGGCGCCCTCAACGCCGCCCAACTCCGCACGATCCGCGACGCCGGGCAGCAAACCGGTGCCCGCGTGCGCATCGGCTATAATCACCGTTTTCATCCCGCGCTCCAAAAGACCCGCGAGCTCATCGACACCGGCGCGCTCGGCCCGCTCATGTTCCTCCGCGCCCGCTACGGCCACGGCGGTCGCAAGGGCTACGACCGCGAATGGCGCGCCGACACCAAACTCTCCGGCGGCGGCGAGCTCATCGACCAGGGCGTGCACCTCATCGACCTCGCCGGCTGGTTTCTCGGCGAGTTTCCCACCGTCGAGGGTCACGCCACGACCTCCTTCTGGGACATGAAGGTCGACGACAACGCGTTCCTCTCGCTCCGCACCTCCGCCAACCAGACCGCCTGGCTCCACGTGAGCTGCACCGAGTGGAAAAACCTCTTCTCTCTCGAGCTCTATGGCCGCGACGCAAAAATCGCCATCGATGGCCTCGGCGGCAGCTACGGCCTCGAGCGGCTTTCGTTCTACAAAATGCTCCCGGAGATGGGCCCGCCCGAAACCACCATCTTCGAGTATCCCCGCGGCGACGAATCCTGGGCGCTCGAACTGCGCACCTTCATCGATGACATTCGCCTCAACCGTGAACCGTCGCCCGGCCTCACCGAAGGCATCCGCACGCTCGAGATCGTCGAGCAGATCTACCGCAAGAGCGGCTACGAAGTCAGCATGGCGGATTTGTGACGCTCGCGTGTCATCCCAGACAAGGCCCAGAAGCCACCGGCCAAAGGCTGCGCAGGTGAAAGCGCTCAACGCTCAACTTCTTAACGTTCAACTCTCAAGGTGCCGTGCCTGCACTTAAGGGTTCAGCGTTGAGCGTTAAACGTTAAGCCTTCTCCTTCCGCCGCCCTCCCGCCCTCCGTTCCTTCCCCTTCACTCTCACTCTCACTTTCACTGCGCAGCATGATCATCACGCGCTCTCCACTTCGCGTCTCCCTCGGCGGCGGCGGCACCGACCTGCCGTCCTACTATCGTGAATACGGCGGTTTCCTCGTCGCCGCCGCGATCGACAAATACGTCTACATCACGAAACACCGCACGTTTCAGCAGGAGATCATCGTCAAGTATTCGAAGCTCGAGCGCGTCGCCGCGGTCGAGCAGATCGAACACCCCATCATCCGTGAAGCGCTGAAGCTCGTCGGCGTCACACACCCGCACATCGAGCTCACCTCGATGGCCGACATCCCCGGCGGCACCGGCCTCGGCTCCAGCGGCAGTTTCACCACCGCGCTCCTGAAAGCGCTGCATACCTACAAAAAGAATCTCGTTTCCCCCGCCGAGCTCGCCGAGCAGGCCTGCGACATCGAGCTCAACAAGCTCGGCGAGCCGATCGGCAAACAGGACCAATACATCGCCGCCATCGGAGGCATCACCGCGTTCACGTTTCATAAAGACGGACGTGTCGAGTATCGACCGTGCCAGCTCTCCGAAGAGACGCTCTTCAATCTCGAGGACAACCTCCTCCTCTTCTTCACCGGCTACAGCCGCAGCGCCTCCGCGATCCTCAAGGATCAAAACGACAAGTCCAAGAGCAACGACCCCGCGATGCTCGACAACCTGCATTTCACGAAGGAGCTCGGCTACAAATCGCTCGATGCCCTCGAGACCGGCAACCTCGACGAGTTTGCCCGCCTGATGGACGTCCACTGGCAGCGCAAGAAAGCGCGCAGCTCGGGCATGAGCAACGCGCACATCAACGAGTGGTACGATCACGCGATGGCCCACGGCGCCCTCGGCGGCAAACTCATCGGCGCCGGCGGCGGCGGTTTCCTGATGTTCTACGCCGGCGACAAGACCAAACTCCGCCACGCCATGCGCGAAAAGGGCCTGCAGGAAGTCCGCTTCCGCTTCGACTTCGAAGGCAGCAAAGTCGTCGCCCAGAACTGACGAACCGTCCCCACGGAACACACGGAATACACGGAAAACAATACCTTCCCGGTGTCTGTCGGCTTGGATTCTTCCGTGTAGTCCGTGTGTTCCGTGGGCAAATCATGACCTCCTCCGATCTCCCCGTCGCCCTCCTCGCCGGCGGCATGGCCACGCGGCTCCGCCCCATCACGGAGAAAATCCCCAAGCTCCTCGTCGAGGTCGCCGGCGAACCCTTCTTCTCGCACCAGCTCCGCCTCCTCAAATCCGCCGGCCTCACCAAAATCGTCCTCTGCATCGGCTACCTCGGCCAGCAGATCGTCGACCAATACGGTGATGGCTCCGCCTGGGGCGTGCACATCGACTACGCCTTCGACGGCCCCAAGCTCCTCGGCACCGGCGGCGCGCTCATCGCCGCGCTCCCCAAGCTCGGTGACGCATTTTACGTCCTCTACGGCGACAGCTACCTCCCGATCGATTACCGCGCCGTCGGCGATTTCTTCCTCCGCTCCGGCCAGCTCGGCCTCATGACGGTCTACGAAAACCACGGCCGCTACGACACCAGCAACGTCGAGTTCTCGCGCGGTGAGATCATCCGTTACGACAAGAAAAACAAGACGCCCGCGATGCACCACATCGACTACGGCCTCGGCGTTTTCCGCGCCGCCGCCTTCGCCGATTTTCCCCGCGACACCGTCGTCGATCTCGCCGAAGTCCAGAAATCCCTCGTCGCCCGCCACCAGCTCGCCGGCTTCGAGATCAAGGAACGCTTCTACGAAATCGGCTCCCACGAGGGTTTGAACGAACTCGACGCCCTGCTCCGCGCGCGTCCAACTCCCAACCCCAAACTCTAAACTCCAAACTCCGCCACCCGCGCCAGCCTCATGCCGTCCTACTCCGCCCAACACCTCCGCGAAGCCGCCGAGATCCTCGCGAAACTCAATCCCGACGATTGCGAGAAATGCGTCCGCGAGCTCGTCGCCGTTCGCGCCCGCGGCGGCCGGCTCTTCATCCTCGGGGTCGGCGGCAGCGCGGCCAACGCCTCGCACGCCGTGAACGATTTCCGCAAGATCGCCGGCCTCGAGTGCTACGCGCCCACTGACAACGTCTCCGAGCTCACCGCCCGCACCAACGACGAGGGCTGGACCAGCGTATTCGTGGAGTGGTTACGCGGCTCCCGGCTCCGCGCCGAGGACGCGCTCCTCGTCCTCTCCGTCGGCGGCGGCAGCCTCGAGAAAAACGTCTCCCCGAATCTCGTCACCGCCCTCCAGCTCGCGAAACAGATCGGCTCCCGCATCATCGGCATCGTGGGCAAGGATGGCGGTTACACCGCGACCGTCGCCGATGCCTGCGTGATCGTCCCCACGGTGAACCCCACCAACATCACGCCGCACAGCGAAGCCTTTCAAGCCGTCGTCTGGCACCTCTTCGTCTCCCACCCCGATCTGAAAGTGAACCAGACAAAATGGGAAACCGTCGCCGCGAAGCCCTGATTCCTCGAAACATTTTTCGCCACGGATTACAGGGCGCGACGGAGTCGCAACCAAAACGGAAGAATAGTTTTTAACCACAGATGCCCTGAGGCACTGAACGCCGGCCAAGCATACCCGTGTAATCTGTGTAATCCGCGGTTAATTCCTTTCCGTTTCGTGTCCTGCTCCTCGCCCTCCACGACCGGCCGCCCCGCCATCTTTCTCGATCGCGACGGCACGCTGAACGTCCAGGTCATCCGCGACGGCAAACCCTACCCGCCACAGACGCTCGACGAGTTTCGTCTCTTCCCCGACGTCCCCGCCGCCTGCGCCCAACTCGCCGCAGCTGGTTACGTTCTGGTCGTCGCCACCAACCAGCCCGACGTCGGCCGCGGCACGCAGTCGCAAGCGGTCGTCGAGGCGATGCACGCGCGCCTCCAACAACTCGTCCCGTCGATCGCACTCATCGAGGTTTGCTACGCCCCGGGTCTCGACCACGCGCCGGACCGCCCCCCCGACCCGCGCCGCAAACCATCGCCCGGCATGCTGCTCGACGCCGCGCTCACCCTCGATCTCGACCTCACTCGCTCCTGGATGATCGGCGACCGCTGGCGCGACATCGACTGCGGCAAACGCGCCGGCGTCCGCACCATTTTCATCGATTACGGCTACGCCGAGAAACTCCAGGCCGCGCCCGACTTCACCGTCCGCACCTTCGCCGAAGCCGCCGCCACCATCCTCGCCCCAAAGTAGCGCCCCACCACTGACAGACTTCATCCTTGCCCCGCCCCCGCTCCCTCTCTCCCTCTCTCCGTCCCTCTCACTCTCACCTTCACTCTCACTTTCACCTTCACCAATGCCCTCCCTCAACGACCTGAAAATCCAGCTCTACGCTGACGGCGCCGACAAAGCCGGCATCCTCGATCTCTACGCGAAGCCCTACATCAAGGGCCTCACGACGAATCCGTCGCTGATGAAGAAAGCGGGCATCAAGGACTACGAAGCCTTCGCTAAGGACATCCTGCAAACCGTCACGGCAAAACCCATCTCGCTCGAGGTCTTCACCGATGATCCCGTCGAGATGAAGCGTCAGGCCCTGAAGATCACCGCCTGGGGCCAGAACGTCTACACGAAGATCCCGATCACGAATTCCCGCGGCGAATCGTGCCTTCCGCTCATCAAGGAGCTCGGTCAGGCCGGCGTGAAGCTCAACGTCACCGCGCTCCTCACGCTCAAGCAGGTCGCCGGCGTCGCCGAAGCGCTCAATCCCGCCGTGCCGTCCGTCGTATCCGTTTTTGCCGGACGCATCGCCGACACCGGCGTCGACCCGATGCCGATGATGCGCGCCTGCGGTGCTCTCCTCCACGCCCAGCCGAAAGCCGAGCTCCTCTGGGCCAGCACGCGCGAAGTCCTCAACATCTTCCAGGCCCAGGAGGTCGGCTGCGCGATCGTCACCGTCCCGCACGACATCCTCGCCAAGGCCGCCAAGATGGTCGGCCTCGATCTCACCGACCTCTCCCTCGACACCGTGAAGACCTTCGCCAAAGACGCCGCCGACGCCGGCTTCACGCTCTAAGACCAAGGGACTAAAGGACCAAAAGACCAAAGGACCCAACGCCGCCACGGCCTCGGCCCTTGTCCTTTAGTCCCTTGGTCTTTTGGTCCCTTAGTCTTTTAGTCCCTTGGTCCTTCGGTCCCTTAGTCTTTTAGTCCCTTGAACATCCTCTTCGTCAACTACGGCGACTTCACCACCAACAGCCTCAACCACATCGGCGGCTTCGCGAACACCCTCTGTGCCGCCGGTCACGCCTGTGTCGTCGTCGTCCCGCATCGCAAGGAGACGCTCCAGCACATCGCCGATCCGCTGTTCATCGCCGCCACTTACGACGAAGCCCTCGCACGCCCCAATCTCTTCCCCGACGGCAAACCCGCCGATCTGATCCACGCCTGGACCCCCCGCGAATGCGTCCGCAAATTCACCGTCGCCTACCAGCGCCAAAGTAACGCAGGCGTCCCGCCCATGGGTTCGGCCTCCGCCCCCGCCGCCGCCCGCGTCCTCATCCATCTCGAGGACAACGAGCACTTCCTCCTCGAAACCTATCTCGGCCGCCCCTTCGCCGACCTCCGCGAGCTCCCCGCCGCCGAGCTCGACACGCTGCTCAACGACAGCCTCCCGCATCCCGTCCGCCACGAGAGTTTCCTGCGTATCGCCGACGGCATTACACACATCGTCGACAAACTCGCCGAATTCGCCCCGCCCGACACCCCGACGCACCTCCTCTTCCCCGGCGTCGATTTCTCTCTTTATCATCCGTTCGCTTCGTCCAACGCGTCCGAGGCCGCCGCGCTCACCGCCTTCCGCACCGAACTCGGCCTCCGCGACGACGAAAAAATCCTCGTCTTCACCGGCAGCAACACCTTCGCCAACGAGCCCGAGATGCGAGAGCTCTACCTCGCCGTCGCGCTCCTCAACCAGCGCGGCACCCCCACGCGTCTCGTCCGCACCGGTTTCAATTCCCCGCGCTTCCTCGACGGCCTCTCCGACGACGTCAAACGCCACGTCCTCGACCTTGGCTTTATCGAGAAAGCGAAACTCCCCCAGCTCCTCGCCCTCGCCGACCTCCTCGTCCAGCCCGGCCGCCCTGGCCCGTTCAACGATTACCGCCTCCCGTCGAAACTCCCCGAGTTCCTCGCCAGCGGCAAACCCGTCGCACTCCCGCCCACCAATCTCGCCGCCCTCATGCAGGACGGCCGCGAAGCCGTCTTCCTTCCCGCCACCGGCTCGCCGAACGAAATCGCCGATACCTGCCAGCGCCTCTTCGCCGACGCCGATCTCCGCGCCCGCCTCGGCGAAAACGCCGCCGCCTTCGCCCGCCAGCATTTCGACCTCGCGAAAAACACCGCCGCGCTCACCGAGTTCTACTCCGCCACGCTCGCCCGCCCTTCCGCCACGAACTGGTCGCTCGCGCAGGATCCGACCACCAGCGACGCCACGCTCTTCGCCGCCAATTTCGCCGCGCACCTGAACCAGGCCGCCGCCACGCTCAACGATTCCGCCGCCTCCCAGCTCGCGACCCAGACCGATCTCCTCGCCCACGTCGTCCGCCAGCTCGAGCAGAGCATCGAGTCCTCCGCCCGCTCCCGCATCGCCGCCGTCGAAGCCGACCGCGATGCCATCATCGCCCGCGAAAAGCTCACGCTCCAGCACGTCAAAAATATCGAGGATCTCCTCGCCGCCGCGCAGCAACACGCCGCCGGCCTCGAGCAGGCCCGCGACATGACGCAGGTCTACGCCGACAACATCGCCAAGGAGTGCGAGCACCACAAACGCCGCCGCGATCAGGCCGACGTCCTCCTCCACACCGCCCGCCAGCAAGTCACCGCCTACGAAAACGCCCTCCTCGGCGCCGATGCCGAGATCGAGTCCCTCAAGGATGATCTCGCCACCACCAAGGAAGAGCTCCGCCAGTTGCGCAAAGACACCACCACCGAGCTCGACACGCTCCGCGCCGCGCACGCGCACGCCGCCGCCCTCGCCGCCGACAAACTCGCGCAGGCCCAGGCCCATCTCCGCTCCCGCGACGAGAAGATCGCCAAGATCCAGTCCTCGTTTTCCTGGAAGGTCACTTCGCCCTTCCGCGCCCTGCGCCGCACGTTCTTCGATAAACCCGCCGCCCCCGCGACCGACCCCGTTCTCCTCGGCAACATCGATTACCCGCAGGACTGGTCGAACATCCCGCGCACGATCAACGTCCGCGGCTGGTCCCTCCACCGCGACCGCATCCCGCTCACCGCCGTTCGCGCCAAGCTCGACGACAAATCCGTCCCCGCCGAATTCGGCGCCGAACGCCTCGATGTACTCGATCATTTCCGCGACTACCCCGGCGCCAGCCATTGCGGCTGGCAGGTGAAGGCCGACGTCCCCCGCCGCGGCACACATCTCCTCGTCATCGAGGTCCAGGACGAGTCCGGCGCCTGGCACATCGCCGTCGCCCGCCATCTCAAGCGCACCGCCAACGACGCGCCTCCACCACCTAACACCTACTCCGCCTGGGTCGCCGCCTACGACACCCTCACGCCCGACGACGCCGACCGCATCCGCGCCAAACTCGCGACGCTGAAATCGCGCCCGAAGATCTCCGTGTTGATGCCGACCTACAACACGCCCGAGAAACTCCTCGTCGCCGCCATCGAGTCCGTCCGCCGTCAACTCTACGAGAACTGGGAGCTTTGCATCGCCGACGACGCCTCGAAGCAGCCGCACGTCCGCAAAATCCTCGAGCGTTACCAGCACAAAGATCCCGACCGCATCAAGGTCGTCATCCGCGAGACCAACGGCCACATCTCCGCCGCCTCGAATTCCGCCCTCGCGCTCGCCCACGGCGATTTCATCGCGCTCCTCGATCACGACGACGTCATCCGCCCGCACGCCCTCGCCTGCATCGCCCTCGAGCTCGATGAGCACCCGAACGCCGATCTGATCTACAGCGACGAAGACAAGATCGACGAAAACGGCCACCGCTACGACCACTACTTCAAGCCCGACTGGAACCCCGATCTCTTCCTCGTCCAGAATTACATCAGCCACCTCGGCGTCTACCGCACGCTGCTCGTCCGCGACGTCGGCGGCTTCCGCATCGGCTACGAAGGCTCGCAGGATTGGGATCTCGCGATGCGCGTCATCGAGCGCACCGCGCCCGACCGCATCCGCCACATCCCGAAGATTCTCTACCATTGGCGCAGCGTTCCCGGTTCCACCGCGATGCTCATCGGCGCGAAGACCTACGCCACCTCCGCCGCGGAAAAAGTCATCAGCGAGCACCTCGCCCGCACCGGCGTAAACGCGACCATTTCACCCACCAAGGGATCGTATTGGAGAATCCACTACCCGATCCCCGACCCCGCCCCGCTCGTCACGCTCATCATCCCGACGCGAAACCGCCTCAATGTCCTCAAGCCCTGCATCGAGAGCCTCCTCGCGAAGACGACGTATCCGAATTTCGAGATCCTCATCGTCGACAACGACAGCGACGACCCCGAGACCCTCGCCTATCTCGAAGATATAGCACGGGCGTCCCGCCCGGGGTCCGGTCCGAGTAGCACAGGCCTCCCGCCCGTGGTCCGCGTCATCCACTTCCCCGGCGAATTCAATTTCAGCGCCATCAACAATTTCGGCGCCGAACACACCGACGCGCCGCTGCTCGGCCTCCTCAACAACGACCTCGAGGTCATCCACGGCGACTGGCTCGACGAGATGGTCAGCCACGCCTTGCGTCCCGAGATCGGCTGCGTCGGCGCGAAGCTCTATTATCCCGACGACAAGATTCAGCACGCCGGCGTGATCCTCGGCATCGGCGGCGTCGCCGCGCACGCGTGGCAGACGCACCCGCGCGGCGCCGCCGGCCAGGCCCACCGCAATCTGCTCCAACAAAACCTCAGCGCCGTCACCGCCGCGTGTCTCGTGATCCGTCGCGAAGTGTTTCTCCAGGTCGGCGGCCTGAACGCCGACCAGCTCAAGATCGCGTTCAACGACGTCGACTTCTGCCTGAAAGTCCGCGCCGCCGGCTACCGCAATCTCTGGACGCCCTACGCCGAGCTCTACCATCACGAGAGTGCGAGTAGGGGAAAAGAGGATACATTGGAAAAGCGCGATCGCTTCCGCACCGAAGTCGAATACATGCGCGAAACCTGGGACGGCCTGTTGGACAACGACCCCGCCTACAACCCCAACCTCACGCTCACGATCAACGACTTCACCCTCGCCACCCCCCCGCGCCCCTGGCCGCCGCTGGGAAAGTAGGAGTTTGACCGCGGATTACGCTGATTTCGCGGAGAAAGACGGGGAAAAATTTCAACCGTGCCCCCTCTGCAGTCCGGATTTCGCGCAAAGATCGGTATAATCTGACAACCACGCAGACCATCCTGCCTTTATCCGCGCCATCCGCGTAATCCGCGGTTAAAAATCAGGTTCTGCCATGGACGACCTCATCCACAAAGAGCTCAGCGAATCCATTATCGGCGCTGCGATGAAGGTTCTCAACACCCTGCGTCCCGGCCTCGACGAGAAACTCTACGAAAACGCCCTCGTCATCGAACTCGCCAAACAGGGACACCGCGTCGCTCAACAAAAGCAGTTTCTTGTCCACTACGAGGGGCAGCTCATCGGCACGCTCGTCCCCGATCTCATCGTGGACGATCTGGTGATTGTTGATCCGAAAGTGGTCACCGCCTTCAACGAAACACACGTCGCTCAAATGGCCGGCTATCTCGCGATCACCGGCCTCAAACTCGCTCTTCTCACCAATTTCAAGTCCGCCCGCCTCGACTGGAAACGCGTGGTGCGATCACAAACGTGATTTTACCGCGGATTACGCGGATATCGCGGATACAGACAACAGGCAGGAAAACTTCAGACTATCCGCGCCATCCCCGTAATCCGCGGTAAAAAAAAACGAGCGCCATGCCCATCCACATCGACGCCCCCGTCCCCGGCGTCCTCTTCGATCCCGCGAGCTTCACGATCCGCGGCTGGCTCTGGCTCGAAGGCGATCACGCCCACATCGCCGCCGTCGAGGCCCACGATCTCGACTCCGGCACGCCCCTCGGCTCCGCCGACGTATCCACGTTTCACGCACGCGCCGACGTCGCCGCCAAATACTCCCTCCCCGCCGGCACCCGCACCGCCTTCGACTTCCCCGCGCGCCACCCCACCGCCCGCCCGCGCGAACCGTTCACATTTTCCATCCGCGCCCGTTTCCGCGACGGCTCGCTCACACCTCCGCTTTTCACGCGCCTCCTCGCCGCGCCGCCGCTCGAACGCCACCCGTTTCAATTCCTTCTCTCCCGCGTCGTGCCCGACGCCCTCGGGCTCGAGATCGGCGCGCACACCAACCCCGCCGCCGGCCTCTCGCCTTTCTACACCGATGCCGTCGCCGCTTTCGCCGGCTCCGCCGGCCGCGTCGATTTCCTCTCCGACGCCCGCGCGCTTCCGCTCCCCGACGATACGCTCGATTACCTCGTCAGCTCGCACGTCCTCGAGCATCTCCCCGACCCGCTCGCCGCGCTCTACGAATGGCACCGCGTGCTTCGGCCCGGCGGTTTCCTCTACCTCGTCGTCCCCGACCAGCGTTTCACGTTCGACGCGCCGCGCCCGACGACCACACCCGAGCACCTCCTCCGCGAGTTCAACGAAGGCACCACGCCCGCCGACGCCGCCGCTCACGTCGACGAATTCGTTTTCCAAACGGATTGGTCGATCCTCAGCCCCAACACCGCCCCCGCCGAGCGCGCCACCCAACAAGCGGCCGCGCGCACCCGCTATCTCCGCGAACTCGAACAGGGCCTGCCGATCGACATCCATTACCACACCTTCACGCCCGATTCGCTCGAGGCCGTCCTCCGCGCCGCCGGGTTTCTCGGCGGAAACTCTCCCCGCTTCACCATCGCCTCCCAAGCCGAGCGCTACCCGCCCGGCCGCGACGACGGTATCGCCGTCCTCCTCGAGAAAACCGGCACCCCTGCGCTGCACCCCAAACTCCACACGTTCCATCTCCGCACGCTCCCGCTCGTCTGTCCGGTCTCGCTCGAACCACTCACCCGCGCCAACGACACGCTCCTCTCCGCGCCTTCACGTCACCGCTACGTCGTCCGCGACAGCCGTCCCATTCTCCTTCCCTCTCCCAGCGCCCGACCAGCCCGCCCGTGGGGAGATCGAAGCTGGCGTGCCGCGCCGCCGCCCGCTGTCGTCTCTTCCACCGCCGCGTCCATGTCCGTATCCACAATTCGAACACACCTCGACGAACCCGCGCCCGGCGCCACCGTCGACCCGCTCTGTTTCTTCCTCCGCGGCTGGCTGCACCTCGGCGAAGCGCACGCCCACATTGCCGCCATCGAAGCCTGGTCCGGCGACACCCTCATCGGCGAAACCACCGCGCTCTACGAACGCCCCGATGTCACCGCCGCCCATCGGCTCCCGCCCGGCACACACACCGGCTACGAGCTGTTCGCGCATCATCCATCCGCCACGCCGGGCGCCGAAATCCCCCTCGCGATCCGCGCCCGTTTCCAGGACGGCACCCGCTCACCGATCGCATTCTCCTTGTCCGTCACCGCCCTCGCCCGCGACTACCGCACGAACCATTTCGGCATCCTGCTCGATCAGCGCACCACTGCGCTGCAGCGCCACGACAACATCTTCGCCGTCGGCCCTTCGCAGTCCGAAGGCAGCGGCGAGCTCGCGCACCTGCTCCGTCGTTATCTCGGGGCGCCGCCGCGCCGCCTCATCGACGTCGGCTGCGGCCTCGGCTCCTACGGCCGCGGCCTCCTCGCCGACGGCTACGACTGGCTCGGCGCCGAAGTAAACGCCGCTGATTGCGCCGAGCTCGCGCGCCTCAACCTCCCGCATCGCCACGTCGACGGCCGCACGCTGCCCTTTGCGGACCACACGTTCGACGCCGCGCTCTGCCTCGAAGTCCTCGAACACATCGAGCACCCGCGCCCATTCCTCGCCGAGATCCATCGCGTCGCGCCCCGCCAGCTCATCGTCTCCGTCCCGAACTGCGAGCTCCTCGGCTATCTCTACGATCACCTCGCGACGCCCTGGCACATGCTCGAGGCCACGCACACGAATTTCTTCACCCGCTGGAGTCTCGCCGCCCTCCTCCGTGAATTCTACCCGCACGTTGAAGTCCGTTTCCACACCCCGTATCCCCTGCGCACCATCGAGGGCACTCCCCTGCACTACAATCTCCTCGCCGTCGCCACCGCCCCCCAGGCGGAGTGACCGCGGATTACCGAACGCGGCCCAGCCGCAACCGAACCCCCAACCAGGGCATCTGACCGCGGATTTCGCGACGCCGCGGATGGTTTCTACGCCTCATGTCTTTATCCGCGCCATCCGCGTTATCCGCGGTCAAAAAGGATCGAGGCATTTCGTTCGGTTGCGGCGGCGCCGAGCCTGGTCTCTGTGGTCAAATTCTCGTGATCGGCCGCCCGATATCCGTGCCATCCGTGTTATCCGTGGTTAAAAAATGAATACACCAGCCGACACCAGTCTCCAAATCACTCCGCCTCTTATGTCCCTGAAATGGAAAATCGACGAGTGTTCGCCCTACTTCGACCGCATGCAGTTTCGCGGCTGGTGCTTCGTTTCCGGCGGCGAGATCGCGCGCGTCGACGCGATTTTCCCGATGTCGAATTCCGCGGTGCCGCTTCGCTCCTTCGGTCTCCCCAGCCCCGACGTCGCCACCGCGATCGATCCGCAAGCGACCCACACCCGCTTCGACGAATGGCTGCCGCTCCCCGATGAACAGCGCGGGCGCGATTTCACCCTTCGCATTCATCTCGTCGACGGCCGCATCGTCGACACTCCGTCGGTGCACACGAATTGCCGCGACGGCGATCCGGGCCACGCCAACTGGTACCATTTCCTCGACGCGCTCCACGCGTTTCCCGAGGGCGAGGTGCTCGAGATCGGCTCGCGCGCGCGCTCCGGCATCACGCGCCGCGAGCTGATCGCCCCGCACCTGCGCTACACCGGCCTCGACATGATCCACGGCGCCAACGTCGACGTCGTCGGCGATGCCCACAACCTCTCGCAACTGTTCGCGCCTCGGCGCTTCGTCGCCGTCTATTCGCTCGCCGTCTTCGAGCACCTCGCGATGCCATGGAAAGTCGCGATCGAGATGAACCGCGTGCTCGCCCCCGGCGGCCTCGCCTTCGTCAACAGCCAGCAAACTCTTCCCGTGCACGAGGAGCCATGGGATTTCTGGCGTTTCACCGCCCACTCCTGGCGCTGCCTCTTCAACGCCGCGACCGGCTTCGAGATCGTCGAGACCGCCCACGGTGAGCCCGCCCGCATTCACGCTGTCTGGGATTCGCCGATCGCGCGCGACATGCACCTCAGCCCCGCCTACCTGTGGAGCAGTGTCATCGCGCGCAAGATCGGCGAAACCACCCTCGACTGGCCCGTCCCCACCAGCCTCGCCGCTCCCGGCGCGTATCCAGAAGGTGAATTCGCCGAACCGCCCCGCTGAGTCTGCCGTCACGAAG
The DNA here is from genome assembly GCA_036675625.1 of Opitutaceae bacterium. Lineage (GTDB taxonomy): Bacteria > Verrucomicrobiota > Verrucomicrobiia > Opitutales > Opitutaceae > ER46. Next base: position 116,324 of record JAKFEQ010000079.1, on the reverse strand, counting down.
ACTCGCTCGTCTTCCGCACCCTTCGTTTCCTTCGTTACCTTCTGTTCAATGGATTGAGGTTCGCATCTGGTAGCGGCTTCGCCACGCCAGGTTATCCGCGGTCAAAAATTCTTCCTCCGCCCTCTCCACCACCAATGACCCACGAGCAGAAAATCGCGCAATGGCTCCCACCCGCCTCCGGTCTCATCGGCTGCGAGATCGGCGCCGGCGGCAAACCCATTCCCGGCCTCGAACCGCCCGCGATCCAGGTCGACTGCTTCAAGAGCTTCGGCCCCGACACTTGCACCGCCGACTTCTACGGCCACGCCTGTGCCCTCCCGTTTCACGATCACGCGCTCGATTACGTCCTCGCCTCACACGTCCTCGAGCACGTCGCCAATCCCATCGCCGCGCTCGCCGAGTGGTATCGCGTCGTCCGCCCCGGCGGCATCATCTACCTCGTCGTGCCCAACCGCCTCTCCGCCTGGGATCGCCCGCGCGAGCTCACTCCGGTCGAGCACTTCCTCGACGATCACGCGCGCGGCACGACCGCCCGCGACGCCACCCACATCGACGAGTTCGCCAGCCAGGTCGATTGGTCGCTCTTCAGCCCCGACACCCCGACCGACGACATCCCCGCCAAACGCGCCGAGCTCGCGCGCGGCCTTCACGAGACGATCGCCCGCGGCGAAGACATCAACATCCACTTCCACACCTTCGAGCCTTCGAACCTCCGCGAGCTCCTCGAGCTCCTCGCCCGCCCTTCTCCTCCCGGTGGTGCTGGCTCTCCGAGCCGGCCGGAGTTCCCGTCCGCAATTCCTCCTCTCCGCCCGCGTTTCAATTGGGAAATCCTCGATCTCGTCGACGGCTTCCCCACCCGCTCGCCCAACGGCATCCTCGCCGTCCTTCGCGTCCACAAAGGCTGGCGCGCCCGCGCTGACGCCAACGCCTTCCGCCTCCGCACGCGCGGCGACCCGCAAGCCGTTCTCCTCGCCGACGCCGAGCCGTTCGCCGCCTGGGCCGCCCGCACCACCGGCCTCGGCGGCGTGACACCACAGCCATAGTCAGTCGATCGGAGGACCCCACGAAACACACGAAGCACACGCTTCTGAATTCGGCACCGGCGCGATTCCTCCTCACCGGAACGCGACGGCATGTTCGGTCCAAACCGCCGCCCCCGCTTTTCGAATTTCGTGTGTTTCGTGTGTTTCGCGGGCAATTCCTCTGCTCGGACCCGGCAGAGTTCGAGAATCCGCTGGCAACCCCTTATCCGCACTGATTTCCACTGATACAAACCGACCATCCGAGTCCTCATCAGTGTTCATCAGTGCGCATCAGTGGTTCACCTTCTCGTTGGAAAAAAGCCCTCCCGGCCGCCTTTGCCGCGTGCCTCTTCGTCCTCGTCCTTAGCGCCAAGTGGGCGACGTTCGGCCGCTACGGTTCCGCCATGCCGGACTGGGACCAGTGGGACGCCGAGGCCGTCGAGACGCTGATCCCGTGGTTCACGCACGACCACTTTCTCACGCACCTCTTCACGCCGCACAACGAGCACCGCGTCGTCCTCACCAAGCTCCAAGCCCTCGCGCTCGTCCTGCTCAACGGCCAATGGGACGCCCGCCTCGAAGCCGTCACCAACGCCGCCCTCCACGCCGCCCTCGCCGCCGCCTTCTGGCTCCTCACCCTCCGCGTCCTCACGGCAGCCAGTAGTGAGCAGCGAATAGCGAGTAGCGAGCATCACGCAGTCGAATCTCCGCGGTCTTCTACTCACTACCCGCTACTCGCTACTCGCTACTTCCTCCCCCCCGCCCTCTTCCTCCTCACCCTCGCCCTCTTCGCCCTCCCGCTCGCCTGGCAAAACGTCCTCGGCGGTTTCCACTCGCAACAATACTGGCTCGTCGGCCTCTCCTTCGCGACGATCGTCACGCTGCCGTTCGTGCGCTCGTTCTCCCCCGCGTGGTGGATCGGCGCCGTATCCAGTTTTCTAGCACTCGGCTCGATGGGCTCCGGTTTCCTCGCCGCCGTCGCCGTGGTCATCGTCATCGTCTTCCGCCTCTTCCACCGCGACACCTCCCTGCGCGCCTCGTGGCCCGCGCTCACCCTCGCTGCCGGCGCCACCGCCCTCGGCATTCTCACCCGAACCGAGGTCGCCTGGCACGCCGACATGAAGGCAAAAACGCTGTACGATTTCGTCTTCACGATCGTCCACAGCCTGCAATGGCCCTGGCGCGATCACGACTGGGCCGCGCTCGTCCTCTGGCTTCCCTGGCTCCTCCTCGCCGTCCAAATCGTCCGCTCCCCCGCCTCTCCCACTCTTCCTCTTTCCCCCTCTTCCGCTTCCGCCGCTCCCCAAACCATCCTCGCCCTCGGCGGCTGGGTTCTCCTCCAACTCGCCGCCACCGCCTACGCCCGCGGCATCGGCGCCGACTACCCCGCCTCGCGCTACATGGACACCCTCATCCTCGGCGTCCTGGCCAACGCCCTCGCCCTCGCCTGGCTCCTCAGCCAGACAGAGACTAAAGACCGGAGACCTGAGACCAGAGACCCCGAGCCACCAAGCTCGAGGTCTCTAGTCTCTGATCCCAGGTCTCTGGTCTCTAGTCACTGGTCTCTGGTCTCCAGGGGTCTCTTAACCTGCGCCTGGCTCCTCACCCTCACAATCGGCGCCACCCTGTTCCTCACCCGCATCGTCCGTTGGGAGCTCGAAGGCGCGAAAGAGTACTACGTCAAAGCCGAGGGCCACATGCGCCGCTATCTCGCGACCAACAACCCCCAGCATCTCGCGTATCCCGATATCCCTTTCCCCAATGCCGACGGTCTCGCCGAGCGACTCGCCCAGCCGAGCATCCGCGCCCTGATGCCCGTGCCGCTCCGCACTCCCCTCACCCTCGCGGCTGCCCCTGCATCTCCCTCCGACTCCCGCCCCGATTTTCTCGCCAACAACGCCGTCGGCGCACCGATCGACCGCCCGCCCCGCGAAGGCCTTTCACCCGCCACGCCCCCGCTCGACTACACCGTCACCTGGGGCTCGTACTCCACCGCCGCCGACCCCATGCACGCGGCCCACTGGCGCAGTGCGCCCGTCGTCGCGCCCCTCGGCGGCTGGCTCAAATTCGAAACCGCCGGCGATCTCGGCCGCCCCGGCGCCCGCGTCTCGCTCCAACTCCTCGACGCCGAAACCGGCGCACACCTCGCCGACATCCGTCCGTCCCGCCCGCCTGGCGACAACTGGCGCTCCGCTTACGTCCGCGCCCCTCGCCGCCCGTTCGTCATCGCCGCGGCCGATACTTCCGCGCAGCACTGGCTCGCCTTCAGCCCGCCCGTCGAGATGGGCCCGCTCTCCTTCTACGCCTGGCAGGCCACCCGCCACGCGTGGATCATCTTCTACTCGGCGGCCGGTCTCACCGCCCTCCTCGCCTTCCTCGCGCTCCGAGCACGTCGCCACCACGCGACCAGCGACGAGCCCGACGCCCCGACCGCTGCCCGCCGTTCCAACGCCACCGCATGAACCTCGGGATGAGCGATCTCACCGCCAACTCCTCGCACTCCCCTCGCCGTCTCCACCGCGCGCTGCTCGCGCTCGCGTTTTTCATCCTGATCTGGGGCGCGAAACTCCTCGTCATCGATCGCTTCGGTTCCGACCTCCCGTTCTGGGACCAATGGGAAAAAGAGGGCATGCACCTCTATCCCGCCTGGTTCGAGAACCACGAGCTCTGGCGCCCGCTCTTCACGCCGCACAACGAGCACCGCATCGCCCCCACGCTCGCGACCAACCTCGCGCTCGTCGTCGCCGGCGGCCAGTGGGATGCGCGCGTCCAGTGCATCGTCAGCGCCGCGCTCCACGCCGCGCTCCTCACGGGCCTTTTCCTCTGGGCGCTGCGCCGCGTCCCGCTGCCCTGGGCGCTCGCCGCCGGCGCCATCCTCGCGGGCCTCGGCGCCGCCCCGATCGTCTGGGAAAACATCCTCTCCGGCTTTCAGTCGCAGTTCTATTTCCTCGCCGGCTTCTCCCTCCTCGCCATCGGCGGCCTCGTCACGCAACCCGCCTTCTCGCCTCGTTGGTGGGCGAGCCTCGTCGCCGGCGCCCTCGCCCTCCTCAGCATGGGATCCGGCCTCCTCTGGACCGCTCCCGTCCTGCTCGTCACCGGCGTCCGTATCCTGTTTTTCCCTACGGTCCGCCGCGATGCCCTCGTCACCTTCGCCGCCGCCGTCCTGCTGCTCGCGGCCGGCGCCGCCCTGCACACCAGCGTTGCCGCTCACTCTCCTCTACGCGCCGACAGCGTCGGCACCTTCCTCCTCTACGCCGCCCGCGGTCTCGCCTGGCCGCTCTATCATCACACCTGGCTCGCTCCCATTCTCTGGCTCCCCTGGCTCGCCCTCGCCGGTTTCCGCGTCGCCGAACTCCGCCGGCCCAGGCTTCCCACCACCACGGCCCACTCCGCCGACGACTTCCTCCTAGCCGCCGGTCTGTGGGTCCTGCTCCAAGTCGCCGCCGTCTCCTACTCGCGCGGCGCGGGCGGCGAATTTCCCGCCAACCGCTACGGCGATCTCTGTAGCCTCGGTCTCGCGTTCTCCGCGCTCAGCTTCACCCGGCTCCGCCGCCGCCTGCCCGAACCCGCGCCGCTCGGCGCACTGTGGGGCATCGTCGCCGCCGTGTCTCTCGCCGTCGCGAGTCACACCACCTGGACCATTTTTCTCCCGCACAAGAAATCCGAGCAGCTCGCCTACGAGCAAAACGTCCACGCTTTCGTCCTCACCGGCGATCTCCCCGCCTTCACGCAGCAAAAGGACCATCTCCCGTTCCCCAACCCCGACTGGCTCGCCGACATCCTCCGTCGCCCTTCCACGCGCGCCCTGCTTCCCGCCAGCGTCCGCCCGCCACTCACCATCCCGGGTCTCGCCAACACCTCGGCCACTCCCACGCCGGCCCCGCCACTCAACCACCGCGCCACCCGCACGCTCACCGCGCCCGGAGAATGGCGCAGCGCCGAGCTGCCGCCGCGCCAGGGCTGGTGGAAAATCGAGACCGCCGGCCACCTCGGCGCGCCCGGCACCGTCCTGCAACTCGTCGCCACCCGCGACAACCGCGTCCTCGCCACCCTCGCGCCCGCCAAACCTCCCGGCGCCGCCTGGCGCGCCGTCTACGTCCGCGCTCCGGCCGAACCCGCCCGCTTCGTCGCCCGCACCGACAGCGCCGACCGCTGGTTCTCCTTCAGCGAGCCCGTCGAGATGAGCGCGCTTTCCTACCGCGCCCGCGCCTTCGCCAAGCAGGGCTGGCTCCTCCTCGCCCTCGGCGCCATCGGCACCCTCGCGCTCGCCGCCGCGCTCCTCCGTCCCCGTCTCTCCATTTCTCCGTCTCTCCATCCCTCCGTCTCCCCTTCCCCACCTCAGCTGCCCTCCGCCTCTCGACTCTCCCTGCCCCTCTTCCTCGCCGCCGCCCTCGTCAGCGTCGTCATATCGATCCCGTTCCTCCCCGCCGCCAAAACCCGCGGCGATCTCTTCCTCCTCGAAGCGCGCGTCAGCTCCACCGCGGCCGGCGCGTTTCAGATTTACTACGACGACGGCTCCGGTTTGAGCGAAGAGTTGTCCGGCCGGGCCACGATCTCCGGCGATGGCGCACCCGCGACCTTCCAGTTCCCACTTCCCGCCGGCACCTACAAATCGCTTCGGCTCGACCCCCTCGACGGCACCGGCTCCGTCACCCTCAGCCACCTCCGCATTGTCTCGCGCACCGGCCGCAACATCGCGGACCTCCCGCTCGCCGCGTTCCAATCCGCCTATCAGATCGCCTCCACGCGCCTCGCAGGCGGCGCCCTCCACATCGCGACCACCCCCGACGCCAACGACCCCCAGCTCACCCTCGCGTTCACGCCCCCGCTCGTGCTCGCCCCTTCCTGGCGCGACTACCTTCCCCGTGCCTGGCGCGTCGTGCTCCCCGTCTTCGCCGCCCTCGCCACGCTCCTCTTCCTCGTCGATCGCGCCCCGCGCACGCGCGCGGCCCTCACTCGTCGTATCCAAGATCTGGCGACGCGCCCCGCCCGCGCCGTCGCCCTCGTCGCCGCCCTCGCCGTCGTCGCGAGCGCGTATCCGGTTGTCTTCCTCGGCCAGAGCTACGTCTCGCCCAATCACGGCACGATCCTGCTCTACGACACCTTCCCGACGCTCCCCGGCTATCGCGCCGCGGAGACGGTCGACGTGAAACTCTCCGACGTCGGCGCCGTGATGTGGCAGCACGTCCCGTTCTCGATGCTGCAGCGCCGCGCCCTCGCGCAGGGCGAGCTTCCCCTTTGGAACCGCTACAGTGCCGCCGGCGTCCCGCTCCTCGCGCAGGGCCAGTCGATGTTCGGCGATCCGCTGCACCTCCTCGTCATCGCCGCCAACGGCGCCGCCTGGGCCTGGGACGCCAAATACCTCCTCGCCAAATGGCTCTTCGCCACCGCCCTCGGCCTGACGGTGCTCGCATTACTCGCACCAAGACCAAAGGACCAAAAGACCAACGGACCAAAAGACCCAAAGACCGCCCCCTCCGAAAGTCCCTTGGTCCCTTCCGGTCCCTTGGTCTCCGCGCTGCTTGTGAGCGCGGCCGTCCCCTTCATCGGCTTCTTCCTCTACCGCCTCAATCACCCCGCCTTCTTCAGCCTCTGCTACGCCCCCTGGTCGCTCTACTGTTTCGTCCGTATCAGCCAGGCCAATACCGTCCGCTCCCTCGCCCTCTGGTGCGCCGCCCTCCTCGGCGCCAACCTCGCCCTCATGAACAGCGGCACCGTCAAGGAAGCCTACATGCTCCTCGTCGGCATGAACCTCTCCGGCGCGTGCGTCCTCCTCACCTCCGCCACGCCCTGGCGCCAGCGCCTCCTCCGGCTCGCCGCCGTCGCCTGGACCGGCCTCCTCTTCGCCCTCCTCACCGCGCCCATCTGGGTCACGTTTCTCCAAACGCTCAAAAACGCCTACACCGGCTACAACGCCGTATCTGCTTACCAGATACAGCCCACGCTCCTCCTCGGCGCCTTCGACGAGATCTTCTACCGCCCGCTCCTCACCAACGACTGGGTCTTCAGTCCCTCGCTCAATTTCCTCCTGCTGCTCGGCCTCCTCTATTTCCTCGCGACGCTCCGCGCCCACTTCGCGCACCGCGCCGCCATGGCCCTCGCCGTCAGCTCCCTCGTCCCGCTGTCGCTCGCCTTCGGCTTCATCTCGCCGCAGTGGATCGTGAAGATCCCGTTCCTCGCCAACATCGCGCACGTCGACAACACCTTCTCCTGCGTCCTCATCGTCCTCTGGTCCGTCCTCGCCGGCCTCGGTTTCGCCACCGCCGCCCAGCGCCTCGGCACCGCCGAGGGCCGTCGCGATCTCATCGTCGCCGGCCTTCTCCTCGGCGCCCTCGTCTTCGGCTGGATTGCCTTCGGCCACGCCGCGCACCGCCCGATCTACGGCCCCATCGTCACCGTCAATCAGCGCGGCCAGATCCTCCCCGTCAGCCCGTTCATCTGGCACTACCTCATCGCCCTCCTGCTCGCCTCCGTCGCCCTCGCGCTCCTCGTCCACCGCGCCTGCGCTCAACGCCGCTGCCCGCCCGCCATCGCCTTCCTCATCGCGCTCTGCCTCGCCACCCTCCTCTGGCGCCACGGCCTGCACGCCAGCACGATCGGCTACGAAGCCTTCACCGCGCGCCCCACCACCCGCGTCGACTTCCACGCGCGCTCCCCCGCCATCGAGTTCACCCGCGCCGCCCACGCCCGCGAGCCCGGCCGCGGCTTCGGCTTCAACGGCAACTTCTTCCCCGGCTGGACCGGCGTCTACGGCCTCGAAACCATCCACGGCCCCGATGCCCTCGTGAACCCGTTCCTCCGCGAACTCGTCACCGTCTCCGGCCTCGAACGCATCTGGGACTGGCGCCTCTACCTCGAAGCCCCCGGCATCGGGAAAGCCCGGCCATTCTTCGATGCCCTCAACGTCCGCTTCTATTTCGACTCCCTCAGCAAACACCCCGCGCTCGCGCAACACCTCCGTCTCGCCCACTCCGCCGACCTCGACGTCTACGAAAGCCCCACCGCCTGGCCCCGCGCCTTCTTCACCGACCGCGTCGCCGCCTACGACCAGCCTGCCGAGCTCATCGCGAAAATCAACGCCGCCAACGGCCGCCCCTTCGCCGCCGCACAGCGCACCGATCTCACCGCCAACCCGCGCCTCGCCGCCCTCGCGACCGACGCCCCCGCGCCCACCGTCACGGCCGCGACCGCGTATCAGCTTTCTGAGCACACGACCACCTTCCGCATCCGCGCCACCGCCCCCGGCGCGGTCGTCCTCACCGAGACGTTTTGGAAAGACAGCTTCCGCGCCGAGCTCAACGGCCGCCGGGTTCCCATCGTCCGGCTGAACCACGCCTTCAAAGGCGTCCTCGTCGACGCCCCGGGTGATTACACCGTCACCTTCCGTTACTGGCCGCGAAATTTCCTCCGCTACCTCCTGCTCTCCGGCCTCGGTGCCATCCTGCTCATCGCCTCGCTCGTCCTCGCGCTCCGCCCCGCGCGCCGCGCATGAGCACCCGAGGAACCCCCGTCCGCTTCGCCCCCGGCACGCCGCTCCCCGGGACCGCGGCCGCCCTCCTCCCCGTAGCCCGCTTCGGGAGAAGCGGGACTCCCCCACTCGCCTCCGCCGCATGAGCCTGACTCCGTCGCCCGTCTGCCGCTGCTGCGGCTCCCCCGACGTCACGCTCCGCGGAAAAAAAACCGGCGAGTTCCTGCGTCGCGAGTTCGAGTTCCACCTCTGCCGCGCCTGCGGCTTCATGATGGTCGAGCCCTTCTCCGGCTTCGAAATCTACGACGACGCCTACTACCGCGGCGCCGGCCCCGACCCCTACGTCGATTACGAAGCCGAGTATCACAACTGGAGCCAAAGCGACCGCCTCCTCGAGTTCGAGGACCTCGCCCGCATCGCGACAAATTACCTCAGCGCTCCCGAAACGGAAAACTCCAAACTCCAAACCCAAAACCCCAAACCGACCGCGCTCGGCGCCGTGCGGTGGCTCGACTTCGGCTGCGGCGCCGGCGGCTTCCTGAAGTACCTCCGCTCGCGCGCCACGCTCGCCGGCCGCCCGCTCGAGCTCACCGGCCACGATGTCGGCTCCTACGCCGACCTGCTCGCCCGCACCGACGGCTTTCGTATCCTCGATCTGGATGCACTCTCCCGTGAGCCCGACGCCCGCTACGACATCATCAGCCTGATCGAGGTCGTCGAACACCTGCCCGCCCCGCTCGAGCCGCTCCAGCTCATCTCGCGCCTCCTCGCGCCCGGCGGCCTTCTGCTTCTCACGACTGGCAACCTCGAGAGCCCGATCGCACGCCGCCAGGGCATCCATTACCGCTACTGCGCCCCCGAGATTCACGTCAGCCTCTTCAACCCGCGCTGCCTCTCCGCCCTCTACCGCCGCATCGGCCTCGAGCCGTATCCGGTCCAGTATGACGGCGCGGTGAAGTTCAAGGTCCTGAAAAGCCTCCGCCACCGGCGCCTCGTCCGGACGCTCGCTTCGGCCGCCCTCGCCCTCCCGCCGTTTGTCCGCGCGATCGACGCCCTCTATGGCGTCTCCGCCATGCCGTGCGCCACAAAGCCCAAAGGTGCGAGTAGCGAGGAGTAAGTAGCGAGCATCTCCCGCCTCTTCCCGTCGCCGCGTTTCCTACTCGCTACCCGCTACTCGCTACTCGCTACTTTCCGCTCCCAGTGATGCAGCCTCCCTTTCCGCCCATCCGCCAAGGCGTCCTCTCCGTCGTCGTCCCAATCTACAACGAAGCCGCGACCGTCCGCACCGCCCTCGACGCCATCCTCGCGAAGGAAGTCCCGGGCTGGCACCTCGAGATCATCCTCGTCGAGAGCAACTCGACCGACGGCACGCGCGCGCTCGTCGCGCCTTACGCCTCGCATCCGCGCGTAAAGCTCATCCTCGAGGACGCTCCCCGCGGCAAAGGCCACGCCGTCCGCGCCGGCTTCACCCACGCCACCGGCAACGTCGTCCTGATCCAGGACGCCGATCTCGAATACGATCTCAATGACTACGACATCCTCCTCGCGCCACTCGCCGCCGGCCTGCAGTCCTTCGTGCTCGGCTCGCGCCACGGCGCCGGCGGCTGGGCGATCCGCAAGTTCTCCGATCAGCCGCTCCAGGCCCTCATCCTCAACACGGCCCACTGGGGCTTCACTATCCTGATCAACGTCTCGCTCGGCATCTGGCTGCGCGATCCGTTCACGATGTATAAAGTCTTCCGCCGCGACTGCCTCGACGGCCTCACCTTCGAGTGCAACCGCTTCGACTTCGACTGGGAGCTCCTCATCAAGCTGATCCGCAGCGGTCACCGCCCGATCGAAATCCCGATCAGCTACAAATCGCGCTCCTTCAAGGAAGGAAAAAAAATCTCCATGTTCCGCGACCCCATCACCTGGCTCTGGGCCCTGGCGAAGTTCCGTTTCCGCCGCCTCTAAGGTGCCATTTCCCTCCGTCCGCCTCCCCCTCTCTTCCTCTCCCCCTCTTCCGACCTCTTCCGCCCTCTGCTCTCGTGCCGCCAAAGCACCCCAGTTCCCCAGCCCTTTCCCTCTTTTTCCTCGCCGCCGCCGCAGCCTCCGTCGCCGCAGCGCTTCTCTTCGTCCCGGGCCTCGCCAGCCCGCAGATCCGCCCCGTCCACGCTTCGCTCTCAACTCAGATCGAAGGCCATTTCACCGAAGGTTCCGGCTGGTATCCCGGCAAGCCCTTCGTCACCGCCAGCCCGGTTCGTGCCTGGGGATCCTGGACCGGCTCCGACGCCCACACCGGTTCGCTCGCCCTCGGCCCCTTCCGCAGCACCGATCGCGTCCGCTTCGGCGTATCCGGATATCCAACACGCGGCATCGAACTCCACGTCGAACACGCCGCCACCCGCGAGCGTCGTCGCATCCTGCAGCCCGACATCGGCGAACGCTGGGTCGTCGCCGAATGCGTCCTGCCGCCGTCCTGGCAAGGTGAGCTCGTTTCGCTCATCGCCATCGATCGCGGCCAGGACGTCGGCGGCTGGGTTGGCCTCACGGAACCCATTCGCGGCGATCGCGGTGACGGCGCCACGGGGATGTGGATTTCCCTCCTCGGCGCCGTGATCGCCGCCGGGGTCCTCGGTTCCCTGTGGCTCGCCAGCGCCGCGATGCTCGCACGCATCGCCGCCCTGCCACCGCAATGGCTCCCGCTCGGCGCCGCCGCCGCGGTCGCCACGCTCGGCTATCTCGGATTCTGGGCGTGGTTCGCGCACCCGCTTCTCGGCAAATCGTTTTCCGTCGCGGTCACGATCGGCGCCGTCGTGATCCTCTGGCGGCTCCATCACCGCGCCGCAATCGCACATTCTCCCGAGCAGTCCCGCGCGCTGCGCGATGTCGCAAAACTCGGCGCGACGATCTGTATCCTTTATCTGGGTGCGCTCCACCTCTTCCCGTCCTCCCTCGATTTCTACGGGCTCTCCGCCAACCGGTTTCGCCACAGTCTTCCGATCGACAACCTGCTGCCGTTCCACCTCGCCGTCCGCCTCGATGCCGGCGAGAGCCCGCGCATTCCCGGCGCCGACTGGCTGTCGAGCGACCGCCCGCCGTTGCAAACCGGCTGGCACCTCCTCGTCCTGCCTTTCACGGACGCCCTGGCCGTCGAACGCGAGGCCGCGAGCGGCACGACCGCGGTGTGGTTCCAACTGCTCTGGGTCGCAGGTGCCTACGGACTCCTCCGCACCGTCGGTCTGAATTCCGCCCGCACCGTCGGCTGGACCGCCGTGCTCTCGCTCAGCGGATTCTTCCTGCAACACACGCTCTTCACGTGGCCCAAACTCTCCGCCGCCGCCTTCGCCTCCGGAGCCTTCGCCCTCCTTTTTTCCCGCAGCTACTCCGCGTCTCCAAATCTCCCCCTCTCCGCCTCTGCCCCTCTGTCTGTCTCTCAGCTCTCAACTCTCCACTCTGGACTAGTTTGGCCCGCAGCCTTCGCCGCCCTCGGCTGGCTCTCGCACGGCGGCGTCGCATTCTCTTACCTCGTCCTTGTTCCGTGGATACTATGGCGCTGTCTCCGCGGCGAGTGGCGCGCCTGGCTCGGCGCGCTCACCCTCTTCGTCGTCTTCGCGGCCCCGTGGTTCGCCTACCAGAAGCTCTACGACCCTCCCGGCAATCGCCTCATGAAATGGCATCTCGCCGGCCAGATCGACAAGGACGCCCGCGGCACCTGGCAGACGATACGTGAAAACTACAGCGCCCGATCCTGGCGCGAGATCGCGGACTATAAACACCTCAACTTCGCCCGGCAGGTGGGCGGCAATTGGGCGCAGCTGTTCGAGTTCACACCCGCCGGCGCCGTCGAACGCCGGAACGAAGAGTTTTATTATCTCGGTCGAGGCTTCACCTGGTGGAGCCTCGGCTTGCTCGCCTTGCCTTTCGTGTTGCTGGGCGCGCGCGCGGCACCGATGCGACCCGCCGTGCTCATGCTTGCCGCCTGGTTCGGACTCACGCTACCCGTCTGGTGCCTGCTCATGTTCAGCCCCGCGTCCGCCATTCCTCATCAAGCCTCGTATGCGATGATCCTGGGCGGCTTCGTGTTGTTCTCCGCGTGCCTGGAGCTCGTGAGCCATTACAGCCTTCTCCTCATCGCCGGTCTGCAAGCCGCCACGTTTTGCACCACCTGGCTCGCACCAAACCCGATTGTCGGCGGCTCACCCCAGCCGCTCGCGCTCGGCCTCATGCTCGCCGCAGGCGCGATGCTCGCACGCCTGATCGCCTGCGCTCATCTGTCGCCGCGCTCCGCGGAAGAGGCGAACCCCGCAAAACCCGCCTCGCCCTCCGCTCCGTAGCCTGGCGAAGATCAGCGGTTCCTCTCCGTGTTTCCGAAACGTTCCCGCCACATCCGCTTCGTCGCCGTCGCTCTCGTCGCCGTCGCCCTGCTCTATGTCGCGAGCCAGCGCGCGAAACGCATCACGCCCGCGTTCCCCGCCCTCGAAACCGTCGCGACCGGCTCCTTCGCGGCGGACGGCTGGTATCCCGGCGATCCGTTCGCCCACGCCGCACCGACGCTTCGCGCGTGGGGTTCCTGGTCCGGTGATGACGCCAATCTCGGCACACTCACGCTCGGCCCCTTCCCCGCGCCGCGCGTGCTCCGCTTCGGCCTCGGCGGTTATCTCACCACGCCCGGCAACTTCCTCCACGTCGAGCTCGCCGGCACCGCCCAGAAACTTCCCATCGAGCACCCGCCCGTCGGCGAACGCTGGCAGGTCTGCGAAGTCCACCTGCCGCCTGCGTGGATCGGCCGCCCGATCCGCCTCGTCGGCACCGATGGCGCCACGGCCGTCGGCGGCTGGTTCGCCCTCACCGAACCCATCGGTGGCGGCCGCGGCGCGGGCAACAACGCCCTGCTCGAGACCCTCGCCGCCTGGTCGATCAACGGCGTCCTCCTCGCCCTCCTGTTCTTCGCTGTCAACCGCCGGCTCGCCGCACACTCCTCCCTTCCGCCTCACTGGCTCCCCCTCGCCGTCGCCGCCCTCGTCGCCCTCGCCGGCTACCTCATCTACTGGGCCTATTTCTTCCACGTATCCCTAGGCTGGATACTCACCGCCGCCCTCTATCTCACCGCCCTCATCTCCCTCTCTCAGTACCTCCGCACCTCCCTCTCCCCCTCTCCCAATCCCCCGCCCTCCTCCGAACTCCGCCTCGTCCTCGGCCTCCTGCTCGTCGTCGGCGCGTTCCAACTCGCCGTCCTGCACCTCTTCCCGACCGCGCACGATTTCTACACGCTCTCCGCGAACCGGTTTCGCGAAGCGATGCCCGGCGACAACGCCCTCTCGCATATGTACGCCGAGCGGCTCTTCGCCGGCGAGCCGCCGAAAAACGCCGCCGACGCCTGGCAATCCAGCGATCGCCCGCCCCTCCAAATCGGCTGGCAGCTCCTCACCTGGCCCGCGGGCAAAGTCCTCGGCTTGAATCGTGCCACCGCCGGCGGCACCAGCGCCGTGTGGTTTCAACTCCTCTGGGTCGCCGCCGCCTACGGGCTCCTTCGCACCTTCGGCATCGCCCAGCGTCGCGCCGCCGCCTGGGTCGCCGTTTTCGCGCTCAGCGGTTTCTTCCTCCAAAACACCACCTTCACCTGGCCCAAGCTCTCCGCCGCCGCCTTCGCCACCGCCGCCTTCGCCCTCCTCTTCCTCCGCCCCCTCTCCCAGCTCTCAACTCTCAACTCTCAACTCAGCTGGCCCGCCCTCTTCGCCGCCCTCGCCTGGCTCTCCCACGGCGGCGTCGCCTTCTCCTTCCTCCCGCTCCTCCCCTTCCTCGCCTGGCGCATCGTCCGCTCCTTCGTCGCGGAGACCGGAGACCGGAAAAAAAAGACTGGAGACCAGAGACCGGACACCAATGACCTCAAACCACCCGCCTCGAAGTCCCTGGTCTCTAGTCTCTGGTCTCTGGTCTTTCTCATCCTCCTCGTCCTCCCCTGGGTCGCGTATCAGAAATTCTATGACCCACCGGGCAACCTCCTGCTGAAATACCATTTCGCCGGGCAAACGGATCAGGATTCCCGCGGTGTCTGGCAAACCATCCGCGAGAGCTACGCCAAGATCGGCTGGCGCGAAGCCTGGACGCACAAGGTCACCAACTTCCACAGCCAGGTCTACGGCGAGTGGCGCCACCTCGCCGACGTCTCCGCCGCCACCAAAGCCGAACGTCGCAACCAGGAGTTCTTCCACACCGGCCGCGCGCTCACCTGGTGGCCCATCCTCGCTGTCTTCGCCCTCGCCCTCACTCGCCGCCGCGTCTTCACCGATCCGCGTAACCTTGTCCTCCTCGCCGGCTGGCTCGCCGCGACGATCGCGCTCACCTGCCTCCTGATTTTCGGCCGTTACAACGCCTCGATCCACCACGGCTCCTACGCCGTCATGATCGGCCTCTTCGTTTTCTTCACCGTCCTCCTCGAACGCTCCGGCCGCGGCTGGCTCATCGCCATCGCCGCCCTGCAAACCCTCACCTTCGCCACCACCTGGGCCGTATCCAATCCGGTGATATACGGCGAGCCCGCCGGTCTTCCCATCGTGCTCGCCACCGGCGCAGTCCTCGCCTGGTTCATCGCCCGCAGCTTCAGCGGTGGGGCTGGCTCTCCGAGCCGGCCCGACTTCCCGCCCCCGAGGGCCCCCTCAACCTCCCGCCCGCCTCTCCCGCTCTCTCCGGCTCCCACTCTCCCGTCTCCGGCCTTGAGCCTTGGACACTGGACCTTGGTCATTGCGGCGGTCGCCGCCGCCCTCTTTCTCCGCAAACCCCACGCGCTCCACACCCCGCAACTCTGGGCCGAGGACGGCAGCATTTTTCTAACGCAAAACGACCTGCTGGGTCTCCGCGCTTTCATCGAGCCCTACGCCGGCTACCTGCACACGCTCCAACGCCTCGTCGCCTGGATTGCCAGCGTCATCCTCGACCCCGCGTGGTGGCCCGCGTTCTACAACGGCGTCGCCTGGATCATCTGGCTCGCCGTGATCGCGCGGCTCTTCACCACGCGTTTCGATCTCCCCGGCAAACCGTGGCTCGCCCTCGCGATGATCGCCGTCCCTCACACCGGCGAGGTGTTCTTCAACATCACCAATCTCCAGTGGATCACCGCCTTCGTCCTCATCCAGCAACTCCTCATCTCGCCGCCCGTCACCCGCGCCCAGCGCGTATCCGACATCCTAATACTGGCCCTCGTCGCGCTCACCGGCCCCTTCGGCATCGCATTCCTCCCGCTCTTCGCCTGGCGCGCGTGGCGCGAACGCCGCCGCGACACCCTGATCGCCCTCGCCACCGTCCTGCTCTGCGCCGCCATCCAGATTTCATTTCTCCGCCACGGCCCGTCCTCCGACCTCGCCTCCGTACCGCTCCAGCTCTGGCCCAACCTCGTCGTGCTCGCCCGCCGGCTCTTCATCTGGCCCACGCTTGGCCACGAACTCGCGCTCACCCTCTCCCCCGCCATCGTCGGCGCGATCGGTGGCACGTTTCTCCTCGCCCTCCTCGGGTGGGTTCTGCGCCCGCACCCGCTCCGCCCGCAACGCCTGCTCGTCCTCGGCGCCTTCGTGTTGATCATGCTCGCCGGCCTCTACCGCACCCGCCCCGACACCTGGGCCGCCGACAACCTCGATTTCGGCGACCGTTATTTCTACATCCCGCGCGTCCTGCTCGCCTGGCTGTTGATCTGGGAGTTCCACGCCAAGCCGCGCCTGGTCGCCCAGATCGCGCGCATCGTCTGCGTCCTCACGCTCCTCGTGCACATCCGCGACTTCACTCTCCGAGCCCCGACCAACTACGAATGGGCGAAACACGTCGACGCGATCCGCCGCGGCGTCCCCGCTGAAATCCCCACCCTTCCCGAAGGCTGGACTCTCGACTACCGCGGCCGCCCCTGATGAAGACCAGAGACCAAAGACCAGAAACCAGAGATCCCAATCCTGCCGGCCTGAGATCCCAGACCTTCATCCGCTGCCGGTCTCTGGTCTCTCGCCCCTGGTTTCTGGTCGTCGCCGCCGCCGTCCTCCTCGCCCTCCGCAAACCCTGGGCCCTCCACACCCCGCAACTCTGGGCCGAGGACGGTGAGATTTTCCTCAACCAGGACGACCAGTTCGGTCTCCGCGCGTTCGTCACGCCCTACAACGGCTACCTGCATTTCCTCCCGCGACTCATCGCCTGGCTCGCGAGCCACACCGTCGACGTCACCTGGTGGCCCGCGCTCTACAACAGCTTCGCCTTCGCCGCCACCGTCGCCGTCTTCGCCCGCCTCGGCTCACCGCGCGTCGAGCTCCCCGCGAAACCGTGGCTCATGCTCGCCCTCGTCCTCGTTGCCGGCTCCGGCGAAGTCCTCATCAACGTCACCAACCTCCAGTGGCACGTCGCGTTTTTCCTCCTGCTCCAGCTCTTCACCACCCGAGCCACCTCCATCGCGCAACGCCTCGGCGACCTCGCGATCCTCGCCGCCGTCAGCCTCAACGGCCCGTTCGCCCTCCTGTTTCTCCCATTCTTCGCCTGGCGCGCGTGGCGTGACCGACGTAGCACGGGCGTCCCGCCCCTGAGTTCGGATTTGAACGGCAACCCCAAACTCGACTCCACCCTCGCCGCCGCCACCGTCGCGGCCTGCGCCGCCGTGCAGGCGTTCTTCGTCGCCCAGGCTCCGCTCCCGCTCACCGACGCCGGTCGTCCTTTCGATCTCCCCACGCTTCTCGCCGTGCTCGGCAACCGCCTCGTGGTCTGGCCGCTGCTCGGCCCCGACGCCGTCGCCGCCTCGCCCGCCTGGCTCTCCGCCGCGCTCGGCGTGCCGCTCGTGCTTCTCCTGCTCGCCCGCGCGCTGCGCCCGAACCCGCAGCGCGAGCTCCGCCTCACGCTCGCCGCCGTGTTCCTGCTCATCACGTGCGCCTCGATCTATCGCGCCCGCGCCGACACCTGGAACCCCGCGGACATGTCCAGCGGCGACCGCTATTTTCATATCCCGCGCATCCTCCTCGCGTGGCTCCTGATCCTCGAATGGCACGCCGCGTCGCGCGCGGTGCGCTGGATCACCCGCGGCGCCTGTGCCCTCGGTGTCCTCGCGAACCTGCCTCATTTCATGCTGCCCGCTCCGCCCGACTACCGCTGGGCCGATCACTGCGATCCCATCCGCCGCGGCGTCCCCGCCAACATTAACACGCTCCCGGAAGGCTACTGGATCGAATACCGCGGCCGGCCGACAAAAACGCACCCGTGAACGTCCTCGTTCCGAGGCCCCTCCGAGGAACTGCACGCATGAGCGAGCGGATAAACCACGCCCACCCCGCCTTCCGTTCGCCCTCGTTCGCTGCCCCCCCGAACTTCTCGTCCCCCGCGCACGCCTCCAGCGGATCCGGCGTGCTCTCCGCATGAATACGCTCCGTTGTCTCCAGCTCCTCTGGTCGCTGGGCGGACTTGCCCTCGTGCTCCCGTCGTTGCGCGAAACCGTCGTTCGCCCCGGAGCCATCGTGCGGCTGCTCGATTCCAGCACGAGCTGGTGGACAGGTGGCTTCGAACCCGACAGCCCGTATTTTTCGACCACGCAGGGCGCGTTGCCCGAGGGCGTCGCCACCCTGGGCTCTTCGATCGGCGGCGACGCATGGCAGGGACGGGCCGTTACCGTCTGGACGCCGCTCTCGGGGCAAGCCGTGCGCGTGTGCGTCGCCGGTTATCCGCATCGCCCCGATTGCACGCTTCGAGCGGAATTCCGCCATCGCGACGGCCGCCTCACCCAACGCGCATGCAGCATCGCCGATCCCCATGAAACGTGGCTCCCCTGGGACATTCATCCGCCCGATGACGCCATCGCGCTGCGCCTGGTCGCCGAGGACCGTTCCTCCGAACCCGGAGGATGGCTCGCATTTTCCGAGCCCTTCGAGCCGGCCCCCGCGTTCGCTTCCGCATTCTTCCAAGCCGCGCAGATCGCCACCACCCTCGCACTCACCCTCACGCTCCTCTGGCTCCCGGGAATACTCCTGTCTTCTCGAATCGCTGCGTCCGACATGCGCGCCCTTGCCCTCCTCGGCACCGGTCCGCTGCTGCTCGCTTTCCTCGGCCTGCTCGTCTGGACATTCGACGGCGAGATAAACGCCACGACCTTGGGCGTGGCTTTCGTTGCCACCACGTGGCTCGCCCTCGGCGCCGGCCTGTGGCGCCGTAATGAAACGCTGGATACGCTCGACCCTGCCACCGCGCGAATCCTCGCCGTGACCGCCCTCGTCGCGCTCGCCGCGGTCGCCCGCGCGAGCTTCAGCGGCGGTCCCGATGGCGAGCTCTATGCCGGCACGATCTATCGCTCGCTCGCCGTCGGCGATCGCTCCGACTCGCGCATCCCGTTTCACGTGGTCCAGGCCGCCGCCCACCATCTCGCTCCCACCTCGGCCGAAACGGAACGATTCTTCACTCCCTGGACCTTCTTCAGCCGCGGGCCGCTGGCCGGCCTGGTCGCGCTCCCCATCACACTCGCGACCGCCGGCATGCCGCCACGCGATTGGGCGGCTTACGCCTGGCAGCCGTTCGACGCCACCGGCTTTGCCGCCTATCGCATCGTGCTCATCGCCCTCGCCAGCAGCGTCATCGTCGCACTGTTCGCCGCGCTCGCCCCGCTCGTCGGCTCGTGCTGGGCGCTGATCGCGGGCGGGCTTCTGGCGCTTTCGCCATTCGGCGTGCACGACATCCTCTTCACCTGGCCGAAATGGGAAGCGACCACCTGGATCCTCCTCAGCTTCTTGCTAGCGCACCAACGCCATCCCGCGATCGCCGGCGTCGCGCTCGCCATCGGATTCCTGTTCCATCCGATGTCTGCGCTTTGGGCCCCCTGGCTCGCACTCTGGGCGGCCGGCCGCCATTGGACCGCTGTTTCGCCCGGCTCCGTTCACCACCCGACCGCCGCTCCGCGCCGCTTCACGCTCGCCGGGGTTCGCTTCACCGTTGCGATGGCAGCGCTCGTTCTTCCCTGGATGGCCTTTGGCGCATTCTCCCCGCACCTTCCGGAATCGACCCACGCCGGCCAGGGCGGCTTCATCGAATACTTCCGCCTCGCGGAATATCAGCCCGCCACGTGGGCAAACTGGTCGCGTACCCGTTGGAATAACTTCGCGAACACGTTCGTCCCGCTGTGGCTCTTTGGCGTGAATCGCGAGCATTCCACGCTCTCCGATCTCTTCGCCCCTTCCGGTCTCCTCGTTCGATTCGCATTCAGCTGGTGGAACACTTTGCCCTTCGGTGCCGGCCTCGCGCTTTGGGCCGTCGCCACGACCACCCTCTTCATTGGCGCACGCCGCTTCGCCACCGCGATGTTTCTCTTCGTGATCGGGCCCGCGCTCTTGTTGACCGCATATTGGGGCGGTCCCTCGACCGGTCTCATGCGCGAATGCGGCCATCCACTTCTCGCCGCCGTGATTGGCCTCACGTGTGTCGCCCTCGGCTGCTCGTCTCGTGGCAACGAGCGGCACCGCACCACCGATCGTCTCGCCGCGCTCCTCGCACACCGGGCAATCCCCTGGCTGCAGCTCCCCGAGACGTTCCTCATGCTTTGGCTGACAACCCTGCTCAACCCGCGTCAAGTCGGCGCCGACCCGAGCAACCTCGATCCGCTCTACTTCGCCATCAACATCGCCGCCCTCGCGGCCGCCGCTTGGCTGCTCGCGCGCGGCCGCCGTGGCGATGCGCAGCCCGATCCTACCTGCCCGTGAGACCCTCCACCATCTTCCGCGCCCTCTGGGTCGTCGCCGGCCTCGCCTTGCTCCTCGCCTGGGTGCGCGAACCTGTCCTGCGCCTCATCCCGCGCGGCGAACTGCTCGCGCGACTCGACCGTTCCGCAACGGCGCCCGCGCCCGCTGCCACCGCCCCCGCGGAACCGTGGTTCACCGGCGGTTTTCGCATCGGAGGCACCTACCCGATCGCGAGCCCCGGACTCCTTCCACCCCACGTTCCGCACATCGGCTCCTATCTCGACACCGATGAATGGCAGGGCCGCGCCGAGACCGTTTGGTTCAAGGCGCCGCGCGTCGTGCGCGTGGGCGTCGCCGGTTATCCAGCCCGGCCCGGCTGTGCGCTCTGGGCGGAGTTTCGCTCCGCGGCCGGCGCCCTCACACGCGTACGCTGCACCCTCGGCGATGCGCACGAACAATGGATCGTCTGGGAAGTTCGCCGCCCGCCCGGCGCGGTTGCCGTGCGCCTCGTCGCCGAGGATCGCACCATCGATCACGGCGGCTGGCTCGCGTTCTCCCACCCCTTCACCGCCTGGCCCATCGCGACCACCGCCGTCTATCTGCATGCACAGGTCTACACGACCGTCGCCCTCGCGCTCACGCTGGTCTTCGGCCCCGGCTTGATCTGGCTCCCCCGCCGGGCTCCACCCGAGCTGCGCCACGTTTTCCTGCTCGGCGCCGGTCCTCTGCTCCTCGCCGCGGGCGGCCTCGCGATCTGGCTGCTCGGCGGCTTCGTCCGCCCCCAACTCCTCGGGCTCGCCACTGCGGCCCTGCTCTGGCTGGCGCTCGGCGCGAGCGGGTGGCGCCAGGGTTTCTCGATCGCGATCAGCCCCGCCCTCCGCCGCGCCTTCGCCCTCACCGCCCTCGTCCTCGTCGCCGTCGTCGCGAAGTCCACCTACTCCGTCGGACCCAGGGGCGAGCTGTTTCGCGGTTCGATCTCGCGCAACTTCACCATCGGCGACCGCATCGACAGCCGCTTCAGCTTCTACGTCGTACAAGCCGCCGCACACCACCGCAGCCCCGCGGCCCCGGCCGTCGAGAAACTCTTCGCCCCCTGGACGTTCTTCAGCCGCGGCCCGCTCGCCGGCTTGATCTCGCTCCCGGTCGTGATGGCCACGAACGGCGAGCCGCCCGGTGACATGCCCGACGAGCCGTGGAGCCCGTTCGATCGCCAGGGCTTCGCCGCCTATCGCATCACGATGATTGCACTCGCGAGCGGCATCGTGCTCGCCGTATTCACGCTTTTGATACCGTTCACCGGCGAGCGCTGGGCTCTCGTCGGCGCCGGCCTGCTCGCCCTCTCGCCCTTCGGTGTGCATGAAGTGATGTTCACCTGGCCCAAGTGGGCCGCGACCGTCTGGACCGTCCTCGCCTTCTCCCTCGCCCATGCCCGTCGCCCGCTCGCCGCCGCCGCGGCGCTCTCCGTCGGCTTCTTCTTCCATCCGCTCGCCCTCCTCTGGGCGCCCTGGATCGGTCTCTGGCTTCTCGGCCGCACCTGGCAAACCCAAGACGCCCGACCCCAAACCCAACACCCCAAACCCCGCGCGTTGCGCGCGCTCGTCGCCAGCGCTCGCTTCTCCGCCGGGGTCTTCGCCTTCGTCCTCCCGTGGATGGCACTCGGCGCCTGGATGCCGCACTTGCCCGACACGCACTTCGCCGGCCAGGGCGGTTTCCTGAGTTACTGGATTCAGGCCGATTGGGGTCCCGCCACCTGGCAAACCTGGTGGCAGACGCGCTGGATGAACTTCGCCAACACGTTCGTACCGCTGCACGTTTTCTTCCACGACGTCAGCAACGCCCACCCGCGCTTCACTTCCGCCTACGAGCCCTCCGGCCCCCTCGTGAAATTCGCCCAGGTCTGGTGGGTGTCGCTCCCGTTCGGCCTCGGTCTCGGCCTTTGGGCCGTGAGTCTCGGCGCGATCGCGCACGCCGCCCGCACCCTCCGCGCCGCCACCTGGCTCTTCGTCTTCGCGCCCGCACTTTTCATCGCCGCCTACTGGGGCATGGATCCGCTCGGGCTCATGCGCGAATGCGGACACCCGCTCTTCGTCGCGATTATCGCGCTCACCTGCATCGTCGCCGCCCGCCACCGCCGCTGGGTCAGCCGCCTCCTCGCCCATCGCGCCACGCCCTGGCTTCAGTTGCCCGAGACCTGGCTCATGCTCTGGCTGACCACCCTCGCCAACGATCAGCCCTGGGGCGTGCAGCTCGATCACCTCGACCTGCTCTGCCTCGCCGTCAACGCCTTCGCGCTCGCCGCCGCCGCCCGCCTGCTCGTGACCGCGCGCACTGCTCTGCCCATCGTCGCCCTGCCCGGCGAGAATCCCACGCCGCCGCCACCGCCGCCACCCGCGCACGCCGCTCCCCGCCGGCTCCCCGCGCTCGCGTGGCCGATCTTCGCGCTCGCCGTCCTCGCCTGGTTCGCGGGCCCACTGCGCCGCAACATCGAGCAATGCCAGCTGCTCCCCGCGGAAAACAACGACGCATTCACCGCCGCCACTGCGCGCGGCTTCATCATCGATGGCGCTTTCCCCTTCACCAAGCGCGACGACCTTCCCTCGGGCCTGGCGACGATCGGCTCCTGGCTCGGTTCCGACGAGTTTCAAGGCACCGCTGAAACCGGGTGGCTCCGCGCCGCACCGCGTTTCACGATCATGTTCGCCGGTTATCCGCGCCAGCCGGGCAACCAGCTCGAGCTCGAGCTGCGGCATCACGACGGCACCGTGCAACGCCTCCCCTACGACGGCCCCAACGCCGGCGAGACCTGGCAACGCTGGTCCGTCGAGCTCCCCGCCGGCGTGGATGCCGTGCGTATCCACGCCACGGATGCGAGCACCAGCGCCGGCGGCTGGCTCGCATTCTCCGAGCCGTTCACCTCGCACCCCATCGTCGGCGCGCAGCTGTGGAGCCTCTTCCAGCTTCTCACCACCGGCTGCCTCGCGCTGACCGTCGTCTTCGGACCCGGCCTCCTCTGGTTCAGCCAGCGTCCACGCCCGCTCGCCTCGCTCGCGTTCGCCATCCTGCCCGGCCCGCTGCTGCTCGCCGCGCTCGGACTCGCCTGCTGGATCCTCGGCGGAATTTTCCCGCCCATTGCCGTCGCCCGGGCGGGAATCGCGCTCCTCCTCGCCTGGCTCGGCTGGCTGGCCTGGCAGCGCCGCACCGGCACCGCGTTGCCCTCCGAAATCCGCGTCGTCGTAGCCGCCTCCGCGCTACTCGCCGGCTTCGCCATCGCCAAAGCCAACGTCTCCTTCGGCCCGCGCGGCGAGCTGTTTCGCGAACGCGTCTCGCGCACCCTCGCGGTCGGCGGCCACTCCGACAGCCAGATCTCCTTCCACGTCGTGCAGGCCGTCGCCCATCACCTCGGCCCCTACGCGGAGCAAACGAAACTCTACTTCGCGCCCTGGGGCTTCGCGAGCCGCGGCCCACTCGCCGGCCTGATGGCCACGCCCCTCGTGCTCGCGAGCGGCGCGGCCGTGCCGTTCGACCACCCGGGACACCCCTGGCGGCCTTACGATCGCCAGGGTTTCGCGGTGTATCGCATCGCGAGCATCGCGCTCGCCGCGCTCGCCGGCTGGGTCGTGTTCGGCCTCGTCGCCGCGCTGACTTCGCCGGCTTGGGGACTCGTCGCCGCGACGACCGCGCTGCTCGCGCCGTTCTTTGTGCACGAAATATATTTCACCTGGCCGAAGCTGATCGCCGGCGCGCTCGTGCTCCTCGCATTTCTCGCTGCGCATCGCGGAAAACCCTTCCTCGCCGGCGTCATGCTCGCGCTCGGCTACCTCTTCCATCCGCTCGCGGCGTTGAGCGGACCTTTCCTAGGACTCTGGCTCCTCGCGCGACCCGCGCCCGGCCCGTGGTGGACGCGCCTCATCACGCCCGCGTGGTTCGCGTTCGGCGCACTCACGTTGGTGATTCCCTGGCAGCTCGTCGGCCGGCTCGCGCCCGGCGGCGGCGCCGACCAGCGCGTTTTCCTCACGTATTTCTTCATCGCCGACAACGTCCCCGCCACGGCCGCGACGTGGTGGCAGAGCCGCTGGGATAATTTCGCGCATACGTTCATCCCCGGCTGGCTCCTCACCGCCGATCCTACGCACGAATCGATCAACTCCTTCTACGAGCCGTCCGATGTCTGGGTACGCACGAGCTTCCTCTGGTGGAACACCCTCCCCTTCGCGCTCGGGCTTCCCGGCTTCCTCCTCGTTTATTACGCAGTCGCACGCGCCTGCCGCCGCGCGTTCGCACTCACCGCGGTCACGCTCTTCGCCCCTGCCTTGCTGCTCATCGCCTATTGGGGCGCCGCGAGCACCGGCCTCATGCGGCAATGCGGCCACGCGCTCTTTCTCTCCGCCATCGTCATCGCGATCTGGAGTCTCGCCCGCTGGCCCGACGCCCGCTCCCAATCCTTCGTCAACGCGTTCCTCCACCCCGCGTGCTTCGCGTGGCGCGGCCTCGAGATCGCACTCATGGCCTTCGGCACCACGCTGCTCAACCGTCACCACGCGTTCGCCGACCTCTTCGCCTTGAACGACCTTCTCTCGCTCCTCGCCGCCGCCGCCTGCCTCGTCGTGCTCGTGATTTTGCTGGCGAAAACCGCCCGTTCGCTACGCTCGACGCTCTTCACCTCCACCAACGCTTTTACGTCGTGAGCAAAACACTCCTCGTCACCGGTTCCTCCGGCCTCATCGGCTCCGAAGTCTGCGCTTATTTCGCGCGCGAGCTCGGCTACACCATTCACGGCGTCGACAACAACCAGCGCGCCGTCTTCTTCGGCCCACAGGGCGACACGCGCTGGAACCAGCAGCGGCTCACGCAGGAACTCAAGGGCTTCGTGCACCACGAGCTCGACATCCGCGACCGCGCCGGCGTCCTCGCCCTCGTGCAGGCCGTGAAGCCGAGCGTGATCGTTCACACCGCCGCGCAGCCCAGCCACGACCGCGCCGCCGCGATTCCGTTCGACGACTTCGACACCAACGCCGTCGGCACGCTCAACCTCCTCGAGGCCGCCCGCCAGTCCGCGCCCGAGTCGCCGTTCGTGCACATGAGCACCAACAAGGTCTACGGCGACGCCCCCAACCGCATCGCCTTGCAGGAACTCGAGACCCGCTGGGACTACGCCGATCCGCTCTACGAACACGGCATCGCGGAGACGTTCACCATCGACCAGTCGAAACACTCGCTCTTCGGCGCCTCCAAAGTCGCCGCCGACGTGATGGTTCAGGAATACGGCCGCTACTTCAATCTGCCCACCTGCGCCCTCCGCGGCGGCTGCCTCACCGGTCCCAATCACACCGGCGTCGAGCTCCACGGTTTCCTCAGCTACCTCGTGAAATGCAATCTCGAGGGCCGCGAGTATAAGATCTTCGGATACAAGGGCAAACAGGTCCGCGACAACATCCACTCGCTCGACGTCGCCCGCTTCATGGCCGCCTTCGTCGCCGCGCCGCGCGCCGGCGAGGTCTACAATCTCGGCGGCGGTAAACCCAACTCCGTCTCCATCTTGGAAGCGTTCAAGATCGCCGAGAAGTTCTCCGGCCGCCCGCAGGTCTACACCTATCTCGACCAGGCCCGGGCCGGAGACCACATCTGTTACTACAGCGACCTCCGGAAGATGCGCGCGCACTACCCGTCCTGGGACATCACACAATCGCTCGAGGAGACGATCCGCCAGATCGTCGAGTCCTGGCGACATCGGAAAAATTCCTGAAACACGACGGGGAAACGGGCGTCGAATTGCAGCCGCGCCCTTGCGGACATAGCTTCCGAGCATCCCATCGTGCCCATGCAATTCCGCCCTCCCGTAGCACGGGCTACCCGCCCGCGTCTGCCGTTTCTGGCGCTCATTCTGGCGCTCACACTCTCCCTTGTCCCGCCCGCGCTCCACGCCACGAGCGTTGTCCCTCCGAATTTCTCCGAACTCGTGAACGGCGCCGATGCGATCTATCGCGGTACCGTCACGGCCGTTGAAGCCCGCCGCCTCGCGCGACCCGATGGCGCCGGCACCATGATCAAGACCTTCGTCACCGTCGCCATCGATCGCGCACTCAAGGGCCCCGCGAAAAACGAGGTCACGCTCGAATTCCTCGGCGGCACCGTCGGCGACGAGAGCCTCATCGTGAGCGGCATGCCGAAGTTCGCCGTCGGCGATCGCGAGTTCGTCTTCGTGCAGAAAAACGGCATCCAGTTTTGCCCGCTCGTCGCCGTCATGCACGGCCGTTACCGCGTGCTGCGCGATGCCGCCGCCGCGAAGGAATTCGTCGCCCGCGACAACGGCACCCCGCTCACCGACACCTCCGAGATCGGCCTGCCCATGACCGAGCTCCCCGCGCCCGTGCGCGCCGCCAACGCCGCCAGCGCCATCGATCGAGCCCTCACGCCCGCCGCGTTCGAGTCGAAAATCTCCGCCGAGCTCGATCGCCTCGAGCAACGCGCGAGCCCCAACTGACCCCGTCCACGGACTTCCAGTCCGCGGCATTTCCCGCCGTTCACCGCGCTCTCGCCTTGGGACCGCCGCCCCGGCCGCTCCGCCGCCCGCCCCCCATGCCGCTCCCGCTCTTCCCGCCTTTCCAGTCGGTCCGCCGCCTCCTCATCCTCGCGGCCGCGCTCTGCACTCCCGCCGCTCACGCCTTCAACCTGCTCGGCTCCGCCTGGCCCGATGGCGACATCACGATGGTGCTCGCTCTCGGCGCCACGCCCGCCCAACCGCTCAATGATGGCGCCGCCGATTTCAACGCCGTCGCCGAATCCGCGCTGCAGGAGTGGAATCAGCACCTCACGCGCAGCCGCTTCGTCTCCACCCGCAACCTCGATGCCCCGCGCGGCCGCAACAACCGCGTCAACAATGTCTTTTTCGACATCAACATCTACGGCATGTCGTTCGGCGAAAACGTCCTCGCCGTCACCCTCGGCCAGTCCAGCGGCACTACCGGCCGCACCGTCGAGCGCGACGTCGTCTTCAACGCCTCGCTCACCTGGAATTCCTACCGCGGCGCGCTGCAGCCCACCATCCGCGAATTCCGTCGCGTCGCCCTCCACGAATTCGGCCACGTGATCGGTCTCGATCACCCCGACAAGGACAACCCGCCGCAGACCGTGAACGCAGTGATGAACAGCATCGTCAGCACCACCGAGACATTGCAGGCGGACGACATCAGCGGCGCCCGCGCCCTCTACGATGCCAACGCCGGCCAACCCCCCGCGATCGCCGCGCACCCGCAGAGCCGCATCGTCGCCGTCGGCCATAGCTACACCATGTCCGTCACCGCCGGCGGCAGCGGCCCGCTCACCTACGCCTGGTCGTTCACCGCCCTCGGCACGAACGAATCCGAACCGCTTCAGCTCGCCAATGGCCCGAGCTACACCATCGGCTCCGTGCAACTCGCCGACGCCGGCACCTATCGCTGCTTCGTCACCGGCGCCGCCGGCGGCATCGCCATCAGCAACGCCGCCACGCTCACCGTCACGCCCGTCACCACGAACGCCGATACCACGCTCGTGAACCTCTCCACCCGCGGCATCGTCGGCACCGACAGCGATGTGATGATCGCCGGCTTCGTCATCGACGGCACCACTTCGAAAAACGTCTTCATCCGCGCCGCCGGCCCCGCGCTCAATAGCTTCGGCGTCAGCGGCACGCTCGCCGATCCCGTGCTCCGCATCGTCAACTCCAGCGGCCAGACCGTCGCCGAAAACAACGACTGGCAAACCCAGTCCGACCCCGCCACCACCGCCAGCGCGATCACCGCAGCCGGCGACCGGCTCGGCGCCTTCGCGTTTCCTCCCGGCAGCCGCGACGCCGCGATCCTCACGCAACTCCCGCCCGGCAGCTACACCGCCGTCGTCAGCGGTCTGAACAACACCACCGGCGTCGCGCTCGTCGAAGCCTACGATGCCGACGCCGATCCTGCCACCCAACGCTCCCGCAAGCTCGTCAACATCGCCACGCGCGGCCAGGTCAGGAGCGGCGACAACGTCCTCATCGCCGGCCTCGTCGTCGAAGGCCCCGGCCCACGCACGTATTTGATTCGCGCGATCGGCCCCACGCTCGCACGTGATTTCGGCGTCACCACCGCGATGCCGGATCCGTTCCTGCAAGTGTTCCAGGGCGAAACCCTCCTCCGCGAAAACGACGACTGGGATGCCCCCGAATCCGCGCAGCCCGCGCTCCGCCAAGCCTCGCAACGCGTCGGCGCTTTCCCGATGCAGGAGACGCGCAACAACTCCGGTCTCGACGCCGCGATGTTGATGACGCTCCAACCCGGGAGCTACACCGCCAAGCTCAGCGGCTTCGAAGGCAGCACCGGCGTAGGACTGATCGAGATCTACGAAGTCCCGTAACCGTCGCCCGGAAGGAAACGGGTTTTATCCCGGTATGCTGCCGTGTTCCGTAGACAACGCTGGTCCGAACCGCGTCGAAGTCGCCCCATCCGCGACGCCGCCGGAATTTCGCATTCCTTTCGTGAGTTTCGTGTGTTTCGTGGGCTCCTTCGTTCATGTCCGACTTCAAGCACTTCTTCGGCGTCGCTCCTTCCGATCAAAACGCCCTCGACCTCTTCGCCGGCGAATGGTCCTCCCAACCGCCCGCCGCACGCCCCGAGCTCAAGGCCGGCAACACTCCCCTCTTCGACGATCCGCGCATCGCCTGGGCACATCACCACCTCATCGCGATGGGCCTCGAGGG
Source organism: Opitutaceae bacterium (assembly GCA_036675625.1). Taxonomy (GTDB): domain Bacteria; phylum Verrucomicrobiota; class Verrucomicrobiia; order Opitutales; family Opitutaceae; genus ER46. Next base: position 87,455 of record JAKFEQ010000079.1, on the reverse strand, counting down.
TGGTTTCGCCGCCCGTGACGTCCTCGAACTCGGCCCCCTCGAAGGCGCGCATACCTTCCTCATCGATCGCTGCGGCGCGAAATCCGTCACCGCCGTCGAAGCTAACGCCCGCGCCTACCTGAAGTGCCTCATCGCGAAGGAAATCTTCGGCATCCCCAACGGCCGCTTTCTCCTCGGCGACTGCCTCGAATTTCTGCGCCACGGCGATCGCCGCTACGACATCGGCGTGGCCTGCGGCATTCTCTATCACCTCACCAATCCCGTTGAGCTCCTCGAGCTCCTCGCCCGCCGCTGCGACGCACTCTTCCTCTGGACGGTTTTCCACGACGCGGAATTCGTCGCGAAAAACCCCGTGCCCGGCGCGAAGTTTTCCGAGGCGCTCCCCATGGAACACGGCGGCTTCAAGCACACCGTGCACCGCTTCAACTACGGCCCGTCCCTCGACTGGAAAGGCTTCTGCGGCGGCGGCGACGTGTTCAGCTACTGGATGGAAAAATCCGAGATCCTCGGCGCGCTCCGCCAGTTCGGCTTCAGCGACTTCCGCACCGAAGAACACCCCAACGTCCACGGCAGCGCCCTCATGGTCGCCGCCCGGAAGTAGGCAGGGACGGGCGGCCCAAAGCATCAACGTCATCGCCCGGAGGAAAATCGATCTTCGTTTCGCCACGTGGCCCTGCTCGGGAAAGCAGGGACCGGCGCCAACTCGCGTGCCGGTTAATCCAGCCTCTCTTCCTCCCGCCACCGCCCATCCGCCACATTTGACGTAGCCATCATCCCGCATCACCGTCTCACCCGCCACATGCGACGCCGTGCTCTTTTATCCCGCGTGCTCCTCCTGGGCGCCGCCGCCTCCCTCGCCTTCGCCGGTATCTCAGCCCGCGCCGCCGACACATCGGCACCGCGCAACCCGTTCCTCCCGGCCAACAATGCCGGCACGCCCGCCGCCACCGCGCACGAGACCATCGAGTTCGCCGGCGTCAGCAAAGTGGGAAAAACCACGCACCTGATTTTCCACGACAAGACCCTGAAGAAAAACCGCTGGATCGGCCTCGGCGAAACCGTCGAAGGTATCTCCGTCCTGAAGTACGATCCCGAGCGCGAGCAGGTCGTCGTGAAGATCAACGGCGCCGAGAAAACCCTCGTGCTCCGCAAAGGCAGCGGCCCCGCCAATTCTCCCGCCCCCGTCGTGCAACTCCCTCCTGCGGCCGGTTTCGCCGCTCCCCCGCAGAGCGCACCCACACTGACGCAGCAGCCGCACATCCTTCCTGCGCCCGCTCCGACCCTGGGCGATCCCACGCAAGGCGGCCCGCAATCGACTCCCCAGACGCCGCCTCCCGCTCCCGGCACAGCGGCCGCCACGCAAGCGAAGCAGGAAACCGAAGCCCGCATGCTCGTGAGCGACCTGCTGGAGATCGGCATGGCGCAACGCAAAGCCTACGAGGAAGCGCAACGCCGCGCCGCCGCGGGCGAGCCCCCGCCGCAAACCACCACCCCGCCCGCCACCGGTCAGCCCGCCGCCAAGTAGCGACGGCGTCGCCCCAGCCGCCGGCATCGCCCCGAAGGCGGAGCGATAGCGATTTTCGCCCGCAGAACTGTCGTCAGCCTCGACGCGCGCTCTCGCGCGGACGTCGTCGCGCCCCAACTGCCCCGCCTCGCCTCGCTGCCCCATGTTTCACGCCGAAGTCGAGCTGACCAATCACTGCAACACGCGTTGCCTGCATTGCCCCCACGAGACCATCAGCCGGCCGCGAGGGAAAATGGACTGGCAGACCTTCGAAACGATCGTCGAAAAAATCCGCGGCCACGTAAACGGCGAGAAATTCTCCCTCTCGTTCTCCGGGATGGGCGAGCCCATGCTCAACGCCTCGATCTACCGCTTCATCAAGCACGTCTCCGCCGACGCGTTCACCAGCTTCGCCACCAACGGCGACATCCTCACCGCGGACAACGTGCGCAAGCTCATCGCGGCCGGCCTCGATCAGCTCTACGTCAGCTTCAATGGCGACGAACCCGCGCTCTACGCGCAGATGATGGGCGGCCTTTCGTTCGACCGCGTCCAGCGCCATCTGCGCCATGCGCTCGAGCTCGCCCGCGGCACGCGACTGCAAATCCGCGCCAACGTCAGCCTCACGAAAGCCAACCGCGATCGCATCACGCCCCTGCGTGACATGCTCGTCGCCGAAGGCATCGAGACCGTCACGCTCTCACTATGCCACAGCCGCGGCGGCAACCTGCGCGATCCCGCCGTCTACGATACGCCCGCGCCACCTCACGATCCCGGCCACTGTGAGGTCTTGAAAAACACGCTCTTCGTCGATTGGCGCGGCACCGTTTTCATCTGCGACCACGATCTCCACGGCGAACACAGCCTCGGCGATCTCATGACCGAACCGCTCGAGATCATTCTCCAACGTCGGCAGCAACTCGTCGCGAACGGCATGCCCTTCAAGATCTGCCGCGAGTGCAACGACCTCCTGAAACTCGGCTTCCACCCCCTGGAAAGCCGCGCCGGCGGCATCTTGTCCGACTGGCTTTACGAGCTCTACAAGCAAACCGACGACCCGCTGCCGGAAGCCACGCCTTCGCTGCGATGGCTCGTCGCCATCGCCCGACAGGAAAACCGGCTCGAGCGAATCGTAAACCATCTGCTCGTCGTCGAAAAATCCCTGCAGCGCGAAATCACCGCGCAGAAACAGTCGCGCGCCGGCGAAGCCGCGCACTACGAACGCCGGCTGCGCGAACTCGAAGGCGAGTTGGACTCAATACGAAACACCGGCACGTGGCGGCTCCGCACCTGGCTGCACAACACCACGCAGCGCGTCGTTCGGTTCGCTCACCCGCCGCCCACCGACGGCCCAAGACCGGAGATTTAAATAACGCAGCGGTCCCCCTGCGTTCCTTCTCGCTTCCGGCGCGCCTCAATAGCGGTTCTCGCCCGCCCGATTGTCACCTTGGTTAACCGACGCTGCCACGCGCCCGGCCACACCGCCATGACATTTTCGCCACGCCGCGCCCTGTTCTGTGTCTTCTCCTTGGTCGCGTCGGTGCACGCCCAACAACCGTGGTCCCCGGCGGATTCGCCCGCCACGCACACCCTCTGGGCCATCGCCGCCAGCGACACCCACTTCGTCGCCGTCGGCGAAGCCGGCGCGATCCTCACTTCCCCCGACGGGCTGGCCTGGACCACGCGCATCAGCGGCACGGATACATGGCTCCTCGCCGCCACGTGGTCGCCGACGCTCAAAACCTTCGTCGTCGTCGGTGACGCCGGTACGATCCTCACCTCGCCCGACGGCATCACCTGGACGCGCCGCACCAGCGGCACCACGCAGCGGCTCAACAGCGTCGCCTGGGCCCCGAAACGCTTCACGTTTCCCGACGTGTTTCTCGCCGTCGGCGAAAACGGCACCGCGCTCACTTCCCACGATCTCATCACCTGGACTCCGCGTCCGACCGGCGACACCGGCTGGCTCCGCGGCATCGCGACCGCACCGCCCGGCGGCTCCGACTTCTTCGTCGTCACCGGACACGACGGCACGATCCTCACCACCAACGACGCCGGCGAAACCTTCCAGCGCCGCGACAGCGGCACCACGCTCCACCTCGACGCTGTCACCGCTTTCGAAAACGCCTTCTACGCCACCGGCAGTAACTTCGTTTTCACGCGCTCCTCGCTCGACGGACTCACCTGGACCCTCGATCGAACGGTCAACACCGACGGCCGCGAAAACGGCATCGTTTACAACGGCCTCGTCGCCTTCAACCGCGCCTTCGTGATCGTCGGCGATCGAGGCCGCATCATCGACGAAGCCGGCCGCCCGTGGCGCACCACCGAGCCGCTCCTCGCCGGCTGGCGCGCCGTCGCCGCGAATCGCGACCGCGTCGTGGCCGTCGGCACCGGCGGCGCCATCGCGACCGCTCCGATCGATCCCGGCCTCGGGCTTGAATACGACGTCGATGCGACGTTCCTCTCCGACACCATCGTACTCACCGCGACGCAGCGCCGCCGTATCAGCATTTCGGCTACGCTCCAGTGGCTCCGCGACGGCCAGCCCATCCCCGGCGCCAACCAATTCACGCTCCGCCTCGACTCCTCCGCCGGCGCGCCAAACGGCATCTACACTTTTCTCGCCACCTCGCCCGATGGTCTCTCCTCCAGCGCGAGCCTCACGCTCGACCCGCAACCGAATCCCGCCGCGCTCGACCTCGTCGATCTCTCCTTCCGCCCCGAACTCCCCGCCCCGCCCGGCCCGATCGCTCCGCTCGCCGACGGTCGACTCTACATCGCCGGCCCAAACGCCACACTCGTGCGGCTCAACGCCAATGGCTCACGCGACGATACGTTTGCGCTTTCCGATCGCACGCTCACCGGCACCCCGCGCGCGCTCATCCTCCAACCCGACGGACGCCTCGTCGTCATCGAAACGCTCACCGGCACGCCCGCCACGCACCGGGCCGTCCGGCTCAACGTCAACGGCTCCGTCGATTCCACGTTTCACCCCGATCCGACTCTCGTCGCCAGCGCCGAATCACCGATCCTCCTCGCCGACGGCCGCTGGCTCGCGGTCGAACGAAAACAGATCAACCCGCCCCTCTCGGCGACCGTCAACTTCAGCGCCATTCTTCACCGCTTCAATCCCGACGGCTCGCTCGACCCGACCTTTGGTCCCGTTGAATTGATGCGAGGGTTCACCACGCCCGACCAGTCGGGGCGGAGTCCGTTTGCGAGCGGCCCACGCGCGATCGGCACACGGGACGCACAGAATCGGGTTTATCTCGCCGTGCTGCACGGCGACAGCGGCAGTGTCTCCGTTGCAGTGACGAGCGGCCGCGGCCGCATCTTCCGGCTGCACCCGGACGGAACGCTCGACGCCACGTTTTCCGCACCCGATATCGATCCGGTCTTCACCCTCGCTTCCACGCCGCAAGGTTTGCTCGCCCGCACCTCGCTCGAAACGTGGGCACGCTTGCGCGGGGCCACCATCGCCACCTCGCTTTTCCGGCTCCACTTCGACGGCTCGCCCGATCTCACGTTTGCGCCGAAGTCGCTCCGAACCGCGCGCAGCGACTCGATACGTCCGCCCACCGGTCTCGGCCACGACTACGATGTTCTCACCGCAACCGCCGACGGTGCGGTGATCGCGCGCACCACCGGCCATCACGGTCATTTCGGCCTCGTCCGGTTCGACGCCAACGGCGAGCTCGATCGCGATTTCAACGCCGAGCTCGGCACCGCCGCCAGCACGCTCACGCGGGTCCACGCGCTTCCCAACGGCCAGCTCCTCGTCGCCGGCAGCTTCCGTTCGCTCCTGGGCATTGCCCAGCCCTACCTCGGGCGGCTCACGCCCAACACCCGCGCCGCCACCACGCATCTGAGCAACGTCTCCGTTCGCGCCCGCGCCGGCACCGGCACCGCGACCCTCATCGCCGGCTACGCGACGCGCGGCGGCGACACCAGCGTGCTCGCCCGCGCCGCCGGCCCGGCGCTCGCCGACTTCGATGTCACCAATCCTCTCGCCGATCCGGAACTCGCGCTCTTCTCCAACACGACGGAAATCTCGCGCAACGACGACTGGCATCGCGGCCCCGCCGATTTCCTCGCCGCCACCGCCGCGAGGCTCGGCGCGTTTCCCTTTGCCACGGGCAGCGCCGACGCCGCGCTCTACACCACCACCGTTGCCAGTCCGCTGACGGTCCAGATCTCCGGGAAAAACAATTCCACCGGCATCGCGCTCGCCGAGCTCTATCACGCGAGCCCATCACCGGCCGACGCCCGCTCGCCGCGCATCACCAACCTCTCCGTCCGCGGCCTGGCCGGCACCGACTCCGACACCCTCATCGTTGGCTTCACGCTCGTCGGCCCAAACACCCGCAACCTCGTCCTCCGCGCCGTCGGCCCCGGCCTCACGCGCTTCGGCGTCGCCGATTTTCTCCCCGATCCGGTGCTCACGTTGTTCCGCGGCGGCACCGCCATCGCGACCAACGACAATTGGGCGCTCAACACCGAGACCCACCTCACGCTCAGCGAAGCCTTCAACACAGTTGGCGCCTTCCCGCTCGAGATCTCCAGTAACGCGCACAGCTTCACCGCCAGCGACGACGCCGCGCTGCTCATCTCACTCGCCCCCGGAGGATACACCGCCCACGTCTCCGGCAAACAAGCCGCTACGGGTGTCGTCCTCATCGAAATCTACGAAGTCCCCTGAAACGCTCCACGCTCCAACCAGTGTGATGAATTTTGGCCGAGTCCCCTAAGCCGGCGTCACTCCGGCTTCTTCCCCCACGCGTAAGCCCAGAAATCCAGCCGGCCCGCCACGCGCACATCCGCAAACCCCGCGTGCTTCAGAAACGCTTCCAGCTCCGGCTGCGTCGAGCACTTCGAGATCTGCGCCGGCCGCTCCTTCGGATGAAACCGCGAGCGGCTTTCCTCGAACACCGCCCAGCCCGCCGGCGACGCCAGATCCACGTTGTCGCAATAAAACCGCCCGCCCGGCTTCAACACCCGCATCGCCTCGAGCACGTAATTATAGCGATCCCATTCCTCGAGGTGCATGAACACCACCGTCGTGTAGACCACGTCCACCGAGTTGTCCGGGATCGGTTGCAGATCGTAGCCCGAGATCTCCTGCAGCCGCGTGTTGTGCAGCCCCAGCAGACGCCGCCCCGCGAGTCGTAACATGTTCGCGGATACATCGCACCCGATCCATTCCTTCACGAAGGGCGACAGCACGCGGCCCACGCGGCCCACGCCGCAGCCGATTTCCAGGATCACATCCTCCGGCCGCACGCCCACCGTCTCGCGCAGGATGTCGATCGTGTCCTCCGCATCCGCATGAAATTTGTCCTCATCCGTGTAACCGGACACGTAGAGATACGCGTCCTGCTTCGATCCCGAGAGGGAGTTCCAAACCGATTTATAGTCGCCGCGCAGCTGGCTCATTCCACCCAGTGAAAGTGAAAGTGAGGGTGAAAGTGAAGGTTGAACACAGACTATAACGCCCTCCCCAAAAAATCCCTCCACTTTCGTCCTCCACTTTCCCTTTCACTCTCACTTTCACTTCTGCATGCGCATCTTGATCTCCGGCATCTGTGGCTTCGTGGGCACCACGCTCGCACGCGCCTTCGCCGAGAGCGGTCGCGACCACGCGCTCGTCGGTTTCGATAATTTCATCCGCCCCGGCAGCGAGACCAACCGCGCCGAGCTCAAGCGCCGTGGCGTTCGCCTCGTCCACGGCGACCTCCGCGCCGCCAGCGATCTCGAGACGCTCCCCGCCGTCGATTGGGTGATCGACGCCGCCGCCAATCCGAGCGTCCTCGCCGGCGTCGATGGCCGCACCAGCACGCGCCAGCTCATCGAGCACAATCTCGGCGGCACGGTGAACATGCTCGAGTTCTGCAAGCAGCACCGCGCCGGCTTCACCCTCCTCAGCACCAGCCGCGTCTACTCGATCGCCCCCCTCGCCGCCCTCCCCATCGAATCGCACAACAACGCCTTCCGCCCCGTTCTGCCAGACCCAAGACCCCAGACCCAAGACCCCATCCTCACCGCCGCCGGCATCACCGAAACCTTCCCCACTCTCGCGCCGATCTCACTCTACGGCGCGACCAAGCTCGCCAGCGAATCGCTCGCCCTCGAATACGGCGAGACGTTCAACCTCCCCGTGTTCATCAACCGCTGCGGCGTGCTCGCCGGCGCCGGCCAGTTCGGCCGCCCCGACCAGGGCATCTTCGCCTACTGGATCAATTCCTGGCTACAGCGCCGCCCGCTCAAATATATCGGTTTCGGCGGCACCGGTCATCAGGTCCGCGACTGCCTCCATCCACGCGACTTGCTCCCCGCGCTCGAAAAACAACTCGCCGCACCGAAACTCCCCACCGCGGATCGCATCGCGAACTTCGCCGGCGGCACTCCGTCCGCAATGTCGTTGAAACAACTCAGCGCCTGGTGCGCCGATCGCCTCGGCCCGCACGAGGTCGCCGCCGACCACACGCCCCGGCCCTTCGACATTCCATGGATGGTGCTCGATTCCGCCAAAGCCGCCCGCCTCTGGGACTGGCAGCCGCAGACTCCCACACCCGCGATTCTCGACGAGATCGCCGCCCACGCCCGCGCGCACCCAGAGTGGCTCGACGTCTCCGCTCCGCTTTGAGGTTCGCTCGCGCCGCGACCTCCCATCCTGCGCTAACCCGGCCCCCGCGGTTTATTTTCATGCCTTTACCGCCCCAATCCGCCTAATCCGCGGTCGATTCATGTCTCCAGTCCCAGGCCCACCACTCACCCTCCTCTCCGTCGTCATCCCCGCGCGCGACGAGGAGGAATCCCTGCCGTCCACGATCGCCGACATCGCGACGACCTTCGCCTCCGAAGGAGTGCCGCACGAAATCGTCGTGGTCGATGACGGCAGCCGCGATCGCACGTGGGCCGTGTTACAGGAGCTGCGACAGAAATTTTCCACCCTTGTCCCGACGCAGAACACCGGCGCCAACGGTTTCGGTCGCGCCGTCATCTGGGGCCTCGACCACAGCCGCGGCGATGCCGTCGTGATCATGATGGCCGACGCCTCGGACGCTCCGAGCGATGCCGTGAAATACTGGCGCCTGCTCAACGCCGGCTACGATTGCGCCTTCGGCAGCCGCTTCATGGCAGGCGGCGAGGTGATCGATTACCCACGCGTGAAACTCTTCGTGAACCGCATCGCGAATGCCCTCGTTCGCTTCGGTTTCAACATCCCGCTCAACGACACGACCAACGCCTTCAAGGCCTATCGCCGCACCGTGATCGACGGCTGCCGGCCGTTTCTCGCGCCGCATTTCAACCTCACCGTCGAGATCCCGCTGAAGGCAATCGTGCGCGGTTTCAGTTACGCCATCACCCCGATCTCCTGGCGAAACCGCAAATTCGGCGTCGCCAAACTCAAGATCAAGGAAATGGGCAGCCGCTACTTTTTCATCTGCGCCTACGTGTGGCTCGAGAAATACTTCAGCCGCGGCGACTACGTGCGAAAAGACCAAGAGACCAAAAGACCAAGGGACCAAGGGACCAAAACACAAAGCAACTAAGGACCCGCACAACAAACGGGCCGCGGACAATCATGAATCCGTCCTTGTCGATTGCTCGGTTGGTCCCTTAGTCCCTTGGTCTTTTGGTCCTTTAGTCCCTTGGTCCCTTTATGATCTACCTGCTCGGAGGTTCCGGTTACGTCGGCCACGCCTATCAAGCGCTGCTCACTCTCAAAAACATCCCGTTCCGCAACCTGCGCCGGGCCGAGCTCGATTACTCGAATCGCGATGTCCTGCGCGACGCGCTCCTGCGCGACAAGCCCGAGTTCCTCATCAACGCCGCCGGCTACACGGGCAAACCCAACGTCGACGCCTGCGAACTCCACAAACACGAGTGCCTCTTCGGCAACGCCGTCCTTCCCGGGATCATCGCCGAAGCCTGCGCCGACGCCGGCGTCCCGTGGGGTCACGTTTCCTCCGGCTGCATCTACACCGGCGCCCGACCCGACGGCAGCGGTTTCACCGAAACCGACACGCCGAACTTCACGTTCCGCACCAATAACTGCTCGTTCTACAGCGGCACGAAAGCCCTCGGCGAAGAGGTCCTCAGTGGCAAACCGAACGTCTACATCTGGCGCCTCCGAATTCCGTTCAACAACATCGACGGCCCGCGCAACTACCTGACCAAGCTGCTGCGTTATCAGCGTCTGCTCGAAGCCACCAACTCGATCTCGCAACTCGAGGAGTTCGTCGCCGCGACCTTCGCCTGCTGGGAAAAACGCGTGCCGTTCGGCCTCTATAATGTCACCAATCCCGGCCAGGTCACCACACACGAAGTCGTCGACCTGATTAAGAAAGCCGGCGTCTCGAACAAGGAGTTCGTGTTCTTCAAGGACGAGACCGAGTTCATGCACACCGCCGCGAAAACCCCGCGCTCCAACTGCGTGATGGACGCGAGCAAGCTCGCCAGCGTCGGCATCCAGATGACCGAAGTCCACGAGGCCATCGCCCGCGATCTTAAGAACTGGAAAACGAGCTGAACCGCGAAGAGCGCCAAGGCTCGCGAAGATGAAAGATGAACTGCTGTATCGCGACGAATGTTACCGCGTCATCGGCGCGTGCATGGCAGTGCATCAGGACAAGGGAAACGGTTTCGCCGAACCGGTTTATCAAGACGCACTGGAGATCGAACTGGAACTTTCCGACATACCATTCGATCCGCAGCGAAACTATCAGATCGCTCGGCCTCCTCGTGAATTTCGGCGCGCATCCGCGCCTCGAGCGGGAGCGAATCATCCTCAGTCGCACTTAATCTTCGCGTCCTTCGCGGTTTTCATCTCATGAACCTCCTCGTAACCGGCGGCTGCGGCTTTATCGGCAGCAACTTCATCCGTCAACGCCTCCTCGAATCCGGCTCTCAGCTCAACCGCCTCGTCAACCTCGACGCGCTCACCTACGCCGGCAATCCCGCCAACCTCGCCGACCTCGCGAACGACCCGCGCTACGTTTTCGCCCACGGCAGCATCGGCGACACCGATCTCGTCTCGCGTCTCCTCGCCGAGCATCAGATCGACGCGATCGTCAACTTCGCCGCCGAATCGCACGTCGACCGCTCCATCGACTCCCCCGAGCCCTTCGTCCAGACCAACGTCGTCGGCACGCTCCGCCTCCTCAACGCCACACGTCTCTATTGGACAAAGCTCCCCGAGCCGAAGAAGAACGCCTTCCGTTTTCTTCATGTCTCCACCGACGAAGTCTACGGCACCCTCACGCCCGACGATCCCGCGTTCACCGAAGAAACGCCCTTCGCGCCCAACTCTCCCTACGCCGCCTCGAAAGCCGCCAGCGATCATTTGGTCCGCAGCTATCAACACACCTTCAAGCTGCCGACACTCACGACGAACTGCTCGAACAACTACGGCCCATACCATTTTCCCGAGAAGCTCATCCCGCTCGTCATCCTCAACGCCCTCGAAGGAAAACCGCTCCCCGTCTACGGCGACGGCATGCAGATCCGCGACTGGCTCTACGTGGAGGATCACGCCGCCGCGATCTGGCTCGTCCTCCAGAAGGGCCGCATCGGTGAGACGTATAATATCGGCGGCCTGAACGAACAGCCGAACATCGACATCGTGAAAACCATCTGCGCGCTCCTCGATCGCAAGAGCCCGCGCGCCGACGGCCAGCCCTACACCAGCCAGATCACCTACGTCACCGATCGCCCCGGCCACGACCGCCGCTACGCGATCAATTGCACGAAGCTCCAACGCGAGCTCGGCTGGCAACCCCGCGAATCCTTCGCCACCGGTATCGAAAAAACCGTCGACTGGTACCTCACGCATCGCGACTGGGCTTCTGATATCACGACGAAGAAATATGCGCGGGAGCGACTCGGAGTCTCATCGTAATCGCACGATGCGATGCGAGTTGAAGTGAGAAGTTGAAGTTGAAGCCGTGGAGCCCTCTGAGGAGTCTTTCGAAAAGCTGGAGGTGTGGCGCCGCTCCCACGCGCTGAGCATCGAGATCTATCGCCTCCTTGCAGAGTGCCGCGATTGGGGGTTCAAGGATCAAATCACCCGCTCCGCCAACAGCATCTCGGATAACATTGCCGAAGGGTCCGAGCGCCTCGGCAAAGCCGAATTCAAGCAGTTCTTCAGCTACGCCAAAGGCTCCGCCGGAGAAACCCGCTCCCAAGTTCTGCGTGCCATACCTCTCGGCTATATCGCGTCACCCACTGGCCGCCAACTCCGGGCCGAACTCGTCGAATCTCACGCATGATCCACGGCCTCATCAAATCCCTCGACCGATAGCCATCAACTCCGATGCCAACTCTTCCTCTTCAACTTCCCACTTCAACTGGCGAGAACGATACCGCGGCGCGGCCACGCCGCGGTATCGTTCTCGCCGGCGGCTCCGGCACGCGGCTCTATCCCCTGACCATCGCTGTATCCAAACAGCTGATGCCGGTCTACGACAAGCCGATGATCTATTATCCGCTGTCGGTCCTGATGCTCGCCGGCATCCGCGAAGTCCTCGTCATCTCGACGCCCACGGATCTCCCGCTCTTCCGCCGCCTCCTCGGCGACGGCGCCAACCTCGGCCTGAAACTCTCCTACGCCGAGCAGCCCAGCCCCGACGGCCTCGCCCAGGCGTTCCACATCGCGAACGACGTCGGCTTCCTGAACAACGAGCCCGCCGCCCTCGTCCTCGGTGACAACCTCTTCTACGGCCACGATCTCGTGAAATCCCTCGAGGCCGCGACCGCCCGCACCTCGGGCGCCACGATCTTCGGCTATCACGTCGCCGACCCGAAAAGCTACGGCGTCGTCGAGTTCGCCGACGACGGCCGCGTCCTCTCGCTCGAGGAAAAACCCACGCATCCAAAATCCAACTACGCCATCCCCGGCATCTATTTCTACGATGCCGACGTCGTCGCGTTCTCCCGCGCGTTGAAGCCCTCCAAGCGCGGCGAACTCGAGATCACCGACCTCAACCGCCTCTACCTCGAAGCCGGCAAGCTCCACGTCGAAGTGCTCGGCCGCGGCACCGCCTGGCTCGACACTGGCACCCACGACTCGCTGCTCGAAGCCGCGCAGTTCGTCTCCGTGATCGAAAACCGCCAGGGCCTGAAGATCGCCTGCCTCGAAGAGATCGCCTGGCGCCAAGGCTGGATCGATCGCGCCGGCCTCGACGCCAACATCGCGAAGCTGGGCAAGTCTTCCTACGGCGCGTATCTCCGCCGAATCGCCGCCGAGCAGTGAGAGATTGAGGGCGAGAAACCGAGAGGCATGAAGACGGAGAGACCGAGGGACGGAGCGATGGAGGGACGGAAGCCCCTCTCCTCCACCCCCTCTCTCCCGCTCTCCCTCCCTCCATCGCTCCGTCTCTCCACGCCCGTGCGCGTCAGCTTCATCATCCCGCTCTACAATTGCCTGCCGCTCACGCAGGCGATGCTCGCGAGCCTGCAAGCCACGCTCCCCGCCGGACTGGCGCATGAAATCATCTTCGTCGACGACGGCAGCACCGACGGCACGCGTGAGTGGCTGAAGACCTTGGATCCGGCCGACGGCTTTCGCGTCGTCCTGAACCACCGCAATCTCGGCTACGCCGCGGCCAACAACCGCGCCGCCGCCATCGCCCGCGGCGAATTCCTCGCGTTGCTCAACAACGACCTCGTGCTCCAGCCCCACTGGCTCGAGCCCATGCTCGAAGCTCATGCGAACCTCGATCGCCGTGCCGGCCTCATCGGCAACATCCAGCTCGATGCGAACACCGGCGCGCTCGATCACGCCGGGATCCTCATCAGTGTCCAAGGAAAACCGATACACCTCCGCCAGCTCCCCCGTCGCTCGGCCCGCTGGTCGCGTGATCTCTGGATGCCTCCCGCCCTCACCGGCGCGTGCCTGCTGATCGAACACGCGCTCTGGCGACAGCTCGGTGGTTTCGACGAGCACTTCGTCAACGGCGGCGAAGACATCGACCTCTGCTTCCGCGCCCGCGCCGCCGGTCGCGTCAACGCCGTCGCGCTGCGCAGCGTCATCCGGCATCACGTGAGCTCATCTCCCGGCCGCAAGGCGCGCGATGAGCAAAATTCCCACCGGCTCGCGCGCAAATGGCGCAGCGACTTCATCGCCGCCGCCGACTACGATTCGTGGTGCCGCGATTATCTCGCCCGCGCGTTCGCCGTCCCGCGTTCCGCCGAATTCCGGCTCGCTCTCGCCGCTCTGGCTTATCTCGCCCGCATCCGACGCAAGCCGCCACCCGAAGCCATCGTCAGCGTCGAGTCTGCCCTCGCCCGCGAATTCGCCCGCTGGGAGGCGATGTTTCCATCCCGCACCACCTAGCAGCATCTCGCCGCGAGACGCCTGCGCTACACTCCGCCGCGCACCACCTCGCGCACCACCGATTGCGGCCGCTGGTTCACCGCGATAAACATCCGGCCCACGTACTCGCCGATCAACCCGAGCATCAACAGCTGTGCGCCCGAGAAGATCAGCAGCGCCGACATGATCCAGCCCCAGCCGGATTCCGGCCCGATGTCCTTCCACCAGAGCCATGCCACGCCAGCCAGCGCCAGCACGCCCGTGATTGCGATCAGGAGGCCGAGCACCGTCGCCACGCGCAGCGGCAGCACGGAAAAATTGATCCACGCGCTCAGCCACAACCGTACCAGCCGGCGCAGCGTATAGGTACTCTCGCCCGCCTGCCGCGGTTCATGCCGTACCGGGATCGATCCGATCCGCTGCGTCACCTGCAGCAGGAGACCGTCGATGTACGGATACGGCCCCGCGTATCCAATAACCTGTTGCGCGACGAACGCGCTCACACAACGGAAGCTCGAAAGATAAAAACCCGCCGGCTTGTCCAGCGCCCAGTCGGTCATCCGGTTCGTGAACCAGCTCCCGAAGTTCCGCCATTTCGAGTGCTGCTTCTCCTCGTAATGGCCAAACACGATGTCGAGTCCCGTCTCCCTCGCATGTCGCCACAGCCGCACTGCCTCCGACGGCGGATGCTGCCCGTCATCGTCGATGTTCACGATGTGCGCGCCACGCGCGTGCCGCCAGCCGGTCAGCACCGCGTTGTGTTCCCCGTAGTTCCGCGCGTGCTCCACCAGGGTGATCGGCACCTTCGCGTTGCGCACGAGCTCGCGGCATACGTTGCTCGTCGGCTCTCCGCTGCCGTCGTGCACGAGCACGATGTCGTGCCCGCCTTCGATCGTCAGCGCTTCGATGTCATGCACGACCGCGCCAATCGTGTCTGCACTGCGATAGAGGGGTATGACGAAGGTCAGGGCTGGACCGGACATGCGCAGTGAATGGCGGAAAGGAGGAAGGACTGAAAGGCTGAAGAATATTCCGAGCGCTCGGAATTTTAATTTCTCAGCTCTTCCCGCTCACACGTAGTGCTTCAGCTCGCGCCGGTAAAATTCCACCGTGCGCGTCAACGCCTCCCGCAAATCCGTCCGCGGCTTCCACCCGAGCTTCCGCCCGATCAGCCGGTCGTCCGCATAGTAGTCTCCAATATCGATCTTCTTCCGCTCGCCCGGAAACTCGCGCACCACGAACTCGCCGCGGCCGTTGATCTCCACCAACAGCTCCGCCAGCCGCCGCAGCGTCACCGGCGGCGGTCCGCCAAGATTGAACACGCCGCCGATTCCCTCCGGCCGCGCCGCCGCAAGCAGGAACGCTTCCACCGCATCGTCGACATAGGTGAAGTCGCGCAACTGTTCTCCGCCCCACACCTCGATCGGTTTTTCCTCGAGCAACCGGCGCACCCACACGCCGACGAACGTCTGCCGCGCGTCCTTGATCCGCATCCGCGGTCCGATCGTGTTCGTCAGCCGCAACGCCGTCGCCGCGATGCCGTACACTCGCGAATACAGCAGGTGAAACGACTCGCCCGCGATCTTGTTGATCCCATTCACATCGACCGGCCGCAACGGGTGTTTTTCATCGACCGGCAGGTAGTCGGGCTTGCCGTAGATCTGCCGCGTGCTCGCAAACACGATCCGGATCTTCGGATTGTGCTGCCGGCACGCCTCGAGGATCGCGAGCTGCGCGCGGCAATTGATATCCAGATCGGTCTGCGGATCCGTCATCGAGTCCATGTGACTCGTCTGACCCGCGAGATTGAAAAGATAATCCTGCCCGCGCACGAGGCTCGGCAGCCGTGGCCAGTCGCGCACGTCGGCAATGTGCACTTTCACCTTTGCGCCCACGCGCGCGAGATTCCGCCGGTTGCCGCCGTATTCGGGCACGAGGCTGTCCACCACCGATACCTTCGATCCCAGCCCGACCAGCGTCCGCGCGAGATTCGACCCGATGAAACCAAGACCGCCGGTAATGAGGACGCGGCGTCCGGAAAACACCCGCCGCAGATTCGTGGAAGTTGCCATCTGCGATCGAGCAAACACGCGCCGCGCGCCCTCCGCCAAGGTCAAAGTACCAGCTCCACCGAGGCAGGGACGTCTCGTCCGAGACGGCCGCGCCCTTCGCCCTACCGGTGCGCCGCCACTTGAATCCTAAAAACGGATACGCCTAGCGGTCGCGGGTCGCCCGGCGCAAAGAACGGCGGCTCGGCCGACCGGAGCACCAATGTCGACACGCCCGGCGGCACGCTCAACTCCGGGAACGTCACCGCCTCGCGCCGCTCCCCGACCCGCACCGCCGGCGGATTTTCGCCTTCCCCGCCATTCCGCACCAGCGAGAGCCCGCGCTCAGTCGGGCTCCAGCCGTCGAGGCGACACGAGAGCGTCAGCGGATACGCCTGAGGATTGTCCACCCGCAACGTGGCCGCATCCGAGGTCCACTGCCAGAAATCACTCGTGCCCGGCACGTGCTCCGCCCCGTGCCAGCCGTCCGCCAGCTCCACGCGCACAAACGCGGGATGCCGCGTGTGCACCAGCGCGAAACGGCGCGTGATCTCCCGCCGGGCGCCACCCGGCAGCATGATCGCGACCGGCCCCCCCTCCAGATCCCACTCGCCCCGCAAGGGCGTGTTGAGCCGCGCCTCATACGTGTGCGTCGGGAAGTAATGCTCCTTCCGCAGGAGAAACGCATTCGCCCACAGCCGCGACCACATGTCCGGAATCACCAGGTTGATGGACGACACGTCCGTCATCGCCTCCACTTTCCGCAATTGCCGCAACTCTCCATCCACCATCAGCGGCGGCCGGCTCATTTTCCAAATGAACATGCCGCACGCCACCAGGTTGAATCCCAACACGACCGCGCCGACACCACACACGAAGATCCACTCGTGCAGCCGCCGGCTGCGGCGCAGCGTCACCCACCAGCAAAACGCCGGCAGCAGCAGCGGATAAAACACCGCGAATAATTTATACGCGTCGTAGCTCGCATTGGTGTCCAGCTGCGCACCTCGGACCTGCAGGAAAAAATAGCCCGCGAGCACCGGCACCAACATCGACAACGCGACCCACACCGCGCGCCGTCGCTGCACGCCCGCCCGCAAAAACGCCCAGACCAGCAACCCCACCACCACCCCCGACAACACCCACCGCACCCCGAGAAATGTCCACGGCTCCAGCTCGCCGCCGCTCACCATCCCGAGCCACCCCTCGGCCGTCAGCAGCGGGATCCGCCAGCCGAAATCGAACGTCTGCAGCAACGTGACGCGCTCCGCCAGCCCTGCCACGCGTGTCGCAAACACCACCGCGCAGACCGCCAGCGGCGCCAGCATCGCCGCACTCCAACCCGCAAACTTCCGCCACTCCCGCCGCCATAACGCGAGCCCGCCCGCATGCGCCGCCGCCGGCACGAGCGCGACTGCGATAATAAAATTATAACTCCCAAGCACGAGCCAGTAGGCCGCGAAGAGCAGCCCCGCAAAACTCACGGCACGCCGCCACGTCAGCCGGCACCGCCACAACGCCACGCCCGCCCACGTGATCAACGCGATCGCCTGCGCGGCGATCAACTGCCCCGGCGACACATGCGCGACCGCATACCACATCACGGGACTCACCCCAAACAGGCCCGTGATGATCAGACTCACGCCCCCGCTGTAGCCGATCACGACGCGCGACACCCAGAACACCGTGGGCAGCGCTCCCGCCAGCAACACCGCGGTCATCAGCGTCGCCGTTTCGTGCGGCACGCAATCCAGCGCGGAGCCGTTGAGTGCCATCAATGCTGCGGGCGTAAAATGATTCAACCGCAGCCAATAATCGAAAAAGTTGTCCACCGAGTGCACGCGCACAACCTCGGAAAGCCCGAGAAATCCACCCCGGTCGCCGTGCGCAAACTCCATCAACACACGCGCCCCCGCCGCATAATCCGCCGCATCGCAGCTCCCGAGCGAGATCGTCGTCAGCCCTTTCGATGCGATCGCGACAGGGAGCACGAGCAGCGCGAGGCAGCCGGCGACCAGCGCCCACACGAGCCCGATCCGGCTCACATCGGCCCATGCGCGACGCCAGCCCAATCGCCCGAGTGCCTCGACGAGCAGGAAAACCGGCACCCCTTCGCTCCACCACACATAGCTGTTCGTCCCGCGAAATCCGAGGTGCGCGGCGATCCACACCACCGCGGATTGCAGCGCCACGCCCGCCGGCACGACCAGCACCGGCCAGAACCGCGCCCAACGCCGCGGCATCAGCAATATCGCCGCGCCGACGCCCCAGAAAAGCACATGGAGCAGCAGCCCGAACGCGACGGCGTAGTGAATCATCGGGGAAGAGACCAGAGACCAGGGACTAGAGACCAGAGGCCGAAAAACAAAAAGAGTGAACCGCCAAGCATGGCCTTAGGTTCCGGTCTCTAATCTCTGGTCTCTGGTCTCTGCTCCTCCGGTTTCCGCGCGGTCGCGAAAACCGATGTCCCCCAGGCCCAGCGTCCGCCCGCCCGCAGCCAGGCCTGCTCGATCGCCATCAAGCCGCCGAAACCCGCGTCCAATATTTTTGGATACTCCTTCACGTCGCTCGTATCGGTACTGCGACGAAACAGTTTCCGTTTCGCCCACACCGCCGGAAACGGCAGCGCGTTCCAGTGCGTCGTCCGCCGCGCCGCAAACCCCGCGCCCGCCAGCAATGCGTCGATCTCCGGCCGTGTGTAGCGGTGCTTCGTGTGACACGCGTCGTCATGATACGACCACATCCACATATAGGCGGGGACGTTCAGGACCACGACGCCACCCGGCCGTAACACGCGGAAGAACTCCGCCGCCGCCGTTTCGGGATTTTCCACCTGGCAAACCACATCCGCCGACACCAGCGCGTCGAAGCTCGCATCGGCAAATGGCAGCTCCGTGACCGACCCCACGCGAATGTCGACGTCCGGCCCGCAGCGCTTCTGCGCCAGCTCGCACGCAATCGGCATGAAATCCACCCCCGCAAATTTCCACGCCGGCTCCGCCTCGCGCAGGCGCAGGATCAGCCCGCCCGTGCCGCAGCCCGCATCGAGCACGGCCGCATCACGTTTCATTTCCGCCAGCTCGCGTCGCACGTGCGCGTGCAGCGCGCGGAAATACCACATCTGGTCCTCCACCTCGGCGAGCTTTAGGTATTCGTCGGTTTGCATTTCAAAATTTGGCCAACATCGGCAGCGCCGCTGCCGTTTTTCAACGCTTCATTCTCCACTGAGCCAACTCATGCCGAGGCGCGTCTGTCGTTGAGCGCCGGTAGCCCGATCCACCGGGCGAGCGGGACAAGCGTTCACCCGGAAAGAGGGATTCACCGTGAGGGATCACCGTTTGATTTGCACCCAACTTTCGACTCTCAGGTCTCAACCGCATTTTTTCGCTCAGAGTAACCCGCGCATTCCACCGGTCGCGCGCGGGACGTCCGGACGGCTCCGGCCTCGCCCCCACGCCACCGCTCAGTCCGACAAATCTTCCATGCCCGGCGTGGCCACGATTTTGATCGACGAGCTTTTTAGCCCGAAGGCCCGGAGTTGATAGCGTCCCGTGCTCAATCGTTTCGCCGGCTGCACCGAGCGCACCGTGAATTGATTGACGCCCGGCGCCAGCAATACCCGCGGCAGATCGATCGCCACCGGTTCGTCCTTCACGGGCTTGGTAATCAGCGGCCGGCCGTTCAGCTCCAGGATCAAATCGCGCGGCGATACACCCACCAGCTCCAGCCGCAACGCCGCCTCCAGTGGCTTGCTATGCGGATTGAAATAGGAAAGAGCCGCATCCTCCGCCGCCCACCGAACGCCCGCCTCCGGCCGCGGATACCAGCCACGGCCCAGCGTCATCGTCCGACCGAGCGGGAGCACCGGCTTGGTCGCCGGATGCAGGAGGACAACTACCTGCTCGCCCCCGCGCCCGGTCAATTGCCGTGGATACCCGAGCGCCTCCAACTCCCGCAACATCCGTTCCGCACGATCTTCGTAACCCTTCCGGTTTATATAGAGCGCAGCGAAGCCGAATTTCTCCAGCCGCCGCACCAGCGTCTCGATCGGCAGCGTTTCGAGATCCCGCTGCCACCGGCTCCGTGCGCGATACTTCGCCGCACCATAGCTGAAACGCAGATTCTCCGTGACCAGATAGGGCCGGAACAATTCATAGTCCACCAGCCGATACGGGGGCGTCACCTCGGGAAATCCCATCACCGGAAGCTGAAACACCATCGCTCCCTCAGGCAGCGCCGCCTCCAGCGCCCGACCCAGCTCGAGATCCGAACGCGCATCGTTCGCCATCCGCGCCGTCACCTCGGCCGGCCATTTGCTCGGCAGTTGATCGCACACGCCCAACGCCGTCAGTCCAAGCGCCAGTCCAATCCGCCGCGATGCCGGCCAGCGCAGCGAGAGCCGCGACAATCGGCCCATCAGGAAAAGCAACACCAGCGCGGAGATGAAAATCGCCACCCGGTTCGTCGCGCGGAACACCTGGATGTTCGCGAAAAACGCCACCATGTTCGTCAACCCTCCGACGGTCGCATACGCGATGAGCCACGCCACCGAAAGCCCTTGCCCGGGTATCCCCTGCCGGTGCAACAGCCGCCGCACGCTCAGTCCCGCAAGCCAGATGAACCCGCCGATTCCCACCAATCCCAGATAAGGCAGGTACGCTTCGCCCCGCCAATCCGACCATCGCGTGTAGCGATGGCCGAAGAAAGCCAGCAAGTCCCATTGATGATACGGCGGCGGGATGAACATTTCGATCGGCTTCAACGCATAGAGCTCCGTGCCGCCATACGTACGCGCCAGCAACGGCAGCCCTTCCGACTCCTGTACATAAAACCACACTTCCATGTTCGTGAGCGCAAACGCCGCCAGCGCCACCGCTCCCGTCACGACCCCAATCTGGAGATTCGCCCGCCGTCGGGCACCCAGCCACTGCACGATCAACGCCCAGATCACCAGCTGCCCCCAGAAAAGCAGGTTGTAGGGCGTGCTCACTCCGAACGCCAACGCCGCGACGAGGCAGACCGCCGCGCCCGGGCTTCGCCACTCCAGCCGCCGGCTCTGCGCGATCAGCCACACCGCCAGCAACCCGATCGGCACCGTCCACGTGAACACGAACGAGAAATGCGGCAACCCGCGATGAAACGTGTGATAAGTATACGCGAATAGAAGCGCGCCCGCCCAAGCCCACTCCCACCGATAACGCAGCCACCGTGCCGTGAAATAAAACGCGAGCGCCGCAGTGATCTGCGCCAGCAGCAATCCCGCATTCGCCGCCCCAAACACCCCGATCGCGTTCGCCAGCGCGCCCATCAACAGCATCAACGGCTTGTCCGGCGTCGGATAACCATTCCAGTGCGCGCCAAACGGCGCGCCCAGCCGCTCGATCACCTGCGGCGCCATCGGCCAGGTGTCACCCTCCGACGCGGCCTTGATGCGCGCGAGAATCTCGTGCGCATCGCCGACGTAATCCGTGGGGACTTTCCAGGACTCGAGCGTCCAACGATCGTAATGCGCAGCCCAGATCAGCGCGGTGACAAGCACCAGCGCGCCGACGCGCCAAGAGGCCGACCACAGGGTCGTAAACAATTTTATAGGGGTTGAGTGCACGCTATGCCGGAAAGTGCGTGCGGGTGTTCGCAGCTAACGATTTTTTTGAATGCCCCCTGCTTCTCGCGCGCAAGCCCAGATTGTCCGCTCGCGGCAATTACTCACCCCGTCAGCCGAAAACAGGTAGAGACGGGCGGAGGACAAATCCATCCCGGCCCATCGGTCCGCCCAGCTCCACAACTCTATTGCCCCACTCCCCGCCCCCGCCTTCCCTCCGCATTCTCAATCTCTCCGCCTTTAATCTCAGTCTCCGTCTCCTCATCCCCCAGTTTCCCAGTCTCTCCGCCTTCGCCCGCCATGTCCTCCAGCCATCGCTCGCCACCGACAGCCGGCGCCTTCGCCCGGCGTTTCACGTCCTACGCGGGCCTGTTCTTCGACGACTTCGCAACCAACTCCGCGTGGATCCGCGAGCGTGGCACCGTTCGACTTCCTCCGCTCGGTGACAATCGCGCCCTCATCATCCGCGGCGAAGTCAAACCACACCCCGATGCGCGGGGCCGCGAATCCTCCGCGCCCGGGCTGCGCCTCGCCGTGAACGGCCGCACCGTCGCATCGCTCGCCGCACTCCCCCCGGGCCCCTGGGAAATACGCTTCGATGTGCCTCCCGCCGAGACCACCACCCTCACGCTCGAACTCACCGGCGTCGGCGTGACCAACCTCCTCGCCTGGCTCGGCCGCGTCACCGGCCTCGGCGCCTGGCAACGCTATCGCGCGCAAAACAAAAACCGCCAGCTGCGCATCGCGACGATCTCCACCGCCGACGAGGAAATCATTTTCGACTTCTCGCAGCGCGACGCGCCTTACTCGCCCGACTACGTCCGGCGGCACGCCCGGCTCGGCATCAATATCGTGGGCTGGATCACCGCCGAGCTCGGCGTCGGCGAATCCGCCCGCTGCATGATCCGCGCGGCCGATGCCGCCTCGATCCCCAGCGCGCTCGTCCCGCTCAAGCTCAACTGCAAAAACCGCCTCGGCGACAACACGTTCACCGCCCGCCTGCAGGACTCGAACCCGTACGATGTGAACATCGTTCACATCGATCCGCCCGCCGCGCGCGACATCGATCACCATCACGGTCGCGGGTTTCGCGCCGGCAAATACAACATCGCCTATTTCGCGTGGGAGCTCCCCGAGTTTCCCGACAACTGGGTCCCGAGCTTCGATTATTTCGACGAGGTCTGGTGCCCCAGCGATTTCAGCGCCGCGGCGATCGCGATGAAGTCGCCGATTCCTGTGCTCACGATGCCGCACGCGATCAGCCTGGGGAGCACGGGCGTCCCGCCCGCGAACATGCCCGAGCTCCGCGCCCGCTTCGGTCTCCCCCGCGACGCCTTCCTCTTCCTCACCCTCTTCGACCTGAATTCCTACTCCGCCCGTAAAAACCCCCGCGCCGCCATCGAAGCCTTCCGTCAAGCCGCACTGCCTCCCGCAACGTCCACACAGCCAGGCGGCGCCGCACTCGTCATCAAGGTCCAGAACGTCGCCGGCAACGAAGCCGATTTCGCGGCGCTCCAGGCCAGCGTCCGCGATTTGACCGCCACCGCACTGCTCACCGAAACGCTCTCCCGCGCCGATATCACCGCGCTCGAGACCGCGTGCGATTGCTTCGTCTCGCTCCATCGCTCGGAAGGCTTTGGCCTCGCCGTCGCCGAATCGATGCTCCTCGGCAAGCCGGTGATCTCGACGGATTGGTCCGCGACCGCCGAATTCGTGACCGCTGAAAACGGCTGCCCCGTCCGCGCACATCTCGTGACGCTCGAGCAGAATCACGGCCCCTACGCGAAAGGCTCCACCTGGGCCGAACCCGATCCCGCCCACGCGGCCGAATACATGCGCGCGCTCTTCGCCGACCGCGCCCTCGCTGCGAAACTCGGCGCCGCCGCCCGCGCCACGATTTCCACGCGCTTCTCTCCCGCCACCATCGGCGCCCGTTACCGCAAGCGCCTCGAAAGCATTGCGACGTTCTGACGCGGCTGCGCCGCGTAGTCGAAGTATACAGTTTAAGTTGAAGCAGAACTCCCGGCACCGCCGACCAGCTCTTCAACTTCAAACTTAAATCTTCAACTTTCTAAGCCACATCTGCCCGCCGCCACCGCGCGCGCAGAGCGGCATGTGCTCGCGAAACCACGCGTGCTGCGTGTTGAAGAGCCAGCCCGTGAACAGCTCCACGCGATACGCCGCATTGTTCATCAGAAACGCGCGCAACAGATACTGCTCGTTCCACGCGCGTCCCTCATCGTACCACTCTTTTGGATACTCGAGATTCCCCGCCACATCGTGGATGTGAATCAGCACGCCCGGCGCCAGCGCCGGCAGCACATCGAAGTACAATCGGTTCACGTCGCTCCCGATCTTGCTCACGTGCGACGAGTCGATGAACAGCACGTCGTTCTCCCCGAGCGCCGTGAAGGTGTCCACCGGCACATCCTGCACGCGTTTCTCGATCAAGGTCGCGCGCTTTTCATCCTCCGGCCGCAACAACGGCCGCAGCCGTTTCATATCCGGATCGATGAACGTGAACTGCACGCTGCCGCCGAAAACGCGCTCGTTCATGTCCAGCATCGCCGCCGAGCTGAACCCCGAGCCGACCTCGATCACCCGCCGCGGCCGCGCCTCGCGCAGCATGCAATACAGCATGATCGCATCGTAATGTCCGTAGGACGGATTATCCAAAAAGAACCGCCGCCCTTCCGTCGCGTGCTCCGGAAACGGCTGCTCCCGATAGAACTCACGAAAACGTTCCAGCCTCGCCTGCTGCCCCGCTTCGTTCAGATCGATGCCCGGAAACGGCGGCCCGAAACCACCGCGCGCAAACGCCTCCGCGACTTCCTCGCGCGACGGCAGCGGTGAGTAGAAATGCCCCGGCGGCTGAAACCGCGACCACTCGCTCTGGTTTGCGCGCAGCGTGGCGTTCTCCGCGCGCAGCCGGTCGTTCTCTTTCTGCACGCGTCGATAAAACGGCAACAGCCGCAAAATGGGAGCGATTCCAGAGCTCATGTTTCGTTAGGGTGGGCCGGCCGCGGGCGTCACGACGATGTCCAAATTCGAGATCTGAAATCCAAGCTCGCGCGGATCTGCCCCCACCGTCTGCGCCGGTCCATCGCTCGAGAAGACGAGCACCGTCTCGCCCGGCGGCAGGGCGAGACCAAACCGCAACTCCGCCCCCCGCGTTCCCACGCGCTCGCCCCACAGCAGCCGCTCGCCCGTCATCACGCGCACACTGCGCTCGCCCGCCACCGAGGCCGCCTCGCCGCGGATCGCGACGCGCAGCGGCTCCGCGCTCGTGTTGACCAAGGTCAGCTCGGCGCGCGTCGCCGCCCAACGCCAGTTATCCGCCTGGTGCCGCTCCGGCCCATGCCAGTCCTTCGGCACCACCTGCACCGCCTCGCTCGCCGACCCGCGCAGCGAGTAGAATTCATTCGGTGGTGAAAATTCGAATACGCTCGCGGCCACCGTAAGATTTCCCGCGATCAGCACCGGCAGCCATTTCAGCCCGCGGGGCACGAGCACGTTGAACGCCAGCGTCATCGGCAGCAGCACACGCGTCGCCGCTCCCGGATATCCCTCCCACACCGGCGTCGAGAGAAACATCATCATCACCGCAAACGCCGCACCGACCCGCCACCAGCGTTCCGCCGGCCGCCAGCGCACCACGAAGAACAGCCCCTGCACCGCGAGCGCGAGCGCTGTTGCCAGCACCGCTCCGTTCAGCGACCAGATGTCCGCCACGTCCAGCTCGCGCCACGCCGTGCCGAACTTCTCCGCCAGGCCGGCCAGCGGCAGCGTGAAATTCCCGAGCCCCGGATCTTCCGCCGGCCCAAATTTCCACCGGATAAAACCCATCCACGCGAGCAGCGGCAACGCGATCACTCCCACCGTGATCGCCGCGCGCCCCCACGTTCGCGGCGCGCGCACGTCAAAATCGATTCCCGCGCCCGCCAGCAGGCTCGTCTCCTTTCCGAGGCCAGCCAGCGCCAGCGTCACCGCGCCCGCGCCGCGCCGCCCTTCCTCCAGCCACCGTAGCGCCAGCGCGACCAACAGCAGGCTCGGCGCATCGACCAGCGAGTGCCGCACGCTCATGCACACTCCATGAGAAAACATCACCGCGAACCAACGCAGAAAATTCTCCCAGCTGTTCAGCGGAAACCAGCGTAACAACAAGAACGCCAGCCCGACCCAACAAACCACATTCAGCAACGCATGCGCCTGCACGATCCACGCCGGCTGGCCAAGCCCGAGTCCCCACGCCACCCAACAGAACAGGATCCGCTTCGCCCGATACGGCAGGTTGTCGATCGCTTGCAGCAGCTCCGGATTGTCGAGCGTCGGATGCAGCGCGAGCTGCACGTAGTAAGCGCCGTCATAGCCGGGCGAGCTCTCATAGATATAGTGCGGCACATTCCGCAGCGCCGTGACTTTCATCGGCGTGAGCACGTCGCCGATCGACACCAGGCTCGAGAATCCCGTCTCCGGTTGATAGAATTGTCCGACGCCCCACAGGAACAGCGCCACACTCACGGCGAACGCCACCCGCACGCGGTCCCGCAGAAAACCCAGCAGCACGCCGCCCTTCATGAGGACGGAAGCGAAGGTGAGAGTGAGGGTGACAGTAAACGTGAAAGGGAGAGTGAGAGCAAAGGTGAGAATGAGCGCGCATGTGCCGCTTCCACTTTCCCTTTCACTCTCACCTTCACTTTCATTCTCACTTCAGGCAGGCGCTTGTCTTGCAAGTTTCTCACGAACAGTTTGCCGCATCACAGAACGCAAGCGCTTCATGTCAAATCCGAATCCCCCAGCCACGCGTCCGTGCCCGTCGATCCCCGATTCGTCCTCTTCACGTGACGGCTGCGCACACACTCCGCGGTGGTTCGTCTGGCTCGGAGTGTTCGCCCTCACCGGCTATCTGCTTTTCCTCGGGGGCAAAACAACCGTGGCCGCCGGCGGCTCCGATTCCTCCGGATATCTGAACAGCGCCCGCCTGCTCGCCCAGGGAATCTTGAAGGACTCGCTGCGTCTGCCGCCCGAGTTTGGCCAGCCGCCGCAAGCCGACCTCCGCTACTTCACGCCGCTCGGTTATCTCCCGCCCAGTGAAGGCACACCGATCGCGCCGGCTTATCCCACCGGCCTGCCACTGCACTTCGTCGCCGCCGCGAGCGTGCTCGGCTGGCACGCCGGCCCGTTCCTCATCGAGCTACTCGCCGCAGCCGGCGCCCTCTGGCTCTGCTATCTCACGGCCCGCGAGCTCGGCATCAACCACTGGCTCGCCGCAGCCGGCGCAGCGGTACTCGCCGTCTTTCCGGTGTTTCTCTTCACCTCGATCCAGACGCTGAGCGACACCCTCGCGACCACGTGGACGCTTGCCGCCTTTTACTGCGGTCTCCGCGCCCGCACCCGCAAGAACTGGGCCGCGGCCTGCGGACTCGCGTTCTCCATCGCGGTGCTCGTGCGGCCCACCAACGTGCTCTTCACGCCCGCCCTCCTCGTCCTCCTCGGCCTCGATTTCGGCCAGCTCGTCCGCTTCGGCCTGAGTGGCGTGCCCGCCGCCGCGTGGTTCCTGCTGTATAACCGGCACCAATACGGCAGTCCGCTCGAGACCGGCTACCCGGGTTTCACCACCGCCTTCTCCACGATCTACGGCATTCCGACGCTGAAGCATTTCGGCAAATGGCTCGCGCTCTTCCTCCCCGCCGTGCTGCTCGTCCTGCCCTTCGCCGCCGCCGCCGACCGTTTCGCCCGCGGACGCGCGTTGCTCGCCCTCGCCCTCGCGTTTCTCGCCGTCACGGTTTTCTACCTCTTCTACGACGTCTCGCACGACGTCTGGTGGTGCCTCCGGTTCATCCTGCCCGCGACGCCGCCCTTGATCCTCGCCGGACTTCTCGGCGTCGAAACCCTCGCCCGCGGCCCCGGCTCGCGCTGGCCGCGTGCGTTCCGCCCGGCCGCCGCCCTCGTGCTCGCCGTCTGGGCGCTCGCCAACTCCTTCTACTGGACGCCCAAGCTCCACGTGTTGCTCGTGCAAGGCTACGAGCAAACCTACGCCGACGCCGGAAACGCCGCGCGCGAACGTCTCCCGCAAAACGCCCTCGTCGCCTGCAATAATTTCAGCGGCGCAATGTTCTATTACACCCCGTTCTCCGTCGTACGGGCCGACGTGATCGAAGCGCCTGAGTTCCGACACTACGCTTCACTCGCGCAAAAAGCCGGTCGCCCCGTTTGCGCCGTGCTCTTCGATTTCGAAGAGGAAGAGGCCTTCGCCCGCTGCCCCGGCCAGTGGAAACGCCTCTCCACCCTCGCCAACGTGGGCTACTGGCAACTGCAGTGATCACCGCACCGGCGGTTTCCTGGCGGTGGCGCCTGGCCGGACTCACGGGCGTCGTCCTCTTCCTGCTCCTCATCGCGCGCTTCTGGCATCCCCTCTACGGATTCACCGCGTTCTACCAACTGGACGCCGCCAACGACGCGGTGAAGATCCCCGCGCTGCGCGCCGCACCGGTGTTCGTGCACCGCGACACCAGCTCCTACGACGGGCTTTACTACGCGCAAATCGCCCAAGATCCCACGTTGCGCGATCCTGCGTTGCCGGCGGCGATGGACGATTTTCCGTATCGTGCCCGGCGCATCCTCGCCCCCGCGCTCGCGTGGCTCCTGGGTGCCGGCCAGCCGCGCGCGATCATCCACGCGTATTCACTTTTCAACGTCGCCGCCTGGCTCGCGCTCGCCGCGCTCCTCTGGCGCCTGCTCGCAGTGCGTGACGCCCGCGGCTGGCTGGCGTGGGCCGGCGTGCTTTTTTCCGCCGGCACCCTCGGCAGCGTCCGCCTCGCGCTCACCGATGTCCTCGCCGTCACCTTGATCGCGGCCGCACTCTTCGCCGCCGAACGCTGGCGGGGCCGCCTCGCCGTCATGCTCCTCGCCGCCTCCGCCCTCGCACGCGAAACCGCCTTCCTCGCTGTCGCCGGCCTCTGCAAGCCGCCCTGGTTCTCGGCGAAAAACGTCACGCGCATCGTCCTCGCGGCTGCACCGCTCGCCGCCTGGCTCGGCTACGTACGCTGGCGCATCGGCGCCGGCAATCCCGGCTGGGGCAATTTCGATTTTCCCGGCGCTGGCCTCGTCGGCAAACTCGGCGACGCCGCAATCGCGCTCGGCACCGTCGCCGACCAGCCGCTCGCGTGGAGTACATTCCTCGCCACGCTCGCGATCGCCGCGCAGGCGGCATTCATCCTCGCCCGGCCACGAGTCGCCGATCGCTGGTGGCGCGTCGGCGCCGTCAACGTCGCTCTCATGTTTTTGCTCGACTCCGCCGTCTGGGAGGGTTTTCCCGGCGCCGCCACCCGCGTGCTCCTGCCTCTCCACCTCGCCTTCAACATCCTCGCGCATCGCACGCGCGCGCCGCTCATCTGGCTCCTCGCGGGCAATCTCTCCGTCTTCTCCGGCCTGCTCGCGCTCCGCGACATCCCGCGCGATCCCACCGAGCTCGTCGCCCAACGTCTCGGCGATACCGTCGCCGTCGTCCGTTTCGAAAACGACTGGTACGGCCGCGAGGAATCGCGCCGCCATGTCTGGCTCTGGACGCAGCAACGCGGCACCCTCACCGTCGAAACCATTCCACCTTCCGTGCAGTCCTTTCGACTCGAGTTCGCGCTCCGCAGCCTCGCTCCACGCACCGTGATCGTGTCCCACGACCGGCGCGAAATCACACGCGCCAAAGTCGGTCCGCAGCTCTCGCATCACATCGTCACCTTGCCCGCCTCCGCCACGCGCCCCGCGAAGCTCGAGTTCTCGACCGACACTCCGCCCGTGCCGGAACACACCGTGCCCGGCTCGCGCCCGCTCGCGTTTGCCCTTTATGACCTCCGGCTCGCGCTGCAAAAACCCTGAGAGGCGCCGCCTCAGACCACGCTTTTGCACAGCTCTGGACTCTCAGCTCTCCGCGCCAAACTTGCGCGTGCCCTCTCGGCGGATCGGGCTCTCAACTCTAAACTCTAAACTCTCGACTGCACAGCCTCAGCCTTGAACTCTCAGCTCTCAGCTCTGGACTCTCAACGGCATCCATCCGGCCCCTTGCTGCTCGATCTCTCGCACACGAGCCACACGCACGCCCGCACCGGCATTCAACGCGTCGCGCGCTCGCTCCAGTTCGCGCTCGCCGATAACGCGACTCCGATCACGCACGATCCACATCGGCAAACCTGGCGAACGCTCGAACCGTGGGAACACGCCAACCTCACCGCCGATGCCACGGCCGCCAAACGCGGCGCCCGCTGGCCGCTCGCCGCGCGCATGCGCGGCCACCTGCATCGCCTCATCGGCCGGCCGCACCACGCGTTGCCGAGAAACTCCGGGCTCATCGTGCCGGAGATTTTTTCCGCTGCCGTCGCGCGCGCGCTTCCGGAACTCTTCGCGGCCACGGGCGGACCGCGCGTCGCGCTCTTCCACGACGCCATCGCCCTCAAGTTCCCCGAGCTCACGCCCGCGAAGACCGTCGCCCGCTTTCCACCTTATCTCATCGAGCTGCTCGCGTTCGACGGCATCGCCGCCGTGTCCGATGACTCGCGCGAAACGCTCGTCGCTTACTGGCGCTGGCTCGGCGCGAAAAACCCGCCGCCTGTCCGCACGATCGCGTTGGGCATGGATTCCCAGATCGCCGCACGCAGCGGTGAAAATTTCCCAGTTCCGACACCGACGCCCAATCCCGTCGTGCTCTCCGTCGGCAGCATCGAAGGCCGCAAAAATCACCTCGCGCTTCTCGAAGCCTGTGAAGCCTTGTGGACGCGAGGCGCCCGTTTCTCGCTTCACCTCATCGGCCTCGCGCAACCACAAACCGGGGGCGCCGCGCTCGCACAAATCCGCCAGCTTCAAGCCGCCGGCCGGCCGCTCCGCTACGACGGTCCGGTAAACGACGCGGCACTCGCCGCCGCCTACGCCGCGTGCACGTTCACCGTGTATCCGTCGCTCATCGAAGGCTTCGGACTCCCAGTGCTGGAAAGCGTTGCGCATGGCCGGCCGTGCATCTGCTCGAGCCGCGGCGCGCTCGGCGAATCGGCCCGCGGCGGCGGCTGTCTCGCGCTCGAACGCGTCGACGCAACCTCGCTCGCCGACGCGATCGCGCACCTGCTCGATACGCCCTCCATCATCGCTGCGCTGGCAGCGGAAGCGCGCACGCGGCGTCTCCGCTCGTGGTCGGACTACGCCGCCGAGTTGCGCGCGTGGATGCAAGATCTCGCACGACGCTAAACCCCTGCGCCGCGGCCGCCGCCGCCTTTGCATTTGCAATAGGCATACCCCCTGCTCAGCGTTTCGCCGCTCATGGCGTTATCCTTCTTCACGAGAAATAAAAAGGCCCTGCTGGCGCGCTGCCGCGACGATTACGCGACGAAGATGCGCCTCAAGTACGCTCCTTATTACCACGCCATGGAGGCCCAGCAGGGGACGACCGTGAAGCTCGACGGCAAGGAGATGATCATGCTCTCCAGCAACGATTATCTCGGCCTCTCGTTTCACCCGAAGGTCATCGAGGCCGGTCGCGCGGCCTTGCTGAAATGGGGCACCAGCACCACGGGCGCACGCACCTCCAACGGCTCGCGCACGTATCACGTCGAGCTCGAGGAAAAGCTCGCCGCCTTCCTCGGTCGCGAAGCCTGCCACATCAGCGTCGCCGGCTATCTCGCGTGTCTTTCGAGCGTCGCGTCGTTTGCGCAGAAGGGCGACGTCATCCTCGCGGACAAAAATATTCACTCCTGCCTCTGGGACGGCATCCGGCTGTCGATGGCGACCGTCGAGCGATTCTCGCACAACAATCCCGACGACCTTCGCGAAGTCATCGCCGCACTGCATCCCGATACGCCGAAGATGCTCGTGCTCGAAGGCGTTTATTCGATGGAAGGCCACATCGCTCGCCTGCCAGAGATCGCCGAGATCGCCGACGAGCACGGCTGCTTCAGCGTCCTCGACGACGCCCACGGCTTCGGCGTCCTCGGTCGCCAGGGCCGCGGCACGGTCGATCATTTCGGGCTCAACGACAAAATCGACATCATCTGCGGCAGCATGTCGAAATCGCTCGCGAGCACCGGCGGCTTCGTCGCCGCGTCGCGCGAGGTCATCGAATATCTCCGCACGAATTCGAAACAGACTATTTTTTCTGCCGCGATCAGCCCGAGCCAGGCCGCCTGCGCGCAAGCCTCGCTGGAGCTGATGCAGAACGAGCCGCAGCATCTCGAGCGCCTCTGGTCGAACACCCGCAAGTACCGCGCGATCCTCAAGTCGCTCGGCCTCGACACGTGGGAAAGCGAGACGCCCGCCGTCCCGATCGTGCTCGGTTCGAAGGAGCGCGTTTACCCGTTCTGGAAAGCGCTGCTCGAAAAAGGCGTGTTCACCGTCATGTCGATCGCGCCCGCCGTGCCCGCCGGCAAGGATCTCATCCGCACCGCGATCTCCGCCATGCACACCGACGAGCAGCTCGAGCAGATCGCCGAGGCGATGGCGTACGCGATCCGGAAGCTCTGATCGGTCGTCAACAGGACGCCCGCCCGGCAGCCACGGGGCTTGGCCGTGACGATTCAATTGAACCGCGAAGGAACGCCGAAGGGACGCGACGAAAACCCAAGTCATCGCGCAGCCATCGGACAATCCGTGGCAGGATAAACGGCGATCGCGTTTGCCGATCTCGTCCCTCTTGCCCAGACCTTCGCGCTTATTCGCGTCCGTTCGCGGTTCTTCGCGTTGATATCGCTTAATTAAAGCAAAGGCGCCGGCTTCTCGTGCACGCTTTCGCGCAGCACTTTCATCAACGCCCGATACTGCTCCGAGTCCGTATCGTCGCTGAAGAGCGTGAAGGTCGCCACGATCCCCGGCCACGCTTTCACACCCACCGTCAGGTGCAGATATTCGCCGGGCGGAAATTCCGTTTTGCTTTTCCCGACCAGCTTGTCGTCCGTGAAAACACAATACGTCGCGGCACCGACCATCGTCTGGAGCTCCTCGAACTGCATCGCTTTTTCCACCGAGCCCTCGACGTAGGATTTGAACTCCTCGTGCAGCCGCTCCTTTCGCGCGCGAGCGTTTCGAAACTCCCCCTCCGGATCCGGCTCGAAGGTCACGGTCAGACTGAAACGTTCCTTGGCCTCGGCCAGCACCACGACCAGCTCGCCACGCGCGTTCGCACCGCTCTTGTAGTTGAATCCATCCGGCACCGTGACCGAGATGCTGCGCGACTCCGACAGCCTGATGATCTCCTCGCGCGCGATGAGAGCGCTCGAACCCAGGATCAATGCCGCGATCAAAATCGATTTCTGCAAACGCTTCATGGATGAATGCAACGTAGGACTCCGCGGGCGGCAAGACGTTGCAACCTCGTGGGCCAGCGGCCGCAAATCGCGTTCATTCCACGTTTTTCACCCCGCTCGCCAGCAATGTCTCGAACTGCGGCTCGGCGGTTTCCTTGGCGACCGATGTCACCTCCACTTTTGCGAAACCCGCTTTCTTCAGAAACGCATGCAGTGCGCTCTCGGAAAACCCGAGCCACACGTCGGCATAAAGCTCCCGCGCCTTCTCGAAGGTATGCTCATTCAGATCGAGCACGATCAACTGTCCACCCGGCCGGAGAATGCGGAACGCCTCGTCGACCGCGACTTGCGGCCTCTGCGCGTGGTGCAAAGCCTGGCTGAGAATCGCGACGTCCACCGATGCGTCTGGCAACGGCACCTGCTCGATGTCGCCGAGCTTGTAGGTGAGATTCGCCAGCCCGTTTTTCTTCGCCAGCTCGGTGCCGACCTCCACCATGCGCGGCGAGTTGTCGATGCACCAGACCTGCCGCGCACGCAACGCGAGCAACTGCGACAGCAACCCTTCGCCCGCACCCAGATCCGCGATCTCGATTGGTGGCGTGAGCCGCAGCGCGAGATGACCGATCGCCTCCCACGAACGGCCCGGGCAGTAGTTTTTCCCCAGCCGGCCGGCGATGGTGTTGAAATATTGTTCCTGCGTGCGCCGACGCTTGAGCAGGATCCGATCGAGGTTCCCGCGATCCTCTGTCATCACCGGCAGCTCGCCCACCGATTCGATCGCGGCCCGCACCAGCCCGAGCGTCTTCGGCGGAAGATTCGCCCGCACCGAATAAAACGCCTTCTTTCCGTCGCGCCGATCGCTCACGAGATTCACCGTCCGCAGCAACGCGAGCTGCGACGAGATCCGCGACTGCCCCATCCCGAGAATTTCCTGCAGTTCGGCGACGGAAAGCTCCTCACGCAGCACCAGCGCCAGCAAACGCAGCCGGGTCGGGTCCGACAGAACTTTAAGAATATCCCAGGAAGCGTCC
Organism: Opitutaceae bacterium; assembly: GCA_036675625.1. Lineage (GTDB taxonomy): Bacteria > Verrucomicrobiota > Verrucomicrobiia > Opitutales > Opitutaceae > ER46. Next base: position 53,672 of record JAKFEQ010000079.1, on the reverse strand, counting down.
ACGAGCGCGGGAGGTTGGGGAACCCTCAGGGGAAACGCAATATGGAGCATTGCCGTAGCACACGCCCGCCAAGTTCCCGCATGGCGTAGCCCGCTTCGGGAGAAGCGGGCCGGGAAGCGTGAAACCCAGCGCAGAGTCCCGCCCGTCCGTAACCCCACCGGCATTCCCAACGCAGCCGCAGCAATCGTCTCGTCCTAAAAAAAAGGCGGCCTCTGAAAGGCCGCCAAATTTCAAAACCTCGAAAACGCCGCGTTTTTCCCTGCGATCAGCTGCCGACTTTTTCAACGTAACGGTTGATCTTCATGATCGTGTAGTCCTCTTCGGAACCACCCGTCTTAACCGTCACCGTCTCGCCGACTTTCTTGCCGAGCAACGCCGCGCCGAACGCCGTCTTGTACGAGATCACGTGGTTTTCCGGATCGCCGTCCCAGGCGCCCAGGATCGTAAAGGTCGTCACGGCGCCGGTCGCGTTGGCCTTCACGTCGACCACCGTGCCAACACCGACCTGATTGTCCGGAGTATCCTTGAAGTCCGACACGCGAGCGCGGCCGAGATCCTTCTCGAGCAGCGTCTTCTGCGCCATCAGCACCTGCTGATCCTGCTTCGCCATCTTGTATTCGGAGTTCTCCTTCAAATCGCCGTGCTCGCGCGCGGCAGCGATCGCCTTGGAGTTTTCCGGAATCTTCTTCGAGACGATCGTCTCGTATTCCTCGCGCTTGCGATCGTAGCTGGCGCGCGAAACGAGCAACTGCTCCTCCTTGCCCTCCGCATCCGCCGCGACGAGCGACTGGATCTTCGGGAAGATCTTGATGAAGCGGGCGAGCAGCGACTTCTTCGTCAGCTCCTCGAAGCCCTGATTCAACATCAACGTGTTCGCGAGATCGCGCGCCGTCTCCGGATCCGCCGTGGAGAGCAGGTCGGAGATCAAGTCGGTATCCTCGCTCAGAATATCGGCGAGCGGAATGCGCCGCGCGCTCGAGGCCTGCAAGGCCTCGTAATCGATCGCGAAGAAAATCGCGCTCAACAGCCGCGGCGTGATCAGGTCGTTGAGCAGCTTCGCAAACTTCTTCGAGTGACGGTTTTTGACGATCCACAGGAGAACCGGCGCCCGCAGGTTCTGTTCGGTCTGCCAGCGTTTCAAGGTCGCCGCGAGCTCCTCCGAGTGCCCGTGCTCGACTAGGAAGTTGATGCATTCCGTCGTGAACTTGCCCTGCGAGGTCTTCAGCAAATTGAAGAGGATGTCGCGCACCTCGATCGGATGCGTTTCCAGGATGAGCTCGAGGAACCGCGATTGAAATTGAACCGGGATCTTCTCGGCGATGGCCGGCAGATCGCGCACGTTCGCGATAATCTCCGCCTGTGAGGGCTCGAACTGCTGGTCCGACGCCAGCGCCTTCGCAAGATCGTCGCGCACGGCGGCACCATAAAGCCGCTCGGAAGCGTCGATCTGATTCGAGTCTTTCACCGCATCGGCCACGCCCTTGAGCACGGTGTTGAGGTCGCCCTTCACCTCTTTCTTGCCGATCGCTCCCAGCAACTCTTCGGCGAGCGCGATCCGACGGCGCGCTGAGCGCGTCGCGTGAAACTGCTCCATGATCTCGTCCTCGGCCGAAACCGGCGTCTCGCGCAGGACGTAGCACTCCGTCTTCTTCTCGGGCACCGCCACCCGCGGATCCTTGGCCACGGCCTTCTTGGTCGCCGCCCACCATTTCTTGAATTTCTCCTCGCCGACCACTTGCGCCAGCGTGATCTCGAGCTCGATCACGGTCGCCGCATTGTTCGGATAAGCCTGCAACGCCTCGACCACGAGCTGGGCGGGATCATCCGCGATGAGTTCGTTGATTCTTTTCGTGTCCGTTTCTTTCCGGACGAGCAGATGGTTCGAAGGCAGCACGTCCATCGTCGTGATGCAGAACGCCGGATCCATCGGATGCGCCGCCTTGCCCTTGAAATCGATCAGCAGCCGCTGGGTTGCTTCGTCGTAACTCTTGATCTGGCCAAAACCCCAGCTCCGGTGAACCACATACGCGCCTGGTTCCATCGCCTCGAGCTTGGGTTTGGCCGCCTTGAGGGACGGCGATTTTGCTATGAGTGCGGAAACGGCTTCGGAATTCATGGTTGCGTGAGTGAGGGCCTGAACGGGAGAGTTGAGCGGACAATGTCTAGCCTTGTCAAACCGCCTGTCAAAAGCCTCGGGACCAACGCCGCCATCGCGGGTCGGAGCCGCACATGAGCGCCGCTCCCGCTCCCAAAGCCGATTCTCCGTCGCCCGCCTCCGCCTGGCCGACAGCCGCCCGCTTGATCGCGCGCTGGCTCGATCAGCGCGAACGGGTCGATGCCTTGCTCGATTCGCTTCCGCGCACCTTGCGCGGCGCGGAACGCGCTCGCTGCCAGCATCTCGTTCTCGGCGTCGTCCGCCACTTCGGCCGGATCGATGCCGCGCTGTCACGGCTCGTGGCGCACCCGCCGCGCTTTTCGACTCGAGCAGTGCTGTTCATTGCCGGGTTTGAGCTCATCGAAGCGGCGAATGACGAGGACGACGGTCGCGTGGCCAAAATCGTCCACCACGCCGTCGAACAAACCAAATCGCTCGCCAGTCCCGCGGAGGCCCGGCTGGTCAACGCCGTCGTCCGCAAGCTCGCCAGCCACATGGCCGCCCCCGCCCCCACCCTCAACGTCAGCGCCGAGGAACTGGGCGAATACTTTTCCCATCCCGCGTGGCTCGTCCGCAACTGGCTCTCGCAGTTCGGACCCGAGTCGACCCGCGCCTTGCTCGAGTGGAATCAAAAGCCCGCGCCCATCTACGCACGCTGGCGAGCCAACCTGGGGCAGGCGTCTGCGCCCGCGCCCGCTACACCGAGCGCAGCTTCCGGCGAACCCATCGGCACCACGCCGAACGTTTCCCCGCGGATCGTACCGCCCGATTTCCTTACGCCCACCCGCTGGCCCGATATCTTTGAAGTCGGGTCGGGACACTGGCCCGAGGTCGAGCCGCTTTTGCGGGCCGGCAAACTCTACCTCCAAGACCCTTCGACCCGTTTGCCCGTCGATCTGCTGGCCCCCTACGCCGGCGAAAACGTCCTCGATCTCTGCGCCGCGCCCGGCGGCAAGAGCTTGTTGATCGCCGACACGATGAAGACCGGTCGGCTCGTCGCGGTCGATCTGCCCGCAGAGCCAGGCACGCCCGGCGCCCCGCGCATCGATCGGTTGAAGGAAAACCTTTCCCGCGTCACCGGAGTCGACGTCGCGCTCGTGCAAGCCGATGTGAAGGAAAACATCGTGCCGGTGCTGCGCGAACACCGGCTGCCGACCGATTACGACGCCGTGTTGCTCGACGTCCCCTGCTCCAATACCGGCGTGATGCGACACCGCGTCGACGTGAAATGGCGGCTGCAGCCGGGCGATTTCAAGAAACACCCGCAGCAACAACTCTCGATGCTCCACGCCGCCGCCCGCCTGGTCGGCCCGAGAGGCCGGCTCGTCTACTCGACGTGCAGCATCGACGCAGATGAAAACGAGCACGTCGTGCGCGCCTTTCTCGCCAGCAAAGCCGGCGGCCCGTTCGAGCTGAAAAAGACCGAGCTCAGCTACCCGTGGACCAGCGGTCACGACGGAGCCGCGGCGTTCTTGCTCCGCAAAACCGGCTGAGTCGCCGGGTTTTGGGTTTTGGATTTGGAGTTCGCGGCGGAGTCGGAAATCGCCCGGCCGCGTGAACCAACCCAAAACCCAAAACTCCAAACTCAAAACCGCGCGCGCAGCGCCGCCTACGGCACAAGTTCGAACACCGCGACCCGCCGTTCCGTCTCCGCCTTCCCGTTCAAGAACGTGAAGGTGATCTCCGTCGCCGTCGTCACGAGCTGCTCGTAACGCGCCAGGTCCCACCGCGCGACCGGCTCGCCATTGATGCGCGTGACCAGGTCGCCGAGCTGCACACCCGCCGTCTCCGCCGGCGACTTCGGCACCACGCCCGCCACCCGCCAATACGCCGGCGTCTTGTTGAAACTCACGCCCGCGCTGCGCCGCGCCGGCGCCACAATCGGCTCGATCCCGGTGCGAAAAAACATCACGCGGTCGTTCGTCTGATCGAACGTCACCGCAAAGTTCTTCAGCGCGCCCCCGCCGATCGCCGACAATTCATCCGAGATATCCACGATCGGCCGCGGAAACGCATGATCGCCGATCATGATCGTCTCATCCAGCCGACCGATTCGTTGCGTGCGATCGCCCGCGATGGTAGCCACCGTCGCGCCGACCGTCGGGCCAAACTCGAAACGGGCCTCGAGTCCGAGCGGATTCAAGCTGAAGGCCATGTCGCTGCCCGAATCGATCAGCGTCACCAGCGTGCGGTCGCCGAGCCGCACGGGAATGACCGGAGTTTTTCGCGCGTGATCGAAAGCGATCACCGTGCCCGGCACCGGCTCGGCGTCCTTCACCCGCTGGACCACCACGCGGCTGCCCGGATAATCCAGCGTGAGCAGCGTGTCGCGAAACAGGGGAAACCCAAGCACGCCATCGATGCGCACGCCAAGGTGCGCCGACACCGCCGCGCAATCGTAAAGCAGCACCGGCACATCGTCGAACCGCACGCCACCGAGTTCCAGCCGCCGCATCGACGCCTCGCGCAGCTCGATGACGCTGCCGTCCGGCCCCATTACCCGACGTGGCGTCGAAGGTGAGCTCCAGCCGGGATAACGCCGGGCGAGCGCCGGCGCCACCAGCGTCACCGACGAGCCCGTATCGATCAAAAACCGATACGGCCCAAACCGGTCCCACTTCGTCTCCACCACGAGAAAATTCCCGATCGTTTGCGCCGGCAGCACCACCCGCGCCGCGTTGAGCGTCGTCCGCAGAGGCCGCGCCGGCGTGCGTTTCCAGCCACCCAGCGAGCACCCGGTGACAAGAACGAGACACGCGGCAGCGAGCAGTAAGCGGAGAGTCGACGCCGTCATTTCACCGGTTTCGGAAGTCGCGCCGAGAGCGCGAGCGCCAGCAACGACAGCGCTGCCGCCGCATAGAACACCATGGCGGAGTCGAACCGCCAGAAAACGAGCGCCGCCAGCATCGGCGTGAACGCGCGCGCCAGCGCACTCAGCGAACGAAAAATTCCGATCACGCGGCCCTGTTCGTCCGGCCCGGCATAAAGCGAAATCAATCCGGTCGTCGCGGGATTCACGAGGCCCGAGCCCAGGGCGAGCAACGCCACGCCCACGTAAAGCATCCACGTGACCGGCCCGTAACCGATCACGACGAGACCGATTGCCGAAATCGCAAGGCCCGCCACCAGCACCGGGATCTCGTTCGCGAACTTGAGGAGCTTTCGCACGATGTAACCCTGGGTGACGATCGCGCACAGCCCGAGGAAACCGAGCAGTTTACCATTTTCCCACGTGCTGAAGCCAAAGCGTCGCGTCGCCAGAAACGTGAGCGCCGCTTCCATCGCCACGAACGCGATCGAGTAGACGAAGGAAACGAGATTCGTGCGCCGCAGCGCCGGACTCGCCAGTCCGAGAATTGCCGAGATCGGATTCCGCAGCCGTGGCTCCCGCGACTCCGCGCGCGCCGCGTCGGAAAGCGTTTCTTTGAAACGCGCCGTGATCCACCCGAGATTGATCAGCGAAAGCACAAACGCCACCGCCGCCGGAAACGAAAACGGATTCACCCCGAACCGCGCCAGCTCCGGATACGCCGTGAGCGGATTCCACTGCGCCGCCAGCGCGCCGATCGCCGGCCCCGTCACCAGCCCGAGCCCGAAGGCCGCGCCGACCAATCCCATCGCCCGCGAACGTTCCGACCGCGACGTCACATCCGCCACGGCTGCGGTCGCGACGGAGAGGTTGCCGCTGAACGCACCACTCACGATGCGCGACAGGAGAAACAGCCAGAACGACCCGCTGACTACCCAGACCAGATAACTCAACGCGGTGCCCGCCACGGTCCAGCGCAGGATTCCGCGGCGGCCGAAGCGATCGCTGAGCGCACCCCAGAACGGCGCGAAGACGAATTGCAGCATCGAGAAGATCGAGCTGATCGCGCCGCCGAACAACACCGGCGCATAGCTCTCGATCCCGATCGATCGCGCGAGCGCCTCCGTCTGCGCCAGCAATGCACCGAGCAGGCCGGTGCGCCCCTCGATGCTCAAATAGTGCTCCATCAGATCCGGCCCGAGCGGAAAGATGATCGAGAACCCGATCAGATCGATGTAGAGCGTGAGGAAAATTACGCCGAGCGAGAGCGGTCGCGCAGGACGGGCGGCGGAATTGGAAACGGCGTTAGGCACAAGAAGAGCCCGGAACGAAAACGACTCCGCCCCACGACGCCAAGGCGCAAAGAGTTTGTTAACCTAACCCGGAGCCGGGGCGAGTCCCTGCTCTCCCGGGCAGGTCTACGTGGACCGATCCCACCCTGCATTTGTGCCCGCCGCGCGGTCACGAACGGGCGTAAGGTGGAAAGGCGAAGCGCGAATGGGCAAAACGCGTGCGGACGCACGGCGCCTCGCCCTCCCGCTTACATCGTGTAAGGCAGCGGATACTTCGCGCTCAGCGCGGCGACACGCTGCTTCACGCTCTCGAGCGCGGCGCCTTCACCCGGAGTTCCGATCGCAGCCAGCACGGCATCGATGCAGCCGGCGATCTCATCCATGTCCGCGGCGACGAAGCCACGCGAGGTGATCGCGGGCGTGCCGAGCCGGATGCCTGAGGCCTGGAACGGGCTGCGCGTCTCGAACGGCACGGTGTTTTTATTGCACGTGATGTGGGCCAGATCGAGCGTCTCCTGGGCTTTCTTCGCCGTGAGCTCCGGATACTTCGGGCGCAGGTCGACGAGCATGAGGTGATTGTCCGTGCCGCCGGAAACGATCTTGTAGCCGCGCGAGGTCATCGCCGCCGCAAGCGCGCGCGCGTTCGCCACGACCTGCTCCGAGTAAGCCTTGAACTCCGGCTTCAGCGCTTCGCCGAAACACACGGCCTTCGCCGCGATCACGTGCATCAAGGGCCCGCCCTGTCCGCCCGGAAACATCGCGGAGTCGACCGCTTTCGCGTGCGCAGCCTTGCAGAGGATCAGTCCGCCGCGCGGACCGCGCAGCGTCTTGTGCGTGGTCGTCGTGACGAAATCCGCGTGCGGCACGGGCGACGGGTGAATCCCCGCCGCGACGAGGCCGGCAATGTGCGCGATGTCGGCGAAGAGCAACGCTCCGACGCTGCGCGCGATCTCCGCCATCCGCGCGAAATCGATCACGCGCGAATACGCGCTCGCGCCCACCGTGATCATCTTCGGCTTCTCGCGCGTGGCGACGCTCGCGAGCTCGTCGTAGTCGATCAGCCCGTTGTCCTCGCGCACGCCATATTGAACAAACTGATACAACTTGCCGGAAAAGTTCGCCGGGTTGCCGTGCGTGAGATGGCCGCCGTGGCTGAGATTCATTCCGAGCACCTTGTCGCCGGGCTGGAGCACGGCGGTGTAAACGGCGAAGTTGGCCTGCGAACCGGAGTGCGGCTGCACGTTCGCGTGCTCGGCACCGAAGAGTTTTTTCGCACGCTCGATCGCGAGGTTCTCGATCTTGTCGACGTGCTCGCAGCCGCCATACCAGCGCTTCCCTGGATAGCCCTCCGCGTACTTGTTCGTGAGTACGCTGCCCTGCGCCTCCATCACCGCGGGATACGTGAAGTTCTCGGACGCGATGAGCTCGATGTGGCTCTGCTGGCGCGCGAGCTCGGCGGAGATCACGGCGTAAATTTCTGGATCGAGGGAGCGGAGCGGCGCAGCAGCGAGAGACATGAAAGGACGGATTTCAGTTTGCGATTACGGATCGAAAAGACGGCCGCGAGGCCAGTCCGAGAATCCGCGGTCCGCAATCCGAAATCCGCATTATGTCGCGGCCTTGGGCCCGACCAGTGTCTTAAGATATTCGATCAAGCCGGGGATCGACTCCACCATCTCGTCTCGCGCCGCTTCGTAAATCCGCAATGGACCGCCATACGGATCGCCAATCTCCTTGTCGCCATAGCCCGGAACAAACTGGCGGAACAGAAACATGTTTCTCGGCGGCGGTTCAGCCTGCACCTGAATCATCGCCCGGTGCGACTCCGTCATGCAGAGCACCGCCAGCGCCTCATCGAGCATCGTTTGTGTGAGCGGCTGGCTGCGATGATGCGAGACGTCGAGGCCGACCTTCTTCAACGCGAGCACTGAGTTTTCGGATACGGGCTCGCCCGTGCGCGCCGCCACGCCGGCCGAGATCACCTGGAGCGAACGCAATGGCTCAGGCTGCGCCGCCAACGCATGTTGGAGCAATGCCGCGGCCATCGGGCTGCGGCAAATATTGGCCGTGCAAACAGTGACGATCGTGCCGGGAGCGGACATCGTGGGCAGGGAAAGGACATGGTTTTGCTCGAAACGCAAAGCCGAAGGCAGCGCAGAAAACCCAGCCCGACACAGCCACGCGTTTCGAGACGATTCAGATTTTTTTCAAGGCGAGAAGCGCGCGGTGCAAGTGCACCGCGCGTTGCAGGGCCGCATCGACGGGTGGCACAGCGTTCTTCGCCGCGAGCTCATCAGCCGCCTCCTCCGCCGATGCCTCCGCCAGGCGATCGCGCGAGAAACTCGCCTCGTCGTTGCGCACCTTGTGCGGATTGTCCGTCAGCAACGTCGCGAGTGGCACGCCTTGCTCCAGCGCGTCATAAGCCCGCCGCTCGTCCTCGGAATTCGTGCGCACCGCCACATCCGGTTCGAGCTGCCGGCCCGGCACGCCGACGAGCACGATGCCCGCGCCACGATCGCGCGCCGCCAGCACTTCGAGCAGCGCCGACGACGTTCCTGCATTCGCGAGTACGAACACCGGCACGCGCGGCTTCGCGCGAAACCGCAGCCACGCCGCGAAGGCCGTCGCGCCATCATGGTCGGCGCGCGTGTAACGCACATCCGCCACGCACGGCGGCAGTCGCCCGCTCGCGTCGGCCGTCGGCGGCAAATCCGCCGGCAATTCGTGCAGCCGGTACAAACGCAACCCTTCGCCCAGGTCGTGCTCAAGCGGCGCCGCCTGCGCCAACGGCGACACGCCAAACGCACAGGCCGCCAGGAGCGTCACGAGAAAAAGGTAGTTGCGCACGCCCGCGTTCATGTGCGTTCGAGCTGCCGCGCGCCGATGTCGCGCCGGAAATATTTCGTCGCGCACGCAATCTCGTCGCACACCGCGTAGGCCTTCGCCGCCGCTTCGCGCAGCGTCGGCGCCAGCGCGGTGATGCCCAGCACGCGGCCGCCGTTCATCACGAGCTGTCCCGTGGAATTTCTTGCCGTGCCCGCGTGCAGGATCGACACGCCCGGCGGCAGCGCCGCGGGCAGCTCGATCGTCGCGCCCTTGTCGAACGCGTCCGGATAACCTTTCGCCGCGATCACCACGCAGATCGCGTGCTCCGGCTTCGTCTCGAGCTGCACGTGGCCCAACTCTCCGCGGGCCGCCGCCCAGAGCAGCGCGAGCAGATCGTTGCCCACGCGCGGCAGCACGACCTGCGTCTCGGGATCGCCGAAGCGCGTGTTGTACTCGATCACACTCGGTCCGTCCGGGGTGAGCATGATGCCGATGAACAATGTGCCGCGAAACTCCATGCCCTCGGCGGCGATCGCCTCGACCGACGGCCGCACGATCTCGCGCTCGATGCGCTCCAGCATCGCGGGCGTGACGATCTCGGCCGGGGAATACGTGCCCATGCCGCCGGTGTTTGGGCCCGTATCGCCATCGCCAATACGCTTGTGATCCTGCGAGGTCGGCAGGATCAGGTAATCGCGGCCCGACACCACGACGAGAATCGAGGTCTCCTCGCCGTAGAGGCAGTCCTCGATCAGAATCTGTTTTCCGCTCACGCCGAATTTTCCGCCCTCGAGCATCGCGCGCACCGCGGCCTCGGCCTCGGTCAGCGTCTGCGCGACGATCACGCCTTTGCCCGCCGCCAGCCCGTCGGCCTTGATCACGATCGGCACCGGCCGCGTACGGAGATACGCGAGCGCGGGCGCGACTTCGCTGAAGAAGCCCGCCGCCGCGGTCGGAATGCGGTATTTCAACAAGAGCTGCTTGGTGAAAATCTTCGAGGCCTCGAGGCGCGCCCCGTCCGCTTTCGGGCCATATACCGGGATGCCGGCAGCGAGCAGCTGATCGGCGAGACCGAGCGCGAGCGGCACTTCGGGACCGACCACGACGAACTCGATTTTCTCGCGCTGCGCGAGCGCGACGAGCATCGCGACATCGTCGGCCGCGACGGGCACGCACGGGACATCTTCGGCGATGCCGGCGTTGCCGGGCGCGCAGATCACGCGCGGTTTTGCCGGTGACGCGAGCAACGCGCGGATGAGCGCGTGTTCGCGCCCGCCGGAGCCAACGACAAGGACGGAGCGGGGAAGCAGGGTCATAGGGTGATGTAAATGCGAGACGCGTGCACGCCATGAACTTGGGTCGCGGGAGCCATGAAGAATCGCCCAAACGAGGATGAACTCGGCGCGCTCCTCGTAGAACCAGCCCGGGGAAATTCGCTCGCGCGCAAAATCGCGGTCTCGATGCGACGCACGAAATCCTCGGCAAGTTCCGGCTGAATCGCGCGGTAATAATCCACCGCGTCGGCGAAATCCGCGCGTGCTTCCTTCCCAAAGCGAAACGCCTTCACATCAAACTCGTGTCGACCGCGCACGCATTTCCTGCATCACCCGCTCGCCCGGAATCAACGCGGTTTTGCCTTCCACCCAAGCCTGACGGCGCCCCAGCACTTCATCGAGCTGCGCGGCCTTGATCGCCGGCGGCGCGTTGAGGACCAGATCCGCCGCGATTAATTCGAGAAGCTCGATTTTTTCCTCCGTTGGAAGCGATCGAACTGCGGCGGCAATTTCAGGCGTGCTCATGTCGCGCAATGTGGTCGGTTTGTCCGCGACGTAAAGCCGCACTTACAACACCTGCAGCTTCCGCCGATAAAACGCCACGACCTCGTCCGGGTCGTCGGTGAACAGGATGTAATCCGCCATCCACGCCGGCGCACGTTTGCTCTGGATCATCGTGCGCAACTGCCGGCGCAGGTCGCCCCAGAATTTCGCGTTGAAGAAAACGTACGGCACGCGCGGCCGGATCCCGAGCTTTAGGTTGCACATCTCGATGCCGACTTCCTCGAGCGTGCCCACGCCGCCGACGTTGAAGATGCAAAAATCCGCCGCCTCGAACCATTTCTGCCGGAAGTGTCGCGACGATTCCTGGAACGTGTTGAAGAAATCCACGCCCAACTCCGGAGGCTGCGCTTCGAGTTCGAGGAAACACGCGCCCGTCAACGCGCCCTTCCCGCGCGCCTGATCGGTCGCCAGCCGCATCACACCGCCGCCGCCGCCCGTCAACACACCGAGATTCGTACCGATGAACGACGTGAGCTTGTCGACCAGCGACGAGATGCGATCCGTGTCGTGTTGCTCGAGCCCGATCGCGGAGCCGTAGAACGCGAGGATCGTCGACTCCTGGAATTTCCGCGCGACCTCCTCGCGCACAAAGAAGCCGTGCTCCTTCTTATAAGTGTGCAGGTAGATATCCTTCGTCAGCTCGTCGTACCAGTACACCTGCACGCCGATCGCCTCGAACGTATCCAGCCGCGCGTGCGCGTTGCTCGAGAGGAAATAACCGTGCGTGCGCGACGCCTTGCGGAAGACGACCCGCTTCAACTTCACGTCGGCCATCCGCGTGATGAGCTCGATCTGCTCGAGCAGCGTTGGGAAATGATCGAGCACGAGCGTGTCCGCATTTTCCGGTGCCGCATCGAGCGCCTGAATCATCGTGCGGTGGCCGCAGGGCCCGCCGGTTTCGCCGAGCACGCGCTTCAAGTCCTCGCCCGATTTCAGAAACAACGCGTGGTTCTCCGTCGTCGCGCTCTGGCCTTTCACCGTGATTTTCGTGCGCGGGCGCGCCTCGCCGTTTTGCGCCGGCGGGTGGGTGTCGAGACACGTGTAGAGCTCCGTCACCGTCGACAGCAGCCGCGTGCGGCGCTTCGAGAGCGTCTTGAACTCGGGATCGTTGGCCTCGGGCGCGCGGAAAACTTCGACGGACACGACCGGATTCACGATCGGCTGGTCGCCCGTGTTGTAGATCTCGAGCATGACGTTCGTGCCGAACGTTTTTATCGGATCGAGGAGCACGGCGCTGGTGTGAATGCCGAAGTTTCCCTCACCTTGGTTGAGCACGACGAAGTGCTCTTTCAGATACATCGAGCAACTCGTGAGAATGCCCGAGTGCGGCGGGATCGTCAGCGGCGCCGCCTCGTGTCGGATCTGCACGCGATCGAGAAAACCGCGGCCGGCATGGCCGCTGACCACGCGCTCGAAATCGGCGCGCTGCAGCCGCTGGCTCAACGTGTAGCTGAGCTGGTGCGGCGTGAGGAAGACGCGGCCCAGCGAGTCGATGCTGATCGTGTTGGGCAGCTTGATCCGGTTCTCCTTGAGCGCGTCCCAGATCTCGCCGGTCGAGAGTTTCGCCGCTGCAGGCGCGTAGAACAAACGGCCGACCGGTGAGCCGACGCGCATGAGTTTTTTCCAATAAGACGCATTCGGAAAACTCGCATCGAAGATGAACGCATCCGCCTCCAGCTCGAGCCGGTTTCCCTCCACATGCGGGCTGCCATGCGTGAGCATCTCGACGCCGATGCGCGCCATCGAGCTGCGCTCGGTGAACTGCAACGCCGCAAGGTGCGTCTTCAGAAAATCGAGCTCGGCGGGATGGCGCGGCCAAAACGCGAGCGTCAGCGTGACGGTCCGCTCATCCTTGTTCTTAACCGTAAGAATCTGGCCATCCAGGCTGCTCCAAAAAAGGTCGGGAGTCATGGGCAAGGGGCGAGGTGATGGCGCATCGCGAGGGTTGATACAAGCGTGATACAAGCCAGGGAGATCGGGATTGCTTTCGCCCAGAGCGAGTGGCACAGCTGGAAACTTTTACGGCACAAAGGCCCCGCGACCGTTACTTTATCCAGTCCCAAATCCACGCATGAAATCGAAGCACATTGCCACGATCGGCTTGCTCGCACTCGGCCTCGCCGCGGCGCGCGCCCAAGAGGTCAAGCTCAACATCCCGGGCCAGCCAAACGAGCCGGCGCCCGCTGGCAATCAGCCGTCCGCGCCCGCGGCACCCGCGGCTGCCGCGTTCACCGATCTGCAGTTGATCGAGGAGTTCGGCTGGTTCATCGGCAAGCGTGTCGGACTCACCGAGCTGTCGTTCAGCAAGGACGAACTCGAGACGCTCATCAAAGGCCTGCGGGCCGCCGCCGAAGGCAAGGACTCCCCGTACGAACTCGAGAAGATCGGGCCCGCGATGGATGAGTTCATGCAGAAGAAACAGGCCGCCTACATGGCAAAGGCGAAGGTGCAAAACGAGGCGGCCAACACGACCTACTTCAACAAGCTGAAGGAAAACAAAGCCGTCGTCGCCCTCCCGAGCGGTCTTCATTACGAGATCATCAAGCAAGGCGACGGCGCGACGCCGAAGGCCACCGACAACGTGAAGGTCCACTACACCGGGACGCTCCTCGACGGCACGGTCTTCGACAGTTCGGTGCAGCGCGGCACGCCGGCCGAGTTCCAGCTCGATGCCGTGATTCCCGGCTGGACCGAGGGCCTGCAGAAAGTGCAGAAGGGCGGCAAAATCAAACTCTACGTCCCGCCGCAACTCGGCTATGGCGACGAAGGCCGCCCAGGCATCCCGCCCGGTTCGACGCTCGTCTTCGAGGTCGAGCTGCTCGACATCGTCGGTGGCGCCAGCCCGGCACCCGCCGCGCAGCCGGCCAAGAAGTAAGTCGAGAAGCGCTAGCAAAAAAAAATTCCCAAAGGGCGGGTCATGTGACCCGCCCTTTTTCGTGCCCTAACTAACTAAGCCGCCGCCGCCCGCGCATCCGCCAGAAACGCCGCGATCTCCGCATCGCGCGTTTCCCACGAGCACATGAGCCGATAGCCGTCTTCACCAAGAAACTTGTAGAATCGCCAGCCGCGCGCTTCGAGCCCCGCAAACACCCGCGGCGGCAGCTCGACGAACACGCCGTTCGCCTCAGTCGGCGCCAGCAACGCAAACCCGAGCGCACGCAAACCCGCCGCCAGCACCTGTGCCTGCCGGTTCGCGTGCGCGGCATGCCTCAGCCACGCGCCGTCGCGCAACACCGCCGCCCACTGCGCGCTCGCGAACCGCATCTTCGACGCAAGCTGCCCCGATTGCTTCACGCGATAATCGAACTCCCGCGCGAGCTCAGGCTTGAAGAACACGATCGCCTCCGTCGTGAGCAGCCCGTTCTTCGTACCGCCGAAACACAGCACATCGACGCCCGCGCGCCACGTGAGATCGGCCGGCGAGATGCCGCGTTCGCGCAGGGTCGCCGCCGCATTCGCAAACCGCGCGCCGTCGACGTGCACCGCCAGATCTTTCTCGCGCGCGAATTCCGCCAGCGCACGCAACTCGTCCGGCGTGTAGACGGTGCCGAGCTCCGTCGCCTGCGTGAGCGACACCGCGCGGATCTTCGGAAAATGCACGCCATGCCCGCGCCGCATCGCCGGCTCCAACGCCGCCGGTGTGAGCTTCGCGCGCTCGCCGGCGATCGGCAGCACTTTGCTGCCACCGGTGAAAAACTCCGGCGCGCCGCACTCGTCGGTTTCGACGTGCGAGAGCTCATGACAGAGGACCGCGTGGTGTCGCTGGCACAACGCCGCGAGCACGATCGCGTTTGCCGCCGTGCCGTTGAAAACGAAAAACACCTCGCACTCGCGCTCGAATATTTCCGCGCACAGCCGCTTCGCCTCCGCCGTGTGCGCATCGTCACCGTAACTCGACGCGCGCTCCGCGTTCGCAGCCTGCACCGCCGCCAGCGCCTCCGGACAAATCCCCGCCGTGTTGTCGCTCGCGAACGCGTAATTCACAGAAGTAAGGGAATGAAGGAGTGAGGGAATAAGGGGATGGCAATGACGGGAAACAATCCCTTGCCCCACACTCCCTCACTCCCTTACTCCCTCACTCCCCTTTTGAATCCAGCCGACGTCAACCTCTACCTCGTAGGCTTCATGGGCACCGGCAAGACAACGGTCGGCCGCGCCGTCGCGCACAAACTCGGTTTCCGCATCCTCGACAGCGATCACGAGATCGAGCGCCAACAGGGAAAATCGATTCCGGAAATCTTCGCGCAGGACGGCGAAGCGGCGTTTCGCGCGATGGAGCGCGAGTTCATCGAGCACGGACATCCCGCCGAACGGACGATCGTCGCGTGCGGCGGCGGACTCGTCGTGCAGCCCGGCATGCTCGCGCTGCTCAAGGCAAAGGGCGTCGTCGTCTGCCTCCATGCGTCCGTCGAGACCATCCTTGACCGCACCGCGCGCCATCGCAACCGGCCGCTCCTCGAAGTTGAAAATCCGGAGGAACGGATCCGCACGCTCTACGCCGCGCGCGAACCGATCTACCGACAGTCAGGCACCGTCATTCTCACGGACGCGCGGCCGTTGCATGAAATCGTCGCGCACGCGACGCGGGCATGGCGGCGCGACGCCGTGGATTTTGCGCGCACGCAAAAGTGAGCGTATTCCTGCGCGGTTTCCCTTGGACCGCGAGCGTCCCCGCCCGTATTCGGCCATGACGCACGCGCTCCTCTCGACGTCCGCTCCGAATGCCTCCGTCCGATAACACCCAACAAACCACGCTCCGCAATCGGCTCGAAGCCCTCGGTTTCGACGACGTGCGCTTCGCCGCGCTTGGCGCCGGGCCCACGCCGCCGCTGCGCGAATGGCTCGCCGCCGGCATGCACGGCGAGATGCAATGGATGGAGCGCGGCGCCGACAAACGCCTGAATCCCGACCTGGTCCTCTCCGGCGCACGCTCGATCATCATGCTCGGCGTCAGCTATTGGTCTCCCGAACTCCAAACTCCAAACCCCAAACTCCACACCGCGGGCGAAGCCCGCTGGGCGCGTTACGCGTTGCACGAGGACTATCACGACACGATGAAGCCCGCGCTCATCGCCGCCGGCCGCGCGCTCGAGGAAATCTACGGCGCCGGCAGCCAGGACTACCGCTACTACGTCGACACCGGACCGGTGCTCGAACGCAGTTGGGCCGCACGCGCCGGGCTCGGTTTCACCGGGAAAAACGCGATGCTGATCTCGCGCCGCCACGGCAACTGGCTGTTCCTCGCTTCGATTCTCACCCGCATCGAGTTCGCGCCCGACGAGCCGATCCGCAAAAAACTTCCACCGCGAAACTCGATAACCCAAACCACGGATTCCCAACCAGCGTCCCCCGTCGGCCTGCTCTGCGGTAACTGCACGCGCTGTCTGGACGCGTGTCCGACGCAGGCGTTTTCCGCGCCCGGCGTGGTCGATGCGCGGCGGTGCGTGTCGTACCAGACGATCGAGAACAAGGGCGTGATTCCGCGCGAGCTCCGCGCCGGCATCGGCAATCACATCTACGGCTGCGACGTTTGCCTCGAGGTGTGTCCGTGGAACCGCTTCGCGCAGCAGGGCCGGCAGCTCCTGCTTTCCGCGCGCTACGATCTCGCGGATCTCACCCTGCGCGAAATCCTCGAGCTCACGCCCGAGCGTTTCGCTGAGGTGTTTCGCCGCACGCCGATCAAGCGGCTCAAGCTCGTCGGCCTTTTGCGCAACGCCTGCGTCGTGGCCGGCAACTCCGGCGACGCGTCGATCCTGCCGCAGCTCGTGCAGCTCGCGAGCGCCCACGCCTCGCCGCTCGTCCGCGCCCACGCCGTATGGGCCGTTCGGATACTCGGCGGTGACGCCGCGCTCGCCGAAGCGCGCGCCCGCGAACAGGATTCCATCGTACTGGCGGAATATTCCGCGAGGTAAGGGCGTTTCTCGAATCGTCCGTGCGCGGCCGCCTCGAGGCGGTCCCCTGTAGCCCGCCTCGGGAGAGACGGGACCGAACCGAACTGGATGCGACCATCGATCGCCCTCTCCCTGCCCTCCCGAGCAGGCCGCGGTTCAACCGCTGATAAAATAACCTACCCGGCAAACGCCGCCGCAAACGCAGCCACGGCTTTCGCCGGCGGCCGCACCGGTTTTCCCGTCCGATCGATGAACGCATGCACCGTGTGCCCCGTCGCCAGCAACTCGTCGCCACGTCGCACTTCGTACTCGAGATGGATCCGCAGCAGCGGTTTCTCCTTCAGCATCGTCACGATCGTCACCGTGTCGTCATAGACCGCCGGGCGGAAATACTTCGCCGACACCTCCAGAACCGGCAGCCGGAAACCATCGTCCTCGAGTTGTCGATACGGCAAACCCATCTCTTTCAAGAGCGTCGTCCGGCCAATCTCGAACCACGGCAGATAATTGCCGTGATACACGACACCCATCATGTCGGTCTCGGCATAGCGGACGGTGACCTGTGCACGCGATTGGATCATGGTGTTTCCCGCTCCGGTTTAAAAAGGGCCGAGGCCGATTGCTTCCAGCAGTTGCGCAGCGCCCATTCGCGGCCCGCCGCGCCCAGAGTTTGCCGCTGCTCCGGATCGTGTATCAGCTTTTCGAATGCGGCCGCGAGTTGCGCGGGGCGATGCGGCGGCACGAGCAAACCCGTCACGCCGTCGACCACCGCCTCGGATACGCCGCCGACATCATGCGCGATGACCGGCAACCCGTGCGCCGCCGCCTCGAGATACACCAGCCCGAAACCTTCCACACTGCGCTCGAGATTCACGCTCGTCATGGCGAAGATGTCCGCTCCGTCGTAAACCCGCGCCAGCTCCTCGTCCGGCAGGTTGCCGAAGAAGCGCACCGCGAGATCCGGCTGCGCCGCCGCCGCCGCGCGAAGTTGCGACTCGTAGTTGCCTTTGCTCTGGCCACCGACGACCCAGTATTCGAGCCGCGCGCGAACGTCGGCCGGCAGCATTTGCAGCGCCTGCAAGGTCAGCAGCTGGCCCTTGCGCGGATGCAGCCGCCCCACCGTGAGCACGACGACCTTGTCTTTCCGCACCGCAGGTCTCGGCGGCACCACTGCGAAATCCGAGCGCAATGCGCCCGGCGTCAGATAAATTTTGTCCGCCGCCTCCGGAAAATGAGTCAACAGCAGCTCCTGCGTGTAATTGCTCAGCGTGCTCACACGCGTCGCGTACCGGATCAACTGCCGCGCCAGCGCGCGTCGGACCCCACTCCGCGCAAACTTCAAGATCTCCGAGCCGTGAAACGTCAGCACGAGCTGCCGCGGCCGAAACGCGTGGAAAAATTGCAGCACCATCATCGCGAGCATCGGCCCCGGCTCCGGCAGATAGACCGTCGCATCACGCAACTGCCGGCGGTGTCGGATCAGCTCGCGCATTAGCTGGACCTGACACGTGAGATCATGCGTGCCTTTGAGCGGCATCCTGCGCAATCGGAATGGCCAGTCCGTCTTGTCGGCCCCCGCCGGCGCCGATTGTGCCCAGACTTCGACGTTGTAACCCAGTGTCGCCGAAGCCCGCGCGATCTCCTCCGTGAACGTCGCGATTCCACCACGCTTCGGATAAAATTCATGCGTGATGAGGAAGACGGGCGGCCCCGGAATGGCGTTGGCAAAAGCGCTCATGCGCGAAAAAGCAGATCGAGTCGCGAATGTGCCACGATGGCGCAAGACGCGAGCCGCTTTCGCTACGTGCCGCGTGCTGGGCTGGCAAGCGTCGTCACCGCGCATATTCATGCATGGAAAGTTCACGACCGATGGAACTTGTTCGATCAACGGCGTGTTCACGAAGCGCGCCGTCCGATCCAAATAAGGGGTTTACTTCCCGGTCGCGTGACATACAACGAACGAACAATGCCCGAAGCAGTTCAACCCAGTCCCGGCGCCAACAAGGCCGTGCCGGTGACGTCCAAACCGTTTGCTCCTGAGGATGAAGTCGCGCTGCGAGAAGCACTGAAGCGCTGCTCTCCCTCGACCTTCGAGGCAGCCGTCCAATTTCGCAAGACCGGTAATGCCGAGCACGTTCCAGCCGTCGTCATCGGCGTGATCGAGCGGTTCGTCGAACCCGATCTTCGCATGAAGCTGAAGGATGCGGACGACGATCTGCGGATGATCGAGGATCTCGGCATCGACTCGCTCACGATGATGGAGATCGTGATCCTCGTCGAAGACGTCCTGCAGATGTCCATCAACAACGACGAACTGCGCAACCTGCGCACCGTTGGTGACGTAAAGACGTTCATCGATTGCAAGATTCGCGGCCTCCCGCTGCCGAAGCCGACCAAGTTCATTCCGATCGAGACCATCGGCGCCGTGATGCCGATCCAGCCGCCCTTCCTGTTCCTGAACGAGGCCTCGGTCAGCTCCACGGCCGCGAACGGTAAATACAAAATCACGGGCCAGGAGTTCTTTCTGCAAGGTCACTTCAAGGACAACCCGGTCATGCCCGCCTCGATCATGCTCGAGGCCCTCGGTCAACTCGCGGTACTTTACTTGCTCGAGGGCGCACTCACAGAGCCCGGCAAGGTCGTCAGTCCGCAGACTATTTTCTTCACCGGTTGCGAAGGCGTTCGCGCCCATCGCATCTGCAAACCGGGCGATATCCTCACCCTCTCGATCAAGCCGAAGCGCATGAAGATGCCGCTCGCAACCTTCGAAGGCTCGATCCGCGTGGGCCAGGAAAAGGCCGTCATCGCCGAGGAAATCACTCTCACCTACGGAATCGTCGAAGCGGCCAACGCTCCCGTTTCCATCAACGGCAACAGCGTCAACGGTTCCGCGCACACCGGTGGCTTGAACGGCAGCGAGGCGCCCAACACGCCGCCGCTTCGCGCCGCCATCAACGCCTGACGCGTCGACGCAGTTGACCGGTCGCGCCGCGACCTCTCGAAGAAACCGTGGCTTTCACGCCACGGTTTTTTGTGCCCTTGATCCGGCGCGCCACGTGATCTGCTCTGCCCGCTTCGACGCCGCCTGCGACCGCTGGCGCCTCCCGCGTTGACCAGTCTCGGCGAACGACCTTCACTCCGCATCCTTTCTGACCCGGCGCATGCCCAGAGTATTTATCACCGGCCTCGGTTTCATCACCAGCATCGGCAACGATGCCGCCACCGTCACGCGCAACCTCCGCGAGCTCCGGCACGGCTTCGAGCTCTATCCGCCGTTCCAGAAACCGGATATCCCGGTAAAAGTCATCGGCACGATCAAGGACTTCACGACCGACTCCACCGATCCCGAAGACTGGACGTTCCCCGCGCGCTACAAAATCAAACGCGAGCTCCTCCGCTCGATGGCGCCGAACGGTCTCTTCGCGCACTGCGCGATGCTCCAGGCGATCGAGGATGCGAAGCTCACCGACGCCGATATCTCGAATCCGCAGACCGGCCTTTACGCCGCGTCGGGCGGCTCGCCTTACCTCACGCACCACCACCACGAGCGGCTCAACAAGTACGGCGTCATGCGCTGCTCGCCGCTCGGCATCGTCGCCTCGATCGTCGGCACGTTGAATTTCAACCTCGTCGCCGCCTTCAAGATTCAGGGGGCCTCATGCGGCTTTTCCTCGGCCTGCGCCTCGTCGGCCCACGCGCTCGGTTACGCCTTCGACGACCTCGTCCTCGGTCGTCAAAAACGGATGTTCATCGTCGGCGGGGAAGATGGAAACACCGACGCGATCCTGCCCTTCGCCGGCATGCGCACGCTCTCGTTGCAAACCGATCCGAACCTCGCCTCGCGCCCCTTCGATGCCGCCCGCGATGGCTTCGTCGGCACCGGCGGCGGCGCCGTGCTGGTCTTGGAAACGGAAGACGAAGTCGCCCGTCGGCGGGTCAGGCCTTACGCCGAACTCCTCGGCTGGGGCCAGGCGTCCGACGGCTACAACGTCGCGATCTCGCACCCCGAAGGCAGCGGCTCGGCTGCCGCCATGAACAACGCCCTTCGCGCCACCGGCGTCTCCCCCGATCAGGTCGATTACGTCAACGCGCACGCTACCTCGACGGTGATCGGCGACGTATCCGAAGCCCGGGCCCTGCGGGCGGTTTTTCAAGCGTCACTCCCGCGCGTGGCCGTCAGCAGCACCAAGGCGCTCACCGGCCACGGTCTCTCGCTCGCCGGTGCAATGGAAAGCGCCTTCAGCGTGCTCGCCATGCGCGAGGGTTTCATTCCCGGCAACGCGCATCTGACCACGCCGGATCCGGAGTGCGCCGATCTGAACATCCCCCGCACCTCCGAAAATCGCGCGCCAAACATCGTCATCAAGAACAGCAGCGGCTTCGGTGGCGCCAACGTCGCACTCGTATTCAAGCGCGCTCAATAAAGTGAAAGTGAACGTGAAAGTGAAAGGGTACCCCCGATCAGAGCGGGCCGACTTTCACTTTCACCCTCACTTTCACTTTCATTCTCACTCTCACTCTTGAGCCGCGTTTCCGATCTGCACCGCACTGCTTTCGTCACCGGAGCCAGCACCGGTCTCGGCCGTGCCTTCGCCGAGATGCTTCTCGCCGACGGCGTTCGTGTGTGGGGCACGTCACGCGATCCCCGGCGCCTCGATGCGCTCGCACGCGTCGCGCCATCCGCGGCGACCTTCACCCCTGTTGCGCTCGAATTGCAGGACACCGCGAATCTCGACGCCGTATTCCACGCCGCCGCGCAGGCCGCCGGCGGCTTCGATCTCGTGATCAACAATGCCGGTTACGGCGTGTTTTCCGAGTTTGCCGCGACCGATTTCGCCACGTGGGAAGCACAGGTCCACGTGATGCTGGTGAACACCGCGCGGCTGTCGCATCACGCGCTCCGCAGCATGCTCGCCCGTCCCGCCGGCCAGCAACACGGCGCGCTCGTGAACATCTCTTCGCTCGCCGCCGAATTTCCGCTGCCATTTCAAAGCGCCTACAACGTCGCCAAGGCCGGCCTCACGGCGCTCAACGAGAGCCTCATGCTCGAGGTCGCCGGCACCGGCATCGTCGTCCTCGATGTCCGGCCCGGCGATTACCGCACGGACTTCGAGGGTTCCGTGCGCCGTCCGCAGCCCGTATCCACGGATCGGATGCGCCGCGCCTGGGGCGCCTTCGAAGCGATGATGAAGAGCGGACCGGAGCCTGCTCACGCGGCCGCCGCATTGCGCCGCGCACTCCTGCGCAACCGCAGCGGCACCGTCCGCACGGGGCGCTTTTTCCAGGCCATGGTCGCTCCGCTTCTCGCCCGCTTCGGCTCGCTCGCGCTCAAACGCCGGATCCAAATGCGCTATTTCGATGTGTAGAAGGGACCAAAAGACCGAAAGACCAAGGGACAAAAAGACTGTGCCCCCCACGCAAAGGGAGTGGCTGATGGTCTTTTGCTCCCTCAGTCCCTTAGTCACTTGGCCCCTTGGTCCCTTGGTCCCTTAACATGCCCAAGCTTCGCATTCTCGTCCTCACTTCGAGCACCGGCGGCGGCCACGATGCGCGTGCGGAAGCGTTTGCCGAGTGGTGCTTCCAACTCTATCGCCACGAGGTCGACGTGCGCATCGAGCAGATGCTCGAAAAATCGTCGGTCGTGAATCGCACCGGCGTCCACCTCTACAATTGCATTCAGCGCAGCGCACCCTGGGTGCACAAATTCTTCTACGCGCTCGTCGAGCTCCTCAGTTACCTGAATCGCAGCTCGGTCATGCTCGGCGCGGGTTACTATCTGGACGTGTTGCGCGACTACAAACCACACCTGGTCTTCAGCGTGCACGATTGCCTGAACCGCGGCTACTTTCAGCTCGCGCGCAAGACGCTCGGCGCCGGCCGGGTCCGCTGCGCCACTTACTGCGGCGAGTTTTCCGGCGGCTGGGGTTACTCCCGCAATTGGATCGAACCTAGCGTCGATTTGTATTTATCGCGCACGCCGACCGCTCGCGACTACGCGGTAAAGTGCGGCATCCCGGCCGAAAAAACGCGCGTGCGCGGTTACCTCATGCGCCCGCGCTCGCATCTCGAAGTCCTCGGCATCGTCGAGCGCGCCGAGTTCCGCACCAAGCGCCTCGGGCTCGATCCCGAGCGGTTCACCGTCTTCCTCGCCACCGGTGGCAACGGCGCCAACAACCACATGGCGCTGCTTCCCGCACTGCTCCGGTACGCCGATCGCGTGCAGGCCATCATCATCTGCGGCCGGAACAAGGAGACGTTTAACGAGCTGATCCACTGGCGCTCGTTGCATCCGGAATTCGCCTGCTACATCGAAGGCTACTCCGACAACGTCCACCTGCTGATGCAGGTCAGCGATGTCATCGTCACACGCGGCGGCACGACCACCTGCGCCAAGGCGCTGCATTTCCGCTGCCCGATTATTTTCAACGCGTTCGGCGGCATCATGCCGCAGGAGGAACTCACCTGGAAATTTTTCCGCAACGGCGCCGCCTCCGAAAAGATCGAGTCCGCCAGCGATTTCGCGCGCCTCATCGACACGTGGATGACGAACCCCGCCGCCTACAGCCTCGCCCGTGAGCACTTCCTCACGCTGCGCTACGAGGAGGATCCGACGATCTTGATCGACGAGCTCGTCGGCCTCGCGAACGAAGCCGCCGGCGCGAAGTTGAAGCGACGCCCGTTCCCGCCGGGAACACGCGAGCCCCCACGATAGGAAGGGGCGGCCCGCCTGTGCGTCCTCCGGCCCGCCTGTCCGCTCTCGTAGCCTGCCCATCCGTCCTCAGTCGCCCGTCCGCCGTCCGTTGCCTTGGCTCGCCGCCATTCCGCCACGCAATCCGCTTGGCCGCCGCAAGCGCCGCGTTCTAGTTTGCCGCCACATTGTCCGCGCCGCCGCCCGTCATCGCCTATCTCTTCACCACGTTTCCGAAAAACACGGAGACGTTTCTCCAGCGGGAGATCATCGCGATGCGCGCGCATGGCGTGAATCTCCGGCTCTACTCGCTCTGGGGCGGCGGCGGGGCATTTCGCGGTATACCCGTCGCCTCCTTCAACAAGTGGCGGCTCCTCACGCTGCTCTGGATGATCCCCTACGAGTCGTGGCGTCGCCCCGACGTGCTGCGACAACTCCTCCGCGGTCTCTTCCTCCGTCGTGCGCCTTCCTGGCTCAACTTCTGGGAAAACATGCTCGGCGCCGGCTTCGCGTGCATCTTCGCGCGCGAGTTTCGACGCAATCCACCCACGCTCGTCCACGCCGCGTGGGGCGGCGCTCCCGCCACTGCGGCCTGGCTGCTGTGGCGGCTGGATGGACATCGCTTCAGCGCCGCAGCGCACGCGTATGATATTTTTGAACACGGCGGCGATTGGTGGCTGCGCGATAAACTCGAGCACGCCGCACTCATCCATACGTCCACCGAAATGGGCCGCCGCGCGCTGGTCGGCCTCTCGCTCGATCCCGCACGCATCGTGTGCATCCGCCGCGGACTCGACCGCCTGCCCGCGCTCAAACCGCTCCGCCGCGATCGCTCGCTCCTCCACCTCGTCTGCGTCGCCCGTCTCGTCGAAAAAAAGGGCCTCGATCATCAGCTGCGCATCTACGCCGCGTTGCACGCCGCTGGCGTCCCGTTCGCCGCACGCATCATCGGCGAAGGCCCGCTGCGCGCCGAACTCGAAAAACTCGCCGGTCATCTCGGCATCGCCGGCAATCTCGCGTTCACCGGCCACCTCCCTCAACACGAGGTCTGGAACCAGCTCGGCTGGGCCGACGTCCTGCTGCACACCGGCGTGATCGCGCCAAGCGGCGATCGCGATGGCCTCCCCAACGTCATTCCCGAAGCCATGTCCATCGGCGTCCTCGTCGTGACGTCCCCCGCCGCCGCGACCACCGAGGCCATCACGCAGGGCGTCACCGGGCTCATTGCCCCAGTCGATTTGCCATCGGATTGGGTCAACGCGCTCCGGCGGCTCGCGACCGACGACGCATTTGCCGAGAAGCTCCGCCTCGCCGCACGTCGCTGGGTCGAGGAAAACTTCGACGCCCACAAAAACGCGGAACGTCTCCTCGCACACTTTCTCCGCGTCCTCGCCGCCGATCGCGCGGCGGCCGATGCGCCGACCGCGCCGACACCCCGCGCGCCAGCGACCCCGACGTCGCGCTCATGATCTTCTTCGACGTCACGAAGACCGCCGCCGCGACGCATCGCTCCGGCCTCACGCGCGTCAGCTCGCGTCTGCGTGATGAGCTTGGCGACCGGGCAGTCGACGTCGCCTGGACGGACGCCGCGCTGAAAGCGAAAACGGATCCCACCCGCGCCGCGCTTCAGTCGCGCGACTGGTTTTTCACCTGCGAACTTTTCTCGCCGGCCGAGCGCGCCGGCTTCAGCTCCCTGCTCGAGTCACGCCCCTGCCGGCTCGCGGCACTTTTCCACGACGCGATTCCACTCAAACACCCACACATCACCTGGCCGCAAAGCGTCGCGCGTCATCCGGCCTACATGAAGATGCTCGCGCGCTTCGATCGCGTCTGGGCCGTCTCGCATGCCAGCCGCGATGAACTGCTCGGTTTCTGGCAATGGCAGGGAATCGAGCGTCCGCCACCCGTGGAAGTCCTCGCGCTCGGCGCCGATTTCAACGCCGAACCGCGCGGCACTTCAGACTCTCAGCGCCCAGCCTCCAGCGCTCAGCTTCTGTGCCTCGGCATCCTCGAGCCGCGGAAAAATCAAACGTTCCTTCTCGATGTCTGTGCCGAGCTCTGGCGCGAAGGCCTCGACTTCGAGCTGCACGTGATCGGTCGCGTGAACCCGCACTTCGGCGCGCCGATCGTCGCGAAAATCAAATCGCTTCGCCGCGACCACAGTGCGCGTCTGCATTTCCACGCAGCCGCACCCGACACCACCGTCGCGCAACGCTACGCTTCCGCCCGGGCCACCGTCTTTCCCACCATCGCCGAAGGATGCGGGCTCCCACTCCTCGAATCGCTTTGGCGGGGCGTGCCATGCGTTCACAGCGATTTGCCGGTGCTCCGTGAAAACGGAGACGCCGGCGGCTGTCTTCCCGTCCCCCTGAACGACCCCTCCGCATGGAAGACCGCGCTGCGTGCGATCATCTCCGACGACACCCTGCACGCGCGACTCGCCGCCGAAGCCACCCACCGCACGCTCCCGACCTGGGCCGACGCCGCGGCCACACTCGCACACGTCCTCTCTTGATCAGCGCGCAATCTGGTCGGGCTCAGTTCTCCGAGCCGCCTGAGTTGCGGCTTCATTTCGCCCTCTCGCTCCGTGCCCTCTCGCTCCGCGGCCCTCTCACTCGGCCGATCACGTAGCATCGCGTCGACTTCCAACCCGCAGCCGCGGGACCGCGCCGCCATGGGCGCCACGCTCATCACCCGCCCGCCATGCTACCACTCCCGACTGCGGTCGTCCCCGTGGTCGGCCCCGGCGGCGCTTTCGATGCCGACGGCGCTGCCGTCGGCGCCGCAGGCGAACCACCTCCCGGTTCAGTCGCCGGGGGCGTTGTCGATGCGGGCGCGGTCGCTGGCATCGCGGCAGCTGGCGCCGCCGATTTTCCCTCCAGCGCCTTGATCGCGCTCTCGCGCACCGACGCAATCACCGGCGCGTTGTGTGGAATCTCCACCTTCGCCTCGGCCTTCGTATCCGTTGCGATATATTCTGCCGCCACCGAAGCCAGCAGCGGCATCGCCGTCTCCGGCCTTCCCGAGACGCCCAGCACGCCCACTCGCACGTCCCACAGCTCCGGGCCCGTGCCGCGGTCAATGCTTCGATCCACATTGGCCCGCGCCGAGAGCTGCAGAAACGTCTCACGTGCCGCCGGATCCAGCCGCGGTCCCGAATCGGTCCCGTAGCTGACCTCGATAAACACATCCGGCGCCACGTTCGAAGGCGCGTCGTACATTCCCACGCCCGTCAACGCCGCGTCGATGCAGGCCTTGATCACCGGCACTTGCATCGGCACGTTGTTCACGGTCGCCTTCTTCGCCAGCAAGCGGTACGACTGCCCCGTCGGCTTGGTCACGCCCGGCGCGCTGATAGCATCCACCAGCACCTTGTGTTTCGGCACGAAGATGTTGCCGCAGCCCGGCATCAGCCCGGCCGTCACGGCCAGAACCGCGCAGATCATGAGGCGCGAGAAACACGTGGAGGGCTGCATGCGTTCGACGTGGCTTCGTATACGCGGCGCCGGCGAATTCGCAACTGAAGACCGGTAACGACCCCGTTACCAGAGCTTCCCCGATTCCCCGTACCGCCGCCGCGACTCAATCCATCTGCACACGCGCCCGGTAGAACGCATCGCACTTCGCGTAGATCTCCTTCGGCGAGCTCATCGTCAGCGCCTCCTCTGCAAGCGCCCGAGCGTCCGCCATCGACATCGCGCGAATCAGATATTTCACCGACGGCAGCCATGCCGGCGACATGCTCAGGCAATCGACTCCGAGCCCCAGCAGCAGCGGCGCGAACACCGGATCGCCCGCCATCTCGCCGCACACGCTCACGGGAATGTTCTGCCGGTGCGCCTCACCGACCACGAATCGCAATGTCCGCAGGATCGCGGGATGCGTCGGTTCGTAGAGGTGCGCGATCCGGTCGTTCACCCGATCGATCGCGAGCAGGTATTGAATCAAATCGTTGGTCCCGACGCTGAAAAAAGCGCATTGCTTCGCGAGCAGATCCGCCGTCTGCGCTGCGCTCGGGATCTCGATCATCGCGCCCACCTCCATCGTCTCGTCGAAAGGCACGCCGCGCGCCCGGAGCTCGCCGCGGCATTCCTCGAGCACCGCATTGGCTCGCGCCAGCTCTTCGCTGCCGCTGATCATCGGATACATCAGCTTCGCCTTGCCAAACGCGCTCGCCATCAGGATCGCGCGCAGCTGCTCCTTGAAGATGTCCGTGTGCTCGAGGCAAAACCGGATCGCCCGAAATCCCATGAACGGATTGTTCTCCTTCGGAAACAAATCCGCCTTCCCGATCATCGGCTTGTCGCCTCCCAGATCCAGCGTCCGGATCACCACCGGCTGCGGCGCCATCGCTTCCACCACCGATTTGTAGGCGAGAAATTGCTCCTGCTCGCTCGGGATCCGCGACGCGTTGAGAAAGAGAAACTCCGTGCGATAAAGCCCAATGCCATCCGAGTGATACGCCTTGGCCTTCGTCACCTCCTCGGCTTTCTCGATGTTCGCCATCAACTGCACCGGCACACCATCCTTCGTCACACCCGGCTGCCGGTTCACCTCGAGCAGCCGCGCCTCGAACGATTTCTTCTGCTCCTGGATTTTCCCGTAGCGAAACAGCGTGCTCTCCGCCGGATTCAGGATCACCAGCCCGTCGTAGCCATCGACGATCGCCCAGTCACCATTGTGCACGCGCTGCGTGAGATTGCGCACGCCCACCACCGACGGAATCTTCATCGAGCGCGCGACGATCACCGCGTGGCTCGTCTTGCTCCCCGAATCCATCACGAGCGCCAGCGCCGCCGAGCGATCGAGCGTCG
Source organism: Opitutaceae bacterium (assembly GCA_036675625.1). Lineage (GTDB taxonomy): Bacteria > Verrucomicrobiota > Verrucomicrobiia > Opitutales > Opitutaceae > ER46. The sequence goes on along the minus strand of JAKFEQ010000079.1, from coordinate 25,359 downwards.
CGGATTCCGACGGCGAGATGTCACTCGCCACCACGATGCGCTGATCCGCCAGCCGATTCAACGAGGTCTCCGCCTGCCCAAGCAGGTTGTGCAACACCCGCTGCGCCACATCGCGCAGATCGCCCGCCCGCTCGCGCAGGTACTCGTCGTCGATCTCGGAAAACGCCTGCACGTAACGCGACGACACCTTGTGGAAACACGTCTCGATGTTGCGCCCCGTCGCCTCGAATTCGCGGATCGTCTCGCCGATCAACGCCTCGTCCTCGAGCACCATCAGATGCGCGTCGAAGATCGCCGCTTCCTCCGGCCCGATGTTTTTTTCGACTTCGTTTTTTATTTTCGAGATCTGCTGCCGCGTCAGAACCAGCGCGCGGTCGAAGCGGGCCACCTCGTCGATCCGCTTCTCATCCTCCACTTGATAGCTGGGCACTTCCACATCGCTCTGCAGATAAACGAAGATCTGCCCATACGCGATCCCCTGTGAGGCAGCGATGCCTTGCACAGTGATTTCGTCCTTCGCGCGGGATTCCATGTTTATGATGCGTCTGTCCACCGCGTTGGGGGAGCGGTCGGCGTCCGACGATAACGCGCCCGCAAGGTGATGGGTCAATTCGGATTTAGTCGCGCTACGTCACAAAAGACGCGTCTCTTTCACCAGCGCCGACTCGCCCCACGCCTCGCGGATCGCGGAAACGATCGGTCGCGCGTCCATCTCCTCCGGCAACAACGCAAAACACGCGCTCCCGCTCCCGCTCATCCGCGGCGCGATCCCGCAGCGCGCGCGCAAGACTTCGAGCAATGCCGGTAGCGCGAGAAACTTCGCGAATGCCGCCCGCTCCATATTATTATAGAGCAACGTTTCCGCCGGCGCCCCCGCCTCCCCGATCCAAGCCGCCAATCGAGCCTCCGCTTCGGCCGGCGGCAGATAACCCGCCATCACATCCGCCGCCGTGGCCGGGGAAACACTGGCCAATGCGGCGAGCCGCGCATAGGCCCAGGCCGTCGAAATCGCAAACGCCGGCTTGAACACCAGCACCCGCCGCCCTCGCAACCGCGCGCCCGCCGCGTCGGGCAACGCCTCGACCCGCTCGCCCCGCCCACGCATCACCACCGGACCGTTGCTCAGAAACAGCGGGCAGTCCGATCCGAGCTCCGCCGCCAGCCGCGGCAGCAACACCGCGTGCGCGCCGCCCGTAAGCCGGTCGAGCGCCCGCAGCGCCGCCACACCGTCACTGCTTCCACCCCCAAGCCCCGCGCCCATGGGAATGCGTTTCTCCAGCAGGAATTTCGCGCCACCACTCCAGCCCGTTTCCCGCGCAAACATCGCCGCCGCCTTCAGCACGAGATTGCTCTCGTCGCGCGGCACCGCGGGATCGTCGCATACCAGCGAAAATTCCCCCGCGGCCGCCGGCTCGCAGCGCAGCGTGTCCCCGAATTCCAACGGCGCCACCACCGACACCAATTCGTGAAACCCATCCGCACGCCGTCCCGTGATGGCGAGAAACAGATTCAACTTGGCCGGCGCAAAAATCGAAAACGATTCCACGGAAAGAGAACCACTAATGCACACTCATCTTCACTAATCCAGACCTTCGGAATTTAGCCTTCATTAGTGTCCATTAGTGTCCATTAGTGATTAAAAGAAAATGGCCTGTGACCTGATCCTCGTCCTCGACGCGCAATCTCCCCGCGACGTCATTCCCGCCCTCCGCCAACTCCAAGGCACCGTCAACTGGGTCAAGGTCGGCCTCGAGATGTACACTGCCTGCGGTCCCGATGCCGTACGCGAAATCGCCGATTTCGGCTTCAACGTCTTTCTCGATCTCAAGCTCCACGACATCCCCAATACCGTCGCGAAAGCCGTCGAGTCCGCCGCGAAACTTCCGATCCGCATGCTCACCCTCCACACCTGCGGCGGCCGCGAAATGATGCAGTGGGCCGTGAAAGCCCAGCAGCAACACAAGCCCGACCTCCTCCTGCTCGGCGTCACCGTCCTCACCTCGATGAGCGCTCCCGGTCTCGCCGAAACCGGCGTCGCCGACTCCCCCGAAAAACAAGTTGTCCGCCTCGGCCAGCTCGCCGCGGACTCCGGCCTCCGCGGACTCGTCTGCTCGCCGCTCGAAATCGCTCCCCTCCGCGCCGTGCTCCCGCCCGCCGTCCAGCTCGTCACGCCCGGCATCCGCCCGCGCGACGCCAAGGCCGACGATCAAACTCGCGTCATGACGCCCGCCGAGGCGGCTCGCGCCGGCGCCAGTTTCCTCGTCGTCGGCCGCCCCATCTTCAAAGCCCCCGACCCCGTCGCCGCCGCCCGCGCGATCCTCGCGGAACTCGGATCGCAGACCAGAGACTAGAGACCAAAGACCAGAGACCCCAATCCACCGATCACATGCCCCATCCCGCTTCCGTTCTTCAGTCTGTGGTCCTTAGTCTCTGGTCTCTAGGCTCTAGTCTCTAGTCTCTCATCCATGCCCCGCACCGCCGTCATCCTCCTCGCCGCCGGCAGCGGCTCGCGCATGCAAGGCGCGGTTAACGACAAAGTCCTCGCACGCCTCGCTGGCCGCCCCGTCTTTGCGTGGTCCGCCGCCGCGTTCATGCAAAGCGCCATCGCCGATCTCTACGTCGTCGTTTATCGCGACCAGCGTCAGATGATGGAGCTCTCCGCACACGCGCCGACACCGTCGGTCCTCGTCCGCGGTGGCCGCGAACGCCAGGACTCCGTCACCGCCGCGCTCGCCGCGCTCCCCGCCGATATCGAGCACGTGTTCATCCACGATTGCGCGCGCCCGCTCATCCGTCCCGAGCAACTCGTCGCCCTCCACAAAATCGTCCGCCGCGAACAAGCCGTCGTCCTCGCCCACCGCGTCACCGACACCATCAAGGAGCACCGAGTCCTGAGCCTGCCGAATGGACGCGACGACGCCCGCCTCCGCACGCTCGATCGCTCCCGACTCTGGGCGATGGAGACGCCCCAGGTCTTCTCGCGCGACCTCATCTCCCGCGCCTATGCGCGCGTGCAAGACCGCGGCCTCCGCATCACCGACGATGCCCAGGCCGTCGAGCAACTCGGCCATCCCGTCGCACTCCTCGAAAACGCGCACCCCAATCCGAAGATCACCACCCCCGCCGATCTCGCCTACCTGGAATTTCTGCTCAGCAATTCTGCCGCGGAATAATTCCGTGTCTTCCGTGTGTTCCGTGGGCAAGCTCCCCCCATGAACTTCCGCATCGGCCACGGCTACGACATCCACCGCATCGTCGCCGGCCGCCCCCTCGTGCTCGGCGGCGTGAAGTTCGACACCGACTACGGCCTCGAGGGCCACAGTGACGCCGACTGCGTCACCCACGCGATCTGCGACGCGCTTCTCGGCGCCGCCGGCCTGCCCGACATCGGTCATTTCTTTCCGAATACGGATCCCGTCTACAAGAACATCGACTCGCAGATCCTCCTCGCCCGCGTCTGCAGCGAGCTCGGCAAACGCAGCTTCGCAATCTCCAACATCGACGTCAGCGTCCTCGCCGAGAAACCGAAAATTTATCCGCACCTCGCCGAAATGAAGGCCGTCCTCGCCAAGTCGACTCACGTCCCCCTCGCCAACATCGGCCTCAAAGCCACGACCAACGAGGGCATCGACGAGATCGGCCGCGGTCTCGCCATCGCCGCGCACGCCGTCTGCTTGATCGTCAAAGCATGATTATGCCCAAGAAACACACCAAAAAACACGAAATCCTCCGGCACATCCTTTCGTGTCTTTTAGCATGTTTCGCAGGTACATTTCTGGGCTGCGGCCAACGCGACACCAACGTCGCTCACGGCAACCGCGAGCAGATCCTCCACCGCGGCATCGGCTACGAAGTCAGTGAGCTCGACCCGCACCTCGTCGTCGGCATCGGTGAAGGCGAGGTCCTCCGCTCCCTCTTCGAGGGCCTCGTCTCCGAGGATCCTGTCGACCTCCACCCCGTGCCCGGCGTCGCCGAACGCTGGGACATCTCGCCCGATGGCGGCACCTATACGTTTCACCTCCGCGAAAACGCGAGATGGTCCGACGGCACTCCGCTCACCGCGCACGACTTTGTCGCATCCTATAAACGGATACTCACACCCGCCCTCGGCGCCGACTACGCCAACATGCTCTACATTCTCCAGGGCGCGGAAGCGTTTCACAAAGGCGCCGCAAAAGACTTCTCCACCGTCGGCGCCAAGGCCCTCGATGCCCGCACGCTCCGGCTCACCCTCGAGCACCCCGCCGCGTACTTTCTCGCCCTGCTCACGAATCCACCCTGGCTCCCGGTCCCGCTTGCGACCATCGAGAAACACGGCCCCGCCGACCGCCGCGGCAATCCCTGGACCCGTCCCGAGCGCATCGTCAGCAACGGTCCGTTCATGCTCAAAACCTGGCGCCAGAACCAGGTGATCTCCGTCGTGAAGTCGCCGCATTATTGGGACGCCGCCAAGGTCCGACTCAACGGCGTGAACTATTATCCCGTCGAGAGCGTCGACGCCGAGGAGCGCATGTTCCGCGCCGGTCAGCTGCACGTCACCGAGACCGTTCCGATCTCCAAGATCGACACTTACCGCCGCACCTCGCCGGACCTGATTCGCTCGGATCCGTATCTCGGCAGCTACTTCTACCGCTTCAATGTCCGCCGTCCGCCGTTCAGCGATCCGCGCATTCGCCGCGCCCTCGCGCTGGCTGTCGACCGCGACGCCATCGTCACGAAAATCCTCCGCGGCGGCGAACGCGCCGCCCACGCGTTCACTCCGCCCGGCACCAACGGCTACACGCCGGAAGCGAACCTCCCGACCGATTTCGATGCCGCGCGCGAGCTCCTCAAGGCCGCCGGCTACGAGGGCGGCAAAGGCCTCCCGAAGATCGAGCTCCTCTTCAACACTTCCGAGAACCACCGCCTCATCGCCGAGACCGTCCAGGAAATGTGGAGACGCGAGCTCGGCGTCGAAGTCCAGCTCGTCAACCAGGAGAACAAGGTCGTCCTCGCCGCCCGTCGCGCCGGCGATTACCAGATCCTCCGCTCCAACTGGATCGGCGACTACGTCGACCCCGCGACGTTCCTCGACATTTTCCGCAGCGACAGCGGCAACAACTACACCGGCTGGGCCAACGCCGACTACGACGCCGCGCTCTTCGCCGCCGCCCGCACCATCGACCCCGCCGCCCGCAACGCCCTCTTCCAAAAAGCCGAGGCCATCCTCCTCGAGGAAGCGCCGATCATTCCGATCTATTACTTTACACACACCTTCCTGAAACAGCCCTCCGTCAAAGGATGGAACCCCACCCTCCTCGACCACCACCCGTATAAACACGTCTGGCTCGAGCCTTGAACGGTTAGCCGCAAAGAGCGCAGAGGGCGCAAAACCTGCCTCCGCCACTTCCGCGTAACCCTGCTCGGGAGAGCAGGGACATTCACCGATCAGTCGCCGTTTTCAGAATCCGCAACCCACCCCGCGCCGGCCACCTCCTTTTTGCGCCTCCTGCGCCTCTTTGCGGCCATGCCTCGTTTTCTTCCTCCGCTCTTTGTGCGCCTTTTGTGCCTTTTCGTGGCCATCGGCTCGGGCTGTTCGAAACGAGATTCAACCCCCGCGTCGCCCTCCCAAATCCTCCGCCTCAGCCAGCGCAACGAACCCGCCGACCTCGATCCCGCGATCGCCACCCTCCCTGACGAATTCGCGATTCTCCGCGCGCTCAGCGAAGGCCTCCTCATTCCCGGCCCCGCCGGCACCGATCCCCAGCCCGGCGCCGCCGAGCGCTACGACGTCTCGCCCGATGGCCTGACCTACACGTTTCACCTCCGCCGGAACGCCCGCTGGTCCAACGGCGATCCCCTCACCGCCGCGCACTTCGTCGAGTCCTACCGCCGTCTCCTCACGCCCGCCACCGCCGCGCCGAAAGCAGGCGTATTCTTCCCGGTGAAGAACGCCCGCGCGTTCGTCACCGGCGCGCTCGCCGACTTCTCCGTCGTCGGCATCCACTCTCCGGATACGCACACGCTCGTCATCACGCTCGAGCAGCCCAATCCGCGTTTCCCGCATTACGTCGCCAGCGGTCCCTGGCTCCCCATCCATCCGCCCACCCTCGCGCAACACGGCCGCAAGTGGACCGCCCCGGAAAACTTCACCGGCAACGGCCCGTTCACCCTCGCCGAATGGCGCCCGCACCAACGCATCGTCGTGAAAAAAAATCCCCGCTGGCACGGCGCCGCCGGCGTCCGCCTCGCCGAAATCCACTTCATCCACTTCGACAACGCCGACGCCGAGGAGCGCGCCTACCGCGGGGGCCAGATCGATGCCACCATGGCCGTGCCCACCTCGAAACTCGAGACCTACGCGCGCGAACGCCCCGCCGAGCTCCGGCGCGCGCCCCTGATCGAGACGCGTTATCTTTCCTTCAACACCCGCCGCCCACCACTCGACGATCCCCGATTCCGTCGCGCCCTCGCCTTCGCGATCGACCGCCAGAAAATCGTCGACCGCGTGCTCCGCGGCGGTCAGCCGCCCGCAGGTCGCCTGCTCCCGCCGCCGCTTCATCCGGCGAATGCATCCCGCGAAAACGCCCCGGATCATCGCCATCTGCCGCAAGTCGCCCGCGAGATCCTCCAGGGCATCCCGGCATCCCCGGAAAAGTCCCGCCGCCTCGAGCTCACCGCCTGGTCACCCTCCCAGATTCCCGTCCTCGAAACCATCCAGGCCATGTGGCGCGAGACTCTTGGACTCGAGGTCGGCATCACGATTCGCGACGCCAAGGTTCACCTCGCGGCGCTCGCGAGCGGCGATTACGACATCGCTTTCATCACGGCCATTCCCGACGTCGCCGATCCCGCCAATCTCCTCGGCGATCTCATCACCGGCGCCCCCGAAAACTATCCCCGGTGGAGCGACGCCTCATTCGACTCTCACTTTTCCAATCTCGGTAAAATCGCCGATCCTGCCCGCCGTGACGCGACATTCATCGACCTCGAAGCCCGCATCCTCGCCGCCGCCCCGCTGACCCCGCTGTATTACAACACGAAGATCTGGCTGATGTCTTCCCGCGTCCGGGGCTGGCAGGAAGACGGGCTCTGGACACGCTGCTACCAAACCATCCACCTCGATGAGAAATAAGCCGCTCTCCCCCGGGACCGGGACCACCCCCGGCCGCCTCTCTTTCCTCTTCATCTTCCTGCTCTCGGCCCTGAGCCCTCAGCTCTCAGCTCAGCCAGCTCTCACCCCCCAGCGCTCGGCGACCTCCACCCCACCACCCGCGCCATCCGCCGGCCGTATCCGCTCTCACATTACGACGCTCGCCTCCGACGCCTTCGAAGGCCGCGCTCCCGCCACACCCGGCGAGGAAAAAACTGTCGCCTACCTCGAAGCCCAGTTCCGCGAGATCGGCCTCGAACCCGGCAACCCCGATGGCACCTATGTCCAAAACGTGCCGATGATCGGCATCACCTCGAAGACCGATGCCTCCTTCACCGCCGGCGAGCAACCCATCCGCTTCGAGCCCGTCACCGAGTACACCGCGCAATCCCGCCGGCTGAAGCCGCAGATCGACGTGAAAGATTCCGACCTTGTCTTCGTCGGCTACGGCATCGTCGCCCCCGAATACGATTGGGATGACTACAAGGGCGTCGAAGTCCGCGGCAAAACCATCGTCATGCTCGTGAGCGATCCTCCCGTCACCGATGCGTCCGGCAAGCTCGACGCCAACGTCTTCCGCGGCCGCGCGATGACTTACTACGGTCGCTGGACCTATAAATACGAGATCGCCTCCGAGAAAGGTGCCGCCGCGTGTATCATCATTCATGAGACGGGCCCCGCCGGTTATCCCTTCGCCGTGCTCGGCGGCACGCACGGCCGCGAGGCGTTCGACCTCGTCAGCCCCGATCACAACGAAAGCCGCGTCGCGGTCGAAGGCTGGGTCACGCATACCGCGTTCGAGCGCCTGCTCGCTGCCGCTGGCGCGCCAAATTACAACGCGCTCAAGGCCGCCGCCGTCCAACGCGATTTCAAACCGCTTCCCCTGCGCGCCAAAGCCACCTTCTCCGTCGCCAACACCACGCGCGAAGTCGCCTCGAAGAATGTCATCGCGAAACTCCCGGGCTCCGACCCGCAGCACCGCGACGAATATGTCATCTACACCGCGCACTGGGATCACCTCGGCCGCGATCCCAAGCTCAAGGGCGACCAGATCCTCAACGGTGCCTACGACAACGCCAGCGGCACCGCCATGATTCTCGAGGCCGCCCACGTCTTCGCTCAAATCCCCGCCACCGAGCGGCCCAAGCGCAGTCTCCTTTTCCTCCTCGTGACCGCGGAAGAAAAAGGTCTGCTCGGCGCGCGCTACTACGCGACCAATCCGCTTTACCCGCTCCGGAAAACACTCGCGAACCTCAACGTCGACGGCGGCCAGGTCAAAGGCCCGAGTCGCGACCTCGAAGTGATCGGCTACGGCAACTCCACGATCGACGAAATCGCCGCGCGCCTCCTCGCGAAATCCAACCGCACGTTGATCCCCGACACCGAGCCCGAGAAAGGTTATTTCTACCGCAGCGACCACTTCGAATTCGCGAAGGAAGGCGTGCCCGCCTTCTACGCGAAAGCCGGGAAAGACATTATCGCGCAGCCCGCCGGCTACGGCCAGCAACGCGAGGACGAGTATCGGAACCACGATTACCACAAGGCCACCGACGAGATGAAGCCCTGGTGGAATCTAGCCGGCGCCGCCGCCGATACGAAGCTCCTCATCGAGATCGGCCGCGAAATCGCCAACGCCGAAAATTGGCCCGATTGGAAACCCGGGACCGAGTTCAAAGCCAAACGCGACGCGATGCTGAAGGCCGGCCAAGCCAGCCCCTGACGAGGCAGAGCCTCGGACCACGATCAAAACCGTCCGCTCACCCCGAATGTGACTGTAACAAAGTTGATCGTCGTCGTGTGCATCCGGTCGGGAACACCAACGTAGAGGCGCTGCGGCGAGTTGAAGATATTGGTGATATCGCACGTCAACGAGAGCGACGGCCGCACCTGATAGGCCAAGCCGACGTTCACGGAATCGCGGGAGAAGCGGTAGATGTTCAGCGCGGCGCTGGTGGACGAATAGCTGCTGATGTGCTGCCCGATATAATTATAGAGCACTCGTGTACTGAATCGCTTATAGCGCCAGCTCAGGCTCACATTGCCCGCCTTCGGGATGAAGCCCGCCACTTCGCCCGTCTTCCGATAGCTGTTCTCGCCGAAGTTACCGTGCGTATCGATGATCGAGTAGTTCGCCGAGCCGCTCAATCCGCGGAGCAGTCCCGGCAGAAACGTGAACTGCTGCTGGTAACTGAATTCCCAGCCTTGCACAAACGCGGTCCCCGCATTCGCCGACGTAAGCCGGGTGAAGCCTTCATATTCACCGTTGTAGCCGTTGTTGGCCCCGCCTTCGATTGTGCCAGCGTGGGTTCCGGTGACGATATAGTCTTCAATCGTCTTGTGAAACCAGCCCACCGAGAGATTGCCCACGGGTTCGAAATAATATTCGAGCGCCACGTCCCAATTCTCGGCCATCTGCGGCAGCAGGCTCGGATTGTTCACGGTGACCGTTTGATTCGCCTCGCTGATCGTCTCGTTCGGCAGGAGGCTCGTGATCGGCGGACGGCCAAAGCTGGTCGACCAGCTCAACCGGGCCTTGAGGTGGTCGGTCAGATCGTGAGTCAGATGAACGCTCGGGAACGATTTGGTATATTTGCCCGCCATTTCACGCCGGTTGTTCGCGTAGTCACGCTGAGCAGTGCCAACAGGATCCGCGATTCGCTCGGCCGTGGTGCTCAAGAATCGCGCCCGCGCCCAACCGTAACTCTCCGTCTCCGTCCTCTCGGCGCGAACGCCCGTGAGAAATCCCGTCCGGCCAAGCAAGCCGTCGGTGCCCAGCCGGCCCTGTGCCATGATATAGGCGGCCGTCACCGCCTCGGATAGTCCGCGTGTTCCCGTGTAGCTGACCTGCTCGTGATAATACAGGTCTTCCTGCCAGAGTGAAGGATCGGCCGGTTCGTTGTTGCGCATGAACGGAGTGACCTCCCAGCGGGGGAGATCCAACCCCGTTTTGATGGAAGCGAATGTGGAGGCCGCTGGATCCGCCGGCAGTGGCGCGGTGCCCATATAACTCCAGCGGCGTGAGTTGTTGCGCATATCCGATTTCTGTTCGCGCCAGGAGAAGCCCGTCTTGAGATAGAACGGCATTGGGGTGGGCAACGCATATCGGGCGTTACCGCGCAGCTGCGTCACCCGCTGATTGTTTTCATTCGGCTGAACCATGAGCCCATTCGCGATCGGCCGGTAGTTCGCAGGATCCGACCAGTCCCGCCCTGCGGTTTGAATCAGCTGGGGGTAGAGATCGGACTGCGTGCGGTCGAGAATCCAACCGATGTTGTTCAACCGTTGGGTCAGATAACCACCCGTGCCGTGGCCACGCTTCAGGTTGTTCTTGGCGAACCCTGCGTTGTAATCGATTTGAAGCGGCCCGTATTCGTGCTCAGCGCCGAAGTCCGCCTGATACGTGCGCACATTATAATTGTTCGGTCCGGAGGTTGAGATGTCCATATTTGCTCCGGCGATGGGCCGGACTTCCGTCACGCGATCACTATATCCGGGAATCACCCCCGACGTTGTCGCATTGGGCACGGTGTTGGCGTTTCCCGTCCAGGCCCGCGTCTCGAAGGCACGACGGAACTTCTCGATATTGTCGTTCGCCGTGAGATTAAGGGAGAATTTCGTGTTGAACGAATACCGGTAATCCAACTTCACGTTCACACTCGTCTGCTTTCGGTTGTTATAATTCTCCCACGTCCGATAGCTCCAAACGTACGCCGGATCGTTCAGCGTGTTTTGAAAGTCACGCACCGTACGATATCCGCCCACCGCATTCTCACTGTAAAAGAGGTTCACGGCAACCCCGAGGTTACGCTCCCCGCCCAGCACGTCGAACACCTCCTGATACCCCACCGTCAGCAACGGATGCGCGCGATGGGCCTCGCGGAGCGGAATCTGCTCGGTGAAGGACGGCGCGATGCGCGCGGTTGCGCTATATGAAACCCGGCGCTTCTCCTTCATGTTCAGTGGCGAACGCGTTTTCATATTGATCGTTCCGCCCAGCGAATCGGCGCCCTTGTCCGGCGTGTGTCCCTTGATGAGCTCGAGCTGCTCGAACATCGTGCCGGTGATGCTCTGCAATTGAAAACTGCGACTCGGGGCAATGCTCGGAATGAGGCCGCCGTCGATCGTGACCGTGTTGAGACCCGGCGCCATCCCGCGTACATTGAACTCATAGGCCAGGCCTTCATCCGTGGGATTGCCCGCGATACCCGGGAGGCGCATCACGACTTCGCCTGCGCTCATGTTCGGCAGATTGCCAAACGAGTCCATCGCCACGATGTTCTTCACGTTCGGCGCATTGCGCTGCGCGGTGATTGCCAGCGAATCGCCCTCGCGCTCACCGGTCACGGTGAACGCCTCCAAAGTATAGATTCCACTGGTCAGATCGAAATCGCGCACCGCCCGTCGGCCTGCCTCGACGGTGACCTGAGTGCGCATCGTATCGAGCCCTATATAGGAAACGATTACCTCGTGCGCACCATCTGGCACTCCGTTGAGCACGAAGCGGCCGGTATGATCCGTCAGCGTGGCGACGCCGAGTTGCGGAAGCTCGACCCGCGCGCCTTCGAGCAGGTTTTTGGTCGCGGAGTTGCTAACGGTGCCCGTCAGGGCGCCTGTGGAGTTCGCGGCGACGCCGGTGGCATTCGAACCCTGCGCGCCCGATTCAGGGGTGAGCGCGAGGGCGCACCACGCGGACGCAAGGGCGATGACATTCTGCAGTTTCATGGATGTAGTTCCTACGCTTTGTTGGTTTCCTAGCTGTAAGCTCTTGATACTCTCGCGGCCTTACCCGTGGGTGGCCCGGGTATAGTTACAGTTTCATCGGGCACGCTGGTTGCCTCCGCCATTCCGCCCCGGCAAACGTAGCAGCACCTCCACGCCCACGTTGCGGACTCGCACAACCGGCCTCTTCAACAACACCGTGACGACGTCGCGTTGCGGATCGATGGAGCGAACCTCGAGCCACTCGTTCTGCCCACCGGCCGCGAGAGCGAAGCGCTGGCCGCCACCTTGGGGCGTGGTCAGCGCGAACAACCCCTGCAGTGCCGCGCCGCTTCCGAGTATCCCCACGAGCGTGAGATCCTCGGTGGGCGCGTCCGTGACTGTCCCTGACTCTGGCACGGCTTTCCCGAGCGGCAGCGGCGCGACGAGCGCCTCCGCATCCTCCCGCCCGCCGAGCATAACCGCCGGGACGACCCGCGATCGGGCGCTCGCGCTCTCGCGGTCTGGCGCGCGTTTCACGACGACCACCGCACCGAGCGCGAGAAACGATAGGGCGGCCGCGGCCGCGGCCGCCGCCCGGCGGCACATCGCCCGCCGCCGGACGGTTGGATCGAAGTTCAATTTGGACTGCACGATCGAAGCGATGCCGAGCTCAAATCACTTCAGCACCAGTCGGACGGCGTCCGCGATTACATAGCCGCTCGCGCCGTCGTTCCGCACCGCGATATTTCCGGTCATCCCGGAGGTGAAGCTATACTCGCCCAACAACACCCACGTGCCGTTGTTGATCTGCTGGTTCACCGTGACGGTGCTCGTGCCGCCCGCGTGCGTGATGTCGATCGGCACACTGCTCGCACGGTTACTGTGTGCGGTCCAGCGGGCGTAGACCTGGTAAGTGCCGGCCGTGACGACGGATGGCGTGAACGTAACCTTCTTCCCACCGGTCGCACTGTCGCCGTCGTGCAGGTAATTGGTTCCATAGTACCCCGCCGTGGCCGTCCCGGTGGTCCAGGCTCCGGTCAGCGCGATCCCGGAGCCATCGCTGTTGTCCTTGATGATCGTGATCGCCTGAGGCGTCGCGGTCACCTCGCTCGAATTGCCGCTCTCGCCGCCGCTATTCACCGCCGCTATTCTATAGTAAAATGGGGTTCCGTTCGTCAGTCCTGTGTTGATATACGAATTGACGCCCGGAGTTCCGATCGTGGTATATGGGCCGCCGCTGACCCAGGCGCGCTTCACGTTGTAGTTTGTCGCGCCGGCCGATGCGTTCCAACTCAGGACGATCCGACCATCTCCGGAGGTGGCGACAACGCCGGTCGGGACGGCCGGAGCGGTTAGGGCGCTAACCTCCGCGCTGTTCACACTCGCGCCGCCTGTATTCACGGCCGCAACGACGTAGTAGTAGGTCGTATTGGCGGAACGCCCGGCGTCGGAGTAGCTGGTGGCGGTGACACCACTCGCGATTGTCGTATACGTGCCCCCGCTCGTGGTGGCGCGCTTCACCGTGTAGCTCGTCGCACCTCGTGCCGCGGTCCACGCCAGGTCGATCTGGGTGCTCGATGCGGCAGCGGCTTCGAGGCCGGTCGGGGGAGGAAGGGGCAACTGAACAAAGCGGGCCGCATCGGCGACGACATACCCACTTGCGCCGTCGAGATCGTTGCGGACCTTGACGCTGCCGGCCGTGCCGGCGGTGAAACCAAAGGTGCCGAGTTGATACCACGTGCTGCCGTTGTGCGTTTGATCAACCATCACTGTCGTTGTGCCGCCGGCATGCACGATATCGACCGGGACCCGCACCGCGCGATTGCTCGAACCCGTCCAGTTGAGATACACGTCGTAATCCGTGGTCGTGGCGAGATTCGGCGTGAGCTGTACACTTTTTCCGCCGGTGGCGCCGGTGTTTCCGTCGTGCAAGTAGTTGCTGCCTTGAAAGCCCGTTCCCGCCGTTCCGGTCGTCCAACTGCCGACAATCGTAACGCCGGAGGCATCTGCGTTGTCGACGACAACGGTCGTGTGGCTCAACATCGGCGTGGCGCTCGCCTCGGGGCTGTTGGCGCTTTCGCCGGATGAGCTGACCGCAGACACAACGTAATAGTAGGTGAGTCCGTTGGTCAGCCCCGTGTCTACATAAGCGTTTCCCGTGACCCCCGACGCGATCGTGGAGTACGGTCCGCCACGCGTGGTCGCCCGCTTGATCTTGTGCGTCGCGGCGTTCGCCGAAAGGGTCCAACGCAATTCAGCCTGGCCGTTGCCCGAACCAACCGTGAACTGCTCGGGCACCGCAGGCGCCGCCGGATTGAGCTGATATACCCGCACGTAATCGACCTTCATCTTCGTGGTGCTGGCGCTCTGCGAACCATACCCACCCGTGGGGATGGTGCCCGCAAACGCGCCGCTCTTCACCGCGGCCGTGAGGTAGATGAACTCGCTCCGCTGGGATACCGGCGCCTTGGAGGTGTCAGTCTCGTTGGCATTTGTCGTGTTCGTCAGCGTCCAGACGAGGGCGCCGTCGTAATAGTACTTCATGTGATCGGGCGTCCACTCCACGGCATAGGTATGGAAGCCGGTCTCCAGGTTCGCTCCCTGCATGCCGCTCCCTCGCTCCTTGTGATTGGCGGACGTATAGCCATCCCAATGGACTGCGGATGTGGCCTGGTCCGCGTGATACCCCGTGGACGTCGTGTGCCGGTGCTCGACGATGTCCATTTCCGTGCCGGCATTCCACGGATCGCCGATCATGCTCCCATTCGTCGGAGCCTGCAGCCAGAAGGCATGATTAACGCCCGACGACACGATCGATTCCATCCGAGCTTCTATATAACCGTACTTGGCCTGGTATTTGTCGCGGGTGGAGAGGAACCCCGTGTAGTGAACGCCGCTTGTCGTGTAGGTCGTGATCGTCAGGGCGCCTCCGCCGACGGTGATGGCATCCGCCGTTCGGGTAGCGTCGCTGTACGGCCCGGTGAGGATGTTCCAGTAGTTGGTATCGACGGTACTGCCGCTGAACTCGTCGGCCCACACAAGGGTATAACCCGTCGGCGGCGCCGCCTGCGCCGGAGTCGGGGCGAGGACGTTTAATAAAACGGTGGGGAGCGCGAGCGTAAGCAGCGCTCGGAATTTTTCGAATTGAGGTAGGATCATGGTAAACCGTCGCGCAGATACGCGAAGCGTTTTGGGGTTAGTGAACGGAGCGAAGTTCGCCCCGCCCGTCGCCTGTTCGGCGCGTGCGTCGGACGACTCAGCGTCACCACAATTCTCCGCCCCGACGCGACTATGCGAGTCGTAGCGGTGTGTATTTCCCGTCAATAGTTAGGATTTTTTCACCCGCTCCCGGGCACCAAGGTAGGCGCCGCTCACACCGCGCTCCCTACATCGCTATAGCGGGCTCGCGCTCTCGTTGTGCGTCCGGCGGAATTCCCGCGGCGCCATGCCCTCGGCGGCGCGAAACCATGCGGAGAAATCCGAGAGTCGATTGAAGCCCAGCTCCAGTGCGATCTCCTTGATCGGAATCTCCGACCCCGCCATGAGCCGGCGACAGGCCGCACGGCGACGCTCGTCGAAATAACGTTTCGGCGTGGTCCCGACTTGTTGTCGGAAAGCACGCACCAGATGGCCCACCTGCAGTCCCGCGAGCCGGGCAAGCTCCGCCTCGCTGCGGCGCTCCGAAAGTGGAATCTGATCGAGCTCCTGCAGCACACTCATGATGCGCTCGTCCTTCAGCCGCGTCCGGGTCGGCTCGATCCCGCGGCTCTGCAACGCTGCATGCAGTTCCGCGAACCAGGCCCAGAACGCGAGCTTGATGGCGGAGAACTCCGCAAACGATACCTCCCGCCGACGCAATCGATGCGGATCATCCGTCACCTGCAATCGCGCCGCCTGTAGCAATGTGCGTCCCGCGGCTTCGAGCGCCGGATGACGTGCCGCCGGCAGCATTGTGCTCAGCCCCTCATCATAGAACGGTTTCCGGTCCGGCCACTCCGCCGTGAACCGGATCGAGAGAATGCGCGCATCGTTGCTGAACCGCTGGTGCCCCGATGCCTGCCGCAGGATCAGCCACTCGCCGCGCCGTGCCTCGACCAATGCGCCTCCCTGGGACAACCGCGCCTTCCCCGCCAGGATCAACCATGCGCCGAGAAAATGAGGGCGACACACGCCGTCGCGATGAATCGGCAACACCTCGCCTTCATAAATCCAGGCAAGCTCGGCGCGAACGTTGGACCAGTTGCGGATCTCGAGTTGACCAGGCTGCATACGAAGGATTCGCCGTCGGATATGCCAGGCCCGAGCGACGTGCAATCCACAATCGAAGCTCCGCGGTCACTGGTGGATCTACTTTCCCGCGCCTCGCCAGGGAGCGGTCGGGCGACCCTACTGCGAGACAAACTGCACCGCATCGGCAACGACGAAACCATTGGCTCCATCGTTGCGCAAGGTGACGCTCCCGGTCGTTCCCGCCTCGAAAAAGAATGCCCCCAACAATACCCAACTGCCACCATCGACCCGCTGATTCACTGTCACCGTAGCAGTGCCTGCGGCGTGATTGATATCGATTGGCACGTTGGACGCACGATTGCTATGCGATGTCCATCGGGCGTAAACCGCGTATTGTCCGGCAGCGGCGATTGTCGGAGTAAACCGTACGCGCTTGCCCCCGATCCCGCCTGTGTTTCCATCGTGCAAGAAACTGCTGCCGTAGAAGCCGGCTGTGGTCGCGCTGATGGTCCATGCACCCGTCGTCGAGATGCCCGTTGCGTCGCTATTATCTTTGACGATCGTAATTGTAGATTGCGGCGTGGCTGTCACCGGACCGGAGTTCACGCTCTCGGCCCCGGTCGCATTCACGGCAGATACGACATAATAATACGACGTGCCATCAGTGAGGCCTATATCGATATAGCCCGTCGTTTCGGTCGTGCCGACGATCGGATACGGCCCGCCGATGGAGCCCGAACGCTTTACGCGATAACTCGTGGCTCCTGCAGAGGCAGACCAGCTCAACGTAATCTGCTCCGGGCCGGCGACCGCGGTGAGATCCACCGGTGGAGTGGGCGCAGTCACCGCGCTGATTTCGGCGCTGTCGGGGCCCTGCCCGGCGGCGTTCGCCGTCGATATAACATAGTAGTAAGGGGAATTTGGCTGCAACCCCGAGTCGGAAAACGTCGTTGCAGCAACGCGTGACACCAGCAGAAAGTAGGGTCCGCCGCTGACGGTCGCGCGTTTGATATTGTAGCTCTTGCTGCCCCGCATCTCCGTCCAGCTCAGATCGATTTGGCTGCTTGAAATTGCCACCGCGGCGAGTTCGTCCGGTGGTGGAAACGGAAGTTGTGGGACCGGCGGTCCGGTGCGCACACTGACCGGTGCGCTGTTCACACTCTGGCCATCCAGGTTCGCCGCCGACACGACATAATAGTAGGTCCGGTTCGCGTCCAGACCCAGGTCCGAATAATTCGTCGCCGTCTGCCCCGCCGCGATCGTTATATACGGTCCGCCGCTATCACTGGCGCGTTTGATGTCATAGCTCGCCGCTCCAGCCGAAGCCGTCCAGGCAAGATCGATCTGACTCCCCGAAACCATCAACGCGCTGAGCCTCGTCGGCGGCGGCAACGGCAATTGCACAAACTTCACCGCATCCGCGACGACAAATCCACTTGCGCCATCGAGGTCGTTGCGGACGAGCACGCTGCCCGCGGTGCCTGCATTGAAACTGAAGGTCCCGAGTAAATACCACGCGCTGCCATTCAAGGTTTGATCCACCATCAGGCTGGTTACGCCGCCAGCGTGAATCACGTCCACCGGGATGGCGATGCCCCGATTGCTGGAGGCGGTCCAGTTCAGATAAACGTCGTAGTTCGTCGTCGCCGGCAGATCCGCCGCAAACCGCACGCTCTTGCCGCCATTCGCGCCGGTGTTTCCATCGTGGAGGAAATTTGTGCCAATATAGCCCGCCACGCCCGTGCTCACCGTCCACGCACCCGTGATCGTCACTCCGCCAGCGTCGGCATTATCCACCGTAAGGGTGTTGAACGCTCCCATCGGCGCGGCACTGACTTCCAGGGAACTCGCGCTCTCGCCGGAGGAGCTCACCGCCGTGACGACATAATAGAAAGTGTCGCCGTTCATCAGGCCAGAGTCCGTATAACGATTACCTGTCACGCCTGAAGCGACTGTTGTATAAGGACCGCCCCGCGTGGTCGAGCGCTTGATATTGTGAGTCGCGGCATTGGCCGAAAGCGTCCAGCGCAGAGACGCCTGTGCGTCGCCCGACCCCGCCACCAAACCGCCCGGCACCGCAGGTGCCCCGGGGTTCAACTGATAGACCCGTACATAGTCCACCTTCATTCGGGTGGTGCTGGTCGCGAGGGAACCATAGCCGCCGGCAGGAATAGCACCCGCAAAATTACCGTGCGTCACGGCGGCCGTGAGATACAAGAACTCGCTGCGCTCGGGGATCGGCCCCTTGGTCGGGTCGGCCTCAGCCGGATCGGTCGAGTTGGTGATCGTCCAAACGTGGGACCCATCAATATAAAACGCGGCGCACTCCGGCGTCCATTCCACCGCATAGGTGTGAAACCCCGTCGCCAGGCCCGCGCCACGTTGCAGGCTGCCGCGAGTCTTGTGATTACCAGAAGTGTATCCATCCCAGTGCAAAGCCGACGTACCGGTGTTGCCAATATAGATCGGATTGGTCAGCAACCGATACGCACGGTGCTCGATAATATCCATTTCGATCCCGGCATTCCATGGGTCTCCAATCAGGCTGCCGTTACCGGGCGACTGCAGCCAAAACGCGTGGTTGACGCCCGAGCTCACGCTCGAGTCGATTCTCGCCTCGATATAGCCGTAGCGCGGTTGATATTTGCCCCGGGTGGAAAGAAACCCGGTATTGTGAATGCCGTTATCGGTATAGGTGGAAATGGTCAGCACCCCGTCGGCAACCGCGATTGCATCGGCCGTGCGGATCGCGTTGTTGTACCCACCAGTCAGGACATCCCAGTAGCGCGTATCGACCGAGTTCCCGTCGAATTCGTCGGACCACTCCAGCGTATAACCAGCCGGCGGAGCAGCGCAAACTGACGGCGTGCAGACCAGCGTGGCGAGCAACGTGGCGGCCGAGATAAACGCGAGCCGGGGCCGAAGTGCGGGGGTGGATTTTTGCATGATGGTAACGATCGCTCGGAAAGTCGGGGTGAATCCGCCCGCCAGCCGGGACAGGAACTGTCCGACGTCCGTTGCGAGTCGCGATTCTTATCATGACCACCGGAACGGCGAGATATCGGGGTTTGTTTTTCCAAACAATAGTTAGGGATTCCAACCCACGCCTCGAGCGTGGTGCAGACCCGGTATTCGCCGAAAGCCTAAGTAAAATGCTTTTTTGCTAACTGCGGGCCATTGCTACCTGCCGTAGCGCGTCTGACGTTTCATCGGCATCTCACTCGCTGCGCTATACTATATGAACCATCGCATTCGCGCGACTCACTCCAGTTAATGCCACTGCTCGTGAAATCAGGTCCCACTTACGATGTCGTTATCATCGGCGGCGGCGTTTCGGGCAGCGTGGCCGCGATCGCCGCCGCGCGGGCCGGCGCCCGCGTACTGCTGGTCGAGGAGCATGGTTTTCTCGGCGGCTCCCTCACCTCCATGGGCGTGGGGCCCATGATGAGTTTTCACAATCCGGCTGGCGAACAGGTGATCCGTGGCATCCCCGACGAGCTGATCGAGCGTCTCAAGGCGCGCGGCGCGAGCCTCGGGCATATTCCTGACACGACGACGTATTGCAGCACCGTCACGCCTTTCGATAGCGAAGAACTGAAGATCGAACTCGAAACGATGCTGACGGAGGCAGGCGGAACGCTCCTCTATCACACCCAACTTGCGCACGTGAACGTCGACAGGGGACTGGTCGGTAGTGTCGTCGTGTGCAACAAGGCCGGACTCACCGCGATCCGTGCCACGATCTTCATCGACGCCACCGGCGACGGTGACCTCGCGGTGCGCGCGGGCGCAGCGTTCATCAAAGGCCGGGCGGCCGACGGCGCCGCCCAGCCGATGACGATGAACCTGAAGCTGGCCAATGTTGATACAGCCGCGGTGCGGGCCTACGCCCTCGCCCACCCGGAGGATTTCCTCTGGCACCCGCGTGGTCCCGAAGAGGGTTTGCGCCGGCTCAGGACATCTCCGAGGTTGAGCCTCGCGGGATTCGTCGGTGCCTGGCAATCGGCGCGGGCCCGCGGCGAGTTGGATGTGCCCCGGGATCACGTGTTATTTTTCGAGACGCCTCTGCCCGGTGTGGTTATAGTCAATACATCGCGGGTGGTCGGGCTGGACGCCACGGATCCGCTGCAATTGAGCCGCGCGGAGAGCATTGGCCGCCGTCAGTGCGCGCAGATCTTCGCGTTTCTCCGCCGACACGCGATCGGCTTCGAACGCGCGGTGCGCATGGACACCGCCGCAAAGATCGGCGTGCGCGAGAGCCGGCACATCGCCGGCCGTTATATACTAACCGCGGAGGATTTGGCCCTGCCGCGTCCGTTCGAGGATGCTATCGCGCTTGGCGGCTACCCGATCGACATTCATTCTCCCGCCGATGTCACGACCAGCACCACTTACTTCAGCCCCGACACGATCTATCAAATCCCGCTGCGCAGCCTGCTCGTCGCGGAACCCGCAAACTTGATTGTCGTGGGTCGCTGCATCAGCGCCACGCATGAAGCGTCGGCCGCATTTCGGGTCACGCCGATCGCGATGGCGATCGGGCAGGCTGGCGGGGTCGTCGCCGCCGAAGCCGTGGCGCATCGCGTCGCGCCAGCCGACGTTCCCTTCAACGTGATTCGCGCCCGCCTGCTCGCCCAGGGCGCGCGCCTCCCGGAACCCGCGCTGCCGCTGGCGCCGTCGTCCCATGTTTCTTAGCCCCGAACGCCGCCGCTGGGTCATTCTCGTACTGATCTTCGGCGCGATGGTGCTCAACTATGTCGACCGCCAGGTCGTATCCGTGCTCAAGCCGACGCTGAAGGCGGAATTTGATATAGACGATCGCGGCTACGCGACGCTCATCAACGCATTCGTGTTCTGCTACGCGAGCGCCTATGCGGTCGCCGGATGGCTGGTCGATCGCTTCGGCGCGGGCCGACTGATGTTCTTCGGAGTCATCGCGTGGTCGTCGGCTTCATTCGCCGCCGGCTTCACCAAAACATTCGGCCAGCTCGCATTCTGTCGCGGACTGCTCGGTCTTTCGGAACCGACCACGTTTCCTGCGCAGCTCCGGGTCGTGACCATCTGGTTTCCGCCTGCGATGCGGGCGACCGCCAACAGCATCTGCGCGGCCGGAAGTACAATCGGCGCCATCATTGCGGCGCCGCTGGTGGCGTGGCTCGCGCTCACGTTCAACTGGCGCGCGGCGTTCTTCGTGCCGGCGGCGCTCGGCCTGGCTCTCGCCGTACTGTGGCGAATCATCTATCGCGATCCGCCGGCCCACGTAGCGGCGGAAAACATCGCGGCATCGACGACCGACACCGATGCGTTCGCGTGGCGCGAATTGTGGCGCACGCGCAGTCTCTGGGGCATTTTATTGAGCCGCTTCATCAGCGATCCCGTATGGTATTTCTGCCTGTTCTGGCTGCCGGGGTATCTACAGGAAAACTCGGGGCTAACGCTCGCCCAGATCGGGATGGTCGGCTGGATTCCATTTCTCGCGGCCGATCTTGGCGGCGTGGGCAGCTCCATGTTTTCCGACCGGCTCGTCCGGCGTGGTCTCGCGCCGTTGCAGGCGCGGAAACGCACGCTCGCATTCGCCGCGATGGCCGCGCCGGTCTGCGCGCTCACGCCGCATCTGCCTCATCCGGCAGCGACACTCGCGGTGTTCAGCGTCGTGGGCGCCGTGTGCCTCACATGGCTTTTCAATCTCGGCGTGGTCGTCGCGGAAACGTTTCCCGCGCGCAATGTCGGCAGCGTCTGGGGCATCGCGGGCGCTTTCGGCGCGCTCGGCGCGATGTTTTTCAACACGTACGTCGGCCACGCCCTGCAAACGATCGGAGCCGACCGGATGTTTCTCGCGATGGCGCTGCTGCACCCGCTCGCGGCGGTGGTATTGTGGGTGACGGTCCGCCCTGAACGGCGCTCAACGCCAACCACCTCGGTCTCGCCGTAGTCCGCCTCGGCAGAGGCGGGAAACGCTCAACGGGGTGATTTCATTTTGGCCGAGTCCCTTAACCCGCTCCCGCACCGTCACAGACGACGAGCTAACGCTTCACCGGCACATCGTTCTTCTGCCGCGCGCCCGGCGTGCTGCGGCCGTCCGTGATGAGCTGCTCGCGCAGGGCGAGCATGGCGGCGACGCGCTGCGGATGCGCCGCGGCGAGGTTCTTCGTTTCCCCAAGGTCGTCGTCGAGATTGAAGAGCTGCGGCTTCGGTGTACACACGAGTTTCCACGGTCCGTCGCGCAGGCCTTGTACGCCATTCGCCGCGCAACTGATCGCATGCGGGCGCACGGGTGAGTTTCCGCCTTTGAGCAGCGGCATTATACTATAGCTGTCCTCGCCCGCATTCTCCGGCAATCGCACGCCAAATATATCCGCCAGCGTCGCCATGATATCCGCGTGATGCACCAATTGCGCGGACACACTGCCCGGTTTCACCACGCCGGGCCAGCGCACGATGAAAGGCTCGCGATGGCCGCCCTCCCACACGTCGCGTTTGTAGCCACGCAACGGCCCGCTCGGAAAGTGACCCATCGCTTCGAGCGGCTTGATGCCGATCACGGTCTCGTAGCCATTGTCGCTCGTGAGCAGCACGAGCGTGTTTTTCGCCAGACCGCTCTTGTCCAAAGCAGCGAGCACGCGGCCGATCACGTCATCCGTCTGCATCACAAAATCAGCGTAGTCCGTGAGCCCGCTCCGGCCTTTCCATTCCTCGCCGACCGCGATCGGCGTGTGCGGCGCGGTGAGTGGCAGATAAAGCAGAAACGGCGTCGATGCCGCGCTCCCGGCCTGCGCGCCAATGAACTCCACCGCGCTGTCGCCCATCGCAGGCAACACGTCCTCCAGCCGCCAGCCTTTGAGCGCGGGCCCCTGGAAACTCGCGTTGAAGCCCAGCAATTGCTCCTTCACGAGCAGGTCGGTCGGAATACCGACCGTGCGGTCGTCCTTGATAAATGAATACGGCGGCCAGTTCGGCACATCCGTGCCAAAATACGAATCGAACCCGCGGGTCGTCGGCCCGCCCGCGATGGGTTTCGCAAACGTCCTGGCCCACACGGTGCGGTGCTCCGGCGTCGGCATCGTCACAATCGGGTCCTTCGACCTGCCTGGCCGTCCGCCCAGCCCCTTGAACAGCTTCAATTCCTCCGGCGCGATCGGCCAGTCCCAGCCCAGGTGCCACTTTCCGATCGCGGCCGTCCGGTAGCCCTGCTGTTTCGCCAGGCCCGCGATCGTCAGCCGGTCGGGCGCGATGAGCGGTCGCTCCCACAAGCCGACGATGCCGGACTGCAGCCGCGTGCGCCAATGATACCGGCCGGTGAGCAGTGTATAGCGCGAAGGCGAGCACGCCGCCGACGAGGCGTGCGCGTCGGTGAACATCATCCCTTCGCGCGCGAGGCGATCCATGTGCGGCGTGAGGATCTTGCCCCGCGCCGGATTGTAGCAATGCGGGTCGCCATAGCCGAGGTCGTCGGCGAGGATGACGACGATGTTGGGGCGCGCAGTCGTCGGCGCGGCTGCGACCGCGAGCGTCGCGGCGCCCAGGCAGTATATAGCGAAACAAAAGGTGAGGTGTCGTTTCATTAAAGCAAAATGGTTGGCGTGGGGCCGGCAGCCGCCGGCAATCGTTTCACCTGCTCAGAACGTGCCTTTGATGCCACAGGTCAGGATGGTGCCGAAGGTCACGTTATACGTCATGAACGTCGGGTCGGTCCGGTAGCGATTCTCCGGAATGTTGAAGAGATTTCGCACCTGGAAGAAAACACTCAGGCGCTTCGAAAACTGATAGCCGCCGTTCAGGTCGATCATCGTCCGGCCTTTTCGATACAAGATCGGCGTCGCGATGGAGAAGGGCGTCGCATCGGTGTATTTCCCGCTGACGCCGAACGACACCCGGCGATGGCGGTAGCTGATCGCGCCACCGATCATGTGTGGCACCATCCCCGGTTTCACGGTCGAGGCATACGTGCGCGTGTAGCTCGCCGACACATTGAGCCCTTTCCACACTCCAGGGAGAAACGACAGCGCCTGGCTGTACTCGAGCGTCATTCCGCGGATGCGCGTGGTCCCGGGGCGATTGGCCACCGAGATGAATCGATACAGGGAATATTCCGGGTCGTCGCCGTAACCGAAATCATCCGGTGAGAATTCGTCGGTGAACGCGCTGTCGCGAATGTCGTTCTGGAACAGCGTCACCGCCATGCTTCCGACCGGCTCGAAATAGTACGCCACGCGCCCCGTGAGGTTCTTCGAGCGCTCGGGTTGGAGATTGGGATTTGGCACCGTGACGGTCTGCGCCGTCTCGTTGAAGACCCAGACGCCGCCGAGATTATTGAAGGCCGGCCGCGAGATCGTGGCGCTATAGCCGACGTGCATCTGTATATTTTGCGTCAGGCTGTACTTGACGCTGGCCGACGGAAAGAGGTTGTCATAGGTGCTCGAGCGCGTCGTCTTTGGCAGGCTCATATATTGATAGACGAGCCCTGGCACCGTCGTGGCACGGCCCGTCGCGGCCGCGACCGCATAACCCGCGTTCCGCACCTCGGAGGCGGAGAGCGCCTGGAACTCTTTCGTCTCGAAGCCCGTCTCCTCCCAGCGCAGACCGGCCTGCAACTGTACACTGCGGATCTTGGTGTTGCCCATGGCGTAGCCGGAGAGGAAACGCTCCTTCATCGCGCGGGGATTTGCGATTTCAGCGGTGTAGAAGTTCGCCGGCGTCATGAGGCTCGTGAAATATTCCGGCCGCTGCAAAAACAGCTCCCCCAACGCCACCCGGTTGGGAAACGTCGGCGGCTGGCCCGAGAGCGATGACACGTTCACGCCGTGGCCCAGTTCCCAGCGATAATCGGGAAACGCCACGCTCGCGAAGCTGCCATTCACCCCGCCGCCCGGGCCGTCATACCGGTATGAATACGCCGCGTTCGGATTGCGGAAGCGGCGGTACTCCTCGGTCACCTTGCCACCGACCTTGAACCAAGTCGGCACGCGCCAGCCCATCGTCAGCCGGGCGTTGGCCTGCAACTGGTAGATCTCGTTTTCCGCATGCCGCGCCTCTTCGTTGACGCGCGGATTCGTGAAGCCGCCCAAGTCCGAGAAGTCGCGGCCGCCCAACTGCATGATCGTCCAGTCGCTGTTCCGCGGCGAGGAGCGGCGGAGTTTCAGGTCAAGGCCGGAGAGCGCGACAGTCGGCGTGTTGACCGGACCGACGCGGCTCATCGCTTGATACTGGTTCGTCGAGATCGAGTAGTTCGCCGCCGCATCCAGGAGGAGATTGCCGCTCCGATATTCGAGCTTCGGGCTGAACGTCCGCGTGCGCAC
>JAKFEQ010000078.1:0-7678 GCA_036675625.1 Opitutaceae bacterium | reverse complement strand
TCGATGGCGTGGAGGATCACGACGCGACCTCCTGCAACGTCTGGAGGAGCATCTGGCGAAGCTGGGAGAAAAACTCAGGCGTGAGCTGGGCGAGATCGATGCGGGACGGCGCGAGCAACGATTGCACTTCGGCGAGCGTGAGTGCGGGTGCGGTCGGCGCGGTGGAGGCGGACGCGGCGGTGTTGGAGAACGTCGCGGGCTCGGCGGAGGCCGAGGATGCGGCGAATTCGGAGGCTGCGGCTGCGGCGGGCAGTGCGGACGGAGGTGTGGCGCCGGTCGCGAGCGATTCCAGGCGATCGATGTCGGCGAGGGTTTGCGCGAGGAGCGGGTGGCGGGATTTCAGATCGGCGAGCTCCGCGGCGCTCAGCGCGATCCGCGTGCGGTCGACGATCTGGCCAACGAGAAACGGAGCGAGCGCCGGCTCGAGCCACGCACGCGTGGCGGCGAGGAGCGTGGGCGAGGTGGTGCCGGTGAATGTTATGCGAACGACGGCGTGCTCAGCGGTGGGGCGGAGCTCGGCCAACGCGGAGTCGAGCGAGGCGCGCGACGCTTCGGGTGAGAGGAAATCGAAGGCGAGCGAGCGCCACGTGAGCGTGGCGACGGGCAGCGGCTCGATGCGCGGGGGCTGGCCGCGGGCGGTGAGCTCGACGAAGGCGACGTGCCCGCTGCGGTCGTTGGAAAACTGATCGGGCTCGGGCGTGCCGGGCATGACGATCCGGCCGCCGTCGGTGTCGACGAGCCAGTTGTGCCAGTGGCCGATCGCGAGGTAATCGAGGCCGGCGCGCGAGGCGGCGTTCAGCGCGATCGGGAAGTCGTTTGGCTGGTGTTTTCCCTCGATGGCGAGCGCGCCGTGCGTGATGCCGATCCGAATCGTGTCGGGCGGGAGAGCGGCGGCGAGGGCGATGAAACGCAGGCTGGGATCGACGGTGGACAGTTTCTGCTGGAGCGGAGAAGCGAGGAGGGTGACGCCGCCGAGGTCGATCGTGCCGGGCGCGGTGAAGACGTGGACATTGGCCGGCGGCGTGAGGAAGGGCTTGCGTTGCCAGACGGAATCGGGGCCGGTGAACGCGTCGTGGTTTCCGGGCAGGATGAAAATCGGGACCGAGGCGTGTTCGCGGAAAATCTCCACGACGGTCGAGACGAGGGCGTCGTCGACCTGGTTATCCTCGAACAAATCTCCCGCGATGATGAAGGCGTCGACGGCGCGATCGCGGGCGAGTGCGAGCGTGCGGCGGAGCGTCGTGAGGCGCGCTTCGCGCAACCGCGCGCCGCGGGCGCCGAACTGTGAGAAGCGGGCGCCAAGCTGCCAGTCGGCGGAGTGGATGAAGCGAAACATGTGGAGGAGCGAGGAGAGCGAGCGGATGGCGCGGCGGCTTCGGTGGTGACCGATCGCATGACGCCGCGCGCGTGGATCTGCCAATGCCGGACGCGCGGTGGCGCCGAAACCGTGCGGGCCGGCGGGGCGGTGACAAGGTTTCATTGCGACGAGCGATGGCCGGCGGCTTCGGAGATTGCGGCCGGGGGCGGCCGCGGTCCCAATCGAGGGCGAGAGATGGTGTCACCGTGATCCCCGTGGTGCGTCCTGCTGTTACTCCGATGAAAACCCCCGTCGTATTACTATCGATAGCCTTGTCCCTGGTGGGCTCCGCATGGGCGCAGCCGGCGAAGAAAACCGATCGGAAACCGAAACCGGATCTCGCTGACGTGAGCTATGGTCCGCATGCGCGGAACGTGCTGGACCTGTGGCAGGCGAAGGCGGCGGGGCGGACGCCGCTCGTGGTGTTCATCCATGGCGGCGGCTTTCGCGGCGGCAGCAAGGAGGGGATTTCAGGCGGGCTGCTCGCGGGACTGCTGAGGAACGGAATCTCCGTGATGTCGATCAACTATCGGTTGTCGCCGGAGGTGATGTTTCCCGCGCATTACATGGACTCGGCGCGCGCGATCCAGTTTGCGCGGCTCAAGGCGAAGGAATGGAACCTCGATCCGAAGCGGATCGGCGCCAGCGGCGGATCGGCAGGCGCGGGCACGTCGCTTTGGATTGGGTTTCACGACGACATGGCTGATCCGAAGAATGCCGATCCGGTATTGCGACAGTCGACGCGGCTCACGTGCATGGCGGTGAACGGGGCCCAGAGCAGCTACGATCCGCGGACCATCACGAAGTGGGTGGGCGAGGCGGCCGCGCGGCATCCGGCGCTCGACGGGTTTTTCGGCGTGAACGATTCGAACCGCGATTCGCCGGCGGCGCACGAACGCTATGTCGCGGCGTCGGCGATCAACCTGCTCACGCGCGACGATCCGCCGGTCTATGCCTACTATAGTGAAGGGCGCGTGATTCCGCCGAATGCGCGACCCGGCACCGGGATTCACCACATCAACTTCGGGCTGCAACTGAAGCAGCGGATGGATGCCCTCGGGATCGAATGCATCGTCCGCCATCGCGACGAAGGTGCAGTATCCGACCGCGAGATGGTGGAGTTTTTTGTGAAACACCTCCGGCCGGGCAACGCGCAGGGCGGCGTGGTGAAGTGAAAATTTGGGGAACGATTGCTCCCGTGAAAATCGGCGGCGACAGGGTCGCATGCGGGGACTCACGACGGCGGGCGGTCGCGGCCGCGCGCGGTGCGTGCGGCGCGTGGATTCTTTCGGTCGCGACGCTTGCGCTCGCGGCGCCCGTGACGCTGCCGGACACGCGCGCGCTCGAGTGGCCCGAGGCGGATCTGTCGGCACGGCTGATGGACGGCGCGCATGCCTTCGTGGAGCGGAAGATCGCGGAAGCGCCGGGGAAACGCGGCGCGCATTGGTCGCGGGATTTTTCTTCGCCGGGCGCTTACGAAAAATCGGTGCAACCGAACCGGGAGCGCTTCAAAACGATCATCGGGGTCGTGGATCCGAGGCGGGCGCCGGCGATGGAGCGTTACGGCGACGAGCGGGCGCCGGCGCTCGTGGCGGAGACGGCGCGTTATCGTGTTTTCCAAGTGCGCTGGCCGGTGTTGGAAGGGTTTTGGGGGACGGGTTTGCTGGTGCAGCCGACCACGCCGGCGGTGGCGCACGCGGTGGTGTTGCCGGATGCGGGCCAGACGCCGGAACAGCTGCTCGGATTGGCGGAGGGCGGTGCGGGCTCGATGCCGGCGGGCGTGCGACAGCTCGCGGAGAACGGAATCCAGCTGATCGTGCCGGTGCCGATCAGTCGTGAGAAACTGGATACAAACGACCGGTCGTTGCGAACCTCGGATCAGACGCAGCGCGAGTGGATTTACCGGCAGGCGTTTCATCTGGGCCGGCATGTGATCGGGTACGAGGTGCAGGTGGCGCTGGCGGCGGTGGACTGGCTGCGCGCGGAGCACGGCGCCGACGCGCCGATCGGAATCGCGGGACACGGCGAAGGCGGGCTGGTGGCGTTTTACGCGGCGGCGATCGACCCGCGGATTCGCGCGACGCTGGTGAGCGGATATTTCGATTCACGGGAGCGGGTCTGGGCGGAGCCGATCTATCGCAACGTCTGGGGTCTGTTGCGGGAGTTTGGCGACGCGGAGATCGCGTCGATGATCCTGCCGCGTGCCCTCGTGATCGAGCACAGCGCGGTGCCGACCGTGACCGGACACAAGGGCGAATGGCGGACGCCGGAGTTTGCACGGGTGAGCGCGGAGGTGAAGCGGATCGCGCACGGACCGGCGGAAGCGACGGGGAAGGTCGCGCGAGCGGTGTGGGTGCATGGGGAGGGCGGTGCGCTGGTGGGGCCCTTCTCGCCGCGGGCAATCGCGGTGTTCGCGGAAAAGCTCGGGCCGCTATCGCTGGCGGCGGCGGCGGCCGAATTGCCGGTGGAGCGCCGGCGTTCCTTCGATCCGGCGGCGCGGCAGGGGCGTTTTTTTCGCGAAATGGAGGAGCACGTGCAGCGGCTCGTGCGGCGGTCGGACGAAGTGCGGGACAGGTTTTTCCTCCACGCGGTGATGCCTGAACTCGCGGGTGGGAAGTGGAGCACGGTGCGGCGCCATCCAACGCATGCGCCGGAGACGTTCATCGCGGGAGCAAGGCGTTATCGCGCGCTCTTTCACGAGGAGGCGATGGGGCGGTTCGACGAAGCGCTGCTGCCGTTCAACGCCCGGTCGCGGAAGATCGCGGAGAGCGACCAGTGGACGGCTTACGACGTGGTGCTGGACGTGTTTCCCGAGTTGATTGCGTGGGGCATGCTCGTGGTGCCGAAGGATCTGCAGGCGGGCGAGCGGCGGCCGGTGGTGGTTTGCCAGCATGGGCGAAACGGGCTGCCGCGCGAGATGCTCGACAAGGAGCCGTCAGGCTACAACCAGGTGGCCGGGCGACTGGCGGAGCGGGGCTTCATCACGTTTTCGCCGCACAATCTTTATCGGGGCGAGGATCGTTATCGGTGGCTGGATCGGAAAGCGAACGCGGTGAAGGCCACGTTGTTCTCGTTCATCATCGCGCAGCACGACCAGATCCTGCGCTGGCTTGCGGCGCAGCCTTTCGTCGATGGCGCGCGGATCGGCTTCTACGGGTTGAGCTATGGCGGGGAGACGGCGATGCGCGTGCCGCCGATTCTGGAAAACTACGCGGTGGCGATCTGCTCGGGGGATTTCAACCAGTGGACGCGGAAGGTGGCGGCGACGGACCAGCCCTTCAGCTTCATGCGCACGATCGAGTGGGAGATGCCGTATTGGAATCTTGGACACACGTTCGATTATGCCGAGATGGCTTATCTGATGATACCGCGGCCGTTCATGGTCGAGCGCGGGCACCATGATCGCGTCGGTCGCGATTCCTGGGTGGCTTACGAGTATGCCAAAGTGCGCTGGCTGTACGCGCAGCTCGGGCTCGCGGAGCGCACGGAGATCGAGTTCTTCCAGGGCGGCCACAGCATGAACGGGGAGGGCGCGTTCGATTTTCTGCATCGTCACCTGCAATGGCCCAAACCCCGATGAAACCCATGAGACGCCCGCATTCATTCCGCCTCGCGATCCTGTTCTGGGGCGTGACGCTCGCCGTCGCCGCGCCGCCTGCCGGGAAGCCGAACGTGCTCCTGTTTCTCGTCGATGACATGGGCTGGATGGATTCCGGCGTGTATGGCTCGAAGTATTACGCGACGCCGAACGTGGACCGTTTTGCGACTCGTGCGATGCGCTTCACCGATGCCTACGCGGTGCCGCTGTGCTCGCCCACCCGGGCTTCCATCCTGACGGGACAATATTCCGCGCGGCACGGCATCACGAGCGCGACAGGCCATGAGCCGCCGCAGCCCGCCGGGCACGAGTTTCTGCCGGCCTCGGCGCCGGCGAATCGCCCGTTGCTCGCCCCCGAGAGCAAGAACTACCTCGACCCGGAAAATCACACGTTGGCCGAGGTGCTGCGCGATGCCGGCTGGCGGACCGGACATGTCGGTAAATGGCACATCGGGCTTACGGAGCCGCACTGGCCCGAGCAGCATGGGTTCGAGTTTGCGGTGCATGCCCATCCGGATCCCGGTCCGCCGAGCTATTTCTCACCGTACGGTTTTCGGTCGCATTAATCATACCAGGACGGGCCGCCGGGCGAATACATCACGGACCGGCTGACCGACGAGGCGATCGGGTTCATCGAGGCGAATCGCGAGCGGCCGTTTTATCTCCAGCTCTGGCATCATGGCGTCCACGGTCCGTGGGGACACAAGGAAAGTTACACGAGGGAGTTTGCGGGGAAGACCGACCCGCGCGGGCAACAGGGCAATCCGATCATGGCCTCGATGCTGAAGAGCGTCGACGAGAGCTTCGGCCGGGTTCTGGACGCGCTCGACCGGCTGAAGCTGACGGAGAACACGATCGTGATCTTCTATTCCGACAATGGCGGCAACACGCACAGCAACACACCGGACGACAAGCGGGCGAAGGCGGGCGGCAAAATTGCGCAGGACCGGATCAAGGATTGGCGGAGATGGGCCGGGGACCGGCCGCCAACGAACAATTTTCCGCTGTGCGACGGCAAGGGCACGCTCTATGAAGGAGGCGTTCGCGTGCCGTTGATGTGGTCGTGGCCGGGCCGGGTGAAGGCGGGCACGACGAGTTCGGAAGTGGTGGGGCCCATCGATCTGTATCCAACAATCCTGGACGTGCTGGGGATCGCCGCGCCGGCGCAACAGAAGATCGACGGCGTGAGCTTTGCGGGCGTGCTGACATCCTCTGGCAAGCTGAGCCGCAACGCATTCTTCAACTATTTCTCGCACGGCGGGCCGACAAAACCGCCCGGCGTGACGGTGCGCTCAGGCGACTGGAAACTGATCCGCTGGTTCGAGACGGGGCCGCGATTTCCGGACCGGCACGAGCTCTATAACCTCCGCGCGGACCTGGGCGAAGCGAAGAACCTCGCATCGCAAATGCCCGACCAGGTGAAGGCGCTCGATGCGCTGATCGATAAATTCCTGACCGATACGGGTGCGACGTATCCGAAACCAAATCCGGCTTATCGACCGGGAGCTGCGATCGAGCGCGCCCCGGAAGCGAAAAAGAAGAAGAAGCGGGCGGAGGAGTGAAGGCGACGTATCGACTGCACGCCGATCTGCTGCAGACCACGTTGTAACGGCGAAGCGGCGATGGAATGCGAGTTCCTGCCTCGGGCGAGGCTACGTGCCGATCGCGGCGACGGTTTCGAAGCGGACGACGGCGCGGTTTTCTGCGCGTGATGCGGCGAGGGGCACGGTGAAGCGCGCCTCCCAGTCGTTTGCTTCCGCGGAGTCGATCAACACCTGCGCGACGGCCCATTGCGGACCGCCATCGGTGGCGATGCCGCCGTCATCGGTCCAGTGCGTGTGCTTCGTCGAGCGGCCTTCGGGGTCGAGGCGGAAGCGCAGGCGGGCGTCGAAATACGGGTTAAACGCCGCCTCGATGCGCTTCGCTTCGGGCGACATTGGGACGCCTTCGAGGGTGCCGCCCGCCTCACCGGTTGCGAGACGCGAGGCGGCGCTTTCCCAATCGCGCGCGGCGACGTCCTGCAGGAAACCGAAGATCGCGGTGCGCACGAGCCGACGGAACGAGGCGACGTCGCGCGTGAGGTCGAAGCTCGCGGGTCGCGCGGGTTTGTCGCTGCCATCGCCGGTGGTGGCGGCCGCGATGAAGTCTGGGTTGCGCAGCCGCTCCCATTCCTCGAGCAGGCTGGAATCGATGCCGCGGATAAGCTCGCGAAAGTAGTCTTCCATTTCGATGACCTCGTCGGTCTTCGCGGCGGTCGGCACGGTTTGCGAAAGGACCTTCCAGACTTGCGAAAGGTGTCGCAGCAGGAGGCCTTCGGAGCGTTGCAGGCCGTAGTCGCGAATGTAATCGGCGAACGACATGTAGCGCTCGAACATCTCGCGCGCGATCGACTTCGGCCGGACGTTTTCCTGTTCCACCCAGGGATGTTTCGCGGCGAAGGCGTTGAACGTGTCGTAGAGAAATTCGCGCAACGGCTTCGGGTGCTCGATCTGCTCGAGCTTCTCCATGCGCTCCTCGTATTGCGCGCCGGCGGCACGCATCTCGGCCATCTTGTCGGTCTTCAGCTTGTCGACCTGGCGGCGGAGAATCGCGTCGGGATCTTCGACGATGGACTCGCAGAGCGTGAGGACATCGAACGGATAATCGGGCGACGCGCGGTCGAGGAGCGGCAGCGTGTCGATGAGGTAGAGCGACAGTGCCTGGTGCAGCGAAAAATCGTCCTG
>JAKFEQ010000017.1:0-41942 GCA_036675625.1 Opitutaceae bacterium | reverse complement strand
TCATCTCGATCGCTGCGGGAATGATTCCGTTCCTTGAGCACGACGATGCGAATCGCGCGCTGATGGGAGCGAACATGCAACGCCAAGGCGTGCCATTGCTTCAAGCCGAGTCGCCGTTCGTCGGAACGGGTATCGAAGAGCGCGTTGCTCGTCCAATACGTCATCGTGCGGCCGCCGCTGGTCCCGGCGAGGAGCGTCTGCGCCATTGCCTCGATCAGCCCCGCCTCGTTAGAAGTTGCGTGACACGTCGAGGGAGAACATGCGCCCGCGGACATTGGCCACGCCGCCGGCATAGCCGGTGCCCTGCGTCTCGTCCGAAATCGACGGCTCGCGGTCGAACACGTTGTTGATGCCGCCGCGCACGCTCACGCCGCGCAGCCACGGAGGAGCGTTGCGGTCGAAGCGGTGCGACAGATATGCGTTGTGCATAATGACCGGTCTGACGCGCAATACATAGCGTACAATGCCGTTGTCATAGTAACGTTTGATATGCTTCGGCTGACCAAGCGCATTGTAGATGGTTTCGGTCGTGGCTGCCGACGTATCGACAAACGAGCCATAGTAACTCGTGAACCAGCCGGCACCCCACGCATTGCGCTTCACCGACAGGGACAGGTTGGCCCGCCAGTCGGCGCGTCCGTTCTTGCCCAGCGTATTCAACGTCGGCGCGTCTTCCTCGACCTTGTCTTCGCGGCGCAGGTAGTGCGTCGCCTCGCCTTTGAGCACGAACTGGCCGAACCGGTTTTTCGGAATCCGGTATTGGAGGCCGAGTTCGTAACCCTCGAGATCGCGACCGCCAAGGTTCACATAGTTGTCGATCATGCTGACGAACTCGCCCACCGGGGCTCGCTTGGTTGCATTGGTCGGCTGCCGCGCATTATAGGCGGCAAACGCGGCGCGATCCTCGGCGGTCACCGGCTTGCGGGTGACGGTGCGATAACCCTGGTAACTCGCGGTGCCCGAGCCGAGATCGATCTGGTCCGCGGGCGTGCCGGCGGCGAGCGCCTTCTGCATGGCAAGGTCGAGATAAAGCTCATCACGCCGCAGCGTGCCCGGCGCGCCGATGTTATCGATCACGTTGTTCTGGTTGAGCCGCCAGTAATCGAACGCGAGGGAGAGTCCCCGGACCTTCGGCACGTCGACGACGAATCCGGCCACCCAGCTATGCGCGACCTCAGGATCGAGTTGCTGGTTGCCCTGACGAAAGACGAGGCGATTGACGTTGCCGTCGTTCGCGAGGCCCGTGACTTCCGCGCGATAGAGATCGTTGGCGGCGACGCTACGCTGCAGCGAAGTCACGCTGGTTTGCACCAGATTGGGCGCGCGAAACGACTCCGCGATCGAGCCGCGGAGCTTGAGCCAGGGGGCGGGTTTCCAGACGAGACTGGCCTTCGGCTTGGTCGTCTGGCCGTGAATGGAAAAATGCTCGAAACGGCCGGCGAGCGTCAGCTCGAGCGCTTCGACCAGCGGCTTGCGATTCGCATGCGTGACGAAGGGAAACGCCGCCTCGGAGTAGAAGGCGTAGATCGTCTGCGCCGCGGAGATCGATACGTTCGGGCTGAGCGCGAGGATGTCGTTATCGCCATCGCGCAGGTAGGGGAAATCGGCCCCGGCGCCCGGCGGATTCATGCCCGAATAGACCGGGCGTTTGTCGTCATAGCTTTCCCACCGCAGCTCGCCGCCCGTTGCGACGCCGATCCGTCCGCCCTTGAAGAGCTGCCAGAGCTCGCCCGTGGTTTTCGCATCCCAGACGAAGAGCTTCGTTTTGCCGAAACGCTCGTCATCGCTATAGATCGGTGCCCAGATCGACTCGGGATTGATATAGGGTTGGTCGGAGACAATCTGGTTGTTGGCGACCTTGAAAGTATAGCCAAAGGGATTGAGCGCGGTGCTGTCGGTCCGGTTGAGCGCCTGCCGCAGACGCGATTCGCGCATATAGTTGTGCTCGTACTCGTGGGTCTGCGCACCGGAATACATCACAGCGCTCTCCCACTGCCAGGTGTCGGCAAACTTCCCCCGGAGACCCGCGAGCCCGCGGAAAAGATGGGTGTGCACCTCGATGATGCGCGGCTTCACCTCGACCGGAGTGACGCCGCCGATCATCGAGACGTCGGCCGGCGCCCCGACGAGACGCGGCGTGCCGTCGGGATTGGGGGCGCCAGTCGGATGATAGAAGCGCGTACCAAACGGATTATAGGGGTTCAACGCCGGCACGTAGATGCCCGGCTCGTCGACGCGGTCGAAATTGATCGGCTCGCGGCCGCTAAAGCTCCGCGCATAATAATACATGAAGTCGCCGAAGGCCGTGATGCGATCGTTGATCGGCCGGTCGGCGAAGGCGGAGAAGTTCACCCGGTCGGTGCGCGGCACGAGCACGCGCCACTTTGCCCAGTTCGAGTAGGTCGCGTTTTCCGGACTGTCGATATTCTTGGACGGCGCCGTCTGCTTCCAGTTGAGCGTGCCGGAAGGATCGGGCCAGAAAAAGAACGTGCCATTCGCCGCCATCGTGGCGACGCCGGGCGCCGGTGTCGTGCTCGTCGTGATGCCGGCATTGCCGGCCGGGCGCGAACCCACGAAGGTGCGAAAGTCCGGCTGAATCGTGCCGCGCTGCCACTGGCCATATTGATTCACCGCGTTGGTATTGGCGAAATCGTTATCCCGCGCCTGTACAACGCCCGTCACCGGATCGGTCACCGGCACGCCATCCCAGGGCGCCGGCGGCTTGCGCGCGAGCCGCAGATCCATCTGGCTCGCCCAGAAACGATCCGGGGCCGAAAGCGCGTCGCGATGAAAATAGTCCAGCGACACCGAGATGTTCGTCTTGTCCTTCTTGAAGCCTTCCGCGGCCGTGAAACGATACTCGTTTCCGCCGCCGTGCTGAGTCATCAGCACTTTCGCAGCGACGCGCCGGCCTTTGTAGGCGGGTGAAATAATATTATTGATCACACCGGCCGCCGCGTCGGCACCATAGATCGCCGAGGCGCCGTCGCGTAGAATCTCGACGCGGCCAAGGAGCGCGGTCGGCACCGCATTGGCATTGGGCGCGAGCGAAGGGACGCCGTTTTCCGCCATCGAAATGGGATGCGGCGCGTAACGACGACCGTTGATCAGCGTGAGCGTGCTGCCGGAGCCCAGACCGCGCAGGTCGATCGAATTCACGTCGCCGCGCGCGCCCTGCGGACCGGTGTTGCTCTCGTTCAAGCCGCTCGGCTCGGCGATGGTGATCGTCTCGAAGAGGTCGGCCATGGTCGAACCTCCGCGAACGTTCAGCTCCTCGAGATCGATCGAGGTGATGGGCAGAGCCGTCTCGGCGTCGACGCGACGAATATTGGAGCCGGTGACCGTGAAGGCCTCGAGCTGAACCAGCGACGGATCCTGGTCCGGGCTCGTAACCTGGGCGGATGGTCGGGGGTCCGTCTGCGCCGCGAGCACCGTGGCCAACGCCAAAGCGCTCGAGAGGGAAATACACGGGGTAAGATACTTCATTGGGTTTACGCTCGGGAAATGGAACCTCCGAAACGGGCGCGTCGAGTATAACGTTTATGCGCATAGAAAATTCTATAAATAGTCGGCTGGTTTAACATAGCCAACCCCCGAACGATCCTGCGCGGCCGGCACGTCGATAACTCACTCACCACTTCGCCACCGCCTCGCGGGCTTCGTTCCACCGCACGCGGCCGTCAAGGGGTAAGGCCGATTATTGTATATTCTGAGTTTGAATGGCTCGGGGAGAGCGCGCGTGGGTTCGGTCGAATCAACGGAGCGCCCGAAATAGGCTTATATCGGCCTGCCCCCGGACCGGAGCACGCATGGTGCGATCCCGGAGCACCTGGCAACGCACGATCGGTTCCATAAATGGAGGAGCGATCAGGGGCGCCGCACCAACAGGGGCCGATTCGGGCGAGGGCGAGCAATCTCGGTTTTCCTCTCAACTCTAGACTCCCAGCTCTCAACTGCATTGATACGCTCGTGGCGTAGATCTCGCCTCCGCTCCCCTTTCCCATGCCTTCTCCAGCCCCCGACGTCCTCCTCATCGGCGGTGGCGTCATGTCCGCCCACCTCGGCGCGATGCTCAAGCGCCTCGATCCGCGCCTCGCGATCGAGCTCTACGAAGCCGCCCCCGAACTCGCCCGCGAAAGCTCCGACGGCTGGAACAACGCTGGCACCGGCCACGCCGGTCTCTGCGAACTCAACTACACGCCGCCACCGGCCATCGCCGGCGCTCCCATCGATGTCGCCAAGGCTGTCGAGATCTTCGCCCGCTTCGAGCAGTCGCTCCAGTTTTGGAGCTACGCCACCACCCACGGTCTCGCCCCGCGCCCCGTCGAGTGGGTCCGCGCCGTCCCGCACCTGAGCTTCGTCCGCGGCGCCGCCAACGCCACCTTCCTCCGGGCGCGCCACACCGCCCTGGCGGCGCACCCGTTTTTCCGCGCGATGGAGTTTACGGCCGATCCCGACGTCCTCCGGCGCTGGGCTCCGCTCCTCGTCGACGGTCGCGCCGCCGAACCCATCGCCGCCACCAAGATCGACGCCGGCACCGACGTGAATTTCGGCGAGCTCTCGCGCCAGCTCCTCGCCTGGCTCGCCACGCAGGACGGCTGCCGCGTCTTCACCGGCCACCGCGTCACGCATCTACGCCGCGCCGGCGCGGGCTGGGAAGTCGTCGTGCGCCATGCCGAGTCAAGGGAATCGCGCCGCGTCCGCGCGCGCTTCGTTTTCATCGGCGCCGGGGGCAGCACGATTCCGCTTCTCCACGCCACCGGCCTCCCGATCGCCCGCGGCCTCGCCGGCTTCCCCATCGCCGGCCAGTGGCTCGTCTGCGAAAATCCCGCCGTCGTCGCGCGCCACTTCGCCAAAGTCTACGGTCCGCCCCCACCCGACTCCGGCGCCCTCGGCGGTCCGCACCTCGACATCCGTCACCTCCACGGAAAACAAGTCCTCCTCTTCGGTCCCTTCGCCACCTGGACCACGAAGTTTCTCCACCGCACCGGCCGCGCCACCGACCTGCCGTATTCACTTCGCTTGGACAACCTCGCCACGCTCCTCCGCACCGGCCTGCACAACCGCGTCCTCGTTCGCTTCCTCGTGCAGCAGGCCCTGCAAAGCCCGGAGACCCGCCTGCGCGCGCTCCGCGAATTCTACCCCGAGGCCCGTGACGCCGACTGGCACCTCGTCGACGCCGGCATCCGCGTGCAAGCCCTCAAAAAAACCGACGCCGGCCGCCTTACTTTCGGCACCGAAGTCGTGACTGCTCCCGACGGCACCCTCGCGGCGCTCCTCGGCGCCTCTCCCGGCGCTTCCGTCTCGGCCAATATAGCACTGCAAGTCATCCAAACCTGTTTCCCCGACCGCCTCCGCATGCCCGACGGCTACGCGCGCATGAAAACGATGCTCCCCACCTTCGACCTCGACCTCGGCCAACCCGCCGCCGCCGACGACTACGCCCGCCGCTCCTCACGCATCGACGCAGTCCTCCAGTTGCGCTCCACGCGCACGTTTGCGTAGCCAAGGAACGGGAACGGGCGGTGTCAGGGAGCGGACGGTGTCATGCTTTACCATTTACCTCGCTAACACTCGTTCCCGAACTCACGGCGCCGGGCAGAACGTATCAGCTCGGCGAACCTTTCGGAAACAGCATGGCCAAGGGAGATTTTTTCCCCTTACTCCACTGCGCAAAATCTCCCCGTGAAAAAACACCTCTCGACTCTCCTGCTGTTCCTCTCCGCCCTCGTCGCGACGGCTCAGGCCGCCGCGCCCTCGCCATTCGCGCGGCTGCCGCTCGAGCAGAACGGCGGCACCTGGCCCACGAGCCATGTGCAGGGCATCGCGGTGGATCTGCAGGGCGGCTATATCTATTACTCCTTCACCACGCTCCTCGCGAAATACGACTTCAACGGCAAGCTCATCGGCACGCTCGTCGGCTGGGCCGGACACCTCGGCGACCTCGACTTCAATCCGCGCGATGGCCGCGTTTACGGTTCCCTCGAATATAAGAAGGACCAGGCGTTCTATATAGCGGTGATCGATGTCAGCCGGCTCGATCGCGTCGGCCTCGAGGCCACGAAATCGGAGATCTTCCGCACGGTCTATCTCCCCGAAGTCGCCAACGATTACACGGCCGACCTGAATGGCGACGGCGTGTTCGACGGCAACATCGCGCAGACTCCGGATCACCGCTACGGCTGCTCCGGCATCGATGGCGTGAGTTTCGGCCCGCAGTTCGGCCGCACCGATGGCCCGCCTCTGCTGACCGTCGCCTACGGCATCTATGCCCACACCGAGCGCACGGACAACGACCACCAGGTGCTGCTGCAATACGACATCAGCAACTGGGGCCGTTACGAGCGGCCGCTCGACGAGGCGGCCCCGCATCGCAGCGGTCCCGCCTCCGTGCATGGCAAATACTTCGTGCGCACCGGCAACACGACCTACGGTGTGCAGAACCTCGCCTACGACGCAGTGCAGCAACGCTGGTTCCTCGGCGTCTATAAAGGCAAGAAGCCGTCGTTCCCGAATTACCTGATGTTCGCCGTTGACGCCCGCACGCAGCCGACCCTCGGCGATCTTGTGGGGGTGCCCGGTCCCGGCGGCAAAGGCACCGAGCGAGGCCAGCTGCTCGCGCTCGCCGACGACGGCCTGAAGGACGCCGCCACCGGCATCCGCGGTTGGAACCAGAAAGCCGACGTTGGCATTCAGCCGCTCGGCCGAGGATTGTTTTATCTCGCCGTAGGGTCTGGCACGCGCGGCAAACAAACGGGCGAAATCAAACTTCACCGTTGGACCGGAAAGCCGGCGGCACCGTTCGTCCCAGCCACGCGCGCAGACCTCGAGGGCACCGCCGTTAAATAAAGAAAAGGGCGCAGCATTATTTTGATCTGGTCCGATGTACACAACGCACGGATCGGAGATGGCACGGCCAGGACCCTCGCGACACGCCGGCCACGTGGTTTGGTTTCGTCCATCACCGCTGAAGCCCTCGACCACCCATGGGACACGGGTTCCTCGACTGCAGCCCTACAGCAATGTCCAGGTACTCGCGCCCCACTCCGGGCGCTGTATCAACAAACCGCAGCCGGCCCCATTGGCCGGTCCTATTTTGTAAAGGTAAGCCTTACGATTTCGTATTTCGAAAATTTATTGATCGAGAAATAATAAGGATTGGTGCCGGCCGGAAGGACCGTGCCGATATCGACCGCGTCGCTGACGGGATCCCCGTTCACTGCTTTCAGCCGCTGCCCGGAGATCGTGGCATTCCCAAAGCCTTCGACATTCAATTTGATACTCGTGTCCAGGGCCCCGCTGTTCCCGGCAATATAAACGACGACCTGATCGGCACTCTTCTTGATTGTCATCACGTTGATGTCGCCGGTTACACTCTGGGTTGAATTGATCAGGCTGCCGCCAACCGCGTCCATGGAGAGCCAGCGCAGGAACTGGCCGGACGGCGTCAGCGCACCATCATGATATTGCCGGCCACTCATATTGAAATGAGTGATCGGCCAGACCACGATATGCTGGATTCCGGCCTTCATCAATTGGCGATAGGATCCCAGCAGGGCGTTGGCACAGACCAGTCCGTCGGAATCGCTCGGGGACAGTGCCGTGACCATTGGGGTCTTCCCCGGGAATTTATTAATCATGGTCTCCGCCTGATCGTGAATCAGCTCGCCGCTCCAAGCCGCTTCGCCCGTGTTCAGCACATGCATGGTCACGCCTTTCACATTATTCCACCAGGCGGAATTGCTCTGCAGCTTCGTGACGATTTCATCCATCGCCGCCGGGTTGTTTCGTTTCACGCACACGACCGGTTTAACGAACGAAACCTGCGCTCTTATCGCCTCGGCAATCCTGCCGGCAAACGCCGCGTAATTGGTGCTGTCATAATCGGGCTCATAGACTTCATTGCCGATATCCCAATACTCGGGCATCGGCGCATTCAGTGCGACGGACCTGGCATGAGTGAGCGCCACGGCATTGACGGCATAATCCACCGCCTGCCCGTAATAGTTTGGCCAGAAACGGACCACGGGCACGAGGAAGTAGGCCCTCATCGATGCGTCGCGGCACCAGGCCAGAACATCATCGACGGTATCCAGGGGATGCGTGGTATCCGTGACGCCCTGTTGCGCGAGCCAGTTCAGTCCACCTTGATCGTTGTAGTCATACCATTCCTTGGCCGCTGTGCCTCCAGGATATCGCACTCCATATAGCCAGGTCTGATCGAACGCGGTCGCTGAATATCCCTGCCTCAAGGTATTGCCGCTGCTGCGACAATCCCAAATCTCATTATTGATCGAGGCCTTGTGATGGACCAGATGACCGTTGAAAAGGGTTGCCGGCAGATTCTGCCGGAGAACTCCGCTGGTGGGATAAGTCGAGATATCGATATCGGCGGCATGCGCGCACGCAGCACACATCAGGGAAATCAATAACAACGTTCTACGCTTGAGTTGAGGGGCCATATTATTTCTTCCTTAGTTGAGATGACGGAGCGGTTGTAGAGTGCGCCGCGCACAGGGCGACGGACCGGCGGCGCAAGCGGATTGGAGGACGAAAAACGCCTCAGCCAAGATGGCGGAGGCGCGAACTCCGACCGCAACGATGCCCGCACGGGGGCACGGCGGACGAGTGAAGCCGAAATGAGAAGCGGTGGGGGACCTCCGGGGTTTGAGGTGACGGGATGAACGGCCAGGCAAAGGCCAGCCGCGGGGCTAGACCGACAGGCTTAGACAGGATTTGCAAGATCATTGTAAACTTTACAGCAGGGGGCCGGCGCCGGCGCCCTTCCCCGGAGATCGTCCTGGCGAGGTGCGACACGACGCCGTCCCGTGAACGGCGGATCTGGCCCGGTGAGACAGCACCCCCAGGCGCGGCCCGGGTGATGGTCGTTTTCGCGCAACGTCCTCGAACGTCGCAATACCGGGTAAGAACTGCGCCCGCTCGTGGGTCGCGTTCCTCGCCGCAGCGCGCGATCGGCGGGCTGCAATTTATTCGACAGCGAGCAGCGATCGCTCAGGCGTGTGGGAAACCATGAAGGCAAAGGTGAATGGCATGGAGCTCTACTACGAAGTCTCCGGAAAAGAAGGCGCGCCGTGGCTGGTGCTCAGTCACTCGCTCGCCTCGAATGTACGCATGTGGGATCCGCAGGTCACGGCGTTCAAGGATCGCTACCGCGTTCTCACTTACGACATGCGCGGCCACGGTCAGAGTGCCGCGCCCGACGGGCCGTATTCCCTCGAGGAGCTGGCCGGGGACACTCTCGGACTGATGAACGAGCTCGGGGTCGAGCGCTGCACCTACATCGGGCTTTCCATCGGTGGCATGATCGGGCAGACGCTGGCGCTCCGACAGACGCGGCATTTCGATAAAATGGTGCTCGCCGACACCTCTCACGCGCAGTCGCCGGACGCGATCAGGCATTGGGAGGACCGCCTCCGTATCGCGCAGACCCAGGGCATGCAGGCGCTCGTGTCTCCTACGATGGAGCGCTGGTTCACGCCAGAATTCCGCGAGAGCCCGGCGGCGAAGGAGATTGCCGGCATCATTACTGCAACGCCGGTCGCAGGCTACGTCGGTTGCGCGCAGGCCATCATGCAGCTCAACACAACCGCGCGTCTGAGAGAGATCAAGATCCCGGTGCTTGCCATCGCAGGTGCGGACGATCCTTCGGCTGCAGGCACGAAGTGGATCGCCGAGAACGTGCCGGGTGCGAGATTCGTATCGATTGCGCCAGCCGCCCATATCTCGAACATCGAGCAGCCCGGGGCGTTCAATGAAGCGGTGCGAGAGTTCCTTTGAACATGCCAGGACCGTGGTGCATGCGGAGATTCCAGCCTCTCCGGTGAGCTCCCCGCGTCCACGCCAAACCCCAAAACATGACGTTATATAAATCTATATGGTGACATCGTCTTCGCCCTTATGGCCCTCACCTTCCTTCTTCGCCTGCCAGGCGAGAACCGCCCGCTTCGCCTTCAGTCGTGCACGCGACCGAGGAAATCGCGCGTAACCATCGAAGTCATACGTGAAGGTTTCGGGTGTGTCGCTGTACCCCCCGTGCCAGCAGTCGCCAACGATCCGTCAGCAAAGGAAAACTCCGGCCGGGACGCTGGAAACAAGCATCGCCGGCAGAGACCTCGCGCGACTCGGCCTGAATATGAGTTCGGTGTATTCCGAAAAATCTCCTCACCGGCTGTCCCTTTTGCCGAGGATCGTTCGTTGTCATCTCGAACGCCGACACTGACCCTCACCACGAACATCGGGGCCGGCCCAACCAAAACCACTTATTCGAGGATACGACAATGCGAGTCATGGTAATGATCAAAGCGACGAAGAACTCAGAAGCGGGCGTGCTGCCGCCGACGGAGCTGCTGGAAGCAATGGGCAAGTATAACGAGGAGCTGGTGCGAGCCGGCCTCATGC
The DNA here is from genome assembly GCA_036675625.1 of Opitutaceae bacterium. GTDB lineage: Bacteria > Verrucomicrobiota > Verrucomicrobiia > Opitutales > Opitutaceae > ER46. The sequence goes on along the minus strand of JAKFEQ010000017.1, from coordinate 31,523 downwards.
TCGCCGGCGACGGGCTCCACCCGAGTTCCAAGGGCAAGCGCGTGCAGCTGTCTGGGGGAAAGAGGACGGTCGTCGAGGGCCCGTTCACCCCAACCACGGAGTTACTCGCGGGATTCTGGATTTGGAAGGTGAAGTCGATGGACGAAGCGCTCGAGTGGGCGCGTCGCTGTCCGGATCCAATGCCCGGCGAAGACGCGGTGATCGAGATCCGCCCGATTTTCGAAGCGGAAGATTTCGGCGAGCAACTCACGCCCGAGCTTCGCGCCCAGGAAGACCGCCTCCGCGCCGAGGTCGAGCGCCGGCAGAAGGCGTGAGGATTCGATTTTTCAAACGGAGCAGCCGAAGGGGTCGCGGGCCGTGACTTTCGACCGCACGAGCTCGAAACGTTCTGCTTTGTTTCAATCGCCCTCCGATTTCCTGTGCCGTTTTGCGGCCACCATTGCCTCATAGGCGGCAACGAGCCTCCGATCGTGGATGCGGAGCTTCGCGTCGCGGTGAAGCTGCTCGAGATGCGTTGCGCGGCGGAGGACGCCCAGGCTTTCGACGATCTCGGCTTTCACCTCGGCGAGCTCCAGTTTTCGAGCGGGCGATTTCTGCGTGGGCAGGAGGAGGTAGGTGCCGTCGGACGTCTCGATCCGGGCGACCTGGCCCAGCGGCAGCACGAAGGCGGCGGCGTCGAAGCCCGCGGGCATCTGGCCGCGCTGATAGACGTATTCACGGTTTCGATGCGCGGACGTGACGGGAAAATAATCACGCGCGAGGGTGGCAAAATCTTCTCCGGCCTGGGCGCGTCGCAACGCCGCGGCGATGCGTTCGTCGCGGGCGAGTTTCGCCGGACCGGCAAACGGCCGGCCCGTGCTGGCGTCGTAAAGCGGAAAGAAGAGCTGCCGGGCGCGCAGCGCCTCGGGCACGGCAAAACGCGCGGGGTTTTCGTCGTAGTGCCGGCGCACGTCCTGGTCGGTGACGGTGCTTTCGGTTTCGCGCTTCAGCACGAGGTCGGCGAGATGCTGGGCGCGATCGAGCCGGTCCCAATCGGCCTTGGTCGCGCCGAGGGCCGCGAAGAAGGCGGAGGCGGGTTTCGCATCGTGGGCACGGACGTGTTCGGCGAACGTGGTGTTCGCCCGGGCAGCATCGGCGGGCGTCGCTCTCGTACAGAGAGTCCGCGTGTTGACGAGGTAGAGCAGCGCGCGCAGTTCCAGGTCGCCGGGCGTGGCGTTCACGTCGCGCAGTCCGCCTTCGAGAAAAACCCCGCGGTTGAGGTAGGAGCGCACGACCGCGAGGCGGAGGTCGGCGGTCGCGACGGAGAGCTCGTGGCCCGAGGCGACGATCTCGTCGGCCGGAAAGAGCGCGGCGACTTTTTCCCGGACGCGCGTGATGGTCGCGGGATCCGACGGGATGCCGGGATGACTCAACGCGGCTGCGGGAGCGAGAGCGAGGAGGACGCCGAAAAGAGCGGCGCGGAAATGGCGGAAATACGGAGCGTCAATGTTACGGCTCATCGGGCATGGAAGGCTCCGGTTCGATCGCCGCGGGATGCGTGGCGATCGTGACGTTGTAGACAATGGGGCTTTTCGCGACGTCGAGGGCGTAGAGCGTGAGCCGGTATTGCCAGTCGTTCGAGAGCTCGGGGAGGGCTTGCGGCCGGTTGACGTCGGTGGGTGGGATTTGGCGCCATAGCGACCACGCGCCGGTCGCCTCCGAGCGGGTGCGGAGCTCGAGTTGGAATTGGCCGCCGCCGCGCGTGTCGATATCCCAACTGGCGGCGATGGAGCGGAACGGCTGGCGGGGCTGGCCGGGCGTCGCGGGCGGCGAGACGTAGGAGCCGAGGAAAACTCCCGGATCGAGGGACGACACGAGCGCGGCACCGAGCTGCATCCGTGGCGCATCGAGGACGACGTTTTCTTTTTCGCCGCGCGCGAAGTCGCCGGAAAGATGGCTGGCGATCGTGCTCGGCGCGGTGCGAAGTGCTGCGAGTGCGGCCGGGGCGGTTGGATCGGTCGGAGCGGTCGAAGGTGTTCCGGGCGGGATGGCGGCGGCGGCGTGCATTGCGAGCGGTGGCGTGGCTTGCGACGATTCACGCGGATGAAGGGCGGGCGCCGCGGGTTCGAAGACGTCGCGGCGCAGGAACCACGAGCAAAGCAGCAGCCATGCGCCGAGGAGCAGGAGCGCGCGGACGAGGCGCGCGCGCGGCGCTCCGCGCATCGATCGGCGGACGGTTCGGGGGACGAACACGACCATGATTGCTGCGTTACTGCGGCGGTGCGTTGCCCGTCAGCGCGTCCAGCAAGTCGGGAGTCCGGCTGCGGCGACCCACGAGCCGTTGGCCGTGTTTTGCCGGCTGTAATATTCGAAGGTCGAGGCGCCGTGCGAGAGCGCGGCCATGGAATTGTCGCTTAGCACCGCGCCTTTCACGCTGCCGGTTTTGTATCCGTTCGAAGGACCGATGTTGGTCCACGCGCCGAACGCGGCGCCGACCGAGGGCTGCACGCAGTGATAGGCGACGCTGTGCTCGGCGGAGCCGAAGAGAGCGATGCGACCATCGGAGCGGAGGACGGCGTGGATCTTGTCGAAGCCGACGCCACCATTGGAGAGCGGCGAGAGGTTCGACCACGAAGCGCCGCCAGCGGTGGAGACGGCGTTTTCGACGACCTGGTCGTTGTCGGCGACGCGCGTGGTGAACACGACCAGCGAGTCGTCCGGTTTCGCGAGGGCGGTGATGTAGGAGTAATGGCCGGCGCCGCCGGGGATCGAGGCCCAGCCGCCGAAGGCGCCGCCGGGTGTGGTCTGGACGTTGGCCCAGGCCGGCGAGGAGAACCCGACGCCGAAGACGACGAGGCGGTCGTCGGAGAGGCGGACGACGTCGCCCTGGCGGAAGCCGGAGCCGCCGAGGCTCGTCCACGCGCTGAACGCGCCGCCGACGGTGCTCTGTTGCGAATAGTAAACGCTGCCGCCGTCGCTCCAGCCGATCGCGGCGAGGCGGTTGTCGCTGAGGCGAACGCCTTTCACGTAGCTGAGGGCCTTCGAGCTGTCGGTCTGCAGCGGAGTGCCGGGAATCTGGACCCACGAGGACCACGCGCCGGTGGCGCCGGGCGCGGTTTGGTAACGCACCCACGCGTCGGAGGCCTGGCCGATGGCGAAGACGGCGACGCGGTTGTCGGTGAATGCGGTGGCGTGCGCGTGGCGGAAGCCGGACTGGCCGGTGAGCTGGATCCAGTTGCCCCATGTGGCGCTTTTCGCGGCGCTCTGGAAACTGACGCAGACGGTGGAAAAGCCAGGGGTGTCGACGCCATTGACCTTCGAGAGGACGGAGGCGACGACGAGGCGGTTGTCGGAGAGGACGACGAGCCCCTCCTCGTTTACGCCGCGGGAGTCGAGCGACTGGGTGAAATTATCTCCGTAGTTGGTTTTATATTGGTTCAGATACGGCGAATAGGTCTGCACATACATCGCGCCGTAGTTGGGTGCGAATTTGTACAGGCGCATGTAGCCGTTGCCGCCGCCGCTATCGAACTGGTAGTTCGACACCAGGGTGGTGACTTTCTGGCGGGAATAGGATCCGGAAGGGTCGCGGCGGAAATTATAGTTTCCGTCGACGTGGCCGCCGAGCATCATGAAGAAATTATCGCGCGCCTTGCATTTGTTATAGAGGCGGTTGCCTTGGGCGCCGAAGGACGAGTAGTTGGCACCGGCGCTGGCGGCGTGATGGGTGACGATGATGGCTTTGCGATTCGGATACTCGCCCATCTTGGCATCGACCCAGTCGGTGAGCGCGGGGTAGACATCGCCCGGATCATATTCGGCGTAGATCACGATATAGTCCTGGCCGTCGGCGGTGAAGAGGTCGAAGTGGCTGTCGTTATAATTCGAGGGCTTGCCGGGCTCGGGCCAGTTGCCGCCGTAGTAGGGGCGGCCGGCGAAGTGGGAGACGCCGAAGTATTGATTATAGCGAGTGGTGGTGCCGGTGGGATCGTTGTTGGGCCACTGGTCGTGGTTGCCGACGCAAGGGCCGTAGGGAATGGAGACGGGGCTCTCGAGCTTCGACATGGCGGTCCAGATGCGGCTCCACTGCGTGGCGGAGGAGACGCTGCCGCTCGGATTGCCGTCGCCGGTGTCGGACATGTCGCCGAGGTGGGCGACGTAGCGGATGTTTTTGGCCGAAGCCGCCTGGTTATTTTGGATCCACTGGGTTTGCGCGGTGAACATCGCGGGGTCGCCGCCGTAGAGCGGATCGACGTAGTTCTGGGTGTCGGGGAGCGCGACGATCATGAAGTCGGCAACGCAAGGCAGCGCGGCGACGGCGAAGGCCAGGAGGCTCGCCGCGACCCGCAGGTGTTTCCAAGGGAGCGCAGGGCTCCGCAGGCGCAGGGGGGTGTTCATGGGGCGCGCGAGGAATCGCAGAGCGGCAAGTGAATTGCTAGCGGCGGGTTGTTTAACGTTTACCCGTGGCACTCCGAAAGAACCGTCAGCCCGGACTTGCCAGCGTAACATGAATGTCTGTCCGATGATCATCGTCCGCGCGGTTCGCGCAGCAACGACTCGCTGCCAGGCCACATCACCCTCACGACCATGACTCTCAACTCAGCCCTGAAACAGCTCGAATCCCTGGGCAGCGCCCAAGTGCGGGCGCAGAATGCCAAGACTGGTGCCGGCAAGAATCAGTTTGGGGTGAAGCGGGGCGACATCCGAAAGGTGGCGGCCCAGATCAAGACCGACCACGAACTCGCCCTCGCTCTCTGGGAGACCGGGAATATCGATGCCCAGTTTCTTGCCACCTTGGTGATCAAGCCGAGAAATCTTTCCGCAGACCAAGTGGAACGGATGGTACAGTCGGTCACCTGGGTGCAGGTGGCGGACTGGCTCAACTCCTATGTCGTCGCGCAGCACCCGGAGAAAGAGTCGCTTCGACAAAAATGGATGGCCGCGAAAACCCCGATGGCGGCCCGCGCCGGCTGGCGGCTGACCGCAGATCGGGTCGAGGAGAACCCCGACGGCCTCGACCTCCCTGCCCTGCTGGATCGGATCGAAGCCGAAATGGGAAACGCGGCGCCGGAAGTACAGTGGACGATGAACTCGACCCTGGCGCAGATCGGCATCCACTTTCCCAAGCACCGCAAGCGGGCGATCTCCATCGGAGAGACGTTGGGCATCTATAGGGACTATCCTGTTTCGAAGGGGTGCACCTCACCGTTTGCGCCGATCTGGATCAAGGCGATGGTGAGCCGACGGGAATGAGTGTTAGTTCGGCGCGGACTGTACAGAGCCCGGTGACGACAATGAAGCGTGCGGCAATGAAGCCGCGGCAAGGATGTCATGCATTCTGCCGGGACGAACAGGCACAGGCAAAATGCACGATATCGCGAACATTTCAGCCGCAGCGGCATCAATCGCGGCATGAATGCCTCCTATTTTTTAACGCACCGTTCCTCCATTGCGGTGGCGGTGCTTCACCTGAGCGGTGCCGCGATGATTATATTGGGTGCGAGTGGTTGCGCTCGCCGGGCGATCGTCGTCCAGGCGCCGCCGGCCACTGTGATTCAAAGCCCGGCGCCTGCCGCGCCCGTAGCCACCGTGATTCAAACGCCGCCCGCCGCCGCTCCGACTCCGACCGGCCGCGACGTGATTTTCGTAAAGGAAGCTCCCCCACCGCCGCGCGAGGAGCCTACGCCACCGCCGCCCTCGCCCGAATACAAATGGATTCCCGGCTACTGGACGTCACGTGACGGCAGACAGGAGTGGGTGAGCGGGCGCTGGGAGGTTCCGCCTCGCACCAGTGCAACCTGGGTTGCGCCGCGTTGGGAACGCCGGGGAGACGGCTACGTCTTCATCGAAGGCTACTGGCGCTAGTATCATCGACCGGGTCACGCCACCGCCTGCGAACACCAAAAAGCACGCGCCTGATCACGCCGGGTTTCGAGCGGTAGACGCGCCATCTCTACAACAATTCCGGGCCCTTCTTCTGCCCGCATCTGCCGTCCGGCTTCAGTTGTTGCCGGGACTTCGGGTAATGGGCGGCTGCGGAAGCGGGCGACTTATTTTGCGTTGAGCGAGCTGTGCTTCCTGCGCGATCTTGGCGCGCCGAGCGAACTCATCGTAGCTCATGCCCGAGAGTTCCTCGATGACCTGCGTAAGCATGGCGTGGCCGTTGATCGTCTGGCGGGCCTTTTTCTGGGCGAGGAGCCGGCTTCTGATTTTTTCAATGAAGGGCTCTCCCAATCGTTGATACGCGTCGATCATCACAAAGCGAAAACCGCCGGGCGTCGCCGGCGAGATCCGGGCTTCCGCTTCCGGCTTATCAGGCGCTGTCCGCTTTTCCCCCTTGTTCCAATTGAGCAGATCCAAGCCCAGGCCGAGGGCGCGGGGGCTTTCGCCGAGACGCTTGCTCAACATGTGCAGCGAATAGATTTCTTCGGCGCCTTGGAGTTTGATGATGACGACGTCCGAAAGGAATCGTGAGAACACGACGTCGAACCGGTCGCGGTCGTCGACATAGATGCGCTGGGCATTTATATGCTCCAGGCAGTCGCGGCTGAATCCGCCGCGGAAACGCGTGTCGCGGCGCGCCACCCAACTGAACGGATCGTAAATGAAATACAGGTTCGCGATAAACGTTTCCTGCAAATACCTGAGCTCCTTTTCCCCGGCCTGGTCGTCGGAATAGAAAATGGGATACGTGAGCTTGACGTCCTGAAAGGCGGTCGAGGGGACTTCCACAGGCAATCCTCGCTCGATGAAGTGAAAGCCCTTGTGGGTATCGAGATTGAGGCCCTGCGTCTTGTCGGTCGAAAATGAACCGCCCTGCTTGTACACATTCTTGAAAAAGATGACATCCCAGCGATCGGTGATGCGCCGCTCCCACTTGCCGGTTTCGATATTATAGCGAATGTCGCCGGCGTATTTGGATTCGGGTTTATTGGGCGCGATCTTGTTCAGCCGGTCCAGATCCCAGGCGATCAGGGCCTTGATCTTGAAAAAGGGTTCCCTGATGAGCCGGGTAATGATGGCGCGCTCGCGCCTCAACCAGGTGGAGTCATCAAGGGTGAAGGCGCCGAAACCGAACGAGGCGGTGAGTTGCCCCATTTCCCGTTCAAACTCCTTTCCGAGTTTGATCCGGAACTGGAGGTGTTTGATTTCATCGAGGACCAGCTTCTTGTGATAAGCGATGAGCAGTTTGTTGAAGGATTGGGCAAAATTGAAGACGACGTCGTTCTCGCCCATATAATCTTTGCCGGTGAAGCCATCGATAATGGGAATCTTTCCGCGGTAGACCGTGACATTAAAGGGCTCCATCTTGACGACCTCGTCGGCCGCCGGTTCTTGTGCCCGTTGAGTCAACGGGACCATCAGGGTCAGCCAAAGCGCGGCGATGACGTGTTTACTGATCGGTGTCGGCATGGACTGCGGGGGTTGGCGCGGGTGTCCAGGTGCTATGGCCAGAGATTCGGCGATGCGCGAAAACAATAATGCGAAATCACCTTCCATTGTCCGCGAGGTAATGTCCCTGCCGCGCGGGCGGCAGGGCACTTCTCGCCGCCGCCGGGCCGCGAACTCAGTTCGCCTCGATCACCCGCACGCGAGCGGCGAAAGCGGCATCCGGTGAAATCCGGGGCTTGCGACCGCTGGCTGTCGTCACATTGCGGATCGTCACCTGCTCGGTCAGCCGGTAGGGAAACGGCCGCTCCGCCACGCGCGCCGTCCCGTCCGGATCCGTGAAGATATAAGGACCCTGGTAGTTCTTCGGATGGCGGCTGTCGTCGATGACGAGCCCGTCGATGGTCACCTTCTCCGGCATGAAGCAGGGATAACCGAAGTCGTGCTGCCCATCGTTGCTCCCGGCGATCACGTGGGGCTGAATCGCCGCGCCGCAGCCGGGAATCCAGCGGCAATTGCGGATCACGACCGTGCCCTCCCACGTGCTGCCGTAGTCGCCCCGAAAACTGAGCAGCGAACGGCCGTTCAGGGTGGAATCCTCGATCGTCAACGTGCCCCGACCGATCGCGTTCAGGCCGGCGTGGCCCAGGGTGCAGCCGCGGATCGTATAGGTGCCGGAGACGCCCTGGTGCGTGTCCATGCGCGAAAGTGTACAGTTCTCCAGGAGGATGTTCTTGCAGAAGTTCGTGCCGATCACGCCCCAGCGCGTGGTGTCGCAGATGTTGTCCATGCGGCAGCCGATCATCGTGAAGTTGACCACTTCGTTCGCGCTCAGGTCGTAGGTGCCCATGCTCACGGGTTTGCCGGCGGCGCCAATGGTCGAGTAGGTCTTGTGGCCGGTGACGAAGCAGTCGCGGAGGGTGACGTTGGCACAGCGGCTGACCGCGAGGAAGCCGCTGTAGGGATGGCCGACCTCCGTCTCGCCGGTGACGTGGTGGGTGAGCCCGACGACCGTGGTGTTCGAACGGTTGATGGAGATATTGCGCGACCAGTAGCTGTAGCCTTTTTCCCGTTTCATGCGGTTGGCAATGGTGGTGAAAACCCCGCCGCGCAGGACCAGCGGTCGCTCGTCGAGCGGATGGGCCTCGATGCGCGTGATTACATCGTAGTCCCAGTCGATGGCACCCTCGATGGAACCGTCGCGGCGCAGGATGAAGCAATCGCGCTGGGGCGCGCCGTTGTTCTGGTTGAGGCCGCGTCGGATGTAGACTCGCTTGCGATTGTTCTCGACGCGCACCCAGCAATCGCGCGGTGGCTGGACGTCGACGCGCTGCTGGTCGCGGGTGAGCCGCGGAATCGAGAGCGTCACGGGCTCGAGCAGCGAGCGCACGGCGAAGAGCGAAGCGCGTTGGTTTTCGACGTCCGTGTCATCGATGACAAAGCGTGATGTGCCCCAGTCGGTGTCGGTGGCGATGATGGCGGTGAGAGCCCGGCGGCCGAGGTGATACGTGGCGTCGGGCTTGGTCCTGACCGCGAGGCCGTGAGTATTGGCGAACGCGTGCGCCTCGACGATGGCGGGCAAGTCATCGACCACGCCGTCGCCGACCGCGCCGAACGCCTCGTAATTGACCGGACGGTCGGTGGGAACACTGCGCTTACCCTTGGTCGCGGCGACGGCCGGGGCGACGCCAGCCGCGAACCCGCACAGGGCAATCGACAGCACCCCGACGACATGGCGGCGGGGACTGCGCCGCGAGCGGCTTCCGCGAAGTTGCAGAGAGAACGAGGACCGATCGAGCGAACGTGAAGCGCAGGACATGGAGAAGGCAGACGCGGGAGCGGAAAGAGGGCTTCCGGACTGAGCCAGATATCAGCCGCACGACCGGACGTAACGCCAGTACCTAATGGTCGTTCGCCCGTAATGGTTGTTCGCCGTAGGAAGCATGCCGGCGGGCGCATTCGCGCGGCGGAACGGCCGGCCCCGATACGAGACAGCCAGGTCTTCACCTCACCCTCTCGATCGTCCGGACATTATCCTCCGGCTTCCAATCGATGAGGAGATGGCGCGGGTCGATTCCCGCGCGGGCGGGCTGGCGAGGCACCGAGATTACGATCGTTTGCGGGCCGGAACGCACGCGGTGCTTCTGCAGGTGAATCGGCTCGCCCGTGCCATCACCATCCGCCACGAAGATTCCGATCTCGACCAGATCGTCCATCGGAGCCTCCGTCTCCGCCCCCGCCTCGTCGACCACGACTTTGCGCGCTCGCACCGCCAGCGTGACCTGCCACGTACCTGCCTCGGTTGGCGTTGCCGTGGCTCGTTCGGTTGCAATCTCCCAATGCGTATTCGCCTGAAACAAATCGTGGAGCAACGACTGGAGCGACTCGGGCGTGGCGGCCTTCAACTCCTTATAAAGATCGAGCGTCGTCGGCAACGGAGCCCTCTCCACACGGTGTTTCCCGAAGAGGCGCCGGAGCGCGCCGTTCATCGCGTCCTCGCCAATATATCGACTCAGCCCGTAGAGCGCGTGTGCGCCCTTGCGGTAACCGAGAAATGCGTTGTTGGCACGTAGGAGCGGAACGGCGGCCCGCGTGCGCGGGAGCGCGTAGCTCGGCAGCAGCACCTGGCTCAAGTAACGCTGCAGATGCGCGGGGCCGTAGAATTTTTCCAGCACCTGCATGGCGGAATAGTTGGCCAAACCCTCCGCCATGAGCGCCTCTCCCTCGACGCTGGCGGGCCTGATTCCCCAGCCCCACCACTGATGCGAAACCTCGTGCGCCATGGCGAAGAACACGAGGTCGAGGCTGCGCGGACCGTCGTGCGGATTGAACAGCGCAAACTCTTCGCCGTAGTCGAGCACGCTCGCCCTGGCGCTGAGCGATTCTCCGTGGCTGCCCCGTTCGACCACCGTGAGGTGACGATGCGGATAGGGACCGAACTGCGCCGTATAATAATCGAGCGAGGCGCTTATCCCGCGGACCATGCGTTCCAGGTTCGCGGTGTGCCGCGGATGATGGTGGATGCGGATCGCCACGCCGGGGTCCGAGCTGACGGAAGATTTCCACTGCGCCTCGTGAATCGCGTAGTCCGCGGAATACAAAGCGACATCGTTCACGATCGGACCGTCGGTCACATAATGAAAGTAGCGGCGCCCGCGCTCGGTCCAAGTGCCACGCAGCGCTCCCGGCGCGACGGCGGTCTGCGCCGCGTCGGTGCCGATGGTCGCCTCGAAGGTGACGCGGTCCACCCTCCTCCCGCGCGCAGTAACGTCGTCGAGTGGCGGAATCGCCGGGCGCGCCGCGAGCCCATGCCTTTTGCGGTCGGCGGCGTCCCTGAGCTCGCGATTTCGCTGATAGCCGATAGCCGGCAACCAGTCGCGGCTCCGGATGAAGGTGCCGTTGCCGACGACCGCGGCGGCGACGCCGCTGTGGCGAAATCCGCGAGGTTCGTGACGCACCTCGAAATTCAGTCGCAACGTTTCGCCCGGCCGGAGCGGCTTTTCGAGTATATAGATCCGGTGGCCGAGAGCCTCGTCCGCGTCGGTGAGCTTCGCGGGCCGATCGAACGCCACCGCGCCGGTCTCGACCTCCAGACCCGTTGCAAGATGGATGGACTCGAGCGCCACGTCGCTGCGATTCACGAGGCTGTAGCTGCCGCGCACCTCTGCTGTTCGCCGGTCGGGATAAATCTCTACATGCAGGCTGACGCCCGTGAGTCGCGGTTGCGGGATATGTTCATAGCGCTGGTAGCGACGCTCGTAATCGGCCATCCGATCCGCGCGGAGAGAGGAATCGTGCGATGCGTTTCCCGCGCTCGTGTTCTTCACGATGACGCCGCCCGCCCCGAGCATCAGCACCGCCGCCACCGCGGCGATCCCAGTCGACGCGCGGGTGAGGCGAAGACGCGCCAGCCGGAACCGCGCGACGAGGCCGCGCTCCCGGCCGCGCGGCCAGAGGAGCGTCGCGGCGACCGCAAGCAGCAAGGCCCACGCTGCCCAATACGACTTGTACAACAGCCAGGGTGTGAGCGTCGCACCGAAGCCGCGCACGTCCGTGTAGGCCCATCCCGGATCGGAGCCGTAGACGAGCAGGCGGTTTTCGATCCCGAGCTTCGCCGCAAAGGCGATGAACCCATACGCGAGGAGCGCCGCGAGGTAACCGATGTGTTTTTGATGCGCCACCGCATGCACCACGAACACGAGCAGTGCGAAAAGGAAGTAGTCGGCCAGTTGCAGCCCGAACAGGATCCGCAGATACAGCCCGAGCTCGAAATCGATATAGCCCAGCCGGGCCTGAAGGAGCACGCCCGCCGTCGTGAGCAGTACTATCCACACGACGAGCACGAGACCAAGCCCGAGGAATTTTCCAAGGAAGAAGACCCATTCCGGCACCGGAGTCGTATCGACAATCTCGCTCAGGCCGGTGTCGCGCTCCCGCCAGACCAGCTCGCCCGCGTAGAATATGATGAGCAGCGGGACAATTGCCCAAGGTGTCTCGAGACTGCCGGCAATACGCGTCGTCAGCAACGGAACGACCTGCGAGCTCGCGGGAATAAGTGGAATTCCCATCCGATCCAGCAGCGCTCCCCCAAACAGCACTATAAACAACGCGATACCCGACAATACACCGAGGCCGCTCCAGCTCTTCGCGATCGTCTGGAACGACATCCACGCGATAGCCAGCGTCTGTCTGGCGTGGATGGCGAAGCCGAACTCCCGCGGCTGGCAGCGTATATCATCCTTCATGCCGGCGCCTCGTCTCGCCTCGACCTGGTCCTCACTGTACGCTCCGCGAAGCGAAACCGGCCGTAGGTGCAGACGAGCACGAGGAGCCCGAAGCCGATCCACGATATTCCTCTCGCGAGCACCGCAGGCTCCAGCCCGACGAGCCGCGTATTCTTTTCCACCACGGTCCACGCCTTCGAGAGAAGTCCCAGGACCGTGATATAGCCGATGGGATCCAGTAGTTTCCCCAACGTGGGCTTGTGCGATAGATGAATCGCCGCACCGGCCGCAATAGACATGCCGATGAAGAAGAGCACGCTGCCAAGATAGCTCGTCGTGGCCCTGCGGCTCAATGCCGCCAACGAGAACTGCACCGCTGTGACGGCGAACGCCGTCGGCGCTGCAATCGAAAGATAGGTGCTAACGTAGGCGACCGGCCGGAACGCACCCAGATACTCCGGCTCGACGCCCGGCAAGAACAGGCCGACCAACATCCCCGCCGGCACCGCAATCAGGATCGAGGCATTGAGGACAAGCGCCGCGAGAAATCGCCCACCGAGGTATTCCGCCTTGCTGATCGGCGATGTATAAACGAGGGGATGCATCCGAGTCTGTATATCCCGCGCCGCCGCGCTGCCGGCCACCGACGTTCCCACCAACAACCAGAGCATGCTGCATATAACCGTCGCGAGCGCGATGCTATAGGGCGAGTTAACGAGGACGCCATCCCTCTGCGCGCCGTCGATGGCGTTTCGCGTCACCAGGTAAGCGGCGGCAAAAAGGACCGCAAAATACAGCCAGGTCCGGACGCGTCGCGCCTGATACAGGAGCTCGAAGCGAAAGATCTCGCGGAACTTCACGACCGCGCCTCCGGCTCCGCTCGCGCGCGACGTCGACCGCTGTGTCCTGCCATCGTGCTGAAATAGACATCCTCGAGGTCCGGCTCGACAGGCTCGAAGCCGGAGCCAGGCTGCGAATCACAGTGAACGTGCACGACCGTGCGGCCCACGAGGAGCTTCGTCGAGATCACGACGTGTTCCCGCTCCATCGCCGGAAGCAGTTCGTTTGAAATCACCCGGCGCCAGATGCGGCCACGCAGATCGCCGATGGCGCGCAGCGGCTCGGCTTCGAGCAGGATTTCTCCGTGGTCGATAATCGCCATCCGCGTGCAGAGCTCGCTCACGTCCTCGACGATATGAGTGGAAAGCAGGACGACGCTGTTCGCGCCCACCTCGCTGAGCAGATTCAAGAACCGCACGCGCTCCGCCGGATCGAGGCCCGCCGTCGGTTCGTCCACGATCAGCAGCTTCGGATTGCCGAGGAGCGCCACGGCCACGCCGAACCGCTGCCGCATGCCGCCCGAATAGCCGCCCAGCTTTTGCTTGCGGACGTCCCACAGATTCGTCCGGCGGAGGAGCGCTTCGACGACCTCTTTTCGCGACCGGCGCTCGGCCACGCCCTTGAGCAGCGCGAAGTGATCGAGCAGGCTCTCCGCGCTCACTTTCGGATAAACTCCAAATTCCTGGGGCAGATAGCCGAGCGTCTGCCGCACCTCGTCCTTCTGGTTGAGCACGTCGATTTCGCCGAGGCGGACGCTGCCTTTGTCCGGCTCCTGCAACGTCGCCAGGATGCGCATCAGCGTCGACTTCCCGGCGCCATTCGGGCCGAGCAAGCCATACATTCCCCGAGGGATCGTGAGGGTCACGTCCTTCAGCGCCCGCACGCCGTTGGAGTAGGTCTGGGAGAGGCCGCGAATTTGTAGCTCCATGCTGCTCTTTACGGACGCTGCAGGATGAGGTGACCACCACGCGGGTCGAATCTCCGCTGCGTGGCCGAGTCAAGGCGCGCACCCCGGCGGAGGCCGTCCGGCGGTGACGAGACCCCGGTGATCCTGCCGCGGCGGCAGCTGGGACGGTTGGTTGAAATCTTCGGCATCTCCATCGCGCCCACCCTGCGGCACGGACGTGAAAGGATGATGAAGCCAACGAGAAATGGCGGTGAATTCCGGGGTGTGGAGCGGAGCGCTGGCCGGGCCGCGCCCTGAGGCCCTAGATTGTCTAGGTTTGAGCTGGACAAAAGCCCTAGAAGATCTAGGTCACGACGCACGATGGCGCAAAAATCCGGTCTCGTACAAGGCACGCTCGACATGCTGGTACTCCGCGTTCTTTCGCGCGGGGAGTTCCACGGCTGGGGCATCACCGAAAAGCTCGAACAGCTCTCCAAGAACGCGCTGCGCGTGGAGGAAGGCTCGCTCTATCCGGCGCTCTACCGGATGGAGGACAAGGGCTGGCTCAAGTCGGAGTGGAGGCAAACCGAGAAAGGCCAGCGCGCGAAATACTATTCGCTCACCCGCGCCGGCCGGAAACAGCTCGAGGCCGAGAAGGAAAGCTGGGCGCGGATGACGGGAATCATCGCGCAAGTGATGGAGTCGGCCTGAGGGGCTGCCTCTCCGACCAGGGACCAAGGACCAGGGACCAGAGACCTCAATCCAAACCTTTGCCCGGCAGGAGGCCGGCGGTGGCCCAAGTCATGAACCCGTTCCGAAAACTAGCCGCGCTCTGCCGCAAGGAGAAACTCGATCGCGACATGGCCGAGGAGATCCGGTTTCACCTCGAACAGCGCGCGGCCGATCACGTGGGCGACGGCCTGTCGCCCGACGAGGCGCGCTTCGCCGCGCAGCGGATGTTCGGCGGCGTGGAGCAGATCAAGGAGCGCTGCCGCGAACAGCGCGGTGGACTCTGGCTCGAATCGGTCGTGAGGGACGTTCGCCACGGGGTGCGGATGCTCACGCACAGTCCCGGGTTCACGTTTGCCTCGGTTCTCAGTCTCGCTCTTGGCATCGGCGCGACGACCGCGATGTTCAGTATCCTCGACGGCGTCATCCTCCAGCCGCTTCCCTACCCGGATTCGGATCGCTTGATCACGCTGTGGACGGAGAACCGCCGGCAGGGCAGCCGGCTGACGTCCAGCTACGCCAACATCGCGGACTGGAAAAACGCGTCCCGGACGCTGCAGGACATCGCCGTCTTCGACCCGGTTTCACTCATCGTATCGGGTGATGAACCGCGACGCACCAGCGGGCTTCTGGCCTCCGCCAACTTGAGCGCGGTGCTGCGGGTGCAACCGATGATCGGCCGCACGCTGACCGAGGAGGACATCACCCAGAATGCGCCGGTGGCGATTCTCAGCCACGCGGCGTGGCTCGAGCATCATGGCGGGCGACCGGATATTCTCGGTCGGACAATGTCGATCGACGGGCGATTGATCGAGATCGTCGGCGTCTGGCCGGAGGGATTCCACTTCCCGGACAAGGCCACCGAATTCTGGCTGCCGTTCATGCCGCCATCCGTGAACGATGGCGCCAACGCGCGGGGCGTCGGGGCATTGCGCGCCATCAGCCGGCTGGTGCCGGACGGCACGCTCGCCCAGGCACAAGCCGAGCTCGCGACCGTCGCCGCGGCGCTGGAGCGCGAGCACCCGGCCAACCGCGATCTCGGCGTGCGGCTCGTGCCTCTCGCCGAACAGATCGTCGGGCGCGACCTGCGCGATGCGCTGGTCCTCTTGCTCGCCGCGGTGGGAGCTGTGCTGGTGATCGCGTGCAGCAACGTGGGAAACCTCATGCTCGCGCGGAGCCTGGGCCGGCAGCGCGAGTTTGCGCTGCGAATCTCGCTCGGCGCGACCCGCGCGCGGCTCGTCGCCCAACTCCTGACCGAGAACGTGGTGCTGTGCCTGATCGCCGCCGGGCTCGGCCTGCTGCTCGCGTTCTTCACCGTCAATGCCGTGCGGACGCTGGCGCCGCCCGGCATTCCAAGGCTGGATGAAACGACCGTCGATCTGCGGATACTTGCCTTCGCCCTCCTGGTCTCGCTGGCCAGCGTCTGTTTCTTCGGCCTGGCGCCCGCCCTGTCCTCCACCCGGCGCGACGCGGCTTCGATGTTGCGAAACAGCTCTCGCGATTCGAGCGAGGCGCCGCGCCGCAGGTTGCGGAATGCCCTCGTGGTGGCGGAATTCGCCCTGGCCGTGATGCTGCTCGCCGGCGCGGGCATGCTCGTGCGCAGCTTCATGAACCTGATGGCGGTCGACCCGGGCTTCCGCACCGAAAACCTCCTCGTCGCTCCCTTGCGCCTGCCGGCGAGTCGCCCGGCCGGCGACACGATTCCCTTGGCGACGACGCTGATCGAGCGCATCCGCGCACTCCCCGGCGTGAGCTCCGTCGCCCTCAGCGAGGAAGTCTTGCTCGGCGACCGCAACGCGCGCCTGATCGTCGCGGAGCGTAGTGGATCCACGGATACCGCGCCGCTGCGCGTGCCCCTCGCCATCGATGCCGTGACGTCCGATTACTTCCGGCTCATGGGCGTGCCGCTGCGCGGTGGCCGCATTTTCTCGGACTTCGACGGACCGGATGCGCCGCCGGTGGCGGTGGTGAACGAGACGCTCGCCCGGCAACTCTGGCCGGCGGAGAATCCGATCGGCCGACGACTGCGCCTCGGGCTTGGCGCGCGGTTGCCCTGGATCACCGTCGTTGGCGTCGTGGCCGACCAGCGCCGGCAGCAGCTCGACCGTCCGCCCATCGCGCAAATCTTCTTCCCCTGGGCCCAGAATCCTTCGCGCGGCATGAACCTCATCGTCCGCACGGAAGCCGAGCCCACCGCCCTGGCGCCCGCTCTACGCGCCGCGGTGAGGAGCATCGATCCGACCGTGCCGATCGAAGCGATCACGACCGTCCGAAAACTGCTCGATCGCACCGTGGCACCGCGGCGTTTTCACACCGGGATATTGGCGGCGTTCGCGATCATCGCGCTCCTGCTCGCCGGGGTCGGCATCTTCGGGTTGATGCACTACTCCGTTTCCCGGCGCACACGCGAGATCGGCGTGCGCACCGCGCTCGGCGCCAGCGCGCCGCAGATCCTGCGGCAAATCCTCGCGGAAGGCCTGACGCTTGCGGGAGCCGGCGTCACGATCGGCCTCGGCGGCGCCGTCGCGATGTCGCGCGCTTTTTCGGCGTTGCTCTACGAGGTCAGCCCGATCGATCCCGTGTCTCTGATCGCGGCCACGCTGGCGCTGATCGCGATTGCGGCGCTCGCCAGTTTTCTCCCGGCGCGGCGCGCGAGCCGGATCGATCCCATGATCGCGCTGCGCGCGGAGTGAAGAGCAAGCGCAGCCCTTCACGCGCTTCCCCGCCATGAACACGATCCTCGCCAAACTCCGAGCCCTCTTCCGCAAGGAGAAGCTCGACCGCGACATGGCCGATGAGATGCGGTTTCATCTTAGTCCGAGTTCGCCGTAGCCGAGATCGTCGGCCACGATGAAAACGATATTCGGCCCACGCGCCGGCTCCGCCGCAAAACCCGACGCGACCAAACCCACGAGAATCAGCATCAGGCGTGCACACTCGGGAAACGAAACGCTCCCGGCTCGCACCACCTGAGCCGCGCTCATGCCGGAGAACCACGAATGAACACGAATCGACCCGAATGAAAACGCGTCGGAAGCGACATCTCCGGTGCCCTCACCACCACGTGAGTTCACGCGGAGACACTCCGTCCGCTCCGCTCCATTCGTGTTCATTCGTGGTTGGATTGAATCGTTCGCCTAGAACTCAAACGTCGTCGTGAACAACACCTCTCGCGGATCGAGCAGCACGTAGCGTTGCGGCGCGCCGTTGGCATCGGCCACGGAAATCCGCACGCCGTCCGTGTCGAAGAGATTGCGGACGTTCAGGGCCAACCGCAGCGTGTGCCGGCCCCGGAGCACCTTCGTTTCGTAACCCGCGCGGAAATCGAAGAGCGTCGTCGAGCGCGCAAACGTCTCCGCACCCGCGGTCGTGTAGCCGGTGTTCGCGCCGCTGCGGTAGCGCGCACCACCGCCGAACGAGAAACCCTTGAGCGGCGTCGCTTCCGCGAAGCGATAATTCGTGAAGAGGTTCGCCTTGTATTTCTCGTTGCCACGCTGCGAGAGCCCGTCCTTCGAAGCGGCCAGGTTGCGGTAGATCTGCTCCATGAACGCCACCGCACCTGCCACATTCGTGAAGTTCACCGAGCCCGGCACCGGCACCGCTGCATTCTCCATCCAGAACGCGCGGTTCTCCTCGATGTAGGCCATGTCGCGCAGCGCCACGCCCGCCACCTTCACCTCCGAGACGCTGAAGTTGGCCATCAGCCGCCAGCGCGCCGTCGGATTCGCGATCAGCTCGAATTCATAGCCCTCCGCCTCCACGTTGTCCGTCGCTCCCGGCATCAGCGTGGTCGCGACCCGCCGCGCCGGATTGAGCACATCCCACACGAGATTCGCCTGCGTGCGGATGTTGCCCGTTCCGACGAAGGTCAGCCGATTGCGGCCCGAGGTCTCGTAGCGGCTCGCGTTGAGTGCGATGCGATTGCCGAAGAGCTGCAGGCGCACGCCGTAGTCGCGGCCCTCCCCCACCTCGTTCGGCAACTGCTGGCCGAAGAGGTCGTAGCGGCTGCCCGAGAGCCGGAAGTTGTCCGCCTCGTTATAGAAGAAACGCAGCCATCCCAGCGGCTTCACGATGGCTCCGTGGCTCCGCGTGATGCCCGATTGCTCGGGGCCCATCGGCGTGTCGAAAACGACGTCGATCACTTCTCCGCGCACTGTATTCGAACGAGCATTACGGAACCGCTGCCCGTCTTCGCGGTAGCCGTACGTCGCGATCAGCCGGTCGTCGAGGAACGAGCTCTGCGTCGCGAAGAGCTTCGTCTCCACCTTGGTCTGGCTGCCCGAGCTTACGACCCGCACCATCCCCGGCGTCACCGTGCCGCTCAGCCCGCCGACCGTCGTCACGGGTTGCGGGTTCAACCCCACGGTCGTCGGATCGATCGCTCCTCGCGACCCGGCGGCGCCCGTGAAGTCCAGATAGGTGCGGCGATAGATATAGTTCGTCGCCGCGTTCAGATTATTGGGTTGCTCGAGCGGCGTCGTGTTGACCTCGCGATAGTCGTCGCTGAAAGCCCGGCGCTCATCCTCCTGCAACAGCCCCGCGAGCTGGTGCGTGCCGAGCAGCCGGCCGGCGCGGCCCTGTATCCACTTTTTGAAGTCGAGCCGGTAGGACGCCGTGAGCCGCGCGATCTCGTAGGAACTCGTGTCGTCGCCGACCGCGTAGTTGTCCTCGACGTAGAACCGGCCGACATTCGGATTCGGCGCGCCGGTTGGGAGCTGCTGATTCACGTCGACGACGAGTGGCGCATCCCAGATCAGCGTGCGCGCCCCCGAGCCATCCTGGTTCTGCCGGTTGAACGCCGCCTCGATGAAGATGTCCGATCCGAGCTGCTGCTCGAGTTTCACCGTGTAGGTGTCGTAGCGGTAGCTCAGCCGGTTGCCTGGTCCGAAGACTGCGGTGTCTTTGGGCACGCGGTCGAAATCGAAGACCGCATGGAATGGCGCCGTCGCCGAGCTCACGCCCATGCCGCGCCAGTCGAGCAACTGTCCGCCACCCGCCGCCTGGTCGAACACGAGACGCGTCGCGCCTGAAACCTGCCCGACACCCGCTGGCCGAGCACCGCGCGCGGTCGCCACGAGCGGCGAGCCCGCCGCCTCCCACGCGCTGAAGCCATCGATCGGCCCCCATGGCCGCGGCCGCACCTGCGCGACGTCGCCGCGCTCGTATTCGGCGCGCAGCGTCGTCCGCGCAAACGGCCGATATGTCCCCGCCACGTGCCAGCGGTCCGACTCCTTGAACGCCGTCTCGCGCCAGCCGTTGCTGTCCTCGTGCAGCGCGTTGAAGCGCAGCGCGAGTTTCCGCGGCACGATCACCTGGTTCAGGTCGATCGTGCCGCGAAACGTCTCGTGGCTGCCGGCCTGCAGCGCGGCCGAGTAGCGGTTGTTGAAGATCGCCTGCTTGGTCGAGACGTTGACGATGCCGCCGGGCGAGCCGATGCCGAAGAGGATCGAGTTCGGCCCGCGCGAGAAATCGACGCGAGTCGTGTTGTAGCTGTCGGCGTTGAGTCCCCACTCGAAATAGTTGCGCGTCGCCGAGGTGCGGAACCCGCGGATCGAGAACAGCAGCCCATCGTTCTGCAGCGCGTTGCCCGTGACGTTGCCGATCTCACGCTCGTCGAACGCCGTCGCGTTCAGCGAATACACCGTCGCATCCGCCACCGTCGTCGCGCCGAGGTCGCGCAGCAGTTCCTCGGTAAACACCGAGATCGGCGCGGGCGTATCCGCGAGCGGCGTGTTGAGCCGGCTGCCCGCGAGCGTGCTCGCCGCCGCGTAGCCATGGTCCTTCGCGCTGCTGACTTCGAACGGCGAGAGCCGGACCGCCTCGTCACTCGCTCCGGTCGAGGTCGGCGTGGCGACGCGCGGCGCCGGAGCGGCTTCGGCGCGCGTCGCCTCGTTTTTTGGGGGCGTCGCCGGCTCCTCGCGCTGGTCGATCAGCAGTGTCCCCGTGCGAGGATCCTGCCGTGCGGCGAGCGGCGTGCCCGCAAGCATGAGCTGCAACGCCTCGAGCGGCGAGTAGTCGCCTTTGACCGGCTTGGTCCGCACGCCCGCGGCTGCGCCGGTCGCAAACACCACTTCCGCGCCGGACTGATCGGACAGCCGCTTGATCGCGCGCTCAGCCGAGTCCGACGGCAGATCGAACGACCGACGTTCCGCCGCAACCGGCGCGGCAAACGTCGCGATGATCGAGGCGAGCAGCAGTGCCGCGAGCGCCGGTTTGGAGAGACAACGAAACAGCGAGTGAATCTGGGGGTGGGGGTTCACGATCAATAGAGACGCCCCATTGGCCCGCACCCACCAATCACCACAGAAAATTCCCGCGCAGCCTGCGGCCCCACTATGGCCGATAGATGATGATCTCACCCGCCCCGCCCCGCCGCGATTTCAAGCGATAGGACGACTCGAGGATGCTGAGCAGCGCCTCTACGTTATCCGCGCGCAGGACGCCGCTCAGCGGCAGCGGCTTCAAGCTCTCGTCCGCCAACACGAGCCGGGCGGGACCGTCGCCGCGCGCGTGCGCGTTGAACAGACCGACGATCTCGTCCAGCGGCGCACCGCTGAAATTTAGCCGCGGCACCCGCCAGGCCAGACGGTCGCGCATCTCTGCTTCGCTCACCACCGCCGGCGCCGTCGGGATATTCCGCGACGCACGCTCGACCACCACGCGCTCGTTCGCACCCACACTCGCGCCGGCCGCCGGCGTTGTGTTTCCCGTCGCGAGCACCGCCTCCGGCTCGCCCACCGCAACGCGTCCCTCGGTCACGAGCACCTCCACCGCTTCGCTCGTGAGCTGCACGACAAACGCCGTGCCGACCGCCCGCACGCCGACGCCCGCCGTCTCCACCACGAACGGCCGCCGCGCATCCTTCACGACCGCGAAATGCGCCCCGCCCTTCGTCAACCGCACGTGCCGGAGATTGTCTCGATAATCGATCTCCACGACCGCCTCGCGCTGCAGTTCCACCACACTGCCATCGGTCAGGACGCGTCGCTCCGGCGCGATCACCTGGGCCTTTCCGCCCGCGACGACGGTCGCCGTTTCCGGCCGAAGTGTCCGCGCCTGCCAGGTCGTGAAAACGCCCGCCGCGATCGCCAGCGACGCCGCCCCCGCGAGCATTGTCCGCCGCCACCGCCGCCGCCGTTTATGGCGGGCAACCGATCGTCGCACCGCTCCCGCCGCGCCGTGTTCCCGCACCCAGTCCAGCGGCGGGACCGGACCCGCCGCCGGCCGATCGGAATCGAAGGGCTCGCGTTTCATCTCAGAAAAATTCCACCCCGTGATCGCGGAAGAACGCCTCGCAATCCCGCACGCCGAGCGCGACGTGATTCTCCACCGTTTTTTCCGAGAGCCCCAGCCGCTGCGCCACTTCGCGTTGCGAGAGTCCGTCGATCTTGTGCAGCAGCACGATCTCCTGCCGCCGCATCGGCAGTTGCGCGATCGCCCGCCCGAGCAACTCGACCTTCTCGTGCCAGCTCATCGCCTCGGCCGCCGAGGGCGTGTCGAGCGCAGTCGGCATCTCCTCGATCGCGGCGCACGGCTCGAGCGGTGAGCGGCGGGCGCGGCGCGCCAGGTCGAACACGACGTGTCGCGCGACCGTGAACAGAAATGTCTTCGACGATGCGATCGGGCGCACCAGCCGTGCCCGCCAGACACGCAGGAAGGATTCCTGCACCACGTCATCGAGGTCGCGCATGCCGGGAAACTTTCCCTGCATATACGAACGCAGCGCCGGTTCGTGCGCGTGCACTTCCTCCACGAACCAGCGCGACAGATGCGCGGGCACGGTCCCGCTTTCGTCGAGCGCCGGCAGCGAAGGGGGAATGGTGGGGTTTGGCATCGAACGCGAAAGTGGGGTTCTCGTCGGCGCGACAACGCGAGCGGGGCGCGGTCGCCGCGTCAACGTCGCCCCGGTGGGTTCGTCCGGACTTCGAGCAACTGGCGCGTGAGATCGAAGTCGGGATTCGGCCCCGGCACCTCCGCCGGAATCGATCGCAGCCAGCCGCGCAACGTCTCGCGCAGCGCCTTCACCCGCTCCGGCTCGCGCGCGGAAAGATCACGCTGCTCACCGAGGTCGTCGCGCAGGTTATATAGCTCGAGCCGCGCTCCTGGCACATACCGGCCCTCGGCATCGAACCAGTCGCCAAAAAACTCGATGAGCTTCCAGTCGCCCTGCCGCACGACCGCTGCCGGCGTCGCGCCCCAGCGTACTTCATAGAACGGGAGATACCAGAAGAGCGCCCGCTCGGGGGCGCGCCCGCCGCGCAGCACCGGCGCAAGGTCGATTCCATCGACCGGATGGCCCGCCGGCGCCTGTGCGCCCGCCGCCGCAAACAGCGTCGGCAGCCAGTCGGTGACATGCACGGGCACTTTCGAAACCAGTCCCTTCGGCGTCACGCCCGGCCAGCGCACAATGCAGGGCACGCGGATGCCGCCTTCATAGTGGCTTCCCTTGCCCATCCGCAGCGGCGCGTTGCTGAACTCGCGCCGGTCCACCGTGAGTTGAGTGGGCGTTGGGAGAGTCGTGGTCGTCCCCTCCATGAAGGGCCGCGGCGCATACGCCAGGTCGATGCCACCGTTGTCGGAAAGAAAAACGACCATCGTCCGCTCGCGTTGCCCCAGCCGGTCGAGCGCCGCCATCAAGCGCCCGACCGATGTATCGAGGTGCTCGAGCGCGGCGAGATAAGTGGCGTTGTGCAGACCCGTCACCGGCGCGCCGCGCTCGCGGTATTTCGTCACCAGTGGCTCCGGCGCGCTCACTTTTCCGTGCACGGTGTGATGCGCGAGATAGAAGAACCATGGGCGTTCGCGGTGCTGCTCGATGAACTCGATCGCGCGATCGGTGAGATAATCCACGTGCTTGTCTCCCTCGCTCGGGCTGCCCGGTCCCGGTGGCGCCGCGCTATCGAAGCCATAGTGTGCCGCGGCCTCCGGCTTCAACCCACCGTAGTTGCCGTCCGCGTTGTTCGTGAGATGCCACTTCCCCGCCGTGCCGGTCGCGTAGCCTGCGGCGCGCAGTCCTTTCGGCAGCGTGAAAGTCTCGCGCGCCAGGTTCTCGCGGAAGGCCGGCTCGCGCAGCCGCCCGTAAGGCGTCCCATACCACGGAATCACGTGCCACATGCCGTTGCGCGCCGAATGCTGCCCGGTGAGCAACGCCGCGCGCGTCGGCGTGCATTGCGGCAATACATACGCGTCCGTGAAACGCACGCCCTCCGCCGCCAGCCGGTCGAGCTGCGGCGTCGCCACGTGACGCCCGCCATAGCAGCTCAGCGTCGACCAACCCTGATCGTCCGTGAGTATGAAAAGGATGTTGGGCGGCCGCGCGGCCGCAGCCGCCGGTGCAACCGTGAGCACGGACCGCGCTGCCGATGTTTTCTCCGCCGCAGGCAGAACCGCCGCGCTCGCCACGAGGAAGAGCATCCACCCGCCCACGCCGCGCCCCCACCGTCGCTTCAGCCTGGCGGGGGCGGAAGGACGGACGCGTGAGGTTCTGAGCAACGGGATCGGGGTGGAAAGCACGTGCGTAGGATCAAGACGCCGGAAGCAGAACAATCCCCCAATCGCAGTGCGAAAAAAATCTGCCCGTCACTCGAACATGACCAGGTAGGGCGCCTCCGCCGTCGCGCGGAAACCGGCGCGACCCCGCCGTTCTCGGCCAACGGACTCAGAACTCGAACGTGTTGGAAAACGCCCAGCTCTGCGGCTCGCGTATCCGATAGCTGGATATGGAGCCGTCCGGATCGGCGTAGGTGGGCACGATCTCGTTGCCCACGCCAATGTTCCGCACGTGCAGCGAGCCGGTCCATTTCACGCGGCGGCCGAAGTTGCGCGTGTAGCGGAGGAACGCGTCGAACGTGGTCGTCGCGCGGGAGAAGTAGGGCCGCGTAAGATCGATCACGGCGCCGCCCGCTTCGGGCACGACCTTGTAGGCGTAGCCGATCACTCCGGCATCCTCCCAGCGCACCGACCCGCCGATGCCCCAGCCTTTCAGGCGTCCCTCGCGGATCGTGTAGTTCGTCACGCCGCTCCAGCGCCACTCGCGGATCTCTTGCGCCTTCGTGCCGTCGAGCACCTGGGCGCGATTGAGCGGCTGGTAGATCGGCTGCCCGAGTTCGGTCCGCACGCTGAAAGCCGGATTCACCGTCGAGTGCATATCACCAAAGGGCCCGGCCCAAAGCGGCTCGAAGACCTCCGTGACGAGCTGACGCAAGGCGAGCGAGGAATTGTCGCGCATGGCGGTCTGTTGCGCGCCGTTGAGTGCGATGCGCCAGTTTCGCGTGGGATTGAACACCGCCTCGAGTTCCCAGCCCTCGGAGACCGTGTCGACCGTCGAGATCACCTCGCCGCTCCGCGTCGCGCGCGTGACCGTCTGCTGGCCATCGGGCGCAGTCGTCGTCTGAAACTGAAACGTGCGCAGGAACTGCTGCGCGCCGGGCGTCTGCAGCCACGAACTGAACGCCGCCAACCCTTGTTGATAGATCGCCCGCTGCGCGGCGTCGGGATTATCGCCGCTCGCGCGGGTTTGATACAGGCCGTCGGGTTCCGAGGCTTGCTCGATCATGCCTTCGACGCGGGCCGCGAGGCTCGCCGGCACCGGATTGACGATCGTATCGGTCGCACCGTTGGCTCCGGTTTCGTAATGCGTCGCACGCAGCTCGAACTTGCCGTGGAAGAGCGCGAGTCGCACGCCGTACTCCTTGGTCGAGCCCGATTCGGACTCGATCGGCCGCTCGAAGACATCGTAGCGCTGACGCTGGGGGCGGAAATTATCCGAGCGGTTTAGATAGAGACTGAGGTCCGCGCCGAGCGGCAGCCGCCGCCGCACGAAATCGGGCGCGTGGACGGTCACGCCGTAGTTGGCGTGGTTCTCGCGCGCGCCCCCGAGCGTGAAACGCGACGGTAGGTCGGCCTCGCTGGAAAGCACGGTGCCGGTGTTCGGATCGAGTTGGACGGGGTCCGACTGAAAGTTTTTCCACTCGTCGCGCCGCCAGCCGAACGTGGTGATGACTTTATTGTCGAGCCAGCGATTCGTGGCCACGACGACCGAGGACTTGAATTCCTGGCGGTTGCGATTCGCGTTGGTGGCGATGGCGTCGACGTTGTCGGGCGAGCTCGCGCGCAAGTCGAACTCCTGCACGCTCCAAGGCGCGAGTGTCGTGGCGCCCACGGCCGGCGGCGGCGAAGCGAGGAAGCTGACCGGCGTCGTGCCGCTGATCTGCTGGACGGCGGTGATGGGCTGAAGGCCCAGGTTCTGCGGGCCGGGGGCGTCGATCACGCTGGGGCCAAGATAGGCGAGACGGCCCACCCGCCGGTTCGCGCCGCTCTTGCTGGCGATGGCGCCGTATTCGTAGAGCTCATACTCGGTCCCGATCACGAGCGGGATGCCGCTGCGGCTGAAGGCGGACACCTCCATGTCGGTGTAGGAGGCGGTGAACGTGTGGCGGCCGAGGAGCCGGCCGAGCCACGGCGTCTTCACCTCGCGCAGATCGAGATCGTAGTAGCCCGTGAGGCGACTGGTGGCACGCCGCGTATCGCTCAGCGCATGCGAACCGTGGCCGGCGATCATCGGGCGGCCGAAATTGGGATTCGGCTGCCCGCTCAGCAGCTTGGTGTTGATATCGAGGAAAATATTATAGTGCTGGCCCGTGAGGCTGCGGTAGTCCGAGTGCGTCATCTCCTGGTAGTCGAACGCCGCTTCGAACCCGAGTTTGTTCCTGAGGAAGCGCTGCTCGATCGACGCGTTATAGGCTTCGAAGCTGGTGAAGCTCTGGCCATTGGGGCCGTCGAGCTGGTAGTGATAGAAATCGAAGATCGAGGGATCGGTGATCGGCAGCCAGCGGTAGAGATTGCGCGCGGGATCGGACGCGGGCTGCAAGGCCCGGTTCCAGTTCACGCCGGTGCCGAGCGAAGCCATCGCGCCCTCGAGGAGCGGAGGCGTGGTGCCATTGGTGAGTCGCGCGCGAAGGCCGCGTGTCTTCATCGCGATCGGATCGCCCGGCACGGCGATGAGCGGCGTGCCGCTGTTCGGATCGGGATACACCACGGCGTTACGCCAGGCGACGTCACCGAACTGCAGGCTCGTCACGTTGAACGAAGTAGGCGCCGTGGGATCGCGTTCGCCGAGCAGCGTGACCGCACCGGTGGTGGGGTCCCATGTCGGTTTGCCCAGCCGCCACCAGTAGGAGAAATTGTCGAGCGGCGGCGCGTTCTTCGCGGGGTTGAAGTCGACGCGCCCGACCTCGGCATTGGCCCGGATCGTGAGGTGGCCGCCCTTGAGCGGTCTCAGCGTGAACGTGGCGAACGCGCGCTTGTCGCGGCGAAACGCGTCTTCGATCCGGTATCGACGATCGTTATACAGTCCGGCGACCCGCACCGCGAGGGTGTCTCGAATGAGCGTGTGATTGTGGTCGAGCGTGGAGCGGCTCGTGCCATAGGAACCAAACTGCTGGTTAACCGTTGTCCGGTTGCGCTCCAGGTTGGCGCGGATGATGCCGGAGTTGATAATCCCAGCCGGCGCGCCGAGCCCATAGAGCATCGCATTGGGACCGCGGCTGATTTCGGCACGCTCCATGATATAGCCGTCGACCGGCAGGCTGCTGAGAAAGTAATCGCGCGTGAGATCGGCCGAGCCGAGCCCGCGTACGCGCGTGGCCGCATTCGAGCCGCGGTTGCTGCTGTCGGCATCGACATAGCGCTGGCCGGTGTCGGTCGAGTTGGAGAAATTTCCGCCCGCGCCCGCGACTTCCGTGCCCATCGTGTAAACCAGAAGCCCCTCGAGATCGGTGGCGTTGAGGTCGGACATGAAATCCTTCGTCACGACGGAAATCGAGGCCGCGAGATCCTTCAGGTCGGTGCGCAGCCGCGTGCCCATGAGCGTGCCGCTCGCGGCGTAGCCCGTGTCGCGCTCGGCCTGCACCTCGAACGGCGAGAGCGTGAGTGTACCGTCGCCGACGGCGCCATCGTTGGCGGCGTTTTCGCCAGGATTATTTCGTGTCGGGCGGCGATCGCTTGGCGTCGCTTGCGCCACCCGGGGGACGTTTTTTTCCGCGACGGGTTGTCGGGTGACGGAGATCACTCCGGTCTTGGCATCGTGCGACACGCGCAACGCAGTGCCGGCGAGCATCAGGTCCGCCGCCTCGAGCGGCGTGAACTCCCCGCGTACTGGCTTCGTCGTCACCTGCGCGACGGCCTCGGGAATGAAGATCACATCCACGCCCGACTGGGCCGAGAACAGTTTCAGCGAGCGCTCCGCCGAGTCGGCCGGAAGATCGAACGTGGTTTTCGCTCCGGTGGCCGCGCGCAGCGGCAGCACGCACAGGAGTAGCAGCGCGAGGACGACAAACGAGCAACAACGCTGCCCTCGCGGGTAGCACGACAAGCGTGGTGGGGCCATATCCCAATCGAGACGTGAACGGGGCGCGGTGCCACATGGCAAAATCAGGGACGGCGTCTTTTTTCCCCACAAAAAACAAAACCGACCTCCGGGGAATCGCCCCGGAGATCGGCCTCGGCACGAACGCGGAAGATGCGATTACGGCAACTGCCAGCACCCGAGGTGGAACCACCCCGTCGACTCGGGCAACACGGCGCTGATGTCCTTCGCCGCATTTCGCGCCGGGGACGACGCGCCCAGCGTCAGGTCGACGCTCGTGTAATTCGTGAACTCCGGATCGGCGCCGATGTTGCCGGTCCAGTCCGTGTCGACCGTCTGCATCTGGGATACCTCATCCCAGAGCGTGGACGAGCCCGACCTGTACTCATAGACGGTCGTCACATGCGGACTATACAGGAGATTGTTGACCACCTCCACGGGCGATGACGGCGAATTCTGATCGCGGAGCGCCGAGTATCGCGGGCCGCCGCTCGAAGTCTGGCGCCGATTGCCACTATGGGAAAAGATATTGTTCGCGACGAGCAGACCAGTGGGAGGCGAATAGCTGGTCAAGGCAATGCCTGCGCCTCCTGCGTCCACAATCGTATTATAGGCAAACACGCCCCCGCTCGAGCCGCCGTGGCCGCTGACCGAGACGCCGTCGCCGCTCCACCCGTTGTTGCCGGTCGGATCGCGCGGCGAACCATACACGCCCACGATCAGGTTGCCGTAGAACTTCGTGTCGTTCCCCTCGTGCTTGCTGTTCACCCACGTGTTATAAATGTGGTTGAAGCGGGCGATGTTGCCCTGCAGCCGCAGGGCTTCGGACGCGGTCGGGTCGGAGTTGATCTCCAGGCCATGCGCGTAGTTGATATCATCCGCGTGCGCCTCGTTGTGCTCGAGGATATTGTTCGCCGCGTCGCCGTAGCCGGCGTTGTTGACGCACACCTTGAGCTGCGTGTGCCAGAAATTGCTCACCTCGTTCTGCGCCACGACCCAGTCCTTGACGTGGTTCCAGAGCGCGATGCCGTCGCTCGAGCCGAGCTGCCCATCGCCGGAGAAGGCGCACAGGTCGTCCGGTGCCGCACCGGAGGGATTGCGGCCGTATTGCGCGTCGTCCGGCGTGACCCTGGTGGTGGGGCCGTCGCCGGAATCGACGACATTCCATTTGATCTGGCCCGCGCTCATGCCCGTCGATCCCGTGGTCGCTCCGAACACGCGGATACCCGTCCTCTGCGCGCACCGCACGACGCAGTTGGTCACGCGTACGTCCGTCGAGAGATTCGCGTTGTTGGCGTCGATATTCACCACGGCCAGCGTGCCGCCGTTCACCTCGAGCCGATCGATATAGACATGGGACTTGTTGAAGATCCGGATGGCCGAACTGATGCCGCTCTTCAGCGCCTCGATCTTGTTGCCCAACGTATCGGGGTCTCCATCCGGGCTATAGAGATAAAGCGTGTCGTAGGCGGAGTCGGCATTCGTGTCGTGGTGCCGCCAGTATTTCATGATTCCGGTGTCGGTCACGGTCGCGGGACCGGGGGTGCCATCCTGGATGCCGGGCACGGCCGGATAGGGCTCCGAGACGGTGGTGACGACCCTGGTCTGGCCGACCCAGTTCTGCGTGTCGTCGACGACGCCGCTCGACGCCTCGCCCAGGCCGACTCCGTCGATATAGAGGCGTTCGACGAGCCCGGTGACCGTGCGCTTGTACACACTGCCGCTGTGCAGGGTCCAGCCCGTCGAAACGTCTTCGAGCACGGTGATCTTCGGGAGCGCGCCGGACCCCTCGGCGGTGAAGACGATGGGGCTGCCGCTGGAGCCGGACGTGGGTATGTTCCACGTCGAGGTCAGTCGCCACTCGCTGCCGCACTTGAGCGCAATCACGTCGCCGGGTGCCGCGACATGCGCGGGATTGGCGCCCGGCATGCCCGGCGCGTATTTCCACGGGTCGCCCTGGGTTCCGGCGCCGTTGTCGTTCGGGGCGGAAGAATCCACGTAGCGCGTCGGCGAATACGTCGGTCCGGAGCCAAACGACTCGGTGATTCCCGGCGTGCGAATCTCGCCGACCGTGACGTCGTTGAACGCGCTGTCGGCCGAGCGGTCGATCACCCCGACGTGCCCCGCGCCGCTGATCGCAGTCTGGGTCCTCGTGAAGGTGGCCGACCCGTTCGAGTTGGTCACCGTCACGGTCGTGAGCGTCCCCACGCGCGCGATTCGCAGGGTGACCCAGTGGTTGTCCGGCGCACCGCTGCTCGGGACGGGATACGTGTGGCTCTGCGCGGACGCCGGATTGGAGGCACCCGTCGTGTTTTCGATGAACTGCAGCTCCGCGCCGCTCGTCGCCTTGTGCAGGAGGATGGCGTAGTATTTGACCGGCGATCCGGCCTGGTAGTTGTAGACCAGGCCGACGCGGTTGCCCGTCCCGGTGCCCCACAACTTCACCCGCGCCTGCAGGACGAAGTTCGTCGTCCACGTCGCTCCGGTGTAGGTGGAAATCTGGCACGCCGTCGCGTCGCTGTAGTCGATGTTTGAATACACGCGGTCCGTGTCGGCGGGGATGGTCCAGGCCTGGACGCCGCTCACGACCGACCAGTTGTCGGCCACGCCGTCGTCGAAGGTTTCGCTGAGGGTCTGGGCGGGTGCGGACGGGAGCGCGCAGGCGAGTACGGCAATCAGCGCCGACCAGGTGGGGAACGCGCGGGACGACTTCGTCGCCATCGCGGGGGTAACAGGGGAACGATTCATAACAGGGGGGAACGAGGTGCAGGGGTTCACACGCCGGAGCCGACCTCGAGCTCCGGAATGCGCGCGGGATCGCGCGGGGGGAAATCCGGCGCGGGCACACGTCGCGCCCGCCCCGTGGCTCAGGATGTGGCCGTATTCAGACTATCCATACACGGCCGCACGCGGTTGCCACGTTACGGCGCAGACCGGCGTCTGAGGTGGCGCACACGATAGGGGCATCACCACCGAGACGCCGCACGGCGCGTTTCCCACATCGAAAAATCAGCGCCGGGGGATTTCCGGAAGCGCTCCGGCAGGCGCGGTCGGGGGAACCGCCCGGCGCCGCACACATGGCCCCGGTTCAGCGGCCGGCGCGCAGCACCACTTCGCCCGCATTCCGGCGCTCGGCCTTGATCCCGTGCTCCATCTCGAGCAGGTGAAAGAGGGATTCGACATTGTCCACGCGCAGCATGCCGCTGATCTGCACGCGCCCGACCGCTTCGTCGGCGAGCGCCAGCTTGATCGCGCTGTGCCGGTTGATCATCGGCACCGCTTCCGCGAGCGGCGTGCGCGTGAATTCCAGGCGCGGCACGCGCCACGCCAGCCGCTGCCCCATCTCTGCGGGCGAGAGCGCCTCGACGACCGGTGCCGGCGCCATCGCGGCGACTTCGACCAGCGTGCGATTTCCCGCTTCGA
This sequence comes from Opitutaceae bacterium, assembly GCA_036675625.1. Lineage (GTDB taxonomy): Bacteria > Verrucomicrobiota > Verrucomicrobiia > Opitutales > Opitutaceae > ER46. The sequence continues at coordinate 187 of JAKFEQ010000017.1, read as the reverse complement.
GCATCGCGACCGTCTGCGGCGCGGGCGACGCCGCACCGCCGGTTACAGGCAACCGATCCACCGCGACGCGTCCCGTGGTGACGAGCACCTCGACCTCGGTCGCGCGCCGCTGCACGGCAAACGACGTGCCGACCGCCCGCACCTCGACCGCGTCAACGGCGACGACAAACGGCCGCGCGGCATCCTT
>JAKFEQ010000084.1:0-8435 GCA_036675625.1 Opitutaceae bacterium | reverse complement strand
TGTCCGCTCCGGGCACGCCCCCGTATATCCTCATGTTGTGGAGATTCCACTGGTCCTGGTTCTGGTACTGAAAATCGTTCGGCGAGATCAGCGGAGCGACGAGGTAATCAGGCTCGGCAAACCGCACCAATCCGCTCGCACGAAACCGCTCGAGTGCTTTCTCCACGCTCAGGCCGGGCGGCAGTTGCACGAGTTCCGCCCCGCGTCCGGTGCCCTCACCACCGCCGCGTCCGCCGCCGTGGCCGCCGTGCAACCTCCGCAGCACCGCGCTCCCGAGGCCCGCGTGCAAGGCGCGGAGTTGCGCGGCGTTTGCTCCATCCGCGACCCGCACGATCACGCGGTCGCGGCGATACTCCGCGGCCCTCGCCACGCCAGCCTCCCGTGCCCACGCACGCGACCCACCGGCCAGGAGCAGGCAGGTAAACATCAGGCAGACACCACGGCACACGGCGGCCCATGGCCGGAATGCACCGTTCCGAAGCGGACGGATTTCCATGCCTCATTGAATCACCAAAACCTGCCGCCGCCCAAGGGGTGAGTCCCCATTTCTCGCGGCCCGCAAGCCCCTGCCGGGGGCGGTCGCGACCCCATGCGGAATCGCGGAACTATCGCTTGGGCCGCTTCGTCGACGCCGCAGCCGGCGCGATCTTCCGATTCGCCGCCGCGACATCCTGTACCGTCTGCCACGCGACCCGGCGCAGGTGCGCCGCAAACTCCGGCGCGACGCCCGGTGGCACAAACGCGAGCTTCTCCGGCGACTCGTCGAACAGCACCGCATACCACACGAGCGCGCCGAGATATTCGCCGGCCACGTTCGCATGGTTCGCATCCTTGCCGAGTTTCTTGGCGGCGCTCCATCGATAGCCGACGTGCAACGAATTCGTCTGGTCGGGCAACGCCGGCGCCTGCGCGGTTTTCGGGTCGAAGCTCGCGTCGACCTTGTAGCCCCACGTCGGATCCGAATCCACCCGCCAGAACGCATCACCCGTCGGAATCACCCGCGTGCCGAGCCGGGTCGCGACTTCCCAATATGCCGCGCGCGACTTCTCCCACATCTCGCGTTGATTCGCCGCATTCTTTCCGGGCCCGGTCTGGCCAAACTTGTTCGCATCCGTCCGATACGCCCACGTCTGGTGCATCAGAATTTCGGCGCCGGGCTGGAGCTGTTTCAGGTGCGCATGGAGTTTGTCCGCAAAAGGCTGATACGTCGAAAGGTCGGTCGAGTGCAGCGAGTATTGTTGAAACGTGATGACGTCCCACGTGCCGTCGCCGAGGTTCTCGTGCAGCGATTTGCCGCCGTAGATCTTGCCCTTGGGATCGTCAGGATTCGCCCGAAACGCCTCGACGGCATTCCAATGCCGCGCGAACGAGCAGCCGCCCGTCTGCGCCTTCCCCATGATCAGCTCGTGGCCGCCGGCCTTCGCGAGGTCGGGCAGGAAGCGCGTCGCATTGTTGGAAAAACTGTTGCCGACGACGAAGAGCCGCAGCGTGCGCGCGCTCGCCACGGATACGAGCAGCGCTGCACTGATGACAAACGCGGCCGTGAGCCGGCCGAAATGAAAACGGGTAATCATGATCGACCGTGAGCTTGGTCCTGGAACGGCCTCACGCGAACAAGAATCCGCGAGCCAGGTTCGGTCTGAGGCTCTGCCTCGTTGGAAAAGGCCGTCGCACCGCTAATCTCATCGCATTTCCTGCATCATCGCGAGCAGCCGCGTCACCATCTTGGGTGCCGCCTCGAGTTCCACGCGATTTGTGCCGAGCCACGATTCGTATCCACCAAGCTGATGCTGCGCGACGGTCGGCATGTAGCCGAACGCGCCGTTCGCGATCGAGATCGTGAACGCCTGCGCGAATGGCGACTTCGCTTTTATCTCCAGCCCGACCTCGACAAACGTCTCGATCGGCGTCGCCGCAATCCCCAGCTCGCCGATCCGAAAAGCCTGCAATGGCACCTGCAACTCCCCCGGCGCATCGACGGCGCGCAACACGCTGCGCGCATAGGTTTTCTCGTTCACGTGCCACGGCTTTTCGGTCGCCGGTTTTTCCAGGACTTTCTTCGCGTGCGCCACCATCTCCGGCGTCGGCCGCCGCGGCGCGAGCGCGATCTCTTCATAACGCGCGTCCAATTTCACCCAGTCCTGATGCTGGATCGTCTGGTAAACGCGATAGACCTCGGCCGCCACCGCATTGGCTACGCGCTGCATCTTTTCATACGGCGCCATCGCCGGCCCGCGATTGCGGAAATTGATGTTGTTGATGTCGCCGCTCGTGCCGTTCGACATCACGCCCACAAACGGCGGATCGCTGCGCTCCGCCCCAAGCATCTCACCAATCCGGCGATCGAATACGCCGAAATAATCGCCCGAGATCACGCCGATCGGGACGCCACCGACATAGTGCAACGAATAGTTCGCCAGCAGCGCAATCGGCCGTCCGCTCTTCGCCTGCACCGAGAGAAACGAAATTTCCGGATCCGTCGGCCCCGCCGGCTTGAGCAGCTCCTCCGGTTTGTTCGAGGGCGGATTCATCCGCACGGTGTCGACGCCGCCGAACGGATTCCTCCGGTTCATTTCCGACTTCACGTGCCAGCGCCGGTTGAACACATGCGTCCCGTCGCGCCCCGCGCCCCAGCCGATCTTCGCCGGCTCCAGCCGGTTGATCGCCACGCGCACGCTGTCCGCCACGCGATGCGCGATGAGATCCTGATACTTCGTCAGCTTCGGCCGATCGCCCGTGAACCCATCGCGAATCTCCTCCGTCGTCGTATCCGAACGTTCGCGCGCCGAACCGCCCGAGTGGGTGTGCGAAGACGAGATCAACACGTGCGATTTCGGCAGCCCGGTTTTCTCCGCGATCAGACGCTTCGCCTCGTCGCACACGATTTTCGGCACGCCGACATTGTCGACCACCACAAACGCGAGCCGCGTCGTCCCGTCGTCGAGCACGAGCGTGCGCGCGTAAAGCGGATCGTGGACATGCGTCGCCGGCGTCGGATTGAAGCTGCCGACAATCAGCACGCCGAGTTCCGGCGTGATGTCGGCGCGGTCCGCCCCCGCGCGAAACACGCGCTCACTGTCCGCCGCGTGCAGCGCGCCTGTTGCGAAGATCGCGATCGTCGCCAGCACGCGTCGGGCAGCGGAAAAAATGGGCCGCGCCCTGCCATCCGTCCGGGGAAATGTTCTCATTCTCGTTGCGCCATGCCTACCGACACATCCATGAGAGAAGCCCATGGCGGGGAAGCGTCGGAAGCAGGCTCCCAACGGTCGTCTCCGCGCGTTTTGGGGTCAATGAATATTAAGATTATTTGCCGGCTCCAGGGTTCATAAAACCGAGCGCCCAGTCAGCGTGCCCCTTTCCGATCGTCGTTGTGCTCGCGCCACCCGAACTGCGCGCCCAACGCCAGGCACTCCGCCGCCGAGGTTACGCCCGCGGAGCACGTCGGGTGCGCCAGCGATGCCGCAGCGGCGCAGACGCCGAGTTGCAACGCGTCCGCAATCGTAGCGCCGTCGTGCAATCGCAGCAGCACGCCGCTCGCAAACGCGTCGCCCGCACCCGCCGCGCCCGCGATGTTTCCCGCCGGTACATTGACCGCCGGCTGCCACATCGCTTCGCCACGCGCCCCACACGCGAACACCGCGGCCGGAAAGTGTACAAACACCCACTCCCGCACGCCGCCCTCGATCAGCTGTCGGGCAGCGCGCTCGATCGCACCGCGATCCACCTCTCCCGCGCGGACCGTCTCGATGCCGGTCACCTGCGCGATCTCGAGTTCGTTGACGAAGAGATAATCGAGGTGCGGCAACGCCGGCCGCACCACCTCCGCAAACCGGCCGCTATGCTCGCTCACTACGTCCGCGGAGGTCTTCATCCCCGCCGCATGCGCCGCCCGCAACACCTCGACCGCGCCGGTTTCGCTCTTCCCGCTCTCGATCGCATCGAGCCGGTCGAGCAACAGAAGGTAACCCAGGTGAAAAATTCGCGCCTGGCTCGCCGCAAAATCGAAATGCTCCGGCCCAAGCTCCGCGTTCGCTCCGCGACAGTGGAAAAACGTGCGCCGCCCCGTCCCCTGCTCCGTCATCACATCCGTATAGGACGTCGGGAATTTCCGCGTTGCGCGGAGCTGCGTCGAGTCGATCCGGTGATCCGCGCAATCGTCGCGAATGAACCGGCCGGCCTCATCGCTGCCGACCAGCCCGACGGCTTCGAGCGAGAACGTCGCGCCGAGCTGCGCGAGATTCTTGAGCACATTATAAGGCGAGCCGCCGTTGCTGGAAAACTGGCTCGTGATATTCGCCAGCGCATCCTGCGGCGGCCAGCGGTCGATCAGCTTCACGTGATCGACGATCCAGTTTCCTCCCGCGATGATTCCTGAGCGCATGCTAGATTCTTGAAATCCGAAACTCGTGTTATGCAGGTCAAATCTATCAAACCAGCTGACCACGGATTACACAGATACCACGGATAAGAATTTCAGATGACCTCAGCCGGAGTTCGATGGCTTGCATCCGTGGCATCCGTGTAATCCGTGGTAAAAAAGTTCTGAGGATCGGCGCGGCGAAATCAGGGGCCATCACTTAACGCCACCACGCCTTGTTCGCGGTGCGACGCCAGCGCTGCCGCCCAGATCCGATGGCTCGCGACCGCTTCCTCGACCGTCGCGCAACCGAAACGCCCGTCGAGTCTGCCCGCGCGTTCCGCGATGAACGCCGCCCACATCTGCAGCAGGATGTCCGGGAATCCCGGCTCGAAGATCCCGCCGGTTATGACGGGAAACACCATCTGGAAACCAAGATCGGTCGACTCCCAGCCCTGCTCCTTGCCGCGCCGGAAGGTCCACAGCGTCTTCGGCGTCTTCGTGGAAAATCGCACGCCACCGTCAGTACCGAGCAGCTCGAAATACCACGTGTTCGTCTCGCCCGGCGCGAAGCGCTTCAACTCGATGCGCATCGGCACGCGCGCGCCCCCCAGCTCTATATAGGTCGCGAGCGTCGCGTTGTCCCAGGTATCAATCGGCGCGATGCCGCCCTTGCCGTCCGGCCGCTCGGTATAGACTTGCTGCAGTTGCGCGTAGACGCTGTGCGGCTGCCACCCGAGCCGCAGCGGTATATGCACCGCGTGCATCCCGAGATCGCCGAGCACGCCCACCTCGCCACAGAATGCGACCTGCCGCTTCCAGTTTACCGGTTTCTTCGGATCGAGATCGCTGGAATGCAGATAGCCCACGCGCACCTCGATCACGCGGCCGAGCGTCCCGGAGCGCGCCACCGCCAGCGCCCGCTGCGCGCCGGGCAAAAACGGAAACTCCGAGCTCACGCGCACGAAGCGGCCGCTCGCCGCCACCGCGGCCGCGATCCGCTCCGCGGCCCCGAGATCGATCCCGAATGGCTTCTCCGCCAGCAGGTCTTTCCCCGCCGCAAGCACATCCAGATAAACCTGCTCGTGCAGCTGATGCGGCACCGCGACATAGACGACATCGATCTCCGGATTTCTCAACAGCTCATGGTAGTCGGTCACAAACTGCCGCACCGTCGGCACCTGCCGGAACCACTCGAGCAGCTTCGGCTGCACATCGCACACTGCGATCAGCTCGGCCCGCGCCGGGAAATTCTCCAGCACGAACCAACGCGCAAACGCGTTCGCCACTTCGCGGCCCATCAGCCCGCCGCCGATCACGCCAACGCGGACCACCGGTTTCGTTTCGATGCTCATGATGCGTTCGCTTTATTTGAGCAGCTTCAGCGCCTGCGCCGCCGTCGCGCCGTCGTGCACCACCGCCAGCAGCGCACGCGTCATCGCCGCGGGCTTCGGGTGCTGAATGATATTGCGGCCGTAAACAATCCCCGCCGCGCCGAGCGTGATCAACGCCTCGGTGCGTTGCAGGACTTCCTCTTCCGAGGCCTTCCCACCACCGCGCACGAGCACCGGCACATCGCCGGCGATCTCGATCACCTTCGCGTAAGGATCAACCGGCGACGACGGGTCCGCCTTGATGATGTCCGCACCGAGCTCCACCGCCTGCCGCACGAGCGGGAGAATCTTCCGGATGTCGCCGTCGACCAGATAGCCGCCGCCTTGCGCGTTCTTCTGAAACACCAGCGGCTCGATCATCAAGGGCATGCCGAAGTGGTCGCACTGCGGCTTCAACGTGAGTATATTCTGGATACACTGGTCGGTCACGCCGGGCGCGCCGGGAATCTGGAACAGGTTCACCACGATGCACGCGGCGTCGAGCCGCACGGCTTGCAGCACCGGCTCCTCGATCATTCGGCTGAAAACGACTCCGGGCAGCTCGGGGCCGTAGACGTTCGCCACGTCGGAGCGCAGCACGAGCGCCGGCTTGGCCTTGCCCGGGCGGGCCTGCAGATGACGCGCCTGACCAACCGTGAGTTGAATCGCATCGGGATTCGCCTCGATGAGCACATCGATCGTGCGCCGGAGGTCTTCGATCCCGGAAAGGAACGAGAGCTCGTTGAAAAAACCGTGATCGATCGCGACATCGAAGCAGCGACGGGAACGCGGATTGAAGAGGCGGTTAAGCCGGGCGGACTTCATGGTTAAAAACAATTCGGAGTTGGCCCACGGAACACACGGAATACACGGAAATTTCCGGCCCACTAAACACACGAACCAAACGAAACAAGACCGGGCCGTTGATCGTCTTTCGTGTGTTTAGTGTGTTTCGTGGGCGGCCATACTGGTTTTGGCTTCTTTCCGTGTATTCTGTTTGTTCCGAAGGCAAAATCAGCCACTCGCGCGCAAGCTTCGCAGCGAGGCGTGAAACGGCAGCATGATCGGATCGCAGGTCTCGCCGGCGAACTGCCGCTCGATCTGCGAAAACAACGCGCGCGCGATCTGCTCGGTGCTGCTATAGAGATACGTGATCGGCAGCGGACACAGGAAATTGATCTCGGCATGCTTGTGTACGACCAGCCTCAGATCATCCGGCACATCCACCCGCTGCTCGAGCACCGAGAGGATCACGCCCGGCACGCTGGTGTCCGGAAACACCACCAGCCCGTCCGGCCGCTTCGCCTGCCGCCACATCTGCTTGAATTCCTTGTAGCCAAACTCCTCCTGCGACTCGTCCCGCACGAAACCGTGCGCCGTCCGTATCCACTCTTTCCTTACCTCGATTCCCTGCGCCTGGCACACTTCCGTGAAGTGCGCATAGAAGTCGCTGCTCGCCGCCGTCGATGCCGATGCCGCCGCCTGCTGACCCGGCTCCAGGATCGAAATCACGCCAGCCGAGCGGCAGCCTTGTTTTTTCAGCAACGCCACGGACGCTTCGGCAAACTGGTCGAAATCCAGGCCCACCCGGTTCCGCACCGGAGCATGCGTGAAATAAGCGGTCAGCACCGGCAGCGTCTGCAGCCAGCTCACGACTTCCTCCGGCACATCGGTCGCAATCACGGCCTGCACCTGCCGCCGATCGACGGCGCGCGCGAGATCCGCCCACACCTTGCCCCGCTGTTTCTCGGCGCGCGGATCGAACCAGACCTTCACATTGACCTTCTCCGCCTCCAGCAGTCGCGCGAGCTCCACGTGCACCGCACGCTTGAACGCGTTCGCCTGATTCAGCCAGATGTTCGAATCATAATAAATCCCGACGTCGCTCAGCCGCGCGCGCCGCTTGCTGACAAACGTGCCGATCTTCGGCTGGCGCGTGAGCAATCCCTCTTTCACGAGTGGCGTGAGGGCCGCGTGGATCGTCGCCGCGTGCGTCTGCCATCGCGCCGCCAGCTCCGCGCTCGCCGGCAGCTTCGTGCCCGGCTGCAGCCGCCCGCTCACGATGAGCTCACGAATCTGCTCGCTGATCTGCCGGTAGACGACCTTGGGACGGTCGAAGGTGAGTTCGAGTGGATCGGCCATGAATTCAAATCGTGAACAATCTGATTATTGCATCGGCGTCAATGGCCGGAAGAGGCCAGGACCTCCCGCCCACATCCCGAAGTACACCCGGGAAATCCCCTCCTCAGTCGTCGCTCTTCAGGAACGCCACCAGGCTCGAAACATCCTCCTTCGTCATTGTCTGCTCCAGCCCGTCAGGCATCAGCGACATCCCCGACGCGGTGAGCCCCGCGACATTCTTGCGCAGCACCGTTTCTTCCGTACCAAACGCCGTCCGCAGCGTCAGGCTGCCCTCCGTTTCCGCCGCCAGCCAGCCGGTGATCGCGCGGCCATCCTGCAGCGTGACCGACAGCGTCTGGTAGCTCGGCGTCACCTCGTAGTTCGGCACGATGATGTGCAGCAGCAACGCGTCCGCCGGCTGATTGCGCACGCCAGTCAAGTCCGGCCCCACCTTGCCGCCCGTGCCCTTGTGCGTGTGACACGCCGAGCACGCGCGCGTGAACACCTCCCGGCCACGCGCCACATCCGCTTTCGGATCCAGCGCGTCACGAAAAGTTCGATACACCTGCATGCGATCGCCACCC
>JAKFEQ010000093.1:0-43066 GCA_036675625.1 Opitutaceae bacterium | reverse complement strand
GAGTAGTTCGCCGCGGCATCGACGAGGAGGTTGCCGCGCCGGTATTCGAGCTTCGGGCTGAGGGTCCGCGTGCGGACGATCTTGTGCGAGGAATTCTGGCTGAGCGCGAGCGCGCCGCTGTTGAAGTTGAAATCCGTCATGCCATCGCCCGTGACGGAGGCGCGATTATTGGCCGTGAAGTTCGCGGTGCGCCCGTCGAAGAACGTATCGTACCAATTGTACATCGCACTCAACGAAAGCACGAGCGAGGGCGTCGCCTTGAAGTCGATCGTCAGCGTGGGCGTGAAACGCTCGCTGAGCTTGGGCTGCTGCAGGAGCGCGACACCCGTGATCACCGCGGGGCGCGGATCCGTCGCCGTCGGGTTCATATTATAGGTGTAACTCACGCGCGACTGGAGCGCGTATTGATTCGACTCGCTGAGATTCAGCACGACACCAAGCCGATTGGAGAAGAACACGTCGGAATACTCGAGTATCCCGCCCGGCCGGAATTTATACGTCTTCCGGTCGCCGGGCCCGTAGCTCGGCCGGTAATCGAAATTGTCGCCGTTGGCCATGAAGTTGGCCTGCCACGCGATCCGCCGCCCCTTGCGCTCGAACGCGCGCTTCGTCTTCAGATTGATCGTGCCCGCGGGAGCATTCGCATCCATGTCGGCGCTGCTTGTATAATTTACCTCGATCCGATCGATGCTGTTCACGGACACCTGGTCGAAACTGAACGAACGCGCACCCGCACCGGCGCCTTGCGAGGCATCGCCACTCGCCATCTTGAAACCGTCGACACTGACGCCCACATACTGCGGATCCATGCCGCGCAGTCGCGGGCCACGCGAATCCGGTCCCACGTATTCGAGATCGACGCCCGGCATGTTCTTGAGGAACTCGCCGACATTCCCCTCGGCGACATCACCGAAATGATCGGACGAGACGCTGTTCGTCAGATTCATCGAGTTGCGCTGCTCCATGATCGCCTTCGCGTTTCCCTCGCGCTCCGTCGAGACGATGAACGCCCCGAGCTTGAGCACCTCGTCCGCACTGGGTTGGAAAGTCGTGCTCGTCACCACGAGGTCGACCGTCGCCGTCCGGCCGGCCTCGACCTGCACCGTGGTGCGCTCGGATTTTGTGCCGGTGTACGTGACGGTGAGCTGGGCGGAGCCGGGCGGGACGTTTGAAAAACGAAACGAGCCGTCGCTCTCCGTCACTGCGACCAGGTCGGTGCCGACTATGCGCACCTCGGCACGCGAAGCGTACTCGTTCGTGGCGGGATTCAATACGCGACCTACGATGCTGCCGCCCGGCGCGGCGCCCGGCAGGACAGTGCCATCGGCCGCGAGCGTGGAATGCGCAGGCGCGATGGCCAGGGCGAGCCAGGTGCCGATGATGGCGAGGGGATTTTTGCGTCTCATGGGTGGGGTTGGGTCTTTCGGCGCGGGTGGGTGCGAACTGGGATCAGCGCGGCGCATCACGCTGAGCGCGCCAGTCTGCGGATCCTGAAAAACGTCCAGCGCAGTGTCCGCGAGCATGCGTCCGAGTGCCTCCTGAGGCGTGAACTCGCCTGCGATCGCACGCGTCTGCTCGCCTGCAACGACAGCAGCGGAATAAACGATTTCAAATCCGCCCTGCCTGGCCGCCTGCTTGAGCGTGGAGAGCGCGGCCCCGGCGGGAATATCGAAGCGCCGGGGCGCATCGTGGCTCGCACGCGCCAGCGCGCCCAGCCAGAGCAGCGCGCACAGCGTGGCGCAGAGCCACCGGCTCGCGCGCAGCAGGGAGCAGCATCGGAGTGGGGCCAGGAAGCGGGGCATGGATCCTGAGAAAGCGCCTTGATGTGGGGGAAGACGTGCGATCGGCGAATTCACACTAAGGGTTTTTTCGACTCACCCCAAGATGTCGATGCGCACTCGCCGCGCGAGGGAATGCGTCGCCGGAGCCGGACCGCGCGCAGTCACTCGATCGGAACCGGCGAACCTCGACGAGCGGAGCAGTCGCGGTCCGATGGCCCTGTTCACTGCGCACGGCGCAGCACGATCTCGCCCGGCGTCGTCCGATCCGCGCGCACTCCCATCGTGGCTTCGAGCAGGCGGACAAACCCCGCGACGTTGTCCGAGCGAATCGAGGCGACGATCGGCAGCGACCTCAACGCATCGTCACCGATCACGAGCTGCGTGGCGTTGCGCCGATTGAAGACTCCCACGACCTCACCCAGCGGCGTCGATTCGAAATCGAGCAATTGCGGCTGCCACTCGAGCAGACGCGCGATCTCCGCGCGGGTCGCGGATACCACCGCCGGCGGCGCGATCGCGGGCGCGATGGAAATCACCGTGCGCTGTCCGGCAGTAAGCTCCGCCACCGGTGCGAACGCCGGCGGCAAGCTCGGCGCTTCATTATCCGGGGTCGGGAGCGCCTGCCGCGCCGGCGGCTGCGATACCCGGACGGTGCCCTCCGTCACGAGCACTTCAAGGTTCTCGCCCGCCAGCTTCACATTGAAGGCCGTGCCGACGGCGCGCACATCCGCCCCACCCGCTCGCACCACAAACGGCCGCGCCGCATCCTTCGTCACCGTGAACTGCGCCTCGCCCTGCACCAGCAGCAGGCGTCGCTCGCGGGAGGAAAACTGCACCACCACATGCGCGCCCCGGTTCAGGTCCACGCGTGAACCATCCGGCAGCATTTCGCTCCGATAACTCGTCGCCTCGAACGCCAGCGGCTCCGTCGCCGCCGGGGCCACATCCGCCACCGGTCGCAGCCCCGGCACTTGCCTGACCACGACCACGAGCGCCGCCGCCGCCGCGAGCAGGGCGGGCGCGATCCAGCGCATCCGCCGGCGCGCGCGTGGCCGCGCAAGCAAGTCCGGATTCGGCACGGCACTATGCTCCGGCCGCCATTCCGCGAGCACGTTCAGCCCGCTCCACATCTCCCGGTGCCGCTGAAACGACTCGCGGTGCTCCGGTTTCGCCGCGAGCCATTGGAGAAACTCGTCCTGCTGCGGCGGCGTAAGTCCGCGATCATGCCTCACCAGCCACTCGGCCGCTGCCGCCTCCACCGCCTCGTGCCACGCGGGATTCTCGTGCGACGACCCGTTCATGGCCAGCGGCCCTCCCGCTCGCGCCGGCATCGCAGCGTGAGCTCCATGCACTTCCGGACTCCGATGGTCAGTTGCGCCGATACGGTGCTTTCCGACACCCCCATCTGCTTCGCGATCTCGGCCTGCGACAAGCCATAGACTTTGCGCAGCGTGAAAATCTGGCGGCACCGATCAGGCAGCGACTGAATGGCATTGGTCAAAATTTCGAGCTCCTGATTGCGCGCGATGATTTCAGGCGTGCCGTCGCCCTCCTCCAGTACGGACAACGCGTCGCTTTCCACGAACGATTCGAGCTGCACGGCTGCGCGGTGCCGGAACCGATCGGTGGCGAGGTTCCGCGCCACCGCGAAAAGAAACGCCTTCGGCAACGCGACTTCACCGCGCTCGCGCGCCCGCAGCAGTCGCATATAGACCTCCTGTACGACGTCATCGATGTCCTCGTCGCGGGCGAACCGCGTCCGCAGCCACGCCCGCAACATCGGCTCGTGCGGCTGCACGTGCTGCGAGAACCAACGGCCGGATTCGGAATCGCGCGGAGGCATCGGGGCGAAACGACCGGTGACAACCTGCCGCCGCCGAATCGAGCAAAATGTCGCTAGCGAGCGAATGCCGCGACAACGACGGCCCCCACCGTTACTTCTTCTTGCTCTTCTTCACCGGCGGAGTGCCGGAAGGCTTGATGAACTTGGACTGCACGTGCTGCTTCTGTTGAAAACGCTGCCCGGCCTTCTGGTCTTTGATCGTCGGCACGTATTTGGATCCCATGGCTTGGAATGCCGGTGATGGTTGGTCGTTCCCGCAACGGTAATCGCCATCCCCGTCATCCCCGCCGCGCGAATTGCGGATGGCTCTCGATTCGTTTTTCAAACTCCACCCGCGCTTCCGGCGGCACCGACGCCGGGACTTTCGAGCTGCTCCGGCGCCACCGCGCCAGCCATTCCTCACCGAGCAGGCGGGGCGCACGCGGATGCGCGCGCGCTCCTTCGGACCGCGTAAAGGCGATGGTTGTATCCGCTTTCGGTCCCGTGCCGACGCCTTCACCGACGAAATAACCCGCGCTCAACAACGCCACTCGCACCGCCGTCGCCGCCGAATAAGTGTACAGCTCAGCCGGCTTGGGCGCGCACGCCTGCAGAATTCGCGCAAAGGTCTCGGGCGTCCAGAGCGCCGAATCCGTTTTATACGAAAACGGATCATAGAAGATCAAATCGGGCAGCCGCGCCGTGCCGAAAAGCTCCAGGAAATCGCCGTGCATCAGTTCCCATCGCATCTTGCCCGAGCTATGCGTCCAGTGTCCGTGCTCCAGGATTTTCTGCGGCGCACCATGACGGACGTGCGGAAAATATCCCGCCCGCCCCGCCGCGAGCCGCAGCGGATCCAGATCGCACTCGAAGCTCACCAGCCGCAGCGGCCGCAACGCGCCCTCGCCGTGCTCCGCCTGGCAGCGCTCGAAGCACCGCAACACCGCCATCGCATTCGTCGCCGCGCCAAGCCCGACATCCCACACGACCAGCTCGTCGGTCCCGGCCTCCCCTGCCCCGGCCACCGTCGCGAGCCGCCGCGCGAGCAGGGACTGCTCTATATAGAGCCGGTTCGCCTCCTCCTCCGGCCGGTTGACTGAATGCATGACCTCGCCCGAGCTGATCTGGCGGACGCTGTTGAACCCGCCCGGGCCGGGATGAATCTCGTAATCGCCCAGGCGCGGGTAGCGGAAAACGGTGGCCGGCTTCGGCTTCACGCTGGGATTTTCCGCATCGGTGCGCGCGAGCTCCACGCGCATGCGTTCGTAAAAGGGCAGGAACGCGTTCTGCAGAATGCTTTCGCGCATCGCACTCATCAGGCCGTGATAGAACGTCAGGTTATGGATCGACAGCAGGTGCCAGCCGAGCAGCTCGTCGGCCTTCACCAGGTGATGCAGATAAGCGCGCGTATGCTCGCGGCAGGCCTGGCAGCGACAGCCGGGATCGAGCGGCTCTTCGGAAAACTTATAGACAGAACGCCGCAAGTGCAGCTTGCCCTGCGTTGTAAACACCGTGCCGCGCTGGGCGAGTTGCGACGGAATGATACAGTCGAACATATCGACACCGCGATGCACCGCCTCGAGTATATCGAGCGGCGTGCCGACCCCCATGAGATAACGCGGCAGGTTTCTCGGCAGATGCTCCGTGGCCACGCCGGTGAACTCGTAGCGCTGGGCTGGCGTTTCCCCGACCGCAAGCCCGCCGATCGCCAGCCCGTCGAACGGCAGTCCGCGCAGGAACTCCGCGCTCTTCTGGCGCAGGTCCGGGTGACACGCTCCCTGTACGATTCCGAACAATGCCTGCGGCGAATCGCCGCGCGCCGCGAGCGATCGCACGGCCCAGCGATGAGTGAGCTCCATGGCCGCTTTCGCCTCCGCATGGGGCGCGGTCGACGGAATGCACTGGTCGAGCACCATCATGATGTCGCTGCCGATCGCCTTTTGCATGTCGATGCTCGTTTCCGGCGAGAGGAGATGCACGTCCCCATCGACATAGCTCTGAAACGTGGCGCCTTCCTCCGTCATCCGCCGCGAGCCCGGCAGCGAGAAGATCTGGAAACCGCCCGAGTCGGTGAGCACGGGCCGGTCCCAGTTCATGAACCGGTGAATGCCCCCGATCTTCCGGAAAACCTCCGGTCCCGGGCGCAGCAGGAGGTGAAACGTGTTGGCCAGAAGCACGCTGGAGCCGGTGGCCTTGAGCGTATGAATCGTCTGGCCTTTCACCGTGGCCTGTGTGCCGACCGGCATGAAGACCGGCGTTTTCACTTCGCCGTGCAGCGTCATGAAGCGCGCCGCGCGGGCGCGTGAACCGTTGGCTTCTTGTTCGAGGGTGAATTGGAGGCGGGACATCGCGGGTCGTGAAAAGGGAGGCGTGTGAGCACAGACCGACTTTCCTCCGCCTGCGACGCTTCTTTCCAGCCGGCCGCAGTCGCTTCGTGAAGTCGATCGCCACCGCCGAGTTCGAGAGCTCGCCTCCCTGCAGGGAGCAGACGCCCCCGGCCGCTGCGGCGGGAGTGGCGTGGGCGGAGCCCTCGACGCCGCAAATCTTGTCCTGAACAAAAACCAAGCCATGCGGCGTATTTCACCCCGCCCCGCGGTAAGTTTCGCCCTGCAGTTCGCCACCCCTCGATCTCGCGCCAACCCCTCGGTCCGCCGCCAGCGTGTTTGGCCCAACGTCTCCACGAAACCAATACGCTCATGATCCACATCGTCCTCGTCAGCCTCACGATCGTTCTCCTGGTCGTCTTCATTGTTGTCGGCGCGATCCTGCTCCGCGCCGCTTTTCAGGGTGAAGACGACATGGCTCTACAGGCCAGGAATGCCGCTCACTGGCGCCCGCCTTTCATCCGAGGAGGGGCGTTGCGCGACTGGGCTGCCGGGACCACGGAGCAACTCGCGACGAAACGCCTGACGCGGGAGCGCACCGCCGAAACGCCAAAACAGTTGATGGCGGAGCTTGGTGAAGGTGCCGCGCGGGCCATGCTGCCCCTGGGGCATCCGGCGGAGTTGGAACGCATTGTCACGTGCCCTGAAAAGGGCCAGGGCATTGTCGGCATCACCGCCGTCGAGGCGCTGGCGATCGCCGCCGATCTGCGCGCGAAACGTTCACGCGCAGAATTAAAACGAATCCACGACCAGGCCGCGGAAAACGCCCGGGCCCTCGCGCTCCAGCGGAGCACCGACACCCGGCAGCCGCCAGGCCCCTGTCCGCTGCAAGACAAGCACCACATCTGTTCCGCGTATGCGGCCCGCCCGGTGCAGTGCCGCCCGTTGCACGCGACCGCGGTCGCCGAAAGCAGGATCGGCCTCGACGCGCACTTTTCCGGCTCGCCCACAAGCGTCGACGAACGCCACGAGCGTCGAGTCGCGGAAGGCGTCGAACTCGGTCTCGAGCGGGCGCTGAAATCCGCGCACCTCGACCCGTCCCGCTATGAGCTCAACAGTGCCCTGGCGACCGCGCTGGAAACACCCGACGCGGCCGCGCGTTGGGCGCGCGGAGAACCGGTCTTCGAGGCGTGCCTCAGCGTCGATGGAGCCGCATCCGCCGCAGTCCCGGCACCGTCGGCGACGGCCGAATCCCGCTGACGGAGCGTCCGCTCTTCCGACTCGCGTGTCGCGGCTCTTCCACGGAGCCGCCGCTCATCCGCGAATGAGCCGCGTTTCGCGTGGACTCTGGTTTTCCGGGGCTACTTTTTGTCCGCGGCCTGCGGCGGCACCCACTCCAGCTTTTGCCCGTCCTGGCGGAGCTTCGCGTTGAGCTGCGTATAGTCGACGCGCTGGACCGGCACCCGTGCATCGATCGCGAACGCCGCCGCCGTGGCCGCGCTCTGTCCCAGCAACATGAATACAGGCTCCATGCGGATGCTGCCGAAGGCCATGTGCGAGGAGGAAAGCGCGACTGGCACGAGGAGGTTGGCGCATTCGCGCTCGCGCGGCACGATCGCCCG
Organism: Opitutaceae bacterium; assembly: GCA_036675625.1. Taxonomy (GTDB): domain Bacteria; phylum Verrucomicrobiota; class Verrucomicrobiia; order Opitutales; family Opitutaceae; genus ER46. The sequence goes on along the minus strand of JAKFEQ010000093.1, from coordinate 35,517 downwards.
ATAGCTCACCGGGTAAGGCTGCGGCGTGCGCTGCTCGACGTTGCCCTCGGCCTTGACCACGCCGTCCACCACCACGCGCGAAGTGTGGTGGGAATCCATTGTGTAGCTCGCCAGTCCGACGCTGTCCTGTGCCACGGTTTTGCCAGTGCAGTTGTGCTCCGTCATCACGTAATCCGAAATCATGCGGCGCCCTTCGCGAACATAGAGCTCGTGCGGCCAGCCCGCGGTCTCGTCGAACTGGTCGCGCGGCAGGCCGAAGGTGTTCACGTGGGCGCGGAGCTTCCCGGGCACCGCCGGATCGTTGGCCAGGAACCACATCATGCCCTGCTGGTACGTGACATGCTCCTGGAAGATCCGCTCGCGCGTCGCGTAGTCGGCCTCGGGCCAGGCGTTGCTGCCCCCGATGAAATCGGTCGAGACCGGCCCCGCGTTGTTGCAATCGCCGAGGTTCAGCTTGATCGGCCCATGACGATACGTCCAATCCCACACGAAATCCGCAGGCGCCGAGGTTATATAGCGCAGAAGCAGCGAATACGTGTCGCGATTATAGTTCGCCGGCTTCGGAAAAGGCCGGCCTTCGGCCGCGGTCGTGAGCCACATGCGGAAATTATAGGCCTGGACCCATCTGTCGCCCGAGCCGCGTTTCCGCGGCGGCTCCGGCGAGATGCCCGGCAGCAGGCCGCTGCTCGCGTCTCCAGGAATCCGATACGGATCGACCGGGAAACGGAACTGATGCTTGTCGGCGATGAAGTAGCCGTTGAACTCCTCGTTGTACGTGGCGTTGTCCTCGCGACCGACGTGGTACGCCACTCCGGCGCGCGCAAGCAGATCGCCCTCGTAGGTCGCATCGACGAACATCTCCGCTTCGATCCGGTTGCCGTTCTCGAAGACCAGCGCGCGGATGCGGTTGCCGTTTTTCTCCACCCGCTCCAGCCGGTGCTCGAACCACACCGGCACCTCCGCCTCCTCGAGCATCGCGCGAAACGTCTGCTCCGCGTCGGCCGCGCGGAAACCGCTCCATTTGCCCATGCGATCGAGGAACTCCGCCGCCATCCCGCCAATGGAATCTTTTTTTCCGAGATCCACCGCCGTGAGGCCGGCCGCCGTGAGGCCCCCGACGTGGCGTCGGAAGACCGCGAGCGCCGCGGTCTTGCCCATGCGGCGCGCCTGCACCGCCGCGCCCACTCCGCCCGGCGTGCCACCATAGACGCAGATGTCCACGCGCAGTGTCTTGGGCGACACCGCGCGGGGCACAGGATAATAGTGGTGCAGTCCAGGCGATGGCGTGGTCGGCGCGATGGCGGCGACGGCCGGCAACACGGCAAAGGGCAGGGCCAGCAGGAGCAGGCGGGGAAGGTTCAACGGGGATTTCACGGGGAAAAATCTACGGGGGAGCGGAGCGACAGGCTTGCGGGCGAAGCATCGGCGTTGCCGAGCCGGTTGCAGAGAAAAATCTATTCTGTCTCGGCTGCGAGGCGTGAAGCGAACGGCGTTGGGAAAAAAGAAGTCTCGCGTCGCGCGCGAGGTTGCACGCCTGCGGGGATTCCATTTCAAACCGCCCGTTGAGTACGGCCTGCCACCGCAGGCGCCCAAAATCATGCGCGCTCCCGCTGGCTCAACTCACTCTCCTCAACAAGTCCCCCGCACGCCTTCGACCCATGAACGAACTAACCGCAGACCTGAAACCCAAGGTGAGCCGCCGCTCCTTCATGGCCTCGCTGGGATTGCTGGGCGCCGCGGCCGGCATCCGGCCGCTCGATGTCGCTGCGGCTCCCGCACCCGCGCGCGACCCGGCGACGGGCCTGATGAAATGCCGGCCTTATCTCCAGGCGCCGCAAACCGACCAGATCACCGTGCGCTGGATCACGCACGCGCGCAGCCATAGCTGGGTGGAATATGGCGAGAACCCCGCCGCCCTGAACCACAAAGCCTGGCAGGTGGAGGACGGCCTGGTGCAGGCGGATAATACGATCCACGCCATCACGCTCACCGGCCTGCAACCCGGTAAAACCTATCATTATCGCGCGGTCTCCCGGGAAGTGAAAAGCTTGGTGAGAAAAGAGGTCACCTTCGGCGCGATCGAGACCAGCGAGGTCCTCACCTTCAGGACGATGCCGGAGCGATCGAAGACCGCGGAATTTCTGCTCTTCAACGACATTCACGACCGCCCCGAATCGTTCGCCCAATTGATGAAGTTCCAGGACGGCGGGAAGAAGGACTTCGTCTTCCTGAACGGCGATATGTTCAACTTCGAGGAAAGCGAAGAGCAGATCATAAAGAATCTGCTCGATCCGCTCACGCACCTGTTCGCCAGCCACACCCCTTTCTATTTTGGCCGGGGCAATCATGAAACATGGGGCGACTATTCCCGTCAGTTGCGCGACTATTTCGACGGCCGGGCGCAGAAATATTATTATGCGATCCCGCACGGCCCCATGTACGGGATTGTATTGGATTCCGGGGAATCGAAACCCGACGACGACCTGGTACATGGCGGAATCCACGCCTTTGACGCCTACCGGAAAGCCCAGGCCGGGTGGCTCGAGCAGGAGGTGCAGAAGCCCGCGTTCAAGGCGGCGAAGTTCAGGGTGGTTTTCGTACATATTCCGCCGTTCTATATAAGCCAGGACATCCATGCCTCGGCGCACTGCCGCGAACTTTGGGGTCCCATATTGAACCAGGCCGGAATCGACCTGATGCTCTGCGGGCACACCCATAAATACGGCGTCCATCCCGCCGTGCCCGGCCAGCATCATTATCCGATTGTTATAGGCGGCGGCCCCAAGGACGGCAGACGAACCCTCACTCACGTGAAGATGGACGAGCGATCGCTCTCTCTTACGATGACGGACGACAGCGGGAAGCAAGTCGGCGAACTGAACCTGACAAGCACCTGACATAATCCGGCAGAGGACCTAACCGCCGGCGCCCGGTCCGGAAAAAGGCCGCCTGGCGAGCCCTGGCCTTCCGGTGCCTTCGACCGCCAGCCGGCTGATTTCCACCCCATTTTCGGCACTCGCCTTGCTTAATTTGTGCCGGGTAACCTGACCTGTCGCTGCGAATCGTCGCCGCGATTGCGGCCGCAACACCGCACGTCACTCCCTACCCACATAACCTATGAACGCACGTTTCCGGAGCAGCCGGTTAGCATTGTACGCAACGCTCGTCGCCGTGAGCTTGATTCCCGCGGCGCGGACCCAGACCGCCCCCACCCCACCGCCGTCGAGCACCACGGAACCCGCCAAGCTCGAAAAATTCGTTGTCACGGGCTCGATGATCAAACGCATCGAAGGCGAAGGCGCGCTCCCCGTGCTCACGATCACGCCGCTCGAAATGGAGCAGCGCGGCATCGCCAGCGCCGAGCAGATGATCATGGAGCTGAACATCAATGGCAACGGCATGGACAATCTCGCGTCCAATGCCGATGTCGTCGCCGGCCAGCAGCGCGGCAACAACGGCGCGACCTCAGCCAACCTCCGCGGCCAGGGCTCCAACGCCACGCTCGTCCTCCTCAACGGCCGCCGCGTCTCGTCGCACGGCCTCAGCGGTAGCGTCGTCGACCTGAACCAGATCCCCTTCGCCGCCATCGAACGCGTGGAAGTGCTGAAGGACGGCGCCTCCGCGATCTACGGCACCGACGCCGTCGGCGGCGTGATCAACTTCATCCTGAAGACCAATTACCAGGGCGCCACCGCGAGCGCCGCGATGGACGTCACCGAGGACGGTGGCGGGAATATATTCCGCTATAATGTCCTCGCCGGCTTCGGCGATCTCAACCGCGACAAGTACAACATCATGACGTCGATCTCGTTTTCCGACGCCAAGGTGTTGCGCGGCGACCAGCGCGATTTCGTCAACACATTCCAGCCGAACCGCGGCCTCTCGCCCGACACGCGCGGCACCCCGATCGCGACCGTGTTCGCCATCAGCTCGCTGTACTCGGCGATCAGCCGCGACAACATCGACAATGCCGGCCGCAGCACCGGTCCGGCCGATCCGGCGAATCCTTCGCTCCGCGTCAACGGCATCAACTATGTCGATCTGCCCAACGGCCCCGGCTATGCCGGCCTCGACGGCATGGGGCCCTACGACGAGGTGCTGTGGAACTCGCCGGCCTCGAAGTACGGCTCGGCCTGGGACACCGGCCGCGCGGCCGTGATTCAGCAGCCGGTGAAGAACACGAACATCGTCGCGCGCGGTACGTTCAAGCTCGCCGATCGTCACCAGGTTTTCGTGGAGGGTGTGTTCGGCCGCTCGGAGTCGAACAAGAGCTTCTCGCCCAATCAGTGGACGAGCAGTACGGTCGCAATGACCACTGCGCTCGACGGCCGGACCCGGGTGGATAATCCGCTCTTGAACATGGCCTACCCGAGCACGGGCGCGAGTTACAACCGGGTGTTCGACACCCTCGTGGGCTACTTCCCCGCGATCGCGCCCAACCGCGGCCGGCCGATGGCGTTTCGCTGGCGCTCGACGCCGCTCGGGAATCGCGCGTTCACGACGCGGACCGACACCTTCCGCGTGCTGGCTGGCGCGGAGGGCCCGCTCGGCTTCCTCTCGCAATGGGATTACCGGCTTGGTGTTTCACGGGCGGAGAGCGAGGGCAAGTCGACGCTCAACAGCGGCTATGTGTACACGGTGCCGTTCGTAAACCTCATCAACACGGGCGTGGTCGACGTTTTCTCCTATGAACAGACGCCGGAGGCGATGGCCGCGATCGATCGGACGCGTGCCGACGGCGTGACGCTCTATGGCGGCACCTATCGCACGGACGAGATCGACCTGACCACGTCGGGCCCGCTGTTCAACCTGCCCGCGGGCATAGTACAGGCCGCGGTCGGTCTCGACTGGCGCGAGGAGAGCTTCCTCTTCTCGGGCGACTCGCGCAGCAATCTCGGCACGTCAGAAGCACTCATCTTCAATGCACCCTTCGACAATACTCTGGCGACCAACGGCACGCTCGAGCGCACGATCAAGGCTGTATTCATGGAATTCCAGCTTCCGATCGTGAAGGGGCTCGATCTCAACCTCGCCGGCCGCCTCGACGAATACACCGGCTTCGGCACGACCACGAACCCGAAGGTCACGCTGCGCTACGCGCCGACCGAAAAGTTCCTCATCCGCGGTTCATATAGCACCGGCTTCCGCGTCCCGACCTTCAAGCAGATGTTCGATCCGGTCACGGAGAGTCCGCTCGCTGCCACCGGCTTGATCGATCCGGCCACCGGCCTGCAGATCCCCGCCAACTCGGCCACGACGATCTTCGGCGGCCGGCCCGACCTCCAGCCAGAGGACGCCAAGATGTTTTCCGCCGGCATCGTCGTGCAGCCGAATCAACACCTCAGCGCCAACCTCGATTGGTGGGACGTGAATCGCAGTGGCACGATCCAGAGCTTCAACACCACTGAACTCCTGCAAAACTACGACGTCTTTCGGGACAGCTTCCTCCGCCGTGAGGACGGCACGATCGAGACGATCGATACGCGCTGGCGGAATGCCGGCAAGACGGCCACCAAGGGGATCGAGTTTGGTCTGAGAGGCAACATGGACGCCGGCGGGGGCAAGCTCACGGCGAACTTCGACGTATCCTATCTGCTCGAGAAGAAGACCAAGCTGCGGCCCAACTCGCCCTGGAGCACGAGTGAGATCAATATGTTCACACGCTCCAGCGACATCGGTCTCAAGTGGAAGCACACCGCGAGCGTCGGCTACAGCCGCGGCAACTGGTCGGTCCTGGTGAACAACCTCTACCGTAACAGCTATGTGGATGCGGTGCTGCCCGGCGTCGCCGCCGGCCGCGTGGTCCCCCCGGACTGGAGCGCGCGCGTCAAACCATATAGTATCTACGGCCTGAGCCTCACGTATCGCGGCATCAAGAATATCACGGTCATCGCGGGCGTGAAGAATATCTTCAACGAGGATCCACCGTTCTCCGCGACCTACGACACCAACACCGGCGCCGGCAGCAGCTGGGAGCCGCGCATCGCGGATCCGCGCGGGCGTTCGTTCACCCTGCGCGTGGACTACAAGTTCTTCTGACCTTAACCCGACCCGGGCGGAGGGGCGCAGACTGGCTGCGCCCTTCCTCGAGACGGCGGCGCGGTCCCGACTCCAGCCGCGACCCTGTCACGCGGAGGCGAGCACCACGGATATATACATGCTATAGCGACGTCGGACTCCGTGGCGGCGGATTGCCGACCACCCGGTCCAGCTCGCGCTCGATGTTCCCTTCGAGCGCATGCTCGGGATCCAGGGCTTCGTTGCTCGCCGGGATGTCATCCGCCGCCACATGCGGCCGGTTCTCGCCCCGCAACTGCCGCTCGGCCTCCAGCCAGTTGTCGAGATCACGCCCCTCCGGCCGTCCACGATCGATCCAGATCGCGTGAGCGAGCGCGGCAACCTGTTCCTGCGACGGGCCGCGCAGCTGCGAAGAGGCCGACCCGGGAACGGGTGGGCGCGAAGTCTTTTCGGGATTCATAGGGACCACATTAGCACGCCTCGCGCGTGCCGCCATCGGGCGGATTGCCGCTCACGGCGACCGATATGCTCCGGACGATTCCCACCCCGGGCTTGCCGACGCTCACGGCCGGCCTGCATACTCGCCGGCTTTCGTGGCCGCACCAGCATCCGCAACACTCACCCGCAAGAAACGCGTCGTCCTCCTCGGCGCCACCGGCTCCATCGGCGAGAACACGCTCCGCGTCCTCGCCGCCCACCGCGACAAGCTCGAGCTCGTCGCCGTCGCGGCTCGGAGCAATTGGGAAAAACTCGCCACGATCGCGCGCCAGTGCGACGTCCGCCACGTGGGCGTTTTCGAGGACGCGGCCTTCACCGCCGCACGCGCGAACCCCGCGGCGTTCCCGGCCGGCACGCGCCTCGTCGGCGGGCTCGCCGGCCTGACCGAGCTCGCGCAACTGCCGGAAGCCGATATCGTACTCGTCGCCGTGGTCGGCACCACGGGCCTCGAGCCTGCGCTCGCCGCGCTCGCCGCGGGCAAGGACCTCGCCCTCGCCTCGAAGGAGATCCTCGTCCTCGCCGGCAAGTTCATCATGGCCGCCGCCCGCGAGCATCAGGTCAAAATCCTCCCCGTCGACAGCGAGCACAACGCCGTCTTCCAGTGCCTCGAGGGTCACCCGCACGCCGGCGTCCGCCGGATCGTGCTCACCGCCAGCGGCGGCGCGTTTCGCGACTGGCCGGCCGAGCGCCTCGCCCACGTCACGCCGGCCGATGCCTTGAAGCATCCCAACTGGTCGATGGGCCCGAAGATCACCGTCGATTCCGCCACGCTCGCCAACAAGGGCCTCGAACTCATCGAGGCACAGTGGCTCTTCGGGCTCAGACCGGAGCAATGCACCGCCATCATCCATCCGCAGAGCATCGTTCACTGCCTTGTCGAATTCTCCGATGGGGCGATGCTGGCGCAGCTTTGTCCGCCCTCGATGACGTTTCCGATCCAGCATGCGCTGCTGCATCCGCTGCGCACACCGGGCGTCGATGCCGCGCTGGATTTCACGCAGCTGATCAAGCTCGAGTTCCGCCCGATCGACGAGGCGCGTTTTCCCATGCTGCGGCTCGCGCGCGAGACGATGGTCGCCGCGGGCGTCGCGCCCGCCGTCTTTAATGCGGCCAACGAGATCGCCGTCGCTGCGTTCCTCACCGGAAAGATTCCGTTCCTTGCGATTCCAGAGGTCGTCGAACACACTCTCGGCACCATCAGAAATTTTGAACCCGCCGATTTACCTGCTGTCCTCGCCATCGACTCCGAAGCCCGTCGCGTAGCCACCAGCCGGATACATTCTTATCCCAGCCACTAGCCCTCCGTGTCCACCGACCTCCTGCAATCCCTCGCGTCCAACATCTGGGCGATCTTCCTCGTCGTCCTATTCTTTGGCGGTTCGATTTTTGTGCACGAGCTCGGCCACTTCCTCGCGGCCCGGCGGCGCGGCGTGGTCGTCGAGCGTTTCTCCATCGGTTTCGGTCCCCCCATCTGGTCGCGCCGCGGCCGGGATGGCGTCGAGTACCGGCTCTCCTGGTTTCCTCTGGGCGGCTACGTTCTGTTGCCGCAACTCGCGGATCTTGGGCCCATTGAAGGCGAGAGCACCGTAAACGTCGCGAAGCTTCCGCCCGTCAGCTACTCGACCAAGATGCTGGTGTTCGTCGCGGGCGCCACATTCAACGTGCTGTTCGCGTTCGCTCTCGCCTGCATCCTCTGGGGGATGGGCCAGCCTGAGGGCAGCGACTCGGCGTCCACCCGGATCGGCTACGTCGCCCCGACGCTCGTGTTGCCAGACGAAACAACCGTCCCAAGCCCCGCCCTCCGCGCCGGGCTTCAAGCCGGCGATCTCATCCACGCCATCGATGGCCAGAAGGTCGAGAACTGGAGCGATATCCAGAATTCCCTGGTGCTCGGTTCTGGTCGCAACAAGTTCGGCCAGCGCGAAGTGACCTTCTCGATCGAGCGCGCGGGAACCCGCCGCGAAATCATCGTCGAGCCCGTGCTGGCCGGAGACGAAAAGATCCGGCGCGTCGGCATCTCGCCCGGCTTTGAACTTCTCGTACAGGCCGTCGCTCCCGATTCGATTGCCGCGAAGGCCGGATTCCAGCCCGAAGACGAGATCCTCCGCTTCGATGATGAGATCATCCTCAACCCGCTCGCCTTCCAGAGTCATCTCGACGCGACCACCGCCCAGGCGACCCGCGCCGTCGTGCGCCGCAACGGCCAGGAGGTCACGCTCACCATTCCGCCGCGTCCCGCCGCCACCGGGGGCACCTACCTCGGCCTCACGCTCACCACGGGTTTCCGGATGGTACACCTGTCGCCGTTCGAACAGATCGCGGACGTCGCTCGCTGGACCATCCGCACGCTGAAGAGCCTGATCAGCCCCAGCTCGGATGTCGGCCTCAACAAGATGTCCGGCCCGGTCGGTATTGCGCGCATCCTCCACAGCGCCGCAGAAGTCGGCATGCGCGCGGTCCTGATGATCACGATCCTCCTCAACGTGAATCTCGCGATCTTCAATCTCCTGCCACTTCCCGTGCTCGATGGTGGACAGATGCTGTTTGCCACGATCACCAAGCTCCGCGGCCGCGCCCTGCCGGTGAACTTCATCGCGGCGGCCCAAAGCGTTTTCCTCGTGCTGCTCCTCTCGATGGTCGCTTACGTGACCCTCTTCTCGGACGTGCCACGCATCTTTCGCGAGAGCCGGGCCGCAGAACGCGCCGCCGCCGAAGCTCCGCCCGAGCCGGCCAAGTAACAGCGGCCGCGCCCCGGAGGCATCGGCCATCCTCCGCTCATCCTCCGCTCATCCTGGGCTCAACCTCCGCTCAAGCTCCGCTCGGCCTTCGGACAAGCATCGAGCAAGCTTGCTGCCGCCTTCGGAGAAAGATCGTGCCGCGGCGCGCGCAAATCGTCGTTTGTCATTCGTTCGCCGGCGTCCTTCATTGCGCGTCCCGCCATGTCTTACTGCGCCTCCCGCTTCCAAACCATCCGCCGTCACACGCTCGAAGTTAACGTCGGCTCCGTCGGCGTCGGCGGCTCGAATCCTATCCGGCTCCAGTCGATGACGACGAGCGACACGCAGGACATCAACGCGACGGTGAAGCAATCGATCGCGCTCGCCGAGGTCGGCTGCGAGATCGTCCGCATCACCGCCCCCAACGTCGCCGCCGCGAAATGCCTCGCGGACATCCGCGCGCAGTTCAGCGCAGCCGGTTTCGCCCACATCCCGCTCGTGGCCGACATCCACTTCCTCCCCAGCGCCGCGATGGAAGCGGTCGAGCACGTCGAGAAGATCCGCATCAATCCCGGCAACTACGCGGACAAGAAAAAATTCGCCGTCCGCGAGTATTCAGATTCCGACTACGACGCCGAGCTGCAACGGCTCCACGACGCGTTTTCCCCGCTCGTGAAACGCTGCCAGCAACTCGGCCGCGCGCTGCGCATCGGCACCAATCACGGCTCGCTCAGCGACCGGATCATGAACCGCTATGGCGACACGCCCCTCGGCATGGTCGAAAGCGCGCTCGAGTTTCTGCGCATCGCGGAGTCGCACTCGTATCGCTCGATCATCCTGTCGATGAAGTCGTCGAATCCGAAAGTGATGATCCAGGCCTATCGGCTGCTCGTCGCCCGGATGGCACAGGAAAACATGCACTACCCGCTGCACCTCGGCGTGACCGAGGCCGGCGACGGGGAAGATGGCCGGATCAAGAGCGCGATCGGCATCGGCTCGCTCCTGCTCGACGGCCTCGGCGACACCATCCGCGTCTCGCTCACCGAAGACAGCGTCTACGAAATCCCCGTCGCACGCGCGATCGCCGACAAGGCGATGTCGCTCTGGGAGACGCAAAGCTCCAAACCCCAAACTCCCAATCGCAGCGCAACCGCCGACGGCATCGACCCGTATCACTTCACCCGCCGGCCGACCCACACACTTCACCTCAGTAGCACCCTCACGGTCGGCCCGGAGCAGCCGCCTCGCGTCATCACCCGCCTCACGCCCGCGGACCTGAGCGATCCGCGATCCGCCCTTCGCGATCCGAAATTAAAAGACACGCCCGCCGAGGGTATTCTCCTCGCGATCGATTCCGCCGCAGCGCTGGCCCACCTCCCCTCGCCCGGCCCCGCCGGCTTCCTCGTGCTCGAGTTCGCCCCTTCACTCACCGCCGGCGATTGCGCTCCGCACGTGTCCGGCCTTCCGCGCGGCACGATGCTCCTGAAAACATTCTCCGCCACCGACGCCGCGCCGCTCGCCGAGTTCGCCGCCCTCGCTCGCGCCCACGGTTGCGTGCTGGCGATCGACGCCGCGCCGGCCGACCTCGGCGGCCTCGCGCCCACGTTGCGCGCGATCGGCGATCGCGACCTGGTGTTCACGTTCTCCGGCCGAAATTCGTCCGCCCCCGCCGCGGCGTGGCACGCGATCGGCGCGTATCGGGAAATCATGGACACGCTGCGCGAGCTCGGTTTCGGCGCCCCGGTCTGGATCCGCAACACCCCCGCCACCGCCGTGCGCGGCGAGAACAGTTTTCTTTCCAAGCTCCTCGAGGCATCGTTCCTCACCGGCAGCCTGCTCTGCGACGGCATCGGCGACTTCGTCAGCATCGAAACCGAGGCCGATCCCTCCCGCGCCACGAAGCTCACCTATAACGTCCTGCAAGGCGCCGGCGCGCGCATCTCCAAGACGGAGTTCGTCGCCTGCCCCAGCTGCGGCCGCACGCTCTTCGATCTCCAGACGACCACCCAGCGCATCCGCGCGCAGACCGGCCACCTCAAGGGCGTGAAGCTCGCCATCATGGGCTGCATCGTGAACGGCCCCGGCGAAATGGCCGACGCCGACTTCGGCTACGTCGGCGGCGCCCCAGGCAAGATCAATCTCTACGTCGGGAAGAACTGCGTCCAATACAACATCCCCCAGGCCGAGGCCGACGCCCGCCTCATCGCCCTGATCAAGGAGCACGGAAAGTGGATCGACCCGGAGCCAGCGACCCTGTGACCATCGTGCAAAATGCGTATTCAGTTCCCGGACACCGTCACGTATCCGTAACGTAAGGCACCCGCAAACCGGCTTCAGAAGCCAATTGCGCGGCGATGCAATTGTAGGAGAAATTACGATACACGACTTCGAAGTTTTTCCGCCCGCCCCGGCCGAAACGAGGCAACAAAAAAACCGGGAAACTTATGCCCAAATCTCGTGTGAACAAGTTGTGGGAAAGTTCGCCTTGAAAGGGTTTTTCTGTTCCCAGTTACTCCGCTCTCGTTCCCTTCACGGACGCCCTCGGATCGTTCTTTCACATGTCGCTCGAGTTTCGCTCGCAGCCGCCCGCCGTAACACTGGTTAGTATTACCTAGCCACCAATAACTTACATACCTGATTTTCAATACCCTTTCTCTCTTGGTGGCAGCACCCGATTTTCGTTACCGCGCGACGTCTCCAGCAGGGCCCGTTCGGCGTAGTGAAAGTTCATTCGCAGGCGCACTGTGAATAAACCTGCAAATCCTCGCCCGTCCATGCCCACTTCGACCCTTACGCCCAGCCTCTGGGAAACGGTGAAATGCGACTTCAAGTCGCTCTTCCCCGAAGACGTTTTTCAGATGTGGTTCGAGCCCGTGGTGTGCCTGGAAACCACCGGTGACGCCATGACCCTTGGAGTCCCGAACGACTTCGCCGCGATCTGGATTCACGACAACTATCTCGACCTGATCACCCAGCGGCTGCGTCTCACCGCCGGCCGGATGGTCAACGTCACGCTTCGGAAAATCGATTCTCCGCGCACCAACGGCACCGCCAACCATGCAAATGGCAATGGTCGCGCCCATGTCGACGCGACGACCGCGCCCGCCAAGAACCGGATTCCACCGGTCCGTAAGACCACGCGTTACGATGATCGCGGTCCCGCCGCCGGCCTGCTCAACCCGAGAAACACCTTCGAGACCTTCGTCGTCGGCTCCAACAACCAGATGGCCCACGCCGCCTCGATGGCGGTCGCCCAGGCTCCCGCACAGGCCTACAACCCGCTCTTCCTCTATGGCGAGACCGGCCTTGGCAAGACTCACCTGATGCACGCCATCGGCCACGCGATCATCCGCCACAATGGCGATGCCCGCGTCGCTTATCTCTCCACCGAGAAGTTTACGAACGAGTTCATCCAGGCTCTCCAGGAAAACAGCCTCACGAAATTCCGTCAGCGCTACCGCCACGCCGACGTGCTCCTGCTCGACGACGTGCAATTCCTCGCCGGCAAGGAGCGCATCCAGGAAGAGTTTTTCCACACCTTCAACGACCTCTTCGAGTCTGGAAAACAGATCGTCCTCACCAGCGATCGCCGCGCGAGCGAGATTCAAAAACTCGAGTCGCGCCTCGTCTCCCGCTTCGAGTGGGGCCTGCCGGCCGACATCCAGGCGCCCGACCTCGAGACCCGCCTCGCGATTCTCCGCACGAAGGCACAGACGCTGAACTGCACGGTCCCGGACAACATCCTCTATTTCATCGCGCAGAACATCACCAAGAACATCCGCCGCCTCGAAGGCGCGCTGCTCAAGGTCTCCAGCTACTCCGCGCTCACCAGCAAGACACTCGACCTCGCGACCGCCGAACGCCTCCTGCACGACGTGCTGATGGAGCAGGCGCAGAATATTCTCACGATCGAGACGATTCAGAAACGCGTGGCCGATCACTTCCAGATCCGCCACAGCGACATGACGAGCAAGCGCCGTCCCAACAACATCGCGATCCCGCGCCAGATCGCCATGTTCCTCTCGCGCACGCTCACGAAGCATTCGCTCCAGGAAATCGGCGACGCCTTCGGTGGCCGCGATCACGGCACCGTCATCCACGCCTGCAAAGCCGTCGATAACATGTGCGAGCAGGACGCCTCGATGCGCGGCAGCGTGGAATTCCTGAAGACGCAGCTGTCGAAGTAGCGCGCGTGCCGCGCGGCTGAGAGCCGAGAGTCCAGAGCTGAGAGCAATACGAGCGGGAAAAATGCGCAGATACCTTTCTGCGTTCTTGCTCTAGACTCTCAGCTCTCAGCTCTTAGCGTCTTCGTTTCCATGAACCTGACTCCCGAACAGAAACAAACCGTCGCATCGTGGGTCGCAGCCGGCGATAATCTCTCCGTCATTCAGAAGAAGCTCGCGGAGGATTTTAAGCTCTCCCTCACCTATCGCGATGTCCGCTTCCTGGTCGACGATCTGAACCTCGAACTCAAGGACGCCGCGCCCAAGGTCGATGCCAGCGACGTCACGAAGACACCGCCCGCACGGCCCGTCCCGCCGGATGCAGGCGAGCGTGCGGCTCCGGAGAAAAAAGGTTTCTTCGACAAAGCGAAGGAAAAGCTCGGCCTCGGAAAAGGCGACGCCGCCGGGGAAGGCGAAGGGGAAGATGGCGAGATCGACGAAATGGTCGAAGACCAGCTCGAAGACATGCCCGAGGGCGGCGGCAATGTCGCCGTGACCGTGGATAAAGTAACGCTGATCCCCGGCGCGCTCGCGAGCGGCACGGCGACCTTCAGCGACGGCGTCACCGCCAAATGGATCGTCGACCAATACGGTCGCCCTGGATTCACCGAAGTCAGCCAGCCCGGCTATCGCCCCTCGCCTGCCGATGGCCAGGCCTTCATGCAGGAGCTCAGCCGCGCGCTGCAGCAACGCGGTTTCTGAGTAGCGAACAAGGTGGGGCCCGCCGCCCCCAGCCGGCGTGATTTCTCGCGCGCGCCGAATGAGCAGTGAGGATTTCCGCGCAGCGCCGGCATCCTGCCGGCTTTTCCACGCATCGTGGATGCGATCCGGCGCGACTGCCCGCCCGTCATTTGACGGCCGCCGCAACTCGCGCAATGGTTTCCTCCTACAGCGCAGTCGGCTGCGGAGTGCAGCGCCGCGCTGTTGCTCCTCAACCCCGAATTCCCACGGAGGCTCCCATGCAAAAATTCATCGCCTGGGCGGATGCGCGTCGTGACCTGTGGCTCGACCTCGTCCGCATTTACCTCGGCCTCGGCCTGTTCGCCCGCGGCCTGCTCCTCATCACCAACACATCCACCGGTTTCATCGTCGATCTCATGCAGCGCTCCGGTCAGTCGTGGCTCACGAGCGGCATGATGCTGCATTACGTGATGATCGCGCACTTCGTCGGCGGCGCGATGCTGACGATCGGATTCCTCACCCGGATCGCCGCGCTCGCACAAATTCCGATCCTGTTCGGCGCGGTGTTCTTCGTCCACCGCCAGGACGGACTTTTCGCCCTCGGTCAATCGCTGGAGTTTTCCGCCCTCGTCCTCTTCCTGCTCTGCGTGTTCGTCGTCAGCGGTGCCGGCAAACTCTCGCTCGACTACGCGACGTTCGGTCCCGGCCGCCGCGAACGCGATTCGCAAGAGCCGCGAACGCCGGTTGTCCCGCAGATCTAAGCCGTCGAAATTTCGTTGCGAGCTGAGAGTCTAGAGCTGCGAGTCTGAGAGTCCGCGCTTTCCGATGCGGCTGGGCACGAGCGGGCCCGCCCGCGGATTCACGCCGTCTTCCCCGCTTCGTTGCCGAGCATCCGCATAAATTCCGCCTCATCGATCACCGGCACCCCGAGCGTCTTCGCCTTCTCGAGCTTCGATCCCGCCTCGTCCCCCGCGAGGACGAAGTGCGTTTTCTTGCTCACGCTCCCGCTCACTTTCCCGCCGGCGGCCTCGACCTTCGCCGTCGCCTCTTCGCGCGAAAGCGTCGGCAGCGTGCCGGTAATCACGAACGTCTTGCCCGCCAGCGCGCTGCTCGCCGCGGCGGGTGGCGTCGGACTCACCCCCGCCGCCTGCAGGTCGCGCACCAGCGCGCGATTGTTCTCATCCGTGAACCACGCGCGCGCTGCCGTCGCGGTCTTCTCGCCGAATCCATTGATCCGGTGAAACTCATCCGCGCTCGCGTCGAGCAGCGCATCGAGCGAGCGAAATGTCCGCGCCAGATCCTTCGCCGCCGCCGCCCCCACCTGCGGAATTCCGAGCCCGTGAATTACCCGCCACAAATCCGCTGTACGGCTGGCCTGGATACCAGCGATCAAATTTCCCGCCCACACTTCACCCGATTTCTTCAACGGCAGCAGATCCTCCACCTTCAACCGGTAAATGTCCGCGACGGATTTGATCAGCCCTTTCTCGAGCGCCAGCGCGACCATCTCTTCGCCAAAGCCCTCGATGTCCACGCCGCCCTTCGACGCGAAATGCTCGATCCGCCGGCGCACCTTTTCCGGACACAGCGGATTCGGACAACGCCAGACCACCTCGCCTTCGCCGCGTTTCACCGCGGTGTGACACACCGGACAAGCCTTGGGAAAGGCATACGGCGCGCTATCCGCCGGCCGCTTTTCCAACAGCACCGCGACCACCGCCGGAATGATCTCGCCCGCCTTCTCCACCAGCACCGCATCGCCGATGCGCACATCCTTCCGCGCAATCTCGTCGGCGTTGTGGAGCGTCGCGCGTTTCACCGTCGTCCCCGCCAGCACCACCGGCTCGAGCTCGGCCACCGGCGTGAGCGCGCCGGTACGCCCGACCTGAATCGTGATGTCGCGGATGCGCGTTTCCGCCCGATCCGGCGCAAACTTGTACGCGCACGCCCAACGCGGCGAGAGCTTCCGCGCCGCCTCCGCCTTTCCATCCGCGCCCATGCCGCGGTATCCAATCTTTGGATGCCGCTGTTGTTCGAACGCATCGAGCTTCACCACCGCGCCATCCGTCGCGAACGGGAACCCGCGCCGCAGTTTGTCCAGCTTCTGGATCGCCCCCCACACCGCGTCGATCCCGCGCACGCTCCAAAATTCCTCCACCACCGGCAATCCCCAGGCCTTGAGCTGCGCGTGATACGCTGTCTGCGAATCGACGACCGCCGGCTCACAAAATCCCAGCCCGTAGAGCACGATCTCGAGTTTGCGCGACGCGACGAACCTCGAGTCGAGCTGCTTCAACGTGCCCGCGGCGAGATTCCGCGGATTCGCATACGCCGGCTCGCCCGCCTCCTCCTGCTGCTGGTTGATCCGCCTGAATTCCTCGTCGCGCAAAAAAATTTCCCCGCGAATCTCGATCACCTCCGGCACCGGCGCACCCTTCAACGCCTGCGGCAGCCCGCGGATCGTGCGCACGTTCACCGTCACATCATCGCCCTCCTCGCCGTCGCCACGCGTCACCGCGCGCGTGAGTTTTCCTTTTTCGAACGTCAGGCTGACGGCCACGCCATCGATCTTCGGCTCGACGGTGTAAGCGAGATCTTCGCTGCCGAGCGCCTTCACCATCCGCGCATGAAACTCGCGCAGCTCGGTCTCATCGTAGGTGTTGTCGAGCGTCGTCATCGCCTGCCGATGCTTCACCCGCGCGAAGCCTTCCGTGCGGTCGTCGCCGACCCGCTGCGTCGGCGTGTCGCCGCCCAGGGCGTGCGCCGCTTCCGGATACAATTTCTCCAGCGCGGCGAGCTCCTGCTTCAGCTTGTCGTAGTCGAAATCCGGGATCTCCGGTTTCGCCCGCCGATAGTACAGCTCGTCGTGATGGACGACCGTGGCGCGCAGTTCGGCGATACGTTTCTTGGCCTCGGCGGGAGACATGGCGAAAAAACTCAACGACTCGCACCAACCGAGTCGAGCCTGCGCGCAGCGCGGTGAGGCACCGCTGGGCGCGCTCTCCGAGCGGAACCCCGCCCATTGCTACTTTCCCGGCCGCGCCAGCGCCGCCTCCAGCCACGCCTTCGCCTGCGCGTGGTCCGGCCGCAGCCGCAGGGCGGCGCGGAACTCCGCGATCGCCTCGTCGCGCCGGCCGAGCTGCGCCAGCGTGAACCCGAGCTGCGCGTGCGTGTGCGCATCCGGCTGAAGCTCCGTCGCGCGCCGGTAGTGCCGCACCGCACCCTGGTGATCGCCCAGCATCGAGCAGACATTGCCCAGGTTGCTGTGCGCGCCTGCGTTGTCCGGCATCAATCGCAACGACTCCTCGATCCGGGCGCGCGCGATCGCCGGCTGGCCCTTCATCGCCAGCGCGACGCCGAGTCCGTTCAACGCGTTCGCATGCCGCGGATCGCGCGCCAGGATGAAGTCATACTGCTGGATCGCTTCATCGAGCGCGCCGGTGTCCGAGAGCGCGTTCGCGAGATTATTGCGCACTTCGAGCGATCCGGCTTTCCCTGCGAGCGCCTTCCGCAACATCGGCACCGCTTCCGCCGCCCGCCCCTGCTGCACCAGCAGCCGGCCGAGATTGTTGTTCGCTTCCGCATAATCCGGCCGGATCGCGAGCGCACGCTGGTAATCCGCCACGCCCTCGTCTACGCGACCCGCATCGCAGAGCCAGATCGCGCGGTTGTTGTGCGCGAGGTAGTTTTTCTCCGTCACCGCCAGCGTGTGATCGAACAACGTGAACGAATTCCGCCACACGCCGATCTGCCGCCACGTGAGCGCTGCGAACGCGATCAGAACGAGACCAGAGACGAGAGACCAGAGACCGGAGACCTGAAAGGCCGGCCGGGGCGCTATCTTGGAGTCTCTTGTCTCCAGTCTTTTGTCTCTGGTCTCTTTCAGCGTCCACAACACCGCGATCTGCACGCCCAGCATCGGAAGATACGTGTAACGATCCGCCATCGATTGCAGCCCCACCTGCACGATCCCGATCACCGGCACCAGCGTGCCGAGAAACCACAGCCAGCCGACCGCGATCCACGGCCGCCGCCGGATCTGCGCGACGGCCACCGCGGTCAGCGCGATGACGATCACGAGCGACGCCACGACCTTGCGCGTCGGCCAGTCTCCAGGATGTGGATACAGCACGGCCAGATCGGCGGGAGCGAAAAACTTCCCCAGATACCGCACCACCGCCACCACGGCGTTTTCCCATCGTTGCTCGAAACTCAACGCCACGGACACCGACCCGCCGCCCTTCTGCACGAAAAAAGTCACGACGCTCGAGCCGATCGAGAGCGCGAAGAACGGCGCCTTTTCCAGTGCGATCCAGCCCCAGCCCTGCGTCGCAAACCGCCGCAGCGGCCAGCCATCGAGCAGCAACAACACGCACGGCAGCGTGACCAGCATCGGCTTCGCCATCAGTCCGAGCGCGAATGCCACCAACGCCAGCCCATAGAACGCGCCCGCGTGCGGCCGCGCCTCCCGCCGCCGCTCCGCGTAGATCGCATACGCCCAGAGCACCAGGAACCAAAACACCCCGCTCAACACATCCTTCCGCTCCGCCACCCATGCCACCGATTCCACGCGCAACGGATGCCAGGCAAACAGCGCCGCGCACAACACGCTCGTCCACAACGCGCCCGTCAGCCGCCGCAACGCCACGAACGCCAGCACGGCGTTCAACGCGTGCAGCAGCACGCTCGTCGCGTGGTGCCCGCGCGGGTTCATCCCGTAGAGCGACACATCGAGCATGTGCGACATCCACGTGAGCGGATGCCAGTTCGAGGCTTCGCCGGAACGCATCGCCCACGCGATGCCGTCCCACGTGAGCCCGGCCTTCACGTGAGCGTTGGCCGTGACGTAGTCGGGGTCGTCGTAATTGACAAAGTCGTGCGACCAGGCGCGGGAAAACAAAAGCACCGTCGCAAGAAACAACGCGGCGCAAATCGCCCACCGCACGCGCGAACTGTCAGCTGGCAGACTGTTCATCGCAGGCGGCCGCTTGCGTTTGCTCACGTTGTTCGACCCGGCGCGCGCGCCGCGGCCAGACCGGCATTTCGAGCAGCCGTCGATACCACGCCCATCCGGTGTAGAGGGTCACGGCCAGCGCCGCGCCCGAGGTATCGGCGATCCAATCGCGCCAATCCGGGGAGCGCCCCGGCACGTAGGCTTGATGCCATTCATCCGTGGCGCCAAAGGCGGACACGATGCACACGGCGGCAAAGGCTGAGCGCCATCCCGGCCGGATCCGGCAAACGAGGGTGGCGATCAGTCCGTAGACGCTGAAGTGCGCGACCTTGTCGATGTTGCTGATCTCCGGCCCGGCGACGACGGATCGGCTCGACACCAGGATGACGAGCACCGCCATGGTGATCGGCCAGAGCCAGGCTTTTTTGGGAAGAGGCGCGGATTCCGACATGGCCCGCGAGTCACGCCGCCGGCCCGGTTTCCGCAATCCGAAATCCGCCATCCAGAGTTCAAAATCCTCGCCCGTCGCAACGGGGTGAGGGTCTTAAAATGGTCGGGCTGGTGAGATTCGAACTCACGACCTCTTGCACCCCATGCAAGCGCGCTACCAGGCTACGCTACAGCCCGAACAAGGAGGGGTGAACAAGCGCCATGCCGCGATCGGAAGCAAGAGCTTTTTCGCCGGGCGTTTTTCGGCGCCGCCGGACTCATGTTGCGCACACCGCATCAGGTCGTTCCCGCAGCGCACTCCTTTTTCCGCCGCCGCGTTTTAGCCGTGCCATTCCCGCGCGCCGTCGTTCAAAACCTTCGCATGCAAATCGGCTTCTGCACCGACCCCGCCACCCTCGCCACCCTGCCTTCACGCCCCGACTGCGATTTCATCGAAGGTCACGTCGTCAATTTCCTCACTCCGGAAGCGCCCGATTCCGAATTCGCCCCGCGCGCCGCCGCGGTCCGCGCCTGTGGCTTCCCGATGCCTGCCGCCAACGTGCTGCTGCCGGCTACGCTCAAGTGCAGCGGCCCGGACATCGACTACGCGCGGCTCGACCGGTACGCGCACACCGTTTTCCGCCGTGCGAAAGAGATCGGCATGACCATCATCGTCTTCGGCAGCGCTGGCGCGCGCATGGTGCCGGAAGGGTTTTCCCAGGCAAAGGCGTTCGAACAATACGTCGATCTCCTCCGCCAGTTTGGCCCCCTCGCCGCCGAGCAGGGCGTCACGCTCGTCGTCGAGCCGCTCAACCGCGGTGAATGCAATCTCGTCAACACCATCCGCGAGGGCGCAGAGGCCGTCCGCCGCGCCAACCTTCCTTCCGTCAAGCTCCTCGTCGACATCTTCCACATGCTGCGTAACGACGAGTCGCCGGACGATATCGTGAAGGTTGGTCCGTTGATCCATCACGCTCACGTCGCGGAGAACAAGGATCGCGCCGCACCTGGAACGAATGGGGATAATTTCCGGCCGTTCCTGCGCGCGCTGCGCAGGGCCGGTTACAACGATCGCCTCGCACTCGAGCCGACGTGGACCGATCTTCCGCGGCAGCTCGGACCCGCCCTCGCCGAGCTGCGCAAACAACTCACCGACTCCGGGTATTGAGTTAGCAGTCTCTCAACCGAGGCGCTGCCTCGTTAGAGTGATTCGTCGCGCTTCGCCTTCACGACGCTGACCGAGCCGTTCCGCTCGAGTCGTGCCTCGAGGACATCATCCGTGCTGTCGACGTTGCCGTGCAGCCGCAGGTTTTCGTCGAGATCATCGTCCGTGATCTTCGCGCGAGCCATCGCGCGCCGATCGATTTTTCCATCCCGCACGAGCACGCGCGGCCGGCCTTTCACCCACTGCGAAACCGCGTGCGAGTGAAACGCCCACGTCGCCAGCGCGTGATGCAGCGACACTAGCAATATGCTCGCGCCGAGCGTCGGGAAAAACGCTGCCTGCCCGTTGATGGCGCGGCTGAGCACCGAGCCGAGGCAGATCGCGACCATGATGTCGAAACCCGCGTTGTGCGCGAGAAACCGCCGGGCCCCGAGTCGCGCCAGTGCCACCGCCACGATGAAAACCATCAGCGTCCGCCAGGCCATGTGGCGGAATCCCAGTTCTTCCGCGTCGATGCCCAGGCCCAACAGCTGATCCAGGAAATCGAGAAACACCTCCAGCATTCCGCAACTGACAACTCCCGCCGGGCTCGTTCCCGGAGAAATTGCTGCCCACCCCCTTTCGTTCTTCGGCATCGCGACCGGCGCACGTTTTTGCGTCGCACGCATATTCCCGCCCCGCCCATTCTTGGGCCATGCCCCATCGCCTTCTGGTTCTGATCTTCGCCTGTGTCGTCGCGGGCCCGCTCGCCGCCGCCAACAAAGACCGCCACGTCGTCCTCGTCAGCATCGACGGCTTTCCCGCCTATCTTTGGAACGACCCCAACGTCCCCATCCCCGTGCTGCGCGGGCTCGCCACCCGGGGCGCACAGGCGCAGGCCATGACGACCTCGAATCCTTCGATCACGTGGCCCTCGCACACGACGCTCGTCACCGGCGTCCCCCCTCAAAAGCACGGCGTCCTCGCCAACGGCCTGATCGTGCGCCAGGGGCCGGGCAAGCCGCCGAAGATCGAACAATGGGTCGACAAGACGCAGCTCGTGTTTGCGCCCACCCTCTACGATGTCGCGCACGCCGCCGGGCTCACCTCCGCGGAATCCGATTGGGTCGCAGTCACGCGCGCGAAGACGATCACCTGGAGTTTCGCGGAGTTGCCCAATCCGACCGGGCCGGTCGAAAAGGAAATGATCGCCGCCGGGCTCGCCACGGCGGACGACATCGCCGCGATGGGCCTCGGCCCCAATCGCCGCAAGATCGCGTTTCGCGACGAGATGTGGACGCGTGCCGCGTGCTTCATGTTCACCCGCCACAAGCCAAATCTCCTGCTGCACCACACGCTCAATACCGACTCGTCCCACCACCGTTACGGCCCCGGCAGCGATCCGAGCTACAGCGCGCTCGCCCTCGCCGACCGCCTGCTCGGCGACCTCGTGCGCGCGGTCGATGCCAGCGGCCTGCGCGACCGGACGACGTTCATCGTCACGACCGATCACGGCTTCAAAAAGGTCAGCCATTTCATTTACCCGAACGTCCTGCTCAAACAGGCCGGACTCCTCCGCGTCGCCGGACCCACCGTGACCCAGGCCGATGCCTACGCACTCGCCCAAGGCGGGCTCGCCTTCGTTTACATCACCGATCCGGCACGAAAAACCGAGCTGCTGCCCCGCCTGAAGACGCTGTTCGAGGGCGCCGAGGCCGTCGACCGCGTGATCGACGCGCGCGAGGCACACACCCTCGGCATGCCTACACCCGAGGAGAACCCGGGCATCGGCGACTTGATCCTGTATCCAAAGTCCGGACACTCATTCAGCAGTGCGGCGACCGGCACGGCGGGGGTGGGACCGGCCGTCAACTACGCGGGCTCGCACGGATACTTCAACGGCGACCCCGAGCTCGACGGCATCTTCGTGGCCAGCGGCGCCGGCATCAGGCAGGGCGTACGGCTGGAGCGGATACGCAATCTGGATGTCGCGCCGACGATCGCGCGGCTGCTCGGCCTGGACCTGCCGAACGTCGACGGCCGCGTGCTCGAAGAGATCCTCACCGCCGGGAAATAGCCGCTCGCCGCGGCCCGCCACCCGCCGCGAGCAAAACGCCCGCGCGCTCCCACCGCTCCACGCTCTCCACGGGGAGTTTCATCGCGGGCTCACTCCGACGCCGGGGCGGCGACCGAACCCCCGGTGCGGTATTGCGGCATGATCCGCACCGTCACCTGCGTGCCCGGCTCGCCTTTCAACGTCGTGAGCAGGGCGTGTTTCACCTGCGCGGCAAACTTGTCCGGGTTCACGTAATAGCGATCCGGCACCGGCATCATGTGGTAGAGAAACGAGTCCTCGTCGCGCGACAGCACCGACATGTCCTGTGGAATTCGCCGGTGATGCGCCGCGAGGCAGCTCGCCACCGTCAGGTAACTCGTCGAGTTCGTGATGAGCAGGCCCGTCGGCGCGGCCTTCAACTCGAGCAGGCGCGCCGTCGCGGCATACACCGAGCCGGAATCGTCCTCATGCTGCACCACCAGCGGCGTGATGGCCGCCGGCGACTGGCGGCAGCCCTGGCGAAATCCCTCCTCGCTCTCGAGGTCGCCGGCGCGTCCGGTTTTCGGATACAGGAGCGCGATGCGCCGGTGCCCCGCGCGAATCAGCACGCCGGCGGCATGGCGGCAGAGGGCGACGTGATCGATATCCACGCTCGGCAGCGCCACGCCCTGGTGGAGCGACCCCGCGATCACCGCCGGCAGCCCACTATCGGCAAACCACCGCTGCACAAAACGCGTCGACTGCGCCACCAGCCAGCCCGCCATCGGATGCGTCTTCGTCAGGGTCGTCAGCGCGCGGCCACCCGAATCCGCGAAATATTTCCGACCCGAGAAAATCGTGAGCCGATAGCCGACCCGCCCGAGCAGATCGGCCAGCATGTTGACCCACAGCGTGGTATGCTGCCGCTGCTCGGCGAGCGGACGCGGCAGCAGCAATCCGATCGTTTCCGGCACCAGCTCGCCACCACGCCGGCTGCGCAATCTGCGCTCCGTCTTGATCACGCTCCCCGCGCCCTTCCGGGTGACGATCACGCCTTCCGCCCGCAGCTCGCGCAACGCCGCCCGCACGGTTTTGCGGCTGACCTGAAAATGCTCCGCGAGCGCGCGTTCCCCGGGCAGGATCCCCACCCACGTGCGCTTCGCGATCTCCTCGCGCACGACCGCGGCCAGCTGCGAGGATCGGCGTGGAAACGGGGGAGCCATGACCAAAGATTACGCGCGCGCCCTCACTGACCCGAAGCACCGCGTCTCCGCGCCCCGGCCCGAAACGCCCAGGCGAGCACCGCGAATGCGGTCAGGTGCAAACCGCCCAGCACCGTGAAAACCGGCACGTAGCCGTAAGCCGCGACCGCGCGACCCGTGAGCAGGTTCGACACGATCCCGCCGAGACTGCCGCCCAGCGCCGAGAGGGCGAGCAGCGTCGCGACGTTTTCGCGGGAGACGCTTTCCGAGATCAACGTGAGCTGGTTCGCCATCCAGCAACTCTGGGCAGCGAGCAGCACCGCGATCAATGCGATCGCGACCCACGCGTGCTCGACCCGCACCGCCACCGCCGCGAGCGGCATCAGGCACGCGGCGATCAGCATCATCGTGCGGCGCGCGCGCTGCGAATGCCATCCGCGGCGCACAAGCCAGTCGGAAAGCGCGCCACCGCCCGGCCCGCCGATATCCGACGCGAGAAACGGCAGCCAGCCGACAAGACCGATCATCGCGAGCGTGAAGCCGCGCGCGTGCGTGAGATAATCCGGCAGCCAGAACGAGAAGAAATAGGTGGTGGAATCGGTCAGCAGCCGCGCCACGAAAAACCCGAGGCAGATTGGCTGGGCCAGCAGCGCCCACATGGAGATCTTCACTCCGGGCTTCACCCCCGCCGGCGTGCGCTCGGCCAGGATATAGTCGCGCTCTTTCGGCGTCAGGCGCGGCTGCGTCTCCGGCGAGTCGTAGATCCGCCACCAGATCGCGAGCAGCACGAAACCGGCCGCGCCCGTGCCGATGAACGCCCACTGCCAGCCGAAATTCAGCGCGAGAAACGACACCAGCGGCGGCGCGATCACCGCGCCGATGACGTTGCCGTTCGAGAACACCGCCATCGAGAGCCCGCGCTCGCGCGGCGGGATCCACTCCGCGATCGCCTTCACGCCCGCCGGGCTGTTGAAGCTCTCGCCGAGGCCGAGCAGGAAGCGAAACACCGCGAGCGAAACCCAGCCGACCGCCATCGCGTGACCGGCGCCCGCCAGCGACCAGAACGCCAGCGCCAGCGCGAGCCCGAGCTTCACCCCCAGATGATCGAGCACGCGCCCGCAAAACATATAGCCGATCATATAGGCCGTCAGGAACGCCGAAGTGATATAGGAGTACTCGACCGGACCGAAGCCCATCTCCTCGCGCAGGGTGGGCGCGAGGACCGAAAGCGTCTGGCGATCGAGGTTGTTCACCATCGCCACGAAGAACAGCAGCGCGACAATGCCCCAGCGTTGGTGCTCGCGAAGAAACTGGGTCGCGCGGGTCATCGAGGTGACGTCACGGTTCGTCACCGCCCCTGCGCCGGCGCCTGGGCCTGGCTGGCGTTCGCGGCGTTTTCCGGTGCCGGACGAGCAAACGTCTTCACCAGCTCACGCACGCCAAACTGCATCACCTTCACGTCGCCGCCCGGTGAAATCAGCCGCGCCCCGAGGTCCTGCACGTCGGCGCACATCTCGGCGCCGACGGCGACCGTGCCCCACCATTTGCCGGCGGCCTGCACGGCCGCGGCGACCTCCTGCATCGCCGTGCGCACGCGCGCATGGCGGATCTGGCCCGGCAGGCCGATCGACACGGAGAAATCCCCGGGACCGAAAAACAATCCGTCGACTCCGGGCACCGCGGCGATCGCCGCCGCCTCGGCCACCGCAGCCTCGGTCTCGATCTGGCAGATGATCATCGTCTGCGTGTTCTGGTGCCGGATGTACTCGAGCGCCGGCAGCGAGGCGTAGGCGCCGTCGATGTTGCCCCCGTTCCAACCCCGCATGCCGGTGACTTCGCCGGGTGCCGGATTGGGATTGTTGAACTTGGCCCACTGCACGATCTGCCGCGCCTCCGCGGCGCTATTTACCATCGAGCACATGATGCCGCCCACTCCCGACTCGAGAATCCGCATCACCGTCTGGTAATCGCTCGCCTTGAACCGCGCGATCGTCGTGACCGGGAATGCGCGGGCGACCAGATTCAGCACGGCCACTTCCTGCGTCGTGAGATCGAAGTGTTCGAGATCGAGCCAGATCGCGTCGAACGCGCCGGAGCGACAGATGAAATCGATGTGGCGCGGCGTCGCGAAATTTCCCGTGACATAAAGCTTCACGAGCTCGCTGGCGCGCAGCTTCGCCAGCGCGAGGTTCGGGGACGGAGTGTTCATTAAATGGGAGCCGGGAAATACGGCCGGAGACTCGGGACGGGCAGACGGGATGCCTGCGCCACGAGGAGCGCCGCGAACGCCCCAGGGAACAACCGGCATGTAGTGGTCTCCTCAGGGATCCAGTTGGCGGTCACCCGCGAGACGGTTCGGCGGCAGACCCAGCACAGGGCGGCTTCGCCGATGAGAGAGGATTGCCGTCAGGAGGCCGCCCGAGAAGAGTTGTGAACGGCCAAAACTCGCATTGACTGGGACAATCACGGCCGCGCGTGAACCCCCATGGATACCCCCAGCTCTTTTTCGATCCTGGTCGCCGAGGATAACGTGGACGACCTGTTTCTCCTCAAACAAGCGTTCAAGAAAGCCGGCATTGCGAAACCGTTTCAAGCCGTCTGCGACGGCTACGAGGTCGTCGCATATCTCCAAGGCGAGGGTGTTTATGCCGATCGAAAGCTTTATCCGTTTCCCGATCTGCTGCTGCTCGATTTGAACATGCCGTGTCGCAACGGATTCGAGGTGCTCGAATGGATCCGGAGCTCTCCGCACTGTTCGCGACTCATGGTCCACGTAATCACCGCCTCGATCCGGCAGGCGGACGTGAATCGCGTCTACGCCCTGGGGGCGAACAGTTATATCGTGAAGCCGACCCGGCTCGACGAGTTGGTTGGTTTCATCGCCACGCTCCATGCCTGGCACAACTACGCGGTGCTTCCTCGCATCGCAGACCCCGCGGCCCAGCCGGCCGTCGCTGACGTAGGGCAACCCAGCCGCAGTTCGAATGGCGTCTGAATTGAAGAATGGTCCGCGATGCAGAGTGCGACGCACGCCGCCGCGCTCCCATGCTGGTGATGCAACACGACGAAGAACCGCCGTCCGATGCGCGCCCTTATCGGCGCGGTCGCAAATTCTGGCAATGGCCCATCATCGTCTTTGTCACGGGGCTCCTGCTGACCGGCGAGCTCGCGTGGCTGACCTGGTCGCGCAGCCACGTGCGGGATACAGCGCGTTTCAACAACGCCGTCCAGCGCACCACCGCCTCGATCGAATCCAAGGTGGCCGTCTACATGAGCCTGTTGCGGGCGAGCGTGGGCTATATGGTCGCGAGCCCGAGCGCCACCGCCGACTCGTTTCACGCTTTCGCCCAAAGCATCGACCTGCCCACAAATTTTCCCGGCGTGCAGGGAATCGGTTTCGCGCAACGCGTGCGCGCGGAAGAGATGTCTGCGTTTCTCGCCACGGCGCGGGCGCGCGATCGTGAGCGCCTGGAGATTCTCCCTCCCGGCGAACGCGAGGAATACTTTCCGGTCGTCTTCCTCGAGCCCCTCGATCGCCGGAATCAGGAGGCGATCGGCTTCGACATGTTCAGCGAGGAATTCCGGCGCACCGCGATGGTCCGCGCGCGGGACGAGGCGAGGCCGGCCGCCTCTCGCCGAATCACCTTGGTCCAGGAGATCGATTCGGACAAGCAGACGGGCTTCCTGATCTATCTGCCAGTCTATCGCGGCGAAGGCATCCCGCCCACGGTCGCGGAGCGCCGGGAACGGCTGCGCGGGTTTGTCTACAGTCCTTTTCGGAGCGGCGACCTATTGGGTGGAATTACGACGGAGGTGACGATGCCGCAGTTGCGTTTCGACGTGTTCGACGGCGTTGAGACCGCGCCGGATCGATTGCTGTATCGCTCACCGGTCGAGCCCCCTTCGCGGCCCCGGTTCTCGCGGAACACACGCGTGCCGATTGCCGACCGGAGTTGGACCGTGCGGTTTCAAACCACATCCGCGTTCGAGGCCGGCTCGGCGCAATCGTGGAGCATCTGGGTGTCGATCGGCGGCGTACTCATCAGCGGCATGCTCAGCGCCATCACTTTCGCCCTCGCGCGCTCCGAGATCCAATCGCGCGAGCGCGGCCGCAAGCTCTTCGACCAGCGCGAGCACCTCCGCGTCACACTGGCGAGCATCGGCGACGCGGTGATTTCGGCCGATGCGAGCGGGCGGGTGGTCTTCATGAACGGCGTCGCGGAACAGCTTACCGGTTGGAAATGGCGGGAGGCGCACGGGCAGCTGTTGAGCGGCGTGTTTCAGGTCGTCGACAAGCAGACGGGCGAGCCCGCGCCGAATCCCGTCGATGTCCTGTCGGGTCACGGCATCGCCCCGGCGCTCGCCAACCAGAGCGTCCTCATCGCGAAATCGGGAACCTCCGTTCTCATCGAGGAGAACGCCGCACCGATCCGGGCGGAAAACGGCACGATCGTCGGCGTGGTGCTGGTGTTTCACGACGTCACGGAAAAACGCCGCGCCGAGGAATCGTTGCGCCGGAGCGAAACCCGCAAGGACGCGATTCTGCGGTCCGCACTGGATGCGATCATCACGATCGATCACGAAGGCCGGATCCTGGAATCAAATCCGGCCGCGGAGGAAATCCTCGGCCACGCGCGCACGGACATGATCGGCCGCCCACTGGTCGAGCTCATCATCCCCGCCCGTTTTCGCATCCGCCACGAGCGCATCCTGGCGCACTATCTTACAACCGGCGAGGGTCCTGGATTGCGGCGCCAGACGGAGCTGCCTGTGTTGCGCGCGGACGGCGGGGAGTTTCCCGCCGAGCTGGCGATCGTTCCGGTCTTGGGCCTGCAGCCACCGATGTTCACGGTGTTCTTGCGCGACATCTCGCAGCGCAAGGACGCCGAGCGCCAGCTGCGCGAAGCGGGTGAGCGGTTTCGCTTCATGGCCGAGTCGATGCCGCAGAAGATCTTCACGGCGCGGCCGAACGGCGAATTCGACTACTTCAATCACCAGTGGACGGAATTCACCGGACTCGAGGCGGATGAACTGGCCGACGGAACCTGGAGGCGTTTCGTGCATCCGGACGATCTCGCGCAGACCCTTCGCCGCTGGGCCGAGGCGCTGGCTCGCGCCGAACCGCTGCAGCTCGAGCACCGGATACGGCGGCACGACGGCGGCCATCGCTGGCACCTCACGCGCGCCCAGGCCTTGCGGGAATCCAGCGGCGCGGTGCGGATGTGGATCGGATCGAGCACCGAAATCGAGGATCAGAAGCGGGCGGAGGAACGGCTGGAAAAAGCGATTGCGGAGCGCACGGCAGCGTTGCGCGAGATCAACGAGCAACTGGAAGCGTTCGTCTACACGATCGCGCACGATCTCCGCGGCCCCCTGCGCTCGATCACGGGTTACTCCCAACTGCTCGCGGAAGATCACACGGCGGCGATGGACGAGCCCGGGCGGCATCTGCTGCAACGCATCCAGCACTCGGCGGAGTTCATGGACCGGTTGATCCTGGACCTGCTCGCGTTCGGCCGGATCGCGCGCGCCGAGATCGAGCTCGGCCCGGTGAAAGTGCAAAGCGCCTGGGCGATCGCCACCGCGCAGACCGCGGCGCAAGCCGAGGAGGCTCAGGCGCGCATCGAGACCTTCAGTCCGCTGCCAATCGTCCGCGCGCATGATGCGACCCTGGGCCAGGTGCTCGCAAATCTGCTGAGCAACGCCTTGAAGTTTGTCGCGCCCGGCGTGCGCCCGCAGGTCCTTTTCCGCAGCGAAATACGCGGAACGACGGCGCGACTCTGGCTCGAGGATAATGGCATCGGCATCGCGCCGGAGCTGCACGATCGGGCCTTTCGCGTGTTCGAGCGCCTGCACGGCACGCGATATCCCGGCACGGGAATTGGCCTCTCGATCGTGCGCAAGGGCGTCGAACGCATGGGCGGCAAGGTGGGCTTCGAATCGAGGCCCGGCAATGGCACCCGTTTCTGGATCGATCTCCCCTTGAGCGAGCGGGACGCCGATGCCGGGTGAAATCCCCCCGCGCGCGGCCGCTCACTCCGTCCGTCTTCCGACCGGCCGGATATTTGCCTTCAACTCGTCGTAAAACGCCTGCGCCGCCTCGCGCAACCGCGCAACAATCTCCGGGTGCTGCGCGGCCCGATCGAACTTCTCCCCGATATCGGCGCCCAGCTCGTAAAGCTCTCCCGCCGCGATCCTGCCGTCGGCCTCGATGCTCACGACGAGCTTCCACCGCTCGTCGCGGATCCCGCGATAATTCGCCCGCCCTTCCTGGCTCGCGCCCATGTAGTGGAAAAATGGATGCGGACTGCGCGGCGATTCTCCGGATAGGAGCGGCCACAGATCGCGACCGTCGAGCACGCGTTCCCCCGATGGATCTACGCCCGCGAGTCGCGCCACGGTCGGCAGCAGATCGAAGTTGGCGGCGATCGCATCGGTGCGGCGGCCGGCGGGAATTTTTCCCGGCCAGCGGAAAATCGCAGGCACGCGCACTCCTCCCTCCCACGTCGATCCCTTGCCCTCGCGGAGCGGTCCCGCCGAGCCGCCGTCGATGCCGTAGCCGAGCCACGGGCCGTTGTCGCTGGTGAAGACCACGAGCGTACGCTCGTCGAGCCCGAGCTCGCGCAGTTTTTCCATGATGCGGCCGACGCTCCAATCGATCTCCATGATCACGTCGCCGTAGAGCCCGCGCGCGGACTTGCCGGCAAACTTGTCCGAGACGAACAGCGGGACGTGCGGCATGTTGTGCGCCAGATAAAGGAAGAACGGCCGCTCGCGTTGCGCCGTGATGAAAGCAAGCGCGGCCTCCGTATAACGGGTCGTGAGCTGCCGCTGGTCGGGATTTTTTTCGATCACGTTTTCACCCTGCATCAAGGGCAGGTCGTTGGGAAACCCACCGCCGGCCGGATAATATCTGCCCTGGCCGGCGTAACCGGTGTAGGCAGCGCGCTCCCGCGTCGCCTTCATCAGCGCGTCCTCGTTTTCCGTGGGCCGCATGTTCGGATGATAGCGCCACATGTCGTTCGAGAACGGCAGGCCGAAAAACTGGTCGAAGCCCTGCCGCGTGGGCAGGAATTCGGGCGCGTCGCCGAGATGCCATTTGCCGATGCACATCGTCGCATAGCCCGCACTCTTCGCGATCTCGGCCAGGGTGGTCTCCGCGGGATTGAGCCCGAATTTCGCGCCGGGCCCCGGGTTGCGCGCGTGCCCCACGCGCGTCGCATAGCAACCGGTCATGATTTGCGCGCGCGACGGCCCGCAAAATGTCGCCGCATAAAAACTCGTGAAACGCAGCCCTTCGGCCGCGAGCCGGTCGATGTTCGGGGTCTCGATGTTGGGCGAGCCATAGCAGCCGAGATCGCCGTAACCCTGGTCGTCGGTGAAAATCACGATGACGTTGGGCTTGGAGCCGGGAGCTGAGCTCGCGCCGAGCAGTGGCGCCGCGAGCACGACGAGCGCAAGGAGGACGGAGTGGAATTTCATGGGGAAGGAGCGGTGCGGTCGCTCGCGCGGTGCTCGGCCAGCAAACGGGCGAGCCGGTGCGCGATCGTGGGATTCTCGCGGATCACGTTTTTCATCTGCTGCGGATCGGCCTCGAGATCGTACAGCTGCGCGGCCGGCGCATCGGGCTTCAATTTTCCGTCGGCCGTGATGTCGCTGTTCAAACGCCGGCTGAAGCCAACGCTTCCCGGCCCGCCACGAATGCCGCCGAAGCCGCCATCGCCCTGCGCGCCGATGTAGATCCATTTGCCGGATCGCAGCGCGAGGGCTTTCGGCGCAAGGGGCGCGATCACGAGATGCTCGCGCATGGGCTGCGCCGGCGTGCCGGTCAACGCCGGCAGCAGGTTGAAACTATCGCGCCCCTCGTCCGCGCGCAGCGGCTCGCCCACGAGCGCGGCAAACGTCGCGAGCAGATCTACGTTCACCGAGATGAGCTGGCTCGACTCGGTGCCGGCGGAAATTTTCCCGGGCCAGCGCACGATGAAAGGCACGCGATGGCCGCCCTCCCACGCGCCGAATTTATAGCCGAGCCAGTTGCCATTCGCACGATGTCCGGCCTTCCAGGCCGCCTGGCCTCCTTCGTTCAGCATTCCGCCGTTGTCGCTCGTGAAGATCACGAGCGTATTCTCCGCCAGCCGAAGCTGGTCGAGCGTGGCGAGCACCTCCCCCACCATCCAGTCGAGCTCGTGAATGAAATCGCCGTAGGGCCCGCACTCGCTGGTGCCGCGGAATCGCGGATGCGGCGTGAACGGATGATGGATCTGCGGCGTCGCGAACAACAGGAAGAATGGCTCCTCCTGGTGCGCGCGCATCCAGTTCACCGCCTTTTCCGTCAGCCCGCTGCCGAGCTCCTCGTCGCGGTAAAGCGCGTGCGCCGCCCGGCCGCCGGACATCGGCGCGTGCGTGAAGTTCTTTTCTGGATACGCCGGCGTCGGCGGCCTGCCGCCGAACACCAGCGGGTCGGCCGGATCGAGCCCGAGCACGCGACGATTCTCGACCAGCACGAAGGGCGAGTGGCTGCTCACGGTCGGCAGACCGAAGAAATAATCGAACCCCAGCTCGAGCGGCCCCGGCTTGAGCTCGCCGTTCCAATCGGGCGTTTTTTCACCGAAGCCAAGGTGCCATTTGCCGATGCACGCGGTCGCATAGTTCTGCCGCCGCAGCAGGCTCGCGACCGTGGTCTTCGCCGGATCGACGATCAGGCCGGAGCGCGAAAAAACCGGACCCCAGCTGTTGGCGCGAAACGGGTACTCGCCCGTCAGCAGCGCGTACCGCGATGGTGTACACACCGCCGAAGCCGAATGGGCATCGGTGAAACGGCGGCCTTCACGCGCCAGCCGGTCGATGTTCGGCGTCTTCACCTTGGTCGCGCCATAACAACCGATATCGCCGTAGCCGAGGTCGTCGGTGTAGATGAGAACGATATTGGGGCGTTCCCGCGCCGCAGCCGCGCTCGACGCCACCGTAACCCCGACCAGCAGCACAAGCGCGACACTTCGTACGAGTACCATAAGAGATGAGCAGCTCGATTTCATGGACGGGGTTTCAGCCGCAGCCGCGCGGAAATGCACGGCCCGGAGGGGTAAGGCCGCCGACCGGGGACGGTCGACACCGCGCAGATTCAACCGGCGAGCGGCCACACCGCAAGCGGGTTGATCGGACGCCCTCCGGCTCGGCCGGGTTGGCGCTGAAGGTCGCCCGCACCCAGCGCTTCGACGCCATCGTGGCGCACCGCAGCACCGATATGGACGAGCTTTCGCTGGTTGAACATTCGCGGGCCGCGACCGCTGCCCCGATCATCATGATGTCGGGGAGCGACCACGCTAAAAGCGCCGTGGGCGAATTGCTGGGCGCTCTTCCCCGCTGAATCAGCCCACTGCCGCGGAGGGGAAACGAGACGGAACTACCACGCGAAGGCGTTAGCGCTGGGGCGGATTTACTCCGCCCGCGATTCCGTCGGAACGCCGGCCGCTTCGTCCATGATGGCAATCAGGTCGGTCTCCACCTGTCGCGCGATCCTCTGCGCATCGGACGACGGCGGGTCGAACAACCGCAGCAATCCCTCCGGCGCAATCGTGGCCAAAAGAGTCGAGCCGCCCTCGTCATAGACGCTGATCCGGCAGGGCAGCGCCGCGGAGACCGCGATGTCGCCCGACAGAATCGCATGCGCCTGCCGTGGATCGCAGACCTCGAACACCCGGCACTCCCGTTCGAAGGACAGGCCCTTGTTGCGCATTTTTTCCTTCAGGTCGTGCGTGCCTAACAGGCCGAACTGGTGTTTCGCCGCAGCCGCGGGAAGCCGCGCACACACTTCCTCGAGAGACAGATCGCTCGTTCGTTTGATGATTGCTGAACTCATGGATGAAAATTCCCGTCGCCAGGGCACCGCGACGCGTACCTCACCGACCCCGCCCTGCCTCCAGGGTTACGGGGGCGGCCCCTGCTTTTCATATAGGGAGCAGCCAACGGATCGGGCGGGCAAACTCCGTTAATGGCGCAGGGGGCGCCCCCCGAAGAGCGGCGCCTCGCGTCGTTTTCGCGCTCTCCCACCGGAGCTCAAACCGCGCGAAATCATGATTCACGCCCGCCGCGTCAGGCGAACGAGCGCCGCGTTCGGCCTGCTGTTCCCAGTCGGCCGGGTTGCGATCGACCTCGGCTTGAATCTGATAAGGAGCGTACCCGGGCGCGCACACGCTCTCGAACCAACGTATCAACCATGATCACGACACTCGACGAACGAGGGCTCATCGTGGCGTGCCCGAAATGTGGACAACACAACCGGCTCGCTTACCGGCGCCTTGACCAGCGTCCGCGCTGCCCCAAGTGCGGCAGCGGACTGGCTGTGCCCGGCGAACCGCTCGAGATCGAAACCGAAGCTGCCTTTCGCGCCCTGATCTCCGATTCGGCGCTGCCGGTGCTGGTCGACTTCTGGGCGCCGTGGTGCGGCCCCTGCAAGGTCATCGCTCCCGAAGTGGCGGCGGTGGCAGCACAGGGCGCCGGCCGCGTGCTCGTGGCCAAAGTGAACACGGAAGAGCATCCCCGCCTCGCGGCGCAATTCCAGGTCCGCGGCATCCCCTTGCTCGTGCTGTTTCAAGGCGGCCGCGAGCAAGCCCGGCAGGCCGGCGCCCTGCCCGCCTCTGGCATCGAGCGTTTCCTGCGCGAGAACACCGCGCACGCCGCCTGAGCCGCACCGCGAAGGAGCGGCCGGCAAAATCGCAACCCGCCCCGGCCACCGCGCTAACCTCAGGACTTCGCCCCCGTTTTTCCCGCCGGTCGGAAGAGCGTGGCGTGTTTCGTCATCTGCTTTTCCAAGCTGCTGCAAACCAGGTCGCAGAGCACGAAGATCGACGGATCGGCGATCGCATAAAAGACCTGCAGCCCTTCCTTCCGCCGGCTCACCATTCCAGCCTCGGCCAGCGTCTGCAGATGACGCGAGACGTTGGCCTGGGTCCCTCCCGCGGCCTCGGCCAGCGCGTTCACGTGCAGCTCACCCGACAGGAGGATCTGCAACAGCCTCAGCCGCATCGGCTCCGACAAAATCGCGAAACGCCTCGCCACCAGGGCAAGGGCATCCTCGGACAGCGCGTGGGTTCTTTTGGTCATGGGGAAAAGCGAGACTTCGAATTTGACAGGAATCAACTTTATGCGTATTAATGCATATAGTCAAATCGCCGACCATGAAAACCGAATCCTTCATCCGCGTCCTCGCCGGCAGCGTCGTGCTGCTCAGCCTTGCCCTCGCCCACTGGGTCAGCCCCTGGTGGCTGCTGCTCACTGCTTTTGTCGGTGTGAATCTCGTCCAATCCGCGTTCACCGGTTTCTGCCTGCCGACCATCATCCTGCGGCGGCTGGGCTGGGTGGATGCCAATGACGTGGTCCATTGGGGGCACGCCAGGCTCCAGCCGAAACTCGGGCAACAATGAATCCCATCCTTCGCTTCGTCCTCATCGTCGCCGCCGGTGCCACCGTGGGCGCCCTCCTGGGTTACTTCGGCCAGTGCACTTCGGGCACTTGTCCGCTCACGTCCACTTGGTGGCGCGGCGCGCTCTACGGCGGCGGAATGGCGCTGCTGATCGCACTGAGCGGACGCTCGAGTTGAAAAATCAGAAAACCCAT
>JAKFEQ010000067.1:0-43086 GCA_036675625.1 Opitutaceae bacterium | reverse complement strand
CGCGACGCGGGAGCGACGATGAGGCCGCGGGTGCCCTTGCCGATCGGGCAGAAGAGATCGACCGCGCGCGTGGTCATGCGGCCGTCCTTCATTTCCATCTTCAGGTGCTGATTCGGCGAGATCGTCGTCAGCGTGGTGAATTCGAATTTCGCGCGGCGTTCGTCGAGCGGCACGCTGTCGACCGTCTCGATGAAGCGCATCTTCGGGTTCGGGAAGCGGCCGTCCGGCGGAAACGCGGTCCCGCCGATCATCGAGCCGTTCCGCAGCTTGAAACGGCGAATGAGCTCCTTGGGCACGAACGGATCCGTGGGCCGGCGTTTTCCGCCGCGGCCAATATCGATCAATTGGCCGTTGCCGCCGCGCTGCAGGTCGATGTCCAGCACGCCTTCAACCCGAATCGTATTCTCGACGGGTGCAGGTGCGGGCGCATTGCCTTCGGCAGTGGCGGGATTTTGCGCCGGACCGGTGGTCGCGGTCGCAGCAGTTGAATCCGCTTGGGCGGACACGGGTTTCTTTTCCATACAATGAGGTGAGGGCAGACACGTCCCGCTTGACGCTTGAAACTCTGGGCGGGATAAGAGCCGCGATTTGCGTCCTTTAACCCTAAATCCGACACGCACGTGCCAGATCAGACGATTACCTCAGTATCCCGGGAGTCCCGGAAATTCAGGCCTTCGGCCGAGTTCAAAGCCCAAGCTAATCTTGGGAGTGATGCGGCTTACAAAAGGCTCTACAACGAGTCTGTCAACTCCCCAGAGAAATTCTGGGACCGGCAGGCGAAGGAGCACTTGGTCTGGCGGAAGCCTTACAAGAAGGTCCTGGATTGGAAGCCGCCGCACGCGAAATGGTTCGTCGGAGGCAAGCTGAACGTCTCCGAAAACTGCATCGATCGCCACCTCGGTACGGCGCGCGAAAACAAGGCTGCGCTCATCTTCGAGGGCGAGCCGGGCGATGTGCGGACCATCACCTATAAACAGCTGCATTTTCATGTGTGCCGCTGGGCAAACGCGTTTCACAACATGGGCGTCGGTGAGGGGGATCGCGTCGCGATCTACATGCCGATGATTCCAGAAGCGGTGATCGCGATGCTCGCGTGTGCGCGAGTCGGCGCGATTCACACCGTGGTCTTCGGTGGATTCAGTCCGGAATCGCTCAAGGACCGGATCAACGACTGCAAAGCCAAGCTCGTCATCACCGCTGACGGCGGCTGGCGTCGCGGCAAGATCATCGAGCTGAAGGCCAACGTCGACAAGGCGGTCGAAAATACACCGACCGTGCAGACCGTGCTCGTCGTCAAACGTTGCGGCAACGAGGTGCACATGAAGGAGGGCCGCGACATCTGGTGGAAGGAAGCCTGGGAGGGCGCGCCGAATGTCCACAAGGCGAAGGCCTTCGATTCCGAGCATCCGCTCTTCATTCTATATACAAGCGGCTCGACGGGTAAACCCAAGGGCGTGCTCCATACGAGCGCGGGTTACCTGCTCGGGGCGAAGCTCAGCTCGCATTACATTTTCGATCTCAAGGAAACCGACCGTTACTTCTGCTCGGCCGACATCGGCTGGATCACCGGTCATAGTTATGTTGTTTATGGTCTGCTCGCGAATGGTGCGACGGTGTTCATCTACGAGGGCGCGCCCAACCAGCCCGAGCCCGATCGTTTCTGGCAGATGATCGACCGTCACGGGATCACGATCCTATATACTGCGCCGACTGCGATCCGGGCGTTCATGCGCTGGGGCGATAATTATGTCCTCCGTCATCGCCTCGATTCGCTGCGGCTCCTCGGCACGGTCGGCGAACCGATCAATCCCGAGGCGTGGATGTGGTATCATACCTTGATCGGCAAAAAGAAGTGCCCGATCGTCGACACTTGGTGGCAGACCGAGACCGGCTGCATCATGATCGCGCCGCTCCCCGGCGTGACGTCCACGACACCGGGCTCGGCGACGCGGCCGTTCTTCGGCGTCGTGGCCAAGGTGGTTGATGACAAGTGCCGCGAGGTGCCGCGCAACACCGGCGGCAAGCTCGTCATCATGCAACCGACTCCGTCGATGCTCCGCACGCTCTGGGGCGATGACGACCGTTACGTCCGCCAATATTACTCGGAGTTCCCCGGCCGCCCGGATGTCTACTTCACCGGCGATGGCGCGCGCCAGGACAAGGATGGTTACTTCTGGATCGTTGGCCGGATCGACGACGTGCTCAACGTCTCCGGTCACCGCATCGGCACCGCTGAAGTCGAGAGTGCGCTCGTCTCGCATCCCGCCGTGGCGGAAGCCGCAGCCGTGGGCCGGCCGGACGAACTCAAAGGCCAGGCCCTGGTGGTGTTCGTCACCGTCAAGGCAGGCGTCAACGCCACCGAGGAGCTGAAAGAGCAACTCCGCGCGCACGTCGGCAAGGAGATCGGTTCACTGGCCAAGCCAGATTCGATCCGTTTCGCAGCCGGCCTGCCGAAGACCCGGAGCGGGAAAATCATGCGCCGCATCCTGAAGGAGATCGCCGCGGGCGGGGAAGTGAAGGGTGACACGACGACGCTCGAGGATTTCAGCGTGGTCGCGGCGCTGCAGGCGGAAGAGTAACCGACGCGCTGCACGGAAGCTCCAAGTCCCAAGCGCCAGGCACCGGGGAAACTTCATACATCCAATCTTCAAGCTGTCGTTTGAAAATTGGGCATTGGAGCTTCTCCGGTTCCGGGGCTTTGGTCATGGGAGCTTTTCGTCGCCGGCGTAACGTTACCGTTTCTCTGGCGTCCTCTCCACCCCATGCTGCTCGCGCGTCCCAGCCGTCGCAGGTCTGCATTCACCTTGCTAGAGTTGCTCACGGTCATGGCGGTCATCGCCATTCTCGTGGGCCTCAGCATGGGGATGCTGCGCAGCTCGACGCAACGAGCAGCACTCGCGCGGGCGCGGGGCGAGCTGGCCGCGCTTTCCCAGGCGCTCGAAGCTTACAAAAATCGTTACGGCGATTATCCGCAGACCGGGAATGCCGCCCACGCGCCGATCGTGCCCGGGGCCGTGATCGGAGCGGCGCAGGCACAATCCCAATTGTTCAACGCACTCACGGGCGTTTACGGTCCCACGAATTTTTCCACGCGGTTGAACGGTCCCGTCCTCGTCGAGATTTCGAAACTGCGCTTGGAAATCGATCCGGACGATGTGCGGATGAAAAACATCTTCGGCATCCCTTCCGGTTCGCCGCCGCTCAAGCGCGCAGTGCCGAATGCGTTTCTCGACCCATGGGGCAACCGCTACATGTACTACTACCGGCCTGCGCCGGTCGCGGGTCGGCCGCCCGCGAATCAATGGGCGCTGCCTGGCTATCTGCTCTACTCGGCCGGCCCCGACGGACGCGACACACCGCCGAATCGCAACACGGGCCTCTTTAATGGCGCCACGGCGCAGTTCAGCGGACTGAATGCCGACAACGTCTACGCGACACCCTGACCCCGCCATGCATCTGCCCCTCGTTTATCGCGCCTCCCCGGCGCCAGGTTATTCGTCCGCTTCTCGCCGGCCGGCGCGGCCGCGCACGGGCGCATTCACCCTGATCGAGCTGCTCACCGTCGTGGCCATCCTCGGCATCCTGGCCGCGATCATCATCCCGACGGCTCGAAGCGCGCAGCTCGCCGCGAATCGCGCGAAGACGCGCGCGCAGTTCGGCCAATGGGCGTCCGGCTTCGAGCAGTTTCGCCAGGAATACGGCGCGTATCCCCAGCTCTATCCCAACGCCGCGCAGAAGCTCGTGAATCAGGGCGCGACGACCCAGCTCGCGGGCAACCACCTCTTTCACGACGTGCTGGCAGGCATTCGTCGCGACGGCATGCCGCTCGCCGGCGCCCTGACCGGCAACCCCACGCCGGCGATCGGC
The DNA here is from genome assembly GCA_036675625.1 of Opitutaceae bacterium. Classification (GTDB taxonomy): domain Bacteria; phylum Verrucomicrobiota; class Verrucomicrobiia; order Opitutales; family Opitutaceae; genus ER46. The sequence goes on along the minus strand of JAKFEQ010000067.1, from coordinate 39,219 downwards.
CAGAACACCCGGCGGATCCGTTTCGTGTCGTTCACCGAATCAGACTTCGTCACTCAGGCCGACGTCAGCGCCGGCCGTGCCGCAGCCAACCGGCTGAATTTCATCCGCGATGCGTTCTACAACACCTCGATCGCGGTCGTCGCCGATGCCAATCTCGACGGCGTCATCAATGGTCGCGACACGGGCGGGGCGTTCCCGCCGGTCGTGGTCGGTGGCGCCACCAATTCGATCCGCCCGACCACGGTCGTGACCCCCGGTCAGACCGGCGGCACGCGCGCGGGTGTGCTCTTCTACTGTGCCCCGCCTGGGGCGACGTCGGAGAACGACCTGATCATGAGCTGGCGATGACGCCGCGTCCCTCATCCTTCGTCGCCCGCTGTGTAACAGCCGCCCGGATACGTGTGGTGCGCGCGTTCACCCTGCTCGAGCTGATGGTGGTCGTCGGACTGATCGCCTTGCTGGCGAGCGGCATCGGGCTGGCGCTCGGCGATACCGGTGGCAGCTCCCTGGCGACGGCGCAGACGACCCTCGCCACGATGCTCGGCTCGGCGCGCGCGCAGGCGGCGGTAAATCAGACCAACACGGTGGTGGCGATCTACGCGACGCGTCCGCCGTCGGGCGATCCCGAGAAATATCTGCGACTTCTCCAGGTGTTCCGCGACGAGACGCCTGACGGAGGGCAACGCACCTGGAGGCCGGTCGGGCAGGGGGCCTATCTGCCGCGCGGCGTGTATGTCGTGCCGCCGACGATCACCGGTTTGCTCGCGGCCGGCACCGTCTGGCCCTCGACGCCTCCGCTGACGTCCACGCTGGGCACGACCAATCTTCGGCAGCCCAATGGCACGCCCTTTGGCGGCAGCAGCACGACCTTCGTCATTCAATTCGCCGCCGACGGAACGATCCAAATCGGAACTCAGGTCCTGACTCAGGGGCAGGCACGACTCGTGGTGGCGACCGCCGCGCGCGCCAACAATATCCCGCAGTTCAACAAGCCCGACGCGGTGCGTGGCGTCCTCCTCCGGCCGACCGGCGCAGTCACATTCGTGAACGAACGGCGCGCATTCTAAGCATGGCCACACCGAAGCGAAGCTGCCCGGCTGTACTCCGCGCCTTCTCGCTCCTCGAGGTGGTTGTCGCGGTGGGCATATTCGCGATCGGCATGCTCGCGGTCGTGGCGCTCTTCACGCCGGTCGCGCGTTCGGTGAGCGGCTCAGCAGATGCGGAGGTCGCCGCGCGCGTGGCCGATGCCTTGCGGGTGAAACTGCAGGCGAAGCCGTTCATGGAAGTCGTGGCGCTGCTCAAGAACTCGACCGCCACCGGGCATGAACTCACGGCGGCCGAGGCACGCGCGGACTATAATCCCGCCGCCGACGCGCAGATTCTCTTTGCGAACCGCGACGGCTCGAAAATCGGCGCGTATAACGATGCCTCGGTCTGGGGCCCGCGCACGGCGGCATCGGATCCCGACCGCGAAAAATATTTCGAGATCGTGCTGGTGCGGAACGAGACGCTCTCTCCGCGCGCGGCCCCGCCCGCCGAGCCCGTCGAGGGTGAGCCGGCAACTCCGGTCGATCCCGATGCCACCGCCTTTTTGCTGGCGTACACCGCACGCCTGCGCTGGCCGGCCTTCGTGCGGGAGGGAGCCACGCGTTCCGCCCAGGTCGGCTTCAACCCCGCCGCCCCCGTGCGCTACGACCACAGCATGAAACAGGTGTTGTTCTTCGCCGGCTCGATCACCCGATGAAACACCGCGCGCGATGGTTCGATGGATTGAGGTGCCACCGACGGCCGCTCGGCGAATTCCACGCTCCGCGACGGTGGCCCGCTGGTTTTACCCTGCTCGAGGTCGTCGTCGCGGTCGGCATCACAGCGGTGCTGGCCGGTTTCATCGTCGCGCTTCTGACCAACGTATCCGGATTCTGGTCACGCACGTCCGGCCGGATCTCGGCCGAGGCGCAGGCGCGCTACGTCCTCGATCAGCTCACGCTCGATCTGCAGGGAGCGATTTGTCGCGACGATGGAAACACGTGGCTGGCCGCGACGATTCCCGCGGATACGAACAACACACGCGGTTTGTGGGCGACGACGGGTGCGACCCAGAATGCACTGAAACCGAGGAACACCGTTGGCGGCGGCGCCGGTTCGCTGCAGGCGATCGCGACCCGGGATCTGAACGAGAACTCGACCGCGAGCCCGCGCTTCGGTGTGGCCGGGACGTGGCTCCGCTTCTTCACCACGAAACGCGGCGCGAATCGGACGGTGGCGACCTCCTCCGCGCCGGTTGCGGTCGGCTACCAGATCGTGCGCCGCGCGACCACCAGCACGCCGGCCAATCCGGACCGCCGCTATCTCCTGCACCGCGTCGAAGTGGAGCCGGGGGCGTGTTTGGTTGCTGGATACAATATCGCGGCCCCGGGCCCGTATGCCCCGGCCTCGAACAGCCCCGCGGCGCCACGCGGCGCGCCGGGCGAGATTCGTTATCCGACGCTCAACAGCGTGGTGGCCGAGAACGTGATCGATTTCGGACTGCGGATGTATGTCTACGCGCCCAACTCAAACACCGGAGCACTCGAGCTCACGCGCATCTTTCCGACGGGCAACAACGATCTCGCCCACAACGCCACGCGGCCGCCACGCGTGCCGAATGCGGCCGGTGGATATACGGACTGTTTTCCCGAGGTCGTCGACGTGATGGTGCGCGTGTTGACCGATGAGGGCGCGCGGCTGCTCGCGGGCTACGAGGCCAACCCGCAGCGCGTCCGGGCCGCGGCCAACCGCAATGCGCAGCAATATTGGTGGGATCTCGCGATCGCGAATTCGCAGGTGTTCACACGGCGGATCGTCCTCCCCGCCAAGCCGCTCTAACCGCCGTGGGTTCTCGAATTTCAACGTCCATCCGCCAGCGTCGCGCTTCAGCCGGCTCGGGCCCCAAACGCGGATTTGCCCTGATTCTCACGCTGACGCTGCTCGCGTTTGTCGTGCTGTTGCTCGTCGGCCTGGCGACCTATACGCGCGTCGAGACCTCGATCGCGGGAAACATGCAGCAGCAGGCGCAGGCGCGCGAGAACGCGCTGCTCGCGCTCAACGTCGCGCTGGGGAAACTGCAGGAGCACGCGGGGCCCGACACCCGCGTCACGGCGACCGCGGAGCATTTTGCGGGCACGGATGCGCAGAAGCGTCATTACACCGGCGTCTGGCCCAGCGATCCCGCGGCCACCACCACGCCCCTCGCGCCGCTCGTGTGGCTCGCGAGCGGCGTCGCCGAACCGGGCAACGGCGTCGATAAAATCACAGCCCGCATCGAATCGACGGCGCCTCAAGTAATCATGGTCGGGGCCAAGTCCGACGGCTCGACGGCCGCCAATGCAACGGTGGTGGAATTGCAGGACATCCGAGTGCCCGGCGTGCCAGGCCAGACAGGCAGCGGCACGCCCATCGGACGTTATGCCTGGTGGGTGGGCGATCAGGGCGTGAAAGCGCCCGTGGCCGTGCCGGACAATACGGATGCGATCGCCTTCGCGCCGTATGACTCGGCCGAGCTTCGTTCACGGGTTCGGCAACAACTCGCAATCGGCGCAGGCGCGGCGGATGCGACGTCCGGCGAGCCGGTGTTTGAACCGCGTGACAGCAACAATGCGCCGCTCGTGGCGAACCAGAAGATCGTCGCCACCAACCAACTGGCTTTCGTGCGCAGCGGCTCCAACGCTCAGCTCGGCCTCGGCACGCTCCAGCGCTACTTCCATACGTGGTCTCCGAATAATTTTAGCGTGCTGGCGGACTCCAGGCGGGGTGGGTTGCGTCAGGATCTTTCCCTCGAACCGACCTTGCTCGGCAGTGCGTTTGCCGCGTGGGCGAACCCCTCCGGCTATATGGAGAAGTTCAAGCCCGACCCGGTGCCGGAACCCGCGGCCGGCGAGGCGGCGCCCGCCCCTGCACCGACCATCGGCCCGACGATATTACCTGCATATAGTGAGGATCCGATCCGCCGGCGCTATATAATGACGCCGCACTTGTTCGATGCGAACGGCTCACATCAGGTCGCGCCGGTGCTCACTTACTTCTTGCTGTCGTTCAATGTTCGAGCACAGCCGACCGCGGGCGGCAGCCCGGCGTCCACGCCGCAGCCTCTTGAAGTTCGCGCGCGTTGGATGGTGTCGTTGTGGAATCCATACACGAGTTCTCTCGTGCCTGAAAATTTGCGAGTCGAGATCTCGCGACTGCCGCGCGTGGTGGAGATAATAAACGATTCGCCCACGAATGCCGGGACGGTTGGCACGTTTTCACTCTCCAGTCCGACTTCTCCCTTTGGCTCTCCCTTTAAAATTAGCCTACCCTGGGATTCAACCAACCTTCCTACCGATGTACCGGTCGAGGATCGGATGTCGTGGCTTCCGGGACGCGTCTACACGTGGCGCTCGGAGGAATTGAGTAAGTCGGACAATGCCCCGGCCGGCGGTTTTGCCAGTGAATTCTATTCACGCGAGTTGAGCAATGGTGGCGCGGGTGTAGTTCGGTCGCTGAATTTTCCGGATGTCGATGGTGACGACGAATGCCATCTGAAAATTACGGGCTCCGATACGCTCTTGGTCACCCTCTATGTAGTGCGGCCGGACGGCGATGTGCCTCTCGCAACGTTTACCTCAGCACAATTCGTCGATGCCTTCGATACGACACCCAAGCCCATCGGCGAGTTTGGTTATCAGTTCAGCTACGTATTTCGTCTCGCGGAAAGTATTGATTCATCGAATACACTTGGGGCCTGGCTGACTGCTCCCGGTCGCGACCCGCGCAGAAGGGGACTTCAAGCCGAGGCATTCGTAGTCGAGTCGGACGGCAACAACCCGGCCGCGTATCCCAACTACAGCACGATCTCGAAACCTGATCGGCTGCTGGATCGGGCCAGCAATGCGTGGTCCTATAATGAAGACACGCCAATTTTCGAACTGCCTCGCAGCCCCATTCTTTCACTCGGCGCGCTACAGCATTTCCGCATGATCGGGCAGCGTCCGTTCATGATCGGCAATTCGTGGGGCGTGAACGCTGAGTTGAACAACATTCGGCTCGGCGAACTCTTCGACCGTTTCTATTTCTCCGGTCTCGTCGAAGGCGTCGTTCCCGCAACCACGGCCGCCGGCGATCTCGTCCTGCCGAACCCGCTGCTGAAACCGCTTCGAAAACCCGATCTGACAAAGGTCACCATCGACGACGTTCGAGCGCTGATGAATCCGCCAGCCACGACGACGACTGATGCGGACGGAAACGTGGTGACAATCCCTGGCGGGCCCGCGTCCTCCTATTCGTCGAAGTTTTTTTTGCAGGGTGGGGCGTTTAACCTCAATTCGACCAACCCGGCCGCCTGGGCTGCAGTGCTGCGCGGCGTTCGTTTTCCAACCGATGCTTCGGCGTTCAGATATCTCGACGCCGATCCGCTGACCGGGACCGCGGCGGATGATGCCGTGGCCACATCGCCACCGTCGGGTAACGCCCAGTTTTTCCGCTTTTCCCAATCCGCACAGGAGACCTACAAGGCCGAGCCGGGGCAGGCGGAGACGGGCGGCGATCCCGCTGCGCCGTCGCCGGCCAACACGCATCTTTTCCGCCGCGGCATGCGCACGCTCACCGCGCCGCAAGTCGCCGCTCTCGCCGGCAAGATCGCCGACTTCGTGAAAACGAAGCATGCTTCGACGGATGCGGCGCTCGGCGGACCGTTTCGATCACTCGAAGAATTCCTTTCTCCCTCGACGCTCTTTGCCGGCGTCGATGCCGACGGCAATCCGCTCGCGCCGCGCAGCGTCCTCGAAGCGGCGATCGCGGATGCGAATATCAACGTCGACGAGAACGGGCTCCCGATTGAGTTCAGCAGTCAATTTCTCACGCAAGCCGACATCATGACCGCGCTCGCGCCGATTCTCTTTCCGCGGTCCGACACGTTTGTGATTCGCACGCATGGGCAATCGCTCAACCCCGCGACCGGCGCCGTCGAAGGCCGCGCGTGGTGCGAGGCGATTGTACAGCGTGTGCCGGAGTATTTCGATCCGAGCATTCCCGCTGAAACAGCGCCGGCCGAGTTCGACGACGAGGCGACCGAAGCGGAAAAGCTCAACAAACTCTACGGCCGCCGCTTCAAAGTAGTCTCGTTTCGATGGCTCACGCGTTCGGATATTTGAGGCCTGGAAAAGGCGGCGGGGACGCGCAGCCCGCGCGTCTTCGGACGGGCGGGCGGCCCGTCCCCCGCTGGCTTGCGTTGGCGCTTTGGATTCTGCTCGGAACGAGCGTGGTCGGCGCACAAACGGGTCCGGCCGGTCAGGTTGTCCGCTTCACGGTGTTCGCCGTGAAACCGATCTCGGATCTCGCCTTCTTGCCGCGTTTCGGCGCGGCTCCGTTGAAGGTCGTGTTCTACCCGACCGCCCGCTCGCCACGCTACGAGTTTCGCGGAGCGATGCCGTTGCAGTTTTTCGATGTGACGACTGGCGCCATCCTCGCCGAGGCGACCGTTCCTCCCGGCATTCGCGATGCGCTGCTGTTGTTTTCGCCGATCGAAACAGCAGGTGGAGACGGCAAAAAAAAATCATCTATCAGCTACCGCATCTCCGTCCTCGACGACGGCGCGGCCCGGCACGCCGCGGGCGAGTTATCGATCATCAATCTCAGCGGACTCACGCTCGGTGGGACCGTGGACAAAAAGGACGTCACCCTTCGGGCCGGACTCAACCCGAACCTCAAAGTCGGTCGCTCCGCAGTGGTCGCATTGCGGACCACCTTCAAGCAGCGCTCGTATCAATCCTACGCGGGGACAATCCCGCTCACGGCGAAACAACGCGCGCTCCTGATCCTGTTTCCGCCGTTCTACCAGGGCTCACTCGAAGTGCAGTCGCGCGTGCTCATCGACGAGCCGGCGCTCCTCGCCCGGGCGGAACAGCGAACGCGCTGAGCGCCGAGCCCGCGCACTCGACCCAGAGCGAAGCGACCACGACGGCACCCGAGCGAGCCCCGCAGGCCGCCCACAGGATGGTGACAGGATGCTCGCCGGATCGGTGCGGCCGGGGAGGCATTGAGCAGCGCTCCCTCGAGGCGCGAGGCAGGCGACACCTGCCTGTACCTACAGGGGAATTACGCGGTGTTATTTGTCCTGTTTTTTCTGCGCGAGCAGCCGCGCTTCGTACTCGTTTACGGGCGGATGCCCCTGGGCAAACCACCACTGCGCGATCAGGCTCAGATAGCCGCCCTGGGTTTCTTCAATCAAGTTCGCGCGCTCGAGAATGATCCCGTGCAGATTATCGGGAACGCGTGCATTGATCTGTTTTTTCTGGCCCATGTTAATTGTGAACAAACGGCACCGCCTGACGATAGCACCAGCCCTATTTTGCTAGGCATGCGTAGCCGTCGATATATGCTTTTTGAAGCAACCCGCTGGCGCTTCGGAGATTTATATATCGGACGAAACAGACCATGTCTGAACGGGGAGGTTTCGAAATTGGGGTGACGACCTACTGGTCCGTGAACGTGTTACCCACCGGTTCGATTCCCACGATGGGGCCGAGAAACACCGGCGCTTGCGAACACCGGGGTTGCTCCACGCGCTGGGTCCAAGGAGCGCGCGTGTCCTTGCAGGACGCCGCGATGACTTCAGTTGACCCTCGTGCGGTCAGATATCTGTGCTCCGGCGTAATGCTGCCCCGTCGTCCCACGCAGCATGTAAACGGTCCGTTGCACAAATTTGGTGCCAGAGGCCGGGATTGAACCGGCGACCAAAGGCTTATGAGTCCTCTGCTCTACCACTGAGCTACTCTGGCGTGAAGCGGGCGAAACGTGCAGGTTCCGTCCGTAAAATCCAACCAAATTTTTTGCGGCGTGCGCCGGTGTCAAAGCTCCGCGAGCAACGCACGCAGTTCGCGCTCCGGATCCTCGTGCTGCTGCTCGACCGCCAGCCGCAACGCGTCTTCAAGCAGTGGCTTCGCTTCCGCACGACGGCCGAGTTGCAGCAGCAGTTTTCCGAGAAGAATTCGCGCCATCATCCAGTCCGCTTGTTTCCGCACGCACACTTCGTAGTGCGGCACGGCCTCCTCGCCACGACCGTCAGCCACGAGCGCCTGCGCGAGACTGAACCGGAATTTCTCGTTGTCGGGATCGCGCCCGACGAGTGCTTGAAACTGATCGGTGCGTGAACTCATTGCGTCAGATCGAATCGACGAAGACGACGACGCCCGTCGCGTTGTCCGGACCGCCGCGGCGCACGGCGAGATTGACGATCTCAGCAATGGTTTCCTTGGGCTGTTCGAACTTTTTCAGCAAGGTCGCGAGTTCCGAGTCGGGCAGCATGCGGGTCACTCCATCGGTGCAGAACAGATAACGGTCCCCCGCTTCGAGCGATCGCGTGATCACGTCGACTTCCGGAGTGGTCGGCTGGCCGATGCAGCGGGTGAGGGCGCTGCGGTTCGCCTCATGATAGTACACGACCTCGCCGCGCGCCCGCCGCAGGCGAGCTTCGTTCTCGACGGAATGATCTTCCGTCAACCGCAGGAACTCGTGGCCGCGCGTGGCATAGGCCCGTGAATCCCCCACGTGCGCGATCACTAGCGCGCCATTCCGGATACAGCCGGCGGTCAGGGTGGTGCCGATGCCCATCGAGGGGCTGATCGTCTGGCCGAGGATCGCGACCGAGCGGTTCACGTGCTGCACCAGCGCCACAAGGTCGGGTTTTCGGAGTTCCGCGTTGGCCAAGCCGCGTTCGAGTTCCTCCACTGCCATTTGTGCGGCTTCGGCGCCGCCGGGCAGCCCGCCGACCCCATCCGCCACGCCGAAATTCAGGTTTTTCTCGTCGAGGAGGAAACGGTCTTCGTTTTCCCGTCGAACCCGGCCGATGTCGGAGAGCGCAGCCGCGCGGATCGATAACATGGTGAAGGGAGAGACGTAGCGGCGGCTTCGCTCAGGCGAAAGGATGAAATTTCCCGGCGCGCGTTTCCCGGGTCAGAACGGTAAATTCAGGCTGAGGAAGGCAGTTGATGAAGAGCCGGCCGTAGCTCTTGGCGAGCACGCGCGAATCGAGGATCGTGACCAACCCGCGATCCGATGCGGTGCGGATCAACCGGCCGATGCCCTGGCGAAACTTGATCAGCGCGTCGGGCAGCGTGAGTTCGTTGAAGGGATTTCCGCCGCGATCGCGGATATGATCGCAGCGCGCTTCGGTGATGGGATGCGTCGGCGGATCGAAGGGCAGGCGGGTGATGATCACCTGCGCCAGCGCATCGCCCGGCACGTCGACGCCCGTCCAGAAACTATCGGTGCCGAAGAGGACGGCATTGCCGCGCGCGCGCATCTGCTGGGCGAGCTCGGTGCGCGACAGGTCGGCGCCTTGCATCAGGAAAGGCCGCCCGAGCGCGGCGAGCTTCGGTTCGAGCGTGAGGGCGATCGCGCGCATGTCGCTGTAGCTCGTGAAGAGCACGAGCGTGCCGCCGCGGACCGGCTCGATGCAGAACTCGAGGTAGTTCGCGAGCACATCGAGCGCGAGCTTCGCCTCTTTCGGCGACGGCAGCGGCACATCGCTGGCGACGTACACGCGCATGTTGCGCTCGAAATCGAAGGGCGATTTCACGACGACCGCGCGCGCCGACTCGGCGCCCATCCTCGCGGCAAACGGCTCGATCTGGCCGCCCATCGCAAGCGTGGCGCTGGTGCAAACCACGCTCGTGCCGCAGCCGAACAAGTGCCGGCGCAGCTCCGGTGCGACGTCGATGGGCGCGCTGCGCAGCGTGACGATCGTCTGCTTGCGCCCGCTGCGCTCCGCCCAGTACACGTGGCCCTTGTCGGCCAGCGTGAGCCACTCTGTAATGGCAACCTGAATACCTTTCACGCGTTGCTTCTGCTCGAGGAGTTCATCGCGTTCGCGTCCGTCCTCGAGCTTGTCGGCGAGTTTGCCGATCAAGCGGTGCAGGGCGCCGAGCGGGCCGTCGAGCGTGGGTTCCGCGATGCCTTCCTCGCGGACCCGGACGACGGCGCGTTCGGCGAGCAGGGAATTCCCGATGAAGTCGAAGAAAAGCCGCGAGGCGTCGAGGGCGTCGACCACGAGCTGTTGCGCCTCGGGGCCGCCGAGCTTGCGAAACAATCCGCGCTTGGTGCGGGGATTGAAGAGAAATTTCAGCGCGCGATCGACGCCGTAGCTGGAGAGCGAGAGGCCGAAGTTTTCCGTCGCGACGGCCGGGACGGTGTGCGCCTCGTCGAGCACCACGAAATCGTCCGGAAACAACACGCCGCGGCCATCCGTGGCGGCACCCTGGGATTGCGCGCCGCCGGAGTTGATCAACGCGAACAGGAGCGCGTGGTTGACGATGATGATATTCGCGGAACGGATACGCGCGCGGGCGCGTTGATAGAAGCACTTCGTGCAATCGCAGTGCTTGCGGGAGCACGAGGATGAGTCGGCATTGACGACATCCCAGACTTCCGGGCGGGGAGGCGGCTTGAGCTCGTGGCGGATGCCGGTCTCCGTGGTCTCGGCCCAGCGGGTGATACGCTGGAGCTCGTCGTAATCGGCGTCGGCGAGCAGCGTCGAGCGATCGGCGAGCGCGTGGCCGAGGCGCGTCGTGCAGAGATAGTTCGATTTGCCGACAAGGACAGCGGACTTGAAGTCGGCGTAGCGCGCGAGCCCCGGCGCCGACTTGAAGAGCCGGCGGCATTTGGGGAGGTCGCTGGACTCGAGTTGTTCCTGGAGCGAGATCGTGTGGGTGGACACGATGAGTTGCCGCGAGAGATCGACGGCGTGAATGATGCCGGGAACGAGGTAGGCGAGGGACTTGCCAACGCCAGTGCCGGCTTCGAAGAGGAGTGGTTCGTCGGCGGCCAGCGCGGCGGCGACGGCGCGTGCCATTTCCTCTTGTTGCGGCCGATGTTCGAGATTCAGGCCGGATGCGAGCCAGCCGGCGTCCGCGAAGATTTTTGCCGCGAGCGCGGGCGCGTGGCTGATGGGCGCGGGCGCTGAGCCGGTGTCTTCGCGAAGGCCAATCATGGTGAAGCGAGAAGACGTGACGGCGGACGCGTACGATTTCAATCGCGCAGGCAAAGGAGGTCACGATCGCGGTGGGACGGGGCGGAAATACGGTCGCGGCTGGGGCTCGCGCGAGGGAATCCGCGGTCCGTGTACGGCAAGGACTGCGGCGCAATTGAATTTGCCGCGTGCGATGTGCTGCGCTCATTTCGTCACACATGCAAACGGCCGCGAACACGGTGGAAAACTGGGCGGAGGCGCTGGCCAATTTTCTGCGGGCGCAACCCGGGGTCAGCGCGGTTCGGATCGATCCTGAAGCGCAGCGGGTATCAGTCGCGACGATCGGCGAGGTAAACGTGCCGGATCTCGAGGAGAAGCTTGCGGCGACGATTGCGGCCGTGGAGGAGCAGCTCGCCGCGCGGCAGACCGCGAACGCCCCCGCGGGTTTCGCCCTGCGCCGCGAAGGGGCCGCGACCGTCATCGGGCGCCGGATGGGCGCGACGGCCGAAACGATGTGGCAGTGGCGCGAGATGGACTGGCCGGCGACGCGCGAGGAAGCGCCGCCCGATGGCGACGAGTGGCGCATGCTGGCGCTGCTCGCGGCGGTTTGCGGCGTGGCGGGAATCGGCGGCGCGGTGGCGGAGCATTTCGCACCGGGGCTGCCATGGTTTTCTCGAGCGCTCTATTTTGTTGCGCTGGTGGCCGGCGGTTGGGACGCGGCGATTGACACGTGGACGAGTCTCAAGAAGCGCGAGGTCGATATTCATTTCCTGATGCTGGCGGTGGCGATCGGCGCGCTGTTCATCGGCGCGTGGGGCGAGGCGGTGTTGTTGCTGTTTTTATTTTCCGCGTCGGGGGCGATGGAGGAGTTTGCGATGGATCGCACGCAGCGCGCGGTGAGTGCGTTGCTCAAATCGGCGCCGAAGCACGCCACGGTCGTGCTCGCCGACGGCAGCGAGAAGGACGTAGCGGTCGAAGCCTTGCGCGTGCGGCAACGCGTGCGCGTGCGACCGGGCGAAGCGTTTGCGGCGGACGGCGTGGTCGTATCCGGGAAAAGCGCCAGCGACGAATCCGCGCTGACCGGCGAGGCGCATCCGGTGGAGAAGGCACTCGGGGACCAGGTTTTCAGCGGCACGATCAACCTTTGGGGGATCGTCGACTTCGACGTCGCGCGGCTGCCGTCGGAGAGCACGCTGCAAAAAATCATCCGGCTCATTCAGACGGCGCAGAAACTGAAGGCGCCGAGCGAGCGCTTCACGGACAAGTTCGGCACCGGTTACACGTATGCGGTGATCGGTGGAGCGACGCTGATGTTTCTCGTGTGGTGGCTGGGGTTTGGGCTGCCGGCGTTCGAGAACACGGAGGAGACGCGGTCGGCGTTCTATCGGGCGATGACATTGATGGTCGTGGCGAGCCCGTGCGCACTGGTGCTCTCGATTCCTTCGGCGATTCTGGCGGCGATCGCGTGGGGCGCGCGGCACGGCGTGTTGTTTCGCGGTGGCGCAGCGATCGAGAAACTGGCCGACATCAAGATCATCGCGCTCGACAAGACCGGCACGCTCACGACCGGTGAGCTCGCGGTTGTCGGAGCGGAAAGTTATCCGCCCGGGCGCGAGCAGGAGGTGTTGCAGCTCGCGTATGCGTTGGAGGCGAAGTCGCACCATCCGATCGCGCGGGCGATCGTGCGACATGCGCGCGCGGCGGGCGTGGCCGAGCTGGCGGTGGAGGATTTTCAGTCGCTCACCGGGCAGGGCCTGCGTGGAAAAATCGAGGGCGCGACGCTGTTGCTCGGGCGGCGCGAACTGCTCGAAACGGGACCGCTGGCGGAGTGGGCGAAGCAGCTGCCCGCGGCCTCGGCTGAGCTGAGCGAAGTGTGGGTGATCGCACGCGGGCTGGTCGGGCGGATTTTGCTGAAGGATCAGATTCGCGCCGAGTCGCGCGATGTGCTCGCGCAGTTGAAACGTGCCGGGCTGCGAACCGTGATGCTCACGGGCGATCGCCGGCACACGGCGGAAGCGGTGGCGAAGGAGCTCGGCCTGGACGAGGTGCGTGCCGGATTGTCGCCCGAAGACAAGGTGGCCGCGATTCAGTCGCTGCGGAGTGGCGGCCTGAAAATCGCAATGGTCGGCGATGGTGTGAACGATGCGCCGTCGCTCGCAGCCGCCGATGTCAGCGTGGCGATGGGTGCGCGGGGCAGCGATGCGGCGCTGGAGCAGGCCGAGGTCATTTTGATGCACGACCGGATCGAGAACTTCCTCTCGGCTTTGCGGCTGAGCTGGCGGGCGAGGGCGGTGATCCGGCAGAATCTCACGATCTCGCTGGGAGTTGTGATCGTGATGGTGCTGGCGACAGCGCTCGGGGCCGTGCCGCTGTCGGTGGGCGTGGCGGCGCACGAAGGGAGCACGTTGGTGGTGTGCCTGAACTCGCTGCGGCTCTTGTTTGGCCGCAACGCGTGATGACGTGGAGCTGAACCGTTTGGGGGGTGTCAAGCGCCGGATGCCCCCAAATTTCGGGGAAACTTTTCAGTGGCGAGAAGCGTCGCAAAACATAGTTTACCCTTCGCCCATGAAATCCCAGCTGCGCCTGTTGGTTGTCATCAGCGGCCTGTCGGTCGCTTTGGTCGGTTGCACGTTTCCCTCCTCGCGTCGCACGCTTCCGCGCTCCGCCTCGGGATCGATGTCCGTCGAACAGACGGGCGTCGTGACAAATGTGCGTGAGGTGAACATCGAAGGCCGGCGCACCAACCTGGGGTTGTTCGGTGGCGGAATCCTCGGCGGTGCGGCCGCGAGCGGCGGCAGCGGAGTTGGCGGCGCGGTGGTGCAGGCCGGCGGCGCGGTGGTCGGTGCTATTGCCGGCGAGGCGGTGGAAGAGGCTGCGACACGAAAACTGGCGCAGGAAATCACCGTGCGGCTCGATGACGGGCGCACGGTGGTGGTGACTCAGGAGATATCGACCGGCAAATATCAGGATGGGGATCGTGTGCGCGTGCTGGACGGTTACGGGCACGCGCGGGTGTCGATGGCGACGAATTGAGGTAGCGCCGGCCTCCGGCCGGCATTTTCATCACGAATCGCCGGCTGGATGCCGCCGCACCCTGGATTCAATCGGCGATCCACACGAGATCGCCCACGCGCACATCTTCGTAGAGCTCGACGATCTCGATATTGCGCATCAGCACGCAGCCGCTGCTGAGCGGCTCGCCGATTCGGTCTTCGTGATTCGTGCCGTGAATGTAGACGTAACGTGAATAGGTATCGACGTCGCCGTCGCGGTTCACCCCGGGTTCGAGCCCGCGCAGCCAGAGGATCCGGCCGGTGATGAGATTCTCGTTTGCAGGATCGTCCGGCAGCTCGAAGAAGTGTTTCCCAGTGGGCACGCGCGACTTGAAGACCATGCCGGGAGGCTGGCCGGCGCCGATGCGTTCGGCGATTTCGTGAAGCCCGCGCGGAGTGCCGAGGGAGTTCTTTACGTTGGAGGGCGGGCGTTTGGACGTGGAGATCCCAAAGCTGCGCACCAGCTCACCCCGACGGAAGAATTGCATCGTTGCTGTGCTGATCCGCACGGCGAGAAGTCGCTCTCCGGGCTTGATGCCGAGGCGGGCGCAGGTTTGGTTGACCTGCTCTATTGGAGACAAACTCGTGAACAACGCATCCATTAATGTCGGTATCGTCGGCGCGACAGGCGCCGTCGGTCAAGAGCTGCTACGGCTCTTGCACGATCGCAACTTCCCCATGGCTTCGCTGCGGCTCTTCGCTTCGGCGCGCTCGGCGGGCAAAGTCATCGGGTGTGCCGGCAAAACGTACACGGTCGAGGAAGCGAAGCCGGGCGTGTTTGCGGATGTGGATGTGGCCTTTTTCGCGGCTGGTGGTTCGACCACACGCGCGCTGGCGCCGGATGCGGTGAACGCGGGCTGCCTCGTGATCGACAAGAGCTCGCACTATCGGATGGATCCGGAAGTGCCGCTCGTCATTCCGGAGATCAATCCGGAAGGGCTGCGCAACCACAAGGGCATCATCGCGAATCCAAATTGCTCGACCGCCGTGACCCTGATGGCGCTCTGGCCCTTGCACCAGGCGTTCGGCTTGAAGCGGTATTTTGCCAGCACGTATCAATCGGTGTCGGGCACGGGCGCCGAGGCAGTTCGCGAGCTGGAAGACCAAGTGCAGGCGCACGCGAAGGGCGAGGCGCTCGCGAAGAAAGTTTATCCGTATCAGATCGCGTTCAACGTGATCCCGCAGGTCGATACGTTCGGGGCGAATGGCTACACCGGCGAGGAGACGAAGATGATGCAGGAGAGCCGGAAAATCATGGGACTTCCCAACCTCAAGGTCTCGGCGACGACGGTACGGGTGCCGGTCGTGCGGGCGCACTCGATCTCAATCAACGCCGAGTTCGAACGCCCGGTGAGCGTCGAATCGGCGCGCGCGGCGATCGCGGCGTTCGAAGGCGCGGAGCTGGTCGACGATCCGGCGAAGCAGGCGTATCCGACGCCGCTGGATTTTTCGCGGAAAGCGAAGTGCGGTGTCGGCCGCATCCGCATCGACACGGCATTGGACAACGGTCTCGCGCTCTGGGTCAGCGGCGACAATCTCTGGAAGGGTGCGGCGTTGAACGCGCTGCAGAACGCCGAATTGATGGTGCGCGAAGGCTGGTTGAAGCGGAAGGCGACGAAGACGACGCCGACGCTGGCGGCGGTTTGAAGGTGGGGACGTGCAGCCTGCGCGTCCGCGGCCGGGCGGGCGCCCGGCCCTACCTGTCATACCGGAATAATTCCTTGTCATACCGGCCTGTGGCCGGCTTTTTTCTCCGTTCGGCTTGGACGCTTAGCTCAGTTGGTTAGAGCACCTCGCTTACACCGAGGGTGTCGGGGGTTCGAGTCCCTCAGCGTCCACCAGCCTTCGCTCGCAGCGCAGCGGAGAATGAAGGCTGCCTCGTCAGAGTTCCGTGAGGAGCGAAGAGGAGGCTGAAGTTTCCCGCTGCGAGCTTCGGTTCGGCAAGCCCGCTGAGGTTAAAGTTCAGCTCGGCAAACCCTCCATTTACTTACTCACTCACACTTCCATGCGACACACGATCTCCGTCCTCGTTGAGAACAAGTTCGGCGTTTTGGCGCGCGTCGCCGGAATGTTTTCCGGCCGCGGTTTCAACATCGACTCCCTCAACGTAGCACCCACGCACGATGCATCGCTGTCCCGCATCACCGCCCTGCTTAACGGCGATGAAGCGCAGCTCGATCTCTGCATCCGCCAGCTCCGGAAGCTCGTGAACGTCGTCGAGGTGATCGACTTCAAGGAAGGTCAGGCGGTCAACCGCGAGCTCATCCTCGTGAAGGTGCGCGCCGATGCGAAGAGCCGTCCGGAGATCCTGCAGATCAAGGAAATCTTCCGCGCCAAGATCGTCCATCTCGCCGCCGATTCGGTCATTATCGAAGCCACGGGCGACGACGAGAAAGTGTCCGCGTTGCTCGGCCTGCTCGAGCCGTTCGGCATCATCGAGCTCGCCCGCACCGGCCGCCTCGCGCTGAAGCGCTGACGCGCAGTTGAGAGATGAGAGCTGAAGGTTGAGCGACGAAAACTCACCGGCCCGAATCCCTCGACTCCCCAATCTCTCGACCCACAACCCTCAACTCTCAACTTTTCTCCAAAAATGCCTGCCAAAGTCTACACCGATAAAGACGCCGATCTCGGCGTGTTCGCCAATAAAACGCTCGCCGTCCTCGGCTACGGTTCGCAGGGCCACGCCCATGCGCTCAATCTGAAGGACAGTGGCTGCAAGGTCATCATCGGCCTCTACCCGGGCTCGAAGTCCCGCGCCGTCGCCGAGCAGCACGGGTTCGAAGTCTTCGATACCGCCGAAGCGGTGCGTCGCGCGGACGTTATCATGGTCGGCCTGCCCGACATGAAGCAGGCAGACGTCTATGAAAAGGACATCCTCCCGAATCTCGCCAAAGGCAAGACGCTGCTCTTCTCGCATGGCCTCGGCGTGCACTTCGGGCTGATCAAGCTCCACAAGGACATCGACTGCATCATGGTCGCCCCGAAGGGCCCGGGACACATGGTTCGCCGCCTCTATGCCGAAGGCAAAGGCATGCCCGCGCTGATCGCGATCGCGCAGGACAAGTCGAAGAAGGCCAAGAAGACCGCGCTCGCGTGGGCGAAGGGCATCGGTTCGACGCGCGCGGGCGTGTTGCAGACCTCGTTCAAGGAGGAGACCGAGACGGATCTCTTCGGCGAGCAGGCCGTGTTGTGCGGCGGCGCGAGCGCGCTCGTGCAGGCCGGTTTCGAGACGCTGGTCGAGGCGGGTTATCAGCCTGAGATGGCGTACTTCGAGTGCCTCCACGAGTTGAAGCTCATCTGCGATCTGATGTATGAGAGCGGCATCGCAGGCATGCGTTTCTCGATCTCTGAGACCGCGAAATACGGCGACATCACCCGTGGCCCTCGCGTCGTGAACAAGCAGACGAAGGCCGAGATGAAGAAAATCCTGAAGGAAATTCAGTCCGGCCAGTTCACCAAGGAGTGGGTGAAAGAATACAAGGGAGGCCTGAAGAAGTACAACGCCCTGCTCAAGGCGGGCGAGAAGCACCCGATCGAGAAAACCGGCAAATACCTGCGCTCGATGATGCCTTGGATGACCAAGAAGAACATCAAGGGCGTGCAGGCATCGTATTCCTGAACTCCCGGTAGCGGGTAGCGGGTGGCGAGTAGCGCGCCTGGTTCAACCTGCGCTCTGCTCGCTCCTCGCTACCGCCTACTCGCTACTATGACGAAACTCGTCCTCGCCACCCGCAAAAGCCCGCTCGCACTCGCCCAAGCGGAGATGGTCGCCGCGCATCTGCGCAACCAGCTCGGCGTCGAGACGGAGCTGCTGAAGATTGTAACGACGGGCGACAAGCAGACGGAATGGTCGCTCGAGAAGCGCGGCGGCAAAGGGCTTTTCACGAGCGAGCTCGAAGCGGGATTGGAACGCGGCGAAGCCGATGTCGCCGTGCACAGCACGAAGGATCTGCCGGGCGACATGCCGCGGGGTCTGGCGATTGGCGGTTATCTGCCGCGCGTCGATCCGCGCGATGTGCTCGTGCTGCATGCGGGCGTCGAGACGCCCCGCACGATCGCGACGAGCAGTCCACGCCGGCGGCTGCAGGTGAAGATGCTGTTTCCCAACGTCGAATTCACGGAGATCCGCGGCAATGTGGATACGAGGCTGAAAAAGATCGGCGAACTGCACGTCGCGGACGCGACAATCCTGGCGGCAGCGGGGCTGAAGCGGCTCGGCATCGAGGAGTGGCCAGGCGTGGAATTTGCCCCGCTGAACTGCGATCAGATGGTGCCGGCGGTGGGACAGGCGGCGATCGCGGTGCAGTGCCGCGAGGCCGACGCGGCGAAATTTGCGGCGATCTTCGATGCGCCGACGATGCGCGCCGTCACGCTCGAGCGGGCGTTTCAAAGCGCGCTCGGCGGTGGGTGCCATACGGCGTTTGCCGCGCACGCGGCGAACGAAACGCTCTTCATTTTCCACGAAAACATCGGTCTCCACAGCCTGCCGCTGACGAACGATGACTACGCGGAGCCCGTCGAGACGGCCGCGCGGGTGCTGAAACATTTGGGTCTTCTGACATGAGCAATGCGACCTCTCTTGCCGGCCGCCGGATCGCGGTCACACGCGCGCGCGAGCAGTCGCCAGAGTTGACCGCAAAGCTCACCGCACTCGGCGCCGAAGTGGTCGAACTGCCGTTGATCACGATCTCGAAGCACATCGACAAGCACATGCTGCTCGATGTGCTCACGGAGCTCGGCACCTATGATTGGATCGTGTTCACGAGCGCGAACGGCGTGCGGTATTTCTTCGAGGAATTCTACCGGATCTACGACGACGTGCGCTCGCTCGGTCTGCTGCGCTTCGCCGCGGTGGGCGAGACGACGGCGAAGGCGATTGCGGTGCACCACATCAAGATCGAATGCCAGCCGAAGATCGCGACCGGCGCGGCGCTCGCCGATGCATTGATCGCGACCGGCAGCCTCGACCACGCGAAGCTGCTCGTCATCACCGGCAATCTGAATCGCGAAGAGCTCGTGACGAAGCTCGAGGCCGAGCGGGCGATCGTGGATCAGCTGCAAGTCTATCAAACTGAAAAGACGGACCTCGCCGCGGATCCGGCGGCGGCCGATTTTCGGGCGCGTGGCGCGGATGCGATTTTGTTCGCGAGCTCCTCGGCGGTGCAGTCGTTCGTCGATCAGGCCGCCGCGCTGAAGCTCGCGGCGGAGGCGAAGCGACCGCTGGCAGGCAGCATTGGTCCGCAGACGAGCGAGACGATGAAGATGGTCGGCATGCCGATTGATTTTGAAGCGA
Source organism: Opitutaceae bacterium (assembly GCA_036675625.1). GTDB lineage: Bacteria > Verrucomicrobiota > Verrucomicrobiia > Opitutales > Opitutaceae > ER46. The sequence continues at coordinate 19,892 of JAKFEQ010000067.1, read as the reverse complement.
AGACACCGAGCCTCGATGCGCTGGTGGAGGCGCTGGTGAAGAAGCTGAAGTAGCCCACGAAACGCACGAACGGCACGAAAGTGGATTGGTTTTCGTGTGGTTGGTGTGTTTCGTGGGCTCTTCTCCTATGAAGGTCCCGTTTCTCGATCTCTCATTGCAGCATCGCGCGCTTCGCGAGCAGGCGCTCGCCGCGTTGACTGCCACGTACGATGCCACGCGGTTTTGTCTCGGGAAGGATGTGGAGGATTTCGAGAACGCGTTCGCGGCGACGCTCGGTTATCCGCGCGCGCTGGGGATGAACAGCGGCACGTCTCCGCTGCACGTCGCGTGCATGATCGGCGGCTTCGGGCCGGGCGATGAGGTGCTCACGACGCCGTTCACGTTCATCTCGTCGGCGTGGGGCATCAGCTATGTCGGCGCGACGCCGGTGTTCGCCGATATTGAAGAAGGCACGTTCAATCTCGACCCGTCAAAACTCGAGGCGGCGATCACGCCGCGAACAAAGGGAATCGTGGTGGTGCATCTGTTTGGGCAGCCGGCGCGGATGGACGAGATCATGGCGATCGCGCGGAAGCATCGGCTGTTCGTGATCGAGGACTGCGCGCAGGCGGTGGGGGCGAGATATGGGGGAGCGCAGTCGCCTTCGGCCACATCCGGCGGGGTAGGACCGGCCGCGGCCACGGTCCCGGTGGGAAGTATCGGCGACGTGGGGACGTTCTCGTTTTACCCGACGAAGAATCTTGGTGCGTGTGGTGAGGGTGGCGCGTTCGTGGCGAAGGATGAGGCGATCCACACGAAGGCGCGGCACATCCGCGTGCATGGTTCGGATCGGCGTTACTATCACGACATTGTCGGGGGGAATTTTCGGATGGACGGTTTTCAGGGCGCGCTGCTCAACGTGAAGCTGCCGCATCTCGCGACGTGGACGGCGCGGCGGCGGGCGATTGCGGGGCGCTATCTGGCGGAGATCAAATTGAGCGATGTGCTGTTGCCGGAGCAGCCGACTTACGGCGCCTCGGTTTTTCATCAGTTCACGATCCGCCATCCGCGTCGCGATGCGTTGCGCGAGCATTTGGCGAAGCACGAGGTCGGGACGGATTTGATCTATCCGGTACCGCTGCACTTGCAGAAATGCTATGCGCATCTCGGTCGTGGGCGGGGATCTTTCCCGGTGGCGGAAAAAGCGGCGCAGACCTGTGTGAGTCTGCCGATTTTTCCCGAGCTCACGGATGCGCAGGTCGAGCACGTGATCAAAGCGATCAATTCATTTTAGCCCATGATCGACGGTATTCGCTTCAAGGTCTGTGGGCTCACGTCGCTGGTCGACGCTGAGTTCGCGGATCGCTGTGGCGCGGATTACCTGGGGTTCATCCTGCATCCAAAATCTCCCCGCCACATCTCGCTCGCGCAGTTTCGCGCGATGGCGGCGCGGCTGCCGGATCGACGCAAAGTCGCGGTGTCGGTGGAGCCGACTCTCGAGGAGCTCGCGGACATGAAAGAGGCGGGGTTCGATTTTTTTCAGATTCATTTCAGGCCGGATACGTCCGACGAACAGTTGACCGCGTGGTCGCGGCTGGTCGGAGAAAAGCACCTCTGGCTAGCGCCGAAACTGCCGCCGGAAGCAGACGTGTCGGCCGCGACGCTCGCGGTCGCGAAGTTCGTGCTGCTCGACACCTTTCATGCCGGCGGTTTTGGCGGCTCAGGCCAGACGGGCGATTGGAGCAAGTTCGCGCGGCATCAGGCTGAGCATCGCGGCAACATCTGGATTCTCGCCGGTGGGCTGAATCCGGAAAACATAGGCGAAGCCTTGCGGCAGAGCACGGCACGTTTCGTCGACGTGAACAGCGGCGTCGAATCGGCGCCGGGCGTGAAGGACGAGGCGAAGCTGAAACGCTTTGTCGTGGCGCTGCACAAGGCAGTCACGGGCGACGGTGGCGCGCAGGTTCCGTGATCATACTGAGGCTACGACGCGAGCCGAGTGCGGCGCACGTGAAGGTGAGATGAGGGTGCGTTCGTGGGCGAGCAGTCGCCGCTTGATGTCTTCGCCAAAAGCGAAACCGGTCAGCAAACCGTTCGTGCCGATCACGCGATGACACGGCACGATCAGACAAATCGGGTTGGCTCCGTTCGCGCTGCCGACGGCTCGCGCAGCGGTGGGACGGCCAATCTGAGCCGCGATTTGTGCATACGTGCGCGTCTCGCCAAAAGGGATCGCCTCGAGCGCGGCCCACACCGTTTGTTGGAAATCCGTGCCCGGCGCGGCGAGCGGAAGATCGAATTCGCGTCGCTCGCCCGCGAAATACTCGAGCACCTGCTCGCGAGCGATCCGCCCCGGGGAAGTGTCACGTATTACGTGACACTTTCGCAGACGGCTGCGGAGGATGGCGGAGTCGCCGAAGGCGGTCGCGAGCACGGCACTGTCGGCATCGACGGCAATAGAGAAGGGGCCGAAGGGCGTGGAAAATAGATCGAAGTAAAGGTTCATGTGGGAAGCGGCTGGTTGAGTTGCCACAGGTGCGCGGTCGCGAGGCTGCGGTGAGGAGAAAACATCGCCATGAGGCGACGCGTGGCGTCGATATCGGGACGTTCCTCGAGTCGGAGGAGATCGAGCAGACCGCTCGTGACGCCCGTGTCTCCGAGCGGAACGCAATCGGCGAAACCGAGCGCGCGCATCATCAGGTAATTCACGGACCACGGGCCGAGTCCGCGAATCTCGAGCAACGTGCGCTCGGCGCGCGTCGCGGACATCGCGCGCAAGGCAGCGAGGTCGAGCGTACCGGCGGCGACCAGGCGGGCGGTGGCGATGACGTAGTCGGCTTTCTGCCGGGAAAACTTCAGCGGCAGGAGATCGGCGGGTTCGAGCTCGGCGACGTCGGCGGGCGTGGGCGGAGCGTAGAGGCCGTTGGCGAGTGGTGTGCCGGCGCGCTCGATGAGCCGGCGCTTCAGCTGACAGGCGAAGGGGAAGTTTATCTGTTGGCCGATGATCGACCAGAGCAGGCCGTCGAACACCGATGGTGTTTGTGCGATGCGCAGCTCGGGCCGGCCGGCGACGAGGCGCGCGAGGCCGAGCTTGCGGGCGAGGCGGGCAAAGGCGGCGGCGTCCTGCTCGAGGCCGAGAAGACCGATGGCGAGAGCATGGGCTTCGGTGGCGGAGGGCGTGAGCCGAGTGGAATCGGAGCGCGAGATCGAAGACGTGGGTTGGGGAAATGCGGGCGCGATGTGGGCGCGGATTTCCTCGGGAGAGAGATCGAGGGTGAGGAGCGCGGGGCCGGTGCTGAGTTGCACAGCGGCGGTGTAGCGGTCGCCTTCGAGACGTTCGGTGATGCTGTGCGTATCGCGACTGAGCGCACGGCGAAGATAACCGAGCGGATAACCCGCGGGCAGGCTGATGACGAATCTGGAGGCATCGGGCAGCTCGCGGTAGGCGGCGGGCGTCAGGCCGTTGAGCTGGCGAAAATGTGCGTGGAAAACGGATACGGACTCGAACCCGACGTCGGTGGCGATCCGCAACAGGCCGGCATCGGTGGCGAGCAGGCGCTCGCGGGCGGCGGCGATGCGCGCGCGGAGAAGCAAATCCGCAGGCGTCGCGTGATAGTGAAGCCGCAGCAGTTCGAAGAGGCGGGTGGCGCCAAAGCCGGAGCGCTGCACGATGGCGCGAGCGTCGGCAAACGCGGCGGGCCGGGCGCGGATCTCGCCGACGAGTGTCTCGATGTCGGCGAGCACGGGGTCGGCGCCGCGGGCGAAATCATCGGGGTGACATTTGCGGCAGGCGCGCAAACCGGCCGCGCGCGCGGCCTCGCAGGTGGGAAAGAAGCGGACGTTTTCCGGCTTGGGTTTCCGCGCCTTGCACGAAGGAAGACAATAGATGCCGGTAGTCAGCACGCCGGTGAAGAAACGACCGTTGCAGGATGCGTCGCCGGCGAGGAGGCGCGCATACATGGTGGCATGACTCATTCGCATGCGACGACGGTAGCAAAGACACGCGGCGGTGTCGTCCGGAATATTCCGGCGCAATTTTTTCAGCCCGCGGTCTGCGGCTTGAACGGCGGGAGGGAATCTTTGTCGTAGTCGGGTTTCTCCGTCGGCGGCGCATCGGAAACGGGCGGCGCATCGTCGCGGCGGCCAAGCAGTTTCTCCAATTGCGCAAGGGCATCGCGCATCGTCGTCACAACCTCGGTCGGCCGATAAACGGTGAGGCGCTGCCGGAGATCCGCGACCGAAGACGAATGGCACCACACGGCGACGAGCACGGGAGCAGTGGCGGATTTTTGGCGGATGCGGCGGCAGATCCGACGAGCGGCGCTGACGGCCGATGGCGGGAGCGCGGAGACAAATGTGGCGCGAATCTTCGATTGCGCGATCGCGGTCAGCGGCTCGTCGAGATTGGCGGCAACGGGGCTGAACGCGGCAGCAATGCCACGGCGGCGCAGCAAATGACAGAGCATGTGGGCGACGACCTCATCGGCCTCGTCGCGAGCGGGAATTCCAATCACATCGGGGATGACGGGCATCGAGGCATCGTTCGCATCGGTGCGCGCGTCTTCGCCGCCGGCTTCGAGCCGCGCGACTTCGTCCTGACGCTCGAGCTCGTCGATCAGATCATGGCTCGCTTGAAAAATGAAACGCTGCCGGACCTCGGGCAGCGCGCCGTTGTGGCGATCCGCCTCCGAGAGCAGGAGCGCGGGGATGAACATCTCCTCGTAGAATCCTTCGACGGAATGCTCGCCGATATAGTTGGCCGCCACGTCGTACATGTCTTCCGACTCCATCGAAAGCATGCGCTGATAAAACAGCGCGGGCGGTTCGAGCGCCGGTTGGCTACCCAGCAGCATGCTGAGGAAACTCATTCCCGGCACGTAATTTCCGAGCACGAGCACGCAAACGGTAAGCGGCGTGGAGAGTACGAGGCCGGCGGGTCCCCATACCCACGTCCAGAAAACCGCGGCGATCAGGAGCGCGAGGTTCGAGATCCCGGTGCTCGCGCCATAGAGCAGGATCTCGATGATGTTATTGCTGATCAGCTCCATCACGATGAAGAGGCCGAGCGTGTAGAGCACCATGGTCCAGCCGGGATCCACGGCGATCGCGAGTGCGACCGGAAATATCGCGGCGATCCACGGGCCGATGAATGGGATGAACCGGAGCAGCGTGGCGAGGAGGCCCCAGAGAGGGGCGTTGGGAATTCCGATCCACCACAGGCCGAGCCCGATGGGAATGCCGTAGCTCGCGTTGACCACGAGCTGCATGCCGAGATAGCGCGAAACGCGGCGGGCGGCATCATCGACGGCCTGCGTGGCGACGTTGAGTTTTCCGGCGCTGACGAGCTGCAGGAAACGGTCGCGCAGATCTTCGCGTTGAAACAGCATAGCCACCACGAAGACGACCACGATGCCTGCGATGCCGAGCGGCCTCAGCACGGGTTTCACGATGTCGCGCGCGAGTTCCCAAGGCGTGGGCTCGGTGGGCTTCACCTCCACCGGGACGGGCTTCACTTCGTCGGGCTGGGTCGGCGTGGCGGGTTTGTCGGGGGCGGCCGATTTGATTTCGCGCCGGAGATTTTCGACCATGCCGGACATGCGCGTCATCACGGCTGGCGTGCGCGGGTGTTTAACCGCAGCGATCTTCTGCCGGAGATTTTCTTCGTAGTTCGGCAACTCGCGCACGAGAGCGATTGCCTGTGAAGCGACGATCCAGCCGATGCCGCCGATCGCGGCGAACGCCACCGAAACCGTGAGCACGATCGCGATACCTCTCGGCAAGCCCCACCGCGTCAGGCGCAAGGCCAGCGGAGAGAGGAGAAATGCGAGCAGTACGGCGAAGGCGACAGGTATCAGCACCTCGTTCGCCTCGCGCAGCACCGCGACGACGAGCACGAACGTGGCGAGGCGCAGGAACCAGGAGAAACGGTCGTTTTTATCGCGGATATCCACAGCGGGGTAGCGGGCGGACGGGCGACTCGCGATGGTTGAGCATTACCAATCGTTGTGACACGCGAAGAGGCTACCTCGTTCGCGTACATCGCGGCATGGGGTTTCAACCCGCTCGCGATGTGGGCGATAGCGCGCTACCACGATTGCGTGCGCCGGGGCGGGGAGGGCGACAACTCTGCGCGATCGACGCGCACCGATCGCTTCGGGGGGCGCTGGAACTCAGGCCGGCTCGGAGAGCCGAGCCCCACCACAATCACGCCGGTCCCGCGATCAGAAGTACTTCACGTACGTGACGCCATTGGCATCGGCGAACGTGAGACTCTCGGCGGCGACCGTGATGAGGCGGACGCCCAGCTTGCGTTCGACGATGTCGTTTACGCGATAAAAGCGGTCGTTCATCAGCACCTTGCCCTCGGCGGCGCGCGTCGCCATGACGCGGATCGATTCGATATAGGCAATGATGCGTTCGTCGGGTTGGCCGGGAGGCTCGTTCGGGGCGGGTGTGGCGGCCGAAGAGGCGGCGGCCGGGTTCGCCGGGACGGTTGGAGATGCTGATGTGGTTGGCGCGGTATCCGTGCGCGGCGGCGTCGATGTTGTCGGCAGCGTGCTGGCGTCGGTCGGGGTGGCGGCGGTGCCGGAGGGCGACGGAGCCGAAGCGATCGGCGGCGAATGGGGAGCGGGGGTGGAGGCCGTTGTGGTTGTTGCGCTGTTCGCCGCCGGCTCGGACGCGGGCGCGGGCGCTGGTGCCGGCGTGATGATGGGTGGAGCGACAACGACCGGCGGCACGATGACCGGAGGGGCGATCGCGGGCTCGGACGTGGGGGAGGTGCCGGGAGGAGCTGCGATGGCTGGCGCGGCGGGAGTGGGAGCGGCAGGCCGATTCAGGAGAAAAACCGTCGCGACGACGGACATCACGACGAGGACGAGCGCACCGGCACCGATGAGTACCATGGTGTTGGCGCTGCGGGCTTGGGCGCGCTTCGGAATGCTGGTGCCTGCGGGTCCGGGCGCCGGCGATCCAGCCGTGGACGTCTGATCCTCGGTGCGCACGCGTTGGGCCTTTTTCAGGGCTTCGTTGATGAGGCTCATGGCTTCAGGCGTGGGGAGGATCTCGAAAAACTGCGCAGGCGTGTCGTGAAATCAATTAGTGAGATTGTCCATGTCATTCACGGCCCGGCGCGCGTCCCAGTAGGTGACTTCATCGGACTCGCGGATGAAGGCGGCGAGAAGGGCCTTGTCACAGAGGTTGTTCACGATGCGGGGGATTCCGCCGCTGTTGCGGTGAATGGCGCGAAGGGCCCAACGCGTGAAGCTGGGCCGGCCATCGCTGCCCGCGAGGGAGAGGCGATGATGGATGTAATGCGCCATGTCGCTGGGAGACAGGGGATGCAATTCATAGTGCACAAGAATGCGCTGGCGCAGCTGGCGCAGCTCCTCGCGGGCGAGGACTTCCTTCAGCTCGGGCTGGCCCATGAGCACGATCTGCAGGAGCTTTTGTTTATCGGTCTCGAGATTGGAGAGGAGGCGGATCTGCTCGAGGACGTCGAAGCTGAGATTCTGCGCCTCGTCGATGATCAGCACGATGTCGCGGCCTTTTTCGATCCGATCGAGCAGCACACGGTTCACCTGGGCGACGAGATCGTGCTGGCTGCGCGCGAGCTTCGATTCTCCCAGCTCAGTAAGAATCGCCTTCAACATCTGGGTCTCGGTAACGCGCGGGTTGAGGATGAGCGCGGTATCGAAGCGCGCGGGGTCGAGCTCGTTAAGGAAGCGCCGGCAGAGCGTGGTCTTTCCGCAACCCACTTCGCCGACGAGCACGATGAAACCCTTCTTCTCGTTCACCCCATATTTCAGGTGCTGGAGAGCTTCCTGGTGGGTTGGGCTGAGGTAGAGGAACCGCGGGTCGGGAGTGATGTTGAATGGCATCTCCCGGAACCCGTAAAAACTCTGATACATGGACGTGCGGCCACCGTGGCGCTCGCGATTCGAAAACGCACGCCAAAATCTGCCCGTGCTTCCCGGGGACGGGGCTTTGAAATCTCCTTTACTCCAAGGAGGGCGAGCCTGTTCATCGCGGCACTCGCCTGTGAATTCGAGCCGCATTTTCACCGCAACGTACATCGTGCTGCTGGCTGCGTTCATCGTCGCAGCGGGCGCGTGGTTTGCGGATGCGCATGCGGAATACCGGCAGCTCAAACTTGCGGAGGCGGCCCATGAGCAGTCGCTCGCCGACGCGCGCAAACGACTCGCGGAGCAGCAGAAAATACTCGAACGCCTGCGCAACGACCCGGCATTCGTCGAGAAAGTGATCCGCGAGCGGCTGAAATTCGTGCGGCCGGGCGAAGTGGTGTTTCGCTTCGAGGATTGAAGCGCAGGAGAGGGCGCGCGGACGTAGCCGGCGGACGGGCGGGCCGCCCATCCCTACCTGAGGCGCTGGATTCGGGCGCAGGAATTGAGATGCGCCCCATAGCCGGCGGACGCGATTTTTTCGGGTCGCCGTGCGAACCAAAACGAGCTCTGGGTTACACTCTTCTGCATCCATGGCGACTTCACCGACCCATCCGATCATCGAAAAATTCCAACGTGCCGGCCAGGGGCAGGTCTTCGCGTTCTTCGGGCAACTGACGCCCGGCGAACAACGCCGGCTGCTCGACGAGGCGGCCGAGATCGATCTCGACGAGGTGGCGGAGCTCACGCGCACGCTGTTATCGAAGGGCGCGGTTGCGGGCGTGAATCTCGAGGGGCTGGCACCTGCGCCGTATGAGAAGCGACCGGAGCACGGCGGCGATGCCGCGGCGTGGGCGAAGGCGAAAGCGGTCGGCGAGGAGGCGTTGCGCGCGGGACGCGTGGCGGCGTTTACCGTCGCGGGCGGGCAAGGGACGCGGCTGGGCTACGACGGACCGAAGGGGACGTTTCCCGTGACGCCGTTGAAGCGGAAGACGCTGTTCCAGGTGTTTGCGGAAAAGATCCGCGCGGCGGGCGTGCGCTACGGGCGGCCGTTGCACTGGTTCATCATGACGAGCCATGCAAACCACGCGGCGACGGAGGCGTTTTTCGCGGAGCATGATTTCTTCGGGCTGGAGCGCGCGCGCGTACATTTCTTCCGGCAAGGCCGGATGCCGGCGGTGAACTTCGAGGGGAAGATCATGCTCGAGACGAAGAGTGCGATCGCGCTCTCGCCGGACGGACACGGCGGCTCGCTGCGGGCGCTGGAGCGCAGCGGCTCGCTGGACCTGATGGAGCGCGAAGGGATCGACACGTTGAGTTATTTCCAGGTCGACAATCCGCTGGTGCGCTCGATCGATCCGACGTTCATCGGCTGGCACGTGCTGCAGCGCTCCGAGATGTCGAGCAAGATGGTGCCGAAGGCGTATCCAGAGGAGAAGGTCGGGCACTTCTGCGTGCAGAACGGAAAGACCATCGTCGTCGAATATTCGGATCTGCCGATGGCGATGCAGAAAGAGACGGATGCGAACGGCAACCTGCGCTATCTTGCGGGCAGCATCGCGATTCACGTGCTCGACCGCGATTTCGTGAAGCGAATGGCGTCGGGCGGGGAGGGTGTGGCGCTGCCGTTTCATCGTGCGGACAAAAAGATTCCGACGATCGATGCGAACGGAGATCCCGTGAAGCCCGAGAAGGCGAACGGCGTGAAGTTCGAGATGTTCGTCTTCGACGCGCTGCCGTTTGCGCGCAACCCCGTGGTGATCGAGACGCGGCGCGAAAACGATTTCTCCCCGGTGAAAAACGCCGAGGGTCTCGATTCGCCGCAGACGTGCCGGGATGACCAGCTGCGGCAGTTTGCGCGCTGGTTCAAGGCGAACGGCGCGGCGATCGAGGCCGACGCAACGGGCCGGCCGGCGGCGACGGTCGAAGTGTCACCACTTTTTGGTTACGACGAAGATTCGTTCGCCGACGCGTGGGCGCGGCTGACGCCGAAGCCGGCGGTGCGGGATGGGTTGTATCTGGAGTGACGGTGTGATCTCCAACTCCGAACAGATGAAACCACTCATGCACACGGATGAGCACTCATCAGGAGGCTCGAACCGAAGGCCGGGACTTTGACCTGCCTTTCCCTATATTAGGGTATTTCAGGAAAAGAGCCCCGGCTATTTCTGCTTTCGCTTTTTGGGATTCTCGCCGCCGTCGCGTGCACTGCCGGGTGCACGCGTGACGGAGATCGTCTTGCGGCTCCAGAATTCGTTTTCGCGGGCGGGATCGTAGGCGGGATTCATCTGCGGCATCTGGGCCTGCACTTCCTTGCGCCAGGATTTGAGCGCAGCGTGTAGAGCTTTGGCGCGGTCCGGATGCCGGGCAGCGAGGTTCTTCGATTCGCCGATGTCGTTCGCCAGGTTGTAGAGCTCGAGGGCGCCGTCCTCGAAAAACTCGATGAGCTTCCAATCGCCCTGGCGGATCGCGCTGGCCGGCGTGCTGTGGTGATAATGCGGCAGGTGCCAGTGGAGGGTGTCACGGGCGAGCGGCGCGGCAGGCTGGCGCAGCGTGGGCACGAGACTGATGCCATCGAGCATCTGTTTTGGGGACGCGGAAGTTTTCGCGACGTCCAGAAAAGTTGGATACAGATCGATCGTGGATCCGATGGCGGTGGTTTCGCGGCCCGCCGGGATCGTGTCGGTCCAGCGGACGATGCACGGCACGCGGATGCCGCCTTCGTAGATCGTGCCTTTCTCGCTGCGGAGCGGAGCGTTCGAAGTCGTGATCGTGCCGCCCTGCTCGCGATTCAGTCCGCCGTTGTCGGAGACGAACACGATCAGGGTGTTCTGGCCAAGTCCGAGGCGGTCGACGGTTGCGACGATCTGGCCGACGCTCTGATCAAGCTCTTCGAGCAGGCCCGCGTATTCAGGGCGACTCGGATAATTGGGCATCGGCGCCTTCGCCTGGTATTTTTTCAGCAGCTCCGGGGTGGTCGAAAGCGGGATGTGAACGGCGAAATGAGAGACTTGGAGCAGGAACGGCTTGTCCTGATGCGCCGTGATGAACTCGACGGCTTTGGCGGTGAGAAACTCGGCGGTGCGGCGCGGCGGAGTGGCGGGGGACACGCGGGGCGGGACGGTATTGCCCTGCGTTTCGATCGCGGTCTGCCAGCCTTGTTTTGCCGGGCTGAACTTCTCGTCGCCGAGATGCCATTTCCCGAAATAGCCGGTGCGATAGCCGGCGGCGGCGAGGCGTTCGGCGAAGGTTTCGATCTCGAGCGGCAGGCTGAGCGCGACGGGCGGCTCGACCATTTTGGCGAAGGGTCGCCAGTGGCCGGGAATGTGCACGGTGATGCCGAGACGCGCCTGGTTCTGGCCGGACTGGATGGTGGCGCGCGTCGGCGAGCAGACGGGGCCGGCGTAGAATTGCGTGAAGCGCACGCCTTGTTGCGCGAGCCGATCGATATTCGGCGTTTCGTTGAACGTGTTGCCGTAGCATGCGAGATCGGCCCAGCCGAGGTCATCGGCGAGAATGAGGATGATGTTGGGCTGCTGTGCAGCGGCGGCCCGGGTGACGCACGGGAAGACTGCAAGCAGAGCGGCGGCGAAGAGCGCGATGAGGCGGGAATGGGTCATGACTTCGGATTTGGGTGCACGGTTGCGGGCGCGAGGCGGTTTACTTTCTGGCGCGTTTAGCGGCCTTGCCTGGATTGGCCGGCGGCTCAGGTGGAGCATCCCGGTCGGCCCATTGTCGATGGGTGTCGGTGAGGCGAGTCCAGGTGTTGGCGAGGTCGCGAACTTTTTCGGGATTTTTGCTCGCAAGATCGCGGGTCTCGGCGCGATCGGTGGCGAGGTGATAGAGCTCCCATGGCTGGTTGGCGGCGGCGACGAGTTTCCAGTCGCCGACGCGGAGCGCGCGATTGCCTTCGTGGAGAAACCACAGCGTGTCGCGGTGCAGCGAGTTGTCTTTCGCAAATGCGGGCACGAGGCTGCGGCCGGGGTGAGCGGGGGCAGTGGCGGTGTCGCGGGATGCGGGCGGTTTTCCCTGCGCGAGCTCGAGGATGGTGGGGACAATGTCGATCACATGACCGGGCGTGTGGCGAAGCTCGCCGCGGGCCTTGATGCCAGCGGGCCAGTGAACAACGAGGGGCGTCGAGATGCCGCCTTCGTGCACCCAGGTCTTGTGACGGCGAAAAGGGGTGTTCGCGACGCTCGACCAGCCGGGGCCGAGGCTGAGATACGTTGCGGCGGAGCCGGGCGCGGCGTGCGGATCGTGCCCATCGCCGCGGACCATCATCTCGGCGCTGCCGCCGTTGTCGGAGAGGAAGAGCACGAGCGTGTGATCGAGCTGGCCCATGGCGCGCAGTTGCTCGAGCACGCGGCCGATCTCGCGGTCGAGCCGATCGACCATCGCGGCGTGGATCGCCATCTTGGCGGTTTGAAATTCGCGCTGCGCCGGGGTCAGGCTCGACCACGGCACGGGGCGGTTCACCTCGTGGGGCCCGAGCTTTTCGATCGCGTCGGGAAAGGCATAAGGCGGACCGAGCTCGCGTTCGATCGCTGAGAGCGTCTCGCCGCCGAGGCCGAGTTGGCGGAGGCGTTGCCAGCGCTCCTCGCGCAGGACGTCCCAGCCGCGTGAATACGTTTTCCTGTAGCGCGCGATGTCCGCGGCAGGCGCGTGCAGCGGGAAGTGCGGCGCGGTGAAAGCCGATGAAGCCGAAGAACGGCTGGCGGACGTGTTGGGCGGCGTGTTCCTCGAGGCACTTGATCGCATGCTGCGCGATCGCGGTGCTGCTGTAGTAACCGCTGGCGGCCTCCACGGGCGGAAGCGGTTGGTCGTCCTCGGCGTGACGGCGGGGCGAGAAATGGCGGTCCTGGTCATCGAGGCGGTAGGAACGATCGAAGCCGTTTTCGGTGGGCTTGCCGTCGAGGTGCCACTTGCCCGAGTGAAACGTGCGGTAGCCGAGCGGCTTCAGCGTGGCGGACAGGAGTGGCGCCCAATCGGGGCGGATGCCGCGATTGCCGCCGCCGCGGCCGTCGGTGAATTTGTCGCGACGAACCTGTTGCGCATAATAAGCGGTGAGGAGGGCGGCACGCGTCGGCCAGCAGCGGGCGGTGTTGTAGAATTGGGTGAATCGCAGGCCGCCTTGCGCGAGTCGGTCGAGGTTGGGCGTGGCGATCTCGCCGCCATAGCATCCAAGATCTGAATACCCCAGGTCGTCCGCGAGGATGAGAAGGACGTTGGGCTTTGAACTCGGACCAGCTGCGTGAGCAAGTGAGAGCGTGAGGCCGAACGAGATGAGGACGAGCAGGGTGAAGCGGGGCATGCTGAACAGGGGGAGTCGTCAGGGTTTGACCCGCTTCTCTTTCTTGCGAGGGCGCTCGCGCTTGGTGGCGGGATCTCTGGCCGGGCCGGCGTCGGTGGCGAACTGCCGCAGCCACTCGAGATGGCGGCGTTTCAGGTCGGCGTAGATCTGCGGCTGCTGGGCGGCGAGGTTGTTCTTCTCGCCGATGTCTGCCTCGATATCGTAGAGCTCGAATTCCTTTTTCTCCGCTTCAGCGACGGCGCGACGGAAGTCGCCGCCATGATTTCCAATCTCGCCGACGAGCTTCCATTTGCCGTGCACGACGCCGCAGTCGCCATACAGATCGAAGAACAGATGGCGGTCGGGCAGGGGCGTCTGGCCCTTCGATTGGAGATGCGGCAGGAGATTTACGCCCTGCACGGCGAACCGGCCGTTCTTCGCCGGCACGGTAATTCCAGCGGCGTGCAGCACCGTGGCGAAGAGGTCGAAGCCGGCGGCATTGGCTTCCGACACCAGGCCGGCGGGAATCACGCCCGGCCATTGCATGACAGCGGGGACGCGGATGCCGCCTTCGTAGGTTTCGCCTTTGCCGCCGCGCAGCGGGCCGTTGTTCGATGGAAACGTGTGCAGGATGCCGCCGTTGTCGGAGACGCAGATGACGAGGGTGTTCTTTTCGAGTCCGAGCTCGCGCAGGGTTTTCAACACCTCGCCGATGCGTGAATCGGCGTGCGTCATCACGGCGTTGTAGTCGCGCCGCGGCTGGGCGACGCCGCGTTTTTCGTAATACGCCAGCCACTCGGGTTTGCCGGAGTCGGCCTCGCGCTGGGCGTTGCGCAGCGGGCCGTGCACGGCGTTGAACGGCAGGTAACAGAAGAACGGCTGATCACGATGAGCGCGAATGAACTGAAGCGCGCGATCGGCGAAGAGGTCGGTGGCGTGACCTTCGAACGACAGCGGCTTGCCGTTTTCTTCGATCCGGGAGTTGGCGCGGAGCCAGTAAGGATGCGCGCCGCCGAGGAAGCCGACGAACTGGTCGAACCCGCGCGCGTTGGGCACATTGGCGTCGTCGTAGCCGAGGTGCCATTTGCCGAACGCGCCGGTCGCGTAGCCGGCTTCTTTCAGTAGTTGCGGAAGCATTACGAGCTCATCGTGAATGCGGCGCTCGTTGGCGGGCCAGCCGCCGGCGGGCGCCGGGCCACGCGCGGATTCGCCCGGACCGCGCCACATGCCGGCGGCGAGCGAATCGAGGCCGGTCATGATCGTGGCGCGCGTGGGCGCGCACAGCGGCTGGACGCGAAATTGCGTGAAGCGTACGCCATTGCGCGCGATCTCGTCGATGGAAGGCGTTTGCAGATCCGTCTTCCAATAGCTGCTGGCATCACCGTAGCCCTGATCGTCTGTCACAATCAGCACGATGTTAGGGCGCGTTGCGTTGCCGGTGCGGGCGTTGACGGGATTCGCTCCGCGCAAGACGCTCCCGAGGAGCGCGAAGGCAAGGGTGCCGGCGAGAGTGGCGTTGAGACGACGGTGAGGGGCGGCGGGGTGCAACATGGGGTTTGCTGGGGCTGCGAGACGTTCGAGTGGTTGCGGGGATGCCAAGAATCTCGGGCTCAACACGCCGGCGTGGCGGTACGAATCGTCGCGGCGCGATTCGGCGCACGAAAAAGGGGTTGGGCAAACCAAGCCATGGCCGATTTTTCACGGCAACAAATTATAGGGCACATGGCGGAATTTGTCTGGGCGCGGTGAGTGAAGTCGTACGCAGCACGAGAGAGGCGGAGATGATTTGCCCGGCCCGGCTGTTCGATCCGCCGGCGCGGGACGTGCTGGTTTACGTGCGCAAATATTGCGCACGAAATCGCGCTTGAAGATGGGTCCGTTCTTCGGGCATGCCATGCAGCGCAACCGAACACGTTGCCTCAAATCCCCGCCGTGAGAACCCCGACTCCGCTGCCCGTAGCGAAAATCCTGCTGTTTGTTTTAGCGCTGCTTGGCGCACATGGCCACGGGGCTGGAGCGGACAAGTCGGACATTCCGAGCAGGGTGAACATTATATTGATCGTCGCGGATGATCTCGGTTACGGCGAACTCGGCAGCTATGGCGGAAAGGATATTCCGACGCCGCACATCGATTCGATTGCGCGTAATGGTGTGCGGTTCACCAACGGTTATGTCACCGCGCCATTTTGCGCTGCGGCGCGCGCATCGTTGATGACGGGGCGATATCAAACGCGCTTCGGGTTCGAATATAATCCGATCGGGGCGGCGAATGTAGATCCCAATATTGGATTGCCGGTCGGCGAACGAACGCTGGCCGACGTGCTGCGTGAGGCCGGCTATATCACCGGCGTGGTTGGAAAGTGGCATCTGGGCGGAGCGGCGAAATACAATCCGCAGCGACGTGGCTTCGACGAGTTTTTCGGGTTCCTGCACGAAGGTCATTATTATGTGCCGCCGCCGTGGCCGGGGCATGTCACGTGGCTACGGCGCGGCGCGCTGCCGGATGGCGGAAAGGGCCGCTGGACTTCGCCCGACCGCCGCACGATCTGGAGTACGCATCTCGGTTTCGAGCCGGACTACGACGCCGACAATCCGATCATGCGGAACAGTCAGCCGGTGGACGAAAAGGCAAATCTCACGGATGCGTTTGGACGCGAGGCGGAGGACTTCATTCGTCGCCACAAGGCGCAGCCATTTTTCCTCTATCTCGCGTATAATGCCGTCCACAGCCCGATGCAGGGCGCGGATGCGTATATGAAAAAGTTCGCGCATATTACCGACATTCAACGCCGGATATTTGCCGCTATGCTGGCGCAGCTCGATGACAGCATCGGTCGCGTGCTTGCGCGGGTGCGCTCAGAAGGCCTCGAAGAGCGGACGCTGATCGTGTTCATGAGCGACAACGGCGGTCCGACGCGTGAGCTCACTTCGAGCAATCGTCCGTTGCGCGGCGAGAAGGGGCAACTGCTCGAAGGCGGGATTCGTGTTCCGCTGATGCTGCAATGGAAGGGCCGCGTACCGGCTGGTGTCGTGGAGCCACGCATGGTGAGCACGCTCGATCTGTTTCCCACGGCGGTGGTGGCAGCGGGAGGAAAGTTGGCGAACAACCTCGATGGCGTGGACCTGATGCCTCATCTCCTGCGCCCGGGCGCGACGCCGATCCGCGCGGAGCATTACTGGCGCGTGGGCTCACAGGCGGCATTTCGCTCGGGCGACTGGAAGATCTTTCGCGGCCGCAATGATCGGACGTGGCAACTCTACAATCTGGCCGAGGACATCGGTGAAGAACGCGATCTCGGTGCCGCGCAGCCAGCGAAGCTCGCCGAGCTCGAGCAGGCGTGGCGCGCTCTCGATGCGAAAATGATCGAGCCGCTCTGGGGTCCGACCAATCGGCGCGAGCAAAACGCGAAGGCGAAAACCGGTTTACAGAAGGCAACGAAGGGAACGAAGAGCTGAACGAGACAGGTGATTCGGCGCGCTTCGTTCGCTCGCCTCGGGAGAGATGGCATTCGGAGATCTCTGCTCTCCCGAGCAGGGCGACAAAGCGTGGGAAACGCGGAAGAAAGTACGGTCGTGGTCTCCGGTGGTCGCCGGGCGCGAGCAAGTTACGACAGCTCCGGCTTGCACGGACCGAAGCGCCGGCAACAGTGACGGCCTTTATGACCACCCACGATCATATCACGGCGGCCGCGAAGGCCGACAAGTTGTTGCCGGGCACGGCCAAGAATCTTGCTGCTTTCCTCACGGCCAAACTTCCGGCGTGGGCTGAGGAAAGCATCAAGGAGCTGGTGGCAAAGGAGGCCTGGGGCGAATTGAACGACCGTTTTTACCGGTTCCTGGAGTTTGGCACGGGCGGCATGCGGGGACGCACGATTGGCGTGGTGCCGGCTGCGGCGGAGACGGGAAAGCTCGACGAACGCGGCTCGCCCGAGCACGCGGCGATCGGTTCGAACATGCTGAACGATTTCACGCTCATTCGCGCGACGATCGGGCTTTATCGTTACACCGCGAAGTACCTGGCGGAGAAGACGGATCGCGCGAAGCCGAAGCTCGTGATCGCGCATGACGTGCGGCACTTCTCGCGGCATTTCACGGAGCTCGCGGCGTCGACGTGGACGCAGCTCGGCGGCGAGGCGTTCATCTTCGACGGTCCGCGGCCGACGCCGCAGTTGAGCTTCTCCGTGCGCTGGCTGAAGGCGCACGCCGGCGTGGTCATCACGGCGAGCCACAATCCGCCGCACGATAACGGATTCAAAGCCTACTTCGAGGACGGCGCGCAGGTGGTGCCGCCGCACGACAAGGGCATCGTGGCCGAAGTGAACGCGGTGCCGCTCGCCGAGCTGGCGCCGTTCCTCACGGCCAAACTCGAGGGCGTGACCACGCTCGGACGCGACGCGGACGAGGCGTATCAGGCCGTCGCGGCAAAGGCGCTGCTCGACCCGGAGGTGTTTCGGCGGACGAAGCTCAAGGTGGCCTTCACGAACATTCACGGTACGGGCGGCGTGCATTCGATTCCGTTGCTCGAGCAGGCGGGCTGCGAGGTGCGTCCGGTGCCGGAGCAACTCGCGTTCGATGGACGTTTCCCGACGGTGAAGTCGCCGAATCCCGAGAACGCCGATGCGCTTTCGCGCGCGGTGGCGCTGGCGGAAAAAGAGGCGTGCGATGTCGTCGTGGCGACCGATCCCGACTCCGACCGGATGGGTTGTGCGGTGCGAAACAAGGCGGGAAAGATGGAGCTGCTCAGCGGGAACCAGATCGGCGCGCTGCTCGCCGAGTATCGGTTAACCAAATACAAGGAGCTCGGCTGGATCCCGCGCGAAGGCTCGGCGCACGTCTGCATCGTGAAGACCTTCGTGACCACGCAGCTGCAGGATGCGATCGGTCGCGGCCATGGCGTGAAGGTGATCAACACGCTGACCGGCTTCAAGTGGATCGCCGCGATCATGCGGCGTTACGAGGACGAGCTGCGGGCGAAGATGGGACCGGACTTCGACTATGAGGCGACGCCGTTCCAGGAGCGGGCGAAGCTGTTGCAGCAGCACAGCACGTTTTACGCGTTCGGCTGCGAGGAGAGTTACGGCTATCTGCCGAACGATTATCTGCGCGACAAGGACGGCAACTCGGCGTGTCTGATGTTCGCGGAAGTCTGTGCCTGGGTGAAAGGCCGCGGCATCACGGTGCCGGAATATCTCGACGAGATTTTCCTGCGCTACGGGTTCTACCTCGAGGGTGTGATCAACATCTATTACGAGGGCGCGAGCGGGAACGCGAAGATCAAGCGGATCCTGGAAACGTATCGGGCGAATCCGCCGACGGCGTTTGGCGAGGTGAAGGTCGTGAAGTTTCAGGATTTCGGCCGCGAGAAGATCCTCGATGCGGACGGCGTCCAGATTCCGGCGCAGGACTTGTATGTGGTCACGTTGTCGAACGGCTATTCGTTCGCGGCGCGCGGAAGCGGGACGGAGCCGAAGATGAAATTCTATCTGTTCGCGAATGAAAAAGTGACGAACGCGAGCGAGCTGCCGGCCGTGAAGGCGCACGTGCGCGCGACGTTGGATCAGCTGAACAAGCTGATCGAGGCAGATGCGAAAGCGCGGGCTGAGGGGTGAGTCGCGCCGGGAGTCAGCGCTGGTGTTTCGCCTGGCGTCTCGATCAAGCAGGCGGGGCGCCGGCGCTATTTTTTGTACGGGTTCGGGAGGCGTTTCTCCATGTGCCGCCCGGGTTCGGCGACGACGTTGAAGCCGAACTGCGTGTAGAGGCCGTGCGCGTCGTTGGTGATGAGCTGAAGGCGGCGCAGCCCCTGGAGCCGTGGGTGCGAGAGAAGCATGCGCAGGGCGGCTTTGGAAAGACCGCGGCCGCGATGCGACTCGAGCACGTAGACGTCGCAGAGGTAGGCGAACGTCGTGTAATCGGTGATAGTGCGCACCAGGCCGACCTGCTCGCCGGCCGGGGTGTAGATGCCGAGGCAGAGCGAGTTCGCGACCGAACGGGTGACGATGTCGAGCGGAACGCCTTCGGCCCAATAGCTGCGCGTGAGGTAGGCGTGGATCGCTTCAACATCGAGCCGCTTGGGATCGTCGGAGATGAGGTAACCTTGGTGCAGGAACTCGTGCGGCATGGGAAACACGGGCAGAGTGGCGCTGGCTTCCGAGCCGGCGGAGCGAAAGACGTCCGCCGAATGCTGGCGCAACGTCACAACTTCGCGATTGTGGCGGCGAAGGCGGCCTGGTCGGCGGCTTTGAAGAACGATGTGCCCGCGACAAACGTATCCGCGCCGGCAGCACGGCACTCCACGGCGGTGTCGAGATCGATGCCACCGTCGACTTCGAGGCGGAAGGTGAGATCGCGTTCGCGGCGCCAGGTGTCGATTTGCTGAAGTTTCTGCAGCATGTCGCGACGGAAGGCCTGGCCGCCGAAACCGGGCTGCACGGTCATTACGAGCACGAGGTCAATGGAGCCGAGCAGGTGCTCGATCGCGGAGGCGGGCGTGCCGGGATTGAGCACGATGCCATTCTGACAACCCAGCTCGCGGATGCGCCCGAGCGTGGCGACGTGATCGTAGGAGGGCTCGATGTGGATGCTGATGAGATTGGCACCGGCTTTGGCGAAGGCGTCGACGTAGCGCTGCGGCTCGCTGAGCATAAGGTGCGTGTCGAAAAATTGTTTCGCCCCGGCGCGGCGCAGGGCGGCGACGGTTTCCGGGCCAAAGGTCAGGTTGGGCACGT
>JAKFEQ010000091.1:0-43667 GCA_036675625.1 Opitutaceae bacterium | reverse complement strand
AAAAAGGCTGTTGTTATGCTGCCCTCCGGAGCGATGGCAACGGAAAGTAACGGTTCACAACCGTGGCTGCGGTTTCCAACCGCAGAATCTCGGATTCAGCGGCTGGAAGCCGCAGCCACTTGTCGTGAACTCGCCCTACGCGGCGAGGCAGCGCACGGCCATCTCGCGCAAGACGTCGTCCTGCTCGTTGGGCCGGCGGATGATTTCCTCGAAGGCGGAGATGAACTCCTGCTGGTTGTCGATCAGGCGGCGCAACGTTGGCAGCTTGGCGCTGCCGGCGAGCTTGCCGACGTACCACGGGTTCTGCGTGAACAGATTGTACGAACTCTTCTCCGTCGCGCCGACGAAGTGCCGCGCGTAGCCGCCGGCGGCGCGTTGGAGGCCGTCGAGTCCGCGCGGGCCGATCCGGGCCTCGCCAGCATCGACGAGCGCGCGCACCTGCAACAGGATGCGGTTGCGGTTTTGCAGCGCGCTGATGATGGGCCGCGCGTCGCCGCCGCTGAAGAAATGCCGGTGCAGGGCGGCGAGCGTCCATTTGAGGTCGCCGCTGAAAAACGCTTCCGCGGCCTCGAAGAAGTCGCCTTCGGCGACGTTCGGCGTGAGCTCGGCGACGTGTGCCTCCTCGATCGCCTCGCCTTCGCCGGCGTAGGTCGCGAGCTTGCGCGTCTCCTCGACGATGAGCCGCGTGTTGGCCCCGACCTTTGCGAGCATCAACTCGACGGCGCCGGGCGCGAAGCTGGCGCCGAGCGATTTCGCCTCGGCCAGCGCGACGCCCGCGAGCGCCTCGCCCGCGCTGTCGGCGTCGCCGCCGACGAGCGTGAAGTCGGCGTTTTTCTCGCACCATTTCGGAAACGAGCGCCGGCGGTCGACCGGTGCGGCGGTGATGAGGATCAACGTTTCCTCGGGATTTGCGGCTTCGAGGATGGCCTGGAGATCTGCGATCAGCGCGAGCGTGCTCTCGGCGCGACCGGTGACGGTGTCGGCGAGAAAGTTCACGTCCTTGAGCCACACGAGGCGTTTGCCGCCGAACATCGAGACGGTCTGCACGGCATCGCGGAACCGATTCACGGCGCTCTCGACCTCGCCGACGTTGGCCGCGAAGCCGTTGATCGTCTCGCGGGCAAACTCGTCGGTGACCTCCTGCGCGAGCGCCGCGTAACGCTCCTTGCCGAGCCGGCCGACGAGAAAGTCGTCCGCGCCGCAGATGAACGTGAAGTTTTTCGCCGACGCCATGAGGCCGGGAATCTGGCGGCGAACGGCTCGCGGGTGCACGAAAAAAAAGGGCCCAAAGGACGAAAGGACCAAGGGACCATAGACCGCAGATGCTGGCGTTACTTTTATGAACACGCGTGTTCCATCCTCGCATTGGCGTGCGGGTTTGGGTCGGATCGCGCGTCCTCTCCTTCCGCTTCGGCATGAAAAAAGTTTTGATCGTCTCGCCGCATTTTCCGCCGATCAACGCGCCGGACATGCAGCGCGTCCGGTTGATTCTGCCGCATCTTCGCGCCGCCGGTTGGGAGCCGACGGTGCTTGCGGTGACGCCCGAGTCGATCGAAGGCGGGGTGTGCGATCCGCTGTTAGCCGCGACCTATCCGGCGGATATTCAGGTCGTGCGCGTGAAGGGAATCGCGTCGCAGCGCACGCGTTGGGCGGGGGTGGGCAATCTGTGGTGGCGGTGCGGCCGGGCGTTGACGGAGGCCGGTGAGAGACTGCTGGATGCGGCGCGATTCGACGTGGTGTTCTTCAGCACGACGCAGTTTTCGGCGTTCACGCTGGGGCCGAAATGGCGCGCGCAGTTCGGCGTGCCTTACGTGCTGGATTACCAGGATCCATGGGTGGACGACTATTATGCGCGCACCGGGACGCGGCCCCCGGGCGGTCACTTCAAATATGCGCTGAGCCAATGGGGCGCGAAGCGCGCGGAGCCGCGGGTGTTGCGTGAGACCGCCGGCGTGATCGCGGTCTCCGATTCGTATCCCGCGATGCTGGCGCGGCTGTATCCGTGGTTCGATGCGTCACGGGTGCGCGTGGTGCCGTTCGGCGCGAGCGAGAACGATTTCCACGTGGCGGAGCGGCATCGCCCGGCCGAGCCGCTGATCGATTTTACCGATGGAAACGTGCATCACGTCTACACCGGGCGTTGCGGGCCGGACATGGTCGATGCGCTGAGGATGTTATTTCGCGGCTTCGCGCGTTTCCGGGAGCAGGATCCGGAGACGGCACGGCGGATGCGTTTTCATTTCATCGGCACCGGCTACGCGCCGCCACCGCTCGGCGAGGATGTGGTGCTGCCGATCGCGCGGGCGGAGGGCGTGGAGGAACATGTGCGCGAGCATCGCTACCGGGTGAGCTATTTCGACGCGCTTTACTATTTGCGGCACGCGCATGCGCTGGTGGCCGTGGGGTCGAACGACGCGACGTATTCAGCGTCCAAGATTTTTCCCTACGTGCTCGCACACCGGCCGCTGCTGCTGATTTTTCACGAACGCAGTCTCGTCGTGCGATTCATGCGCGAGGTGAAGACGGGCGTGATGTTTCCGTTTTCGTCGGCGGCCGATTGCGAGCGCGTGGCGGACGCGGTGCAGCGCGAATGGTTCGCGGGGCGTGGCTTCGAACGCGTGCTGCCGGTGAATGAAGCGGCGCTCGCGCCCTACCTTGCGCCGGCGCTCACGGCGCAAGTGGCGGAGGTCTTCGACGTGGCGGCACGGGACGCGACGTCGTGAAGGGCGGAGGGCAAACGGCTGAGCTGCGAAAACCAGCGTTCGCCCGCCGCCTCACTTCCGATCGATGCGTGAAAACAGCCACACACCGAGCGCGATGAACGCGACGTTGGGCAGCCAGATGAGCAAGTCGGGGCGCAGCTCCGGCCTACGGTCGAGCCACTTTACGACGACAGTGAGCAGGTAATAGCTCAGCACGAGGCCCAGCGCCAGGCCGAGGTTGGCGGAGGTTTCGCGGCGCGAGATCTTGATGCCGAGCGGCACGCCTACGAGTGCGAACGACAGCACGGCGAGCGAGAGGTTGAAACGTTCCTGCACGATCAGCTCGGCGCGCATTTGCTCGCGGCGATGTTCACCCGCTTTTTCCGGCGACGGGGTGGGGCGGGCGGCGAGCCGGGTCTGCTCGGCGCGAAGCTCGGCGTAGGGCAGCCAGTCCTGTTTCATCCGGTAGGTGTTGCGGCTCAAATACCCGTCGAGCGGAATCCGCCATTCCTCGGCACGGTCGACGGAGGGCGCCTTCGGCGATTTGCTGAAATCCTCCGGATTCTCCGGGTCGCGCTCCTCGCTTTTCGCACGGATGAGGGTGGGAATCAGGCTATTGGTCTCTTCGTCGTAATCGATCCGGCCGGCTTCAGCGCGAACGACGCGGCGCACGCGTCGTTGTTCGTCGAGCTCCCAGAGCCAGATGTCGCGGAGCTCGTTCCCGTTTTTCTCGCCGACGTAAAGGACGCTGCCCCTGAAATCGCGAATGAAGGTTTTGGGAACGATGAAATTGAGCGGGTTCGCGCGAATGGCCGAGGCGAGCTCGCGTTGAAATTGCACGCGCGCGCGCGGACTCGCCTCGAGGTTGATGTAGAGCGCCGCGGCCGCACAGATGGCGCCGAGGAGGAACACCGGGCGCGCGATGCGCGTGACGCTGATCCCTGATGCGCGCATGGCGGTGATCTCGCTATCGGCCGACAACCGCCCGAGCGTGAGCAACACGCCCGTGAGCATCCCCATCGGCAGCGCGTAGGAAATCGCGAAGACGAGGAACAGCCCCACGAGCCGCAGGAATCCCATGACGGAAATCTGCCCGGCGAGGAGCGGCCCGAGCAGCTCGCGCACGATGTTCGGCATCGCGACGACGAACGCGAACAGCCCGACGGCCGCGGCGCACGTGAAGAGCACGCTGATGAAGATGTGTCGATCGAGGAGATTCACGCGTCGCGACGGAAATGCACAGGAAGAGGGGCGTTCATCGCAGACCGGTCCCGCGCGCACAAGGTTTCAAGTAGCGCGCGGTCGGCGGGGCCGGGGCGGCGCATCGTGCTAGTCCGTGGGCAGGGGCGGGCCACCTGTCCCCACCTGCCGACCGGTTTACCGTATCCGCTGAGTCACGACGCGCTCCATTTAGAACAGGCTGAGCTGCTCGCCGGGTTTTCTGAAATGATCCGTGCTCAACGTGAACTGCTCCTGGTTCAATCCTGCCCGGCGGGCGGTCACGTCAAACATCGCGCGCAGCTGTTCCGCGAAGATCCCTTCGCCACTCATCCGCTTGCCCCACTCGCTGTCGTAGAGCTTCCCGCCGCCGCGAAGCGTTTTCAGGCGGTCGAGAACGCGCGCTTTCTTGCCCGGCTCGTGCTGATCGAGCCACGCGGTGAACACGTCCTTCACCGCAAACGGCAGGCGCAGCAGCACGTAGCCCGCGCGCCTGGCGCCGGCTTCGGCGGCGGCTTCCAGGATCGCGGGCAACTCGTGCTCGGTGAGCCCGGGAATCACAGGCGCGACCATCACGCCGACGGGAATCCCCGCGGCGCTCAGCTCGCGGATCGCGCGGAGGCGCGCCGCCGGACGTGAGGCGCGCGGCTCCATTTTGCCGCCGAGATCCGGATCGAGGGTGGTGACGGAAACATGCACGCCGATGCATTGATAGCGCGCCAGCTGGGCGAGCAGGTCGAGGTCGCGCGTGACGAGCGCGTTTTTCGTGATGATGAAGATCGGATGCCGCAGCTCGGCGCAGACCTCGAGGATGCCGCGCGTCAATTTGAACTGGCGCTCGGCCGGCTGGTAGCAATCGGTGGCGCCGCTCATCGCGAGCGGCTGCGCCTGCCATTTTTTCGCGCTGAGCTCGCGGCGCAACAGCTCGGGCGCGCGGAGCTTCACCATGATCTTCGTCTCGAAATCGAGGCCGCTGCTCCAGCCGAGATACTCGTGATACGGCCGCGCGAAACAATACGCGCAGCCGTGTTCACATCCTCGATACGCGTTGATGCCGTAGCTGAAGCCGACGTCGGGACTGTCGTTTTTCGCGAGGATCGATTCGGTGGCATCGTGGAAAAACTGCGTGCGCGGACTCGCGCGTTCCTCGGGTTCGGCGTCAGGGTCGGGCTCGACGTGCAGGCGCTCGAAACGATTGGGCGGATTCACCCCGGCACCGCGGCCGGGGAAAGCGGAAAACGGAACGGTGGGGATCGGCGTAGGCGACGTGTTCATCCGAACACGTTAGCAAAAATCGTGGCCGCGCCAGCGTTAATCGCTTTGGTGTGCGCATGTCGCTCGCCAAGGCACTGCGCGCCAAGCCGATCACGCGAATCGAAGGGGCCAAATTGATCTCGCTCCGCGAGGATCTGCTCGCCGTGGAGGAGCCGCTGGAGATTCGCGTCGACGGCCGCAGCATCGCGGTCGTGATGCGGACGCCGGGCGACGACCGCGAGCTGGCGGCGGGATTTCTCGTGTCGGAAGGAATTCTCAAACGGCGCGACGATGTGCTGGACATGGTGCGGTGCGCGGCGGCGAGCGCCGGGCGCGCGGAGGAGATCGTGAACGGTCCCGCCTCTTCCGAGGCGGGCCACGATGAGAAATTAAGTGCGGAGGGTGCGGAGAATGTGCTCGATGTGTTGCTCGCGCCGGGAGCGCACGTGGACTTGGAGCGACTCACGCGGCACGTGTTTACGTCGTCGAGCTGCGGGATGTGCAGCAAGGCGACGATCGAGGCGGTGCGCCTGCAATTGCCGCCGATTGAGCGGCCGTTCGCGCCGCGGCGCGAGGTGCTTGCGGCATTGCCGGACGTGTTGCGCGCGGCGCAGACGGGCTTCGCGGCGACGGGCGGGCTGCACGCGAGTGCGGTATTCGATGGGCACGGGAAACTCGAGATCATGCGCGAGGACGTGGGGCGGCACAACGCGCTCGACAAGGTGATCGGGCACGCGTTTTTCGCCGAGCAGCTGCCGCTCAGCGGGTGCATCCTGCTCGTGAGCGGCCGCGTCTCGTTCGAGCTCATGCAAAAGGCGCTCGCGGCGGGGATTCCGTGCGTCGCGGCGATCTCGGCGCCGACGAGCGCGGCGGTGGAGTTTGCGCAGGAGACGGGGCAGACGCTCGTCGGATTTCTGCGGGGCGGCACGATGAATGTTTACGCCGGCACCTTGGCGGAGTGATCGTGTCGGACCCGCTTCGCCTTATGCCGACCAGAGACACGAGAAAAAGCCCAGAGATGAGAGACCAGAGACCGGAGACGGAAAACCGACAATTGTCGGCCGTGTGGGTCCTTGGTCTCCGGTCTCTGGTCTCTAGCCTCTGGGCTCTGATTTCGTTGTCGGGCCGCGTGTGTTTGTGGTCTCTGGTCCTTGGTGTCTGGTCTCTGGTCGCTTCGGCCTCCACTTCGGCCGCCGAAGAAGGCGAGACGATGGCGGTGCGATCGATCAAACGAATCGCGGAGCGGCAGCGGGAGATTTTTGCCACGGCGGAGAAGCAGGGCGACAAGCTCGACGAGAGTACGTTCCGGACGCAGCTGCAGTCGGTGATGCACGATTACGAGCTGTTGTTGCGCAACAACCCGAACTTCGCGGCGGGCTACGCGGCGTACGGATATTTTTTGACGAAGGTCGACATGCGGAAGGAAGCGACCGCGATGCTGCTGAAGGCGAACCAGCTCGATCCCGACATCGCGTTGGTGAAAAACCAGCTCGGCAACGTGCTCGCGGAGGACGGCAAGCCGTTGCAGGCGGCGCCGTATTTCATCTCGGCGATCAAGCTCGAGCCGAATGAGCCGCTCTACCATTACCAGCTCGGCACGCTGCTCGTCGAAGCGCGCGACGAGTTTCTGAAGACGGGCGAGTGGACGCGGGCGGCGCTCGATACGGCGGTGCACAACGCGTTCAAGCGGGCGACCGAGCTCGCGCCGGAGCGCTTCGAGTTCGCGTATCGCCATGCCGAGTCGTTCTACGATCTGGAGAAACCGGATTGGGACGCCGCGCTGAAAGCGTGGAGCGCGCTGGAGGAGAAGGCGACGACGCCGATCGAACGCCAGACGATGCGGCTGCACGCGGCGAACGTGTTGATCAAGGTGGGCAAGCTGGAGCACGCGCGTGCGTTGCTGGACACTGTCGACGATCCAAAATTGCAGGGCCAGAAGCAGCGGTTGCTCCCGCTGCTGGCCGACGCGGCGCAAAAGAAATGAGCGCTGCGCACGGCGCGGGCTTGGCTGCATTCTGTCAGAAATAACGCGACGCGCGGGAAGCGTTGCCCGCGCAGCTTGGGGTTGCGTCACCCGGTGTTTGCCTGTTTTTAGCCGGCCATGCCCCACTCTGAATTTCGTGTCGTGCGCGTTGTTGCGTTGGGTTGCCTGACAGCTTTGGGCGGTTGCGTCACGCCGGCGTCGGTCGAGTCGACCGAGGAAGCTGCCGCGATGCGCAGCGGAAGCGGCTCTGACGAGACGACGACCGGAGCGGAGGCGAAAGCGGAGAGCAGCGAACGCTCGACTGCCGGGGTGCGGGACGCGGCCACGACGGATCAGGAGAAGCTGGTGGCGGACCTGAACGATGCGTCGCGTGAGCTGGCGAAATTACGCACGGCGTATGCGCGACTGCGGGCGGAACGCAGCGCACCGGCTGCGCCGGCGACCGCGAAATCGGATCCGGTCGATGAGAAACTTTCTGCGGCGCTGAAATCCTATGGTGCGTTGAAGCGGGAGCTCGCGGACATCATTTCGGAAATGGAACGGGCGCGCGCGGAAAGCGCGGAGGCCGCGGCGAAGTTGAAGGACGTGTCGTCGCGCACCGACGATTCGCGGGCCACGATTGCCCGCCTGGAGCGCGAGTTGCGGGCGGAGCAGAAAGCGCGAATCCAAGCCGAGCAGGCGGTCGCGAAGCTGCAGGAGCAGATGCGGACGATCGCGCGGGCATTGTCGAGTGCGGGCCTGTCGATCGACAAGCTTGCCGGCGGCGGTGAGGCGGGCGGGCGCTGAGCGGGTGTCCGGGGCTGGCGGTGGCTGGCGCGCATCCGGAGATCTCACACTTCGCTCGCGCGGAGAGGAAAAAACATCACGTTCGCGCGCCATGGCTTTGCTTCGCTGCTTTTCCAGTCTGGGCTGCCCGGAACTTTCCCTGGATGAAACGCTGGCGCTTGCCGCGAAGCATGATGTGCCATGTGTGGAGTTGCGGGCGTTGGGCGGCACGGTCGATCTGGGCGCGTATTTTGCGCAGCAGTTTGGCTCGCCGGAACGGCTGGCGGAGCGCTTGCGGGCGTCGGCGACGCGGCTGGTGGCGTTCAATGCATCGCTGCATCTGGTGGGCGCGACGGAGGCGGAGCGCGCGCAGCTTGTGGGCCTCGCGCCGTGGGCGGAGGCAGCGGGGGTGCGGTGGTTGCGCGTGTTCGATGGCGGTCGCAGCGTCGATGCCGCCGAAATCGCGGAGGCGCGCGAGACGCTGGCGTGGTGGAAAACGCTGCAGGCGAGGCACGGCTGGCGGGTGGGTCTGATGGTGGAGACGCACGACTCGTTGTTCACGGCGGCGGCGGTCCGGCGGTTGCTCGACGCGGCACCGGACGTGGCCGTGTTGTGGGACGCGCATCACACCTGGCGCAAGGGCGGTGAGGATCCGCTCGTTACGTGGGGCGCGATCCGCGAGCGCGTCGTGCACGTGCACGTGAAGGACAGCATTGCGGTGCCGAGTGCACGGCACCCGTTCACGTATGTGTTGCCGGGCGATGGAGGCTTTCCGATCGCGCCGCTGCGCGAGGCGCTGGTGCGCGACGAGTTTTCGGGGCCGGTGAGCCTCGAATGGGAAAAGATGTGGCATCCGTATCTGCCGCCGCTGGAGGATGCGCTGAGGGTGGCGGTGGGGCGTGGATGGTGGTGAGGTGGGACGGGGGAGCGGGTTTGGCTGTGGTTTCAATCTCTCCTTCCCTCCGTCTCTCGTTCTCTCCATCTCTGACGGCGGATGAATCCGCCTGAGCTCGCTGCGTTTCTCAAAGCCCGTGTCCGCACGGTGCGCGATTGGCCGAAGCCGAAGGTGAACTTCCGCGATGTCACGACGCTGTTCGGCGATCCGGACGCGTTTCGCGCGATCGTGCATGCGCTCGCGATCGAGTGCACGCGACTCCAGGCGAACCGTATCGCTGCCGTGGATGCGCGCGGCTTCATCCTCGGCGGAGCGGTGGCTTATGAGACGCACACGCCGTTCGCGCTCGTGCGGAAGAAGGGCAAGCTCCCGCACAAGACCGTCACGGCAGATTACGCGCTCGAATACGGCACGGCGACGATCGAGATCCATGCCGATGCGTGCCAGCCGGGGGATCGCGTGCTGATCGTCGACGATCTGATCGCGACCGGCGGCACTCTGCTGGCGGCGACGAGCTTGTTTCGTTCGCTGGGCGGCGAAGTGGTGGGCGTGGCGGCGGTGATCGACCTGCCGGAACTCGGCGGCTCGGCGAAGCTGCGCGCGACCGGGACGGCGGTGCATACGCTGTGCGAATTTTCCGAACATGAGTAAGCGCTCCGATCCACTCATCATCTGGTGCAACGCGAAGTTTTCCGATCGCGACATGCAGTCGCTCGTTGACGGCACGAAGGCGCATCGCCTGGTGTTCGCGAACGAGGCGTCCGCTTCCGTGCTCGATGCGGGCAAGCCCGATCCGGACTTGCCGCAGGCCGACATCGCGTTTGGCCAGCCGGACGCGGGACAGTGCCTGACGTGCGAGAAGCTCCGCTGGGTCGAGGTCACGACGGCGGGCTATACGCGCTACGATACGCCGGAGTTTCGCGAAGGTTTCCAGGCGCGAGGCGCGATCTTCTCGAACGTCTCCGAAGTCTTCGCCGATCCGTGCGCGCAGCATGTGCTCGCGATGATGCTCGCGCTGGGCCGGCGGCTGTTGCCGTCGTATCGGGATCAGTTGGACGATCGTTCCTGGCACTATGTGGAGCGGCGCTACGATTCGCGGCTGCTCACCGGCCAGACGGTGTTGATGCTCGGATTCGGCGCGATTGGCCGGCGGCTCGCCGAGTTGCTCGCGCCGTTCGGCATGACGCTGATCGCGGTGCGCCGGCAGACGCGCAGCGAGCGCGGCGTGCGGATCATTCCGGAAGAG
The DNA here is from genome assembly GCA_036675625.1 of Opitutaceae bacterium. Classification (GTDB taxonomy): domain Bacteria; phylum Verrucomicrobiota; class Verrucomicrobiia; order Opitutales; family Opitutaceae; genus ER46. Next base: position 33,603 of record JAKFEQ010000091.1, on the reverse strand, counting down.
CACGTCAGCAGCGCGCTCGAGGTCGCCGATCACGTCATCAACATCCTGCCGGACAACGAGAGCACGCGGAACTACGTCAACGCCCGCCGGCTCGCGTGCGTGAAGCCGGGCGCGCGTTTTTATAATGTCGGTCGCGGGACGACCGTCGATGAGCGCGCGCTGATCGAGGCGCTGCGATCGGGGCGGATTTCCGAGGCGTATCTCGACGTGTTCGAGACGGAGCCGCTGCCGGAATCCAGTCCGTTCTGGACGTTACCGAACTGTTTTGTGACGCCGCACACGGCGGGTGGCCGTCACGATCAGGATGCGGCGATTGTGCAACATTTCCTCCGGAATCTGGAGGCCTTCACGCGTGGCGGGAAGATGGTGGATCGCGTGGTGTAGCTGCGGATTAGTTGAGAGCCGGGTGGCTCGACCTTCGGCGTTGCCGGTTCAAATCTTCACGACCTTTGTGCCGGCGATGTAATCGTGCACACAGCGGCGGGGCTCGCCGAAGATGAAGCACAGATCGACGAGCACGAAGAGGAACCCGACATAGGGCACGACTCCGATGAGGCCGGGCACGAGATTCCGCAGCAGCCACGCGTGCACGAAGCCCGGATTGCCGTTGTCGCGGAAGAGCACGATGCGAATGCCGAGCATGCGTTTGCCAATCGACTGGCCGCGCGTGCTCAGCATCCAGACCTGTACGATGAACAAGGCCAGCAGGGCGATGCCCGCCACCGCGCCGCCCAGCAGGAAGCTGCCGGCGCTGAACGCTTCCATGTCGGGCTCCTCGCCGCGGCTGGCCGCGATCACGAGCTGCGCGAAAGCCGGTCCCATGATCATGAGACCGGGCATCGCGCACAGCACGCCGAGCAGTCGATCGATGATCGCTGCGCCGAGGCGGGTGCCGCGGCCGGCGAGCTCGCTTTCGTTAACGAAGGTCGTGGCCGTCAAGGAGGCCGCGGGAGTGCCGCCGAGCGGAGGCGGCCCGCCGGGCCCGAATTCGGCATAGTCGCCGAGCCGCCGCCATTCCTCGGAGCCGACGGCCTTGGCCTTCGTATCCAGATTGGCCCTACCAGACGCGATCCACACCCGAAGCTGGTCGACCGTCGCCGGCCCGTATTCCTTACCATCGCCTCCAATGATCGTGAACATGGCCCGAAGCAGAACACCCGGCGCGCGGCCGCGTCAACGGCTGTAGCTGAGCGGCGGAAATTCAGCTGACAGTTGAGAGTCCAGAACTGAGAGCCTGAAAGTCCGCGCTTTGCGGCCAGAAGCGGAGGGGTTTTCGCTCGATTGCATGGATGCGGCCCAGCGGCGCGGCACCGTCGGACGGGCGCGGAGCGCGCGCGTTCGCCGCGACCGGAAGGGTCGGAGCCGCGGCGAACATCGCGGCCAAATGCGATCATTCCTCGGAGTGTTTTATGCGCAGTCGGGCGCGGAAGTCCCGGTTTAGCTTCTTCCACTTCGACTTGTTCTCACGGGCGAGGACGGCGTCGGCTTTGCGGGCGGCGAAGAGCTGCTCGCGTTGCAGTTTTTGAAAACTTTGCCAGCGCTCCGGGTCGAGCGTGCCGTCGCCGAGCGCGGCCTGGATGGCGCAGCCGGGTTCCGCGCGATGCGAGCAGTCGGTGAAGCGGCAGCGCACCGTGAGCGCGGTGATGTCGGTGAAAGTGGCGTCGAGTGCAGCCTCGGGCGTTTCCCAGAGTTGCAGCTCGCGCATGCCCGGCGTGTCGATGACGAGAAAGCCGGCTGGCGCGACGATGAGCTCGCGGTGCGTGGTGGTGTGCCGGCCCTTGCCGACGGCATCGCTGATCCCGCTGGTGAGCTGGCGCTCGGTGCCGAGGAGGCGGTTGATGAGGGTGGATTTGCCGACGCCCGACGATCCGAGCAGGGCGAGCGTGCGGCCCGGCACGAGCCATGGCGTGAGCGCCGCGATGCTGTCGCCACGCGCGGCGCTGAGCGCGAGGACGGGAGCGCCGGCGGCGATCGCTGCGACTTCGGCCTGGGGCGTGGCCGGGTCGGGATGGAGATCGGATTTGTTGAGGACGACGATGGGCTGGGCGCCGCTTTCCCAGGCGACCGCGAGGTAGCGCTCGATGCGCCGGAGGTTGTAGTTCTGGTCGAGGGCGGTGACGAGGATGACCGTGTCGACGTTGGTCGCGACGACCTGTTCGTCGCCGGAATCACCGGCGGCGCGACGGGAGAATTTCGTGCGGCGGGGCAGCACGGCGTGGATGTCGGCGAGGTCTTCGTTGGGCCGGGGGCGGATCGCGACCCAATCGCCGACGGCGGGGAGATCGGCGTGGGTCGTGGAGACGTGGAGGAGTTTGCCGGTGCATGCGCCGGCGAGGACACCTTCGGCCGTGTGGAGCTCGTAAGCGTGCTTGTGCTGGAGAGCGACGCGGGCGGGTCGGAGGCCGGCGGCGGAGTGAGGTTCAAATGCGGCGGCGAACGATTCGTTCCAGCCGAGAGAGAAAGGAAACATGGGAATGACGCAGGACGAAGGGCCGAGGACCAAGGGCCGAGGACCGATGACGTTGAACGATTGAGAGAAGGGAGAACGGGCGCTGGTGCATCCGGAAAACAAAAAGGCCGCCCGGGCGGGCGGCCTGCGTCTCATGCGAGATTTGAATGCGCGCTTAGCAGCGTGCCGCGGAGCCAACCGACGGGAGCGAGGTGAGGAAATGGACAGTCTCGTTCATGGTGTTTGTGGGTTGGCGGTTGAGGTGGAGCCTCTCGCGAGGCGGACGGCGGAAAGAAAATGTGGATCCGGCGGGAGTCAACTGCGGCCGCGAAGTCGCGCGAACGAGCAGCGGGGCGCGCGCGTTCTCAGTTCAGGCGGCGGCGAGCACTCGCGCGAAGACGGCGGCGTCGACGTTGCCGCCAGTGCAGACGAGGCCGATGCGTTTCCCGGCCACGGCGTCGGGCTCGCGGAGGACGGCGGCGAGGGCGGCGGCCGCGGAACCCTCGGCGACGTTATGCGTATCCGAAAAGTAGATGCGCATGGCGGCTTCGACCTCGTCGTCGGTCACGCGGACGATGCGCTCGACCGAGCGCAGGATGAGGGCGAGCGCGTCGGCGTTCGGTGTCGAGCAGGCCATGCCATCGGCGAAGCGCGTGCTCGCGGGATGAGAGATCGATTTCTGCGCGGCGAAGGAGAGTGCGATACCGGGGGCGGCGTCGGAGGCGACGCCGACCAGCGTGGTCTGCAGGCCAAGGGCGTCGCGGGCTGCGGCCATGGCGCAGATGCCGGAGCCGAGGCCGATCGGGACGTAGACGGCGTCGAGCGCGGGGATGGTTTGCAGGAAGCGGAGGGTCGAGACGGCGTTGCCGAGGACGAGGTCGCGGTGAAAGGAGGGGATGGGGTGCAGGCGGCGTTCGGCGGCGAGGTGTGCGGAGTGTTCCAGGGCCGCCTGAAAATCTTCGCCGTGCTCGATGAGCTCAGCGCCCAGGGCGCGCATGGCACGGTTCTTTTCGGTGCTGTTGCCGCGTGGGACGACGATCGTGGCGGGGAGTTCGTGGCGGGCCGCGGCGAACGCGACGGCCTGACCGAAATTGCCGCGCGTCGCGGCGATCACGCCGGGCACGGCGGGTTCGCGTTCGACCAGGCGAGCCAGATAGGCGAGGGCGCCGCGCAGCTTGAAGGAACCGATGGCGGTGTGGTTCTCGTGTTTTACCCAGAGCTCGCAGCCGGTGCGCGCGGCGAGGAGCGGCCACGTGAACTGCGGGGTTGGTGGCGCGATCCGATCGATCGTGGGGGCGATGGCTTCAATCTCAGCGCGGCTGGGCAGGGTCCACATGTGCGCAAGCGTTGCGGGGCCTGGCGGGCGGGGCAAGCGGGAGGCGGGTGTGGTGGGCGATCGGTGCGGTGGTGTTGGGCGTTGCGAATGCGTCGTGAGTGCCACACAGCCGGACTTCTTACATGGGCGGAACGCCCGGGCGCGGTAACCTGACCGGTGCTGCCGGTGTAGCCCGCCTTGGGAGGAGTGGGAATGACCGGCGCTCGAGCTGCCGCCGGTCCCTGCTCTCCCGAGCAGGGCTACGTTCAGGAAGCTGGAAAAAAACGGCTGTCCAGACGCTCGCTGGCGGGCAAGCTCCGGGGTATGCGCATCGCGGTAATTTCGGACACGCACGATCGTTACCCGACGGATCTGCCCGATCGTTTGCGGATGGCGGACGAGATCTGGCACCTCGGCGATGTCTGTGCTCCCGGCACGCTGGACGAGCTCGAACAACTGGGCCCGCCACTGCGGGTGATTGCGGGCAATTGCGACGCGCATCCCTGGCCGTTCGTGTTGAATCTCGAGCGCGGGGGGCATCGGTTTCACCTCGTGCACATCCCGCCGCGGGTGGCGCCGAAGACCGCGCGGTTCGTCTTGCATGGCCATACGCACGTGCCCCGCGACGAGACCGATCCTTCCGGGGTGCGGTGGCTGAACCCGGGGTGCATCACGCGACCGAATCGTGGTGCGCCGGCGAGCTTCGCGTGGTTGTCGATCGACCGGCGAAAAACGGTACGTTGGGAACTCGTGCGCCTGTAGGGCCGTCTTCACGATGGGCTGATCGCACGACGTCGACGGCCCGATGGAAAACGTCCCTCTACCGGTGAATCCCAAGGCTCTTCCCAACCTGCTCAGTGGCACCCGCATCGCGTTGATGCCGGCGGTGCTGATCGCGGCGTTGGCGGGCTCGAAGGTGTGGTTTGTGACGGTGTTGGCGGGCTCACTGGCGACGGATGCGCTGGATGGTTTTTTCGCGCGGCGTCTCAACGCGTTTACGGATTTTGGGCGCAAGCTGGATAGCGTCGCGGATTACCTGACGATGCTAGTCGGGCTGGCGGGCATCGCGCTGCTTTGGCCGGAGATTGTGCGCCGCGAGCTGGTGTGGGTGACATCGGGTCTGGCGGCGTTTTTTGCGGTGATTGTCTATGGCTTCGTGCGGCTGGGGCGTGCGCCGTGTTATCACACGTGGCTTTCGAAGATCGGGGTGCTGGGTTGCGCGCTCGCCATGATTCCGCTGCTTGGGGAGTGGTCGGCGGTGCCGTTTCACGTGATGATCGTCGTGCTGATCGTGGCGGGATTGGAGGAGATGTGGATCGCTTTGCTGATCCCGTGGTACAAAGGGGAAATGGCGACGGTGTGGCATGCGTGGCGCGCACAGCGCGAACGCTGCGCGGCGCAGCGCCTGGAGAATGCGCCGGTGGCGAAAGCGGCGGCGCGGTGAGGCGGGGCGGACGGCACGGCGGGTGCTTTCTGCGCGCATGACGATCGAACTCCTTGCAACGCCGGTAACGCCCGAGGATCGAGCGGACTTGATCGCGTTGTTGATGGCGTGTGTGGAAGGTGGGGCGTCGATCGGGTTTCTCGCGCCGCTGTCGCACACGGAAGCGGAAGCGTATTGGGATGGGATTCTCGCGCGGTTGGAGGTTGGAGATCGCGTGGTGCTGGTGGCGCGCGAGGCGGTGAAGCGGCGGATTGTGGGCGGGGCGCAGCTCGCGCTCGAGTCGCGCGCAAACGGCCGGCACCGGGCCGAAGTGCAGAAGGTGATGGTGCTGCCGGAAACGCGACGGCGCGGAATCGCGTCGCACTTGATGCGGGCGATCGAGGACGCGGCGCGGGCACGCGGCGTGGGGTTGTTGTTTCTCGATACCAGCGACGGTCGCGGTGGGGCGCGCGATTTCTATGCGGCGCTGGCTTACGTTTACGTCGGAGGAATTCCGGGCTACGCGCTGGAGCCTGACGGCACGCCGGCTCAGAACGCGATTTATTACAAGACGCTGGCGCCGGGCGGCTGAATTACTTCAATCGCGCCCGTGAGCCAGGAGGAACAACAGGCGATGTTCGATCTTTTCACGCCGCAAGCCGGCGTGCATCGCGTGCCGCCGGCCGGGGTGGAGCGATCCGATGCCCGGGTGGAGCGGCGCGACGCGCGGGTGGAGCCGCGCGCGGCGGACCGGCACAACGAAATTGTGTTCGAGCGGAGCCTTCGGGCGCGCAACTACCGGCTGACGTTGCGACGTGACGGCACGGTGGTGGCGACGATTCCGGTGCGCGGTTCGGAGCGGGAAGCGCTGCGTTTCGTCGAGCAGCATCGGGCCTGGCTCGAGCGGGCGCGCGAGCGACAGCGGAAACGGCCTCGTGCGGCGGAGGTGTGGACCGTGGGCACGCGGGTGTTGTGGCGCGGCGAACTGACCGAGGTGCGGGTCGCCAGTGCGGCTGGCGTGGGACCGGGAATCTCAAGTGCAAAACCGCAGGTGAGCCTGATGGCCGATGTGTTTCGCGTGGCGCGGCTGGATGGCGACCTGCGGCCGACGCTCGAGGCGCATTTCGCGCGCCGCGCGCGGATCGAGCTGCCGGCGCGGACGTGGGAGCTCGCTGCGGTCACCGGCATGGAGGTGAAACAAGTGACGGTGCGCAACCAGCGGTCACGCTGGGGCTCGTGCTCCGCGAACGGCACGATCTCGCTCAACTGGCGGTTGGTGCAGACGCCGGACCTCGTGCGCGACTATGTGATTTATCACGAGCTGATGCATCTGCGGGAGATGAACCACTCGGATCGTTTCTGGGCGCGGGTCGAGGAAGTGTGCCCGGAATGGCGCGAGGCCGAGCATTGGATCAAGCGCAACGGGGCGCTGGTTGGGTTGTGAAAGACCAAGCACCAAGATCCAAGCTCCCGGGAATTTCCAAACGTCAACCAACGCCCGGAGCCCCAGTGCGAGTTTGGATCTTGGCCGTTCTCTGAAGCTTGGATCTTGGTGCTTGGATCTTCCGCGCGCAGTACGGCTAGCGCCAGTCGAGCAACTCCACTTCGAACACGAGCGTCGCCTTGGGCGGGATGCTGCCCTTGCCCTTTTCACCGTAGGCGAGCCAGTGCGGAATGATGAGTGTGCGTTTCTCGCCTTTCTTCATATCGAGAAAGGCCTCGTCCCAGCCGCGAATCACGGAGCCGGTGCCGACCCGAAAGGTGAAAGGCGTGCCGCGTCGGTAGGAACTGTCGAAGGGGGTGCCGTCGAGGAGGCGGCCATCGTAGTGGCAGATGATCTCCGCGCCGATCGTGGGCTTGGCGATGCCGGTGCCGGGTGCGCGCACGAGGTAGCGCAAACCGCTGGGGTGCTTGTGCGCCGTGGGATACTGTTGGTTGACCAGCTGCTCGTCGCTCCCGGTCAGCTGCGGGTTCTGTTTGTTCAACGCCTCCCGCATCGCGCTGTTGATCGGGCGGCCCGGGTTGTCGCGCCAGAGGAGACCGGAACGGGTGACCAGCGCGATCGTGCCCAACACGACGGCGAGCAGCAGCAGATAGAAGAAGTTTCGCATGGTGGGAGGAGGCGTGGCGTGAGGACGTGCGAATAGGCGCGGAAGCGGCGGTTTGCAAACCTGGAGCGCGCGCCACTCCGGCGCGGAAAGCGCGGAGGCCTCTCGGGGTGAAGTGAACCTGCAACTCGCGACCTATTCCAAACCAACAAACGCCTGTGCGCCACGAGGCGCGTCGCGCGCGCGGAGGTCAGGCGGTCGCGGCGCGGGTGTGTGTCCGCGCGATCGCGGTTTCGATCACGTTTACGAGCGACTCGCTCACAAACGGCTTCGCGAGAAAATGCGCGACTCCGCGGCCGACGAAGCGTTGTGCCACCGTCTGCTCGCTGTGGCCGCTGGTGAGCACGACGGGAAGATTTGGCGAGAGCATCCGCAGCGCCATCAACGTGTCTTCGCCGTCCATCTTCGGCATCGTGAGATCGAGAAGCACCGCATCGAAATGCAAGGGATCGCGCTTCAGTTGCGCGAGCGCATCCTCGCCGTCCGCCGCGGTGGCGACCATGAAGCCGGCCGAGGCGAGCGCGGCGGCCGCGAAGTTCCGCACCGTGGGTTCGTCGTCGACGACCAGCACGGAGCCGCGCGGTGTGGCGGTTGCCATCGGCGCGGTCGAGCCCCGCTCGCGCATGGCGGGCGCGGTGGCGACGGGGAAAAACAGCTCGAAGGAGGTGCCGCCGCCAATCTGGCTCGAGACGCGAAGCCCGCCGCGATGGCCCTGGACAATGCCGAGCACGGCCGCGAGGCCCAGGCCGCGGCCGACGAACTTGGTGGTGAAAAACGGCTCGAAAATATGCGCGAGCGCCTCGGGCGGAATCCCGCAGCCCGTATCCGAAACTTCGAGACAGATGAAGGATCCCGGCTCCATCTCATGGCCCGCGTTGAGCGTCAGCATGTCCATCGGCGAGAGCGTGACGCGGCTGGTGCGGATCGTGACGGTGCCGACGCCGGTGCCGATGGCCTCCGAGGCGTTGGCCACGAGGTTCATCAACACCTGGTTCAGTTGCGTGGGGTCGCCGCGCAATGGCGGCAGGCTGGCGCCGAGCTGGAGGTCGAGCGTGACCTTCTTCGTGGCGGAGAGCTTGAGCAGCGGCACGGCCTGCTCGACCGCGACGTTGAGGTCGATCAGGCGCACGACAAAGCGGCCCTTGCCGGCGTAGGCGAGGAGCTGCCGGCAGAGCTCGGCGGCGCGCTGGGCGGAGAGCTCCACTTGCGCGAGGAGGTGGTCGATGTTGGTGGAGCCGCGCGCGAGCTCGGTGCGCGCGAAGTTGGCGTGGCCGAGCACGCCGGTGAGGAGGTTGTTGAAATCGTGCGCGATGCCGCCGGCGAGGACGCCGATGCTTTCGAGTTTTTGCGAGTGGAGCAGCTTGCGCTCGAAATCGAGCCGCTGCCGCTCCGCCTGTTTGTGCGCGGTGATGTCCTGGAAGGTCGCCACGCAGCCGACGGGCTGACCTTCGGCGTCGCGGATCGGCACGGCGTTCGCGATGACTTCGATCGTCACGCCGTCGTCGCGCGTGATGGTGGCTTCGAAGTCGCGGATGGCGGTGTTCGATGCGATCGCGCTCGGCATCGGCAGTTCGTGCGGGCGGAGCTCACGCCCATCGTGGGTGACGCGATAGTGCCCGGTCGGTGCGTAAGGCAGGGGCGAGGCCGGGTTGTTTTGCGGCTCCGTCGCGCCGAGCAGGTCGGCGAACGCCTGGTTCGAGCGAATGTTGCGGCAGCTCGCATCGGTGGAGATCGCGACGCCCACGGGGATCAGTTTGAACAGCGACTGCAGTTCGGCGAGGCGTGTCTGCAGCTCGCTATTCAGGCGGCGAACCTCGGCTTCGGCTTCCTCGCGTTGTGCCACTTCGCGGCGGAGTCGGGTATTGATATCCGTAAGATCGGCGGTGCGCGTGGCGACCCGCTCCTCGAGCGAGGCGTTTTCCTGCTGCAATTGTGCGCGGCTCGGTGCCCGCATCAGGGCCGGAACGATGCGGAGCAACGCGACTGCGGCTGCGAGGGCGGCGCCGGCCGTGGCCAGTTTCGCGGCGCCGTTCCATCCGCCGATCGGCTGCCAGGTCGCCGCGAAAGCGAGCGCGTGCGAGATGCCGCTCGTGCCGATGAAAACAGCGAAGAGCAGAAACACGCCGGGATACAGCAAGCCCGGTCGATCCCGGCGGTGCACGAGATACAGCAACGTGAGCGCGATCGCCAGATACGCCGCGGCAATCACCGCATCGGCCAAAGGGACGAGTCCGACGTTTGCGGTGGCCGAAGCCGGCGTCTGCGAAACCAACGATGAATCGAAACTGGCAACGAAGGGCATGCGGCGGAGGATCGGTCCCACGGCGGAGAAATATGCCTGGCGCCACTCACGGGCAACGCGTCTGGCTGTAAAATTCCGATGAGAGTCGGGGCGGACGCTATGGGTTTCCTGTGACCATGCACGCCCGAAAGCCCTCCCTCTGGTGGGAGTGGCAGTGGGCGCGCGCCGCGACCGGCAAAGAAACCGGGGATGAGAGAGAGCGGCCGCAAACGGTGCGGTTAACGCGACGGCGGCTCGAGTTTCATGATCAGCCCGTCGAGCAATGCATCCGTGTGCAACTTCAGGCGCTGCCTCGGCGAAGGTTGTTTGTCGGCGGTCGCGGCCCGCTGCTGTTTCGCGAAATCGGCGGTGCCTTTCGCCTCGGCCTGTTGGAGAAACGCCTCCTTCACCTCGTGCATGAGGCCGCTCTCGGTGAACTCCGCGGCGGTGCCGGCGCGCCCGACGAAGGCGGCGGCCGACTTGTCGCCGATCCACACGCGCCAGTCGTTCTCATCGGCGAAATAGACGGCCAGCGCACCGCGTTGCGCGGTGCCGAGCTTCGCGGCCAACGCGCGCATGTAGGCACCGGGCTGCGCATCCTCGGCGGCGGAAGGCGATTTCGCGAGAAGCCGCGCCACGATCCGCAGGCCGGTGGCGCGCTCGACGTTGGCGAGCTTGTAATTGAAGGCGCGCGCGCGGGGCGGCTCGGTCGGCAGGAGCAGGCCGGGATCGTCGAAGTGTGCGGCGGGCCCGGGCTCTGGTTTCGCCGTGGCGAGTTCGCCGAATTTTTTTGTTTTCACGACGAGCGTGTTGAACGCCGCCTCGTCGGCGCGGAAGGCTTTTGCGGCGGGGCCGACGCGGATGATCCGCACGGTCATTGTGTCAACTTGTTGGATACGCGGCAGGATCTCGAGGCCGCGCGTGACCCGGCCGAAAACGCTGTGCAGATAATTCAGCCGGTTGGTCTCGCGCAACGTGAGGAAAAACTGGGAGCCGTTGGTGTCCGGCCCGTCGTTGGCCATCGAGAGCACGCCGGCGGCATCGTGGCGCAGGCCTGGCGCGAACTCATCGGGAAACGCATAACCCGGGCCGCCTTCGCCGGTGCCGAGCGGGTCGCCGCCTTGGACAACGAAGTCGACGACGACGCGGTGGAATTTCAGGCCGTCGAAAAACGGTTTCCGGGGCTGGGGCCCGAGAGTGCCTTCAGCGAGGCCGACGAAGCTGGCGACGGTGAGCGGTGCCTGGGTGAAGAACAGCTCGCATGTGACCGGCCCGTGAGGCGTGCCGATCTCGGCGTAGAGTCCTTCGGGCAGCGGCGGAAGGCCAGGCGCGGCGCGTAGCACCAGCCCGACGACGAGAAGCAGGGCGGCGAGAAGCGGGCGTGTTTTCATGGGCGGAGCGTGGGAGCTGGCCGATGCGATCGTGCGGGTCGGGCGTCCCACGCTGCGCCGGCGGGGTTACGCGAGGAAGGAGCAGATGTATTCGCAGAGCCCGGACTGCACCGAGATCGCGAAGCCGCTCTTCGCGGGCACATCGAAATGAGTGCCGGCCACGTAGCGGTGCGTCCCCGTCGTGCCATCGAGCGTGACGGTGCACTCACCGGCGACGATCTCCATGCGCTCGGCGGCGTCCGTGTTGAAATGATACGACCCGGGGCGGATCAGCCCGAGGGTCTTCTTCACATTGTCGCTGGTCAGCACGGTATGGCTGATCACGTTGCCGTCGAAATAGACGTTGGCTTTCGTGAAGACAGTGGCGCCAGCGAACTGGGTGGGAAGCGTGGACATGGGGACGCGGTGATGCCATCCGGCATTGGGTGAGGCAAGCGTCTCGATCCGGAAGCCGCTAATTTTCCGGGATCGTCAGCTCCATGCCGGCACGAAGCGGCTGGCCGTCGCCGAGGAGCGTGGAGTTGGCTTCGTAGATGGCCGGCCAGCGATCGGGCGCGCCATAATATCTTTGCGAGAGCTTCTCCAGTGTGTCGCCCGTTTGCACGGTGTGTTTGCGGTCCGGGCTCGCGGCTGGCGTGGGGGAGAGCGGTTGGGAGTTTTCCGTTTCGGGCGCGCGCAGACGGTCGACCTGGGTTCGTAGTTCCGCGGTGGGGGAGGCACCGGCGGGTGGGGCTTTCGCCCTTTGCAGAGGCGAGACTCCGCTGGCGAGCGATTGAGCCATCACCGTCCCGAGCTGCGCACGCAGGGCATCGCCCATCTGTTCGGCGCGGGCGCGGGCCTGTTTTTGCGCGAGAAGTTCGGCGTTGAGCTGGGCCACTTCGGTTTGAGCGCGGTCGGATTGCCGGAGCGCGGCCTCGAGTTTGTCGGCGAGCGTCGTGTTGTCGCTGCGCGCGCGATCGATCTCGCCGCGCAGGCGGGCGTTCTCGGCCTGGAGCTGGGTGGAATCGCGCAGGGCGGCCGCGAGCTTGGCTTCGAGCTCGGGGACAACCGCCGTCGCGTGGCTAGGGGCGTTGCTGCGTTCGGCCTGGAGCTTGGCGTGGCTGACGCGCAGGGCGGCGAGTTCGCCCGCGGTTTCGCTGAGTCGCGTGAGGAGATCCGACCCGCCGGTTGTGCTGGTCGCGCCGGAGCGTTCCAGTGCGATGCGCAAGGCGTCGCCTTCACGTCGGGCGAGCGCGAGTTCCTGTTTCAGGATTTTGTGCTCGGTCGCGAGATTCGTGTAGGCCTCGGCGAATTTTGCGTCGCCCATCGAGGTGGCGAATTCCGGTGACCGGCCGAAATGAATATAGCCGCAACCGGTCAACAGCAGCGCGATCGGGGGGAGAAAAAGAGCGCGAAGGCGGCGCATGCCGGCATGAAGGTCGAAAGGTGCGCGCCGGCAATCTTTCAACGGCGAATGTGCGTGGCGCCGGGTCTGGCTGGGGCGGCCGGGCGCGGGCGGGACCTGGCGGAAACGCGCGTTACGGAATCCGCAGCATGCGGCCGATCACGAGATTATTGGTCGCACCGAGGACGTCGCGATTGGCCGCGAGGATGTCGCCCCAGCGGCCAGAGTTTCCGTAGTAATGATGGGAGATCTTCGCGAGCGTGTCGCCACTTGCAACGATGTGCACGCGGGTGCGGACGGAGCCATTGTGGCGCGTGATCGTGCCGCGTTGCGAACGGGTCACGAGCGTGGCGTTCACGCCGCCTGGTCGGACGACGATCTCGGGGGTGGGTTGGCTGACGGGCGCGTCGCCGCGAGTTGCAGCCGAAGTGTCGCTGGAGGTGTCGGCGGCGAGGTCGACCGGGCGCCCGGACGATTCGGAGGACGCGAGGCGGGCCTTGAGTTGGTTGTTTTCCTCGGTGAGTGCGGCGATCTGCTCCTGGGTTTCGCGCAACTGGTCGCGGAGATTTGGCGAGCTGTTGTCGGCGCGAGCGCTCTTGGCTTGGGCGAGTTGCTCCGCGAGTTGCGCGCGGGATTCTTTCAATGCGGCGTTTTCGTCGCGCAGCAGCGATTCGCTGCGCAACGCGGTGGCGAGGCGCGCCTCGACGTTGGCGAGCTCGGGCGCAGGTGTCGTGTTGGCCCTGGCGAGCTGCTCGACCAGTGTGCCGCGCTCGGCGGTGAGCGTCTCCACTTTCGCCCGCAGCGTATCGAGCTGCTGCTTGAGGCTGGCGGTCTCCGCGGCGTGTCCGGCGAGGAGTGAGCGGGCATCGGCGGCGGCGCCGGTGCGTTGATGCGCGAGCGCGGAGGCCGTGGCGGCGACGGTCGTCAACTCGGTGCGGAGCGTGGCGGCATCCTGCTCGGCGCGGATGCGGGCGTCTTTTTGCGCGAGAAAATCGGTGTTGAGCTGCGCGAGGGCGGCTTGCGCGTGCTGGTTTTGCGCGGTGACGGTTTTTACCTTTTCGGAGAGGGCGACGTTTTCCGCGCGGGTGCGGGCGACGTCGGATTTCAGTCGGCCGATTTCACGCTGGAGCTCGGTAAAGTTGCGGAGCGAGGCGGCGAGTTTCTCTTCGGTTTCGCCGAGCCGGGCCTGAAGCGCGCCGGCATCGGTCGTTGCGGCGAAGGACTGCGTGCGCTCGGCCTGAAGCTGGGTGTAGCTCGTGCGCAAGGCGGTGAGCTCGCGGGTGGTGGCGTTGAGTTTCTCGACGAGCCGGGTCGTGGTGTCGCCCTCTGCGGTGCGATTCTGGATCGCGGTGCGCAACGCCTCGCCTTGGGCGCGCGTCAGGGCGAGCTCCTGCTGGAGGATCTTTTTCTCGAGCCGCAGATCCTCGTTTTCCTTCAGTAAGGTCTCATCGCCGATGACGGTGGCGGCGGGCGCCGGCACCCGGCCGACGTGGACGTAACCGCAGCCGCTCAGGCCCAGGAGAAGCGGGAGTGCGAAGGGGAGAGTTCGGCGCCGGTGACGCATCCGTGGATGGGATACGTCCATCGGCCGGAGTGCGGGACGCTTTAGCTAAAACTGCAAAATGGTTACGGAATCTGCAGGGGCCGACCGGGAACAAGGGTGTTTTCATCCCGCATCACGTCCCGATTGGCGTCGAAAATTTCTTTCCAGCGGTTTGCGGTGCCGTAATAGCGAAGCGAGATGGCGCTGAGCGTGTCGCCGTTCGCAATAACATGGAGGCGGGGCTCGGTCGCGTTGGAGGCGGCAACCGTGGGAGCGGTCGGCAGGGCGGAAGCCGCTGGGTCACGCCGGAGCTGGGCAGGCATCCCGCGGGTGGATGTCGCCTCGGTGAGGAGCTGGTTGGCGCGCGCGAGCTCGGCCTGGGCGAGTTCGGCATTTCGTTCGGCGATGCTTGTGCGCGCACGCAGGGCATCGAGCTCGGTGGCCGTTGGGTTCGCGGCGGCGAGTTGGGCGGCGAGATCGGAGACCCGGGCGTGGAGCGCATCGCGTTCCTGTGCGAGCAACGATTGCGCGCGCAAAGCGGTGGCGAGTTTTTCTTCGGCTTCGCGCTGCGCAGCGGTCGGCTGGCTGGCGGCGGCGACGCGTGCGGCCTCCTCGCGGCGGAGGGTGGCGTGGGCGTCGGCGAGCTCGGATGCGAGGGCGGATTTCTCTCGTGCGAGCTGGCCGAGCTGGTGTTCGAGCTCGCGTTGCGTCGCGACTTGTTCGCGCAAGGAGGCGAGCTCTTTGGTGGCGGTGGCCAGGCGTTGCTGAGCTTCGGTGGCGGATTGTCGGGTGGCCTCGAGCTCGGCAAGGGAAGCGGACGAGCGAGCAGCCGCGGCGTTGGCGTCGGCGAGCTGGCGCTGGGTGTCGGCCAGCCCGGCTTCGGCGGCAGTAAGGCGCCGGGCGGTCTCGGCGGAAGACTCGGCGCGCTGTGCGAGCTCGGCGCGGGTGGTCTCTTGCTCGCGCTGGCGGGCGGCAGTGATCTCGGCGAGGGCGGCTTTGACGTCGGCGAGTTCGCTTGCAGCGCGTTGGGCGGACTGAAGCTCGCGGTTGGCGGCGGACTCGGCGGCGGTACGTTGCGCGAGCTCGGCTTGTGCGGCCGTGAGTTTTTGCTCGAGGGCGGCGAGTTGTCGGGAGTGAGCGGAGGCTTCCTCTCGCGCTGCGGTCTGTGCGGTGGTGAGTTCACGCCGCGCTGTTTCGAGTTCGTCGCGCAGCTGCTTCAATTCGCGGCCGGTGGCGGAATGACTGTCGCGCGAGGCGTCACGTTCCTGTTCGAGCGTCTGCACGTGGTTGCGAAGGCTGGCGATGCGAGCTTCGGCGGCCGTGAGCTCGCTGCTTTGGCGGGCGAGTGCCGCCTTCAATTCCACGCTGGCGCGGTCGGGCTCCGCGGTCGTGACGACTGGGATAGCCGGGCGCGCGGTGGCGGCGAGTTGAGTTGAGAGACGCTTGTTTTCGGCGGCGGCGGCCGAGGCTTGGGCGCGCACCTCGCCGAGCTCACGCGTTAGTGCTTCGGCGCGTGCGATCGCCTCGCGAGCAGCGAGGCGATCCGCTTCCGCTGTGGCGCCGGCGGTGGAGCGCGCTTGCGCCTGCGCGGCCCTGAGCTCGTCCAGTTCGCGTTTGGCTTGGTCGGCAGCGGATTGCGCCTTGGCGAGCTCGAGGCGGGCGGCCCCGGCTTCGACGCGCTTGGCGGCCAATTCGGCGGATTGGGCGGCAAGGCTGGCGTGCGCGCCGTTGAGCTGCTCTTGCAGGGCGGCGAGGGCGTCGTTGCGCGCGCTGCTGCTGGGCGGAGGTGTCGAGACGCTGCGCGCGGGTTGGAGGCGCAGGCTGGGATTGTCCTGGCGCAGCTCGGCGAGCCGCGCGCGACCGCGTTGGAGCTCTTCGGCGCTGAGGTTGTTGACCAATTTTTCAACCGCTTTGTCGGTGCTGCCGCTCTCGGCGGCGAGCGTGAGCCAGGCGAATGCTTCCGCGGAATCGGCGCCGATGCCGCGGCCTTCGGCGTAGGCGAGGCCGAGGTTGTACTGTGCGATGGCGTTGCCGCGGATGGCCTTTGCGCGGAGCGTCGCGAAGTCCGAGCTGTCCGCGGACGAACCGCTCGCGGAAGGTGCCTGAGCGACGGCGGGAGGCGGCGTGGTTGCGGCAATCAACGTGAACGGCAGGGCGAGGAGCGAAAGAAAGGCGAGGCGGACGGCGGTCATGTTGCAGCTAGGTGGCGGGACAGTAGGATCGGCGGGAGCTGACACAATGCGCGAAGTTGACCGCATGCGACGAGGGGCGACGGAGACGGGCGGCTGCGGCGCGGTCGAGCGGGGCGCGATCGTTGGGCTGCGGTCTGCGTTGAAGTGCGCGTCAGCTCAGTGGTTTGCGCCGATGATCGCGGCGTGGTTCTCTGAAACCTTGCGAGGCCCGGCATGTCGCACACGCTGCCTACAGTCATGAAGACAACACTCTCGCTCTGCCTCGCCCTGCTCGCGGCTTCGTCCGTGCAAGCGCAGATCTTCCGCTCCGAAGCCGTGAAAGGCGCCGTGCTGGGCGGGATCGCCGGTGCGGTGATCGGGCACAACAGCGGTGACCTCCGGCACAACGGCTGGCATGGGGCGGCGATTGGCGCCACGGCTGGATTGCTGATCGGGCAGGCGGTCGGCGATGCGAACGCGCATCGTGACTACAGGCGTTACGACGGAGCCTCGCATGGCGGATATGTTTACCGCTCGGCGCCGCGCGTACATGTGGGAATCGGCTACAGCGGAGGGCACGGTTATTACGGAAGTCATCGCGGCAGCTGGGGGCACGGGCATCGCGGCTATTTCGGTCATGGGAGCTATCATCGCGGTTTCCATGGTCGCCGCGGCATAAGCTGGAATCTCTCCTACGCACCGAGCTTCGGATATTATAGCGGCGGTTACGGGTGGAGTTATCCTGACCTCGCGTATGATGACTATATTTACCGCGCGGCCAGCGTGCCGGTGATCGTGCAGCAGCCGCAGCCGACGGTCGTGCAGGCGCCGGTGCAGCAGCAGACGCAGGCGGTGCCGCAGCAGGTGACGATCATCAATAATTACTACAACTCCTCCACGCCGATGAGCGCGGCGAACGGGTTGTTTGGCCGGTAGGCGTGAAATTCTGAATACGTTGCCGGCCGCGCTCGTCAAAGCGCGGAGACTTTTTCCGGCGTCCGACGTCCGATCTCTGGCCGATTTTCGATTCCAACATGAACAACACCTCTCGTTTCCTCCTTGCCGGCCTGGCCGCGGGGTCCGCGTTGCTCGCGGGCTGCGCCACGACCGCGGGCGTGCAGAATCCCTCGGGCGTGCCCGTGACGGAGATGCGGCCGGACGAACGCGGTTTCGTCGCCGGCACCGGCATCGAGTCGCAGGATCTCGTGAGCGTCACCGATCGGATGGCGCGGAGCATCCTGAGCATTCCCCAGATCGCACGCGCCCAGGTGCCACCGAGCGTCGTGCTCGATCCGGTCGTGAACAACACGCGCTTCCCGATCAACAAGGACATTTTCCTCACGCGCATCCGCACTCAGCTCAACTCGAAGGCCATGGGCCAGGTCAGCTTCCTCGATCGCGAAATGATGAAGACGCTGGAGCGCGAGCGGGAATTGAAACGCAGCGGCCAGGTGACGGCCAGCGCCGATCCGAACGTGGTCGAGTTCGGCGGCGCGGATTATTTCCTCACCGGCAAGCTCGACGGCATGACGACGCGCACCTCGCAAGGCACGAGCGATTACGTCCTATATAGCTTCCGGCTGACGGACGCGCGCACGAGCCGGATCGTTTGGGAAGACGTTGCTGAAATCAAAAAGCAAGGTCTCGAAGACGCCGCATATCGGTGAACGCGCCTCACTCCACGTTTCACGCGCGGCGCCCTTCAGCCCGCCGCGTGAGCGGCGGGACGGTGGTGGCGAAGGCGGTGGCGAAAGCGGATCCCGGCGCCCACGCATCGGGTGACGCGCGAGCCACACGCAGCGTGCGGGCTGGCGCATTTGCCGGCTCGCTCCTCACGACGCTCGCGCTGTTCGCCGGCTGTGTTTCCGCGCCGCCTCCGGATTTGCGCAGCGGTGCGGGCACGCGCGGCCCGACCGCGATGGGCGTGGCCGCGAACGGCGGCACGACCGCGGCCGATCGACGCGTGCCGACGATCTCGGAACGCGAGCGCGTGCTCTTCGATTACCGAGCCGGCGCGACGTCGTTGCGGCTCGGGGAATTCGAGGATGCGAAGGCGAGGTTCGACGATGCGATCGTGCGTATCGGTGGAATCATTACAAATGACGCCGACGCGAAAAAGGCGCGCAGCCTGTTCTCCGCCGAGAGCACGAAGACGTTCATCGGCGAGCCCTACGAGCGCGTGATGGCTTATTATTATCGGGGGATTCTTTACTGGCGCGATGGGCAGCCCGACAACGCCCGCGCCTGTTTCCGGTCTGGCCAGGTCATCGACAGTGATCCCGAGCAGAAGAACTACGACGCTGACTACGTCTTGCTCGACTACCTCGATGGCCTGGCCTCCGTGAAACTCGAGGCCGACGGCAGCGACGCGTTTGCGCGCGCGCAGAGCAGGATCGGAGACAACGCCGCGCTGCCGCCGTACGATCCGGCGGCGAACGTCCTCGTGTTTGCCGAGTATGGCTACGGCCCGCGCAAATACGCCGGCGGCGAGCATGGGCAGCAGCTGCGTTTCTACGTCGACGATTCGCCGACGCGTTCCGCGCGGCTCGTGCTGGATAATGGCGAGCGGCTCGTGCCGCTCCCGGCCTACGACGATCTCGGTTTCCAAGCGACCACGCGCGGCGGCCGCGTGATGGATCACATCCTCGGCAACAAAGCCGTTTTCAAGACCAGCGCCGATGTGGCGGGCGATGTCGCCCTCGCGGGCGCCGTGATCGCCAACGATCAGGCGCGCCGCCGCGAGCAACGCGGGAAGGACGGCGACGATGCGAACATAGCCGCCGTCGGTCTCGGCCTGCTCGGCATCATCGGCAAGATCGCGTCGGCCGCGACGGAAACACAGGCCGACACGCGCCAGTGGGACAATCTCCCGCAGCGGCTCAGCTTCGCGGCGTTGAAGCTCCCGCCGGGCGAGCATCGCGGCCGGCTCGAGTTCCTCGATCGCGAGGGCAATGTGCTCGAGCGCCGTACGCAGCCGGTGACCATCTCGGTCGCGGCCGGCGATCGCGACACGGTGGTGTTTTTGAGCGAACTTAAACGTTGACTCGCAGTCTCACCGCTCACCTGACCGCGCTTCGCTTTATATGAACACCAAGCCAGTTACCCTCCTCGTTTCGATCGTTGCCCTCGGAATGTCTGCGGGTTGTGTGACCAAGCCCGGTCCCTTCGCGCCGCTCGACACGACGAAATTCACGTTGGAAAACACCGAGAAGTTCGTGCTTCTCGACAAGCCTGCGCAGAATTCCGTCACGTGCACCGGCCTGCAGGAGCGACCGCTCGGCGATGGCCGGCTCGAGGTCGTCGCCAACGTGAAGAATCGCGAGAGCCGCCGGATCCAGGTCCAGATCAACTGCGTGTTCAAAGACGAGCAGGGCTTCTCGACGGGCGACGAGACGCCGTGGCAGACACTGATCCTCTCGGAAAACGCGACCGAGGCCGTGCGCTTCACCGCGATGAACGCGCAGGCGAAACGCTACACCGTGCGCGTGCGGCAGGCGCGCTGACCCGCGCGTTCGATTCGAAACGAGAATCGCGCGATCCCTTCCCGTCATGAATTCCCGCTGTCTTCTCCTCGCCCCGTTGTCGGCCCTGTTACTTTTGCCGGTCGGCGCGCAGACCTCGCAGTCGCGGCCGGCGCCCACTCCGCCGCCCGTCGCACAGGCGCTGCCGCGGACGCCGACCGCCGTGCCGCAACCCAGCCAACCGGGCCAGCCCGAGCAGCCGGCGCAACGCATCTACGGCCCGAGCGGCGACACGCTGATCGCACGCCAGACGGCCGACGGGATTCTCGAAGGTTTCCGGAAAGTCTATAAAACGGATTCCGCGCCGCGGATCGTCGTCTATGTGAACCGCACGCTCGTCGACACCGCGAACGGCCTCACGCTCACCGAGCGGACGGAACACTTCGAGAAGTCAAACGAAGCGGCGAAGACAAGCGGCACGAACACTTACAAAGCGAAGGAGACGACGGCGCCCGCCCTCGCTGACCAGCAGACCGTCCGCGAAGTCGAACGGCTTTTCGGCCGCGCGTTTCGTCACGCCGGGGCGCAGCTCGCCGACCAGAAAGTCGCCGCGTCGTTGCTGCCCGATGATGGCGCGCACCTTGTCGGCGAAGGCGCTGCGAAGGACCGGCAGGCGTTGGCGAACATCGCGGACATCGCGATCGAGGTGCTCATTTCGAGCCGCAACATCACTGTGCCGGAGATCTCCGGTGATGTGACGTATCCCGTGCCCGACATCCAGGCGACCGCGATTCGTTTGAAAGACGCAGCGATCGTGGGACAGGCGGCCGCGAGCGACATCATCGGTAAAGGCGTGCAGGCCGGCCGCGTCGTCCGGCAGTTCAGCGTGCAGGACATCACGGAGGCGACGGCGCTGGCGTTGATGGACGACATGCTGACGGGGAAACGATAGGACTTCTGCAGGTGAGGAGAACCATGGGTTCAAATACGTGAAGCGCTCCCGTCCCGCCTTTCCCGAGGCGGGCTACGAGTGGCCGGCGCGGTTGATCCGGTGGGGAAACTCGCGCGCTATTTCTTCTCGCCGAAGGTTGCGCGGATGTAGGCGAGCACGGCACGGCGTTGGTTCGCGTTGATGATGGCGCCAAAGGCCGGCATGGCTTTCGCCTCGAGGCCCTTGTCGATCACCGCGAGCAGCTCGGCGTCGGATTTCGCGAGGCGCGATTTGTCCTCGACGAAATTCGCGGCGCCGCCGGGCACGGGCAGTCCGCGGCCGTCGGGCTGGTGGCACGCGACGCAGTAGAAACGGTACACCTTCTCGCCGGCGGCGATCTGTGCGGCGGTCGGCGCGCCTGCGGTTTCGCCGGGCGCTTCCTTGGCGCCGAGCGAGGTTTCTCCGGGAAGCGGGAGCCGTGTGGTGCCGCCGACCGTGCGCTCGCCGTTCAGGAGGCGGTTCGCCGTGTAGTAACCGAGCGGGTTCGCGAGCGGCTCGCCGTCGGCCGTGCGGAGCGTCGGCACCGAGAGCTCGTAGACAAAGCCCGGCTTCAATTCCGCGAGCACGAGCTCGGCGCTCAGGCCATCGGCGGCGGCGCGTACTTCGCGCACGGCCACTCGCGCTTCGTCGACCCACGGCGAGCCGTATTTCGAGTGATAGTAGTAGCGGAAGCGGTTGAGCTCGTAGTTCGCGGGATTCACGAGCGTATCCGGATTCATGGGACGCGTGAACGTGACCGCGAAGCCGCGCGCAGTAAGCTCGAGGTTGCGGATGTCCGGCGCGGCGGTGCCGTCCCACGTGATGCGCTGCAGGCCGTCTTCGCCCGCGCCCCAGCCAGCGGTGGCGGCGATGAAGAGGCTGCCGTCGGGGGCGAATACGGCGCGCGTGGCACCGGCCTTATAGCGATCGCCGGAAACATAGGGCGCGGTTTCGTTGCGCCCCAGAAACGGAAAACACGCGCCCTGCCACGCGCCCGCGACGCGCTCGAGGGTGGCGCGAATCATCAGCCGGCTGTAGTCGCCGACGAACACCTGGCCGGCGTAGGGCCCGAATTTCCCGCGCGTGAGATCCCAGACCGGTTCGCCGGGCGAGTTACCCATCGGACCGTGCGGGAAAACGACGGCGGGCGTCTTTACGCGTTGCCAGAGCTTTTCCGTGGTGAGCGCGGCGGGGTCGTATCCAGTTTCCCACTTCAGGCTCCCGGCGTGGCCGTGGAAGTCGCCCTTCTCCACGTGCAGCAGGCCGGTGGAGGGTTTGTAGTCGCCCTGGTTGTCGGTAACGAAGAGCTCGCCCTCGGGACTGAGGGCGATGCCGTTGGTCTGGCGGAAACCGCTGGCGAGCGGTTCGAATTTCCCATCGGGCGTGATGCGCACGACCCAGCCGCGCCAGGGTGTTTCGGAGCGATGGCCGGTGGGATCGAGGACGTGGTCGAGATTGCGCGGACCGCGCACCGGGAGCTTCGGATACTCCGCCTTGTGCGCGGCGTCGCGCGTGACCGTCGAGTCGAGCGAGGGAGCGCCGTAGAAATTTCCGGCGCGGTCGCGAGCGAGCCCGAAGAAGAACTCGTGGTAATTCTGCGAAAGGCCCCATTTGCCGCCGAGCGTGTCGAAGGTGTCGGCGCGGCCATCGCGGTCGGTATCGGTGGCGCGGAGCAGTTCGGGGCGATGCGCGATGTAAATGACGCGCTCGGATTCGGCGACGAGGCCCATCGGCTCATCGAGACCGCGGGCGAAGCGTTTCCAGGTGTGCTGTGCGGCGTCGCGGATCCAGATTTCGCCGAGACGCGTGGAGATGACGAGCGAGCCGGCGGGCGTGAACGTGACGGCGGAGATGCCGCCGCGGATTTCAGCAGGGTAGCGGACGTTCTCGATTTTGTAGCCGGCGTGGAGGGCGGGGGTGAGGAGCGTGAGCGCGA
Organism: Opitutaceae bacterium; assembly: GCA_036675625.1. Classification (GTDB taxonomy): domain Bacteria; phylum Verrucomicrobiota; class Verrucomicrobiia; order Opitutales; family Opitutaceae; genus ER46. The sequence goes on along the minus strand of JAKFEQ010000091.1, from coordinate 11,171 downwards.
GGGCGGCGGCGAGGACGATGTCGAAGGCGCACCGAAGAAGGCCGAGGTGGTTTCGTGGCCCGCTTCGGGAGCAGCGGAAGGGCGCGCGGGTGGCGGCGTGCGGAGTCCCTGCTCTCCCGAGCAGGGCTACGAGAAGGGGGCGCGTCATGGGAATCATGGCGTGGATTTGGCGAGCGGGAGCTCGAGGACGAAGGTTCCGCCGGGCTCGCGGCGCAGTTCGGCCGCGGGTTTGCCGTCGACGACGTGCCACCACTTCGCGTCGGCACCGGCTGCGAGGTGGAAACGCCGGACGAGCGCGGAGCCGTCGGGCCGGGCGCTGATTTCTTCTCGCACCGGAGTGCCGTCGACGGTGTAGCGAAACTCGACCGTGGCGTCGCGCAACGTGTAGCCGGTGAGCTCGACCACGGGCACGCGGGCCGGATCGCCGCGACGGAGTGGGGCGAATCCGGTTTCCTGATACGCGAGCGGGCCGAGGAGCTTGGTGGCGGCGATGAATTTGCCGGCGCCGGGCCGGGCCGGCGTGAGATCGAGAAAGCCGCCGGTCCAGACGTAGCTGACGGCGCCGCGCACGGGATCGAAGCAGAAGTTTATGCCGCCGGGCAGGCCGATCGCGAAGCTGCTCGGCGAGGCGCCGTGCGGGAGGAAGATGCGCTCGATCTGGACTTCGGCGCGGGCGCGAGCGGCGGAGAGGGCGAGCGAAAGGACGAGCGTGACGAAGCAAGTGAGGGCGGTCCCGCTTCTCCCGAAGCGGGCTACGACGGAGGCGGACTTTTGCGCGGGAGCGCTGGGTCGGGCGGGACGTGGCGGGATGCGGATCATTTCCGTTTCGTGATGAAGACGAAGGCACCGAGTTTCGAGGCGGTGAGGACGTCAGGGGTCTTGTCGCCGTTGACGTCGAGTGCGACGACTTGCGTGCCGAGGGCGGATGCATCGTCGATCAACTGCGGCGTGAACTTCGCGCCACCGGGCGCGCTTTTGTCGCGGCGCAGCATGAACGCATAGTTCACGGGCGTGCCCATCGGCTCGACATCGCCTTTCGGGCCGTGGGCCCAGCGGCGTTTGCCGGTGACGACATCCAGGAGGCCGTCGCCGTCGAGGTCGGCGGTCGTGAGCGCGTGCGGTTGCGAGAACGCGACGCCGAACTGAGCCTCCTCTTCGCGCGTGCCCATCATGCGGTGTTCGGAAAACGTGATCGTGCCGGTGGCCTCGCGTTTCTGCTCGAACCACGAGAGGCCCCAGCCGTGGGCGTTCTTGGCGGTCACGATGTCGTTCAGGCCATCGCCATTGACGTCGTAGACGAGCATCTGTGCGCCGCCGCGGTCGGTGCTGAAGACGAACGGGTGCCTTTTCCAGAGTGTGCCGGCGGGCGCGTTTTTCGCTGGCTGCTGCCACCAGCCTTCGTTGAGGACGAGGTCGGCGCGGCCGTCACCGTCGATGTCGCCGACGCCCTCGCCGTGATAGTAGTGACTGAACTCCGCCTTCTCGGTGATGGGCGTGAACGTCCACGGCTTGGTCGGGTTCGCGCGGTCTGGTGCATACCAGCCCCATTGCTTGATCTTGTCGTTCGCGGTCTCACCGGAGATCGAGATGAGCTCGGGTTTGCCGTCGCCATTGATGTCTTCGAAGAGCGGCGATTCACCGAACACGCGGCGTGACACGAAATGTTTTTTCCAGCGTGCATCGGACTTCGTGGCCTCGGCGGCGCCGGGGTTTTCATACCAGAAAGCTTCGTGAAACAGCACGCGGCCGAGGACGAGGAGGTCGACCTGGCCGTCGCCGTTGAAGTCGTACGGGAACGTGAACATCGAGTTCGTCGGGTTCTTTTCGAGCACCTGCGGGACGGGATCGTAGAACGTGTGTCGGGTCTTGAAGTCGGGCCCGCGATACCAGAACGGCCCGGCAATCACATCGACGTTACCGTCGCCGTCGAGGTCGGCGGCGTTGATGCCGTCGCACCAGTACTCGCTGGTGAGCGTGATTTTCTGGAAGGCGTTCTCGCGCGGCGCGCGGGCGGAATAGGCGAAGGGTGCACCGGCGACAGCCGCGTAAAGTGCGAGCGCGAGGAGGGAAGATTTCATGAGGGGCGGGGTTGCGAGGGCGCGAAGCGACTGACGCGAACACTGGAGCAAAGATGCGCGCGCGGCGCGTTCAAGGTCGAAGCCTGGCCGGCGCGTCCGCGGATCGAGAGGCCCGTCCCTATTTGCGGCGCCGGATCCGGGCGAGTCCCGACCGGGTTTCGGGGGTGAGGCGGCTTGCGCTGGGGCGGCGCATGGGTGAGCGTCGGGTCGCGCATGAACACCCCTCGCATGTCCTCGTCGCGTCGCAGGTTTCTTGGCCAGATCTCGGCGGGCGCCGCGGCGCTGGCGTTGGCGCCGCGGATGCGCGCGCAGGATGCGGCCGGGCCTCGGAAGCTCGGCGTCGCGCTCGTCGGGCTCGGCGGCTACAGCCGTGGGCAACTCGGGCCGGCGTTGCGGCTGACGACGGAGTGCAGGCTCGCGGGTGTCGTGACTGGTTCGCGCGAGAAGGGCGTACAGTGGGCGAAGGAGTACGGGTTTCCCGAGCAGAATATATATAGCTACGACACGATGGCGCGGCTGTCGGACAACAAGGATATCGACATTGTCTACGTCGTGACGCCGAACGCGCTGCATCCGCAGCACGTGATCGCGGCGGCCTGGGCGGGCAAGCACGTGATCTGCGAGAAGCCGATGGCGAACAGCGTGGCGGATTGCGACGCGATGATCCGCGCGTGCCGGGTTGCCGGCGTGAAGTTGTCGATTGGATACAGGCTGCACTTCGAGCCGAGGCATCAGGAGATGATGCGGCTGGCGCGGGATCCGGGGTTCGGGCCGTTTGTGAAGATGAACGGCGGGCTGGCGTTTCCGATCAATCGTCGCGTCTGGCGCGTGGAGAAAGCGATGGCCGGCGGCGGGCCATTGATGGACATCGGCATCTATTGCGTGCAGGCGGCGTGCATGGCGGCGGACACGAGCGGCGCGGCGCACCCGGGCTTCGCGCCGATCGCGGTCACGGCGCGCGAGCACCCGAAGACGCGACCGGAATTTTTCCGTGATGTGGAAGAGACGATCGAGTGGACGATGGAGTTCGCGAACGGCGCGAAAGCGGAGCTGATCACGAGCTACAACATGAGCATGGATCGTTTCCGCGCGGAGTCGGCTCAGGGCAACTGGATCGAGTTCGGGCCGGGTTTCGGCTACGGCGGATTCAAGGTGGCGACGAACAAGGGAGCGTTGAACATCGCGCCGCCGCAGAGCATGCAGGCGTTGCAGATCGACGACTTTGCGCGGTGCGTGCGAGACGACAAGCCGACGCGTGTGCCGGGCGAGATGGGGCGGCGCGACATGGTAATTATCGAGGCCATCTATCGTTCAGCTGCGGAAGGCGGGAAGCAGATCGAGGTCAAGGTGTAGGCTGTCGACAAGCAGCGCGGGCATCCTGTAGTCATCCTGTGGGTATCCCGTGGGAGGGTCGGCTGAATCCCGGCGCCTCGCTCATGGTGGACGCCGGTGCTTCGGCGAAACAATGATTGGAGAAGTGCGTCTAACCGCTTCATGAAACCGAGATTCTGCCGGCGTTTCCCCATCGCTCCGGGAGTGGCGGTGTTGATTTTTTCCGCGGCCAGCACGTTTGCTGCGAATGCTATCCCCAACGCCCCGACGCTGCCGCCGGCGCCGATCGTGGAGAAGCCGCTCACGCCGGTGACGAACGATGCGCCGGACGAGCAGCCCTCAACCCAGCATGTGTGGGTTCCCGGCCATTGGCGCTGGCACGAAGGCGCCTACGTGTGGGAGGCGGGTCGCTGGGAAGTTCCGCCCGCGGCAAACGTCGCGTGGCACGCGCCGGAATGGCAGCATCAGGGAAATGGATACGTGTTGCGCGAGGGATATTGGGCCGAGCCCGTGCCGCAGCCCACGCAAGTCGTGTCGGCGCCGGCGACGCAATCAGCCGCGGAAGTGATCGCCGTGACCGCGCCGCCGCCTCCGCCGCAGCGCGAGGTGATTTACGAGCGACCGAGTGGAGCGCATGTGTGGGTGCCGGGCTACTGGACGTGGCGTGGCGGGCGGCACGTGTGGATTGCGGGCCATTGGATCACGCCGCCGCGCGCAAACGTCGTGTGGGTGCCGGCGCGTTGGGAGGTGCGCGGCGGTCGTTATTTTTTGATCGAAGGCTTCTGGCGCGATGCCGGCATCGTGGTGGCAACGCCGCCGCCTGCGCCGCCGCAGCAGGTCGTGGTCGCGCCGTCGCAACCGCAACAGATCGTCGTGGTCGCGCCGCCACCGCCGGTGCGCCGCGAGGTGGTCTACGCCCGGCCCTCACGGAATCACGTGTGGGTGCCGGGCTACTGGTCCTGGAACCACGGACGCCATGTGTGGATTGCGGGGCATTATGTGGTGCCACCACGCGGGCGAGCACGCTGGGTGGAGCCGCGCTGGGAGCGCCGGGGCGGGAGCTATGTGCTGATCGAGGGACACTGGCGGTAGCGCGGAACGTGTAGATTTCTCTGGCGCCCCTGCTTCCGCGCCCTGCTCAGAAGTCGGCGGTTCCCGGCGTGCGGGCAAACGGGATCACGTCACGGATGTTTCCGACGCCGGTCACGAACATCAGCATGCGTTCGAAGCCGAGGCCGAAGCCGGCGTGCGGCACGGTGCCGTAGCGGCGCAGGTCGAGGTACCACCAGTAGTCTTTCTCGGGGAGTTTATGCTGCGCGAGATTCTCGCGCAGGATCTCGAGGCGCTCCTCGCGCTGGCTGCCGCCAATGATTTCTCCGATGCCCGGCACGAGGAGGTCCATCGCGGCGACGGTTTTGCCGTCGTCGTTCACGCGCATGTAGAACGGCTTCAGCGTACGCGGATAATTGTAGACGGTGACGGGGCACTTGAAGTGCTCCTCGGCGAGAAAGCGCTCATGCTCGCTCTGCAGGTTGTCGCCCCACTTCACAGGGTGCTCCCACGTTTTTCCGCTCTGCTCGATGATCGCGATCGCCTCGGTGTAGCTGCAGCGCTGGAACGGCCGCTCGAGCACGAAGTCGAGCCGCGCGAGCAGCTCCTTGTCCACAAACTTGCTGAAGAACTCGAGGTCGGCGGCGCAGTGTTCCTTCGCGTCGCGAATCAGGTGCTTCACGAATTCCTCCGCGAGATCCATGTCGCCCTGCAGGTCGCAGAACGCCATCTCCGGCTCGACCATCCAGAACTCGGCGGCATGGCGCGACGTATTCGAATTTTCAGCACGGAACGTCGGGCCGAAGGTGTAGATGTTCGACAGCGCGCACGCGAAGATCTCGCCCTCGAGCTGACCGCTGACCGTGAGGTACGCCTTCTTGCCGAAGAAGTCCTTTTTGAAATCGACGTCGCCTTCCTCGGTCATTGGCGGGTGCGACGAGTCGAGCGTGGTGACGCGGAAGAGTTCGCCGGCCCCCTCGCAATCGCTCCCGGTGATGATCGGCGTGTGGATGTAGTGAAACCCCTTCGCCTGGAAAAACTGGTGGATGGCGAAGGCGAGGCGGCTGCGAACGCGAAACACCGCGCCGAACAGATTCGACCGCGGGCGCAGGTGAGCGATCTCGCGCAGGAACTCGAGCGTGTGCCCTTTCTTCTGCAACGGATACGTGCCATCGGCCTCGCCGAGAATCGTAAAGCCCTGCGCGATGATCTCCCATTGCTGGCCCTGGCCTTTCGAGGGCACGAGCCGGCCGCGCACCTCGATGGAGGCGCCGGTATTTGCTTTTTGGATATGCGCGTAGTCGGGCAGGCCGGCGTCGGCGATCACCTGGATGCCCCGGAGCGAGGAGCCGTCGTTGACCTCGATGAACGAGAATGCCTTCGCGTCGCGACGCGTGCGGACCCAGCCTTGCAGGAGGATCGAGTCCATCGGGGCGGAGGCGTTGAGCGCGTCTTTGACGAGGGTGCGTGACATGGTTTTAGCGGTGAACGAAGCCGGCGCGCGCGAGCGAAGCAAACCCGGAAACGCCGCGTGGATTGGCAGGAGGCGATTGACGCACCCTGGGAGTATTTTCCACGGAGAAAAACCCAGGTGGCACCGGGCGCGGACTGGTCTGGAAAATACCCGAAATCACCGGCCGAGTGGGGTGTGTAACCCGGATCGCATTACGCCCGAAACGCGAACCAACCCATGGATCAGGAGTCTGCGGCTTCGTATGAAAACGTTCAATTCCCGCGCCGACGGATTACCCCGGCCGTCCATCGCGCGACTTTCTGCGGTCTGTGGCGCGATCGGTTTGCTCGCCGGTTGCGCTTCAGAGCCGTATTCGCATGTGGTGTCAGCTCCGCCCCCGCCGCCGCCCGCGGCTGCTCCGGCCGCGACCGTCTATTCGGCGCCCGCCACTGCGCCCGTCGCGGTGCAAACACCCGCCGGCGTCGCCACGGTGCCGACCCCGGTTGGCGCCAGTTCCATCGTTGTAATGCAGGCCCCGCCTGCCGCCCAGCAGGAAGTGCCATCGGCACGTCCGTCCGCCGATCACGTTTGGGTAGCCGGCTACTGGACATGGCGGAACAACCAGTATCAATGGATGGCCGGGCACTGGGAGATTCCGCCGCGGGCCGGTGCCGTGTGGGTGCCGCCGCGCTGGCAGCCTGAAGGCACGTCGTGGAGGTTCTACGAGGGCTATTGGGATTAAACGAATTTGATCCCGCTCTCCGGCAGCTCTCGAGGCGTGCCGAGTTGCACCAGATGATTCGATTCACGGCGCGGACCGGAAGTCCGCGCCGTTTTCTTTTCGGCTCTTTATCTCTTCGGGTCCGGTGCCGCTGTCGGAGTCACCCAGGCCGGCTTTTCCGCGCCGTCGCGGACGTCGAAGCCGATCCAGTGTCCGTTGAGTGCGTGGGTCGGAAATCCGCACGCGAGCGCGAAGTCGCCCGCCTCTTCGGCGACAAACGTGAATGACGCTTTGCCCGCGCTTAGGCCCTGCGTGGGATTCGGCACGGAGGCGCCGGTGAAGATGGGACTGCCCATCTGCAGCTTTCGCACAGTGTCGCGGTCGACCACGAGCACGCTGTGCGGGACGGGGCTCGGGTTGATGAACGTGACCTCCACCTTCCAGCCCGTCGGCACGATATAGGACGCCTTGCCGTGCGCGTAGCCGTTGAAGTTCATGCCGTAGTTGGCGTCCGTGAACACGGCCACGACGGTCAGCCTCACGGTTTTGGGCTCGTCGGCGATCTGCAGGAAATCCGCCGCGGTAATGCCCTTGATCAGCTCGTGTTTGATGCCCGAGGAGGAGCCGTGATGCGATGCCGCGGGCGACGATTCCGCGGCGTGAAGTGGGGAACTCATCGCGGCTCCGGCCAGCGCGACAAGGGAAGTGGCGGCGACGAGTATGCGCATGAAAAATGACGGAGGGATCACTGTTGCACGGGTGCGATGCGCGCGCCGGCGGGCACCTGGTCGGCGGCGACGATCTTCCACACGGCGCCGCGCTCGCTTTGATACGGATCGACAGGCCCGCCGTAGTTGGCGCTCGCGTGCGTGACGTAGAGATTGCCGGCTGCGTCCGCGCCACCGCTGGTCGGACGCAACGGGGTGGCGAGGTCGAGCAGCTCCTGCATCTGCCATTTACCGGCGGTGTCGCGCTGGCGGCCCCAGATCTTGCCCGAGCCCCAGTCGCTCGCGAAATAAACGCCGTCGAGCGATGGGTATTCGCTTCCCCGATACACGCCGAGTCCGACGATGCAGAGGCCCTGATCGACGTGGCTGTACTCGGCGATCGGGAGGACGCCGACGCGGGGCGCGCCTTTTTCCAGCTCGATGGGGAAGGGATGGCTGCCGCCCATCAGTTTCCAGCCATAGTTCTCGCCGCCCTTGCTGGCCGCGGGCTGGAAATTGATTTCCTCCCAGTGATTCTGGCCGACGTCGGCGATGTAGAGATCGCCGGTTTTCCGATCGAAGGAAAACGTCCAGGGATTCCGGATACCATAGGCCCAGATCTCGGGCTTGGCGCGCGGATGGATTTTCGAGAACTGGAGCTCGGTGACGCCGAAGAGCGTCATCTGTTGAAGAGGCGTGAGGAACGGGTTGTCCTTGGGAATGTTATAGGCGCGGTCCGGCGTGCTCGAGTTCACGTCGATCCGCAGCATCTTGCCGAGCCACGTGTGGAGATCCTGGCCGGCGGCGACGACATCGCCCTCCCAGCCGCCGTCGCCGACGCCGATATAGAGGTAGCCGTCGGGGCCGAAGGCGATCTTCCCGCCGTGATGATTCACGTAGGGAAAATCGATCTGCATGATGACGCGCGCGCTGTCGATGTCGGCCTTGTCGGGGTTGTCCTTCGACACGCGATATTCCGTGATGAGTGTCGCGCCGTTGAACCAGAGGTCGGCGTAGGAAACGTAGAAGAGGCCGTTCTCCCGAAACTTCGGATGGAACTCGATGCAGTAGAGGCCGACTTCGAGAAACGCGCTATGCGTCTTGTCCTTGAGGTCGAGGAACGGGCGGGCGAGCAGCTTGCCGTCCTTGATGATGCGGACGAGCCCTGGGCGTTCGCAGACGAAGAGGCGATCGGTGCCGTCGTCGGGACCGGTGACGTGAATCGGGTCGACAAGGCCGTCGGCGATCTGGACGAGCTGGATCGCGACGTTGCGGGGAAGTTTGCCGCCGGGCTGGGCGGGTGGCGGTTGGGCGGCGGGCGAGTTGTCTGCGGCGGGCAGGCCGGAGGTCGCGAGTGACGTCACGACGAGTGCAAGCGTGAGGAGTCGGCGGAGTCGGGTGGGTTTCATGCGAGGGGAACGGTGAAGTGACGATATGCGAGGCAACGTCGTGCGCGTAGCGCGAGCAAGCGGCAAACCGGGGCTCGGTGGTCGTTGCGCCTTTACCGGCGGGCACGGTCCGGGAAACCCTTTCGCGATATCGAGAGGGGCATCGGATGGAGCGTTGGAGCGATGGGGCGAGCATGAATCAGGCGTGGCCGGATTACGCCGGAGGCAGGGTTCAAGTAGAGTAGGGCGCGCCGGAACCCCCTGGCGTTTCTCATGAACCCTGCGCTTCCAAGCGTGGTGCTTGCGCGTGCCGCGATGCTGATGGCTGCGTCCGTCGCGCTGGCGAGCTTGTCTGGTTGCGCAGCGCACTATCGAGTGACTGCGAGGCCGGCTTCGCAGGGCGCGATGACCACCGGCCGGGTGTTGCGGCCGGCGCAAGTGCACCAACTCATCCCCGGCGTCATCTTGGGGAGCACGGCCTATGCCGAGGTCAATAGCGCCTGGTTGCGCTCATGGTATCCGGTTTATCGGGCGGAGCTTTTTCGCCTCGGAGTCGTGCGGTGGGATTCGCGCTTCGATTGCAGCCGCTTCGCCGGGTTCTACACCGGGCTGGCGCAGGCGTGTTTCTTTGAGACCGCTTTCCACCTGCGTTCGGACGCGGTCGCGCTGGCATTGGGACCGTTTTGGTACCGACGCGATGGTGATACCGTCGGTCACGCCGTCATTCAGGTGATAACTGATCGCGGTCGGATTTTCATCGATCCGCAGACGGGCGAAGAGTTGAAGCTCAGCGGGGCCGAGGTGAACAGCGCCATCCTGCAGTATTTCTGACCGCGGTCCGGGTGGCGGCGTCTGCCCCGCTCACCGACGGACAAAGGCGTCCATGAAGGCGTGCACGGGCATCGCCTCGAGTTTCGCGCGGTCGGCGAAGTGGGCCATGAGCTCGCCCGCTTTTTTCTCGCCATAGTGCGCGAGGAACGCGGCCTCGGCTTTCTGATGCAGCACCGGGATGCCTTCGGTGCGGCGACGGCGGTGCCCGATCGGATACTCGACGGCGATGCGCTCGGTGTGTGTGCCGTCGCGGAAAAACACCTGGACTGCGTTGGCGATCGAGCGTTTCTGCGGATCGAGGTAGTCGGCGGAGTAGTCCTTGTTTTCGAGCACGGTCATCTTCGCGCGCAGGGCATCGATGCGCGGATCCGCGGCGACGGCGTCCTCGTAATGCTCTGCGGTGAGCGTGCCGAAGATGAGTCCGATGGCCGTCATGTATTGCAGGCAGTGATCGCGGTCGGCGGGGTTGTGGAGCGGGCCGGTTTTGTCGATGATGCGGATGGCGGACTCGTGCGTGGTGAGCTCGATGCGCTCGATCGTATCGAGTCGGTCATGGACTTCTGGATACAGCTTGATCGCGCACTCGACGGCGGTCTGCGCGTGGAACTCGGCGGGGAACGAGATCTTGAACAGGATGTGCTCCATCACGTAGCTGCCGAGCGGGCGGCCAAGCTTCACGGGTTTGCCGCGGAACGAGACGTCTTGGAAGCCCCAGGTTTTCGCGGTGAGTGCGGACGGGTAGCCCATCTCGCCCGTCATCGTGATGAGCGCGAGCCGGACGGCGCGGCTGGTGGCGTCGCCCGCGGCCCAGGATTTGCGCGAGCCGGTGTTGGGCGCGTGGCGGTAGGTGCGCAACGCGGAGCCGTCGAGCCAGGCGTGAGAGAGGGCGTCGATGATCTGTTCGCGCGTGCCGCCGAGGAGTGTGGTGGCGACGGCGGTGGAGGCGACGCGCACGAGGAGAACGTGATCGAGGCCGACGCGGTTGAAGGAGTTTTCGAGGGCGAGGATGCCCTGGATCTCGTGGGCTTTCACGGCTGCGACCAGGAGGTCGCGGACCGTGAGTTGAGAGTTCAGCGATGGGAGTGGAGAGCCGAAGGCAGCGGGGCGGAGCCCGGCGGAGTGATTGCGGCTGAGCCAGTCTGTGACGGCGAGAATGGCGCCGAGGTTGTCGGAGGGATGGCCCCATTCGGCGGCGAGCCAGGTGTCGTTGAAGTCGAGCCAGCGCACGATCGTGCCGATGTCGAAGGCGGCTTGCACGGGATCGAGCTCGTAGGCCGTGCCGGGCACGCGGGCGCCGTGGGCGATCGTGGTGCCGGGCACGATCGGACCGAGGAGCTTCGTGCACGCGGGATAGGCGAGCGCCATGATGCCGCAGGCGAGCGTGTCGGCGAGGCACCAGCGTGCGGTGTCGAGTGCTTCGTCGCTCGGCGTCGTGAAATTCAACGCATAATCGGCGAGCGCGACGAGGAGCGGATCGGGTGGTGGACGGACGTTTGAAGTGGCGGCGGACATGCGCTGAGAGGCGAGAGCTGAGGGCTGAGAGCTGAGAGTGTTTGGAGTCGGCGAGCGGGCTGCCTACCGCTGTGCGAGGGGAAGGTAGGGGCGGGGGGC
>JAKFEQ010000090.1:0-43833 GCA_036675625.1 Opitutaceae bacterium | reverse complement strand
GACTTGCTCGCGCGGCAGACGGACCTCTGGACCGTCGAACTCGCCGGTCGCCCGGCGCGGATTCTATTTCTTCGGCGCACTGATCCGTTGCTCGAAGATCCGTCCTTCGGGCTCGACCGGTTCATCCAAAGCCGCGGCCTCGGCGACGAGGTCGTGGGGATCGTGAGTCCCGACCGTCGCGGGTCGGGCTACGGATTGGAGCGCTACCGGGACAACCCGCGCCTCGATTTCACGCGGCTGGCCGGCCAGCCCGGAGTTCACTACACCCACGCGCGCGGCTTCGTCGCGAAAACCACCGTCACCGATGTCTCCGAGCTCAAGGCATTGCTCGCGCGCGCCGGCGTCAACGGACCATGACCGCAGGCGAAGCGCGGCGGCGCGGTTACGACCAAGAGGGCACCACGACACCGCGATGATTTCATCCATGTTAACGACCTGCCTTATCAATCGCCGTGTCCGCTGCGGCGTCGGTGCCGCGTTGCTTGCGTTGGCGTTTCTAGCGACCGTCGCATCGGCCGCGGAAGCGCCCCGGCCGCGTAACGCATCGAAGCTCGTCGTGGTCAACGATGATGGCTTCAGCGCTTTTTTCAGCGGGAAATATCAAAACGCCGACGACCTCCGGCGGCAGGTGCGGAGCTATTCAGACACGCAAGTCGCGGTGCTGGAATGGTGCATCGCTGCGGGCAGCCGCGTGAACTATCCCTCGCGGGTGAGCGAACTGATCGGGACCGGGGTGAAGGAATTTCCGCGCCGGGGCGACAAGCTCGCGACCGAGACGCTGCATCGACTCGCGGCCGAAGGCACCGACACGCTGGCCGTGGTCGCGGGTGCGTGTCGCGAGGTGGGTATCACGTGCTATGCATCGCTGCGGATGAACGGTGACTATAACATTGGCTGGATGGGCGAGACGCTGCCGCGGATGATGAATAGTAATCTCTGGTGGGCGCATCCGGAGTTTCGCGTGCGGGGCAAGAATGGGGAGGACCGGACGAAGCTCTCGTACGCGTTTCCCGAGGTGCGCGCTTTCAAGTTGGGAATTTTGCGGGAAGTGGCGGAGCGCGACATCGATGGGATCAACCTCGATTTTCTGCGGCATCCGGACTTTTTCGGCTATGAGGAGCCGATGGTGCAGGCGTTTCAGGCGCGGTATGGAATCGATCCGCGCACGCTGCCGGCGACGGATCCGCGATGGCTGCAACTGCGGGCCGAAATAATGACCGAGTTCGTGCGCGACGTTCGCCGGCTCCTCGACGCGGCCGGGCGGAGAAAAGGACGACGGCTCGGGCTTTCTGCGCGCGTGGACTGGAAGGCCCACCCGGCGTGGGGCTGCGATATCGCGACGTGGCTCAACGAAGGCTTGCTCGACTATCTCGTGTTGGCGCAGCGCTCGCTCGGTGGCTACGAATTCGACCTGAGGCCGTTTGTGGAGATGGCGCGCGGGACGGGCTGCGCAGTGCTCTTCGGCGAGGAAGCTACGATCTCCGGACACGATCTCACGGCGAAGGAGGACAAGCTTATAGCCGAGGGAAAGATGAAGACGCCGGAGCGCGGTGTCATGACATTGGAACGTTATAGAGAGCGGGCCGCGCGCTGGTATACGGCCGGGGCCGACGGCGTGCACCTGTTCAACGAGAACCGGCCCGCGGTGCTGCGCGTGGTCGGCGGCGCTACGCGCTGAATTCGCGCGGAGCATTGATTCAGAAATAGGCCGCAAAAAACGTTTTTCTGAAAGTGGATCGGCGGGTCATGGACGCGTGCGAACGAGAAGGAAATAATCTGTCAAAAATCGCCGCGCGGTCTGTGCGCACGTTGAACAAGTCGCCTACAATTAGGCGCTTGCAGGGATCTACAGGCACTACGTAGCCGCTTTCGCGTAGCAGCACGAATAGCGCGAATCTGCCGTGTCTGAGAGGATCGAGAGCTATGCATCCTGTGCTCGCTCTGTTCATTGCCATGACCACTGCCACCACCATCGTGGGCGCCGTCATGTTGATCACGGGTATTCGCGATGCCCGGGAAGGTTTCGAGGACGACACCGGCTTCTGGTGGGTCGACGATGGTGAAATGGCAGCGCCCGTCCGCGCTTCAAAGGACGCAGCTCACGTGCCCGCAGTCATGGGGCGATCGGAGCAAATCGAACAGCCGGAGCAGGTTTAATTTACGTCAGGGAGGGAAGCGCGTCCCGCTCGGGAGGATCGCTTTTGCTCCTGATGCCGGACGGGGTTAGGGTCGAGCGCTCCGCGCTTTTGGGCGCGAGGCCACCACCATGATCCCAATCGCCGAGCAGCCCGTCACGCTTGCGCTGTGCGGAGATGTCATGACGGGGCGGGGTATCGACCAGATCCTGCCTCATCCCGGGCACCCGGCACTGTACGAGAGCTACGTGCGGGATGCCCGAGACTATGTACAATTGGCGATGGACGAATCGGGGACGTTTGCCCTGCCCGTGGACTATGAGTATGTATGGGGCGATGCACGCGGCCCGCTGCAGGAGGCGGACGTGCGTATCGCAAATCTGGAGACGAGCGTCACGACAGCCGACGAGCCCTGGCCCGCGAAGGGGATTCACTATCGCATGCATCCGGGAAATATCGGCTGCCTCACCGCGGCGCATCTGAGCTGCTGCGGGCTGGCCAACAATCACGTGCTCGACTGGGGCCATGCGGGATTGGCGGAAACGCTGCAAACGCTGGACCTCGCCAATATCGCGGTCGCGGGCGCCGGCCGCGATCTCGCCGCGGCCGCGGCTCCCGCGACGCTGGCGATCCCGGGCAAAGGTCGGGTCCTGGTCGTGGCGGTCGGCTTCCCAAGCAGCGGTATCCCGCCCGCATGGGCCGCGACGCCGTACCGCCCGGGCGTCAACCTTCTCGCCAGCCTGGCCCCGGAAACCGCCCGCGACCTTGCGCACGATCTATTACGGGTCAGTCGCCCGAACGATGTGACGGTCGTGTCGATCCATTGGGGTGAGAACTGGGGTTACAAGATTCCATCCGACCAGATCGAATTCGCGCACACACTCATCGACGAAGGCGTCGACGTCGTCCATGGGCATTCGTCGCATCACGCCAAGGCGATCGAGCTTCGGCGTGGCGGCGTCATTTTATACGGCTGCGGCGATTTCCTTAACGACTACGAGGGGATTGGCGGCAACGAGGAGTTTCGTCCGGATCTGGCGCTGCTATATAAAGTGAGCATTGTCACCGGACCGCGACGGCAGGCCGACGTCAGCCTGCTTCCGCTACGGCTCCGGCAGATGCGCCTGAACCATGCACGTGACAGCGATGCGCGGTGGCTTTGCACCCGTTTGCACGAGCAGAGCGCCGCCTTCGGCACGACGGTTCAGTTGGGCGACGATAACAGCCTGCGGGTGCGAACGTGAGGGTTTGCGCTCACGCCTTTGTCTCCTGCAGCGGGGTCCAGCCGGCGTGTTCGAAATACTCCGCATACTGTCGCATCACTTTCGATACGAGCGCCGCGCCTTCGGCCGATTGCGGATCGGTGGCGAGCATTTCCGCGCCGCGCATCAGCTCGACGATCAGCGCGTGCAACGTGGCATCGGCCTTGGGGGCGAGTTTGCAGTTGCGCGCCATATATGCGAACTGCGTTCCGACTTCGTCCGCGAACGCCCGGGCCTGCGCGGGACTGAGCTTGCCGTTGCCAGCTGCGGCCAGGACGGGACTCGCCGCATCCCGGATTCGTAGCATGCCTGTGCGCAGAGGTTCGTCCGTCTTCCAGCGCTTGCCGTTGTCGAGCGATAGTACAGCCGGACTTTCGTGATGCGAGTGCGCTTCGTGCAGATGTTTCCAGACGAACGGAGCGAGCACGGCCAGCACCACAATGAGAGTGCCGACGAAGATGATGGGACGACTGCGGAATGACGTTTTCATGATAAGCCTTCCTGGTTTCCGCCCGTGATGGGCGATCGGGTTATATATAGCGGGTTTTAAAAAGAGCGGGCTCGACGACGGTGGTATTGGAGAAGGGCGGGGCGGACGCTCGGGAGTCTGCCGCTTATTCGAAGGCGCGGCCCTCGCCGGGTTCCTCATGGGTCTGCCCGTCGCGGATGTGATAGATGCGCTTGAAGGTCGGAATGATCTTCTCGTCGTGGGTCACGACGATGATGGCCGTTTGATACTGGCGCGCCATCTGGTTGAGAATCCGCATCACGCCGAGGGCGCGCTGGCTGTCGAGGGGCGCGGTCGGCTCGTCGGCGAGAATCACTGGCGGGCGATTGACGAGGGCGCGCGCGATGGCGACGCGCTGCTGTTCACCGCCCGAGAGCTGCGCCGGCATGCCGTTGGCGCGATGCGCCACGTCGAGCGCCTCGAAGAGCGTGAGCGCCTGCTGCCGCGATTCGCGATTGGAGCGCCCCGCGAGCATGGGGAGCAAGGCCACGTTGTCGGTGACGTCGAGGAACGGGATGAGATAGGGCGCTTGAAATACAAAACCGATCTTGTCGCGACGCAGCGCGCGCAGGTCACGGATCTTCCAGCCGTTGTCGTAGATGACGTCCGGCCCGAGCGTCATTTTTCCTGCCGTCGGCTCGATGACTGCGCCCAGGCATTTGAGCAGCGTGCTCTTGCCCGAGCCCGAGGGACCGATGAGGCCGACGACCTCGCCGGGAGCGACGTGCATATCGACACCCTTCAGGGCGTCGACTGCGGTGCTGCCCTCGCCGTAGCGCTTGCGGAGACCTTCGAGGTGGATGCCGGTGTTGCTCATATCAGCCTCCGATTGCCTCTGCGGGGTCGACTTTCAGCGCGGCGCGAATCGCGAGCGCGCTTGCGAGCGTGCACATGATGACGATCGCGACGAAACCGCGCACGGCATCGCCCGGTATCAACAGTACGTATTTCGGGAAAAAGGGTGCCCAGAAAGTGGCGGCGATTTTTCCGACCACAAACCCGATCACGCCAAGCCCGATGGCCTGTTGTAATATCATCGCGGCGATGGTGCGGTTCCGCGTCCCGATCAGCTTCAGTACCGCGATCTCGCGAATCTTTCCCAACGTGAGTGTATAGATGATAAAGGCGACGATCGCCGCGCTGACGAGGGCGAGTATCACCAGGAACATGCCGATCTGCCGGGCGGATGTCGCAATCAGTTTTCCCACGAGGATCTCCTCCATTTGCGGATGAGTATAGACCTGTAGACGTTTCCAGCGTCGAATCGCCGTCGCCACCTCGTCCTGGGAGTGGCCCGGCTGAACCTGCACGAGGACGGCGTTTACATAAGGATTCGCGTTCTGCGAGCGAATCACTGCGGCGACGATCCCGGGCGAGCCCGGCAGGTCGAAAGCGGGATTGCGCGCGGTGCGCCGCCGCTGCGCCACGATGGCGTCGTTGTCCTTCAGGAACTGCGCCTCCTGCGCGTCGCGCAGCGGGATGAACACCATTGGATCGCCATTGGAGGAGACCATGCGTCGCGTCAATCCGACCACGGTATACTCATGGCGGCGGATTCGAATCCGGTCGTTGAGCCTGAAGCCGGTCGCAATATCCGCGATGGCCTCGTAATGGCTGCGCATGATTTGCCGCCCCGCGATGAGATGCCCCGGCGCGCCCGGTCCGCCTGGAATCATGCCGACGACCATCGCGCGCACATCGCGCTCGCGATGGCGAACCTGCATTGTCAGGTACGTGACGTTGGCCGCACGCGCGACGCCGGGCAGCCCGAGGATGCCGCGGTAAACATCGTCGTACACACTCGATGGCTCGGCATAGGGGCCGAGCGTTCCTTGTTGCACGACCCACAGATCCGCGCCGCTGTTTTCGAGCAGCACCTTCGCGTCGTCGACCATTCCGCGATAGACGCCCGCCATCGTCAGCGTCACGCCAATCAACAGTCCAAGCCCGAGCCCCGTGAAGACAAACTTGCCCCACGCGTGCAGGATATCGCGGCCGGCGAGGCTGATCATGGCGAAACGCCGGGCAAACGCTCGACGACTTTAATGCGGCTGCCGTCCTTGATCGCGCGCTGACTATATACAATCACGCGCTGGCCAGCATCGACGCCGTCGAGTATCTGCACCCAGCCATCGGGATCGGCGGCGCCGGTCGTAACGCGGGCGAAGCGTGGTTTGTTGTTGTCGACCAGCCAGACGCCGGCCGCGCCGTTCACGCGTTGCACGCTGGCGCTTGGGACGGCGAGCACGTTGTCCAGTTTGGCCAATTGGACGGTCGCCTCTGCGAGCTCACCCACCGCGGGCAGGAGTTCCGGAGGCTGATCGAAGACGACCTTCGCCAGCAATTCTTCGGTCACGGCGTCGGCCTGCGGCTCGATGCGCAACACGCGGCCCGCAAATTGTTGTCCGGCGCCCGATCGCAGCGTGAGGGTGGCCGGAAGACCGGCGCGCACGCCGGCAGCGTGCAACTGGTCGATGCGTACATCGATCCACAGCTGCGTGTGGTCGATGAGCTCGATGATGGCCTGACCGGCCAGGACGGTCGTGCCGGGTTCGGCGTTGCGCCCCGTGACCAGACCGGCGGAAGGCGCGACGAGACGGAGGTTGTTTCGCTGTTGAATCAGGGCTTCGCGTTCGGACCGAATCCGCGCCACCTCGCGGCGTGCGACGTCCTGGTTGGCGCGCGCGATGTCGCCTCCGGCCTCGGCGAGCTGGCGTTCCTGCACTTTGGCATCGAGCGCTTCTTCACTCGCCGAGCCGGCCTGCCGCAGGTCGGTGTAGCGCCCCGCTTGCGCGACCGCGTAGGTCGTTCGCGCCGATGCCTCCCGGATCTGCGCTGCCGTCGCGTGCACCGACGCCTCGGCGCGCTGGAGTGCCGCGTCCTGCGCGCGAATGCGGTCGTCGAGGTCGACCGGATCCATTTCTCCGAGCAACTGGCCGGCTTTCACGCGATCGCCGACATCCACGCAGACCGCTTTGATTCGGCCCGGTACAACCGGGCCGACCTTGAAGGTGTAGCGCGCCTCGACTGTGCCGATGCCGAACACACTCGGCGCGAGCGAGCGGCGCGCCACGGTCGTCGTGGTCACCGGCACCGGCGCCAGCGGCCCCGATCGCAGGCCGACGTAAACGAAAACCACCAGCAGCGGTATAAGGACCGCGGCGAGTTTCAAAGTGCGCGGGTTGAACGGCAGTCGTTTCATGGCGTTTTCCGGATGCCGCGTTTATAGATTGCCAGCGCTCCCGGCGCGTCGGCGCGAATTCGCCGCACGTCGTTCGCGATCAGCGATTGCATGACCAGCCCCTGGATGGTGCCGATGAACAGCGTGGCTGCCGCCGCCGTATCGATCTCGCGCGTGATCTCGCCCTGGGCCTTGCCTGTATCGATCACGGTGCGCAATCGCTCGCCGTAACGCGCGACGAGCGTGCGGACCAAGCGCTTGGCAGGCGTGTCGCCGGAGCGCTGAAGTTCGCTGAAGAGAATGCGCGGCACGCCCGCGTGCTCGGAGACAAACTCGACGTGCGTCATGAAGATCGCCTCCAGGGCCGCGAGGGGCGAAGCGGCCTCCTCCGCCGCGCGATCAACGCGGGCCAGCAGGCGTTCAGCGACCCAGCCCATCACCGCCTCCCACACGGCCTCCTTGGTCGGAAAATGCCGAAAGAGTGCGCCCTGCGTGAGCTTCATCTTTTCCGCGATCGCTGCCGTCGTGATCTCGGCGGGGTTCTGCTTTGCGGCCAGATCTACGACCGCTTTCACGGTGACGGCCCGACGTTCGTCGGCGGGGAGATGTTTGGAGACTGCCATGAGAAGATAGTAAGTGATTACTTACTATCTTTGTCAATCTGGCCTTTGATTTTGGCGGACGGACTAGCCCGGGGCCGAGGAGCGCCTGCCGGACGGCGCGTGTTTTTGCCGCGGTGGGGGTCGGGAAATCGGTGCAGTCACGGTCGGGAAGAATGCGCCGAGTTCTCTCCTCGCTGAGCCGCGAATGGGCGTGGGTGAGATTGGGTGCGGGGCCCTGCGGAACGTTCGGCGGAAATCGCCACGATCCTCGCCGGCGGTGGCAGCGGTGGTTCGAGAACTGCGGTGCAGGTCGCAGGTCAAACGTGCCATCACTGGCTGACGATTTGCGCTCCACGTCTGCGCGCAGGAGGGGCGGGGTTTCGAGCGGGCCTGGCGCGGGCGCAATCGTCGTGCAGTCTACCGTTTCCCTCACCCCGCGGACTCCCATGGCCCCTGCAACGCCACGCCCGACCGAAGACGGCGAGCTGCATCGGCAGACGGAGGAGGAGTACCGGGTTTTCTTCGAGGTGGCTGCCGTAGGCAATGCGATCGTGGACGTTGGGACGCGAACGTTCCTGCGCGTGAACAAGTATCTCGAGAAGCTCACGGGTTATAGTGAACACGAGCTCCGCAGACTCACCATCGGCGCCATCACTCACCCGGATGATCGCGCGGCGGACTTGGAGCGATTCCGTAAGATGATGGCCGGGGAGACACTGGAGGAGCCGTCCGAGAAGCGTTATATACGGAAGAATGGAGAAGTCGTCTGGGTGAGCGCCACCGAGACGATCGTGACAAATGTCGAAGGGGTTCCACGCCTGGAGATCGTCGTCGTCTCGGACATCACGGCGCGAAAGAGAGCGGAGGCGGAGGTGGAATGCCTGCGGCGCAAGCTGGAGCTGAAAGTTGCGGAACGCTCGGCCGAGCTGGCGGACAAGAGCAGTCAACTGGAGGCGTTTACCTATACCGTCGCGCATGATTTACGCGCGCCTCTCCGTGCGATCAATTGCTACGCCGAATACGTCAGCGAGGCGCTACCGCCCTTGGAAGACAAGCGGGTCGCGAATTGCCTCCAGCGGATCAAGGACGCGACCCGGCGGCTCGACACATTGATTCGCGATTTGCTGGCCTATACCCGGATCGCGGAAATGGAGCTGTCGGTGCATCCGATCGCCTTGCAGCTGGCGGTGGACGATGCGCTTAGGATGCTGGCCAATGAGATCGACCGTTGTGCGGCGGAAGTGCGGGTGGAGCCACCGCTGCCGGCGGTTTACGGCGAACGCACCATGCTCGGTCACGTTGTCTGTCATCTGCTCTCCAATGCATTGAAGTTCGTCGCACGCGGGAAGCGGCCGGTCGTGCGAGTCTTTGCGGAGGAAAATAGTGACCGCGTGCGGCTCTACATAGCGGACAATGGCATCGGCATCCCGCCGCAACACCAGGATCGTATGTTCCGGGTCTTCGAACGGTTGGAGGCGGCCCTCTGTCACCCGGGATCAGGGATCGGTCTCGCGCTCACCAAGAAGGTGATTGAACGGCTGGGCGGGAGCGTCGGGTTGTCGTCGGTCGAAGGACAGGGCAGCATGTTTTGGTTCGAGCTGCGGAAGGCCGAATTATGACCGGCACCACTTTTCTTGTCGTGGAAGACGACGAGAACGACGCAGAGTTCCTGCGGACGGCATTCCGGCGGGCCGGGCCCGATGATCGCCTGCAGATCGTGAGGAACGGAGAGGAGGCGGTCAGGTACCTTTCGGGTGCAGGCGAGTTTGCGAATCGCTCCCTTCATCCGACGCCCGACGTGGTGATCACGGATCTCAAGATGCCGCACATGAACGGCCTCGAGTTGCTCCGGTTGATGCAGGCCGATACGAAATGGCGCCAGGTGCCCCGGGTCGTACTCACCTCATCCACCGCGCCGGCGGATGTCTCTGCCGCGTTCGATCTCGGTGCGGCGGCCTACCTGATCAAGCCGGTGGCGTTGCAGGAGCTAAACACGATGGCCAAGGCGATCTCCGATTTCTGGCGGCTGTCGATCGGCCTCAGCCGCCTCGACCGACTCAGATAATACATCGGGACCGCCCGCGCGTCGGGATTCCGAATGGGCGCCTCTGCCGGGTGGGGGCTGCACCGCAGGGCGAACATCCGGGGAAAGCCCACACGTGCCTGAGAAAAACGCTGAATTATACACAGGCCGGAGCGACTCGATTGCCGCGCCATAGATTGTATTATAGTATTGGGTGCCGGAAGTGGGGGGAGACGCAGGCAGTTTGCGGCGTTCATTGTTTGCAACGCCCATGTGTATTCACTTTCTGATGACATCGAAGCCATGAATATTGCGGTGGATTATTTGGGGCTCAGATTGCGCACGCCTTTTGTCATTGGGGCTTCGCCCGTCAGCGACACGCTCGTGACGGCGTGTGCGCTTCAGGATGTGGGCGCCGCTGCGATCGTGATGCGTTCCCTCTTCCACGAGCAGATGCGACAGGGCGGGGGCGATCATGCCCGGGCTGGAGCGGGCCGGGTGGGAAACGCCACGGATTTCCCCGAGCACGCCTCCTATCAGCTCACGCCCGGCGCGTATTTGAAACAGATCGAGGCGCTCAAGAAGACGCTCACGATTCCGGTTATAGCTTCACTGAACGGGCATCGCCCCGCTGGTTGGGGAGACTATGCGCGGCTGGTGGAGGACTCCGGAGCCGATGCCATCGAGCTGAACTTCTATCAGGTCGTCGCCGATCCCGGCGTGCACGCGGATCAGGTGGAGCTGGAGATATTGAAGACCGTGAGCGAGGTCGCCTCGATGGTGCGGATTCCAGTCGCGGTGAAGCTGTCGCCCTTTCACACCGCGGTCGCACAACTCGCGGTGGCGGTTGAATGCGCGGGTGCACGCGGCGTGGTCGTGTTCAATCGATTCTACCAGCCGGACGTGGATACCCAGGAGGTCACGGTCGTGCCGCGCCTGGATTTGTCGGATTCTTCCGAACTGCTGTTGCGCCTGCGATGGCTGGCGATCCTCTCCCCGCTGCTCCGCGGCACACTGGTGGCCAGTGGCGGTGTACATACGGGGAATGATGTGGTAAAGGCCCTGCTCACCGGCGCCCATGCCGTGCAAGTCGTTTCGGCCGTGCTCGGGCAAGGACCGCCTGCGATCAAAAAACTGATCCGGGGTCTCGAAACCTGGATGCGACAACATCACTATAGCGCGATCGATCAAATTCGAGGTTTGCTCAATCTCTCCGGGGTTCCCAATCCCGCCGCGCTCGAGCGGGCTCATTATATAAATGTGCTGCAAAGCCGGACGGCATGAGGCAGATCAAGGCCTCTGGTCCCTGGCCTGAGGCGCAGCCTCGCTAAACCGAACCGCGCGTTTCATCGCGGACTGCCGGTGGGTTGGCCGGCGAGGACGGTCTTCGCTCGGGGCGTGGCGTGCGGCGTGACAACGCTCCGACGGCGAGGCCGACCAGGCCGCCGAGCAAGGCGGCAAGCTGGATCACGAGCGCCGCTGAGAGCACGAATTCCCAGGTGAGAAAGCGCACCGCGATCGGCTCCGCGTTCTGTACACTGAACACCGCGACGAGCACCAGAAGCACAATGACCAACAGCCATGAAAATTTCATATGCGATAACAAGGTGAGGAACTGCGACTGCCGGCGGGAAAAGGCGTTAAAATCGCCGATCAACGGCGAGTTGACCAGCGTCGAATCAACGCCCGTTTCCGCCCCGCGCAGGGGGCGTCGTCAGGCCAATCGCCGTCCAACCCACGGTCACACCTGCCGCTCTTCTCCCGCGGGCTCGCTCGTGGATCGTTGCCACGGAAAACGGCCGGTCACCTCGAGTTCGAGCGTGAAGCTCAGAAACGTACGTATGACGACGATGACGGCGAGCAGACCCACGTTCTCCAGCGTGGGATCGACCACCACGGTCCGAATGATGTCGCCCGCGACGAGCAGTTCGAGCCCGAGGAGAATCGAGCGCGCGAGGCCCACGCGATAAGCCGCGTAGGTCTTGCTCGCCCCGACCGTTCGAAGCCGCACCAGATACGTGATGCTCGCGATCGCGGCACCGAGAACAATCACGGCGACGCCCGCCGCTTCCATCGCGATGCCGGCCATCTCGATGACTGGTTTCAGATGCTGCATCGGAAAACCAGCGCCTCACGTCGGCGAGGCGAGTTTGACCCACCGGCACGGGCGCAGGGGTCCGCTACACAGCCGGGAGCGCTCGCTGAGGGGGCCATCCGCTCAACGACCGCTGCGCTGTGCCTTGGTGCGATGGCGGGTGCCGATTTTCGATCGGGCAAACGTGCGACCGCGACCGCACGCAATTCGCGCGTGGTCGCGGCGGCCTGCGTCCGACCGCCGGAGCGATTTCGGGAGCGCTCCGGGCGCTCACTCGGCACGGCGCGTCGGAGCCGACGCGAGGAAGGATTTCGCGCGCTGCAAACGCTCCGACTCCGCGTCGCCAGCGGCCGCGACCGTGAGCAACTGTTGATAGTACTCGACCGCCTTGGGCGTGTCGCCGCTCGCCTCTGCGGCCAGGGCGGCGCCATACAGCCCGTTGAGCCGGTTGGGGCTGACCTCCAGCACCGCTTGATAAGCGGCGAGCGCTTCGCGGTGGCGCCGGATTTCCATGAGCAAGTCGCCGAGCAATTCGCGGGCGGGAAGTACCTCGCCGGGCGTCACGGCTTCCTTGTCCGCGGTCGCCTCCAGGTCCGCCGCGCGACGCAGCAGCGCGACGGCGTTGTCCGTATTGCCTTCCTTCAACGCGAGCCAGCCGCGGGCGGCGAGGAGCTGCGTCTCGGCCTGCGAGGCCCAGTAGGAGGCGGGCTGGCCGGCGATGATGCGGCGGCCCAGTCTCTCGTGTTCGGCGATCGCCTGTCGTGCGGTATCCAGATTTCCACTGCGAGCCGCGCCGAGGGCGCGTGCGAACAGCACGATGGAGTCGCAGTGCAGGAACTGATCGTTCCACGGGAAGCTGGCCGGCCGGCGGGGCTGCAGTTGCCCGGCTCCGGCCCAGTCGTGGCGCTCCAGCGCGAAGCGCGCCGGAATCGCGGCAAACGCGAACGCGATCGCGCCGCGATTCGACGCGTGATACGGTCCGGGCATGGCGAGCACCTGGCGCTGGATGGCCTCGGCCTGGCGGTATTGGCCGCGCTGCAGATAGGCATAGACGAGGTAGTCGAGTGCATGCGGGTAGTGCATGTTGGTCACGCCGGCGGACTCGCCCATCTTGCGGGCTGCTTCCGCCGAACGCAGGTTGAACTCGATCGACTTTTCCCATTGGCCGCGCCGCGTGAAGATATGCGTGGGCATGTGCAGCGCGTGCGGAACGTCGGGCGCAATCGTGCCGTAGCTATCGCAGATTTCCAGCGCACGACCGGCCAGCAGCGGGAAGTCGTACGCGTGGATCTTGTAATGTTGTGCCCCGGGGTGATCGGGAATTTTCGCGAGCACTTTCTGAATCGTGGCGCCCGCCTCGAGTTGGATGCGATGCGACTTGTCCTTCGGTAGGAAACGCGCCGGCGCCAGGTGAAAGAGCGCACTGAAGGCGGCGGCGTCGAGGTCCTCCGGATGCTCCTCCGCGACGCGAGCCCACGCTGCGTCGAGATCTTTCAGTCGGGCCGCGTGCGTGCGCTGCTCGGCGTCACGGAAAAACGTTTCCATGGCCTGGAGATACGCGCGCTCCCGCGCCGTCCGGGGCGACCGGGCGAGACCCGTGCGCACGTGCTCCAGACCTTGTTTCAGTTCCGCGGCGGTGGGTTCGTCGGTCCAGAGGGGATGCACGATCGCCATCGCACGGCCCCAATGCGCGAGGGCACAATTGGGGTCCGCGGCCGTCGCGGCGGCGAACTCCCGGTCGGCTTCCACATACATCATGTGGTGCAGCAGCTTTACGCCGCGCACCACGTGGCTGCGGGCATCGTCGTCGCCGGAAACCTCGAAGTGAATCGTGCCGAGCTTGAGGCCGAGATTGTTGGCGGCGGAGGGATGGTCCGCGCGGAGATGAAGGCTCGCGAGTGAAAGAAGCGCCACGAGCGGCACTATCAGGCCGTGTTTCATTAGGGGATGCGGGTTGGTTCGGACCGTGGTCGGGCCCGAGGTGGGGAACGTTCTCGAAGGCCGGCATCGTGCGCCGATGGGCCGCAGCGAGTAAATCGGCGAAACCGTGATCGGCCCCTCCAAAATTCCCCCATCCATCTCCGGCGCGTGCGCTATAAAGTCGTGGAAAAGCCGATACGCGAATCGGTGGCAGCCTGAGCGTTCGGAGTTTGCCGAACGTAGATCCGGCTGAAGACTCCGCGCCACGCTCAGGGGTTGTCGTCGAGCGCGCCGCCCCAGTCCAACCCCTGCGAGCGGTGCCGACGCGATGGCCGGACCGCTTGGAGCGCTGAGACTCGCCCTGTGTTCGCCTATTTATAACGCTATGAAAACCACCAGACCCATCATCACCCTGAATCGCTGTGCGCCCGATGCGCACCATGCTCTTGCCCTCGCGGTCCCGCGCGGCCGGACGCTCGGCCGACTCGCCGCCCTCGCGGCGGCGTTGGTCTGCGCCACCGCCGGCATCGCGGCTGAATGGACGGTCGTTGCGAGCGGCCTCGACAATCCGCGCGGCCTCGATTTCGCGCCGAATGGCGCATTGTATATAGCGGAGGCTGGAACCGGCGGCAACGGGCCGAGCCTCCCGGGTCCCGACGGTCCCGTGCAGCTCGGATCGAGCGGCGCCATCACGCGGGTGTGGAAAGGCGCGCAGGCACGAATCGTCACGGGCCTGCCCTCGCTCGCGAACGCGGCGGGCGAGCGGGCGTCCGGGCCGAGCGCCATCTCGTTCGGCCAGCTCGGGCATGCGTTTCTCACCATCGGCCTGGGCGCCCCGCCTGCAGCTCGCGAGCAACTCGGGGCGGCCGGGGCGAGAATGGCCCGTATTTTCCAGATGAACCAGAACGGCAAACTGCAGCACGTGGCCGACCTCGGCGCGTTTGAAGCTGCAACGGACCCGGATGGAAACGGACCTGACACGAATCCGAACGGCGTGATCGCCGCGACCGCCGGTGGCGTGTACGTGACCGATGCAGGAGGCAACACACTCTTGCACGTCGATGCCCGCGGCCGCGTGTCGGTCGTCGCGGTCTTTCCGAATCGTACGGTCACGACACCACCGCCGCTGCCCCAGCCGCCCTTTCCGCCGCAGCTTTCGATGCAGCCGGTGCCGACCAATGTCGTTCGGGGGCCCGATGGCGCGCTCTATGTGAGCGAGCTGACGGGTTTCCCGTTTCCGGTCGGCGGCGCACGGATTTATCGCGTGGTGCCCGGCTCCGCGCCGACGATTTACGCCGAGGGGTTCACCAATATCATCGACCTGGAATTCGATGCAGCGGGCAATCTCTACGTGCTCGAGATCGATCGGAACAGCCTGCTGGCACCGGAGGTGACCGGACGGCTGGCACGCATCAATGCGATCGGCGGGGCGGTGGATACGGTGGCGTCGGAAGGGCTCGTGATGCCGGGTGGGCTCGCGATCGGGCCGGATGGCGCGATTTATGTATCGAATTATAGTGTCATGCCGGGGATCGGTGAAGTCCTACGGATCGTGCCTTGAGGGAGATGAGTTCCTGCCTCGAGCCCTGCCGTGGGCATCGCGCCGACCCAAGGCGCTCGCGCGATTGCCCTCGTGCGGGGGCTGACGTCAAGCGAGCGGGGGTGGGGGCGCACTTCTCACGCTGGAGGCCCGGACCGGTGGTCGTTGTCCGGTGCCGAAGGGCGCGACGATCACCAGGCGTGTATCACCGGATCCCCCGGCTGACGGTCCCTCGCGTCGGGTGCCCGGCGGCCATCCAGCGAGCGGGATGAGGCCTGTCTTCTTGGCCGGATTGCATCTTTTCACCCTGCGCCGCGCTTATATGACACTGGCCGCTCGGAGGGGCTGGCTCCTGAATACCAGCCATGGTGAAGAATATAATCGCTCAAGCGAAAAAATGACTGCTATACCGATTTCCAGCATTAGTTTGCAGGAAACACTCTAATACTATGATGCATGAATGCCCCTAAACCGGTTCGTCGGCGCGTGTTGGTAGTCGACGATAATGGCGTGATCCTTAAATATATCTCGGATCTCTTGTATGGTTTCGGCTACGCGCCGATTACCGCCACGCGAGGAGATGAAGCGCGGGCGATCATGGCGAAAATCTCTGACGCCGATGCTCCAGACCTGGCGATTGTGGATATCGTTCTCGGCGCGGATAGTGGAGTGAAGCTGGCTGAGGATCTTGTGGCTCGGTTGCCCGGCCTCCGCGTGTTGTTGATTTCGGGTTATGCCGATGCCCTCATCGACGTCGACCTGCCGGAAAGCCGCGCCCGCACATTCTTCCTGCGCAAGGCATTTACGCCGGGCGAACTGAAGGGCGCCCTGGAGTTGATGACGGCGGCGTGATGGCGGTGGGCGCGTTGTGGCGGGGCGTCTGCAGGCGTCTCGACCGGCCTCCGGAAGACTACGGGAGTTCGTAGATCTCGAGTAGTGCCTCTCCCGCCGAGCCGCTGGCGCTACGCACCACGACTGTATAGCTGCTCCCGGCGGCTAGCGTCACCACCACGGCCGCATCCCGACTGCCGGCCGTGAGCGTGGAGGCCCCGGACTCGGCAAAGACCGGCGCGAGTTCCGCCGCCCAATCGTCGTTCCCTGCGATTGGCGTCCCGTCCTCATAGACCTCGAGCATGGGATCGGCGAGGGCGTTGCTCACGCCGAAGCTTTCAAGCTGCGGCCCCACCGCGCGGATCAAGAAGCGTTTGCTGCCGGTGCCGCTCAGATTGAAGCCCCCGATCAACACCTCATCGCCCGCTCCGACGGGGGCGCGAGCCGAGAGGTTGATGAACTTCGAGTGCGGCGACGCCGCGGGATCGTAGATTTCGACGAGGGCGACGCCTGCCCCGGTTCCCTGGGCCTGCGCGGTGCCGGCCCCCGAAAGCACCTCGACGATGAGGGCCGCATCGGTGCTGCCCTCGGGGAGGGGAAACGCGCCCGTCGCCGCAAACGGCTCCGCGTCCGCGGACAGCCAGTTATCGTTTTCCGCGATCCTAACCGCCGCGCCATCGAAAATCTCCAACCGCGGATCCGCCACGCCATCGGCGACGCCGAAGGCCGCCAGCGATTGACCGACCGCGCGCACCGCCAGCGGCTTGGGTCCGGCACCCTCGACGACAAAGCCCAATGTGAGCATCGCTTCCTCCGATGGCAGCCATGAGCGCACCGAGAGATTGGAGAGGAAAGCCTCGGGTTGCGCGACCGGCGCCAGCACCACGACCGGCATGCCTGCGCTGGTGGTCGTGCCGATGGCATTCGTGACGCTCACGCTATAAATACCGGAATGGTCCAGCGTGGCCGTTGCTATGTGATACGTCGCGGAGGTGGCGGCTGGAATCATCGCTCCATCCTTGAACCATTGATACGTGAACGGGCCTTCTCCAGCCGCGGTGGCGGTGAGCGTGGTTTCCATTCCCGCCAGAATCGGAGAGAGCGGCGTGGAGGCGCTCACTTCGACGTCCAGGGGCGCTGAGGGTGGCGCGGTGAAATCGATCTCCCATTTCGAGATGCCATTCACATAGAGCCGGGCCGTCTTGCCGGCCTGGCGATCGGTTCCGCCCGGCTCGAGCCCCATCACCTGGGGATAAAAGAAATACCAGCCGGAGAACTGCGACTTATCGAGAATCTTGCGCGGCGGGCTCCATGACTCCGGCCGGTTGAGGTCGGTTGCGAATGAAATATACACGCCCTCCTGCGACCAGCCGGGCTCGCCGGACGCGCGATTGAGCAGCATCACATAGCAACGCAGATGAGTGTTCCAATGGACCGAGGGGCCCCAAAACGCATCGGGATCGCTGGCGCCCCAAGGCTTGCGCACGGGCATGATCGGCGTCACGCGCCCGCCGCGCCCCGCCTCCTGCCACGCTCCGTTATAGTATTTCCACACTTTCCCTTCAGGGTTGAAGCGATCTTCAAACGCCATGCGCGCCAGGCACACGCCCTGGGTTTCGGCGGCGCCGCCATAGTTATCGAAGAAAAAATAAAAGTAGGTGCGCGTGCGATCCAGGATGACGGAAAAGTCTCCATGCCCGCCGGCGAAGTAACCATTTTGGGCGGAGGGATTGAGCGGGTCGCCCGACTCGAGCACGATGCCGATGTCACGCAGGGTCCGGCCGCCGTCAAACGACACCACGGCGCCGATCTTGGGCGCCGTCATGGTGGAATCGGGCAGGAGGCCCACCGGTTCCCCGTGATACCAGCCCCAGAGTACAGCGCTGTCGTCGACGTGCACCGATTCCAGCCAATGAGGAAAGGCGTTCGTTGTCTCCACATTCACGTCGTGGGTGATCCAGGGGCCGAACTGGTCGGTGCCTTCGTTGAGCCAGGGCCGCCCGTGCGAGCCGAACCAGAACAGCTTTCCATCGCGCCAGAACGCGGGGCTGTTGCTGTCGACGCCGATCGGCATCGAGACTTTCTGCACCGGCCGCACCACCGCGTCCTGGCCCGAGAGCGGGCAGGCGAGAATTCCGAGGAGAGCGGTGACCTGAAGTATCCATTTTCCCATGTCGGCTCATGCGACGCCGCCTCCGCCCTGCCGTTTCTCGCGCGACATTGCGGAGACTACTAATCCGGACGCATGCCCCGGGGCCGGCGTTGCTATATAAATGTAAAGCGATCTGCCGCTGTCATGGGATCGGGCTTCCCGGAGTTCCGCGGTACTGCTCCGAACCAAAAGCGGGCCGCTCGCGTGTGAGCGGCGGGGGGCGCGAAGCAATCCCCGGCGGGGCCGGGCGGAAGTTCGTATCGCAATCACGGTGGGGCATACTTTCCTTGTGGCGTGAGCTGCGACTGCCACATCGAGGCCGGGAACGAGACCCAGAGGGGAATCCTGCGCAGGCTTCTCGCGATCAACGGCATGATGTTCGCGGTTGAAGTGGTTGTCGGCCTGCTGTCGGACTCTTCCGGTGTGATCGCCGACTCGCTGGATATGCTGGCCGATGCGCTGGTCTACGGGGTCTCGCTCTACGCGGTTGGGCGTTGTGCCCGGACGAAGGCGCGCGCCGCAAAATGGAGCGGCTGGTTTCAAGTGCTCCTGGCGGGCAGCATCCTGGCCGACGTGGTGCGCCGAGCTTTTTTTGGGAGCGATCCGGAATCGCTGCCGATGCTGCTGGTGTCGATCTGCGCCCTCGGGGCGAACGCCTATTGTCTCGCGCTGCTTTCGAGGCACCGCACGGGGGAGGTGCACCTGCGCGCGAGCTGGGTCTTCACGCGCAGCGATGTGATTGCGAATGCGGGTGTGATCGTGGCGGCGCTCATCGTGGCGCTCACAGGCAACCGGTGGCCGGATCTCGTCATAGGCGCGGCCATCGCGGGAGTGGTGATCAAAGGCGGGCTGACGATTCTCGCCGACGTCGCCGCGGAACGACGTACGCACGTGTCGGCTGGAACGACGGCGTTGTGAATGCGAGGCAGGTTGGCGGAGGTCGAAAATCGCCTGGGTATGCGGAGGGGAGTTGGGGTGGGGGAAAGGCGAGTGGAGACGGGGTGGAGGAGCGTGCGGCGGAGTGCAGGGTGAAACGCGTGCGTGGGGTGGAAACCGAGGTTGACAGCCTGAAAGAGCCTCGCGAAGTTCCGCCTCCCTCAATTACGGCGGTCATAGCTCAGTTGGTTAGAGCACAAGATTGTGAATCTTGGGGTCGCGGGTTCGAGTCCCGTTGGCCGCCCCATTTTGATAGCGAGGCAGTTACGAAATTTTAGGCCTCTGCTGGCAACGTCTAGTGGCAACACGTTGCCTGAAGTTCATGGGTGTTCGAGCCCTCTTTGGGTTCATTTCAATACGCGCTTATCGGCGAGGGATCGGGTCTGGAGAAAGGCTGGTATCGTCGCTCGTTGCGCTTTGCTTCGAACGGCGGCGAATGCAATGAACGCAGGGTATGAACGCGGACGCTGCATTCGGGCCTGTGATGCAGGAGCCGACGATCAAATCTTTCGCGGAGATTTCTGCGGAGGCTTTCCGTATCTACAACGAGGCGTTGCGCGGCGCGGACCGCAACGATCCGCTCGTCTATCTTTACTCGCGCTTCGGGTTTCTAAGCGAATCCGTCAGTTGGTCGATCCGCTCACTCGTGAGCTGGAACCGTGTCCTGCCGGCCATGCCGCTAGCTCGCGTTCGATTGGAGCAGATCATAATTACGTCCTATCTCATTTTCGAGGATGTCGAAATCGCGTTGAAGCCCTACCTTCGGCAATTCCCAATCGACCAGTTCCGGAATACCAGAGAGGCGATGAGCAATGCCACACTTCGCCCGCACCTATCCGACGAGGTGCACGCGCAAGTGACCGCAGCCGCGCAGGCCGCACGCAAACAAATGGATCCGACGTTCGCGGGTCCTCCGGAATCCATTGCCACCAAGAAGTGGACAAATCTCGATCTGCTGTCGATGGCTCGGCGGCGCGATCAACTTACCACCACCCTGCGCAACGCTTCGCGTTTTCCGCTGGAGAACAGCTACACTGCTTTCTACAGGGATTTTAGCGCACTCGTGCATACCAGCAGTATGGCGGTCTCGCCTGAATTTCTAGTCGACGTGCGGTTGCCAGACGGCCGCATCGTTACCGTGCAGGACCCGGTCTGGAATCGAAACCTTGTTATGGTGCTTTCAACGTGGGATATTCTGCACGTCTTCGAGCTTCTGAGGGCGATGGAACTGGACCGCGAAGAAAAGCTGAAGGAACTGAACTCTCGTTGGGTCGAGCAGCGGGACTTGGTGTTCCGGCCATCGCCGGGACCTGAAAAATCGGCTGCGTCCGGAGCGTGACTCAGCAGGCCCCCACTTCCACATACCCGATACTGCCAATGCGACTCGATCAATTCCAAGAGGCGCTTCAATCGCTATCCCCGATTCAATTCGAGCAGTTCGCCGCCGATGTGATTAGGAAATCGGGGAGATTCTCCGAAGTTCGACTCGAATCAGGTCCCGTGGATCACGGCATCGACATTGCAGCAGTAGAGCTCGATCCGCTTTTGGCCCGTCCTCGGCGCTGGGTGTTTCAAGTGAAGAAGACGCGAGTTGTAGGACTAGATGTCGCTCGTTACATGCAGGCCATTTCCCTCCATGCGCAACGAGAAGGTTCGACGCAGGTTGTTCTCGTCGCTGCTGGTAGCATTAGCGCCGCCGCGCGAGAATTCTTCAACCGAAGCGACATTCAGATTTGGGACGCACAGAAACTCGCTGAACTCGCGACACCAGAGGTTTTGGCGAGTTGGTTTGGCACCACACCAACACCAGTTCTGTCGGACACTACCACCTCAGACAAAGCAGCGGCATTCGGCGCCGGCTTGGACACTACCGTCCCGGGAGACGACGACTGGATATCCTATCAAAGGTTGGTCGCGGACATCTTAGAGTTTCTGTTTTGCCCGCCGCTCGAACTCCCGCAGTATGAACTTTCGGACGCAGATCAGAGGAATCGACGAGACGTGATCTTCGAGAACCCCCGCGGCGATGGATTCTGGGGCCAGGTCCGCGACGACTATGCGGCCCACTACGTCGTGGTGGACGCGAAAAACTATGGCAAACCCATTACGAAACGCCCGGTGTTAGACATTGCGCATTATTTGAAACCCTACGGATGCGGAATGTTTGCGCTTCTGGTTTCGCGCAAAGGACCGAGCAGGAGTGCCGCGCACGCCGCACGAGAACAATGGATCGGGGGACGAAAGATGATCGTGCACGTGTCCGATGCTAACCTTAAAGAAATGCTGGACATAAAGGCGCGCGGTGGCGCTGCCGACGAGGTGCTCCGTCGGCAGATAGCTGATTTTAGAATGTCCCTATGATGCGCTGCGGCATAGCAGAATCTGTCCCGCTTTCCCAACGAACCTGTGAATTGGAGCCAATACCAAGAAGAGGCGGCGCAGTTTTTTCGGTCCTTGGGTCTTGAGGCCGCTACGAATGTCACAATGAAGGGCGTTCGAACCACCCATGATGTCGACGTGTTGGTGAGATCGCACCACGCTGGCTTCGATATCACATGGATCGTTGAGTGTAAGCATTGGTCGTCGCCAGTTTCAAAGCTGCACGTGCTCGCGCTCCGCGAGATTGTCAGCGACACCGGTGCCGACCGCGGGATCTTGCTTGCCGAAGGTGGTTTCCAAAGTGGCGCGGTCGAGGCTGCCGCGTTGACTAACGTGCAAGTCACGTCGCTCGCTGGTCTCACCCTTTCGGCCAACAAGGACATACTCGCCATGCGCCTCCGTGATCTTTTCGATCGAGCTGTTCAGTGTAAGCAAGAGTATTGGAAGATTCCGAAGAGTGTGAGAATCGAACACGGCTTGCGGCCCGATGTTTCCCAAGTCGGCTACGCGGGAGATCAGGCGATTAGCACGGCGGAGGATTTGGTCGCGAAGGGGCTTCGTGGCACTTACCCGGTGGAACTAGACGATCTCCTGATCAAGATCGCACCCGTCCTCGTGGAGCAGACGCTCCCGCCGGTCATCGGCTCGGCTTCCGAACTAATCGATATTGTGGACAAGATTGTTACCGGCCTTGAGAGCAAGATCGCTGTCTGCAAGGCACAGAAGGGCGCCACCAAGACCTGACCGGAATACGAAGGCCGGCGCCGAAGCGGGTCAGGACGGAACTTCCATCGCGCAGCACGCTCGAAACACTCGCGACCGCCGACACACATTGCGCCCCCAGACCGGACTCGTCGCGTTGACTCCTCAAGGCGGGTCGCCCATGTAGTCGCTCCGTCAAATGGAACTGTCATTCGCGACGCAGGCTCTAAGGGATCTCTGCGCGAATGAAGCGAAGGCAGTTCATCAATTCGGTTCTTTGACCGCCGCGAAGCTCCGAGCTCGCCTTGAGGATCTCCGCGCTGTTGATTACATGCATGAGCTTCGGGTCGGGAGCCCGAAGATCGAGGGCTTGGTAGGGACCATCTCGCTCTCTAAGGATTTCGAGCTTCATGTGGAGTGCTACGGTATTCCGAAAAACGGGAATTGGAAAAATGCCGAACGGCTCAAAGTTTTGGACGTCCGAAAAAAATGAACAACGCAACCTACATCGCCGATTGGATCTCAGCACCGGGGCAGACGATGATGGAAATGCTGGACGAGAGTTCCCGGTCGATCAGCGATCTCGCCTCGCACCTTGGTTGGAATACCAATAGTCTAGAAACGCTCCTCGCCGGAGAGGAGGCATTGTCCGAAAAGACCGCGGTTTCTCTCTCTGCATTTTTCGACACTACGACGTCGTTCTGGATCAAGCGGGAGTCACAGTTTCGCGCGGGTTTAGAGTCCATGGAGGCGAACGGCGGCGACGAGTGGGTTAACAAATTGCCGCTTGCCGACATGGTTGCCTATCACTGGGTGGCCGCCGGGAGCGCTTCGGAGAACCTCATACGGTGTCTCAACTTCTTTGAATGCTCCGGTATCGCAGAATGGCAGCGTCGATACGGGGCCGCCTTGAACGCAGCCCTTTTTCGAAAATCGACGGCATTCGATTCGGAAGTCGAATCGGTTTCCGCTTGGCTCCGCCAGGGCGAACGGCTTGCCAAATCGGTTGAGGTGCAACCGTGGAACGCGGTCGGCCTGCGCGCTCAACTACCTGCACTGCGAGCCCTGTCGCGAGTTTCCGCTCCGTCGCGATTCATACCAGAGCTAGCCCGCCTTTGCGCTTCAGTCGGCATCGCGGTGGTGATCGTCCGCACGCCACAGAAGTGCCCCGCAAGTGGTGCCGCACGCTTCCTTTCTCCGGAAAAGGCCGTCATCCAGCTCAGCTTCCGCCACCTTTCCGATGACCATTTTTGGTTCAGTTTCTTCCACGAAATTGGACACCTACTTCTGCACGGAGCTAAGATTCACCTTGAGGACACCGGAACAGAGGAAGGAAACGACGAAAAGGAAGCGAACGAGTTTGCGGCCGATGTGTTGGTTCCTTCCGCAGAGCGTCCGCGTATGCTGAAACTTGGAGAGGACACCCGTTCTATCGTTCGCTTCGCTACGCAGGTCGGCACATCGCCAGGGATTATCGTCGGGCAATTACAGCACTACGGCGTGATCAAACCTGGGCGCATGAACGCCCTGAAGAAACGCTACGCGTGGAGCGATTAACCGCGGAAAGCGCGAAATTTGCCCGGACTCTTCTGCCAGTTGCAGATACTGTCCTCCATGACCTGCATGCCGAGCCCGAGATGCCCTCCGAATTCCGCGACGATCTCGTCTAGATGGGAAACCTTAGCGTTCGCGTTGGCACTTCCATAAAAAAGGAGACGTGCCCCCTCCTGTGGGCCGGTGGCGCAGGTCATGTAGGGAATCGCCGGCTCGATATTCGCGAGCTCGAGTTTGCCGAGCATGGTGAGAAAATCGAACCGACCCATGCGACCGAAGCCGAGCAACGCTCCAGCTTTCCGGTAGAGAATATCGAAAGCCTGACCCTTGTCACCGGCGGACTCAATCGCAGCGCTGTGGAATAGAGCTCGGTGGCTTCCGTCGGACCCTACCCATTTCACGTAGGACTCCACTACGCGACCAGTAGGTCGTTTCGAGTCGGGCCGCAGACTCTCATATTTTCGGTGGTTGCCGAATCCGGCGCGACCATCAGGAGCCAACTGGCTCTGATTTTCTCCGATCCACCGACGGAACGAGGCAGGATCCGCACTGATGCGGGGCCAAGTCCAAGGCTCGCCACCGCCGGCGTAGATAAGTTTGGAGAGCCGCCATCCCAGCCTCAAGTGCTTGCCGCAATGCGTGGCAAGGAAGGTAAGCCACGCGGCCTCTTCGATGTCGCCCTCGGCCTTCCGCACGATTGCTCCTAGAATAGGATCGAACATGTCCGATTTCGGGTCGGCCCGCGCCGGATCGTGCGGTCTATGCAGCTGCACCTTCACATATCGAACCCGATGCACACTTTCCAGCATCTGCGCGACGAGGGACCTCACGTGGCCGTCACTGGGAAGGCCAGGGAGCGGACGCACATTTTGCGCGTATTCCGCAATCGCTACGGTGAGCCGTTCTGCTTCGGCTCTGTCCTTTGGCCTCATTTCAAAAATTCGCGCGCTTCTTTGGTGATCCACCGACGGATGGAATCGCGCACTTCGTTCGTGACCCCGAAGCTGCTCTGTAGATTGTGATTGTAACCGAGCACGAGAATTTCTCTGTCGAACTTGACGCCGGCGAGATGCGAAAGGACTCCCTTGTAGCCGACGCCTGCTATGCACGCTTTCCCGTTTCTCCTTAACGCCCAACCGGCCATTTCGCGGCGTTCAAACGACGATTCCGAGAGGCGTTGCAACTCCTCGACGACCGATCGCCCGTTGAGCACGAGAATACGGACAGGCGAATCAGCAAGCAATCGGGCGAGGGTATCTCCGACGATTTCCATTAAGCGTTCCCGCTCGCGGCGACTGAGGTCTGTCCACTTGCACGCCGTTGCGAAAGGGATGAGATCGAGGTGGCAGGCTTGACAGTCATCGTCGTAGTAGGACGCCTCCGTCCCGCCGATAACGTGGTCGAGCTGCTTGAACCAGCCATCATAGGGATTGCGAAAAAAATAGGCGCGGCACGATTCCACAATCACCGCGTGGTGTGAGCTACGTGCCTCGGACCAGCGCTGAATTCCGAGCGAACTGAGTGTTGGAAAGCGGCGCGACTCGCCATTAAGCTCATTGCCGTGCCGGTCTACGAATTCGCGGTTACTAGGGTTGAGACCGAGTGTCGCCACGGTCGCGCGAGATAGGTCGCCGAACGACGGCACCGGGCTACTCCAGCCGATCACGTTGAAGGATTCCATTTCGGAATCTCCAAGCTGCGAGATGAGGCGTCGTAGCGTCACTTCCATGGGCACAGTTCCTATTGGGGTGGGCGCTCGTCTAAGGAAAGATATTTAGGTGACGCGTCCGCGCTTCTTCCGCTCCTTGGGCGGCGGCTTGTCGGGTGGAATCATCAGTTCGAGCGCCAACTGCTTGGCGATCGGGGTGGCGGCCCGCGGCCGTTGCTTACGTTGGATGTAAACGTTATAGAACCGAGTGGACATTCTCGCCTTGAACGGGGTGATTGCCGCCGTTTCCTTGTTCTTCACGTGGCGGAAAATCTTCAACAGGCGCGCAAGGTCCCCCCAATAACCGGGACGCTTGAATTCCGCGGCAGAGACCGCCTTTCCTTCCCGCAGCTTCGCCTCGATCCCTAGGAGCCGGGCGATCTCTGGCATGGGGTCGCCGACCGGCATCGCCGGCATTTCGACGGCCTCAGGATACCCCTCGTCTAGGAAGCGGCGCGCAAGCGCGGGCCAATCCTCCTTCTTTTCGTCCTGCTTGTCGTAGAGATGGAGGCTGCCGACCATTTGCTTGTAGGTGCCAATTTCCACCCCCAAGCGGCGGGCCATGATCTCCTGGATCATGGTGAACGCAAATACGTCGTGCGGAAGGCCGAGGTAGGCATCGTTCGACCGGAGGCTACTGATGAGGTGGAGACGATCACCGCGGATGAGGAATTGAAGCGTGCATGTGCACGGCACTTCCTTCCGTGACGGTTCCACGATATCTTCTGCATCGAACAGCTGAATGACGGCGCGACGCGAACCGCGCTTCAGTTTTAACACCCGAAACACGTTTTCGATCTGGTTAGTCACTGAACCATCGCCAATGCGCCGACTCAAAAGTCGGGGCCCATAGCCTCCATAGACCTCTCCGTCTACGACGTCATCTTTGTAAGCCGGCGTGTAGTAAGTGATGAAGTCCGCGTCGTTCGACCCCGCGAGATACCACAGAAGCTCTCCGATCGCGCTGAAAAGTTGCCCCCTAGTTTCGGTTCGGCTCAATCTGCTGCGAGGGCTTCGGAGCTTAAGCAAGACACCACATTCCTCGATAGCGGAGCCCCGAGTCGCCTTCACCCGCTTGTCGCTTTTTAGAAGGATGGTTAGCACCTTCCGCATCAGGTCGTCGATCGACTTAGCGGTTATATACATTCGCGCGGCCGGGAGGCGCAAAAGAGCTTTCGAACATCGGGGGCTGTCGCGTATCTCAGCGACGCAAGGATGCAGCCGGCAATTCCTGCGAGGCGCAAACGAAAACACAGTGCGCGCTTCACGTATCGCCTCGAAGCGCACTGGTTAGGAGGGCCCACCGATGCCGCTGGCTGCTCCCTTGCTAGCGTGGTGAATCGGCGCGAAAGGCGCCGAGAGGAGCCGGCGATGAGGCTCCTGTTGCTTCCGGTTCGACGCTGAAATTCGTGTCGCGCGCGCCCTGCTTTCGCTCGCGAGCGCCGCGTGCCGTGGTGTCCCTGCGACCCAGCGGGAGGGCCGTCGGCGGCGAAGAACAAGCGAAGGCGGGTTCCCTTTAGGGTGCCTTCGTTTGTTCTGGTCGCGCAGCGACGACGCCGAAGGCGGGGCCCGCCAGCAGGGACACTACGGTTCGCGTCGCTCGTGCTGGATGGCGCGCCTTCACGCGCCCGGCTTCCTTATGAACTCATAAGGGTTTTGCGTCTTGAGAAGAGAAGGGGATCGGGAGGAGCGCTCGCGACTGCGGCTGGTTCGCGGCTGTATCCGCTCGAATCGGTCTGGCGCCGATAATCTGATCGCGAGCCGTCCGGCGAGCGGTCCGCTAACTACGGAAATCAACGTAGACTAACTACGGCTTTTTCAGCAGGGGCGCGGCATTGCAGGTGGAGGGATCGTTCGTGGATTCATTGCCCCATTATGAACTCGAACCGATTCGTTCCGACACTTCCGCCCTCAAGCGGTGGTCGCGAAGCCAACTCCCCTAATAAGGGTAGAACAACTCCCCCGATCTCGGTAGTTGCGCACCGTTGTCGTGGACGAAATTTCGGCAACATGGTGCGGCGATGATTACGGTTGGTGTCATTCGCAACGGCGGGACCTACCTGTCCCAGCACCTTCGCAAGAACGACTATTGGGCGGAGGGCGAGAAGCAGGTCTGCGGCCAGTGGATCGGCCAGGGTGCAACGTTGCTCGGGCTCGAAGGGGCGGTGACGGATGCGCCGTTCGAGGCGCTTCGCGCGAATCGCGACTGGCAGACGGACAAGCGGCTGACGGCGCGGGCGAACAAGAAAACGCGGATGGCGCTTTTCGACATCCAGATTTCTGCACCGAAGGATGTGAGCGTGCTGGCGATGGTCGGCGGCGACGAGCGAGTGCGCGAGGCGTTCGTCGAATCGGTGCAGGCGGTGCTGGTCGAAATGGAGCACTTCGCCGCCGTGCGCGAGCGGCGCGGCAGCGCGCGCGATACCGAGGCGTTTCGGCTCACGGGAAACTTCGCCGGCGCCATGTTCGTGCACGACGCCAGCCGCGATCTCGACCCGCAGCTCCACGTTCACGCCGTGCTCGCGAACGTGACCTGGGACGCGGAACGGTCGCGGTGGATGGCGCTCCAGCATGCCGAGATGATGCGCGCGTCGCCGTATCTCCGGCAGGCGTTCTATCGCGAACTCGCCGGCCGGCTGCGGCGGCTCGGCTATGAGCCGTATGAAATGACGACCACTGGCTTTTCGATCCGGGGCGTCGAGCATCTGCGAGAGCGGTTCTCGAAGCGGGCGCGCGAGGTGAAGGCGCTGACGGAGGCGTTCTCGGTCCAGAAGGGCCGCCGTGCGACCAAGCGCGAGGTAGAGGTGCTGGTGCGCGAGTCGCGCGGGAAGAAGCTGAGCGAGGTCACAACTCCGGAGGTGCGGGCGCGGCAGCGTGCCGAACTGACACCGGACGAGGCGCAACACCTCGACACGCTCGTGCGCGAGACGATGAGGCAGGCGCCACGCTTGGAACTTGCGGTTTCGCAAGCGCAGGCGATGCGCGTGTTGGATGCCGCGATTCGCCACGTCTTTGAGCGGCGCAGCGTTGCTCGCGAGGGCGAGGTGCTGAGTGCGGCGCTCGAACTCCATCCGGAGATCAGCGACTGGCGCCCGGTGCGACTCGCGCTCGAAGCTCATCCCGACGTGCTCCGCGGGAATGGCGAAATGACGTTGCGGTCGATCAAACGCGAGGAGGCGGCGACGGTCCGTCGTGTTCAGGAAGGCCGCAATACGCGCATGCGACTCGGTGCGGTCGACCGACTGCCGGAGAGGCTGACCCGTGGCCAGCGGCACGTCGCGAAGCAACTGCTGCGGAGTCGCGATTTCCTGAGCCTGCTTGTCGGCGATGCGGGCACGGGCAAGACAACGGTCCTGAGCGCGATCGAAGGTGCGCACGTCGCCGCGGGCGGCTCGCGGTTCCTGCCGCTCGCGCCGACGACGCGCGCCCGCGATGCGTTGGCCGAGTCCGGATTCGGCGAGGCGGACACCGTGCAGCGCTTCCTTGTGAGCGACGCACTTCAAGCCAAGGCTGCGGGACGCGTCCTGCTGATCGACGAGGCCGGGTTGCTCTCCACGCATCAGCTCGAACGGATCACCACGATTGCCGAGAAGCATCACGCTCGCTTGCTGCTGGTCGGTGACACCAAGCAGCACTACAGCGTCCAGAGGGGTGATGCACTCCGCCATATCGTCGAGCACACGCACACGCCGGTGGTTCGCCTCGCCGAGGTGCTGCGTCAGCGCGAGGAGCCGGATCGCCGGTTGAGCCGGTTGCTCGCGTCGGGCGAAACGGTGGAGGCGCTGCTCTACGCCGACCGGCAAGGCATGATCGCGGAGGCTGGCGACGACGACGCGTTGTTTGCCACGGCAGCCGACCACTATGCCCGCAATGTGACGGAACAGGTCGAGACGCTGGTGGTGATTCCCATCTGGGACGAAATCGAGCGTTTCAATGGGCACGCGCGACGGGCGCTCCGGCAGGCGGTGAAGCCGCTTTCGTGGACCGAGGAGCAGAAGCAACATTGGAACCAGTATCAGGTTGGCGACCGGCTGCTGTTCGTGCGGGACACGCGCTTCTTCCGGCGCGGGACGGCGGCGGAGGTGATTGAGGTGTTGCCCGAGGGTCTGCGCGTGCGCGGCGAGCGGGAGCGGGTAGCCGTGATCTCGCGCAAGCAACGGGGCGCGTTTGAGGTCGGGCGTGCGGAGCGGCTCGCCATCGCCGCTGGCGACCGCCTTCTGATCCGTGGACGCGATCCGGAGCATGGGTTCGCCAACGGCGACCAGGCGCAGGTGGCGTGGGTCAATCCGGCCGCCGACGAGGTGGTCTTAACGGATGGTCGGCACTTGCCGACGGACTTCAAGGCGTGGACCTATGGCCACGCCCTGACCGCCTATCGCTCCCAGGGCAGCACCGCGGAGGAATCGCTGCTTGTGTTAGGCGAGATCGCGACGCGGTCGCTCGGCCGGCGCCAGTTCTATGTGGCCAACACGCGCTATCGCGGCGCGCATCGCATCTACGTCGCGAACAAGCGCGAGATTTTCACGCGGCTCCAGGAGCCTGACTCTGGGCGTGAACTGGCGACGGAGTTTGTTCAGCGCCGGCGTCTCACGGTGCGCCAATTGATTTCGGTCCGACGCCTGCCGCGCATGTTGGAGAACCTGCGGCAGGCGATCTGGATCGCGGCAGCGGAGCGCCGCTCGCTCCGGGAAACGATCCGCGAACGAATGGGGGTGTGACATGGAGGTTCTGCGCAGACCAAGATCGATTTTCGACGAGGGACCGCATCCGCCGAACGTGACGTTCGACGACGGTGAAAGCGTTCGGCGGACGCTGCCGTGGTCACACTTTCACTCGTCCGACTGGAGCTACGCCGACCCGACCGCGATTCGCATCGAGATCGGTGAATGGCAGGTCGTGATCAGCGGCCACAATCTCGAAGCGCTGTTTGGCGCGATAGAGTCCGGGAAGCTCCTGCGCATTCGCGCCCACCCTGAATTTGCGGACGACCCGGCACATGAGGTCGACGCTTTCGCGACTCATATCCGCTTCATTCACCAGGAATCCACTTCGCCGCGGCGAGGCCGCGCGGCGCAGCTCCAACTCCCGATTTGAACCGTAACGAAAGGAGACATCATGAACTCAGTTGCTCAGATCCCACCGCAGAACCCGGCTGCTCCGCATCGCGTCGAATTCTTCCGACTGCCGCAGCCCGGCAAGCGTGATCCTCACTTCGGCCTTTCGCGGGCGTGGTATTACAAGGCGGCCACCCTGGGCGAAATCCGGATGATCGCCGTCCGCCAGCGGGGAGCGCTGCGTGGAGTCCGGCTCGTGGTCTACGATTCGGTTGCAGACTACATTCGCCGCGCCGGCGAGGAGGCTGCGGCTTCGGTGGAGGCTTGCCCGGCCACGGCTCACGTTGATGTTGCAAAAGCTAGGTAGTTATTACTATCTACCGAGGGAACGCAACATGGCCTCCAAACTCCAATCCGTCGAGCGGCTTGCCCGCACTCGCGGCTCCCTGCGGGCGCGCGATCTGGCGCGGCGCGGACTGCCAACCATCTATCTCTCACGGCTGGTGGAGCAAGGCCGACTAGTGCAGCACGCCCGCGGAATATACGCGCCAGCGGACAGCGACGTTACCGAGCGGCACGACTGGGAACTGGCCTGCACCCGCGTTCCTGGCGGCGTGCTCTGCCTCCTGACGGCGCTCGCTTTTCATGGCATTGGCACCCAATCACCGCGTCAGGTGTGGATGGCGATCGCCAACAAGGCATGGCAGCCCCGCGTTGATCGTCCGCCCCTGCGGTTTGTGCGGTTTAGCGGGGCAGCGCTCACGCATGGAGTCGTCTCGGTGCGTGGAGGCCCCGCGGTCCTGCGCGTCTACAGCCCGGCCAAGACCGTGGCGGATTGCTTTAAGTTTCGGCAGAAGATCGGGCTCGATGTCGCCGTGGAGGCGCTGCGCGAAGGGTGGCGGGAGAAGAAGTTCACCCTCGCGGAGCTGACCAAGGCGGCGGAGGTGTGCCGCGTCCGCCGAGTGATGCAGCCCTATCTGGAGATGCTGACGTGAAACGACGCGGCGTAGCTCACTGCAACGGCAGGTAGACCACGCGCCCGTCGTAGTCGCCGATCTCGCCGCACTCGGCGATCAGCAGAATGTCGTCGATCACACCGGCGAGCGCGGCCTGCTGGCTGATGACCAACATCCCGGGCATGGCTTGATTTCGCCGGACCCGGTCGAAGGCGAAGGCCGGCATCGTGTTCACGTCGTGTGTCAGAACAATTCGGCGCTCTTTGGCCGCCCATTCGAGCACGCTCGGATCATCGGCCTCGCGCAACCCGACGTCCTGAACCCTAACCAAGTCCAGTGACGGCATGCGCCGCAGGACGCCGCGGATCAAATCGTGGTTCAGGTTCTCGTCCGCGAGGAGCCGAAGCATGGCTCAGCTCGCCTTCGCCGAACGCCGAGCCAGGAGCCGAGCGCGCATGCCGTGGGCGTCGAACCGTGCCTCAATTTCTTTGCGGAGCCCGTCGGCCTCTTTCTGACGAGTGGCGAGATAGGATTCCACCTCCGCGGAGTGGTTCAGGTAATAGGCGATCACCTGATAAACGTCGGCGAGCGCCAAGGTCGGAAACTGCTGGGCGATTTCCTCCGGTGTGGCTCCCGCACGGAACGCCCCAACTACACTGTCCAACGTCACCCGCGTTCCACCCACGCGCACAACGCCGTGGGCGTCGGTTGCGAGGGGAATTTCGGCGGTGGCGGGCGTCAGCGGCATGGTGCTAGGGTGGCGATTTAGGCGGGGAAAACAAGGGCCGATTATTGGCTGCGAAAGGCATCAGAGTAGCTTCGGCAGCTTGTTGAGCGCTGACCGCTTGGTCTCGCTCTCAATGTGGGTGTAGTGGCGATTGATCGCCTCGGTGTCGTGGCCGATGATGTCCATCGCCACGGCGGAGGAGACGCCGGCGTTCTTGAGCAGGCTCGTGGCGGTGTGACGGAGCGAGTGGAACGAAATTTCGCTCACGGTGCGGCGCTGTGAGCGGCCGGCGCCGGTTTCCTCGTGGCTGCGTTCCTTCGCCATGCCGGCGGCGACGAGGATGGCGTAGAACTGTTGCGACAGTTGTCCGGCGTCGCCGGTGCGCGTGGCGATCTCGTGGGCGGACGGGAAGAGAGGCTCCGCCGGATTGTCGCCGGCCTGCATCGTTCGCAGATGCTCGATGAGTGGCGAGGCGAGCGGGACCGACATCCGGCGGCCGGTCTTCAGCGTGACGAAGCGCAATTCCTGTCCCTCGGCGTCGATGTTCTGCCACGTCAGACGGGCGATGTCGCGGAGGCGCTGACCGGTGTAGAGGCCGAACAGGATGATGCCCTTCCATTCGCCGGACGCGTGGGCGAGCACGTTCTTGAGTTCCTTGATCGTGAACGGGCGGCGCTCGGCTCGGTCCGCCTCGCGACGGCGGAGCGTGTCGAGCTTCGCC
Organism: Opitutaceae bacterium; assembly: GCA_036675625.1. Taxonomy (GTDB): domain Bacteria; phylum Verrucomicrobiota; class Verrucomicrobiia; order Opitutales; family Opitutaceae; genus ER46. The sequence continues at coordinate 10,847 of JAKFEQ010000090.1, read as the reverse complement.
GCGGGGTTCTCCTGGGCGACTCCGTCCTTGTAGGCCGCGCCGAGTGCGACGCGGAGATACTTCAGGCTCTTGTTGGCGTTGGCGACTGAGGTGCGCTTCAGCACCTCGTCGCGGAACTTAGCTACGTCCGACTTTGTGATCTGGGAGATGTCGACCTTGGCGCGTTCGCCGAGGGATTTGACGAAATCCCGCACGACCTGGGCGTAGGCGGCCTGCGTGCGCACGGCGGTGTCGGCCTTCCGCTTCTCGGCCCATTGCGTGAGGTAGTCGCTCGCGATGGCGGAGCGCAGCGGTTCGGGATTGATCACATCGTAGATGTCCGCAATCACGCGGCGGGCCTGCGCCTCGCCGAGACGTTTCAGGCCGGCGAGGCGGGCGGCTTTCTCGAATTCGTTCGCGACCGCCTGCGCCGTGGCGCGTTTGATCTGTTTTGTGGACCGCTGGACGCGTTCGCCATTGGGCCCTGTGAAACACGCAAAATAATAGGGCGAACGGTCCTTTTTTCGGACGGAAGCCATGCAGGTTTTGGTGACAACAAAAGTGGCAACAAAGGTCCCTCGTTTTTTACCGTTCACCGATGTCTCTCTCCTCTGAGAGAACACTAAAAAACGCAAAATCGGAAATCGCGGGTTCGAGTCCCGTTGGTGGCAACACGACGGCTGATGTTCATGGATGTTCGCTGGCGAGGTCCACTTGGTTCACGAACGGAATATTTCGGGGCAGCTTGCAGCGCTCTAAACGCAGGCCGAGACGCAGCTGTTCGTTTTTTGAGCGCATCGGGGTCAACAGTCGCTGGGCGCTAATAGTACCCTTGACGCGCGGGTGCGCCCGGCCAGCTTCCCGCCGAAGCTGGTCTTTTTGGCCGGGTTTTCTCTCTGCGCCACATCCCCACTCGTGGAAACGCCGTCCTCCGAACATGGCCGTTGGTTTACTGACGAAGTGCAGCCGCACGATGCTGCATTGCGTTCGTATGTCCGCAGCGCATTCCCCACGGTCCGGGATGTCGATGACGTGGTGCAGGAATCCTACCTGCGTATCTGGCGTTCGCGCGCGACCGAGCCGATTCGCTGCGTCCGCGCGTTTCTGTTCACCGTCGCCCGCAACGTCGCGCTCAAGTGCGTGGGCCGCCAGCGCGTCTCGCGAGAGATTATCGTAGGGGATTTGGCCGAGCTGGGGATCGTAGCAGAGGGGCACGATGCCGCCGAGACCGCCGCCAGGAACGAGACCTTCCTGTTGCTGATCGAGGCGCTCGCGACACTGCCGCCCCGCTGCCGTGAAATCACCGTCCTCCGCAAACTCAAAGGCGTCCCGCAAAAGGAAATCGCCGCCCGCCTCGACATCGCCGAGAAGACCGTCGAGGAGCAAGTCGCCCGCGGGGTGAAACGTTGCGAGGATTACCTACGCAAATGCGGAGTCACGCACTTCCTGGCCCGATGAACGACGACGCCTCCCGGCCCCCGCGACCGCATCCTGCCCCGGCTGCTCGCGACGACACCGTGCTCGACTGGGCGCGTAGCGCGGGCGCGGGCGATCTTCTGGCGGGCGGACTCGAGCGCTACTTGCGTCGGCGGCGTCGGCGGCGGCTCGCTTTCGCCTCGACGGCCTGCGCCATGCTGCTCGTCGCGGGCGCGATCTGGATTCCGTTCCGCGAAGCCGTTTCCACCCCATCGGTCTCCAGCATGGTCGCGAGTGCGACGATTATGCGACCCCAGCAGCGGACGCTCCCCGATGGCAGCACGGTCGACCTGAATGCAGGTGCGGAAATCGAGGTGACGTTTGCCGGGTCGTTTCGCCGGGTCGTGCTGCGCAAGGGCGAGGCACATTTTCAGGTGGCAAAGGATGCGCGACGCCCCTTCGTGGTGACGGCCGGGGATATCGAAGTCCGCGCCGTGGGCACGGCGTTTGCCGTGGATCTGGGGACAAGCGCCGTCGATGTGCTCGTGACGGAAGGGCGCGTGGCGGTGAACACCACCGAGCCGGCGCCGGCGAGCACGAGCGCGGGCGACCCATCTTCGGCCCCACCGCCGCCATTGGCTGCCCTCGCAGCGGGCGGGCGTATCGTGATCGACCGCAACATCCCGAGCGTCGGGGGTGTCGCGCCGCGCGTCTCGGAGCTTTCGTCGTCGGCCATGCAGGCCCGGCTGGCGTGGCGCGTGCCGCGACTGAAGTTTGCGGCCACGCCGCTGGCGCAAGTCGTCGCGATGTTCAACGAGCATGCGGTGCCCGGCCGCGATGCGCGCCTGTTGCTCGCACCTAATATTCCCGCGAACGTGCGCGTCAGTGGCGTGCTTCGCGCCGATGATGTCGATTCGCTGCTTCGGCTGCTCGCGGGCGAGTTTGGAGTTTCCGCTGAGAGGCGGGCCGGTGAGATCTTGCTGCGGGGGCCGTAGGCGGTGTGCCGCGTACACGGCTCGAGCCCGAACACATTGAGTTGGGTGGCGCGTGCGGCCGTGCCCTCTCACGGCGAACGAAACAACCGCGACTGCATGAACCAGTTTAACCACGGATCGCACGGACAACACCGATAATTACGGAACCGGGCGGGTCGGTTGCCTGCATCCGTGCCCACCCGTGAAATCCGTGGTTAAAAAAAAGGGTCTGAGGAGTTTCCTCCTGGGGAAGTGCGTCACGATGCTCCCGCCCTCGCTCAAATTTCTGAAATTTCCCGTAGGGGATTTGGTCGTGAAGCTGACCGTTGCCTGCGTGTCACCGCTGCTTCACCCCGAGTTTGACCGTCGATTCACCGCGGCCGCCGTCCTCTTCGCGGCGGGCTGTATTCCCGCTTCGGCGGCAGCCGTGCCCGGCAAGTCGCACGCGTTCGATCTTCCGGCCGATCTGGCCTCCAAGACCTTGCAGCAATTCGCGGAGCAGGCCGGCACGGAAGTCGTGTTCGCCAGCGAGGCCACCGCGCGCATCCGCACCAACGCCGTGCGGGGGCGCTTCACTCCGCAGGAGGCGATCGAGCGATTGCTGCGGGGCACGGGCTTGATCGCCGAGCGGAGTGCGCGCACGGGTGCTTTCACCGTCTTGCGCGCGCCCCCGACGCGGCCCCCGCTCGAAGCTCCGCCCCCGTCTCGCAAGACATCTTCTGACCAAGCAACACCCGACGAAATGAAATCCCACACCACAAAACCCAAGAACCTCCTCACGCTCTTCGCCGGTTGGCTCGCCATCGTCGCGAGCCCGGGTGAAGCACAGACCGTCACGCCAGCGACTCCCGAGCCCGCGCAGGAAGAGGCGCTCGTCCTCAGCCCGTTCACCGTGCAGAGCGAGCGCGATACCGGCTATCAGGCCACGACCACGCTCGCCGGCACCCGGCTCAATACGCCGGTGAAGGATCTGGGCGCCTCGATCTCGATTTATACGAAGGATTTCCTCGAAGACATCGGCGCCACGAATTCCAGCGATCTGCTGATTTACGCCACCGGCATGGAGGCTGCGGGCGCAGGTGGTAATTTCTCCGGCGCCACCAACGACATCAATGCCGAGAACGTGGTGGCGCAGGGACCCCGCACCGACCCGCAGAGCGGCACGCGCACGCGCGGGCTGGCGGGGCCAAACTTCTCGCGCGGCTTCTTTACTTCGGAAATCAATCTCGATTCCTACAACACCGAAGCGGTGACGGTGAATCGCGGGCCCAACGCCATCCTCTTCGGCGTCGGCAGCCCGGCGGGTGTCGTCGAGCAGACGCTCCTGCGTGCGAACCTCCTCCGCCATCGGAACAAGATCGAGGTGCGCTACGGCAACAACGACAGCCTGCGCAACACCGTCGATTTCAACCGCGTGCTGATCGAGAAGAAGCTCGCGGTGCGCATCGCCGCGCTGCACGACCGCGAGGAGTTCAACCAGCGCCCCGCCTACGATTACAAGAAACGCATCTACGGCGCCCTGACGTTCGAGCCCTTCAAGTCCACGGCGCTGCGCGCGAACTTCGAGTCGGGGCACAGCCGAGCCAACCGCCCGCTCACCATCCTGCCCGCCAACAGCATTTCGGAACAGTGGCTGGCCGCGGGTCGCCCGGGCTACGACTGGACCTTTTACGATGATCCCGCGCGCAATCCCGATGCCGCCACTCAAACCGCAGGCGCGGCGGTCCGCGGGCCTTTGCACACCGTCGTTCCTTTCAGCGGCACGGGCACGGTGGTTTACAACCAGCCCCACGATCAGACGCCCGCCTTCGCGTTTCACGGCACCACGCGGAGCACCACCGCCACCGCCGCCAACTCGGTCAGGGCCCAGCTCTTCCATCCGCTGGTCAACCGCGATCTCGCCGCCGACACGATCGATTTCGTCGCCACGGCAAACATCTTCGAGCTGCCGGCCTCCTACTGGACGGGCGCAAATGTCCTGCCGGGCCAGCAGCCCGGCTTCAAGCCGGCCGGCATCAAGGTGCAAGGGTTCACGGATTTCAGCGTCTTCGACTTCAAGAACCACATGATCGACGAGTCGAGCCGCCAGCGTGAGAGCTTCCACGCGTTCAACGTCGCGCTCGAGCAGCGCGCCTGGGAGGACCGCGTCGGCATCGAGCTGGCCTACGACACGCAGCGGCGTGATCGCCGCATCAAGAACTCCATCCTCGCCGAGGGCTCCACGAATCATGTCCGCATCGACACGACCGTCACGCTGCCCACCGGCGAGCCCAATCCGAACCTCGGCCGCCCCTTCGCCGGCGCCCACGGTGCGAATTTCCCCACGCGCCTCAACGAGCGCGAGACCATGCGGGCCACGGCCTTTCTCAAATACGACTTCAAGGAACTCGAGCCTTCCTGGAGCAAATGGCTCGGTCGCCACACCCTGACCGGACTCCTGGAGCGCGCTTCGATCGATACGATCACCTACAACAGTCTCTACGCCATCGACGGCGAGGCCGCCCGTTCCGCGAGCGCCGCCGTCAATCAGCGCCGCCCTGCCATCATCGCTTACCTCGGCCCTTCCATCATCGGAAACAACAACGCTCTCCAACTTCAGTCGGCGGGGATTCCGGAAATCAAGGAAGGCCCGCTCGGGATCAACTCGCGCTACTTCGTGCGCGAACCCAACGCCACCGATCCAGGGCATTTCGAGGATTCCCCCGCCTGGCTGACCGAAACTCTCGCCGCGGCCAACGCCAATCGCGAAGTCATCAAATCGCAGGCGGCGGTGCTGCAGAGCTACTGGCTCCAGGACCACCTCATCACGCTGCTCGGCTGGCGCCGGGACGAGGATTTCTTCATCAATAAGAATTTCAATCCGGTCACCGATCCCAACGATCTCAACAATCCGGGTAAAACTCAGGCCGGCTTCGGCGACTTTTCCTTCCCCCGCACGCCGCCGGCCAACGTGGCTGCGGAAGTGAAGACCTACAGCGCCGTCCTCCGCTGGCCGCGGCGGCTGATCAAGCTGCCGGAGGGGACGGATCTCAGCCTGTCTTATAACCGCTCGTCGAACTTCACGCCCTCGGGCGGCCGCTACAGCTCTTTCGGCGGGTCGCTCCCATCGCCGGAGGGCGACACCAAGGAGTACGGCTTCGCCGTCTCTGCGTTCCACGACAAGCTGACGGTGCGCGTCAACCGTTTCGAAACCAGCGTCCGCGGCCAGAGCTTCAATCCCTCCGCGCACCAGAACGCGCAGTGGTTCGGTCTCGCCGCGACCGCGCGCGTCTGGGCCGAGGAGGCAAACCGAAATCCGCACCTCGCCGCGATGCGCAATGCCGACATCGATCGGCTCTTCAGTGCGCTACCCGCCGGTTTCCGCGAACTTCATAATTTCCAGGTGAGCGGCACCGCGCCGAACCTCTCGGCGACGACTACGCGCGTATCCGGCGCCACCGATACGACGGACTTCGTCGCCAAGGGCTCGGAAATCGAACTCGTTTACAATCCCACGCGCAACTGGCGCATCCTCGCCAATGTCGCCAAGCAGGAGACGGTGCAGAGCAATATGCTGCCCGGCACAAAAGAGCTGGTGGCCCGCCTGACGCCGGTCTGGCAGGAACTCGCCGATCGTCCGAAAGGCAACTATCCGCTGGGCTGGCAACCCGGCGATCCGCTGCCGGCCAACGTCCAGACCTATGGCGACTGGCTCGACCAAAACGTATTCGTGCCGCTCGCCACGACGCTCGCGACCGAAGGTGTTGCCAGCGCCGAGCAGCGCAAATGGCGCGCGAATCTCGTCACCAACTACTCGTTCAGTCGCGACGCCTTCGGCGGAAAATTGCGGGGCTGGGGCATCGGCGGCGCCGTGCGCTGGCAGGATAAGCTCGGGCTCGGGTACCCGACCAGCCGCAATCCGGACGGCAGTGGGAACATCGACCTGGCGCATCCCTACTACGCGCCGGCCGAAACCAACGTCGATGCGTGGGTGAGCTATCAGCGCAAACTGTGGAACGGCCGCATCGACTGGAAGGTGCAGCTAAACGTGCGCAATCTGTATCGCGACCGCGATTTGATCCCGATCGGCGTGCAGCCTTGGGGAGAGGTCGCCACCGTCCGCCTCGCGCCGGAGCGCCGGTGGTATCTCACCAACACCTTCAGCTTCTGACCGGGGTGATCTCTCGGGCGTCCCGCGGCGGTGTAGCCGGCGCGGGCGCGCGAGGGGAGGGCGAGGTGGGCGGCGCCGAAGGCGGCTGAAGGGTCAATGGGGACGGCAAGGGCCAAACGTGACTTTGATGTCGCTCGCGATGGCCCTGTCCGAACTTGTGCGATCCAGCCTGGCTGCGACGCGCATCGTTTGGTGATGGCGCACGTCCTTTCGATTCCCCTTTTCGCATTTTGTCCGCGCTGCACGCTTCAAACCCCATGTCCCCGGTGCCGCTTTCCCGCCTCCTCGCGATCGCCTTGCCATGGCTTGCCCTCACGGTGTCGCCTGCGCTCGCGGCGCCGGCCGGCAAGCCCAACATCCTCGTCGTGCTCACCGACGATCTAGGGTTTTCCGACGTGGGTTGCTACGGCGGCGAAATCGCCACGCCGACGCTCGACCGGCTCGCGGCGCAGGGCGTGCGTTTCACGCAGTTCTATAATACCGCGAAGTGCCACTCGTCGCGCGTCAGCCTGCTGACCGGCCGCTACTCCCGGCAGGCCGGCGACGTGGCGATGGACCGCGCCGTCACGCTACCGGAAGTGCTCGCGCCGGCGGGATATTTCACCGCGATGGCGGGCAAATGGCACCTGGCGAAGCAGCCGACGGACTTTGGATTTCAGCGCTATTTCGGGCATCTGTCCGGTGCCACAAACTACTTCACTGGCGACAACAGCTTTCGGCTGAACGGGCAGCCGTGGAAAGTGCCGGCGGAAGGTTTTTACACGACGGTGGCCAACGTGGACCACGCGTTGCGTTTCCTCGGCGAGGCCCGCGACGCGCAGCAGCCGTGGTTTCTCTACCTCGCGTTCAACGCCCCTCATGCGCCCTTGCAACCGCTCGAGGCCGACTACAAACGCTACCTCGGCAACTACGATGCGGGGTGGGACGCGATGCGTGCGGCGCGGGTCGCGAAACAGAAGCAGCTGGGCCTCTTCGCGCGCGACCTGGAGCCGAGCCCGCGACCCGAGGACATTCCGGCGTGGGACAGCCTCAGCGCGGAGCTGCGAGCCTGGGAGGCGCGCCGCATGGCGGCGTATGCGGCGTTGATCGACCGCGTGGATCGTGAGCTCGGGCGGCTGGTCGGCGATCTCGAGCGCGCGGGCGAACTCGACAACACGTTCATCCTTTTCCTTTCCGACAACGGCGCGTGCCCCTACGACCGCCGCACGCAGGGCCGCGACGCGGAACCCTATCGCGCCACGACGCGCTGGAGCGACAGCACAGGCTGGGCCTGGGCGCGCAACACGCCGTTTCGCTTTTATAAGCAGAACCAGTTCGAGGGCGGGATCGCCACGCCGGCGATAGTGCATTGGCCCGCCGGACTGAAGACCAAACGCGGCGCGAAAATCGAAACGCCCGCGCACCTCGTCGACGTGCTGCCGACCCTGGCCGAGATCTCCGGCGCCACGATTCCCACCACGTGGCCCGGTCGTGCGCCGACGCCACTCGCCGGCGTGTCGCTCGCGCCGCTCCTGGCGGGACGGGAGCTCGAGGCGCGTCCGCCGATCCATCTGCTTTTTGCGAGCGATCGCGGCCTGCGCGATGGGGATTGGAAGCTCGTGAGTTTTCAGAGCGGGCCGTGGGAGCTCTACAACCTGGCGAGCGATCGCACCGAGCTGCACAATCTCGCCGTGCAGCAGCCGGCCCGGCTCGAACGCATGGTCGCGCAGTGGCACGAGATGGCGGACACCGTGCTGCACGCGCCCGAACGCGAACGTGCTCCGATCACGAGCACGACGACGGAGAAGGTGCACCGCGAGTGGAGTGTTTACACTTCGGTCGCCGCCAGCAACGAGCGTCATGAGCGCGGCAAGAAAAAGGCCGCCGCGCGCCGCGCCGCCGGCGCGGAGCCGCGGATTCGCGCACGCATCGGCACCACGATGGCGGTCGCCGACGGCCAGCTCGTGCTGGAATGCAACGGGGAGGATCCCGGCCTCGCGATCGACGTGGCCGCGCCAGCGAGCACCGGCCCCTACACGCTGGAGTTCCGCGTGCAGAGCCGCGCCGTCGGCGAAGGGGAGATTTATTGGACGACGGATGCGAAGACTCTCCTGCCACGCGGGCGACGCCTGGCATTTCCGGTCACACACGACGGGCAATGGCATGCGGTGTCGCTGCCGATTGCCGAGGTGAAGCCACTCCACGCGCTGCGGCTCGATCCGTGCGCCGGCCCCGGGCAGGTACGAATCGCGGACCTGCGGCTCAAGGATGCGAACGGCGATATTGTTCGCTCCTGGCCGTAACCAGTTTCTGGATGCGCGCCGGGAACTGACAGGACGTGTTGTGAACAGGTCGAATGCCGTGAAACCAAATTGATCACGGATGGCACGGATTAAACGGATAAAGACAGGATTGAATCCGTGCCACCCGCGAACCGTGGTCCCGACGTTTGCCTTTGTGCGGCGGGCGGATCATGTGCTTTCGCTTCAAACTCATGCCGCGCCTTCGCCTCGTCACGTTCAACATCGCGCATGGCCGCGGCTTGAACCCGATCCAAGGCCTGACATCGCAACGCAAGCTGCGCGCCAATCTCCGTCGCATCGCGGCACTGCTCGATCGACTGGCCCCGGATGTCGTCGCGCTTCAGGAAATCGACGAGCGCTCGCGCTGGGCGGGTAACTTCGACCACCTCGACTACTTGCGCGTCCACACGCGTTTTCCGCAATCGGTCTTCGGCATCAACAACCGTCGCACCGGGCTGCTCAATCTTTCCTACGGCAACGCCGTCCTCTCCCGGCATAACATCCGTGCCGCCGAGACCGTCGTCTTTGGCCAGCGGAGACTCGGGGAGAAGGGCTTTCTCTATGTCGAGCTCGAGATCGAGGGGCGCTGTCTGCCGCTCGTGAACCTGCACTTGCATTTCGGTTCGCGCGCGCAACGCATGCTGCAGCTCGAGCGCCTGCTGAGCTGGCTGCGCGAGAAGCACCGGCTGCACAGCAAGACCTGGGCGGTGCCGCCCGTGATCTGCGGCGACTTCAACAATCCCGGCACGCGCGACGACGCGACCGCGGCGCTGCTCAGCCATTTGTCGGATTACTGTGATTATGTGATGCACCCGGCGGTCGGGCTCACGTTTCCTTCGCCGCTGCCGCAGCGCGCGCTCGACTTTGTCTTTCTGCCGGCCGGCTGTGTGCACGCGCGTTGCGAGATCGTGCGCTCGATGCTCTCGGATCATCTGCCGGTCGCGGTGGAATTCGATTTCTGAGACGCGGCGGCGGCTGCACGCTTGCAGGTTGAACCGGGCCGGCAGGATGCCGGCGCTACTCGAGCATGGGCCGCATCTCATGATTTTGTGGGTGGGGACGTGCAGCCTGCGCATCCCCGGACGGGCAGGCCGCCCGTCCCTACCTGCAATGCCACGGGGGTTGCGGAAACGGAGATGCTACTCGGGCGCAGCGGACTCATTTTTTGAATGTCTTTCGCCGCGCTTTCCCGCCAACGTCACCGCTCCATGTCCCGAATTCAGTCCACGTTTGCCCGCGCCCGGGCCGAGAATCGCGCCGCCTTTGTGGCCTATGTCTGCGCCGGCGATCCCGATTTCGATACGTCGCTCGAAGTGTGCCGCGCGCTGCTCGCCAACGGGGTGGATATCCTCGAGCTGGGCGTGCCGTTTTCGGATCCGCTGGCGGATGGGTTGACCAACCAGCTCGCGGCGCAGCGCGCGCTCGAGAGCGGCATGACCGCTTCCCGCGTGTTCGAACTCGTGCGGCGCGTCCGCGAATTCAGCCAGGCGCCGATCGTCTTCTATACCTACTACAACCTGGTGTTCGCCAACGGCGTCGATGCCTATGTGAGGGCGGCCCAGGCTGCCGGAGTCGACGGCATCCTCACGCTCGATCTGCCGCCGGAGGAGGCGGGCGAGGTGTCGGCGGCGTGTCGTGCCCACGGAGTGGATACGGTGTTCATCATCGCGCCGACGACGCCTGATGAGCGGATCGCCACGATTGCGCAGGCGACGACGGGATTTCTGTATTACGTGTCTCGCGAGGGTGTCACGGGCGTGCGGGATCAGGTGGCGGTCAACATTCCCGAGGCTGTCGCGCGGATACGCGCGCATGCGTCGCTGCCGATGGTGGTGGGCTTCGGCATCGGGACGCGCGCGCAAGTCGCCCAGATCGCGGCCCAGGCCGACGGGGTGGTGGTGGGCTCGGCCCTCGTGAACTGCATTCGCGATAATCTCGGTGACCGCGCGAAGATCGCCGCCGTGGTCGGTGCCCGCGCGGCCGATCTGGCCGCGGGCGTGAAGCGATAACGAAAAGTGGCAGGAACTACAATCCGCGTGACCTTCC
>JAKFEQ010000040.1:0-153631 GCA_036675625.1 Opitutaceae bacterium | reverse complement strand
GATGCGCGGCTGTTGTATGCCGCGGACGTCGTCGAGGGGATTACCACGAAAGCGATCCGCGGTGTTTTCACGCCCCACGCGGCGCTCGATGCGATGCTGGCTGGTACCGAACTCGCGGTGGTCGTCGATGCGCGCACCGGCGCGCTCCTCATCGCTTCAGCCAAGGCGCGGTCCGCCGCGGCCAGTGCTCATGCGGCGCACCAGCCGCCGCCTTCTTCCCGGCAAAAGATCAAACGCAAGAACCCCTTCGCCTTGATTGGTGGCTGGATCGCCCTCGCGCTCGCGCCCGGCCAGGCCACGCACGGCGCGGATGACCCTTCCGCCGCCACCCACGCAGCCGGCACGATCAGCGGTCGCGTGCAGAACGTTGTTTCCGGACAATATCTGAACAATGCGCGCGTCGTCGTGCGCGGGACCGATCGGATCGCGTTTACCGACGATACCGGCACGTATCGCCTCGCGAATATTCCTCCTGGTCCGGTCGTGCTCGATGTCAGCTACACGGGCCTCGACCCACAGGAGATCCGGCTCGATCTCGCTCCGGGGCAGGGCGCCGAGCGCAACATCGAACTGACCAGCGTTGCCCGTTACGGGCAGCCGGGATCAGTCGTGAAGCTCGACGCCTTCACGGTCGCCTCGTCGCGCGAGACGGATGGCGAAGCCATCGCGATCAACGAGCAGCGCTACGCAGCGAACATCAAGAACGTCGTCGCCGCGGATTCGCTTGGCGACGTGATGGACGGCAACATCGGCGAGTTCATGAAGTTCATTCCGGGCGTGATTCCGGAGTACGATTACGAGGACGGCACCACCGTATCTGCGATCTCGATACGCGGATTTTCGCCGCACATGGTCGACATCTCGACCGATGGCGCGCAGATGGCGAACACGTCCAACGCGATGGGCGACTCGCGCTCGTTCGCGTTCAACCAAGCCTCGATCAACAACGTCTCGCGCATCGAGGTGACGAAAGTGCCGACGCCGGCGAATGCCGCCAGCTCGCTCTCCGGCTCGGTGAACATGGTGAGCAAGAGCGCGTTCGAGCGGAAAAACATGCAGCTCCGCTATAATCTCAATCTCGCGGCCAACAGCGAGAACTTCACCCTCGAGCGCACGCCGCACACGACTGAGGAAAAGATCTACAAGATGCTTCCCGGAGGGAATTTCGACCTCACGCTGCCGCTCGGGCCGCGCTTCGGCATCGTCGTCACCGGCTCGGCCTCGGACCGTTACGCGAAGCTTCATTACTCCTATAATACCTACAACGCGAACGCCGCCAACACAGGCGCCACGCCGGAACGACCCTATCTGCAAACCTATCGGCTGCTCGACTCCCCGCGCGTGCTCACGCGCCAGTCCGGCGGCATCAAGGCCGACTGGAAGGTGTCGCGGAATTCCGTGCTCTCGGTCGGCGCGCAGATCAGCCACTTCGAATCGAAGCGCATCGCCACCGAGTTCAATATCAATGCCGGTACCAACCCGGTCCCGACGCCTGCGACCGGCGTGCCGCTCACGTTTGGCGAGAATTTTGTACACGGCGCCACCGGCCGCGGCTCGATGACGACCGGCGGCGCGGCCTCTGTACACTCCGTGATGGACACGACCGCCGGGAACATCCGCTACCGCTTCGACAATGGCACCTGGCGCGTGCAGACCGGCGTCGACAAATCGCGCGCGTTCGGCGGCTACCGCGACACGTCGGAGGGGCATTTCCGCCAGATGGCGATCGGCATGCGCGTGCCGGTGCGCGTGAGCTTCAGCGACATCGGCGCGGTCCGGCCCGGCACGATCGAGGTGTTCGACGTGAACAACACTCCGGTGAACTACCTCGATCCGAACAGCTATCAGTTGAACACCGTCAACTCCACGCCGCGGCGCACCGATGACCGCTTCGAATCCGGGTTTGCGGATGTGCGGCGCGAGCTCCGGTTCTTCGATTTTCCCCTCGCCGTGCAGGTGGGCGGCCTGAAGCGGGAGCACACGCGCGACATCCGCCGCTACAACCGGAACTGGACCTACAACGGGATCAATGGCGACCGTTCGCCGACGCCGTTTCTCTCGTCGCTCTATACGAACGAATATCACTATTATGGATTCCGCGGCTTCCCGCACATCTCGCCGAAGCTCGCGTGGGACGCGTTTCAGGATAATCCTGCGCTCTTCACCAAAACCAACGCGCAGCTCGTCACCGAGGAGACGTTTCGCATCAACAACTCCCAGTTCTTCGAGGAAACCGTCACGGCCTATTACGCGCAGACCGAGTTCAGCCTGCTGAACTATCGGCTCAAGGTTCTCACGGGCGTGCGCTACGAGGAGACGGTCACGGCGGGACAGGGGGCGCTCGTCGACCCTGCTGCGGTCTGGCAGCGGAACGCCGACGGCAGCTTCGCGCGCAACGCTGCCGGCCAGCGCATCCGGCGGGCCGAGGCGGGCGCCGCGGGTTCGTTGGAGCAACTCGCCCTCACGCATCAGGAGCGCGGGTATCGCGCGAACCGTTCGTATGATGGCTTCTATCCGAGCCTTCACCTCAACTATAATGTCACCGAAAATTTCATCGCGCGAGCGGCCTATGCTCGCACCTACGGCCGGCCGAACCTCAATGACATCATTCCGACCGCCACGGTCGACGAGGCGGATCTCGACGGCGACGAGTTGGGCGATCCCTCGGTCGTGCAGGGCAATATCACAGTGCGCAACACCGGTCTGAAACCCTGGACGGCGGACAACTACGACCTCTCGCTCGAATATTATACCAATAAAGGCGGACTCTATAGCGTGGGCGTTTTCATGAAGAACATCACCGAGTTCTTCGGCAATTCGGTGCGCATCGCGACGCTCGCCGACACCGAGGCGCTGGGGCTGGATCCGCGCTACGTGGGCTGGCGGGTGACGACGAAGTTCAACTCCGGCAATGCGCGCGTCACGGGCGCCGAGTTCAACGTGCGGCACTCGCTGCGCGAGCTCGCGACCTGGGCGCGGCCTTTCAGCGTTTTCGTCAACGGCACGAAGCTCGAGCTGGAGGGCGATCGCGAGGCGGATTTCTCGGCCTTCACGCCGGAGAGCCTGAACTGGGGCTTTAGTTATAGCCGGCGGCCGGTGATGTTCATGGCGAAATGGAATTATCGCGGGAAGCGTAGGCTTGGTGCACTGCCGGCGCTCGGTCCCGATGCCTATGCGTGGGACGATCGCCGGCTCACGCTGGATTTGAACGCCGAGTATCAGCTCCGCAATTCAGTGTTCCTCTATGTGGCCGCGCAAAACGTCTTCAACGTGCCGAGTCTCGAGAAGCGCTATGGTTCCGCAACTCCTGCCTATGCGAAGGATCACCGCTGGGGCTATAATGGCGTCGGCATCACCATGGGCCTCAAGGGTACGTTCTGAATGAAGAGCCTCTCCGAACTTCCTAGGCCGAGCCTTCACGCTGTGGCTTTCGGTAGGCGGCGAGCTTGCTCGCGCTCAGGAGCGCGTCGGACGAGCGCCCGCTTGTATAAGCACCAAAAACCCAACGCACTCTTATGAAACCCTCTGACTCGCCGAGCCTGAATCGCCGTAATTTCCTCCAGACCGCCGCCGCCGGCGCGATCCTCGGCCCCTATGCGCTCACGCTCTCCGGGCAGACGGCGGCGCGAACTCCGGGCGCCGCAGCACCATCATTAGCGGCCGGAAATTTTCCGAACTTCGCGCGCGGCGAAGTCGTTCGCACGAGCGGCGAACTCACCTCCGACGGTCGTTTCATCGAGACGCAACGCGCGATTCCGATCGCGGGCCGCAGCCAGGTCCTGGTCTGCGGCGCAGGCCCTGCGGGGATCGGCGCCGCGCTGGCGGCTGCGCGCGCCGGCGCGCAGACTCAGCTCATCGAAACCGCGGGTTGTCTCGGCGGCGTGTGGACCGCGGGCATGTTGACCAAGATCATCGATGGCGGTCGCAAGACCGGCATCATGCAGGAAATTCTCCAGGCGATGATCGCGCGCGGCAGCGATGTCGCGAAGAAGACGAAGGGCGAGATCTACGACCCGGAGTTGATGAAGGTCGTGCTCGAGGAAATGTGCGTCACGGCTGGCGTGAAGATTCAGTTGCACACGCAGCTTGTCGGGGCCGTCACGGACACGCGCAACCGTCTCACGGCCGTCATTACGGAGTCCAAATCCGGCCGGCAGGCCTGGGTGGCGGACCGGTTCATCGACTGCTCCGGCGACGGCGATCTCGCGGCGCAGGCCGGATGCCGGTTTGACGTCGGGATCAACGCCAACTGCGAGTGCCAGCCGATGTCGCTCATGGCGCTTCTCACGGGCATCGAGGCGAACGCTATTCCACACTACGTGCGCGAGGTCGCGGGCGGAGCGGCGAAGACGAATCTGCTCAAACTCATGCGGGATTCGGGGATCAACCCGTCCTATAGCGGGCCGACGCTGCGTCTGTTGCACGCGGGGATTTTTTCGCTGATGACGAATCACGAATACGGCGTGCCGGCCTATGATGCGGGCAAGATCACCGAGGCCACGATCCGCGCGCGGCGTGAAGTGCACGATATCGTGCGCGATCTGCGCAAACTGGGCGGCCCCTGGAAGGACATCGCCGTCGTCGCGACCGCGGAGCAGATCGGGGTGCGCGAGGGCCGGCGTGTGCGGGGGCGCTATACGGTCACGGCGCAGGATATCGTCGACGGCAAGAAGCACGCCGATGCGGCGTGTCGCGTGAACTTCGGCTTCGATGTACACAATGTGCGACCCGGCGCGATGTTCGAAGGGGAGGACGAGATCGCGGCGGAGGTGCGGCGTTACCGTCAGGCGGGTTCGAAGCCTTACGATATTCCGATTGGGGCGCTGATCGCGGCCGATGTCGATGGGCTCATGATGGCCGGCCGCTGCATCAGCGGGGATTTCATCGCGCATTCGAGTTATCGCGTGACGGGCAACGCCGTGCCGATGGGTGAGGCGGCGGCGCTGGCGACGGTGGCTTCGCTCAAGGAAGGAAAACTCCCGCACGAGATCTCGTGGAGCGCCGCGAAATCGTCCTGAGCCTGGATGAAACTACCGTCTGCGCGTACAATGATGTTCTCACCGTCGGCTGGCATATCCCAACTCTTCCGCCGACGAGCGGTGTTGTTCATGTTCGCCGCGCTGTCCGTCTGCGCGCGCGCCGAGCAGGTGGATGTCGTGATCTATGGCGCGACACCCGGCGGAATTGCGGCCGCGTTGGCGGCGGCCAAGGGAGGGCATTCGGTGTTGCTGGCGGAGCCTTCGATCCGGATCGGCGGGATGACGACGAACGGGCTCTCGCACCCGGATTTCCGGACGTTCGAGGCGCTCACGGGCACGTACTGGGCGCTCACCCGGCGCACCCTGGCGTATTATGAAAAGACCTACGGCGCCGAATCGCAGCAGGTGAAGGACACGTTTCGCGGCACGCACGCGGAGCCGAAGGTGAACCTGCTGCTCTATCAGCAGATGATTGCCGAGCATCCGAAGATCGCGGTCAAAACACAGTGGGTGCTGGTCGATGCGAACACGCGCGGGCCGGCCGGCGATCGCGTGGTGCAGGCCGCGCGTTTCCGCGATGCGGCGGGCGTGGAACACATTTGCGAGGGGAAGGTTTTTATCGATGGCAGCTATGAGGGCGACCTCATCGCCGCCGCGCAGGTGCCATATCGGATCGGCGTGGAGAGCAGGGAGGAATATGGCGAGAGCGCGGCGCCCGAGACCAGCAGCGGCGATCTGCAAGGTTACAATTTCCGCTTCGTCATGACGCAGGATCCGGCACTGCGCGTGCCCGTCGCGGCACCGAAAGGCTATCGGCGCGAGCTTTTCGCCCCGATGCTGGAGCTGATTGCAGCGGGCAAGATCAAGCGGGCGTTCGGCGGTTACGGCGAAACGGATAATATAGTGAAGGCACAGATTCCGGTGCTCCCGAACAACAAGCGCGACATCAATGACGTCTCGCGCGGCTTCGTCCGGCTCTCTTTGCCGGGGGATCAATTGATGTGGCCCGAGGGCGACGCGGCGGTCCGGCGGCAGATCTACGACGAGCATGTGTTGTGGAACGTCGGCCTTATATACTTCGCGCAGAACGATCCCGAAGTGCCGGCGACGTTTCGGGAGGAGGCGAGGACGTGGGGCTGGTGCCGGGACGAGTTCACCGAATCGAACCATATCCCGCCGCAGCTCTATGTACGGGAGGCGCGTCGCATGCTGGGTCTGCGAATCTTCACGCAAAACGACACGCGTCATGCCGATGGCGACGCGCGTGCGCTCCTGCATCGTGACGCGATTGCGCTGGGCGATTACGGCCACAGCAGCCATGGCGTGCGGCATGAAGGCTCGCGTTTTGGCGGGAAGCGATTCGGCGAAGGGCTGGGCGTCACCTACGCGCCGTATCAGATTCCATATGGCACGATCGTGGCGAAAGACGTGCGCAATCTCCTCGCGCCGGTGCCGGCGAGCGCGTCGCACGTGGGCTTCTGTGCGCTGCGGCTCGAGCCGATCTGGAGTTCGCTCGGTCAAGCGGCCGGGCACGCGGCGCATCTCGCGCTCGCCGACGGCAGGACTCTGGATGTGCGGGCCGTGGAGGTTGGGGACCTGCAACGACGCCTGCACGCGGACGATGGTGCGACGATCTACGTGAGCGATGTCCCGCCTGGAAGCGCGGATTTTATGGCGGTGCAATGGTGGGGCTCGCTTGGTGGCTTGCATGGACTGGCGCCGCGCCCGGCTGGCCGGCTGCTGGGCAGGACGATCGAAGGTCAGCATGCCGAGTCGTGGCTTCATCACGGGGCCGAACTCGATCGCGTGCTCGAGGCGCCGATCGCGGCGCGCTGGATGACGCTGGCGCGAGAGCGTGGTGTCGCGACTGAAGCATTGCCCAGGGCGAATGGTCGCACCACGCGCGGCGATTGGATTCGGGCTGCGTTTCGTGCCCAGACGGCCGGCAGCCGTTGATCTTTTCGGGCTCGAAAGGTACTAGCGGCCCGGTCGGCTTTGCGCCGTCTTGCCGAAGGTTCCGCAGCGGTTGCGCGCTGGCGTTTGGAGAGGGAATCATATGGTGTACACACAGCCGCTTTCGGCTCCTCCTATGAATACCCCTCCCGGTTCCGGTCGTGTGTTACGGCGTTCGTTTCTAAAAACTTCCTGCGCACTCGCGGTGGCCGGTTCTCTCCGCGGTGCGGATGCGCTGGGCGCGCCGGCGGCCATGACCCATCCCGCGGTTTCTTCCGAGGAGCTTGAGCGGATCATGGCGGCGCCGGTGCTGAACCTCGATTTCGTGAAGTCGCCCGTGACCGTCGCGTCGATCGAGTTGCTGCGGCACGAGCGCAACTACCTCGTGCGCGCGCGTTCGAGCGACGGTGTCGAGGTGATCACCGTGCCCAATCCAGCGATCATGGCGAAGGCGTATCCGATTTTCCTGCGCTGGGTCGCGCCGGTGTTCAAAGGCAAGGATGCGCGTGCGCTGGAGACGCTGCATTGGGACGTGTATCGTCACGGCAGTAATTATAAGATGCAGGGCCAGCTCTTCTGGGTTTGCGTGATGGCGGTGGAACAGGCGCTGCTCGAACTCATGGGGCAGACGGCGCAGCGGCCGGTGGCAGACTTTTTCGGCGGCAGCAAACGCCGCGACGTGCCTGTATATTACGCGAGTGGCAATCGCGGCAATACGCCCGAAGCGGAGGTCGAGCATCTGCAGAAACTCGTCAGTGGCTCCGGCGTCCGCGCGATCAAGTTTCGGCTGGGCGGCCGAATGAGCCGCAATGCGGATTCGCTACCGGGGCGGACCGAGCAATTGATTCCCCTCGTGCGGAAAACGTTTGGCGACGACATGACGCTCTATGCCGATGCGAACAGTTCCTACACCGCGGACGAAGCGATTCGGATCGGCCGCCTGATGGAGGCGCACGGCTACGCATTTTATGAGGAACCGTGCGAGTTCGACGATCTCTGGAGCACGAAGCGCGTGGCGGATGCGCTCACGATTCCGATCGCGGGCGGCGAGCAGGAGTTCAGCCTGCACCGTTTCCACTGGATGATCGCGCAGCGCGGGGTCGACATTGTACAGCCCGACCTGCACTACGGCGGAGGTTTTATTCGCGCCACGAAAGTGGCTCGGATGGCGGCCGCCGCCGGAATGAACGTGGTGCCGCACATGTCGGGCGGGGGACTCGGCTATCTCGACGTCGTGCAGTTTGCGTCGTTCACGCCGAACATCGGACCGTTCCAGGAGTTCAAGGGTAATGCCACGGTTCCGGTGTCCTGCGCGACATCGTCGCTGCAATGTGAGAACGGCAGCGTGCGTTGTCCCACGGGGCCCGGTTTTGGGGTGACGATCGATCCCGGGTTCGTGAAGAAGGCCCAGGTCGTGACGGCGTGAGTGGGCGCGGGGCGGCTGCCCCGTTGGGGCAGAAAACCGGGATGACGCGACCCGCGCAGGTCCGGCTTGAAGTTTACACCGAGGGTGCAAGTTTTTGCGGCATGAGCGCTCCAAGCGAGTTCCCATTGATGATCGTCGACGACGATGAGGATGCCCACTACCTGCTGGGCCGGACATTGCAGGCCGCTGGTCTGGAGAACCCGATTGTCTCCGCAGTGGGCGGCGAAGAGGCGCTCGATCACTTCCAGAAATGCCTGGAGGGGACGATGCCGTGGCCAGGCGTTATCTTTCTCGATATCAAGATGTCGGGGATAAACGGCTTCCAGGTTCTGAGATGGCTGCGCGAGCGCGAAGCCTTGGGCAAAACCGTGGTGGCGATGATGACAACCTCGGACGATCCGAAGGATGTGAGCCAGGCTTTCACGCTCGGTGCGCACACGTATTTAAACAAAGGCATCAAACCGGACATACTCGGTCCGATCGTGAACTCCGCTTTGAAGCTCGCCGCCAGGAAATCGACCTCCGTCTAGCCATGCACCTCACATCACAGCAGGAGGACAGCCTCACCGAAATCGTAAACATCGGGTATGGCCGGGCCGCAGCGGCGCTTTCGGAAATGACGTCGGCGCGCGTCACGCTCGAGGTTCCGAGCCTATATATATTCGACCTCGACCAGGCCGATATGGCGCTTCGCGGATTATTTCCGACGCGCGTGACGTGTGTTAACCAGATGTTTTCCGGCCCGATCCAGGGGAACGCGCTGCTGCTGCTCGACGATCGTGCGGCTGCGCTTTTGACCAGCCTGGTCACGAATGAGCCTGCGCCGGTGCCGGAGGAAAGTGTCACCGCTGAAACGATCACGGAAGTAGGCAACATTGTACTCAATGCCTGCCTGGGGGTATTCGGAAACCTCCTGCAACTACAGGTGAAATTCACCGTCCCGAACCTGACGGTCTCCACCGTCGATGCCTTGTTGCGCTCGATCATGATCGAAGACGAGACGCTGAGCCATGCGCTGCTGGTCCATACGCGTTTCACGCTGCGAGACAGCAATGTGAAAGGCTATCTGGCGATCATCCTCGGCGTCACATCGTTGACCCGGGTGGTCGACGAACTCGACCGTTTCGATTGAGCGGGTCTCCACGACAGCGGCGGGAGCGGCACCGCGGTGGCCGGTGGCTATAGTCATTTCGTGACTGCGTCACCGTGGGAGTGCAGCTCACTTTTCCTCGGGTAGGGGCTCTTGGAAAGTCTGCCTCCAAACGTAATATAGAGGCGGGCGTTCTCACTGAGCCCAGAAGCGGTTGCGATCGTGCTTGGCGTTCGGTCGCGTCTCATGTGGTTTCCACCGGCTGCCCGCGGGCGTTGCAGCGATAGGGCGGCGTCGCGCCATCGCGCATCGCGACGAACTCGCCCAGGCGGCACGCGCTGGCGAGGGCGTCGCGCGGGGATTCGGCGCGCAAATAATGCGCGGCGAGAAACGCCGCAAGAAACGCATCGCCCGCGCCGACTGTGTCCCGGACCGTCACGGGCCGGCTTTCTTCCCAAGCCCAGCGGTCACTCCACAGGAGACCGGCCCCGCGTCCGCCGGCGGTCACGCAGACCTGTTTCAAATCATGGGTGGCGGCGAACTCGCGTGCGGCAGTTTCAATCTGCCGGGCGGTGCGGACCGGCTGGCCGGTCATGCGGCCGAGTTCCTCGTTGTTGAGCTTGACGAATTGGGCGAGCCGCAAAGCGAGCGTGACGCCCGCGCCGCGATCGAAGGGCGCCCGCAGGTTGAGATCGAGCACCCGTAGCGACTCCGGCCACACGGCGAGGAGCTCCGTGAGCGCGCGGCGATTCGAAGGAGCGCGCAAGGCGAGCGAACCAAACACGATGGCGCCCGGTGCGCGCCGTCGGCGCAGGGTTTTCGGCACCGCGATCCGGTCCCAGGCGACGCGTTCGGCGATGCGGTAACTTGCCACGCCGCGCGCATCGAGCGTGGCGCGTACTGTGCCGGTGGGCTCGCGACGGCGGGCGATGAAATCGACGTTCACCTTCCATTCGGCAATGCGGTGCAACGCTTCGGCGCCCAGAAAATCCCGGCCGACAGCGCTCACGGGCACCGCTCGCACCCCAAGTTGCGAAAGATGATAGGCGACGTTCAGCGGCGCGCCGCCCAGAAAAATGCCCCGCGGCAGAATGTCCCACAGCGCTTCGCCGAAGCAGACCATGGAGACGGAAGACGGTTTTTCTTTTGGCATGATACGGGTCCGCAGCGTGCGCTTTCTTGCGGTGGGGGTTCAATTCGGAACAGCGTATCATCACCGACCGCGAATTCGCAGGCCTGATCCGGCGACAAAAGCTTTGCTTGCGGGCCGGCCTGTCCTCATCGACGGCGGCTCGACCTTTCCCGCATGCGGCTGCTGATCAATCTCGATGTTCTGCTGGCGTCTCCCCGGCGCCTCGCGCAGGCGCTCAGTCCGCAGCCGCTGCCGGACAAACCGGGACGTGAGTTCGAGCAGCGGATCATCGGGCAGCAGCTCGTGCGTCTGTTCGTGCAACCGCGCCGCGTCGTGTGTCTGCGGCGACGGGATTATGCCGGCCAGAAGCCGTTTCGTTATCACTTGCGGCCATCCGCGAGCCTCGCGCGCAGCGCCGACGGCGCCAACCGCTGGGTCGGCTTGATCTGCGAATACGACGAGGCGCTGCGCGTGCTGCGCGCGGTGAAGTGGGAGCCCATCACTCCGCTGCCGCTTTCGCCCCAGGAGCGCGTCTTTCAAGGCGAGGTGTGTCTCGCAGGTTTCAACTTCGGCGTCGGGTACTCGGACAGCCCGGCAGTGGCCTTCCTCAACGCACTGCCGGAGGAAGCGGCCGATCTAAGCGAACCGCTGGCGCAGTGGCGCGATTATCTCGACTGGCGCAAGACGCTCGCGCGGGAGAAGGGCGCTTTTCGTTATGCCTATAATGAAGCCGAAGTGTTGAGCAACCGCACCTCCATCCGTTTCCATCTGAAGGAACCCGATGTAGTTGAAAACCTGAGACAGCGCTTCGCCAACGAAGAGCTGAAGGTCCTCGGGTTGCAGCCCCAGACGAGCAATCGCATCCTGCAGGGCGGGTTCAAGGGTGTGCGCATGGAGGCGCGGCGGACGCCCGGGGCAATGCGTTCCGGTGGGGGGGCAGACCGCGCAGGCCATTCCGCCGCGGACTCGCGCGGCGGGGTGGTCGCGGTCTCTATAGTGCTCGAGTTCGATCACGCGGCCGGAGGCGATCTGCGCGTGCCGGAGGAGGGGTTTCTGCAACTTGCGATGGAAGGCGAGATCGCTTCGATCGATGTACAAATGCAGGGGATCGCCCGGCTGGGCGAGGGGCGTGCGCTGAATCCGCGCCTGCCCTTGTGGCTTTTTGATATTGCGCAGGCGGCTCCGGTGCCGCCCGCGCGAAGCGACTGGCAGCCCGACCGGAAGCTCAATCCCGAACAGCGCGCGTGCGTCGGACGGGCGCTTGCACTGGAGGATGTGCTGCTCTTGTGGGGGCCGCCCGGCACCGGCAAGACCACGGTCATCGCCGAAGTCTGCTCCCAGCTGGTGCGGGGCGGCCAGCGTGTGCTCATCTCCTCGCAGGCGAATCTCGCGGTGATCCAGGCGCTCGACCGCCTGCCGCGGCTGCCTCACGTGCGGCCGATCTTTGTCTCATCGGCCAAGAACCGCGACGGCGGGGCCTCCCAGGCGAGTGATTATATAGCGAGCTGGCTGCGTGCGATCGGTGAATCGGCGGGCGCGGCCGCCGAGTTGGAAACGGATGCGGCGTGGCGCGCGCTGCTGGGCGATTGGGAAAAGCGCCTCGCAGCAACCAGCGCCGACGATGTCACGCCGACGCTGGAGCATGTTTATATAAAGCATGCGAATGTCGTAGGTGCGACCTGTAATGAAACCGGCAAGGCTGAGTTTCTGACCTCGAAGCTGCTCAATCCCGCGTTCGACCTCGCGATCGTCGACGAGGTGAGCAAGGCGACGCCGCCCGAGATGCTGTTGCCGATGCTGCTCGGCCGGCGGGTGATGCTGGTGGGCGATCACCGGCAGCTGCCGCCGATGTTTCGCGACGTGACGTTCGAGGAGGCGAGGGAGAATGCGGACGTCACGCCAGAGGCGGTGGAGCAGTTCCGCGAAATGGTCACGGCCTCGCTCTTCGAGCGCTATTTCCGCGCCGCGCCGCCCTCGGTGCGGTGCGGCCTGCGGCGGCAGTATCGCATGCATCCGCAGATCATGGCGGCGGTGAATCATTTTTATGCCGACAGTCCGTTGCAGGCCGGCGACGGCGACGCCGAGTATATACAGTCTAAACAACATGGTCTGCAGCTGCGGGGTGCGCGGGGGTTTCCCTGGTTGCGGCCCACGCAGCATTTCGTGTGGATCGACACGGCACGCGATGCGGAGGGCCTGCCTGTCCGCGAAGCATCGTATGGCACGTCGCGAAAAAATGCCATCGAGGCGGCGGTGTGTGCCGGGATCGTCGCGAGTCTTTTCCGGGAGCACAGAGGGCCGCCGCTCGAGTTGGCGGTGATCAGTTTTTATAAAGCGCAGGTGGGTTTGCTGCGCGAACGGCTGCGCGAGGCGCGGCTCGACCAGGCGCCTGGCTTCGACCTGAACCGCGACGTGAACACCGTCGACCAGTTCCAAGGCAGCGAGCGCGACGTCGTGATCGTGAGCCTCGTGCGCACGGGTCCGCGGCTCACGGGCGAATTCGTGCGGGACTTCCGCCGGATCAACGTCGCATTTTCCCGCGCCCGGAAACTTCTCATTGTGCTCGCGAGCCGGGAGACGTTCGCCCGCTCCGAGGTCGAGGTGCCAAGCGCCGCCGATGGAGCCGGTGAGTCGCAGCGGGTTTACGCGCACATCCACGATCTCGCGCGGGCGGCGGGCGCCACATTTTCCGTGGCCGAGCTCGGCATGGCTGAAACCGCCTCCGCAGCCGCATCCGGGCGCGGCCGTTCCTGATGGAAATTCCCTGTATTGAAGTCCCGCTCGATTATTCCGTGGCCGCCTGCGCGCGCGTCGGGCCTTTTCATTGGGCGCTGTTGCGCACCCTCACCGCGTTTCCGCCGAGCACGCGGCCCGATTTCGCCGTATTGGCCGAGCGCCTGAGTTTTTCCGAGCCCGCCTTTCTCGAGCAAGCCTGGTCTGAATTGGGCAGCTATGGCTCGGTCACGGCGGCGGATTTCAGTGCGGCCGGGATCAACGCCAACGGACTCGAAGCGCTGCGGCTGGGCTATTTCGTGCGTGGCAATGTGGCGACCCGGCAGGCGAGCGTATATTTGAGCCGTCGCGGTGATCGCTGTATAGAGCGGCGGGATTTCGAAGTCGTGACGGGCTCAACCCTGAAGCAGCCACCACCTTGGGCGAGCCGTTTGCCGGTGGAGCGTATCCAGGAAGCATTACGTTATCAGTTGCCGGATAGACAGCCGACGGCAGGGGAGCGAATAGTGGAGTTTTCGGTGCGGTGGCACGAGGCCCGCGAGGCGGTGGCGAGATGGTGAACGTCGTGCAGTGAGCCGGTCGGATCGGGAGGCGCCGGACCGAGCGTCTTTTCCCAACTCTGCGTTCTGAACTGAATTATTCCCGGCTTAGCGAGCCGGTGCCTGCGGCTGAATCGTGGCGATATAGCTGCCGGCGCCGCCGAGGGCGCGTTCGAGGCGGACACGCACGGCCCGCGGCTGGCCATCCACCGGCTTGGCCATGAGACGCGTCCAACGGTCGAGCGCGCCGGCAATCAACACCTTTGACTCCGTTTCGAGAAATTCCGGATCATCGGATTCGAGCGCGGAGATAAAAAGCCCGGCGAATGCCGACCTGACGAATGATTTATCCGGGCCGGCCCAGAGGTAGCGGGCGGAGCGGTTGGCCGCGACAACATTGCCGGAGGCGTCGAGGACAAGAACCGCGCAGAGATCGGCTTCGTCGAACGGGTGCGCGTCTGCGGCTGGAGAGCTGAGAACGGCGTTTTTCACGCGAGGTCGGGACCGAACCGTCTTTTTCGCGGAGCGGCAGTTAGAGCGCACGCATTCCCGAACGACGTGAAATCGGCAGGCGCCAGAGGGGCGAGAAGTACGATGCGCTTCGGCATGAGACCAGACTCAGGCCAGATTGGCAGCTGAGTCAACGGACGCTGCTGCGCAGGAATTGCCGAGATCGAAGCAAAATTTGCAGGGGATGAACATAGGTCGGATTACCGACCGTTTGCGGGGCGGCCGAAGCTCGGGTGGGGGGAGCGACTTCCGATTTTGGATTTCGGGATTTTTATAATCACCCAGGCATGAGGCATTCCTGCCATTGGGCACGTGTTAGCGTGTAGACGGCACAATCGTCGGCTCCAAAGCGCCGTTGCTCGGAGAAACGAAATCCGAGTCGTTCATAAAATCGGCGCGCGCGAAGGTTGCTGGCGAGCGGATCGATCAGGATCGCGTGCACCCGCTGGTCGGCGAAACAGCGCTGGAGGGCGAGGCGCATCATTTGCGAGCCGTAGCCTTTCCCCAGGTCGGCGGCTTCGCCAATCCAGATGTCGATCGCGCGAAGACCGGGCGGCAGCTCTCCCCAGTAGCGACTCTCTTCGCGCGCGGGATCGATGATCTGCATGAACCCGAGCGGGCGACCGTCCATTTCCGCGATCAGCTGCTCACGCCAGTCGGGTGTACGGACGAGTTCGGTTTCCCACTGCCAATCGTCGTTCGGGTCGGAGGCGACGACATGTGGCTGCTCGTCCCAGCGGCGCAAAATCGCCAGGTCAGCGAGCGTTGCCGGTCTCAAAGTAATCTTTGGATGCGCAGGCATCGGGCGCGGAAAATCATTGAAACAGAAAGTGAGCGGCAAGCGCTGAGACGAGTAAATTTGGTCGGGCGCGTCGGATGAGGTGCCGTGGCGCGGCCTCAAGCTGTGTCGTGCGTATTATATAGTAAGCTAAGCACTTCGCGGATGAGTAGATTGGCGAAGTCACCCCCGATTCGGGGGGATTAGGCATCGTCCTCGAGCGGCTGGCGTGTAGTCTGGAGTTTCACGCTCGTTCCCGGGGCGCAAACTCATCGCTGATCCTGGGCAGAATCGACGCCTGGCCTTATCGCCGGCACTCGTCGTTTTGCCGGCGGATACAAGGCCTTGGGCGAGCGCGCCACAATTACACCTCACCATGACCCGCCAAAAAACTGCGCTCCTGCTCACTTCTCTTCCTCTTCAAACCACCAGCATGCGCGGTCGTGACGGCCGGCTGGTGCAGATCCCGGAGGGCTTCGTCGGCAATCAGGGGCGTGATGGCCGCATGGTTGCGGTGCCGCGCAATGCGGGATGCCTCGAAGGTTCCGATGGCCGGTTGGTTGTGATTCCGCCGCGGCACATTGGCTTGGAGAACGCGAAAGGTCGCGTCGTGCCAAAATTGAGGGGCTGAGCTGAATCGCCGCTGAGTGGACACGGTGCCACATCAGCCGTCGGTCGGGCAGACGCATGAAAGGCCTGGCCATGAACGTGGCGGCCTGCATCCAACGTCGGAACCGAAACGTAATTTGCCCGCATGATACTTTCCCGCCTCCTCGCGGTCGCCGTGACGCTCTGCGTCGGCCCCGCCTTCACCCATGCGTCTGCGCCGGCTTCGTCCGGCTTCAGATTGCTCGACACGGTCAACACCGGTTTCAGCTATACGGCGGACGCCGATCTGCGGCGGGGTGCGGGCGAACTTTCCGTGTGGCGTTATGAGCTTGATGCGAGCGGTCGCACCGCGCTCTCGCCTGACGCCACCCTGACCCATGGCATCGGCTTCGTTCGGACAGAGCTCGATCGGCCGGAGGCGAGCTTGCTGCCCGAGACACTGCAGGAGTTATCGTTGCGGCTGGGCTGGCAATATCGACGCGACGCGAACTGGCGTTTCATCGCCTCGGTGCGTCCCGGCTTTTTCGGTGATGGTCGCGCGGTCGAGGCAGACACCTTCAATGCGCCCTTTCTCGGGCTGGCCTCGTATGCGGCGTCGCGTGAACTGATCTGGAGCTTCGGCCTGATCGCGAATGCGTTTTCCGATAATCCGGTGCTGCCGATCGCGGGATTGCGGTGGGAGTTTGCTCCTGCGTGGCGGTTCGATCTGGGGTTTCCGCGGGCCGGTGTGGCGTGGGAGCTCAATCGCACGACAACGCTCACGGCCGGAGCGACGTTTCAAGGTGGGACGTATCGGCTGACGAGGGCGCCGGGATCGTCGCCGGCGGCGCGGTCGCTCGCGGACGCCAAGTTGGATTACCGCGAGATCCGGCTGGGCGTGGGCGGGACGGTCGCCCTTTCTGCCGGCCTGAAGCTGACGATCGATGTGGGGATGACGGTCGACCAGCGGTTCGATTATCATGAGCTGGGCTTCGAGCAACGCGGCGACCCGGCTGCGTTTGCCGCGGTCGCATTGGGCGGACGTTTCTGATTCGGATGCCGCGCGGTGACCGCGTGTCCGCGGGTTCGATGAAGGGCCTTTTTTTTGTCGGATTTCCTGAAGGTGCAGGCGGGATTTTTCGCAGGAATATTTAGTCGAAAAACCACTGCACATTTCCGAGCTCCGTCGTGCGAGAGTTACATTCTGGTGACGGGCGGTCCGGGCTCGGGCCGGAAGCGTGAAATCTGCTCGACAGAACGGCGGGCCGAAGGAATGCACTCACTTCGCTCGACTGAGAGCGCCTGCGTACATGATGCCGCCCTCCGAACAGGCCCGCTGGTTTTCCGAAGAAGTGCAGCCTCATGAGGCGTCGCTCCGGTCGTATCTGCGCCATTCGCTCGGCTCGCTGTCCGATGTCGATGATCTGATGCAGGAGTGTTATGCCCGGCTGTTGCGCGAACGTGACCGCGGCGTCGTGCGCTCGAACCGGGCGTTTCTTTTCGCAGTGGCGCGCAATGCGGTGCGCGATCTCATGCGGCGCCGCGCGGTCGCCTCGCCGATTGGCATCACGGAAACCACCGCTTTGTCCGTCTTGGAGGAGGATCCGAATGTCGTCGAGTTTGTCAGCCGGCGCGAAGAGCTCGCGCTGCTGACGGACGCCATTCGCGCGCTTCCCGAACGCTGCCGCCACGTGTTTCTCCTCCGCAAAATCCAAGGCCTTTCCCAAAAGGAAATCGCGGCTCGTCTCGGCATCACCGAAAATACGGTCGAAACCCTCGTCGCGAAAGGCGCGCGGCGCTGTGCCGATTTTTTCCGCGACCATGGCGCGACGCCGCGTTCTCTGCCATGAGCGCCACGCGGGAACAGGCCGATGATACGGGTGCCTCGGCGATCGCCGAGGCGGCAGCAGGCTGGCTCGCGCGTTGCGACCGCGGGCTGACGGCGGCAGAGGAGGAGGCGTTTCTCCGCTGGCAGGGCGCCGATCCGCGGCACGCGGCGGAATTCGCGCGGATCGAGGGCGCGTGGCGCGCGTGCGATCAAGCGCGCGGGGATCCCGAACTCCTGGCCATGGTCGCCGAGCTCGACCGGACCTCGCGGACGCTCTCCCAGCGCTCCCGTGCGCGGCTGGGCTGGCGCACGCTGTGGGCGGCGGCGGCGGCGTTGACGATCGGCGCGGGCGTGGTCTGGACGCGCTGGCCGGGCGACGCTGCGGTGGACGAGGCGCCGACGTATGAGCTGGTTGCCAGTGCCGCGAGCCGGCACGTGTTTGACGACGGCTCGGTGGCGATGGCGCGGGAGGATAGCGAATTGCGCGCGGAGTTTACCGCGACCGAGCGCCGCGTGGTGCTGGTGCGTGGGGAAGCGCACTTCACCGTGGTGAAGGATTCGGCGCGGCCCTTTGTGGTCAGCGCAGGGAACGCGTCGGTGCGCGCGGTCGGGACGGCGTTCAATGTTCGCTTCGACCCGAAGCGCGTCGAAGTGCTCGTCACGGCCGGGACGGTGCAAGTCGCCGACATCCGGGAGAAGGCCGTGGCTCGGCCGCCGCTGGTGACGGCGGGGCAGCGCGTGGTGATCGAGCAGGTATCGGCGGCGGTGCGTGCGCCCGTGGCCGTGAGCGCGGCGGCGAGCACAGAGATCGAGGAGACGCTTGGCTGGCAGAGCGCGCGGCTGGTTTTTTCGCGCACGCCGCTCTCCGAAGCGGTGGCCGCCTTCAACCGCCACTCGCCGTCCGGTCCGCGCCTCGTGATCGGCGATCGTTCGCTGCGCGCCAGGCGCCTCGGGGGAAGTTTTCGCGCCTCGAATATCGAAGGTTTTGTGCGGTTGCTCGAGCAGAGCGCCGACGTGCGCGTGGAGCGGCGAGGCAACCAAATCGTGCTGTGGCCGGCGCGTTGACGCGTTGCGCAGCCTGAACTCACGCGAAGTGGACTGGGTCGCGATCGGCGCACACGGCGGATCAAAGCTCGCGCAGTTCGCCAGTTTTTTTTGGTGGGCCGTCACGGAAATCTGGCGCTGCTGCGTCCTGCATCGCGACGGCGCTTCCACGCCGTGCGACGCTTGCGGCATGACCACACCACGTTCCAAACCTTTGCGCTTCCGCTCACGACGATCTCGTCACGGGCATGTGGCGCTCGCGTTGGCGTGGATGATGGCCGTGGATGCGACTGGCGCCACTCCGACGGTGCGACGTCACTTCGACGTTCCGGCAGGCGGAGCCGAGAAGATGCTGCAGGTCTTCGTGGCGCAGGCGGATATCGAGTTGGTCTATGCGATCGACACGATCGAGGGCGTTCGCACGCGTGCGATCAAGGGTGAGTTCGCGGTGCGCGAAGCACTGCGGCGGATGTTCGCGAACACCGACCTGCTGGTCGTGGAGGACGCGGCCACCGGGGCGCTGTTGGTTACGCGGCGAAGCACGCCGCCCCCGAGTCCCCCCCCAGACAAAACGCAAACCAACCAGGAACCTGAAAAAACCGTGAGACGAAAAAACTTCTTCGCTACCCTCGTCGGTCTGATCGCACTCGTGATCGGACCGGCGCAGGCTCAGTCGGACACCACCGGCTCGATCACCGGCCGCGTGCAAAACGTGGTCACCGGCCAGTATCTCAACAACGCCCGCGTGACCGTGAAGGGCACCAATAACACGGTGTTCACCGACAAGGACGGCACGTACCGGCTCATTAACGTCCCGAGCGGCCAGGCGAACATTGAGGTCTTCTACACCGATCTCGATCTCGCGACCGTCCAGGTCAACGTTCCCGCCGGCGGCGCCGTCGAGCAGAACATCGACCTCACCAGCGTCAAACGCTACGGCGCCGACCCCGGCACGATCACGCTCGACGCCTTTGTCGTCTCGCAGGATCGCGAGACCGATGCGCAGGCGATCGCCACCAACGAGCAACGCTTCGCGCCCAATATCAAAAACGTTTTGGCCACCGATTCGCTCGGCGACATTCTCGGCGGCAGCGTCGGCGAGTTCATGAAGTTCCTGCCCGGCGTCACCGTCGACAACGACCTCGCCGACGTCGCCGGCATTTCCGTGCGCGGCATCGGCGGCGGCATGACGGCGATCACCTCCGACGGCGCGCCGAGCTCCAATGTGTGGGTGAGCGCGACGCGCAGCGTCGATGTGCGCAGCATGGCCCTGAACGACATCTCGCGCATCGAGCTCACGAAGGTTCCGACGCCCGCCACGCCGGCCGACTCCCTCGGTGGCTCCGTCAATATGGTGAGCAAAAGCGCCTTCGAGCGCAAAGGCCGCCAGCTTCGCTATAGTCTGAACCTGGTCGGCAATCACGAGAACCTCGATTTCAAGAAGACGCCGCACTCCCACAAGGATGAGAAAAACTACAAGATCCTGCCGGGCGCGAATATCGACTTCACCTGGCCGATCACGAAGACCTTCGGCATCGTCATCGCGGGCACGCATGCCAATATATATAACGAGCAGCATCGCACCACCACGTCGTGGACGAATGCCGCCGCCAACGTGCCGGGATCCTCGACAAGCAATCCGTTTCTGCAGTCGTTTGCCCTGCTCGACGGCCCGCGTAACCTCACGCGCAATACGCTCAGCGTGAAAGCCGACTGGAAGGTGACGCCGAACTCCGTCCTCTCGGTCGCCCATGTGGCGAGCCGCACCGACACCCGCATCGGTTCGCTCTCGTTCACCTTCAATACCGGCAATAATCACACCCCCAGTCCCTCCTCGGGCACCCGCGGGAGCTTCGGCCCGGACTTCACTCTCGGCGCCACCGGCCGCGGCTCGCTCAACAACAGCGGCACCAATCAGCTCATCAATCAGATCACCGACACGACGACGCTGAGCTATCGTTATGATGACGGCCGCTGGCGCGTGGAATCGGGCATCAGCCGCTCCGCGTCCCAGACCAAACGCCGTTACTGGGATGCCGGCTTCTTCTATGAAGCCTCCGCGGTGCAAAACCGGCCCATCCGGATCGACTTTCTCGGTCTCACGCCGGACCGCCCCAGCACGATCGAGATTTACGACAACGCGAACCAGCCCTTCGACTGGCATGATATCTCCAATTACCGCGGGGCCATCGCCCGCAATGTCGATCTCAATGTCCGGAGCGGGAACAATAATGGTTACCTGAACGTCCGCCGCAGCCTCGAAGCCCTGCCGTTCCCCGCCTCCATTCAGGTCGGTGGTTCCCGCCGGGAGCAGATGCTGGACCGGGTCGCCCGCGACGACCGCTGGCAGTTCACCGGCCCCGACGGCCAGTCCCAGCTCACCGCGCCGTTGGATCCGTATACCATGCAGGTGTACCGCAACGTCGATCCCGACTATGGCTTCTCGAATATCCCCTGGATGTCGCCTTCGCGCGCCTTCGAGGCGTATCAGCAGAATCCGCTCCTATATACGAAACGGGAAGTGGAGCTGGTGAACGAGAGCAACTTCGCCGTCGATAATTCCGAGCTCATCGAGGAAACAGTACACGCGGCCTATATCCAGGCCGATGCCCGTTTCCTCAACAACCGCCTGCGCGTGCTGGGCGGCGTTCGTTTCGAGCATACGCATGACGAAGGCCAGGGCGGCGTGAACGACACCGACGCCGTCTGGCAGCGCAACCCCGACGGTTCCTACGTGCGCAACGCCGCGGGCCAGCGCGTGCGCAAACCCGAGGCCGGCGCGGTCAACTCCTACCAGCAGTTCCTCCTCACGCGCGCCTACCGCGCCGCGCATTCGGACCGTAAATACGACGGGTATTATCCCAGTCTGCATTTCACCTATAGCGTGACGGAAAACTTCCTCGCGCGTGCGGCCTATGCCAAGACCTACGGCCGTCCGAATTTCACGGACGTCATTCCACGCACCGTCGCCACGCCCGAGGATCTCGATGAGGACGACGAGCCGGATCCGACGCGCGGCTTTGGCACCCTCACGATCCGCAATCCCGCGCTCGCGCCGTGGACGGCGGATAATTTCGACCTCTCCGCGGAATATTATACACCGCACGGCGGCCTCCTCAGCGCGGGCGTGTTCCTGAAGGAGATCAAAAACTTCTTCGGCGATTCCGCGCGCATCGCGACGCCCGAGCTGTTGAGCGAGCTTGGCCTCGATCCGCGCTTCGAGGGCTGGAACATACGCACGAAGTTCAACTCGGGCGACGCCCGCATCACCGGCGCCGAGATCAATATAAAGCAATCGCTCCGGATGCTCGGCAAATGGGGCAGCTACTTCACGCTGTTCGCGAATGGGACGAAGCTCGACCTCGACGGCAACCAGGGCGCGTCGTTTACCAGCTTCATCCCGAAAAGCGGAAACTGGGGCGCGACGTTCAGCCGGAAGCGCTTCGTCCTGACGGCGCGTTGGAATTACCGCGGGCTCGACAAACGCGGCCCGATCGCGGCCTTCGGCCCGAATGGCTACACCTATATCAAGGCCCGCACCACGCTCGACATGAACGGCTCGATCCAGCTCACGCGCCGGCTCTCGCTGGTCGCGAGCGTGAACAACGTGTTGAACGTGCCGCAGACGATCCTCCGCTACGGCGACGACACGCCGGAGTACGCGAAGCAATATCAGGAGCAGGAATTCGGCATCCAGATGGCGCTCGGCATTCGCGGCACCTTCTGAACGCGCGACATAACGATCGATAGCTTTATATAGCGCGGCGCTCCGGCTTTCGGCCGGAGCGCCTTTTTGTTTTCCGCGGGCGCAGGTAAAGGCCTGCTGGCGTCTTTGGTCGCGGCTGCGTCGCGCTGCTTTTTATGGACTCCGCGCACTCTCCACGGCGGCGGGTCGAGGTGCGATGATCTTCGGAGCATCGCCCTCACCGGAGGGTCGGAGCCGCCAGTAGCCGGCGCAGAGGCTGCCTAAAACGGAATGGCAGACAGCCGAGATGGCGCCGGGAACGGCGGTCAACGGGTCGGCGAAATGCCGGCGCGCGAGCACCACGCCGAGGCCGGAGTTCTGCATGCCCACTTCGATCGAGATCGTTCGCGCGATCGTGCGTGAGTATCCGAAAACTCGTGACAGCAGGTAGCCGGACAGGAAACCGCCCGTGTGCAGCAGGAAGATCGCGAGGATCAGTTTCCCGCCGCTCGTGCGGATCGCCACGGAGCTCTGGCCCACGATGCTGGCGCAGATCAATGCGACCCCGAGCACGGAGAAAAGCGGCGCGGCACCACTGATTTTTGCCACGGCGCGCGACGCGAATTGATTCAGCGCCACGCCGATCGCGACGGGCAGTAACACGACCTGCGCGGTGCTGACGAGCAGGCCCCAGCCATCGACTGCCACGAGCGTGCCAGCGAACCACTGGGTGAGGAGTGGAGTCATGATGACCGCGGCGATCGTGGAGCACGTCGTCATCACGACGGAGAGCGCGACGTCGCCGCGCGCGAGGAATGTCACGAGATTCGACGCCGTCCCGCCCGGGCAGCAGCCGACGAGAATCAGGCCGACGGCGAAGGGCGTCTCGAGCTCGAGCGCGGTCGCCACGCTCCAGGCGACGAGCGGCATGATGGTGAATTGCGCGGCGAAACCGAGCGCGACCGGTCGGGGCATGCGCACGATCCGGCGGAAATCGTCGAGCGTGAGCGTCAGGCCCATGCCGAGCATGATGATCGCGAGCGTCCAGACGATCCACGGGCCGCTGAACCAGGTGAACCAGACGGGTTGCACCATGGCGATGGCGCACAGGATCAGCACCCAGAAGGGAAAAGCGTTGATCAGGTAAGCAAGCAGGCGGGGCATGCGGGCAGGCAACGGAGCGCCCGCGCGCCGGGCAACAAGAAGTTACGGCTGCCGGGGAAATGGCCGCGCGCCCGCCGCGAACCGGGGCCCGCCGGCGGCGGAGCAGCCCTCGCGTTTGCGCGCAGGTTGTTGAAGCCACGCAAATGTCACCGTAGCGCATAACCATTTCCGTTGTTTCCTCTCGCTCCGGTGGCGCCGAGTTTTGATAAGTCCGCGTGAGAGCCGCCTTGGGTTTTCCGACGGGGATTGCCACCGGTCGGGAGGCCGCAGGCGGCTCTTCAGTCCCAACCAGTGCTAGTTAACAACACCGTATGCCTAAGAAATCACTCGTACTACTTGCGTGCTTCCTGACCACCGTCGGGTTGGCACCTCGCCCGCTCCCGGCCGCGCCGGGAGCACTGGCGTCAGAAACACAAGCCACCGGCACGATCACCGGTCGCGTGCAAAACGTCGTCACCGGTCAGTATCTCAACAATGCCCGCGTGACCTTGAAGGGCACGGATCAGACCGTGTTCACGGACAATCACGGCACCTATCGACTGGTCGGCGTGCCGAGCGGTCCTGTGACGCTCGAGGTGTTCTTCACCGATCTCGACGTGCAGACCATCGCGGTCGACGTGCCGGCCGGTGGCAGCATCGAGCGGAATGTGGACCTCACCAGCGCCAAGCGCTACGGCCAGGATGCCGCCACCGTCACGCTCGACGCCTTCGTCGTCTCGCAGGAACGCGAGACGGACGCGCAGGCCATCGCGACGAACGAGCAGCGCTTCGCCCCAAACATCAAGAACGTCATGGCGACCGATTCGCTCGGCGACATCCTCGGCGGCAGCGTCGGCGAGTTCTTGAAGTTCCTCCCCGGTGTCACGGTTGAAAACGACCTCGCCGACGTCGCCGGCATCTCGGTTCGCGGCATCGGCGGTGGCATGACCAACATTACCTCGGACGGCGCGCCCGCCTCCAACATCTGGGTTGGCGCGACGCGCAGCGTCGACATCCGCTCGATGGCGTTGAACGACATCTCGCGCATCGAGCTCACGAAAGTTCCGACGCCCTCGACGCCGGCGGATGCGCTCGCGGGTTCCGTGAACATGGTGAGCAAAAGCGCGTTCGAGCGCAAAGGCCGCCAGCTCCGCTACAGCCTCAACCTCGTCGCGAATCACGAGAACCTCGACCTCGAGAAGACGCCGCATTCGCACCGCGATCGGAAGACCCACAAGATTCTTCCCGGGGCGAATTTCGACTTCACCTGGCCGGTCACGAAACGCTTCGGACTCGTGATCGCCGGCACTCATGCCCGGGTCTTCAACGAGCAGCACCGCACGCTGCAGGTCTGGAGCTCGATCGTCCCTCCCGGCTCCCCGACTGGCACTCCGGCCAACTACGCCAATCCGTTTCTCTCCTCCGTCTCGTTGCTCGATGGTCCCCGCGACCTCACGCGCAATACCCTGAGCGTGAAGGCAGACTGGAAGGTCACCGACAACTCCGTCCTCTCCATCGGCCACATGGCGAGCCGCACCGATACCCGCATCGGTTCACTCTCCTACGTCTTTAACGCGGGCACCAACGCCACCCCGTCCGTCGCCGGCGGCACGCCGCTGACGTGGGATGCCAACCAGACCACGGGTGCCACGGGCCGCGCCACCATCACCAACAGCGGCACCAACCAGCTGATCAACCAGATCACCGACACCAGCACCATCAACTACCGCTACGACAACGGCCGCTGGCGCGTGGAGAGCGGCGTGAGCCGCTCCGCGTCGCAGACCAAGCGCCGCTACGCCGACGCCGGCTTCTTCCTCGAAGCCACCGCAGTCAACCGCGTGCCGGTTCGCCTGAAGTTCACCGACATCTCCGGCGCCCGTCCCGGTAGCATCGAGGCGTTCGACAACAGCAACCAGCCGTTCGACTGGACCGACATCGATAATTTCCGCGGCAACATCGCCCGCCATGCGACCCTCAATAATCGCAGCTACACGAACCAGGGCTACGTGAACGTTCGCCGCACCCTCGAGTTCATGCCTGTGCCCACCGCGCTGCAGGGTGGTGTTTCCGAGCGCCGCGTGATGCTCGACACCAATATCGAGAACGAGAATTGGACCTTCCGCGGTCCCGACGGCAACTCCCAGACCACGGCGCCGCTCGATCCCTACCTGATGCAGGTCTACAAGAACGTCGATCCCGGCTACGGTTTTCCGAATCTCCCTTGGATGTCGCCGTTGCGCGCCTGGCGCGCCTTCGAGCTGAACCCGCTGCTCTACCAGAAGACCGACGCGCAACGGGCGGCCGAGCGCACCTACCACATCGATAATAACGAGAACATCAAAGAGAAGGTCCAGTCCGCCTACCTCCAGGCCGACACCCGCCTCTTCAACAACCGTCTGCGCGTCCTCGGCGGCGTGCGCTTCGAGCGCACCGTCGACGATGGCATCGGCGGCCTCGTCGACCTCGACCGCGTGTGGCAGCGCAATGCCGATGGCTCCTACGTCCGCAACGCCGCCGGTCAACGCGTGCGCAAGCCCGAAGCCGGTACCGCGGGTTCATATGCGGAAAACCTGCTCGTTCGCGAATACCGCGCGTCGTTCACCCATCGTGAGTATGACGGCTACTACCCGAGCCTGCACTTTACGTTCGACGCCACGGAGCGCTTCCTCGTCCGCGCCGCTTACGCCAAAACCTACGGCCGGCCGAACTTCACCGATATCATTCCCCGCACGGTTGCCAGCAGCAGCGCGACCGATCCCGATGAAGACGACGATCTCCAGCCTGGCCAGTATCGCGGCACCCTCACCGTCCGTAATCCCGCCCTCCAGCCCTGGACCGCGGATAACTACGACCTGTCGGCCGAATACTACACCGACAACGGTGGCATCCTGAGCGCCGGTATCTTCCTCAAAGACCTGACGGACTTCTTCGGCACCGCTTCGCAGCGCGCCACTCCGGAACTTCTCTCCGAGCTCGGTCTGCCCGACCGCTATCTGGATTGGAACGTCAATACGAAGTTCAACTCCGGCGATGCCCGCATCACCGGCGCGGAGATCAACATCAAGCAGAACCTCCGCATGCTCGGCAAAGTGGGCAGCTGGTTCACCCTCTTCGCCAACGGCACGAAGCTCGACCTCGACGGCAATCCCGGCGCGTCGTTCACCAGCTTCATCCCGAAGAGCGCGAACTGGGGCTTCACGTTCGCGCGCAAGCGCGTGACGTTCACCGCGCGTTGGAACTACCGCGGCCTCGACCAGCGCGCGCCCCAGGCCGCCTTCGGCCCGAACGGCTACGAGTATCTCGAAGCACGTACCGCGCTCGACGTGAACGGCTCCTACCAGCTCACCAAGCGGCTCTCGCTCGTCGCCAGCGCCAACAACGTCCTCAACGAGCCCGTGCGCTTCCTCCGTTACGGCGACCTCACGCCGGATTACGCGAAGCAGTACGCGGAGCAGGAATACGGCATCCAAATCGCCGTCGGCCTGCGCGGCTCGTTCTGATCCGCCGCATCTGACCTGAGCTAAGATTCTTCGAGGCGCTCCGGCTTTGGCCGGAGCGCCTTTTTTATTTGTCGCAGATCCAAACGGCCGCTCGCCCACGCTCACGCTCGCCAGCCACGGCCGGCCCGAAGAGTGTGTGGCCCTGCTCGGGAGAGCAGGGATTGCGGCACGCAGTTGCCGGTCGCGGCTGTCCCGCCTCTCCGGAGGCGGGTTATACTACCGGCCGAGGTAGAGGTCGCGGCCGCGGACGAGCGCTTCCATTTTCCGGTCAGCGATCGAGCGCTTCAACATCCAGAAACCACAGTCGGGGTGGACCCACTTCACGCGCCCGGTGCCGGCTTTTTTTTCCACAGCGGCGATGCGCGCGGCGATCTCATCGGGCGTCTCGATGTGGTTCACCTTGATGTCGACGACGCCGATGCCGAGCGCGATGCGGGCGTCGATGCCCTTCAGCGCATCGACGTCGCTCGGCGGGCGATGCGCCAGCTCGAGCACGAGATGATCTGTGTGCAGCTCGTTGAGGAAACGGTGCAACGCCTTCCACGAACCGCTCTGAATCGCCTGGCCGCCGTAGTTGCCGAAGCAGAAATGCACCGCGCGCTCCGTGCCGGAGTCGATCGCGTCGAGCACGCGATTGATCGCCTTCGCGGCGAGCGGAGCGTCGGCGGGATTGCCGGGAATGTTCGCCTCGTCGACCTGCACGCAGGCAGCCGGCAGCCCGCGAACCTGCTCCGCGAGCACATCGGCGAGCGCGAGCGTGAGCGCTTCGAAGTCGCGGTAGTGGTGATCGAGCAGCGTGCGCGCGAGCATGTAGGGGCTCGTGACGGTGAACTTGAACGCGCCGCCCGCGACCTCCGCCGCGCGCTGGCAATCGGCGAGGAGATTGAGCGAGCCTTCGCCGAGCGGGCCGTTGACCACACCGGCGGGCTTGCGGCGGAAACCCATGGGCGAGTGGCGCTGGAACTCCTCGCCGACACTGCGTCCTACCATACCGGATACGCCCGCCATCGGCCGGATGAAGTACTCGATCATGCCGTTCGTGTCGGGGTGGTTGACGTCGAAGCGGTAGAGCTCGCCATCGGTCGGCACGTCGATGCCGGCCTGTCGTTGAATATCGAATACAACGCGCGTGGCGTCGATCACGGCCTGTTCGCTGGGCAGCGCCGCGAGCCAGTCGGGCACGGGATAGGAACCGACCGTCGTGGTGAGGATGGAGGGCTTCCCGGGGATGCGGGCGGCTTTTGCGCCGGTCGAGACGGCCTTGGGCTTGCCACTGCGCGCCGGAGCGGCGGGCGCGGCGAGCGGGCGCGCGGCGGGGCGGCGAACGGTCGAGGCGATGGGAGAGCAGCAGGGGCAGTCGGAGGGATGCATGGTGAGGAGGAGGAAAAGTTTGGAGTTTGAACTTCTGGAGTTGTAGCCCGCTTCGGGAGAAGCGGGATGGCTTCGATGCTAGGGATGACGGTCGTCCCTGCTCTCCCGAGCAGGGCTACACAGAAGAGGAGTGCTGCTGCAGCCAGCGGCGAAACTGTTTCTGGAAGGTGTTGGCGAGGGTGTCGCCGGGCATCACGAGGACGCCCCAGCCGCCGCGGGCGGGGTTGATCGGGACTTCCGCCGGGATCTGCAGCTCGCACATCTGACGGTCTTCATCGAGGACTTTGATCGCGAAATCGATCTGCGAGTCGGGCGGTGGACCGCGGAAATCGGGCGAAATCGCGAGCGACCAGAAGACGGTGCAGGTTTCGCGTGTATTCGGAGAAGGGATATGCACGAGCACGCGTTCGTCGCCGTCGGTGAAGCTTTGGCGGATGGTCGTGAAATTCGGCAGGTGGCAGCGTTGCCGCCGGTGGTGCGCGCTCTGGAGCTTGCCGGGCTGCTCGTGCGCGGACTCGAGGGCCGGAAACGGGGCGTCCATCTGAAACCCGCCGTCATCGTGCAGCGTGATTTTCATTTCGGGCAGTCGTGGATCGGCGGCCTGGCCGAGCGTGGTGCGATGCGCGAAGGCGAAATGAGTCATGTCGAGGTAGTTCTCGACCTCGCGGCGCCAGCCGGCGCGGAAGGGTGTCGGCGGGCCGAGCCGATAGGTCCAGCGCGGATCCTCGAATTCCGGGACGGCGGGCAGCTCGTGCGTGCCGGAGGCGGCGGGCGAGGAGTCGAGCTTCACCCAGATCATGCCGTAGCGCTCCTGGATCGCGTAGGTGCGGAGATGCGCGAGCGCCATCTTGTCGGGGTTGGGCTCGACGAGCGACGGGATGTCGAGACAGCTGCCAGTCGGGGAAAAACGCCAGCCGTGATACGGGCACATCAGCGCGCCGTCGCGGAAGCAACCGGCGCTCAGCCGGGCGCCTTTGTGCGGGCAGGCGACGTCGGCGGCGAGGAGCGCGCCGTCGGGAAACCGGGCGATGACGAGCTCGGTGTCGAGGAGCGTGTAGCCGATGACCTGGCCAGCCGGGAGGGCGGGCGCGTTGGCGACCGGTTGCCAGGTGCGGCGGAGCGCGGCAAACGGGAGGTCTTCGGTCAGGGTCATCGCGATGGGGCGGCGCACGATAGCGGAAGCGGCGCATCGCGTCTTGGTTTTTGAGGAACGAGCGGATTGGCTAATCGGGCAATCATGAAGCGACCGGGAATCAGAGACCAGGGACTTGAGACCCAAGGCAGCGGAAAGGTTTCGCGTCCGCTGGCGGTTACGTTGCCGGCTTCCGGCGTGTATTTCGCGGAGAGCGTGCATGCGCAGGATTTCCGGATGACGCCGCGGGCGGACGCGTTTCACAAGCTGGTGTACGTGTTGCGCGGAGGGGTGCGCTATCGCGAAGGCACCCGGGCGGGCGTGATGGCGGCGGCGGGTGCGCTGGTCGTCGTGCCTGCGCGCGTGCGGCACGTGCTGGAGGACGAGGTGCCGTCGACGCTGTTGCTGCTGTGCGTGAGCGAAGCGTTTGTGCGCGCGGAGCCGGAGATCGGCGAGTGGTGGCGCGGCTGGGAAAACGCGAGCCGGCGGCCGATCGCGATCGGTGGCGCGGCGCGGGCGCCGTTCGAGGCGTTGTGGCGGCGGGCGTTGCTGGAGCGCTCGCACCCGCGGCCGGCAGGAATGGCGGCGACGCGGGCGTTGGCGCTGCAGGTCTTCGTGCAGCTCGCGCGCTTGCCGAGGGTCGCGGCGGTGGAGGATGCGGCGAGTCGCGTGGCGACGGTGGCGAGGGAAATCGACGAGACGTTTTTCGAGCGTTGGACGCTCGATGTGGCGGCGGAGCGGGCGGGAATGTCGCGCCGGCATTTCAGCGCGCACTTCCGCGTCGCGACGGGGCGGACGTTCTGGGAGCACGTGACGGAGGTGCGTTTGAAACACGCCGCGGAGATGCTGCGGCGCGGTGAGCATTCGGTGACGGGCGTGATCTTCGCGTGCGGCTTTGGCGATGTGTCGCAGTTCTACCGGCTGTTTCGCGTGCGATATGGCGTGACGCCGGGGCAGTGGGTGAGCCGGGCGGAGAGCGGAGAGCGGCCCGATCCCGCCTCTTCCGAGGCGGGCTACGTGGACGTTCAATCGAGTGTGGGCAGCTCGGCGCGGGCGGTGCGTTGGTCAACGCGGTAGGTGCCGGGGGCGAGGTCGCCGAGGGCGGTGGTTTTCGCACCGGCGGCAGGCCAGACGATCTCGACGCCCTCAGCGCGGGCGGCGTGGCCGAGGCCAACGTGGACGATCGAGTCGGAGCGTTTGCCGGCGTGGCCGCCGGGGCCGATGAGCTGGCGAACGAGTGTGACCGGGGGCGTCGAGGGATCGCCGTCGAGGTCGGCGCGCAACCGGACGATGGCGCCAAACGCGTCACGCGCGGAGCCTTGCGCCGGATCGCCGACGAGCCGGAGGACGAGGCCGCGGCGGTCGTCGGCGAGCTGATTGTGATATACGTGGAGGCGTGGCGCGGGAGCGGCGTCTGGCGCGGAGTCGGGGGAGAGGGTGCCGTTGGCGAGGCCGGCGGCGCGGCGGCGCTCGGCGTTGAAGCGGTTGAAAGTCTGGCCGACGACGAGGTCGAGCGCGCCGTCGTGATCGAGGTCGAGGAGCGCGGGTTGGCCGGCGCCGAGCTGGTCGAGGCCGAGGCCGGCGGTGGCATCGTGAAAGGTGCCGTCGGCGCGCTGCAGGTAGACGCGGAGGCGCTCGTCGTGCGGCGGAGGATCGCTGTAGTCGGAGGAGCAGAGCACGAGGTCGAGGCGGCCGTCGTTGTCGAGGTCGGCGAGCTCGGCAAAGATGTCGCCCTGGTTGTAGTCGCGGGTGTCGGGCGTAATTGATTTTGGGATACGATCGACCGAGAGGGCGGCGGGCGAGGTGAACGTCACGCGTCCGGTTTGCGCGAGCTGGTTGACGAGGAACGTGGAGCGGTCCGCGGAGTCGCCGGCCCAGGCGTGGATGATCGTGGTGAGGAAGACGTCGAAGTCGCCGTCGTTGTCGATGTCGCCGACGGTGCCGTCGAAGGTGTTGCCGTTCGAGCGGAAGGGCAGTTCGTCGGGGCGATCGAAGCGTTTGTCGGTCTTGGCGCGTTCACGGAGCCATTCGGGGTGGCGGCCGTGGCGGATCGCATCGCCATCGAAGCCGGTGCCGGGCGCGATATCGCGGCCGTGGAGCGTGCGGAGGACTTCGTCGCGCGCGAATTCCGGGGGCGCTGGCGGAGGCGGGCCGGCGGGCGTGGTGGCGTCGAGCGGACGCGGCGCGGAAAGCTCGTAGAGCCGGTTCCAGCGGCGACCGTAATTCAGCTCGAGCAGGTGCGGGAGCGGGCCGGGACCGAGCTGGGCGACGAGGGTGCCGTAGGTGGGGCGACCGCCGGGATCGGTGGCGGCGTCGAGCGGATCGGTCTCGCCCGGGATCGACCAGCGCGCGAATTGAGGCTGGTTGGTGTCGGAGGTGTCGCGGTATTGAAGCAGGAGGTCGTTCGCGAAGCCCTCGTTGCCGGCGAGGTAGTTGCGGTACCAGTTGCCGAGCCAGAGGTCGGGGAGGCCGTCGCGGTTGACGTCGCCGATGGCGATCGAGGCGGTGGTGGCGGCGGGCGCGGCGTCGAGAATGCGCGCAGGGCCAAACGTGCCGTCGCCGCGACCGGGGAGCCAGGCCGTGCGGGACGGGGGCTCGGCGGGCGGCGTGTACGCTTTGTTGAGATAATCACTATAGCGGGCGAGAAGCGCATCGGCGCGGCCATCGTTGTCGAGATCGGCGAATGTGATAACATCGCGGGGCGAGAGGAGCGGGAGACCGGTCTCGGCGGCGTCCAGCGCGGTGAAACCACCGCGCAGAGGCGCGGTGGTGTCGGGTTGCCACAGGACAATCCGCGGGCGGGCGGGCGCTGTCGAGGTGGGGCGGAGCACAAGATCGGCGTGGCCATCGGCGTTGAGGTCGACGGCGGCGAGCCGGGCGACATCGAGTCCGTCGAGACCCACCGCGGCGCGAATTTCGACGAAGCGTGATGCGGCGGGCGCGGCCGGCTGCGCGGCGAGGACGGCCGGCAGGATGAGCAGAAA
This sequence comes from Opitutaceae bacterium, assembly GCA_036675625.1. GTDB lineage: Bacteria > Verrucomicrobiota > Verrucomicrobiia > Opitutales > Opitutaceae > ER46. Next base: position 121,213 of record JAKFEQ010000040.1, on the reverse strand, counting down.
CGAGCCGCGGCGGAGGGGATTCATGCGCGAGAGCGATGTATATAGCACAAAAAAAGGGCGGCGGCATTTCGCCGCCGCCCTGGGACATAAACCAACGAGCGCGAGCGCGGCTTAGAAGGTGAGCGTCGTGCTGAGGATCCAGTTGCGGCCCTCGGAGGGCACGTAGTTGCCTTCGAGGTATTCCTTGTCGGCGATGTTGAACACGCGCAACGCGGTCGAGAACTGATAACCGAAGACCTTCCAGGGGTACGAGATGTTCGCGTCGAACACCACGAAGTCGCCGGCCATGAGGCCGCCGCGCTGCGGGTTGAAATCGAACGAGCGCGAGATGACCGTCTCGGAGGAGTAGCGCATGTTGAGGCCGAGGCTCAGGCCGCGGACCATGGTCTCGGTGAATGTATAGCGATTCACGAGATTGAGACGATATTCCGGCACGTTCTCGATGCGGCTGCCGAAGTACATGTTGGCGAAGGCGGTGCCCCGGGCGTAGCGCGGATCGTCGGTGGTCTCGGCCTTCCAGAGCCAGGCGCCGTTGATGACGGCCTGGTAGTTGCGGATCGGGCTCCAGACGATGTCGAATTCGGCACCCTCGATTTCGTTGACGACACCGAGCGAGCGCCAGCGGAAGTTGCGGGTATTATAGCCGAGCGTGCCGGGGGCGAAGAGCGTGGTGCTCGAGTTGAACGGCTCCTGGGCGTTGGCCTGCGCATTGGAGTCGTCGAGCTTCTGATTCTTGCGCTCGCCGCGGAAGAGCGAGAATGTCGAGACGACCTTGCTGTCCCAGAGCGCGGTCTTCACGCCGACTTCGATGTTCGAGCCTTCTTCGTTATCCAGCTCGGCGTCGGCTCCGCGGGATGCCATGATCTGTTTGAACTGGGCGATGGAGGTGACGTTCTGACCGAGGTAGTTGAAGCTGCCGCCACCGTGGTTGAGCGCGGACTGGATCAGGTTGTCGATGTTCAGCCGATCGTACCCGCCGGCGATGCCGGAGTTCAGCTTGAACGTCTTCGAGAACGTCGCGTAGACGGAGATGTCCTTGGTGATATCGTAAGACAGGCCGGCCATCCAGGAATCGCCGCTATTGGTTTCGAAGTTCTCCGGGTCGCCAGCGTAGCTGGGCGAATAGTTATATACATTTGGCGGGAACTGGCCCTGGTTGAACGTCGCGTTGGGCGGCGGGATGAACCAGGGGAAGTTGGCGACCAGGTGCTGGCCGGTGGCCTTCGAAGTCTCCTTGCGATATCCCGCGAGGAGCGTGAGGCGGTCGTCCAGCAGCTGCGCCTGCCAGTTGACATACCACGCTTCCAGATCGGGCTTGTAACCGTCGAGGAGGTTGCGATCGAGGGGGAAGACCTTGTCCGACGTGGGCTGAACATGGATGCCCGGATCGTATTGCGTGTAGACTTGCGCGGGCGTCATGACGTTGCCGGCGCGATCGAGGATGACCTGGTTGGAGGGAACGTTCCAGCCCTCGTGCAGGCCGCCGGGGATCTGGGGCTGGCCGGGGCCGCCGTAATTATAGCCGGGCACCTGCCAATAGAGCGGCGTCGTGTTGGCGGCGTTGCCGTTATATTGCTGGACGTATTTGTTATAAACACCGCCCGTGAGGAACTTGTTCTTCACGCCAAAGGCCTCGACCTTGAACACAAGATCGAGCTGGTGGTGATCGCTGTTGCGATAATAGCCGGAGGTGTTGCCGCCGTTGATGGCGTTGAAGGTGCGACCGTCGGCGTTCGGGTAGAGCAGGGCTTCGTAGTTGTCGAAGTCGGCGTCCTCCTTGGTGAACGTATAACGGGCGTCGAGCCATTCGAAGGGCGAGGCATCGAGCGTGGCCTGCACGGTCGTGAGCTCGTTCATCACGCGGTTGCCGCGGTTCGACCAGTTGAAGCTCTCGTCGTAGATGCGCTGGCCGCTGGCGTTGGTATAATAGGCGCCGCGCCGGGGAGCCCGGGTATAGAGCGGGAGGGTCGGATCGCCGGCGGCGGCACGACGGTCGTTGTTCCAATTGCCCAGACTGTTGAAGATGCGGGCCCGATAAGCCTCGGCGGGGTTGGCGGCATTGCGGACCGCGACCGGAGCGACGGCGATGAGCGAGGCCGGCGGATTCGCGTAATCGGCGAACCACTGGTCGGGCATGATCCAGGCAAAATCGCTTTCGTTGAACGACTCGCGCAGGTGTTCGAGCTCGAGGTTGAGCTTCACCTTGCCATTCGCGAACGGCAGCACCGTGAGCGACGGGGTGATGTTGAAGTTCTTGCGGAACTCGAACGCCTGGTCGCCGGTGAGATCGCTCCATGCGCCGACGACGCGGAAGGCGGCGCGGTCGTTGAGCACGACGTTGTGGTCGACGCGGACGCGATCGCCGCGGTTATTGTCCACCGAGTATTCGAAGGTGCTGGGGATCTTGGAGAGCGACGGTTTCTTCGTGATATAGTTGATCACGCCGCCGGGATAGCCCTGGCCGAAGAAGACGGCCGCGGGGCCCTTCACGATCTCGACGCGTTCGACGTTATCGAGGTTGTACGATGTATAGCGGAAAACGCTATTGCGCATGAGCGCGTTGATCGTGAAGCCGCGCATGGTGAAGTTGCCTTGCGGCGTGGCTTCATTGGCGGGGCGCCGCATGGCGAAGCGCGAGTCGGGCGAGCCGGAGGAAGTGAAGCGCATCACGTCGGTGATCGACTCGATGCCGGTGTCGCGAATGAAGTCTTCGCTCATCACCGAGATGTTCATCGGCACGTGCTGGATCTCCATGCCGATGCGCGTCGCGGTGGCGGCGTTGGTCTTGAGATAGCCGTAGTCCTTCTCGGTTTTGACCTCGAAGGCGGAGAGGGTGAGGACGCCCTCATCGGTCGTCAGGCTGGGACCGGTGGTTGTGCGCGGGGCGGGGCCGGTGGTCGCCGCGGGAGCGGTGCCGGGCGCAGGCGTCGCGGTGGTGGTGGTGGTCGTGGTGTTCCTCTCGACTTCGGCCAGGCGGCGCTTGAGCGCCGCGTTTTCTTCCTGGAGCCGGCGGATCGTTTCGGAGTCAGTCTGCCCGGAGGCAGACGTGGCCGTCATGAGCGCCGCCAGGCTGATCGCGACGAGCTTGCGCGCGCGATCGACGTTGGGACGGGGGTGTGGTTTCATACGTTTAGCGGGGTTGGTGGGATCCGCATTTCCGAACCGGAGGGGTCCGGAGCCGCGGCAAAGTGAAAGCAATGTGGCGCGCCTAATCGCCCGGACTGCCGAGGGCGCCGGGGAGGATCAAACGCGGTGAGACGGAAATGCCGATGCGACCGGACGAGCCGCGGTTCTCGATCCGCCAGAGGAGGTGATCGATAACCTTGCGGACCAGCGTCGGGAGGTTGATGTCGATCGCGGCCGGGAGGTGGTCGAGGTTGTGATAGATCATCGGATTGTAGTTGCCGAGGATCGCCTCGAAATCCTTGCCCGACTTCCGGCCGGATTCGCGGAGCGCGCGGAAAAAGGAACCGCAGAAATGATCGACCGGAATATAGAGGCCCGTCGCACGCGGCGTGCTCGCGAGGAGCGTGCGGACGAGGGTGTCGCTCTCGCCGTGCATCGGGGAGATCTCGAGATAGCCGACGCTGGGGTTCGATTTGCCGAGAATCGTGTGCACCGGGAGCCGGAGCTCGGTGGCGCGCGCGACGAAGGCCTTCACGCGGCGTGCGACGGCCGGGTAGTCTGGATCCGTGCTGATCACGGCGACGGCTTTGTGGCCTTGCTGCGCGAGATAGTCTGCGGCCATCCGGCCGTTTTCCTCATTGTTGGGCTCGACGTAATCGCCGGGAAACGTGTCGGACCGGCGCGTCATGAACCACACGTGCGGCAGCTCGCGGAGTTGCGCGAGGCAGGTTGGAGTCGGCTCGCGGCCCTGGATGATCAGCCCGTCGAGCCGTTCCGAGGCGAGCGCGGCCGGAGGCTCGTCGGGTGTATTCGAAAACAGGACACGCAGGTCCATCCGGGAGGCCGGCTGCACGTGGAGGAGCTGGTCTTGAAACCAGTTGTGGCTCGACTTCGCCTTGGCGCCGACAAACCAGACGCCGACTCGGCGTTGTTCGCCGGCGGTGCGTTTCGGACCGCGGCGGCGATTGATCGGCGCGGGCACATAATTGTGCTGCTGCATGACCGCACGAATGCGCGCGAGACTCTCCGGGGCCACGATTTGCGGCTGGTTGATGGCGCGCGACACTGTCGCGGGCGACACGCGGGCCTTGCGGGCGATCTCGGTGATCAGCATGGGGTGGAGTGCTTGATCGTCTGAAAATTTCAGCAAAGCGAATGAAAACGAAGGCGAGCACGTCAAGCGCTTTCAGAGAAACGGGGGGATTTAAGGCCTGGACTGTCGATTAGGTTTCGTCGTTATGAGCCAGCGCGCTTGCGCGCGGTGTGGCGCGCAAGCGCGCCTGCGGCCCAGGTATTTGCGCGCCCAAAACCAAAAAACGTGGGCGTGAGGAAGGCGCCGAAGCCTTGCCGGTGGGTTCGCGCAGGTGTCCCGCCGGTGTTACTTCTCGAGCGCGCGACGCCAGGCGCCGAGGTATTCGCGGCGGGCTCGGATCGCGTCGGGCCAGGGATGCGGATTCGTGCTCACGTGATAGCCGTGGCTCATGCCGAGCTCGGGGCACACCCACAACTCGCCGCCGGGACGCGGGCCGGCGAGCCAGCAGGCGAAGAGGTCTTCGACGAAGGCGAGGTAGTCGCGGAACTCGGGCGTGAGTGTGCCGCGGCCGTTCGTCACCGGCACCTGGCAGTGCTGGCTGTTGAACGGACGCAGGTGAAACATCTGCGAAGCTTGGATCAGCTTCGGCCACGCGAGCAGCCGGCGCGAGTAATCGGGGGGCAGCATGTGCTTCGAGACCGCGAAGTGCGAGTGGTCCCACGTCACCGGCAGGAGTTCGCCGGTGGCGCGGCGGTAGAGCCGGGCGATCTCGTCGAATTTCTCGGGCGTCTCGGTCGCGGTGTCGCGATGGGTCTCGATATGCACGGCGACGCCGAGCTTCCGGGCCTCGCGTATCAGTTTTATGGCGACAGCGGCGGCGCGCGCCGGCGGCGTGTCGTGGTCGAGCAGCTGGATGTTGATGAAATGCGCCCCGAGGTCGCGCTGCGCGCGCAGTCGCGGCAACGCTTCCGCGACGCTGCCGGTATCGAAGCCGCTCATGCGCCGCAGACCGAGCGTCTCCGCGCCGGCGGCGAGCTCGGGCGTGAGATAGGCGCATACGCCGTCGAAGCCCGCCTGCTTGATCGCGCGCAGTTGCCGGTCGGGCGACCACGCGCGGCGCGGCGAAGGATAATCGATCATCGACCAGGGAGTGGCGCAGAGGACGAGGCGCGGTGGGGTGGAGGCGGAGGTATTTTTCATGAGGTGACTGAAAAAACATGAAAACGGTTATTGAAACGCTGGCGTGCGCCAGCTTATTCCCAGCTTTCTGCGCGCCGGGATTGGCGTGCGGACCACCCCGGCGATGTCACTCCCCTTTGTCCACGGCGCTTCCTGGATCTGGTCGGCCGAAGGCACGCACGCTGCGCCGCCGGCGGAGGCCAGCACGCCCTCGCATTATCAGGTGCGGCTGTTTCGGCGAGGTTTCGATATAGCGGATCCGCGCGCTGCGCAGCTCGTGGTGCACGTATCGGCGGACAGCCGGTATTTGTTTTATTGCAACGGCACGCTCGTCGGGCGTGGGCCGGCCAAGGGCGATGTGAATCATCATTTCTACGAGACCTTCGATCTCACGGCGCGGCTGCGCGCGGGACGAAACGTGCTCGCGGCGCTGGTAGTCGACATGTCGCGTGTGGCGCACCGGCCGGCCCACCTCGGCGCGCCGGGCTCGGTCATGACGCAGGCGGGCGGTTTTTTGCTCGAAGGCGCGGTCACGGATGCGGCCACCGGGAGCGCGATCGTGGACCTGAACACCGGGACGAGTGAAGGTTGGAGAGTGGCGGTGGACCTGGCGCACCGGTTTCAGAACCGTCACACGACGTTCGAAGGCTATCACGGCTATTTCGAGCATCGGCTTTCGCGACTGAGCCCTCCCGGCTGGCTGCTGCCGGATTTCGATGATCGCGCCTGGGCGCCGGCGGCGGTGTTATATAAAGCCGAGCGCCTGGAAAACCGGCGCGATCCGACGAGCCCTTATGGTTTGCTGCCGCGGATGATTCCGATGCTGGAGGAGGAAAAATTCGTGGGCTTCGCGGACGGGTTTGCGACCGGTGGTGGCGTATTGCCGTCCGAGTGGCGGGAGTTTTTGCGGACGGGCCGTCCCGTGACCGTGCCCGCGGGCTCGACGATGGAAATCGTGCTCGATGCGGGCCAGCTCACGACGGCGTTTCCCTGGCTCGAGACGATCGGTGGCGCGGGAAGCGAGGTGACGCTGACGTATGCGGAGGCCTTGCGGCTGCCGTGGGACACGCCGGGTGCGATGCTGCTGGGGCGGCCGCAACCGCTGGCGAACCTGGCTTCGCACTTCGCGGACGAGAGCACGGGCTGGACATTCGATCGTCGCGGAAAAATCTCCGGCTGGTGCGATATATGGGAGCCGGCCGGGGCCGAGAGCGAATGCTTCGATCCGCTGCATTGGCGGACGTTTCGCTATATTGGACTGCGGATCGTCACCCGTGATGCGGCGCTGACGATTCGGAAGCTGGGGCACTGGTTCACGGCGTATCCGTACACGGTGGCGGCGGAATTCACGTGTTCGGATCCGCGGCTGGAAAAAATCTGGAGGGCGGCGCTGTACACGATGCGGCTGTGTGCGCACGAGACGTTCGAGGACTGTCCGTATTACGAGCAGATGCAGTATGCGGGCGACACGATGATCACGTCTAAGATCGCGATGCTCGCGACGGGCGATTACCGGTTGTCGCGGCAGGCGATCCTGCAGTTCGACTGGTCGCGGCTTTCGGAGGGGCTGACGCAGAGCCGTTACCCTTCGCGGCTGGTGCAGATCATCCCCTCGTGGTCGTTGCACTGGATCACGAACGTGCGGGACTATGTATATTGCTCCGGCGACCTTGGGACGGCTCGTGACGTGATGCACGGTGTGCGCGCGGTGCTCGATTGGTTTCGCCGGCACACCGATGAGGACGGGCTGCCGGCGAAGTTGCCGTACTGGAATATCACCGATTGGTGCCCGTGGTGGCCGCGCGGCGTGGTGCCGGGCGCGGACAGCGGGCCGACTTGTATCATCGCGGCGCAATATATACTCGCGCTCGAGGAGGCGGCGGATCTGGGCCGGCTGCTGGCGGGGGGAGAAGGCGACCGCGGGCGGCTCCGGTCCCAAGCGGCGGAATGGGCGGCGGAAGCGGCGGAGCTGCGGGTGAAACTGCACGCGCGGTTCTGGTCGGAACGCGAAGGGTTATATTATGATCGGCCCGGAGGCCCGGAGCTCAGCCAATATGGCAACGCGTGGGCGATCGTGTGCGGCGCGGCGGACCGGCGGGAACGGGCGCGGATGCTCGAACGTTTTCCGCATGATCCGAAGCTGGCGCCGGGATCGTTCTTCTGGTGGCACGCGGGCTTTCGGGCGCTGGAGATGTGCGGCGCGTATGACCGGATGCCGGAGTTCCTGGGGCCGTGGCACGAGATGATCGATCTCGGGCTCTCGACGTTTGTGGAGGAGAACAGTTATTGGCGATCCCTGTGTCATGCGTGGAGCGCGCATCCGGCGATCGAATTTCTGACGCGCGTCCTCGGCGTGACACCGCGCGCGCCGGGCTTTGCGGAGATCGAGATCGCGCCGCATCGCTGCGGGCTCACGCGGGCGAGCGGGAGCGTGTGCACGCCGCGCGGATTGGTACGGGTCGCCTGGCAGGTGGAAGACGGCGGCGGACGATTTGCGCTCGAGATCGAAGCGCCGGTGGACACGCCGGTGCACGTGCGGTTGCCGAATGGCGAGCGACGGGAATTTGGCGGCGGCAAATTCAACGTCACTGAGTCGCTCGGTCCGCCGGAAGTTTGTCATCTATTAGATGACAAACCGCGTGGGAGCCCTGGGGCGCGAAGCGCTCGACGATGAGGCGAGGCACTCGATGACGGCGCACGACCGACACGCATGAACGCTTTGCTCAAACTTCACCACGAGCCCGGCCGGCATATCGATATTGTGACGAGCGGGGGCGCGTTGCTGTGGCGATATGTATATATGCCGGACACGCCGGCGAACGAGTCGCCGCGGCCGTATGCTCATCCGGTGTGCACGTTGGCCGGCGATAGGTTGACGAATTTTCGGCCGAACGACCACCCGTGGCATCATGCGCTCAGCCTGACGCTGACGAACGTGGAGGGCGTGAATTTCTGGGGTGGTCCGTCGTATCGCGCGGGCGAGGGGTATCGCTGGCGCGACGATCATGGGGCGCAGATGCATCGCGCGTGGGAGTCGCTCGCGGCGGAGCGGCTCGTGCAGGTGGTCGACTGGAGGGAACGCGCGGCGGGAGTGGCGTTGTTCGAGGAGAAACGTGTGCTGCAAACGACGCTTCTGCCGGCGAATGGCTGGTCGCTGCGCTGGACGAGCGAGCTGCAGAACGTGTCCGGTCGTGCGCTGGTGCTCGGGAACTATCACGCGCTCGGCGGGCTGGCGGGCTCGCATTATACCGGGCTGCAATTTCGCGGTGCGCGGGAGTTGTTGGACGAGCACGGCGACGCGCAGATCGGGCTCAGCGCGGAGGATGGGCTCGCGGGCGAGGCGGCGGTGCATGGGGCGTCGGCGCGGTGGATGGAGTGGTCGTGTCAGCACGACGGCTCGCTGCGGCGCACGCGGATTCGTTTCGAGAATGTCGACGGGCCGCTGCCGTGGTTCGTGCGCGCAAAAAACCCCGTGGCGGCATTTGCGTTCCAGCGTGAGCATTCGCAGTCTCTCGCGGCTGGCGCGACGCTGCGGCTGGACCACAGGCTGACGTTCACCCCTGTATGAACCTCGATCGCAAAACATTTCTGCGCCGCGCGGCGCTTGGCGCCGCGGGACTTGTTGCCGGGGCAAATGCGAGCGTGAACGCGCGTGCGCAAACAGCGTCCGGCTCGGGCGGGGGCCCGCTCGCAGGTTTCGATCCGGCGAATCCGGAGGCGTTGTGGCGGGAGGTGCGAGCCCGGTATCCGCTGTCGCGTGAGCTCACGTATTTCAACACCGGCGGGCTTGGGCCGGCGTGTCAGCCGGCGCTCACCGCGTTTGCGGAGACCACGCGGCGACTGCAGGAAAAGTCGGAGCACGGTCATGGTTTGTTTGCCGGCGCGCGCGAGACGGTGGCGCGGTTTCTCGCTGCGGCTCCGGCGGAGATCGCGTTTGTGCGCAACGCGACCGAGGGCAACGCGATCGTCGCGGCAGGGCTGCGGCTCTCGCCGGGCGACGAGGTGATTTTCGAATCGCATGCGCACCCGGGCGGATCGTTTCCGTGGCTGCAGCAGCAGCGGTTGCGCGGGATCGTGGTGAAAGTGTTCGAGCCCGATGTGCGCGATCCGGCGGGGAATGTCGCGCGGATCGCGGCCCTCATGACGAAGCGCACGCGCGCGGTGCAGATCTCGCACGTCACGGCGCCAACGGGAATCGTGTTGCCGGCGGTCGCGATCGGGCAGCTGTGTCGCGAGCGGGGCGCGTGGTTTCACGTCGATGCGGCGCAATCGGTGGGAATGATCCCGGTGTCGGTGCGCGAGCTGGGCTGCGATTCGCTGGCGACGAGCGGGCACAAGTGGATCGGCGCGCCGCTGGAGACGGGTGTGTTGTTCGTGCGCGAGGAGCGGCTCGACGAAGTGCAGCCCACGCTGGTGGGCGCGTATTCGGGCGATGTCGATGCGCTGCCGGGCGAACTGAAACTGACGGCGACGGCGGTGCGCTATGAATATGGCACGCGCAATTCAGCGTCGGCCGTCGCGCTGGCGGAGGCGATCCGGTTTCAGGAACAGATCGGGCCGAAGCGGATCGCAGCGCGCGGGCGCAGCCTCGCGGCGCAGGTGCGCGAGGGGCTGGAGCAGGTTTCCGGAGTGGAGGTGTTGACGCCGGCGCACGCTGAGATGTGCGCGTCGATGATCACGTTTCGTCATCCGACGGTGACCTACGACCAATTCTTCGGGCGGCTGCTAAAGGAGCATGCGATCCGCTGCCGGCCGGTGACGGAAGAGAAGCTCAATGCGCTGCGCGTCTCGACGCACTGCTTCAACTCGCCGGCGGAGTGCGAGGCGCTGGTGCGGGCGGTGGAGAAGATCGTGCGGAATGCGTGAACGATGGGGCTCGGACCGGCATGAAGCATTCACTCCACCTCGACGATCATCTCGATCTCGACCACCGCGCCGAGCGGCAGCGAGCTCATGCCGAGCGAGGCGCGCGCATGGCGTCCCCGGTTTCCGAATACAGCGACGAGCAGGTCGGAGCAGCCGTTGATGACCTGCGAGTGGCCGGTGAACTCCGGCGTGGCGTTGACGAAGCCGCCGACGCGTACGATGCGTTTCACTTTTCCGAGCTCGCCGAGCTCGTGTTTCAACGTGGCAAGCAGGGCGAGCGTGGTGGCCCGCGCCGCGGCGTTGGCGTCTTTTTCGGTGGCATCGCGGCCGACCTGGCCGGTGATGACTTTGCCGTCGGCGCCGCGCGGAATGTGGCCGGCGAGGAAGATGAGCGAGCCGCTGCGTACGGCGGGAACGTAATTGGCGACGGGGGCACTGACGGTCGGAAGCGTGAGGCCGAGCGTGGCGAGCTTCTGCTCGGGCGTGGCTGTGGCGGAGGCTGGGGCGCTGCGGGCGCACAGCGGCAAAGCAACGACGAGGATGAACAACAGGCGGGCGAGGGGTGTGGAGCGCGAGTGCATGGCGCGAGCGTGCAAACGCGCCCGCGGGTGGCGAGCTGACTTTATGCGTATGAAATTTTCAGCGACGCTATTATTGCAAAGGGCGATCCTGGCTGTGGTCGGCGGGGCGTCCGCGTCCGCGTCTGCGGCTGAGCTCAAGCACGACTTCTACGTGTGCGTGACACTGAGCGGGCAGGGGCAGGTGATGGGCGGCGCGAAAATTCCGGTGCGCAGCGGGCTTTATCGTTCGAGCGACCGGCAGAATTTCGAGCACTTGGGGTTCAGCCATATCCGGATGTTCGGGATGACGCATGATGTGCGCGAGCCGGACACTCTGTTTCTCACCACCCTCGATGGAATCGTCCGTGCGAAAGATCGCGGTCGCACGTGGCGGATCATGACGAGTTGGGACATGACCGAGCCGAAGGGCATCGCATTCGATCCGAACGCGCCGGACAACGTCTACGCCGGGCTGCCGGATGGCATCGCGGTGTCGCGTGATCGCGGGCAAACGTGGCAGCGGAGCCAGGAAGGTATCCGTCGTGGTTATACACATCCGATCTCGGTCGATCGCACGCAGGCCGGACGGGTGCTGGCCGGGACGGAGAAGGGCATTTACCTCAGCGAGGACGGGGCGCGGACGTGGACGATGGTGTTGCCCACGGAAAAGACGGTCTACGATTTGGAGCAGTCGCCGCACGCGCCGCAAACCTGGCTGGCGGTGACGTCAAGCAACGGGGCGTTTCGCTCGGAAAATGGCGGACGCGCGTGGCAGCGAATCGCGAGTGTTCCGACGGAGCATACGCTGCACAACTGCGACTTCGATCGCGGTGATCCCGAGCGGATCGTGATCGCGGGATGGGGCTTTGGGGTGCGGGTGTCGGAGGACGGTGGCCGCACCTGGAGCGATCGCACGGCGGGGTTGCCGAGCCGGGAGATCTGGCGGGCGTGCATCGATCCGGATATTCCGGGCCGGCTGTATACGGCGCCGCATTTGAAGCCGCTGTACGCATCGGATGACTACGGCCGCACGTGGCGGCCGCTGGCGTTTGAGCAGGTGATGGCGTTCGACATGGTGTTTGTGCCGCGGAAATTAAAATGAAAAACAATTCTCTGTGTGCGGGTGTTTTAGGAAGGCCGAGCTGGAGCTCGGGGCGCCCGGGGAGGCTGGTGGCGCTTGTACTGCTGATTGCGGGCGCGGTGCAGGCGCAGCCCTCCGTCACGGCGCCGGCGCCGGTGCCGGGCGTGATCGAGGATGCGGCGGAGCGACGTGCGGCGTATCGCGCGCGCGTCGAAGAGGTGGTGACGTGGCGGGCAAATCTCGCGCCGGCGAACGAGCCTGCGAAGGTGAGCCTGGCGGAAATCGCGGCGAAGCTCGCGCGGCGCGAGGACACAGCGCTCTGCTCGGCACGAATAGTGGAACTGATGCAGCGGCCGACGGGGGATATGTTCTGGATGTTTCCGGTCACGTGCATCTCGTATCTCGGCCGCGATCAGCTCACGACGGAGGCGAAGGCCGCGATTCGCGAGGCGTGGCGGACCTATATGCCTTTGCGGGGCGACACGGAGAATCATTGGGTAATGTATTATACTTCGCTTTACCTGATGTCGCAGCTCTGGCCGGACGAGCCGGGGGAGCGTTGGTTCAACGGCAAGAGCTCGCAGGAAATTTTCACGGAGTCAGGCGGATGGCTGCGCGAGTGGATGCGGATCACGACGACGATCGGGCAGGGCGAGTACGACTGTACGCACTATATTGGCGAGTATTCGATCCCGATGCTTTTTCTCGCGACGTGGGCGAAGGATCCGGCGATGCGGCAGCGCGGGCGGATGATGCTGGATTACGTGATGGCGGACTTCGCGGTCGATACGCTCAACGGCATCTATATAGGCGCGCACGCGCGCACGGATGACCGGCAGGTGTTCGAGAAATGGAACGGGCTCTCGTCGTTCTTCGGCTGGCTGATGTTTGGCAACTGTCCGCCGCCGGCGAGCTACGGCGGCTGGGGCCTTTATTTTGCGGTGGTGGCGGACAATTACGAGTTGCCGGAGGTAATCTACCGCATTGGGACGGATCGGCCTTCGAGCTACACGCAATACGAGCGAAAGCGCACGCGGCATCGCTGGCGCAATAGCGATGTGCGCAATGCACCGGTTTACAAGACCACGCACGTGACGCGCGACTACGCGATCGGCTCCGATCAGGGCGGTTTGCTGCAGCCGATCCAGCAGCATTCGTGGGATGTCACGTGGGCCGTGCCGGATCCGCGGGGAGTGCATAATACGCTGTTCTCGGTTCAGCCGTATTATGGGCCGTTCGAGCTGATGATGTATTTCACGGAGATGCCCGACTATATGTCGGTGGCGGTCACGCAGCAGGCGAAGCCAACCTATAATAAACCGGACAAGTTTCTCGGTGGCTCGCCCTTTGAGCAGATCTTCCAGCAGGACGATGCGTTGATCTCGTTGAGCGACATTCCGGCGGGGACGAATTTCGCGCATGTGAACGGGTTTTTCTCCAAGGATCTCGCGCGATTCGAGGAGGACGCGTCGGGGTGGATTTTTGTACAGGGCGGCCGGGCATATATCGCGTATCGCCCGGTGGCGCCGTATGAGTGGCAGCCGATCGAAGGCGGCGGGAAGAGGCTTTACTCGCCGTACCGGAGGAACGGCACGATTGTACAGGTGGCGGCGGAGAGCGAGTTCGCGAGCTGGGACGAATTCAAGACGGCGATTCGCGCGTTGCCTATAGAGATCCGGCGCGAGCCGACGCCGCAGGTGATCTTCACGAACCTGCGCGGGAAAAAGATCGAGTGTAGATACGGAGCACCGCCGCGCGTCGACGGACGGGTCGTCGATCACGCGAAGGAATGGAAATTGTTCGAGGGGCCGTATCTCAACGCGGAGGTCGGCAGCGAGAAGCTCACGATCACGCACGGCCGGTTGAAACGCGTGCTGGATTTCAAGGCGGTGACGATCACGGAGACGGTGCTGCCGTGAAGCGGGTCGGCGAGAGTTGGTGCGGGGGAGGGTGTCGCCCTGCTCGGGAGGGCAGGGATGGGAGGGAGCTGAGATGCGGAATCGTCCCGCCTCTCCCGAGGCGGGCTACAACGCTTCGGGTGCTGGTCGCGGGTTTGGGGTTTCTGCTGGCGGGAGTGACGGCGATGGCGGCTGGTACGCCGCTGACGCCCCATGCGTTTCTCCAGGAACTCTGCGACGATTTTGGCGGGCGAATGACGGGGACGGCAGCGAATACTGGAGCGCTCGAGCGGCTCGCGAAGGAGTTGCGCGCGCTGGGTTACGTGCCGGAGCGCCAGGAGTTTTCGATGCCAGGTTGGGAGCGGGGCGACGATCGCGTTGAGCTCGTTTCACCGCTCAGTCGGCGTCTGCGCGTCGCGGCGCTGAGCTATGTACAACCGCACGCGGCGTTCGAAACGCAGGTGGTCGCGATCGGCAACGGCCGGCCGGGCGATTATCCGCAGGCCGATGCGGAGGTGAGGGGGCGCGTCGGCTTGCTGGCGTCGGGCACGCCGTTGCAGATGCGTGCGATCGTCGGCACGGCGGAGGCGCGCGGTTTGCGCGGCGTGTTGTTCGTGAATCGCGAGGGCGGCGGGCAGTTGCTCGCGCGCACGGGGAGTTTTTTTGGCGAGCCGCTGCCATTGCCGGTTTACTCGATCACGCAGGAGGAAGGGCGGTGGCTGGAGCGGCTGCTCGCGCGTGAGGCGATCGTGCGCGTGCGCATGGAAACTCGTTCACGCTGCCGCGAAATCGAGACGGCGAATCTTCGCGTGGTGATACCGGGCCGAAGGCCGAGCCGCGTGATCGTCGGTGCGCATTTCGACAGTTGGGATCTGGGGCAGGGCGCGATGGATAACGGCCTCGGCCTCTCGCAACTCTATGCACTCGCGCTGGCGTTTCGCGGCGTGACGCCGGAGCACACGATCGAACTGGTGTGGTTCAACGGCGAGGAGCAAGGGCTCTTCGGCTCGCGCCACGCCGCGGCGCGGCTCGGCGACACGCCGGTGGTGGCGATGATCAACCTCGACATGGTCGGCGTGCCGATCTCGGTCAACGCGCTCGGCGACGACTCGCTCGTGCCGGCGCTCGAGCGCTGGCATGCTGGCCGTGGTGACTCACGCCGGCTCGCGAAAGGCGTGGAGAATCTCAACTGGGTCGCGAGCGATCACACGCCGTATCAACTCGCGGGCGTGCGGGCGGTGACGTTCAATGCACCGATCCCGCGCGAGTCGGTGCGCTATTATCACGACTTTGCGGATACGATCGACAAGGTCTCGCCGGCCCTGATCGCCGATTCGGCGGCCGTGATCACGGACGTCGTGCGCGCGCTGGCCAACGACGCGACACTCGCGGCTTGGCGCCGGTCACCGGCGGAGACCGAGAAGCTCTTCACGCGCTTCGGCTTGGAGAAACGGCTGCAGGCGACGGGGCTCTGGCCGTTCGAGGGCGCGCGATGAGGCAAAAAAAAGCGGAGCCTTGCGGCTCCGCTGTGGTGTGGATGGGCACTGAAAAATGGGCTATCAGTTCTGGTTCTTCTTATCGCCCTTCTTCTTGCCGCCGCCCTTGGAGCCTGCGGCGTGCTCTTCCTTGGTGAGCTTGCCGTCGCCGTCCTTGTCGAGGGTGGCGAAGCGCTTCTTGGCGGCATCGGCCTTGGCCCGACCATCGAGCGCGGCGACGTATTCGGACTCGGAGATCGAGCCGTCGCCGTCTTTGTCGATGCTGGCGAAGTTCATCGGAGTGCCTTTGCCTTTCTTTTCTCCCTGCGCCGCCGAGACGGCGAGCGGGAGGGCGAGAGCGCTGACAAGCGCCGTGATAACGAACCGTGTGTTGAGTTTCATGTTTTGGAGTGACGTCTAAACGACGTGCGCCGGATGACGGCGGCCGTTGTTTTTGGTTTCATGCCCCGCAGGCGCGATCGCGTGGTGCGAGGGACGGACGAGGGAAACGGGCAAACAACTGGCAGGTTTCGTCGCCGGCATGCGCAAATTCTGCGCACGACACAGGCGGTTTCGCGTGTTCTCTGCCCGGCCGCCCGGGAGCGCGGGGGAGCGCGGGACGTTTGCAACCTTGCGCGGCGGTCAGGCGTCGCACTGGTCGCCCGATCGCCATCCGGCGGTGATCGGTCTCCCAAAACTTCATGAGAGCTTCCGGTTCCAGCCTTCCGCTCGCGTTACTCCGACACGGGCTTTGTGGCAGCGCAGCGCTGCTCGCGTTTGGCGTGGCCGCTCCCGCGGTGGCGCAGAAATCCGTGCCCGGCGATGAAGCGCGGCGTCGCGGTGGCAGCGCGCAGGATATCCAGGCGCGGATGCTCGCCGGCCTGCGCGAACGTTTCGGCGTCGTGAACGACGACGAGTGGGCGGTGATCTCGGAGCGTTTGCTGAAGCTCACGGAGTTGAGGCGCAGCCTGGCTGGACCGGCAGGCGGCGCTCGCGGCGGTCCTCCCGGCGGCGATCCACGGATTGCGGCGCGCGGTGGGCGACCCGGTGGCACGCCTGAAGCGGCGGCGCTGCAGGTAGCGGTCAACGACAAGCTGCCGGACGCCGAGATCAAGGTGCGGCTCGCGCAGTTGCGGAAGACGCGGAAAGAAAACGAAACGAAACTAGAGCAGGCGCAGGAGGACTTTCGCGCCGTCCTCACCATCCGCCAGGAGGCGGTGGCCGTGCTCCTCGGCCTGCTCCCCTGATTTTCAACGTGCCTACCGAACTCGCACTCAACGGCAGCGCTGCCGGCGTCCTCCCCGATCTCCTCGGCCGCATGATCGCGGACCGCCAGCTCACCACGACGGATGCGCGGGCTTTTCTCAAACAGTCGGCCGGGCCCGGCGGCGTGACGGAAGAAGACGTGCTCCGCTGGCTCGCGCGCGAATACGGCGTGAGTTTCGTGACACTGCACGAGCTCGAGCCCGAGAAACAAGTGCTGTCCCTTTTTCCCGCGCGGTTGCTGTTGCGCGATGAGCTGCTGCCGCTGCGGCGGGTGGAAAACGAGATCGAAGTCGCGACCAGCCGGCTGTTCGCGACGCAGGCGCTCGACGGATTGAAAGCGCTGACCGGCCTGCGGCTTCGCCCGGTGCTCGCGACGGCGGAGGCGATTCAGCGCGA
Organism: Opitutaceae bacterium; assembly: GCA_036675625.1. Classification (GTDB taxonomy): domain Bacteria; phylum Verrucomicrobiota; class Verrucomicrobiia; order Opitutales; family Opitutaceae; genus ER46. The sequence continues at coordinate 104,333 of JAKFEQ010000040.1, read as the reverse complement.
GATGAAGAAGCGTCTCGGCGTCGGCGCCGATACGATCGACACGCTGCACGAGGAAACCGCACTCCAGGTCGTCGACGACAGCGGCGGCACGAACGACACGAATCTCGACGAGGCGGCCGAGGACGCGTCGATCATCCGCTTCGTCAACCAGGTCTTGAAAGACGCGATCGACCTGCGCGCGTCGGACATCCACCTCGAGCCCTTCGAGGACGAGTTGCGCATTCGCTACCGCATCGACGGCGTGTTGCAGGAGGTGCCGGTGCCGGCGCAGATCAAGCGCTTCCAGCCCGCCATCGTGGCGCGCGTGAAGATTCTCAGCCACCTCAACATCGCCGAGAAACGCCTGCCGCAGGATGGCCGCATCAAGGTCCGAATCGACGCCGCCGAGGTCGACATCCGCGTATCCATTATTCCGATGCTGCACGGCGAGGCGGTCGTCATGCGCCTGCTGCGGCAGAACTCCTCGCTCAAGGGCGCGCGCGAGCTGGGCATGGGCGTGCGCGAATTCGACTGCCTGCAACGCGTGTTGCAGTTGCCGCACGGCATCGTGCTGGTCACGGGCCCGACCGGCTCCGGCAAGACCTCGACGCTCTACACCGCGCTGCACGAGATCAACGACACGGAGCGCAAGATCGTCACGATCGAGGATCCGATCGAGTATCAGCTGAAGGGTGTGAATCAGATCCAGGTTTCCGAGAAATCGGGCCTTACGTTCGCGCGCGGGCTGCGTTCGATCCTGCGTCACGATCCGGATGTGATCCTGATCGGCGAAATTCGCGATCAGGAGACGGCGCAGATCGCGGTGCAGGCGTCGCTCACGGGGCATCTCGTGTTCTCCACGCTGCACACGAACGACGCCGCGGGCGCGGTCACGCGGCTCGTGGACATGGGCGTCGAGCCGTATCTGGTCGCGTCGTCGCTCGAGGCGGTGCTGGCGCAGCGGCTCGTGCGCGTGCTCTGCCCGCATTGCAAGGCGATCGACGAGTCGCCGACGGCGCGCACCTACAAACTGCGCATCGGAATTCCGGCGGCGAAACCGGTTTATCGCTCGGTGGGTTGCCGCGAATGCCGGCAGACCGGGTTTCACGGACGGCGCGCGATCTTCGAGTGGATGGATAGCAGCAATGAGATCCGGCAGCTCGTGTTGAAGAATGCGTCGACCGATGCGATTCGCGACGCGGCGTGTCGCGCGGGCATGCGCACGTTGTCGGAGGATGGCCGGCGGCTCGTCGAAGAAGGGATCACGACGATCGAGGAAATTTTGAGTGTCACGACGGTGCACGAGGCGCCGCCGAGCCATGCGCCGGATGCGGCGTCGAAGGCGGAGGCGGAGGCGTGAGGATGCGTTTGAAGGTAAGCTCCAACGCGGTTGTCGAGGTAGGGACGCGCGGCCCGCGCGTCCGTGGCTTGATGCATCGATTCGCGATTCCGGGGCGGGCGATCCACGGATTTGCGATCCACGGACGGGCGGGCCGCCGGTTCCTAGCTTAACGCGCTTTGTCACCCATGGCGCAATTTTCATACAAGGCCCTGCAGCGCGATGGCGTGCTGATCGAAGGAAATCTCGACGCGAGCAACCGGCACGAAGCGATGCGTCAGGTGGAGGTTCGCGGGTTGAAGCCGATCCGGTTGACGGAGTCCGGCGGCGGGCCGTCGCGGGGCGCGAATGCGAGTGCGAGTCCAGGTAGCACGGGCGTCTCGCCCGTGAATTCAAACCACGGGCGGGACGCCGGCGCGGGCTGGAATTTCAAGCTGGGCGACTCGAAGAAGATCACGCCGCGGATGCTGGAGAACTTCACGCGGCTGCTGTCGAGCCTGCTCGCGGCGGGCGTGCCGTTCAGCCGCGCGCTCGTGATCCTGCATCGCGAGGCGGCGGCACCGGCGGCGAAGCATAAGTGGAAGGAGATTCACGATCTGGTGATCGACGGCATGTCGCTGTCGGATGCGATGGCGCGCTCGCCGGAGACGTTTCCGAGGGTGTATGTCGCGATGGTGGAGGCGGGCGAGACGGGCGGGTTTCTCGATGTGGTGCTCGCGCAGATCGCGGATTTTCAGGCCCGTGAAAAGGAACTGCAGTCGAAGGTCGTCACCGCGCTGATGTACCCGGCGATCCTGCTGGTGCTCGCGTTCGGCGTGCTCGTGTTCCTGATGGTGTTTTTCATTCCGCGATTCCAGCTCGTGTTCAAGGGCTTCAACGCGGAGCTGCCGATGCTCACGCAGGCGATCGTGGGCGTGAGCGACATGGTACGCAGCTACGGGTTGTTCCTCGCGGTGGGCGCGGTGGTCGCGATCGTGGCGGGCCGCAACTGGTTCAACTCCGAAAAAGGGCGGCGCACGTGGGAAGGTCTCATCCTGAGGCTGCCGATGTTTGGGCCGCTGATCGCGCAGTTCGCGATGGCGCGTTTCTGCCGAATGCTCGGGACGCTGCTCGGCGCGGGCGTGCCGCTGATCAACGCGCTGAATGTCGCGCGCCGCTCGATCGGAAATCAGATTCTCGTCGACGCGGTGTCGGACTCGATCGACCGCGTGAAGGAAGGAAAACCGCTCGGCACCAGCCTCGCGCAGAACCGCTCGCTGTTTCCAGGCGCGGTCGTGGAGATGATCTCGGTGGCCGAGGAAAGCGGGAAGCTGGACAACGAACTTCTGCGCATCGCGGGCGTGACCGAGTCGGACCTCGACCGGCAGTTGAAGGCGGTCGTCGCGCTGGCGGAGCCGATGATGCTGTTCCTCATCGCGGCGCTCGTCGGCACCATCTTCATCGGAATGGTGATCCCGATCTTCTCTCTCCAAGACCACATCAAATGACCTCCTCCATGCTATCGCAAAAAACACGTTCCCGCCGCGCGCGTCGCGGTGGTTTCACTCTCGTCGAACTGCTGCTGGTGCTCGTGATCCTCGGCATCCTCGCGGCGCTGGCGCTGCCGAAGTTCACCGGTCGCACCGAGCAGGCGCGCGTCACGGCCGCGCAGACGCAGATCGCGTCGCTCGGCACCGCGCTGGATGCGTATGAAGTCGACACCGGCTCGTATCCACGCGGGACGGACGGCTTGAATTACCTGCTCGTCCAGCCGTCGGACGTCACCGGCTGGCGCGGGCCGTACATGAAGAGCGACATCCCGATGGATCCGTGGGGGCACGCCTACATCTACGAGTTTCCGGGCCGGGTGAATCCGTCCGGCTACGATTTGCGGTCGGTCGGCCCGGACGGTCAGGCGAACACGGCGGACGACGTGGTAAACGCGTCGGTATCGTCGCGCTGAACGAGCGCGCGACGGACGATCACCCGAATGGACACGAGCAAACACCAGCGTGGTGATCGTGAGCGCGTGGGCGGGTTCACGTTGATCGAGCTGATCGTGGTGATGCTGTTGCTGGCGATCGCGGCGGGGATGGTGGCGCCGCGGATGTCGACGTTCTTCCGCGGCCGCGCGCTGAACTTCGAGGCGCGGCGGCTGCTGTCGCTGACGCACTACGCGCAGAGTCGCGCGGTGGCGGAAGGCGTGCCGGTGGTGCTTTGGGTCGATCCGCGGAACTCCACGTATGGAGTGAACGTGCAGGCTGGACATGAAGGCGCGGACGATCGCGCGCCAGTTTTCACGGCGGATCCCGGCGTGACGCTGAGCGCAGCGACGGCGTCGGGTGCGACGGCGGGGACGTCGGAATTGGACGATGAGTCGCTGGGGATGCCGGAAGGCTTGTCGGTGATCCGGTTTACTCCGGAGGGATTTTTCGACGAGAGCAGCGTGCAGAAAATCACGTTGCAGCAGCACGAGGGGGCCGCGCTCGAGCTGGTGCAGAAGGAAAACCGGCTGGGCTACGAAATTCTTCCGGCGACGACTGCGAACTGAGCATGCGGACGAAGGCGAAATTTCCCCTGGATGGCGGTACGGCGGGCGCAGGCCGGCGCGGCTTCACGCTGATCGAGGTATTGGCGGCGTTGCTGTTGATGGCGATCGTCGTGCCGGTCGCGATGCACGCGATGAGTGTGGCGACGCGCGCAGGGATTCTGGGCCAGCGCAAGGCGGCGGCGATGCGCGTGGCCGAGCGCGTGTTGACGGAGTTGATCGTCATCGGCCAGGCCGTGCAGGCCAGCAACAGCGGCACGATCGCGGAAGGGGACGCGAGCTACGCGTGGACGCTGGAGACGGAGTCGTGGGCGGAGGACGCGATGTTGCAGCTCACGGTGAAGGTCGATTTCAGCGTGCAGGTAAACGGTTATTCGGTGCATGCGAGCACGCTGCTCGATCCGACGGCGACGGGCGCGGGCACCGAGATTGTGGCGCCGGAGGTGAACGAATGAAACGCGCGACGGCCGGGAAAATGATTCGTGGCGCAACGCGTGCGGCCTCGCCTGCGTTACGACGGAGGCGCGCGGCCGGAGGTTTTACGTTGCTGGAGCTGCTCATCGCGACGGCGGTGGGTGCTGTCGTGCTTTTGGTGATACAGACGGTGTTCTTCGGGGCGTTGCGGCTGCACACGACGACGCACGCGCGCATTGATGCGGACCTGGAGCTGGGCCGTGCGCTCGGCGTCGTGCGGCGCGATTTCGCGGGGCTGGTTATTCCGGGCGGAGTGCTCGCGGGGCACCTGCAGACGACGGCGTTCTCATCGTCGTTGAGCGATTCCATTGGCGAACGCGTGGGGCCGGAGCTGAGCACGAGCGCGGGCCGGATCGATGGCTGGAGCCCGTTTGCGGATGTGCAGCGGGTCGCTTATTTCCTCGCGTCGTCTGCGACGGATGGAAATGCGCGGGCGAAGGATCTCGTGCGAGAGGTGAAACGAAACCTGCTACCGGTGCAGGACGAGGTGGGCGAATCGCAGGTTCTCCTTCATGGCGTGAGCGAGGCGACAATCGAGTTTTTCGACGGCGCGGAATGGATCGACACGTGGGATTCCGAGGCGACCTCGACGCTGCCGACCGCGCTCAAGCTGCGGCTGGTGCTCGCGCGCGCCGACGGCGGTGAGCCGGCCGGTGAGCCGATCGAGTTGATCGTGCCGGTGAGCGTGACCACGAGCGCGAGCGCGGCGGCGGCCGCGGCGGAAGCGACGGAGGGTGCGGGGCTATGAACGCGCATCTTGAGAAACAGCCGTTCTGTAGCCCGCCTCGGGAGAGGCGGGATTTGGAAGTCCCTGCTCTCCCGAGCAGGGCTACAAAGCAGTGCACCGAGCGCGGGTCGGTGTTGATCATCGTGATCTGGGTGTGTCTGGGGCTGGTGGCGCTCGCGCTGTACTTCGCGAATTCGATGAGCTCGGAGCTTCGCGCCGCGGACAATCGCGTGGCGCAGAGCGAGGCGCAGCAGGCGGTGGCGGCGGGCACGCGCTACGCGGCGTATCAACTTTCTCAATATGCGATCGCCGGCGCGGTGCCGCGCGTGGAGGAGATTCGCGCGGAGGCGCTGCCCGTGGGCGAGGCGATGTTCTGGTTCATCGGGCGTGATCCGGATCAGTTGCCGGACACGGAGCCGGTGTTCGGGCTGGTCGACGAGGCCTCGAAGCTGAATCTCAACACCGCGTCGCGCGCCATGCTCGAGGCGTTGCCGGGGATGACGCCGGAGCTGACGGAAGCAATCCTGGCGTGGAAGCGGCGGTCGGGCGACGCGGAGGGAGGCGACGCGGGCAGCACGTACAGCACGCTCACTCCGCCGCGGATGAACAAGGGCGCGCCGTTCGAGACGACGGACGAATTGCGCCTGGTTTACGGCGCGACGCTCGACGTCCTGTTCGGCGAGGATGCGAACCGGAATGGCGCCCTCGATGCCAACGAGAACGACGGCGAGCAGTCGGCACCGCGCGACGACCAGGACGGGCAACTCTTCGCAGGTATCAGCGAATATGTTACAGTCTTCAGCCGGCAGCCCACGCGAAGCAGTGACGGCCGGCGCCGCATCAACATCGCCACTCCTCCCCAGGCGCGGAACGACGGATTACGCAATCTGCTGCAGCGCCGGTTCGATGCGGGCCGCGCGAGCGAGATCTTCAATCGCGTCGACGACCGCGAGTTCACCAGCGTGGCCGAGTTCATGTGGGACAGCGGCATGACGGCCGAGGAATATGAGCGTATCCGGACGGATGTGACGCATTCGGACCGGACGCTGGTTGGACTCATCAACGTCAATACCGCGAGCGAGGCGGTGCTCGCGTGCATCCCTGGCATCGGCGTGGAAAACGCGTCGATGCTGGTGGCGTATCGGCTGGCGCATCCGGATGCGCTGACGTCGTTCGCGTGGCTGCGGGAGGTGCTGACGCGCGCCGACATCGCGCGCGCCGGACGCTACATCACGGACCAGTCGTATCAGTTTACCGCGGACGTCGCCGCCGTCGGGCGTTTCGGCCGCGGCTACGCGCGCACGAGGACCGTTTTCGATGTGAGCAATGGGACACCGCGAATCATTTATCACCAGGATCTGGCGTCGTATGGCTGGGCGCTCGGCTCGGCGGTGCGGCAGCAATTTAAAACCGGAAGGGACTCTCGGACATGAAGTGGAAACGAAACAGGCGGCTCAATTCCGTCGTCGGGCTCACGCTCACGCATGCCCAGCTCCGGGCGGTGCACGTCACGCGGACGAAAGCGGGCGTCGAGGTCGCGAAGTCAGCCTCGGCCGCGCTCTCACTCGACCTGCTGCATCCCGAGCCTGAGCTGATCGGGCGCGAGATCCGCAATCACCTCGAGGCGGCGGGAATTCGCGAACGGCGCTGCGTGGTCGCGGTGCCGGCGAGCTGGGTCATGAGTCAGCACACGGCGTTGCCCGAGCTGTCGTCGCAGGACACGGACAGTTTTCTGCAGCTCGAAGCCGAGAAAGGTTTTCCCTGCGATCCGGCGCAGTTGCAGATTGCGCGTTCTTTCCATCGCAGCGGTGCGAGCGCTTATGTCACGCAACTTGCGGTGCGGCGCGAGCAGGTGGCGCACCTGGCGCAGGCGTTGACGAGCGCAGGGCTGAAGCCGCTGAGCTTCTCGTTGGGGCTGCCGGCGCTGCCCGGCGTGATTGCGGCGGCCGGCGACGGTCGGATCACGCTGCGGCTGGAGCCGAAAGGGGCCACGCTGCTGGTGTCGGTCGGCGGCGGGATCGCGGCATTTCGCACGTTTGAAGCGACGATCGATTCCGAGGCCGGGGAAACGCTGGTGAACGGCCGGGCGCTGGCGCGCGAGGTGCGCATCACCTTCGAGCAGGTGCCGGCGGATGTGCGCCAGGAGCTGCGGACGCTGTTCCTGACGGGCGGCGACGACCTGACGCGGCAGCTGGCCGGGATGCTTGGCGAGTGGGCCGGCGAGCACGGGCTGACGGTCGAGCGGGATGTGACGCTGGTGCGGCCCGTGGCCGAGCATGTGGCGGAGCAGCTCGCGAGGCGCGCGTTGGAGCAAGGGCTGCCGGCGCTGGAGTTTCTCCCGCCGCGCAGCAGCCGCTGGTCGCAGGTGATGGCGCGTTACAGCTCGAAGCGGCTCGCGACGGCGGGGTTCGCGGCGGCCGCGGCGGCGATCGTCGCGGCGTTGTTCTTCGGCTGGCAGGAATATCAGCGCATGACGTTGCGGGCGGAATGGGACGCGATGCAGGCGCAGGTGACGGCGCTCGAGGCGGTGCAGAACCGGATTCGCGATTATCGGCCGTGGTATGATTCTGGATACAGGAACCTCACGATCCTGAAGCGGGTGACGGAATGTTTTCCGGAGACCGGCAGCGTGACGGCGAAGTCGTTCGAGATTCACGGGCTCGTCAACGTCAGTGTGTCGGGCATCGCGCGCGACAATGCCGCGCTGCTGCGCACGCTCGACGAGTTGCGGAAGGCGCGCGAGGTGCAAGCGCTGAAGATCGAACAGATCCGCGGCAAGGTGCCCGCGCAGTTCACTTTTACCTTTCGCTGGAACGCGAATCCCGGCTCATGAAAATCACCGCTCAAAACCGACAGCGTCTGCTCGTCCTCGTCGCGGGAGCAGGCGTGCTGCTGCTCGTACTCGACCGGCTGGTCTTCATGCCGCTCGGGGCGAACTGGCAGGCGCGCACGACCGAGATCGCGCGGTTGAAGAAATCCGTGGCGAACGGCCGCAGCGTGATCGAGCGCGGTCCGCGCACGCAGAGCCTGTGGTCCGAGATGCAAGCGCAGGCCTTGCCGAAGGATTCGGCGCAGGCGGAGCAGGACTTGATCTCGGCCTTCGATCGCTGGGGACGTTCGAGCAACATCGAAGTCGGCTCGATCAAGCCGCAGTGGAAACGCGGCACGGGCGACCGGTATTCGCTGCTCGAGTGCCGGGTGGACGCGACGGGCTCGCTGGCGACGCTGACGCGTTTTCTGCACGAGGTGGAGAAATCGCCGCTGGCCTTGCGCATCGAGTCGGTGGAGCTGACGACGCGGGACGCGACCGGACAGAAGCTCTCGCTGGCGCTGCTGGTGAGCGGACTGCGGCTGGCGCCGCTGGAGAGAAAGTCATGAGCGATGTAGTGATCGAAGGTCGGGATGCGCGGTCCGCGCGTCCGGGGTCGCGGACACGGACGGGCGGGCCGCCCGTCGCTACCGTGGCGGTTGCAGCGTTATTTGCGCTGCTTTGCTGCGCGACAGCACTTCCGGCGCACGCCGCGAAGGCGCGGAAGGAGGCGCGCGCAGCCGGCGCTTCTGCTGCTCCGGTGGCGGCATCTTCTGCTACGTCTGCGACGCCGGTGCCGGCCTCGGATTTCGAGGCCTTCCGGCTGATCGTGGAGCGAAACATCTTCAACCCGAACCGCACGGGGCGCTCCCGCGCGGCGGAGGAAGCGCCACCCCGCTTCGACACGTTTGCCCTGGTCGGAACCTTGCAGTCGGAGGGAAAGGTGGTGGCAATTTTCGACAGCACCGATGACGCGTTGCGCAAGTCCGCGTCCGAGGGCGGAACCGTCGCGGACTTCACGGTGAAAAAGATCTCGCCGAATTCCGTCGAGCTCGTCGCCGGCGAGAAGTCACTCGTGCTCCGCATGGGCCAGCAATTGCGGCGGGCCGAAGGGGGCGAGTGGCGGCTGGGCTCGCGCGAGGCAGCCCGCGCCGAGATCGCACGCGTCGAATTCGAGGCAGCCCGCGCCGCGGCGGCCGCGGCTCCCGTCATTCCCGTCAACGCTTCCGAGGTCGTTCGCCGCCTGATGGAGCAGCGCCAGAAACAATTGAAACAATGAAACTGAAGATTTCCCCCAAGACATTCACGCTGGGCTTGAGCCTGGCCGCGCTGTGCCCGGCGGTGTTCGCACAGGAGCCGGCCGCGCCCGCCGCGGCGCAGACACCTGCCGCGGCGCGGACTGGCCTGCGTTTTAATTTCCGCGGTGCGCCGCTCGAGACCGTGCTCAACTACATGAGCGAAGCCGCGGGGTACGTCATCGTGCTCGAGAGCCCGGTGCGCGGCACGATCGACATGTGGAGCGCGCAGCCCGTCTCGCGCGAGGAGGCCGTGCAGTTGCTCAACCTGGCGCTGAACAAGAACGGCTACACGGCGAGCGTGCAGGGACGGAACCTCATCGTGAGCTCGAAGGACGACGCGAAGAAGCGGAACATCCCGATCCGCACCGGCAACGATCCGCTGGAGATTCCGGAGAACGCGGAGATGGTCATGCAGATCATTCCGCTCCGGCACATCGACGCCGTGCAGGCGGCAACGGATCTCGCGACGCTGCTGCCGAGCAGCTCAACGCTCACGGCGAATCAGGACAGCAATTCACTCGTGGTCACCGACACGCAGATCAACGTGCGCCACATCGTGTCGCTCGTGGCGGCGCTCGACGGATCGTCGGACAGCGTGTCGGCCATGCGGGTTTTCAAGCTGGAGAACGCGGACCCCGTGGAGATGGCGAATCTGTTGACGAATGTGTTTCAGGCACCGGTCGGTTCGGTGTCGGGTTCAGCGGCGCAGCGTCAGTCTGCTGCGCGCAATGCGACGCGATCGACCCAGCGTCCGCGCAGCTCGAGTGGAGGGAGCGGCGCGGCGGCGAGCGGAGTGCGAACCACGCCGGTGGTGGCGGTCGCCGATCCGCGGACTTATTCGGTGATCGTCACCGCGCCGAAGGAGGAGATGCCGGAGATTGCCGAGATCGTGGCGCAGCTCGATTCCAGCAACGCGCGGAAGCAGAAGGTGTTCGTCTACACGCTGGAGAACGCCGACGTACGACAGGTCGAGAATGTGCTCAAGAATCTGTTCCAAAGCAGCAACGCGCGCACGACCACTTCGAACCAACCGGATCCGCTCACGACCCGCGCCTCGAGCAACACGCAGACCTCCGGGCCAAACATCTCGCTCGGCACCACCCGCGGCCGCTGAGCCGCGACGGTGCGTTCATCTCAACTTCCAGCACTCCGCTTCACCATGATCTCCTTTTCTCTTCGTTCGGCGATACGTCCCGGTGTATTTGCTGCGCTGATACTGTTCGGCGGCGCCGACGGGTTTGCGCAGGCCCGACGGCCGGCGACACCGACGCCGCAGCGGCCTACGGCGCAGCGTCCGACCACGCCGCGGCCCGCGGCCGCGCCGACGGCAAACCGGCCTGCCGGCGGCGGCGGCGGAAATGCGTCCACGCGTCAGTACATGAACTCGACGATGGTGGGCGAGGCGCTCATCACGAGCGACACCGAGACCCGCCGGCTGATCGTCGTGACCGATGATGCCACGAACGAAAACATCAAGGCGGTCATCGCGACCTTGGATAAGCCCAAGCCGCAGGTGTTGATCAATGTGGTATTCGTGCAGGTGACGCACTCGGACGATCTCGATCTCGGCACGGAGGCGACCTACACGGGAAAGATCGGGATCAAGAATGCGCCGACCGGAACGGCCACGACGAACTTCGGGCTGGCGGACGCGGCGAACGACCCGCTGAAGTTCGGGGCGTTCTACCACATCATCGGCGAACACGGCATCGAGGCGACGCTGCATGCACTCGCGGCGAAGAACAAAACGGAGATTCTTTCGCGGCCCTCGATCCTCACGCGCAGCAGCCAGCAGGCGACGATCATGGTCGGTCAGGAAGTGCCGATCATAACGAATTCACGCATCAGCGATCAGACCAACACGACCATCAACACGGTGCAGTACCGCGACGTGGGCATCATCCTCCGGGTGACTCCTTTCATCACGGACGAAGGGCTCGTGGAGATGATCGTGTCGCCGGAGATTTCGTCGATCAGCGCGACGACCGTGCCGATCTCGAACACGGCGAGTTCGCCGGTGATCGACAAGCGCGCCGCCGACACGGTCGTCGTGACGCCCAGCGATCAGACGGTCGTGATTGGCGGGCTGATCTCCACCCAGACGGTGAATCGCGACAGCAAGGTGCCGCTGCTCGGCGATATTCCGCTGCTCGGTCACGCTTTCAAGCGGACGGTGAAGAAGGACGAAAAGACGGAGTTGCTGATCTTCCTGACGCCCCATGTCGTGCGGACGCCGGGTGAGCTGGCGTCGCTCGCGGCGAAGGAGCGGCAGCAAATGGACCTCGCGCCGAAGGTTTTTGAGAAAGGGGAGATGGAGCGCTATATCGGACAGCCGTGAGGGCAGCGATGAGTTGGGACTTGGAGTATCGGACTCGGCCAGGATGTAATCGACCCTCGGTTGAAACGCGTAACGCTGACCGTTTAACGCTGAGCGCTCAAGTGTCGGATCCTACTCGAAAGTTAAATGTTGAACGTCGAGCGTTGCGCGTTTCCTGACTGAACCACATGCACTGGCCCGGAGGAAAACGAACGCTAGGGGTTTACGCGCTTCTGCTCGGGTGCGCGCTGGCGGTGTGCGCGTGGCAACGGGCGGAGCACCAGCGTTTCGAGCGGCACGCGGCGCAGGCGCTGATCAACCGCGGGCGCGACATCACTTCGACGCTCGGGGTCGTGGTGCGCTCGCAGCGGCGCTCGGGAGGCATCGTGTCCAAAGCGCGGATACAATCGGCGCTGCAGGACCTGATCCGGACGGGCGAGCTCGAATCGATCATCATTCTCGGGGCGACGGGCGAGCGGATCGCGAGCGCGGGCAAGCCGGTGGAGCTGACGGCGGAGATGTTGCGCGCCCGGGGAATATATTGGAGCGAGCGGACGCTGACGTTGATGAACCTGATGGATCTGGGCGCCGATGTGTCGCAGCCGGATGCTCCGCGCACCGCGGCGACCATCGTGGTGCCCGATCCGCGGGTGTTTCGCCCGGCGCCGAACCAGCGACCGACGGCGACGTTTGGGCGGCCTTCGTGGATGAGCCGGGAGGAGTATGAATCGGTGATACAGAAGCAGGGCGTGCACAGTCTGGTGATCTGTCTCTCGACGCTCGAGATGCGGCAGGCGGTGCGGAACGACCTGTGGTTGCGCGCGCTCGTGAGTGCGCTCGCGATGGCGGCCGCCTTGGTCTCGGCGCTGGCGTGGCGCAATGTGCGGAAAAGCGCGGAGCTGCAGATCCGGCTGGTGAAGGCGGGTGAGATGAACGCGCACCTGACCGAGATGAATTTCGCGGCGGCGGGCCTGGCGCACGAGACACGCAATCCGCTCAACCTGATTCGCGGGCTCGCGCAGATGATCGCGATGGAGACGGACGCTTCGCCCAAGCTCAAGGCGCACGCGGCCACGATCACCGAAGAGGCGGATCGCGTGACGGTGCAGCTCAACGAGTTCATCCACTACTCGAAGCCGCGCGAGGCGCATGCGGCGCCGGTCGAGCTGGCGGCGCTCGCGAGGGATGTCGTGCGGACGTTGCAGGCGGACCTCGAGGAGAAGCAGGTGCGCATCACGTTAATGGATACGCCGCTCACGGTGGACGCGGACGAGCCATTGCTCCGGCAGGCGATGTTCAACCTGCTGCTGAACGCCACGCAGGCGGTCGCGGCGGGCGGGGCGATCGCGATTCGCTGGGCGTTGGAGGGCCAGCGGGAAGCGATGCTCGAGATCGCGGACGACGGGCCCGGGGTGCCGGCGGCGGACCGGGCGGCGATCTTCAAGCCGTACGTGACGATGCGGCCGCGGGGCGTCGGCCTCGGACTGGCGATCGTGCAGCAGATCGTCTCGGCCCACGGCTGGTCGATCACGTGCGAGGCGAACGAGCCACACGGCGCGGTCTTCCGGATCCGGCACTTGAAGATCTCACCGGCGAAAGGGAGTGGCACGTGAAGCCGGGACGAATCCTGATCGTGGACGACGATCACGGGCAGCGCAGCCTGCTCGAGACGTTCCTGCGCGCACAGGGCTATCAGACGCAGTCGGCGGTCTCGGGCGAGGCGGCATTGCAGCTGTTGCGCGAAGAGCCGTATGCGATGCTGATCACGGATGTGCGGATGCCGGGGATGTCGGGGCTCGAGACGCTGCGCCGGGTGCGCGAGAAGCACCGGGAGCTGCCGGTGCTGTTGGTGACGGCGTTTGCGGACATTCGCAGTGCGGTGACGGCGATGCGTGACGGGGCGGTGAACTATCTCGCGAAGCCGATCGACCTGGACGAGCTCATTGCGTCGGTCCGGCTTGCGTTGGAGCCGGGGCGGGCGTCGGTGACGGCGGACAAGTCAGAGCTGCAGCTGCCGGCGGGCATCGTGACGCAGAGTCCGCTGATGAAGGCCCTGTTTCGCGACGTGGCGGGTATCGCTCCTTCGGATACGCGAGTGCTGATCACCGGCGAGAGCGGCACGGGAAAGGAAGTGGTGGCGGACGTCCTGCACGCGTGGAGCCGTCGGGCGGCGGGGCCGCTGGTGAAGGTGAGCTGCGCCGCGCCGTCGGAGCAGCAGCTCGAGAGCGAGTTGTTCGGCCATGAGAAAGGCGCGTTTCCCGGGGCAGCGCAGCGGCGCGCGGGGCGTTTCGAGGAAGCGGCGGGCGGGACGATCTTCCTGGATGAAGTGGGGGAGCTTTCGCTCGCGTTGCAGGCCAAGCTGCTCCGCGTGATCGACGACGGGGTGTTGCAGCGGCTGGGCTCGGCCCGCGAGGTGCGCTGTGAGGTGCGGCTGCTGGCGGCAACGAGCCGCGACCTGGAGGAGCAGATCACGGCGGGGCGTTTCCGCGAGGATCTGTTCTACCGGCTGAACGTGGTGGAAATACACGTGCCGCCCCTGCGGGAGCGGGTGGAGGACGTGCTGCCGCTGGCGACGTATTTCATCAACCAGTTCTCGCGGCAGAAGCCGCGGTTCTCCGCGACGGTCACGACGGTTTTGACGCGGTATCGGTGGCCGGGAAGCGTGCGCGAGCTGCGCAACGCGATGGAGCGTGCGGCGCTGTTGTCGCGCGGTGAGATCGTGCTGCCGGAGCACCTGCCGGCACGAATCCTGACGGCGACGCAGGAGCCCGAGCCGGAGCGCGGGGACGATCAGCGCCGGCTCGAGGAGATCGAGCGCGAGGCGATCCTGAAGGCGCTGCGGAAAAATAAATACAACCGCACCGAGACCGCGAAGGAACTGGCGATCAGCCGGCGGGCGCTGACCTACAAGTTGCAACGGATGCGCGCCGAGGGCACGCCGATCGATGCGCCGGACGCACCGGGTGACGGGTGACACGGCAATGGCCGGCCAGGCGAAATCTCCAAGGCAGTTTGGCCACGAAGAGGCACAAAAATGCGCAAAAATGAGGCATCTTTTTTCGCGTCTTTTGTACTGCTGCCCGCAGAGTTCTCGCGCGCAGCGTGGAAATTTTCCAAGGCAGTCCAGCGGCCACAAAAGTCACAAAATGCCCAAACAAGGCGGTTTTTTTGCGTGTTTTGAGCCTTTTGTGGCCATTCCTTCCGTGGTTCGAGTTTGGCAGCGACTTCCGTACCGCGAGATCTCGCGTCTGAGTTAGCATTTTCCCCTGAACCCCACCTACTAAAATGAAATCGTCTCACGTTCTGTCTTTCGCAGTGGCGTTGATGTCGGCGCTCGCGGTGCGCGCCGCGGTACCGCAGAAGCCTAATATAATTTTCATCATGGCCGACGATCTCGGCTACACGGACGTCGCATGTTTCGGCAGCAAGTATTACGAGACGCCCAACATCGACCGGCTCGCGGCGCAGGGGATGAGGCTCACGAATTTTCACCAGCATCAGAACTGCACGCCAACGCGCGCGGCGTTGATGAGCGGGCAGTATGCGCCGCGCACGGGCGTGTACACGGTTGGTGGCATCAACCGCTTCGACTGGAGCAAGCGGCCGCTGCGGCCGGTGGACAATGTGACGAATCTTCCGCTCGACCGCGTGATCGTCGCGGGGGCGCTGAAGTCGGCCGGCTACGCGACGGGGATGTTTGGCAAGTGGCACATCGGCAACGAGGGCGACTACCATCCGGGCCGGCGCGGCTTCGACGAGGCGATCGTGAGCCAGGGCGTGCATTTCAATTTCGCGACGAATCCAAAAACTGAATACCCGAAGGGCCAGTATCTCGCGGATTTCCTGACGGACAAGGCGGTGGATTTCATTCAACGACACAAGGACGGGCCGTTCTTCCTGTATCTGCCGCATTTCGGCGTGCATTCGCCGCAGCAGGCGAAGCCGGAGCTGATCGCGAAGTTCAAGGCGAAGCCGGGCTCGGGCGGGCACAACAATCCGACGTATGCGGCGATGATCGCGAGCGTCGACGAAAGCGTCGGGCGGGTGATGGCCAAGCTCGACGAACTGAAGCTGGCGGAGGACACCGTGCTGATCTTCGCGAGCGACAATGGCGGCGTGGGCGGTTACGTGCGCGAAGGCATCAAGAAGACCGGGAGCGACGTGACGGACAACGCGCCGCTGCGGAGCGGAAAGGGCAGCCTCTATGAAGGCGGCACGCGCGTGCCGTTTGTCGTGCGCTGGCCGGGCAAGGTGAAGGCGGGTGCGGTGTGCGACCTGCCGGCCATTCACGTGGACATGTATCCGACCTTCGTCGCGCTGGCGGGCGCGAAGCTGCCGGCGCGGCAGGTGTTTGACGGCGAGAGCCTCCTGCCGCTCTTCCGCGATCCGAAGGCGAAGCTCGCGCGTGAAGCGATTTTCCAGCACTTCCCCGGCTATCTCGGCGCAGGCCAGGACTCGTGGCGAACGACGCCCGTGAGCCTGATCCAGGCGGGTGATTGGAAGCTGATGGAGTTTCTCGAGGATGGCCGGCTGGAGCTGTACAATCTGCGCGAGGATATTGGCGAAACGAAGAACCTCGCCACGACGAAGTCGGAAAAGGCGGCGGAGCTGCACGCGAAACTCGTGGCGTGGCGTGCGTCGATCAATGCGCCGATGCCGACGCGGAACGATGCTGCGGGTCGGGCCGATGCCGCGGCGAAGGCCGGGAAGAAAAAAGGAAACGGCAAGCGGAAGGCGGCGAAAGAGGCGGCTGCGAAAGAGAAGGTGTGAGGGGGCAGGCGGAGTGCCGCGGGTTCTCTGGGCGGCCGGTGGGTCGCTGATGGGAGAAGCCGTCACATTTTCTGTGGCCCTGCTCGGGAGACCAGGGGCTTTTGGTCGCCCTCTCGCTTCCCCCGAGGCAGGCCACGGCAATCGGCATTCAGTTGTTCCGCTCCTTCAGGGCTCGGATACTTCCGTGAACATTTTCCAGGGCGTTGCCCTGGGCTTTCAACTTTTTGCCCCTTCGGGCCTCCCAGTCGGCGGTTGGCCCGGTCTCTGAGTTTGCGGTTGTGGACCGGAACTCAGGCCCGCTCGGAGAGCGGGGCCCCACCTTGCGGATTCACGCTGTCGGCAGGCCGCTGCCTTTTTTTCGCTCTGGCGCGCGGCCGCCGTGCAGGGCTGTGTAGAATGAGTCGCCGGGGCGGATCGAGCCGCGGGCCACGGTTTCGCCCGTAAACGCGGATTTGTAGATCGCGGTGAGGAGCTCGAGCGTGTTGCGCGCTTCATCGCCCGAGGTGAGCGGACGGCGTTTCGCATCCATGTCGGCGACGATCGACGTGAGCTGGGCTCCGTGGGTCGAGCCGACGTCGGGCGGGAAGCTTTGCCACGCTTGGAGGATTCCGTCGTCCTGCGCGGGCGGAGCGAGCGTCAACTTCCAGTTGTCGCGCGAATAGGCGTAGAGATGCGTGAGCTCGACCGTGGCCTTCTGATAATCGAGCCGCATGTACGTTTCCTGCCTCGGGCTGAGCGCGCTGTTGACGATCGAGGCGAGCGCACCGTTGGCGAAGCGAACCATCGCCATCGAAACATCCTCGACCTCGATATCGCGATCGAGCGTGGCCGCGGTGGCGCGAACATCCGCCCAATCGCCGAGGATGTGAAGCAGGTGATCCATCGCGTGAATGCCGAGGCCCATCGTGGGGCCGCCGAGCTCGGTGTCCCAGCGACCGCGCCACGGCACGGCGTAATACGCGGCGTCGCGATACCAAAGGGTGTTGCAGAGCGCGACGAGCGGACGACCGAGCTGGCCGGCCTCGACGATCCGGCGCAGATGCGCGGTGGACGAGGCGAAGCGCATCTGGAACACGCACGCGGTGTAGCAGCCGGTGGCGCGTTCCGCGGCTTCGATCCGGTCGAGCTCGGCGAGCGAGGCGCAGAGTGGTTTCTCGCACCACGCCCAGGCGCCGGCCTCCATCGCGGCGATGCTCATCGCGGTGTGTTCGGCGGGGGGCGCTGCGATGATCACGAGGTCGGGCCGCACGGACTTCAGCATCGTGGCGTAGTCGGTAAACGTCTGCGGGATCTTCGCGCGCGCGGCGAAATTGCTTACCCGCATCGCGTCGATGTCCATCGCGGCCGCGAGCGTCACGCGGCCTTGCGTGGACTCGATGGCGCGCACGTGAGCATCGCCGATGGCGCCGGTGCCGGCGAGGACAGCGCGGTAGGTTTTACTCATGGGCCGGGAATGTAGGGGAGGTGGAGGCTCCTGCAATCCTCAGGCCGGATCCTTCCGCGCGGTGTACACGGTGAGACCGAGCAACGATTGCTGTGGAGCGGGGAAAAAGAGGCTGCCGACATAGCCGAACACCATGCATGCGAAGATGCCGAATGTCGGGTAGAGGACCGGCGCGACGAGCTTGCCGCGCCAGACGATGAGGGTGATAACCAGACTGGCCGCGACGCCGATGAAGGCGCCCTGCCAGTTGGCGCGTTTGGTGAACATACCGAGGCCGTAGCAGCCGGCGAAGCCGCCGCCGAGCACGCCCCACAGCACGAACCACGTGTCGAACGCCGATGCCGTGCCGGCGAGCCCGAGCAACAACGCAGCGCCGACGCCGATCAGGCCGGAGAGGATGGTCATCCATTCCGCCAGCCGCACGCTCTTCGCGGCCGATGCAGTCTTGGAAAACCGCTCGTAGAAATCGACGGAGACGAGCGTCGCCACGCTGTTCATGCAGCTCGAGAGGGTCGACATCGAGGCGGCGAAGATGCCCGCGATGATCAGTCCCGTGACGCCGACCGGAAGCTCGGCGGCGATGAACAGGGGGAACGTCGCATCGACGGAGAGCAGCGGGTTCAGTTTTTCCGGATGCTGCTGGTAGAAGACATAAAGCGCGGTGCCGATGGCGAAGAACGTCATGCTGCCCGGCACCACGATGGCGGTGAGCGTCCACATGGACCAGCCCGCCTCTTTGGGCGAAGCCGTCGAGAGCGCACGCTGCATCATGACCTGGTCTTTTGGATACGTGATGAAATCGAGCACGGCGAAGAAAACGAAGCCGCCGACGGTGGCCTGCGTGATGTCGAAGCTCCATTCGAAGGTGTGAAATTTGTTGTCCGCCTGCGCGACGCGCATGAATTCCGGGAAGCCGCCGTCGACGCTCCAGATCACGTATCCGATGGCGAAGAAGGCGCCGCCGAGCATGACGAACACCTGCAGGACATCGGTCCAGATGACGGCCTTCATGCCGCCGAGCAGGGTGTAGGCGATCGTCACGGCGCCCATGAGGAGGATGCTCCACATGACGTTGAGCCCGGCGACGGCGGAGAGGGCGAGTGCGGGCAGGAACAGCACGACGCTCATCCGTCCGCCGAGCTGGATCAGGATATTGAGTCCGCTGGCGAGCAGCCGGATCACGGGGTGAAACCGCATCTCGAGGTACTCGTAGACCGATGTGATGTTGAGGCGGCGGATGAGCGGGAAGACGAGGATCGCGACGGCGGCGGAGCTGAAGAGCCCGACGACGTTGTTTGCGAGGATCTGCCAGTTCGTCGCGAACGATTTCGCGGGGATGCCGATGAACGAAATCGCGCTCGTGCCGGTGGCGTAGAGGCTGATGCCGGCGGCCCACCAGGGGATTTTGCGCCCGCCGAGGAAGAAGTCCTCGTTGCTCTGTTTTTTCTCGCGGAGGTAAAAATAAAGGCCGATGCCCGCGGAGCCCGCGAGGTAGACGACGATCACGATCCAATCGAGGGAATGCAGCAGTCGTTTGCTGGTGGTGAGCTCGATGCGAGTGAGCTCGGTAGAGCCGCGCGTCTCGACCACGAAGCCGCCGGGCGCGGCGCGGAGGGCGACGGGTTCGCCGGGCAGGGCGGCCTTGCCGAAGGGCGCCCATGTTTTCGTGATCGAATGGTAGGCGAGGATCGTGAGCTCGCGCGGGCCCGAAACCGTGGCACCGAGCACGTGCGCCTGGGCGCTACGCACGAAGACGTCGTCAAAAATTGGATACGGAGCCGGCAGTGGCGGCCGGTCGGCCGCGGCGAGCGCGGCCGGGGGCGGCAGAGCCGCGGCGGCCGCAGGGGAGATCGGCTCGACCTTGAGCGTGGTGAGGTCGGCCGCGTGAGCGGTGAAAACGGTGAAGAGGAGCGACAGCAGGGCGCCGAGGCGCAGCGGGTGGGGCATTTCGGAGGTGTGGGTGGGGGAAAATCAAGGTGCGGACGAGGGGCATCCGCGGTCCCGGGGGCGGAGAGACTTGGCCAGATAAGGCGGGGAACGCTTAACGCTCAACGTTCAACGTTTAACTTTCAAGTGGGAGCGCCGGCACTCGGCCGTTGAGCGATAGGGCGCGCGCGCGCCGTTGGGCGTTGCGGATCGGGGTGTTGAGCCGGGCGATTTTATTTTGGCGGGGCATCAGGTGCGGGCGACGAGCTCGAGGATTTTTTCCCCGGTGAGGCGTTTTTCGGGCGGGAGGCTGTGGGGCGTGCGGCCTCCGTAGCGGGCGGCGAACTCCTTGAATTTTTCCTGCGTTGCCTTGACGAACTCCTCGACGGGACGCGTCTCGCCGCAGAGCGCCATGATCTCGGGGAGCCAGCGGTGGCCGTAGCGGACGTGGTTCTGCTCGTCGTTGCGGTCGAAGGCGAGGAGCGTGTCGGCCTCGAAGTCGTTGAGCTCGCGTATCCGGTCCATCACTACCGCTTTCGTGGGGAAGCTGCCCGCCTCGAATTCCATCGTCATCATCGCGTAGCGTTCGTGCGGCGGCATCTGGACGAGGATGTGGTAGAGATCGAGCGAGTGCTCGACGGTCATCAGGTCGACGCCGAGCTTCGGGAGCTGCCGGTAGCCGAACTGGCTGTGGCGCGATTCATCCCAGAGGTGCCGCGCCAAGTCGTGGTGCAGATCGAAGGGCGCGTCGGGCGTGTCGAAGAAAATGGTCGCGAGGTAATCGACGGCGTCCATTTCCATCATCAGCCAGATGTAAACCATGATGCGGATCACGCGGGCGTCGGTCGTGGGATCGACGAGCCACGGGCGGACGATGGGCGTCTCGGTGGGATCGAAACTGAAGACGCTGGAGCACGTCGGGTATTTGCCGCGATTGCAGGTGGGCGGGTGCGCGTAGTGGCGCTGTTCGTGCGCCCAGATGAACTCGGGCGAAAGTGGCGAGCGGGGTTGTTCGCCGAGGAAGCCGCCGAGGTCGGCGAGGGCGGTGGCGAGGTGGGCGTTCCACTCACTCACATTCGCAGCCACGCGGGGAGAGCTCGTGATGGTGGCGAGGTGCGGCGCGATCTCGCGGGCGTGGCGTTCTTCATCGGCGATGAATTCCTCGACCAGTTTCTTCGAGGGCCAGTCGGCGAGATGATCGGTGACGCGCAGGTAATGCCGATAGGCGGCGAGCAGGGCGGGCTTGAGGACTTGATAGAAACCAGCGAGCGCGACGTAACCGTCGGCGGGCATCACGGCTTCGTCGAAGAGGCGGCGGAGCGGGTCGCGCACCTCTTCGCCGCTGCCGAAGCCGCTGAGCTCGCGGCCGCGTTCGCGAAGGAAGCGCGCGTGACCGGCGGATTCCCAGACGTGCTGGCAGAGGAGATACTTCAGCTCCGGTTCGCCGACGCGGTAGATCGCCGTCGTCGCGGTGCGGACGAATTCGCGCTCGACCTCGAAGAGGAGGCGTTGGAGGCGGGCCATGTCCTGCACGGCGGCGAGGCGACCGGTGGCGGGGGCGGTGGAGGCGGCGGGCGCGGGGTTGGAGGCGGTGCGAGCGACCATGGGAAACGGCGGTGGGACTGAGGGAGCGATCAACGCTTAACGCTCAACGTCTGATGCTTAACGCTCAAGGGATGGAGGGGCGGCGATTTCTTTTGGTGGCGGGGTGGAACTCAGGCCCGCTCGGAGAGCGGAGCCCCACCCTCTTAGCGGTTCAGCAGATGCGGCCGCGTTTGCCGGCGGTGGAGTGGCCGGGGGGATTGGGGCCGACCCAGCGCTCGTCGATGGCTTCGCTGGCGCGTTGATAACGCGAATCGCTCGAGATGCGGAGGCGGTTCTCCGTGCGGTTGTCGAGCGAGGCGTGGACGAGGAACATGCCGAACGTGATGAAGTCGCCGGCGCGAAACTCCGTCGTGACCCAGCGGCCGCCGAACTTGTTGCGGAGCTGCGGCGGGTTGTGCGAGAGGGTGCCGGTGAACGTCCACCCGAAGCCTTTCGCGCCGGTCTTCGCGTTTTCCACTTCCTTGGGTTTGTTTTCGCAGAAGCTGTCGACGTCGCGGTAGACGTAGCTTTCGAGCAGATCCATGCGCTGGTGCGAGCCCTCGAGAACCATGAGTCCGCCGAGCTCGAACGAGATGTCGCCGTAAGGCACCCAGCAGGTCATGTGCTGGTGCGTGCCGCGGCCCATGTACGGCAGATCGCAGTGCGGGTTGGTGCCTTTGCCGGGACCGATCGCGCGGAGCCAGGTGAAGTCGTAATGGCGCACGTCTTCGCCGTAGAAGCGGCGGTAAAACTCGATCAACCGCGGGCCGTAGAGGAGGTTTTGCACCGCGGGGTTGTTCTGGGTGAGCTCGGGTTTGAAAACGTAACCGGCGCCGGGTTTGCACACGCCCTCGATGCTCGGGAAATTTTCGTCGAGGACGCCCGCGGCAGCGAGGCCGTCGGTGAGGCTGGCGCGAGCGGCGAGGACTTCGTCGCGATCCAGATAGCCGGGCATATAGAGGTAACCATCCTGGGCGAAACGTCGGCGGAGCTCGACGACATCATCGGCGGCATCGGTGGAGGGACGCAGAAGCCCGATCTTGTCATCGGCCATCTCGAGCGGGTGGCCGTAGGAGTAGAGCTGGGGCAGGGCAGTGAGGGTGCTCATGGCATAAGCTACACTGCTTGGGTCGGACAAAAAATGGTTGAACTGGGAGAACTCATGTAAATTTTGG
This sequence comes from Opitutaceae bacterium, assembly GCA_036675625.1. Taxonomy (GTDB): domain Bacteria; phylum Verrucomicrobiota; class Verrucomicrobiia; order Opitutales; family Opitutaceae; genus ER46. Next base: position 81,964 of record JAKFEQ010000040.1, on the reverse strand, counting down.
GAACGATGGCAGCTACGAGAATCCGAACGGAGGCATGGCTGCGGAGTCCGTTGCGCACGGGAGCGGGTGAGCTGCAACTGGCCGGAAGACTCGAGGGCATCGAGGGAATCGATCCGCGGGCGATGCGAGTTTTGGGAAGTTATGCGCTGGTCTTGATGGTCGAAGGGCGCGGCTATTATCGCGATGCGCGGGGCGTCGCGAGCGAGCTTGGGGCGGGCGATGTGGTGCTCGTGTTTCCCGAGATCGCGCACGCGTATGGGCCGGCGAAAGGCAGCGGGTGGACGCAGGTGTATTATGTATTTGCGGGCGCGCAGTTCGATTTATGGCGCCGCCATGGTTTGCTGCGGCCCGGGCGACCGGTGTGGCGGCTGGGGGCGGCGGAGTATTGGGAGCAGCGGCTGGCTGGCGTGTTGAAGAACGAGCCGCGGGATGGGGCGGGGGCGCCGCTGCGGGCGTTCGGACGTTTCCTTGAAGTGATGACCGAGATGATGGCGGCGGACAAGGAAGCGGCGCGTGAGACGGGGCGCGATGCCTGGCTGGAGAAGAGCTTGCGGCTGCTTGGACACCGCGGAGCGGAAGGCTGGCCGTCGCCGCACGAGGTGGCGCGGGAAGTCGGGTTAAGCTACGAGAATTTCCGGAAGCAGTTTGCGCAGCTCAGCGGCGAGTCGCCGGGGCAATATCAAAAACGGCGGCGGCTGGAATGGGCGTGCGCGGCGATTTATCAAGGCGAGCACACGATCAAGCAGATCGCCGGCGAGCTGGGTTTCTGCGACGTGTTTCACTTTTCGAAAGCGTTCAAGCAGGTCGTAGGCACGACGCCTTCGGAGTATCGGCGGCGGGTGCGGGGGAGGTAAAGGGCGGCGGCAGGGGAGCCGGCTGAGAGCAGAGAGCAGAGAGCAGAGAGCTGAGAGTTGAGAGTTGAGAGCTGAGCGTTCAGAGGCCGGTGCCAGGGTTACGCGAGTCGTCGCAGGTGCGCGAAAGGCTGACGAACTCTTACTTCCAGCCTCCGGGCCAGGTCGTTCCGGGGGCGGGGCGCCAGTAGATCTCGCGGTCGATGCGCGGCGGGTGGTGCCGGTAGCGCTCGGTGAGGTCTACTTTCGTGCGCAGGTGCTCGATGAGGTTTTCGCCGTAGAAAAACGTGTTCTCGGCGATCGCGGACACGACCATGAATTCGGTCGTGGTGGTTTCGAGGAGCTCGATGAGGCCGCGGGTGTTGGCGAGCTCGAGGTCGATCGACTCCTGCAGCTTCAATTCGCAGCCGGCGCGCGTCGCGGCGTCGTCGGCAGCGGCGTCGAGGTAACCGTAGACGTTTTCGCACCACGCGCAGACGTTGCGCAGGGTGGTCGCCCAATGCAGATAGCCGCGGACGCGGTCGCGGAAATCGGTGAAGACGGCGCGGGCGTTCCCGGCTGCTTCAGGAGTGGCGGCGGCCGGTGAAATCTGCGCGAGGTGCGCGAGGTGCGCCTCGAGGGTGGCGAGCACGGCGTGGACACGCGGCAGCAACTCGCGGTCCATCACGGCGGCCATGTGCGCTCCGGATTCGCGCGTGATGAGATCGAAGAGCACGTCCTTGCCGAGGTCGTTGAGCGCGGGGTTGTGATGCTGGAAGCAACCATGGCGCTCGTAATAATCGCGTTCGACGGCGGGGATCGCCTCGATGTCGGGGACGAGGGGACGGTCCCAGGTGCGTTGCCAGCAGAAGCCGAACGAGCAGTACAGCGGCACAATCGGCTGCCAGGTGAGCGCGTCTTCGAACGCGGTCCATCCCTCGACGAGCGCGGGCGCTTCGGTCGCGCCGACGAGTCGCGTCGCGAATTCGCGGAGTACGTCGTCGATCGGCGTGTCGGGAAAAAACTGCGCCGCCTGAAGCGCGACGGGATTGGGCCAGTAGGGCGCGCGCGTGGTGTTGGTGAGCCCGCCGAGTGCGCTCATGCGGGCGAAACCCGTGGAGCGCGCGGCGAGGAGCTTGGCATGGACGAGACGGGGAAAGGGCAGGCCGAGCAGCGGCTCGTGGTTCATCGTGCTGCCGGCGGAGTAGTGCAGCACGGGCTCGACGCCGCGCTCGCGGGCTTGGGCGAGCAGCGTGGCTTCGGCGGGACCGAGGCTGGCCTGGAATATCGTGCCGGCCGCGCCGGTCTGCTGTGGGTATCTGGGATGCGGATACGGCAGGGAGTAGCCGCGCACGAGCAGCGACGGCGCTTCCCAGGAAACGTGCGCATCCATCCCGGCCTTGATGTGGTCGTGCTCCACCTTGAACGGCTCCATGCGCAGGATCACGTCGAAGTCGGGCTTCAGCTCGGCGGCGGCGGCGCGGAGATTCTGCAGGTAGCGCACGATGCTCTGGCCGGCGGCCTCGGCGACCTTGTCGTGATTGCGCCACTCGCGAATGAGATACGGCCCGCCGTTGCGGCCGACGTAGAGCGACGCGGTGTGCTCGAACCCGGCGCCGCTGTCGTTCGTCCACACCGACATGTAATCGAGATCCGGGACGGCGCGGATCAGTTTCTGCAACGCTTCGCGGTAATGACGCTGCACGATCGGGTGATCCTGCGCCATCGTGTAGCGGGGGAGGCGGGAGCGAAACGGATGATCGACGCGCGCGCCGCGCAGCGTGGGGTATTTCTGAAAAAAACGTTCCGGCATCGTGCGCGGCTCGAACATCGTCACGCCCGGCTTCAGCCCGTAGCGGCGGCCGAGCGCGGCGAGTTTTTTAAGGTGCTCGAGATTGGCGTCGAGGTAGTGCGCGGGCCAGATGCCGGCGGTGAGCGGCGTATCCACAAAGTGGTTAAAACCGGGGCCGTAGGTGTAGAACTGCGGGTAGTATTCGGAGGGCGCGAAGTCCTCGTAAGGCATGTGTGCCTGCAGGCCGTTGACCTCGACATGGGTGAAGCCGGACTCGGCGAGCGTCGCGACATAGTGCTCGGGATCGAAGCCGCGCGCGGAGCGCCAGTATTGCGTGTAGCAGGCGTCCCAGTGCGGTCGGTGCCAGGGAAACGTGGCGGGTAGATAAATGCCGCGGGCGAGATTTTCGCGCGGCAGCACGCTGGAGTTTGTCGCGAGGAGCCGCACCGCGGCCCAGAGGAACGAGCCGTGGGTGGCGACGATCTCCCCTGCGCCGTCGTGGGTGATGCGGAGCCACATCCAGGCGTCGTTGCTGGTCGCGTCCGCCGGGGGGCGCGGTTGCCGCGAGGTGCGGGAGGCGAGCGCGACCACGATGGCGCGGTCGACATTGGCGGCGGTCGAGAGCGTGGCGCCGTAAACGCGCGCGAGCTCGTGCGCCGCGGTGTGCTCGGCGGGATCAGCGTCGTCGCGACAGGCGACGAGTTCGATGGGAAGAAAGGTGGGGTCAGCCATAAAGGGCGCGGCCGATTTTGCGGGCGGCGGCGAGTTGGTCGGCGGGCAGGGCGTCGCGGAACGACCACTTCACCGCACGGGCGAGGGTGGCGACGAGCGGATGGACGGCGGCGAGCAGGCGTTGTACTTCTTCGGCGGATACGTTGGCGAGGGTGTCGTGGGGGCTGTGGTGTTGCCAGCGTCCGCCGGGGAAATTGGTGCGCGTGAACCAAAGCGAAGGAACACCGGCGCGATTGAACGGGAACTGATCGGAGAACGGGTTGAGCTCGCGTCGCGTATCCACATCGACACCACAGCGGGCGAGCTCGTTGCCGGCGTAGCGGGCGAGCGACCCGGCGCCGGAGACGAACATCCACCAGTGGCCGAGCGGCGAGGCGATGCTGTCGAAGTTGATTACGAGGCCGGTGTCGCGCGATGTGGTCCGATGCTGGCGCACGTAGGCGGCGGAGCCGACGGAGAGTTGCTCCTCGGTGCCGAAGGAGATCAGCCGCACGGTGCGGCGCAACCGCTCGCGACCAAACGCGCGCGCGAGTGCGAGGAGCGCGACCACGCCGGACGCGTTGTCGTCGGCGCCGGGATTGCCGCACTGGGTGTCGTGGTGCGCGGTGAGCACGATGGCGGGCAGCTCCGGCGACGTGCCGCGCCACTCGGCGACGACGTTCTGCGACTCGGCCTCGCGGAGATCGAGCACGCTGCGGACGCGGAGCTGGCGGAGGCCGTCGCGACGCCAGCGCCACGCATCGAGATACGGCACGGCGAGCGTGGGCGGCATCCCGTGGGTGCGCGCCCAGTGCGGATACACGCCGTCATTCTTCGTCCAGGTGAACGGCAGCCGGTCATCCACGTGCACGACGGCGAGCGGTTCGGCGGCGACGAGGCGCTTGTGCACGGCGACCTCGGTCGGCAGCGGGCCGAAGACCATGGCGATCTTGCCGCGCAGCGAGCCGGGGGCGATCCGACGCGCGCTCTCCGGCAGCTCGAGCCACGCGAGCTCGCCGGTGACGGCGCGCTCGCCGGGCGTGCCGGGCGCGCCGACGAGCGCGGTGGCGTCGACCTTCTGCCACCGTGCGCCGAGGCGGACGTGCACGTCGACCGTGGCGCGGCGCAGGCTGAGGCAGGGAAACGGTTCCTTGACGACCGTATCCATTCCAGCCGCACGGAAACGGTCCGCGACGTAGTCGGCGGCGCGGCGTTCGGCGTCGGTGCCGGCGCGGCGTTCACCGATCGTGTCGCAGAGCATGCGCCAATCCTGCCAGAGAAGATCCGCGGGAAAGGCGGATGAATGATCGTGGCGCGGGCGAAGAGAGGCGGAGCGGGGCATGGGTGAAATGGAATGGGCGCGGCGGAACGTGCGGGCTGGCGCGGTTGGGTAAAGAGGGCGTGCCAGCAGCTCAAGGAGAGGATGCAACGGCGGCGAGCCGAAGTTGCGACTGGCCGGCCTGGGCCCGGCGCTATGGGGCGCTGCCGACGGCCTGGCGCAGGACGATACGTTGGCCGCTGCGCTCGGCGGCGAGGCCAAAATCGGATTCGAGCAGGGCGATGAGGGCGTCGACGCGATCGGCGCGGAGCGTGCCGCTGACGCGGAGACTGCCGAGGCTGGCGTCGGCGAGGACGAGTTGCTCGCGGTTGTGCCGATTGAGCGTGGCGACGACATCGCGGAGTGCGGTGCCGTTAAAGGTGACGCGCGGGGTGCGCCAGGCGAGGCGCAGTTCGCCTTCGCCAGCGGCGAGCGGGGTGACGCGTGGCGGGGCTGCATGATCCGCCCGGTCGACGGCGACGGATTCTCCGGCGCGCACCAGCGCCAGCGTGGCAGTGGGGACGGGGTGTGGCGCAGGCGTGCCGTGATCGAGCGCGACACGACCTTCGGTGACGACGAGGGCGACCTGTTCGTGTTCGATCCCGAAGAGGAAAGCGGTGCCGACCGCGCGGGCGGTGACGGTGCCGGCGGTGACAAGGAAGGGGCGTTGCGCATCCGGGCGAACGGTGAAGTGGGCGGTGCCGCGCAGGAGCTTGATGCGACGTGCGTCGGAAACGAAGGCGATCTCGATATCGGCATCGTCTTTCAGCTCGACGAGCGAGCCATCGGCCAGGGTGAGCACCCGGGGCGTGTGGACGGCGACTGAGGCGCCGGGCGATTCGGGTTTGCTGGTGAGCCATCGGAACGAGAGCAGGCTGGCGAGGAGGAGCACGGCAGCCACGGCGACCGAGGAAAGGAGGGTGCGCCGGCGCGCACGGCGGCGGATGGCGCGAGCTTCGAGCCCGGCGAGAACCTCGTCGAGGGTGCCGGAGTAGAGCGGCCAATCGAGCTCGCTCGATCGCGGGTCGAGTCGGGCCAGCGCGGCTGCGTGGGCAGGGTCGGCGGCGAGCCAGGCACGGAGCTCGGCCTGGCCGGCCGGATCGAGACCGGCTTCGCGGCGCGCGTGCCACGCGGCTGCCGCGCGCTCGATGGCGTGGCGGTCAGCGGCCATGGCGAAAAGCGGCCTCCGCGCCGCGTTGGCGGAGATAGGCGCGGCAGCGATCGAGACCGCGCGCGAGCTGATTTTCCACGCCTTTCTCGGAGATCCCCAGGAGCGCGGCGGTGTCGCGCTGTGAGAGCAGTTTCAGTTTCCGGAGAACGACGACCTCACGGCAGCGCGCGGGGAGGGAATCGATCGCGGCGACGAGCAGCGCGACCTTTTCGCGGGTATCGAGACGGTCGGGCGCGGCGGGGGTATCGTCGGCAATCTCGAGGGAGTCGAGCGAGGCGACCGCGTCGACCGGCGAGCGCCGGCGGCGGCGCAGGCCGTCGAGCGCGAGGCGTTGCGCGATGGCAAAGAGGAAGGCGCGGGCGGAGCGGATCGGCTCGACGGCACGCTGGCGCCAGATGCGCAGGTAAGATTCCTGCACGATGTCGTCGATGTCATGGAGGGATGGATACGACCGGCGGATGTAGTCCTTGAGATCGGACCCGTGCGGATGCACTTCCTCGAGGAACCAGCGGGAGGAGCTGGCAGCGGAGGCGTTATCCGGAGTTGTGGGGGGCACGCTCAAGCGACGGGGTTGTCGCGGCGGACCGTGGCGCGCGGGAAATGGCGATGCGAGGGGAAATTCGCGCGCGGAAACTTTTCCAAAAACGTTGTGGGGATTTCGCGGTGTCGGGCGCCGTTACAGGCGTAGTTGCCCGCTTGATGAAATTTTCCAGGCATAACTTTCCGGATGAGCACCTCCTTCTTCCGTTCACTCGTTGCGCTCGCGGCGGCGATGGTGGTTTGGGTTGCAGCGGCCGGGCGCGCGGCCGAGGTGGCTGAGCCCGCGCGCGCCTTCGACATTCCCGCCGGGCCGGCAGATGCGGCGCTGCGGCAGTTCGCGGACCAGTCGGGTCTCGAAGTGCTGTATGCGACCGATATCACGGTGGGAGTTCGGACCAACGCCGTGAAGGGGCGGATGACGCCCGGTGCCGCGATCGCGCAACTGCTCGCGGGCACGCGGCTCACTGCGGTGCGCAGCGGGCGAGACGGCGTGTTGCGAGTCGCGAGGGCCGCCGACCCAAACGCCCCGAGGGCGACGCCGCGCCCAGGCGATCGCCCGCAAAACCAAGCCCGCGCGGAACTCCACTCCGGCGCCGCCGCAAACCCGACGCCTCCTCCTGTTTCCCACGCTTCAACCTCCGATTCGAACCCTGACATGCAACGCAAGAACCCCTTGTCCGCCCTTGTTGGCTGGATCACTCTCTTCCTCACGTCGCCGGCCGTGCCGGCGCAGACCGCCAACGCCTCCGGCTCGATCGAAGGCCGCGTCTTCAATCCTGCGGGCGAAAGCTACGTCAGCAACGCGCGCGTGACGATCGGCGGTGCGCACGAGACCTTCACGGACCCTTTCGGTTTCTATCGCTTCGCCGTGGTGCCGGCAGGAACGACGAAGGTGCGGGTGTTCTACACCGGTTTCGTGCCGCAGGAGAAAGAAGTGACGGTGACTGCGGGGCAACGAGCGACGGCGGACTTCGTGTTGGGCGGCCACGCGGACCCGAACGCGCCGGTGCGGCTGGACTCGTTCATCGTGCAGGCGTCGCGCGACATGACGGCGGCGGCGGTGGCGATCAACGAGCAGCGTTTCACGCAGAGCATCAAGACGGTGGTGTCGACCGACACGTTTGGCGACATTTCCGACGGCAACGTGGGCGAGTTCGTGAAATATCTGCCAGGAATCAGCCTCGGTTTCACCGGTGGCGAAGCCAGCTCGATCTCGGTCGGTGGGATGCCGCCCGAATCGACTCCGATCACGATCGATGGCAATCAGGTGGCGAGCGCTGCGGCCGAAACGCGGGCGGTGCAGTTGAATCAGATTTCGATCAACAACATGTCCCGCGTCGAGGTCGTGCGTTCGCGCAATCCGGATTCCCCGGCCAATGCGATTGGCGGATCGGTGAATCTCGTGCCGAAGAGTGCGTTCGAGCGTCGGAACTCCACGTATACACTGAAGACGTTTGCGTCGTTTCGCGACGTCGCGCTGGAGGGCAAGCCCTTCAAGGTCAAGGTGCCGAACTACGAACTCGGTGCGATCGTGCCGGTGAATGATCGCTTTGGTTTTGCGCTCAATGCCACGAGCTCGATCGCAGAGTCGGGGGCGTTTTTCACTACGCCGGTCTGGGTGCCCAACACCGTGGCGACCTCCGGAAACCTGCCCGCGACTCCGCCGACGCTGCCTTACCTCGCGCGCTATGAGTTCTCCGATTCGCCCAAGACCACGAAGCGCCAGTCGGCGGCCGTCTCCGGGGATTGGCGAGTTGGCGATCACGATGTGATCTCGGCGGGCTTTCAATACGGCTTCTTTACCGAGCAGCTCTACGGCCTGCCGCGAGATCGCGTGATCATCAATCCAGGCCGCGTGGTGGCGTGGGGACCTGATTTTACCCAGGGCGCGGCGGGCACCGGTTTCGCGCAGCTTTCATACTCGACCCGTGACGTGACTGGGACGACCTATCAGCCGAATCTTCGGTGGCGGCATAATGGCCCCGTTTGGAAATGGGAACTGGGCGGGGCATTCTCGCGGTCGAGCTATCACGATCGAAACGTCGACAAGGGTTTCTGGGGGCCCCTCAACGCTTATATGCGCGGGCTCACGATTCGTTTCGATCATCACAATTATCTCCGCCCCGGCGGCATCACGACGACGAATGCGGCGGGGCAGCCGGTGGACACGTTCAAAGTCCAGGACTACCGCCTGGAGACGGTGGGCACCGCACCGGTCGATCGCGTCGACATCGTGCGCAGCTTCAACGCCCACGCACGGCGTGACTTCGACCTTCGCGTTCCGGTCGCGATGAAGGTGGGCATCGACTACGGATCCCAGCAGCGCGACCTGCGCAGCGGTGCGACGACTTACACCTTTGTTGGCGCGGATGGAATTGCCGCGAATGCCGACAACAACGTCGCACCGTGGTTTGCCGCGAACTACCTCGACCGCCGGCCGGCGTGGGGGCTGCCCATTCAGGAAGGGATCGACTCGCGCGCCGTTTACGCGAGCTACGAACAGAATCCGGAGCATTTTCAACTGACCGCCGCCAACGAAGTCGCCGGCTATCGCAACCGCGTGAACGGCTCCAAGAACATGACGGAGGCGATCTATGCGCCCTATATCCGCTTCGACCTGACATCATTGATGGATCGCCGACTCGCTTTGACGACCGGCGTGCGGTTCGAGCGGACCGAATTCTCGGGCGTCGGACCTTCGATCAATCCGTCGGCGATTTATCAGCGCGACGCGGCCGGCAACATCGTGCGCAATCCCGCGGGCCAGCCGGTCGCGATCGCGCCGCTCGCGACGCTGCCCGGTACACAACTCGCATACACCGAGCGCGGGATCCGAACGGAGCGCACTTACGACGACCTGTACCCCAGCTTGAATGCGTCGTTCAACGTCAGATCGGATCTCATCGCGCGCGTCTCCTACGCAAAATCGATCGCTCGACCGAACTTCAATTACATCCTGCCCTCGCTTAATCTCCCGGACGAGACGTCCTCAGGCCGGACGCTGACGCTGACGAATCCAGCGCTCCGGCCCTGGGAAGCCGACAGCTACGGCGTGGCGATCGAGTATTATTTCTCCGAGCGTTCGGCGGGTTTGCTATCCGCCCGCGGATATTTGCGGGACGTGAAGGATTTCTGGGGCGCAACCTCTACGCCCATCACCGACGAGATCATCGACACCTATGGGCTGGATGCGACGATCTACAATGCGGACCGAGGCTACGTGGTGAACACCCGGCGCAACGTCGGGGATGCGCGCGTCAGCGGCATGGAGGTCGATTACCGGCAGAACCTGACGTTTTTGCCCCGTTGGGCCGAGGGTCTGTCGGTGTTTGCGAACTTGACGATGCAGCACTTGGAAGGCGCCGCGATCGCGGACTTCAGGGGATTCGTGCAGAAGACGATCAACTACGGCGTGGCGTTCAACCGCGCCCGTTTCACGTTCCGCGCGAACGTGAACGAGCGCGGTCGCGAGCGGCGTTCCGCCTTTACCGGAGCCGGCGTGGAGCCGGGAGTCTACGACTACATGGCGCCGCGGACGACAGTCGATGTCTCGAGCGAATACCGTTTCACGCGGCGGTTCGCGCTCTATGGCACCGTGCGCAATCTCTTCAACGCGCCCGAGAATCTCGAACGCTACGGCCCGTCGACGCCGGGCTACGCGAAGCTCCGGCAGCGCGCGGACTGGCGGCCTTTGATCACGCTCGGGCTTCGGGCCACTTTCTGAAAATGAGCAACCCCACTCGTCGGACGTTTCTGCAGTCGGCGGGCGCCGCGGCGGCGTTCTCCGTCCTCGCGCGATCACTCGCTTCGCGCGTGCATGCGGCGCCGGCAGGAAGCGCGGGCGTGGCGGAGCCCGGGTTTCGGCTGAGGTATGTGTTGTCGACCAACCAATATGGAACGCTGCCGATCGCGGACATCGTGCCGCAAGTGCATGCCGCGAGCTGCGAAGGGCTCGACCTCTGGGCGGGCCGCTGGGGCAACCAGCGCGAACAGGTCGATGCGTTGGGACACGAGGCGTTCGCGGCGATGCTGGAAAAGAATCGCGCGCGTGTGAGTTGCTACACGTGCATGGATTCGGGGTTTCTGAAATCCGAGCCGCACATGCGCGCGGTGAAGAAATTCGGCGGCGATATGATTGTCGCAGGATTCGGTGGAGGCGGAAAAGACGCCGCCAAGCTCCGCGGCGCCGATCTGCGCAAAGTGATTCGCGCGCAGGTTCAGCGGTTGAAACCCGCGTTCGCGAAAGCGGGTGAGCTCGGTGTGAAGCTGGCGATCGAGAATCATCTCAACGGCCCGCTCGAGCCGCCGGAATCGCTCGAAATTCTGATGGAGGAAATTCCGGAGCAACATGTCGGCGTGGCGTTCGCGCCGTTTCATCTTCCGCAAGATGCGCAATTGCTCGGCAAGCTAGTGGGCGATCTCGGTGAGCGGCTGTTCTATTTCTACGCGTGGCAGTACGGCGACGGTAGCGGGAACATCCCGCCCGTGCAGCAGAAGAAGCAACTGCCGGGCGTCGGCCCGCTCGATTTCAAGCCAATGCTCGCGGCGCTGAAGCGCTATCGCTTCGACGGATGGACGTCGATCTTCATGCATCCCACTCCGCGTGGTTCCCCGCTGCATCCGACAGTCGCGGCGGTGACGGTCGAGTTGAATCGTGCTCGCGCGTTTCTGGAGCGCGAGCTGGCGCGCGCGTGAGACGACGACGCATGCAGCTGTGTCTGCCGGCGCGAATGGCGGGCGTGCTTTGCGCCGTCGCGAGCCTGGCCGCGGGAGCGGTCTCGGGTGGCGAGATGTCTCCAATCGTGGCCGCGTTCGAACGCTTCCATCGCGCCCGCCCGACGACGACGGCCGCGCAAGGGGGAGACGTGGCGGGTGGGCTGTTGCTGTTGAACGAGCTGAATTGTGTGGCGTGTCACGAAATCCCGGATACGTGGCGCGAGCACATTCCGGGACGCGGGAAAATTTCCCTGCGGGGCATCGGCGAGCGGATGGACGAGGCCGGGCTCCGCGCCTTCGTGATCGCTCCGCAGCACCTGAAGCCGGGCACGACGATGCCGGCGCTCGTGCGCGATGACGCGGCGGCAGCGGACGCGATCGTGGCGTATCTGAGCTCACTGAAAGCGGAACGGCCGCCGAAGCATTTTCCCGCCGGAGATCCAGCCCGGGGTGCGAAGCTTTTCGATTCGATCGGCTGCGTGGCGTGTCACGCGCCGGTGGGCGGGACTGCGGCGGACGTGTCGGTGCCGCTGGCGCTCGCCGGACATTATGGGGCGGATGCACTCGCGGAGTTTCTGCAGGATCCATTGCATCTGCGCCCGGCGGGCCGGATGCCGGCGTTCGAGCTGAGCGACGCCGAGGCGGCGGATCTCGCGGCGTTCTTGAAGGCGAACGTCGCGCGGCTCGACGATCCACTTCCGGTCGGAACCCGAACCAACGCGATGGCCGGACCGGGAGGCGAACCGCGCGTGGAGCCTTCGAGCGGAGATCTGCGTCTCGAGCGCGGTCGCGAGCTTTTTGCGGCGCGCGGCTGTGCGGCCTGCCATGAGACTGATGGGCCGAAGCACGTGCGAAATGCGCTGCCGCTGGCTCGCGTGCGGGTTGAACAGGGATGTTTGGCGGAGCGTCCATCGCGTGCGGCGCCGGATTTTGCGTTGGACGGAGAGCAGCGTCGCGCGCTTGGCGACGCGTTGGGAGCGATTCAAACGGAGAGGCCGCCGGAGCTCACGGCGGAGCAGGAAGTCGCGGAGATCTTCGCGCGTTTGAACTGTTATGCGTGCCATGAATGGCGCGGGCGCGGCGGCGTGGCGCCGGGACGCGCGGCGCATTTCACCGCAACGGAAGGCGCGACGGAATCGCTCGGCGAACTGGCGCGGTTGCCGCCGAACCTCGATGCGGCGGGGCGCAAGTTGACACCGGCATGGCTGGAAAAACTTCTCGCCGGCGCGGGCGGTGGCGTGCGGCCGTATATGTCGGCGCGGATGCCGCGATTCGGCGCGGCGGCGGCCGACGCGTTGATTCCCTTGCTGGCGGAAGCCTGCCGGCCGGAGACGCCGCTCGAGATCGACACGAGCGGTACCAAAGGCCACCAGCGCTCCGCGACGGGTCGGACGCTGATCGGCACGGGTGAAGGCGGACTGAGCTGCGTGGCGTGTCACGGACTCAAGGACCGCGAGCCGTCGGGTGTGCGGGCGATCAACCTCACGCACACGGTGCGGCGGTTGCAGCCGGAGTATTTCAAGGCGCTGTTGCTGGACCCGCAGGGAATCCAGCCGGGGACGATCATGCCGCCATTGTTTGCCGGTCGGAAGAACGCGGGGCGTGAGATCGAGTCCTTGTGGACTTATCTGAAGGAAATGGACCAGAGCACTCGGCTGCCGGAAGGGTTGAGCGCGCCGGATTCGTTCGAGTTGAAACCCGAAGTTGACGGGCGGCCGATCGTGTTTCGGACGTTTCTCGAAGGCGCGGGCACTCATGCGATCGCGGTGGGATTTCCGGTCCGGCGGCACATCGCGTTCGATGCGTTCGAGGTGCGCTGGGCGATCGCGTGGCGCGGGCGGTTCCTGGATGCGCTTGCGAACTGGGAGGAGCGAGTGATGCCGCCGGTGAAGCCGCTCGGAGAGGCGAGTCGCATGCTGCCCGAGCATATGCCCTTCGCGCGGCTGAACGCGGCGGCGGACCCATGGCCGGCCACGTGGGGTGCGGCGGCAGGGTATCGATTTCAAGGATACAGGCTGGAGGAGGATGGCACGCCGGTTTTTCGCTATGCGGTGGACGGATTGGAGATCGAAGATGTGCTGCGGCCCGCGGCAAACGGGACGACGCTGCGACGGACGATGCGGATCCGCGGCGGAAATGGCGGGAATTGGTTTTTCCGCGGTCTCGCCAATGGCGCGGTGCCGCAGCCGCTGGTTTTTGAAAACGGTGCGGCGATCATCGAGGAAGAGATTTCACTGTGAACACGCGCGCGTTCTGTCTCGGTCTTTTCATCGCGGTGACGGCCCTCGCCATGGCCGGCACCAGCATGGGCGCGGGCACGGATGAAAACGCAGCGTATTCGGTTGTCCCTTACGCGCTGCCGGAAGGGGTCAAGCTCGAGGCGAGCGGCGTGGCGCAGCTTCCAGACGGGCGCGTCGCGGTCGTCACGCGCAGGGGTGAAGTCTGGCTGCTCGAGCATCCCGAGGCCGACCCGACGAATCCGGCGGCGGTCGGTTTCAAGCGGATTGCCGCGGGGCTGCACGAGCCGATGGGGTTGCTCTGGCACGAGGGCGGGCTGCTCACGACGCAGCGCAGCGAGCTCACGCGGTTGCGCGATCTGAACGGCGACGACACGATCGACGATTACGAATGCGTGGCGAAAGGCTGGGGCGTCTCGGGGGCGTATCACGAATACGGTTACGGCCCGGCGGTGGACTGCGACGGTGACCTGTGGGTGACACTCAATGTGCGGATGGGTAGGCCGGTGACGATGCCGGGGCATCGGGCGACGGAGTTTCCCTGGCGAGGTTGGGCGATGCGCGTCACGGCCGCGGGTGGGCTCGAGCCGATGGCGGCGGGGCTCAGGTCGCCGGCGGGCGTAGGCCGCAACGCGGCGGGCGAGATCTTCTGTTCCGATCAGCAGGGGCCGTGGTGGGGGACGAACCCGATCCTGCATCTGCGGCGCGGCGTGTTCTTCGGCAACAAGGATTCGCTGGTCGATGCGCGCCGGCCGGAATCGTCGATCCGCCATCCCGGCGAGCTGCCGCAGGAAATCACCGTCGTCGAGGCGGCGCATCGCGTGCCGGGTCTCGTCCCGCCAGCCGTGTGGCTGCCCTATGCGAAGCTCGGGCAGAGCCCGACGGCGGTGGTGGCCGATCTCACGGGCGGAAAGTTCGGTCCCTTCGAGGAGCAGCTTTTCGTGGGCGAGTTTGTGTTGTCGCGGGTGAACCGCGTGTTTCTCGAGAAGGTCGACGGAGAGTATCAGGGCGCGGCGTTTCGTTTCGTGGAGGGGTTTCAATCGGGGCCGGTGAGCATGACCTTCCTGCGCGATGGTTCGCTGCTGGTCGGAGAAACCAACCGCGGCTGGAACTCGCAAGGCACGCGCTCATACGGGCTGGAACGCGTGCGCTGGACGGGACGGGCGCCGTTCGAGATGAGGGCGATGCGGGCGCGGGCGGATGGTTTCGTGCTGGAGTTCACCTCGGCCGTGGATCCGGTCGCGGCTGCGCGGCCGGAGAGCTACGCGATGACGAGCTACACCTATATCTATCACCAGAAATACGGCAGCCCGGAGGTCGATGTGCAGCCGGTGGTGATTGCCAGCGCCACGCCGCTCGAGGACGGAAAATCGGTGAGGCTGCGGTGCGAAGGACTCCGCGCCGGATATGTGCATGAGCTGGATTTCAGCGGAATGCGTGCGCGCGACGGTGAGGCCATCAAGCATCCGACGGGATATTACACCTTGAACCGGATTCCGCGGGAGTGATGGTTTGGGGCCACGGTATGAAGACTGCTCCTCGCCTATTCTTGTTTGCCCTGATCATGCTCGCGCCGCTGGCCGGAGCGGAAGCGGAATGGAGGCAGTTGTGGAATGGAAAGGATCTTGCCGGGTGGGATTCGTACCTGGCGAAACCGCATGCGTCGGTGAGGTTGCCAGACGAGCAGCGCGACGCGAAGGGTGGGCACGTGGGGCCGGTGGGCGTGAATCGCGATCCGAAGAATGTATTCACGATCGTCACACACGAAGGCGAGAAGGTGATTCGCGTGAGCGGCGAGATCTTCGGCACGATCACGACGAAGGAGTCGTTCTCGAATTATCATCTGCGACTCGAGATGAAGTGGGGCGAAAAGAAGTGGCCGCCCCGCGTGCAGTTGAAGCGTGACAGCGGGCTGATGTATCACGCCGAAGGTCCGTGGGGGACGGTCGGCCCCTGGTTGCCGTCGCTGGAGTTACAGATTCAGGAAACCGATATGGGGGATTTTTGGACCGTGAATTCCCGGGCGCTGGTGCGGGCGCGGCAGTTCGATGCGAAGGAGTTCATCTACGATCCGAAGGCGGAGCGAAAACTGTTCGCGATGGGGATGCCGGGCTATACGCGCCGGGTGCTCAGGAGCAGCGATCGCGAGAAACCGCATGGTGAATGGAACGTGATCGAGCTCGTGTGCATCGGCGACAAGGCCTGGCACATCGTGAACGGCGCGGTCGTGCTCGCGCTGGAAAACAGCGAGCGCAAAGACGGTGACACGTGGGTGCCGGCGACGGCGGGGCGGATTCAGCTCCAGTCGGAAGGTGCGGAATTGTTTTACCGGAAGGTGGAGCTGCGGCCAGTGACGAAGCTGCCGGCGGAGTTTGCGCGGTCGGCGGTCAAGCGGTGATGGATTTTGAACTCCCAGCTCCAGAGAAGGTTCAAACTTCAAAACTTCCGGTGTGTAACTGGACTTTGGATACGCTGTAAAACAGACGGATCGTGATACTCAGTTGGTTGTGGCGCGGGTGGGCAGGCGGGCGCTGACGTTACGGAGCTGTTCGTCCAGGCGCTGGCGCAGTTCGCGCGCTTTTTCCGGAAACGCGGCTTCGGCCGGGTGCTGCTGCGACAGATCGCGGGAGAGTTGGTAGAGCTCGTCGCGATTGTTTTCGAACGTGTGCACGAGCGCCCAGTCGCCGATGCGGATCGCGGCTTGGGGATGCGTTTGGCTGACCGCGAAGTCGTTGACTCCGATATGGGCGAGCGACTGCGCGAAGCGGGTTTCGGGATGGTAGTAGGGGAAGTGCCAGACGAAGGCGCGGTCGGCGTCGGAAGGGCTGTCTTGTTTGCGTAGCCAGAGCGGCAGGACGTTCCTGCCGTCGAGGGTGACGCCGGCGGGAAGGGCCGCGCCGGTCGCGGCGCAGAGTGTGGGCAAGAGGTCGGTGCCGATAAACGGCGCATCATTCGTGGCGCCCGCGGGCACGTGACCGGGCCAGCGTACGATCCATGGCACGCGAATGCCGCCTTCGTAGAGGTTCCATTTGCTGCCGCGGAGGGGGCCGTTGGCGGAAAATTTCGGGTGGCCGCCATTATCGGAGGTGAAGACGACGAGCGTGTTTTCCGCGAGGCCGAGTTCGTCGAGGGCGGTGAGGAGGCGGCCGACGAGATGATCGAGCGTCTCGACCATGGCGGCGTACACGGCGCGATCGCGTGCGGCGCCGGCGGGGAGGCGTTGCGTGTATTTGTCGACGAGCCACTGTGCGCGACTACGCACGGGGTCGTGCACGAAGTAGTGCGACAGGTGGAGGAAGAACGGGGTATTGCTTCGCTGGCGTTCGCGCAGGAACTCGATCGCGCGGTCGGTGAGCGCGTCGCGACCGTAGTCATCGGCCGCCAGGGTGGCGGCGTCGTCTGCGGCGCGTGTTTTGTCGCCATAGGGATGAAGCCCGAACTCCTGCGCACCCTCCGCGTAGCCTTGCTGCAGCGGCCCGTGGGTGGGCGACCAGTTGAGATAACCTTCGTGGTGCTGGCTGACGTGCCATTTGCCGAAATAGCCGGTTGCATAGCCGGCGGCGCCGAGCACCTCGCCGAGGGTGACTTCGGAGAGCGGCAGATCGAGCGGGTAGGGCGGAGGAACGAGCGGGTGTCCGGACGGCGGACGCGTGCCGGGTGGTTTGACGACGAACTCGAAACCGAGCCGCGCGGGCGAGCGGCCGGTGAGCAGCGCGACGCGCGAAGCGGAGCAGATCGGCGCGGGCGCGTAGCCGGAGGTGAAGCGCGTGCCCTGGGTTGCGAGACGATCGAGATGAGGCGTATCGTGCCACGCGTTGCCGTAGCTTCGCAGATCGCGCCAGCCGAGGTCGTCGGCGAGGATGAAGACGATGTTAGGGCGAGTCGTCGCGGATTTTTGGCCTGAGGCGCTCCGCACGGCATCGGTGGAGGCGAGCCATCCGAGGTTGAAGCGCGCGAGCGTTAGGAGGCCGTAGGGGCTTGGTTTCGCGGGGTGGCGGCCGCGCTCGTAGAAGCAAAGGATCGTGCCGTCGGGCAGCACGGCGAGATCGCTGTAGGCGCTGGGGCCGGGCTCGAGCGGCTTGCTCGCGGTCCAGGTGCGGCCGTCGTCTTCGCTGAGTCGGACGGTAAGATTTTTGCGGTCGCGCGTGCCGCTCGCGGGATTGGAAAACAAAATGCGTGACGAAGCTGTGGGGGTGGCGTCCGCGGGGGGCCAGCGCACGAGGCCGGCCATGCATACGGGCTCGGTCACCGCTTCGTCGAACTGCGGGGCCGACCAGCCGGTGGCACCGTCATGGCTGAACAATACGAGGCGGCGATTCGTGGCGCTGCGGTTGCGGACGTTGAGCATCACGCGCCCATCGCTCAGTTCGACGGCGGCGGTTTCGCTCGGGACGAAACGTTCTGGCACGGCGATGTCGCCGCGCTGCCACGAGCGGCCGTGATCGTCGCTGTAGATTGTGCTCGCGACGGCCGGGCCGTGCGGACTCGTCTTCGAAGTCGAAAGCCAGACGGGAACGACGAGACGGCCGTTGCGGAGCTGAATGCCGTGGCCCGGACCGGTCGCTATGACCTTCCAATCGTATTCGGGGCGGAACTGATCGAAGGTGGCGGTGATTTCGACGGGCTTTGTCCAGGTGACGCCGTCGTCGTCGCTGCGGAGATAGAAGCAGCGCATGTATTCGACGCAGTAGAGGAAGTGGATCGCGCCGGTTTTGCGGTCGGAGATTGCGACCGGGTTGTTGACCGTCTGGTCGTCGGGGCGGCCGGCTTTTTTCGCGAGCGCGACGGGATTGCGCGGGAGGCGCGGTCCGCGATGCGCGAGTTGTTGCGCGGGAGAAAACGTGCGGCCGCCGTCGGTGCTGCGGCGCAGGTGAATCTCGATCTCGCCCCAATCGCCGCCGGTGTGTTTGCGGGCCTCGCAGTAAACGAGCACGGTGCCCTTCGAGGTGACGACGATGCCGGGGATGCGATAAAGCGCGAAGCCGTGGGTCTTTTCCTCAAAGAGATTCTGTTGATCGAGGAATGGCGTCGCGGACGCCGCGTCCGCCGCGGCGGCTCCGAGCAGCAGGCAAAGAGAGAGACCGGCGAGGCGCAGGATGGGCGTGAGAAGGAGGCGAAGCATCGTCCGAAAACTGTCAGCCGGCGCTTCGCAATCCAAAGCAAAATGCCAGGCAGTCGGCTTGCCGCCGTGGTCGTTGGGGCGCGCGTTGGGCATAGGGCGGGAGTAGCGAGTAGTTGGAAGGCGGATACGTGGTGCGGTTCGGGGGGCACGTGAGGCACGAGCTGCGCGCGCCCCTGAATGGGATTCTTGGATACGGCTCCTGGCGCGGTTGGCGGCCGCGGCGCTGCTGAACCGCATCCGGCCCATGTTCACGGGCGGGAGGCCCGGCTCCCGACATGGGCGAGACGCCCATGCTACGTTGCAAGCACGCGTGGCGTGGGCTCATGCCGATCGGACGCTCTATTTTCGCGGTGGGGGCAGCAGCGCGGCGAGGTCGCGGAGGCGGGTGGCTTCGGCGGGACGGTCGGCGAGGTTCTCGGTCTCGAACAGCTCGTCGTTGCGGTAGGCGTAGAGTTCGCGCGCGATGACTTCGCGCGTGCCGAAGCGCCGCCATTCGACGTAGCGGTGCGTGGGCGTGCGCACGGCGTAGCCCATGGCCTCGGGTTTCCCGCGGTATTGCCACGGGCGCGCGAACTGGCTGAACGCGACGGCAGGGCCCGGGTGGGCGGGGTTGTCGAGCCACGCACGAAGCGAGCGGCCCTCGAGGCCTGACGCGGCGGGCAGGCCGCAGAGATCGGCGAGCGTGGGATAGACATCGATCAACTCGACGAGCGCGGACGTCGTGGCGCCGGCGTGCGGCTGATCTGGATACGCGACGATGAGGGGCACGCGCGTGTCGGCCTCGTAGTTCGTCGTCTTTGCCCACAGCCCGTGCTCGCCCAAGTGATAGCCATGGTCGCTCCACACGACGACGACGGTGCTTTTCTCCAGACCTTGTTCGCGCAACGCGGAAAGCACGCGACCGATCTGCGCGTCGGCATAGCTCGTCGCGGCGTAATAACCGTGGCGCAGCGTGGCGATCTGATCCGGCGTCAAGGCGCCCTTCGCGGGCATGTCGGTGTAGCCGCGCAGCTCGGTCGAGTTGTGCAACGCGAGTGCGGGGGCACCGCGGGGCGGCTCGGCTCGCGGGATGGTCCGCAGCGTGGTCGGATTGTACAAGTCCCAGTAACGCTTCGGAGCGGAGAACGGCAGGTGCGGCCGGCGGATGCCCACGGCGAGGAAGAATGGCTGCTGGCGCGCGGCGAGGTCGCGCAGCCGGTTGGTCGCGAGATCGGCGACGCGGCCGTCGATGTAGGCATTGTCCGGGACATCGGCGGCTTCGGTGGCGGCGGCCTTTTCCTCTCCGCGTTTTCCGTTCGGTTGATAGATCTTCAGGTTCTCCGGCGCGGCGTATTTGCCCCGCACGGCGCCGGTGTCATCGAGCTGCGCGGGCACGGACCAGCTTGGTGCGTCGCGGAAGTTCGCCGGGTCGTGATAGATTTTTCCGATGGCTTCGGTGTGATAGCCGTGGTTCTTGAAGTGCTGAGGCAGCGTGACGACGTCGGGGATATTTTTTCGGAAATGGGTGTTGAGATCCCAGACCTCGAGGGTGTCGGGGCGGCGTCCGGTCATGAGTGACGCGCGGGAGGGATTGCAGACGGCGATCTGACAATAGGCGCGGGTGAAGGCCGTGCCGCGGGCGGCGAGGCGGTCGAGGTGAGGCGTGATCGCGACGGGATCGCCGTAGCAGCCGAGATTGGTCCGCAGGTCGTCGACGGCGATGAAGAGGACATTCGGGCGCGCGGCGGGAGCGGCGGCGGACGCGAGCGAGCAGAGCGCGGCGGCGAGGAGCGCGAGGAGAGGGGTGGATCGGAGCTGCATGGGGCCTTTATCGAAGACTACGAAGCGAACGAAGGGTGGAAAGAGCCCGGCGATTCCGGGACTTTCGGTTCCCTTCGTTCTCTTCTGTTCAGGGACGGAGGGCTGGCCTCGTTAGAATCTGATTCCCGCGGTGAAGCGGATCACGCGACCCGGATCGATGGTCGCGCGATCCCAGGCGGCGAGGTAGTAGAGGTCGGTGCGGTTGGCGACGTTGGTAATGTTGAGGCCGAAGTCGTAGGTGAAGCGGCTGTCCCGCGGGCGGAGCTTGTAGCCGAGCGTGGCGTCGATGCGCAGCACGGAAGGCAGGGGGCCCCAGTTGGGGGAGTTGGCGGCGCCGCGCCCGGAGGTGGAGGTGAGCGGGCGGCTGCCGGTGAAGATCGTGCCGATGCCGACGTTCAGGCCCTTGAGCGGGCCGCCGGAGATGCTGAAGCGGTTGAACATCGTGAAGCGGTTCTTCGGTGCGAGGGCGATCGCAACGCCGGTGCGGTCGTTGCGGGCGTCGGTGTTAGCGTAGCTGGCAATGACGAGCCAGTTGTCGTTCACGCGACCGTTGAGGCTGACTTCGACGCCGGTGCTGCGCTGGCCGCTGTTTTGGATGAAATAGCCGGGGCGAGTGGTGTCGGCCTCGGTGACGTTGTCCTGGAGCAGGTCGAACCACGTAACCAAACCGCCGATACGTCCGCGGAGCAGGCTGAAGCGGAGGCCGATCTCCTGCTGGTTGCCTTCCTGCGGGTCGAGCGAGGAGCCGTCGGGCTGGGTGCGGAACTCGGGGTCGAAGGCGTTGTTGAGGTTGCCGTAGAGGCTGAGGTTCTTCGCGGCGGTGAGGTGCCAGACGGCGCCGACACTCTGGGTGGTGCCGTCGGTCTCGGTGCGGACGGTGGGAGGGGCGGGGTTGCGGGTCTTGTTGGGGAAGGTGCCGCTGTGCCAGGCGATGGTGCGGCGCTCGACCTCGGTGAAGCGGAAGCCGGCCATGACGAAGACGCGCTCTTCGGCGAAGGAGAAGACGTCGTTGAAATACCAATCCTGGCTGGTGAGGACGGTCTTCGTCTCGGTGTCGAGATAGAGCGGCGGGCGGCTGGCGATCGGGGGCAGCGGGCGCTCGGCGCCGCGATTGAAGATGTTGATCGGGAGGAGGAGGTTGGTGTTGTAGCCGGCGAGGTTGGGGTTGGCGAGGAACTGCGCGTAAGTGAGATTTGGATACCGGTTCACGCGGCCGCCGGACTGGGCGAGCGTGAGGCGGCCGGGGCCGGTGAGGGCGGCGCCGGTGAGACCGCCGTAGTTGCGCGAGGAGGCGTAGGCGCTGTTCATGTCGTATTGTTCGATCCAGCCGTGGCCGAAGAGGAGGCGGTGGGCGATGGGGCCGGTGTCGACCTGCCAGACGAGCTCGTTGCGGGAGCGGTAGTTTTTCGTGTCGCGCGGGAGCTCGCGCCAGCTGCGCGAGGTGAGCGCGGTGTCGCGAAGGATCGTGAGCGACTCGGGGGAGCCGAAGGTCTCGCGGAAGAGCTGGTCCTTGGACTCGAACTGGAGTTGCGAACGGAACTGAAGCCGGTCGGTGAAGGCGTGACGGGCGTCGAGCGAGGCGACGTGGCGAGTGACGTTGCGGAAGTCCTCGGGGCTGTTCCAGCGGGTGTCGCGTGGGATGATGCGGTAGACGCCGTCGCCGGTGTTGATGCCGATGGGATCGCCGGCGTGGACGGGCGTGGCCCAGCCGCCGGGGCGGTTGGTTTTGTTATAAAAGTATTCGGCGATGAGCTTCGTGCTCGGGGTGATATCCCAGCGGAGGGAGGGGGCGATGGCGTCTTCCTCGATGCGGGTGCCGAACCAGTCGTAGCCACGGCTGTAGATGCCGTTGACGCGGGCGGCGAGTTTCTGGCCGGCGAGGGTGAAGGGCCGATTGAGGTCAAATTCGCCGCGGTAGAGGTCGTGATCGCTGACGATCAGGCGGGCGCGGTTGAAGGCGCGGAGCTGGGGTTGCTTGGTGATACGGTTGATGGTGCCGCCGAAGCCGCCGGCGCCGTAGAGGACGGCGGCGGGGCCGCGGATGACCTCGACACGCTCGATGTTGGCGAGGGGCTGGGAGCCGAAGCCGGCGGTTTGGGCGAAGCCGTTGAGGAAGTTGGAACCGGGGTTGGCGAAGCCGCGGAGGATGAAGTTATCGTTCTCGTTGGTCTTCACCGCGGAGGCCTCGTAGGCGAGCAGCTCGGAGGTGTCGGTGGCGAGTAGATCCTCGATGAACTGCTGGTTGTAGACGGACACGTTCATCGGGATGTTTTCGATGGGCGTGTTCATGCGGGTGACTTCGGCGGCGTTGGTCGATTGATAGCCGATGTCGCCCGAGGTGGTGACTTCGAAGACGGAGAGGGAGATGGGCTCCTCTTCGGCGACGGAGCGCGTGCTCGGGGCGGGTTGGGCAGACAGGGTCGAGGCGAGGAGCAGGGCACCGAGGGCGGTCAGGCGGCCGCGGTGTAGACGGGGATGTGAGGTCGGGTTCATAGGGTTTCGAAAGACGGTCGGCTCCGGAGCGAGTGGCACACAATGGGCGCCAAGTGGCACTTTGGGTGAACCAATCCGCGCGAGGGCGGGCGTGGGTGCGTGGTGGGACGTCCACTCGCGCATGCCGCAGCCGCGCGGTGCGGATGCGGGAGACGGTGACTACCTGGTGCGCCGGGGGCGGGGCATGTCTTTGACGGGCGGGGCGTCGTGCTGCGGGAGCCAGCGGGCGAGGTCGCGTTTCACGGCGGCGAGATCGGGACGGGCGGCGATGTTGGTCCACTCGTGCGGATCGGTCGTGTGATCGTAGAGCTCCTCGTCGCCATTGGCGTAGCGAATGTAGCGGTAGCGATCACTACGGACGGCGTGATTGCCACGCTGATACGTCATCACGGCGGGGCGATCCCAGGCAGTGGCGGGATCGCGGAGGAGGGGCACGAGGCTGCGGCCCTCGAGGCCGGCGGGCGCGGCGAGACCGGCGAGCTCGGCGAGAGTCGGGTAGAGATCGAGAAGCGTGACGGGGCGGCTGCAGGTGGCGGCGGCGGGCGCGAGGCCGGGCGCGACGACGATGAACGGGATGCGCGTGGCTTTTTCCCAGAGGGTGAATTTCTCCCACGCGTCCTTCTCACCGAGCTGATAGCCGTGGTCGGACCAGAGGACGATGATCGTGCGACGGCCGCGCGGCGTGGCCTCGAGGGCGTCGAGGAGGCGACCGATCTGCGCGTCGGCAAACGTGGCGGCGGCTTGATAGTGACGGACGGCTTCACGCCAGGAGCCGGGGCGGAGTTTTTCGCTGTGGGCCATGCCCCGCCAGAAGCGGCCTGCGTCGGGAGCGAGGAGGGCTTTGCCGCCGGCGGGAACATCGGCGAGATCGTCGTCCTGGAGGGCGGGCATCGTGGTCTGGCCGGCGGGATAGCGCTCGAGCCAGCGCGGCGGAACGAAGAACGGCATGTGGGGGCGAAACAGGCCGCAGGCGAGGAAGAGCGGCGCAGCGCGCTCGCGGCGAAGGCGGTCGATGCACCAGTCGACGGACCGGACGTCGAGGGCGTCGGCCTCGTTTTTCGGCCAGGCGCCCCAGTCGGTGTTGGCGGTGCCGTATCCGGAAAGCTGATTCAGCTTCGACGCCGGCATGGGGGCGTCGGGCGGATTCGGCATGGGCAGGAATTCGTGGAACGATGCCGCGTCGTGAAAGGCGCCGCCGAAGTGGTGATGGAAGATCTTGCCGGCGCCCTCGGCGCGGTAGCCCGCGCGCATGAAGGCCTGCGGAAGCGTGACGGCGTCGGGCAGCGCGGCACGCCAGTCGGCGGCGTTGCCGTAGATGCCGGTGCTGGCGGGCGCGCGGCCGGTGAGGAGCGCGGCGCGTGAGGGATTGCACGCGGGCGACGCGGCGTACGCGCGGGTGAAGGAGACGCCGCGGCGCGCGAGCCGCTCTAGATTCGGGGTGGCGATCGGCGCGGCGGGATCGAGCAGGGTGATCCAGTCGTTGAGATCGTCGACGGCGATGAAAAGGACGTCGGGTCGCGCGGCCGGGGCGGCGAGCAGCGGCGTGGCGAGCAGCGTGACGAGAGCGAGAATGCGGAGGCTCATGGGTGGACGTGTGTGACGCGAACACCTCAGAGGCTGGGCGAACGGGCTGGCGGTGGAAATGTCCTTTGAGAGTGAAAGTGAAGGTGAGAGTGAGAGCAGCAGGAGGACTGGGGGTATCGCTCTGGTTCCGCTTGTTGCTCTCAACTCTCAACTCTCATCTCTCATCCTAACTTCGCTCACGGATCGGGAGCGCCGTTGCGGATCCATTCCAGGTTGAACTTGTGGAACTCGATCGAGCGGTGGCTCGTGCTGCTGCTCGAAGGATTCTCGTTGATCTCGACGAGGGCGCCGACGTGGTAGTCCGCGGTCTTCGTCATCGAGCTGTAGCCGCCTTTGCCCTGATCGATGCATTGCTGCTCGGTGAGCGCGGGCCAGAGCGGGCGGCTGATCGGCCAGGTCGCGCCGTCATCATAGCTCAGACGGACGCGCATCTTCGAACGCGTGACGGTGCTGGCGGGATTGAGGAAGACGATGCGGTCGGGCGAATCGAAATTATAGCGGAGGATGGAGGCTTCGCATTTCGGGTCGAGGAGGGTGTTGTGCGAGGCGAAGGCCTGCGTCCAGTTCGCGATGTTCGACGTGTAGGACTGACGGCGGCGCTTGGAGAGTTCCCACTGGCTGGAGACGGCGCGATCGTTGCGGAGCAGGTCGCCGCCGAGACATTCGACGATGGTGCTCTCGCCGGTGCCGCCGGGCACGGTGGCGTAGGTCCAGGTCACGCCATAGTTGTCGCTATATATATTACGATTGGTGGCGGGGATGATGAGCCGTCCGACGTTGGCTTGTGTGGTCTGGATGCCGACGCCGGGGCCGATGGCGTCCCACGCCATCGCGGCGGGCTTGAGCGAGGCGGTGCGATCGACGGGTGTGGACCAGGTTGCGCCGTGGTCGTCGCTATAGGCGCTGTAGGTTTTGCGATCGCCGGGCTGGATGTCGGAGATGCTGTCGTGGGCATCGCTGTGCCAGTTGAAGAAGAGCCAGACGCGGCCGTAGTTGGTGGTGCCGCTCTTCGTGTTTACGACGGCGGTTGGGTTGGTCCACGAGCCGGGGCCGACGCCCTCGACCTCGATTTCCGACCCCCAGGTCGAGCCGTTGTTGGTCGACCGCTTGCAGACCAGGTTGATGTCGCCCCAGTCGGTGTTGTTGTATTTCCGGCGCTCGGCGAAGGCGATCAGGGTGCCGTTCGTGGTGCGGACGATCGATGGGATGCGGTAGGAGTGCGCGCTCGAAGAAGAGCCGCCGTCGAAGATTTTTTGGTAGGAGTACGATTGGGCGGCGCGGAGCGAAGAAAAGCTGCTGAACGTGACAGCAGCGGTGAGGGCGACGAGCGCGCCGCACCGGAGGAGGCGCGGCGTGCGGGAGGGGCAGGCGGGTTTGGGGGGCATGGATAAACGACGATGCGATCCAGGTGTGGCGGGGGGGTGAACCGCGCCCTGGCTGCCACGAGCCGGAGAACGGGGGGAGGCCGTGGAGTGAAGCGCGTGGGCGCGTGGCTGAAAGGAGCAACCGGTGGTATCATCACGGCACCACTCGCCGTCCTTGCGACAACGCGCCGTTCACGCTGTGGTTGAAAAATGGATACGCCGGTGGCGCGGGCACGCCGATGAGTGGGCCCGGCGCAGGCGGGTGCGATGCGGAGCCGGGCCACGGTCGCTCGGCGTGGCGCGACTTCCGGCCGGCACACAGGAAATGCGAGGCGGATGCCGGTTCAGCTCGGGAGGGCCGGCGATTTCGTGACGGTCATGCTGGAGCTGGCGGCAGGGCGGGGGCCGGCGCGGTCAGCAGCTGATCGATCGCGATCAGGAGCTGGCTGCTCGAGAACGGCTTGGTCAGCACCGCGCCGGAGAGCCGCGCTGCTTCGGCGCGGTCGTTTTCGTCGGCGACGCCGGTGATGGTCAGAATCCGCGTGGTCTGGCTCAGACCGCGGACGATCTTGGCGAGCGCGATGCCGTCGAGGTTGGGCATCTTGATGTCGGTGACGATGAGCCGGACTTCGAGGATCTTGGAGACGAACTGTGCCAGGCCGTCGGTGCCATCCTGAGCGACGAGCACTTTGTAACCGTTGTGCACAAGGGTCGCGGCGGTGACGTCCCGGACGTTCGGATCGTCGTCGACGACGAGGATGAGTTCGCCGTGCCCCCGGGGAACGGCGGTGTGCCGGGCCGGTTCCGCCACGGCAGAGGCGTCGCGCGTGGCGGGCAGATAGACATCGAAGCGCGTACCCCGGCCGACCTCGGTATCGACGTGGATGAAACCGTGGTGCTCTTCGACGATGCCGCGGACGGTGGAGAGGCCGAGTCCGGTCCCGTGACCGACGGCCTTGGTGGTGAAGAACGGCTCCCACATGCGCTCGATGACCTCCGGGGGAATCCCGGTGCCCGTATCCTCTATCTGGATGCGGATGAACGCGCCCGGCCGGCCGTGCTTGATGGCGGCGGCGTGCAGCTCGTCGATGACTTCGTTCTCGACTTGCACGTGCAACACGCCGCCGGCGGGCATCGCGTCGCGCGCATTTACGCAGAGGTTCATCAGAACCTGATGCACATGGGTGGGATTGGCGCAGACCGTCCACAGGTCGCGACCGAGATTGGACTCGATCCGGATGTTGGTGGGCAGCGTTGGTTCGAGGACGGAGAGCAGGTCCCGGACGAGGTGTTTCAACTGAAAGTCCTGGGGTGCGCCGCGGATCCCTTGCGCGAAACCGAGAATCTGGCGCACGAGGCCGGCGCCGCGTTCGGCACTGCGCTCGATGTTGTTCAGGATGCTGAGCTCATCCGGATTGGTCGTGCGATCGCGCAGCAAGGGCGCAGCGAGGAGGATGGGCGCGAGGACGTTGTTGAAATCGTGAGCGATACCGGCGGCGAGCATGCCGATGTTCTCCAGTCGCTGGGCGCGCAGGAACTGTTCCTCGGCAGCGCGGCGCTGCCGCCGCTCCTGGGTTTCGCGGATGGCGCGCTTGATCGCGGAGGCCAGCCGTTTCGGGCGATCTTTGATGATGTAATCGCTCGCGCCCGCCTTCAGGGCCTCGATCGCGCGATCTTCACCAATCGTGCCGGACACGAAAATGAACGGGACGTCTCCGGCCTGGTCGCGCGCGATCGCCAGGGCCTCCATGCCATTGAAACTGGCCAGCGTGAAATCCGAGAGGACGAGATCGGGCTTGGTGGAGGAGAGCTGGGCGACAAAGTCCTCCCGATTACTGACGGTGTGGATCTGGGCGTCGGGGAAGTCCCGGCGCAGATAGGTGCGGATCAGATCGGCGTCGTAAGGGCTGTCTTCCAAGTGAAGGATCTTCATGGCCGGTGAGGTTGGCGAATTTTCACGCGCTGAGAGTGCGTTGGTGGACAATGAGTAAATCGATTTAGCGGACAGCCGTCCGATGTGGTGTGCGACTCGCGAGGAGGGGCGCGCATCGGTTGCTCGCTCTGTAGGGTTTCTGATATGACGTGAGAAACTCGTGAAAGAAGCGTGTCGACTACCGGAATTCCGGTAGTCGAGCGGATTGCCGCTTCGGACGGTTTTGCGCACGCACGGGGCCATGGTGTCCCGTCGCGAAATCGAAGTTTTGCGGGATCGACGCGGCCTGTTTCTCCGCGGGCTCGGGCTTGCCGAGTCCGCTTGCGGCCGCCAAGAACGTGACTGCATGCCGAGCCGAACGCCCCGATCGCCCCTCACATTCAAGACTTTTGGGGGAGACGGACATTGGGCCAAGGATCGCACCGTGCGATCGCCGGTCACCGGGCTGGGTGATGACCGCGGCAGGAAAGGAGCTCACTGATGCCGATCGGTGGTTGGATGCCTCGCTGGCGGCCGCTCTCCGCATTTTTTGCGGTGGCGCTCGCATGTTGGGGAATGGTTTTGGGCGGTTCGGCCGCTCAGGCCCAGCCGGCGATGTCACGGGAATATGAGCTGAAGGCCGTTTTCCTGTTCAATTTCCTGCAATTCGTCGAATGGCCGCCGACGGCGTTTTCCGCGACGGAGTCGCCGTTGAGCATCGGGGTGCTCGGAGATAATCCCTTTGGCCGCGTGCTGGAGGACACGGTGCGGGGCGAGGTGACGCGCGGCCGCAAGGTCACGGTCCGCCATGCGCGGCGGGTGAGCGAGCTGAGGGAGTGTCAGGTGCTGTTCATCGCGGCGTCGGAGCGGGGGCGGATCGCCGAGATCATGGCGGAGTTGGGCGATGCGCCGGTGTTGACGGTGGGGGAGCTGCCGGACTTTGCGACGCGGCGCGGGGGGGCGGTGAACTTCTTCTTTCAGCAGAACAAGCTTCGTTTCGAGATCAACGCGGCCGAGGCGCAGCGGCGTGGCTTGAAGCTGAGCTCGCAGCTCCTGAGCCTGGCGAAGATCGTCGGGCCCTCACTCTCCGTCGGAAGGAACTGACATGGAGTGGCTGCAACACCTTCCGATCCGGCGAAAGCTCACGATCACGATCGTGTCGATCTGCGGCGCGGTGCTGCTCCTGGCGTGTGCGGCGCTGGCGGTTTTCGAGTTCCTCGATTTCCGGCGGACGCTGGTGCGCGAGGCGACGGTGATGGCGGACATCGTGGGCACGAACATCCGGGCGGCGCTGGCCTTCGATGACGCGGCGGCGGCGCGCGAAGTACTGCGTGCGGTGGCGGCGGAGCCGCACGTGATGGCGGCGGGGGTTTACACGCGGGATGGTCGGCGTTTTGCCGAATTCCTGCGGGAAGGGGTGAAATCCGAGCTGCCCGATGTGTCGGCAATGGAAGGGGCACGCTTCGAAGCGGGAGCCTTGAACGTATTTCGCCCGGTGGTGCTGAATGAAAAGTGGATCGGGACAGTACATGTACGGACGGACCTCGATGGGATACGCGACCGTCTGGTCTTGTTCGCGGGCATTGCGGCGCTCGTGTTGCTCGGCTCGATGGCGGTGGCGTTTGGGCTGTCTGCCTGGTTGCAGCGGCCGATCGCTGAGCCGATCCTGGCGCTGGCGGAAACGGCGCGAGCGATCGCGGAGCGAAAGGACTACTCCGTGCGGGCGGCGCGGCAGAGCGGGGGCGAAGTGGGCGTTTTGACCGAGGCGTTCAACCAGATGCTGACGGGGATCGAGGAGCGGGAGGCGGCGCTGCACGCGGTGAACACGACGTTGCGGGGGGAGATCGCGGAACGGCGCCGGACCGAGGAGGCGCTCGCGATGAGCGAGCAGCATTATCGATCGATCTTCGCCAACAGCCCGATGCCGATGTGGGTGTACGACGTCGACGACCTGCGGTTCCTCGCCGTGAACAATGCCGCGCAGGCGCACTATGGTTACACGGAGGCGGAATTCCTCGCGATGACGATCAAGGACCTGCGGCCGGCGGAGGATGTGCCGGCGTTGCTGGAGGACGTGGCACGGGCGGCCGTGGGTTCCTCGCATCGCGGCGAGTGGCGGCACCGCACGAAGGACGGAACCTTGATCGACGTGGTGGTGCATGCGCACGACATCGGAATGAAGCAGCAGCGCGCCCGGCTGGTCGTGGCGGAGGACATCACCGAGCGGCGTCGGTCGGACCGCAAGATTCGGGAGCAGCTGGCCTGGTTTGCGCAGCTCGACCGGATCACGCGCGCAATCGGCGAGCGCCAGGACATGGGGAGTATTTTCCAGGCGGTGATCCGCAGCATGGAAGAGCAGATGCCGGTGGATTTCGCGTGCGTCTGCCTCTACGACGCGGCGATGGAGACGCTGACGGTGAGTCGCGTCGGCGTGCGGAGTGAAGCGCTTGCGACGCAATTGACGCTGGCGCCGCACGCGCGGCTGCCGATCCATGAAAACGGATTGAGCCGCTGCATTCGTGGCCAGCTGGTTTACGAGCCGGATGTGACGAAGGTGCCCAATCCTTTCCCGCAACAACTGGCGGCGGGCGGGCTGCGGTCGGTGGTGCTCGCGCCGTTGCTGGTGGAAAGCCAGGTGTTTGGCGTGCTGGTGGCCGGCCGGTGCGAGACGGAACGTTTCAGCAGCGGCGATTGTGAATTTCTGCGGCAGCTCAGCGAACACGTGGCACTCGCGGCGCATCAAGCGCAGTTGCATGCGGCGTTGCAGCGCGCGTACGACGATCTGCGGCAAACGCAACAGACGGTGATGCAGCAGGAGCGGCTGCGCGCCCTGGGGCAGATGGCGAGCGGCATCGCGCACGACATCAACAACGCGATCTCGCCGGTGTCGCTGTACGTCGAGTCGCTGCTCGAGACCGAGTCCGGCTTGAGCGCGAAAGCGCGTGAATGGCTCGGCGTGGTGGGCCGGGCGATCGACGATGTCTCGCACACGGTGGCGCGGCTGCGGGAATTCTACCGGCAGCGCGAACCGCAGCTGGCGCTCGCGCCCGTGAGGTTGAACCGCATCATCGACCAGGTGGCGGAGCTCACGCGCGCCCGCTGGTGGGATATGCCGCAGCAGCGTGGGGCGATGATCGAACTGCGCCGGGAGCTGCCCCGCGGCCTGCCGGAAATCATGGCGGTCGAGAGCGAGATTCGCGAGGCGTTGATCAATCTGGTGTTCAATGCCGCCGACGCGATGGCGGACGGGGGTGTGTTGACGCTGCGCACCCGCACGGTCGAGCGCGTACGCGCGGGCGAGGCGCAACCTGAAATGCTCGTCGCCGTGGAGGTGACCGACACCGGTCCGGGCATGGACGAGGACACGCAACGGCGGTGCCTCGAGCCGTTTTTCACCACGAAAGGCGAGCGGGGCACGGGGCTCGGCCTCGCGATGGTGTACGGAATCGTCCGCCGGCACGGCGCCGAAATCGAAATCGACAGCGTGGTGGGCCGCGGCACGACGATGCGGCTCCTGTTTGGCGTCGCGGAGCCGAAAAGCGCGACGGCCGGTCCGGCGCCGGCCGCGCTGAAGCCCGCTGCGCGCCTGAGGCTCCTGATCATCGACGACGACCCGATGCTTTTGAAATCGCTGCGCGAAACGCTCGAAGGCGACGGGCACGTGATCGTGACGGCCAATGGCGGGCAGGCGGGCATTCTCGCATTTCAGACGGCGGCGCCCGACGCGCGTTTTGCGGCGGTGTTCACCGATCTGGGCATGCCCTACGTGGATGGCCGGAAGGTCGCGAGCGCGATCAAGAGCGCGTCGCCCACTACGCCGGTTTTTCTCCTGACCGGCTGGGGCCAGCGGTTGCTGGCGGATGGCGATATTCCGCCGCATGTCGACCGGGTGCTGAGCAAGCCGCCCAAACTGCGCGAGCTGCGCGCCGTGCTGGCGACCGTCGCGGTCGATGACCAACCGTGAGGCCAATCGTTTTGCTGAACTCATGACTGATCCGTCTCCTCCCCCCATCGCCCGTTTGCTCGTGGTCGACGATGAAGAGCCGCTGGCCGTCGCGTTGCGCAACACCCTCGAGCATCAAGGCTACTCGGTCGTTGCCGTGACCGCGCCCGCGGAAGCGCTGAAACTGCTGTGCGTCGAGCGGTTCGATCTGCTGCTGACCGATCTGCAGATGCCGGGCATGGATGGCATCGCGCTGCTCCAGGCGGCGCTCGCGTTGGATCCGCATCTCGTGCCGATCGTGATGACGGGTCACGGTACGATCGAGTCGGCGGTCGAGGCGATGAAAGCGGGCGCGCTCGATTATATCCTGAAGCCGTTCACCCTGCGGGTGGCGCTGCCGGTCATCTCGCGCACGCTCGCGGTGCGAAAATTGCGGATGGAAAACGAGGCGCTGCATCGCCGGCTGGAGGCGCGTACGGCCGAGCTCGAGGCGATGAACAACGAGCTGGAGGCCTTCTCTTATTCGGTCTCGCACGATTTGCGCTCGCCGCTCCGCTCGATCCAGGGCTTTGCGACGCTCCTCGAGAGCGACCTCGGCAATCTGCCCGAAGCGCGGCTGCGCGAGCTGACGTCGCGGATCTGCGCGGGGGTCGAACGCATGAACGGACTGATCGACGATTTGCTGCGGCTGGCCCGGACGACTCGGACCGAGCTGAGGCGCACCCGGGTCGATCTTACCGCGATGGCGCGTGAGGTGGCGGCAAAACTACAAGCGGAAGCGCCGGAGCGGAACGTCGAATGGGCGATTGGCGAGGACCTCGGGGTGTACGCCGACCCGGGTTTGATGCGTCTGGCCTTGGAGAACCTGCTGTCGAACGCGTGGAAATACAGCAGCAAGGTCGCACGCTCGCGGATCGAAGTCGGCCGTGAGGCGGGGACGAATGGCGGGCCGGTCTGTTATGTGCGGGACAACGGCGCTGGCTTCGACATGCGTTACGCGGAGCGGCTGTTCGCGCCGTTCCAGCGACTGCACTCGACGAAGGAATTCGTGGGCAACGGCATTGGCCTGGCGACCGTGCAGCGCATCATCCACAAGCATGGCGGCCGGATCTGGGCCGAGGCGGCGCCGGGGCAGGGCGCGACGTTCCGGTTCACCTTGCCGGGCGAATAGCCGAAGCCGAGCTAATCCACGCTAATAATCGCCGGTCAGAATATTCCGAATATTGGGGCTCCTCGGTGAGGGGAGCCACGGCTTCGGCGCGCGTCAGAAACGCCAGTCGATCTTGGTGTGCAGGCTGCGCTCGATCTCGCGGCGACTCGGTGCTGCACCGATCTCGGGATGCGCACCATCGAGCAGATTCCGGCCCACGAGCGACCACTCCAGGCTGTCGCGGATATGCCAGGAGAGGCGCGCATCGAGCTCGGTGTAGGCGGGGATGTTATTCTGTACTCCGCCAGCAAACGTCGGGACAGTGCTGATGCGCCGCACGCCGAAATCGAATTCCCACACGCGGGCAAAATCGATCGAGCCGCGCAGCTGGACCTGATGCTCGGGGTCGCTCGTCTCGGCCGTGCCGCGATTGAGGTCGCCGCTCCAAGGCTTCAGCTGAAGATCCCTTTTCAGGAACGTATAGCCGACGTTCCAATTGAACCAGGGCGTGGGAGCGTTCGTGTAGACGATCTCGGTCCCATACGTTTTCGCCTGGATTCCATTGGCGAAGACGAGGGGGCGGGTCGGTTCGAGACTGCGGAGGCCGTCGTAGTCATGCGAAAACACCGACGTTGAAAACGAGCTGTGCTGGCCAAAGCGACCGCGCCATCCGAGTTCGTACGCCCACAGGATTTCGGAGTCGAAATTCGGTCCGCCACCGAGGGCGAAAGGCGGCTGGGGCGGGATGAAGAGATCGCGATCCACGCGGGAAGGGGTGCGCACGGCGCGGGAGACGGAGGCCCACGCGGTGTGTTCCGGTGAGATGAGCCATGCGAGGCGGACGCTGGGCTGGAGGTCGGAACCGCTGTAGTTGTTGTGTTCGAATTTTGTCCCCAGCGTCAGCCGCAGCCGTTCCGGGACGAGCTCGACTTGGTCCTGAACGAATACACTTCCGAGCCGGTGGGTGAATTCGGCGGGGATGAAGGCCTGGTTGGGCAGATTGCGCACGCGATCATGCGAGGCCCGGTAGCCCACGCCCCAGACGAACCGGTGTCGGCCAGCGAAAAGCGAGATGTCGTGTTGGGCATCGATGTCCACGGTGTCCAGCCGGTCGGCGAACGTGACGGGCGAGGTGCGTCGGGCAGAGTCGAAATAGGTCTGCACGGTGAGCGTCGAATCGCCGGGCAGCGGCTGCGTCCAACGCCCGAGGAGATTGCCGCCATCCAGTTCGCCGCGAGCGGCGACGGGGTTCGCCAACCAGCCGGTATAGAGATCGCCCTGCAAGGTGAGGAACGCGCCGCTCCGGGCCGCCCAGTCCGCGCGAAATCCCGTCTGGCTGAAGACCCAGCGATTGCCGGCATCGGTGCCGTCGGTGCGCTCCGTGCCATCGAAGTCCATGTGTTTTGCGTAAATCCGGTAGTGCCCGGATTGCCCGAACGCGCCGCCGTAACGCAGGCCTGCGAAGCCTCGCTCCTCCATGCCTGCGCCCGCATAGAGCACGCCGCCCTGCGTGTCGCGCGCGCGTTTGCTGATGATGCTGATGACGCCGTTCATGGCGTTTGCGCCCCAGCTGGAGCCACCGGGCCCGCTGATCACCTCGATGTGATCGACGTCCGGCAGGAACACATCCTGCGTATCCCAGAACACCCCGGAAAACAGCGGCGTGTAGACGCTGCGACCGTCGATCATGACGAGCAGCTTGTTGCTCGTGGTGCCGGAGCTGTTGAATCCGCGCGCCCCGATCGCCCAATAACCGGTGTTGACCTGCGCCACTTGCAGGTTGGAGGCGAGCCGAAGCGCCTGGGGAAGGGTGACCGCGCCCGAGCGGCGGATGTCTTCCTGGGAGACGAGCTGCGCGGCGGCCGCGGTTTCCGAGAGCTTTTGCGCGCGCCGCGACACGGACACGACCTCGATCTCCATCAACTCTGCCAAGCTCAGTTTCTTGAGCGGCATCGCAGCGACGGCGGCCGAAGCGGCCGTCGCCGGACCCAATAACAAGCAGGCCAGAAGGGGGAGAAAGCAGGCGCGGACGGCGCGGCGCGGCAGACGATTATGCGAGGCGATCGACGGGGGAAGGCGTGGCGGCATCGTGCAGGAGTGCGATCACATTGGCGCGGAACCTGGAACGACTCTAGACCTAATCGCGGATCGGATGCATTTATCTCATGGGGACGAGCGGCGCCTGCGTGAGTCGTCGAGATCTAATCGACCGACGCGCCCGGAATTTCAACCCATTACGACCACTTCGAGGCGTATTCAAAAAAACCGATACGCTCGAGTCCGTCGCGGAGGCTTGCTTCGTCGCGATCCGACAGGGCGCGCAGCGGGAGCCGGACGGCGCCGCAATCGACGCCGATGAGTTTCATCGCGGATTTGCCGGCGGCGAGGCCGCCATGGCGGTCAAGCACGCCGATGAACTCCATCGCGCGCGATTGATTGCGGCGGGCGGAGGCGAGATCGCCGCGGTTGAAGGCCTCGATGATGCGGAGAAACAGCGGCGCCGCGAAATTGTACGTGCTGCCAACCGCGCCGCGGGCGCCGAGCGCGAGACCGGCGAGCAGGATCTCATCGCGGCCGAAGAGGACGTTGTAGTTCCCGCTGCTGTGCTCCGTGGCGCGGCCGAAATCCATGAGGTTCTCGTGCGTGAACTTCACGCCGGCGAGGTTCGGAATCCGACCGCTGGCGGCGGTGAGAAAATCGGCCGCGGAAATCGTCACACCCGTCATCGAGGGCATGTGATAATAATAGAACGGAAGCTCCGGCGCGGCGCTGGCGACGCGCGCGCACCAGGCGACGAGCTCGTCGACCGTGGCTGGTCGGAAGAACGAGGGCGCGATCGTCGCGATGGCGTCGGCGCCGGTCTCCTGCGCGTGTCGGGCAAACTCCCACGCTTCGGAGACGCTGAGGTGGCCGACGTGCACGATGATCGAGAGCGTCGCGGATTTTGCGGCGACCCAGGCCTCGACGATCTTGCGGCGTTCCTGGCTCGTGAGCGAAGCGCCCTCGCCGGTCGTGCCGCAGATGAAGGCGCCGCTCACGCCGTTGTGCGCGAGCAGGCGGGCCTGCTGCGAAATGACGTCGAGTGCGACGGTGCCGTCGGGCTGAAACGGCGTGTGCGGTGCGGCGATGAGACCGGTGAGGTGCTTCATGGAAAAAATAGAAGGAGAAGCGGAATGATACCGGGCGCATTCCCCGAGTGAAGCGCGGCTTGGTGGTTCTCTTGACATACCTTTGCTCGAAGGCGCAACCGCAGGCATTTCGATCCGCCCGTTCGACGACCGGCGCCAATCAGGTTTTGATCAGGTATTCCTCGAAGGCGCGTGGCACCTTGACCCCGCGGCGCGAAATCGCGGTAGATGCGATCGATGAAACCCCGTTCGCTTCTTATTGCCTCACTCCTCAGTCTTGGGCTCGCCGCCACGGCGCGGGCCGAAAAAGCGGTGCCGCTCGCCAATGGCGGGTTCGAGCAAAAACTCACCGGCTGGTCGCATAGTGGAGACAACGCGATGAGCGTGCCGGTCGCCGAAGCGGCCCGCACGGGCAAGCTCGGGCTGCGCGTAACGGATGCGAGCGATACCCTCGGCTCGAGTGTCGCGACCAAGCGGCTGCCGGCAGTCGCGGGCAAGACCTACGAAGTGCGTTTCGCGGGGCGGGTGGTGAGTGGCAGCGGCATCGGAGTGTATGTACGCTTTTTCGATGCGAAGGGAAAGCCGCTCAATTCGCAGGCGAAGAAAAACGAGATCATCGCGACATTGAACAAGAACGACACGGAGTGGAAAGACCGCTCGGCCAAAGGCGTCGCGCCCGCCGACACCGCCCTCGTCGAGGTGTGGATTCACTCCTTTTCGAAGAACCTCGTGACCGCGGATTTCGACGATGTTACGCTGATCGAACTCTGAGCTGAGACGTAGAAATTCAGTTGAGAGTTGAGAATCTGGAGCTGAGAGCCTGAGAGTCCGCGCTTTGCGCCACTAGATTGAAAAGGTTTCGGTTCACTGTTCCGGCTCTGGACTTTCGACTGCATGGATGCGGCTGAGCGCCCAGAGTTCGTGCCCGGCGGGCCGCGTTATTTTTTCAGCGCGTTCGCCGGGAAGGTGGCGAAGGTGATTTTTTCGTAGGGGCCTTTGTCGCCGCGTTCGTAGAAGCACGCGGCGGTGTTGTCATCGAGGCGGACGAGGCAGGAATACGCCGACGGACCCTCGTGGAGCACGAGTTTGGCGGGCCACGTATTCGCATCGTCGATACTGCCGCGGACGGTGAGCGCGACGCGCGTCTTCGGGTGGGCGGGGTTCGAGAAGAGGATCAGGCCGGGGCGGTTCGCCTGCGGCCAGGAGTGACGCAGGATGCTGGCCTGGCAAACGGGTTCGACGAGCTCGGGCTGGTGGGCGGGCGCCGTCCACGTGAGACCGCCGTCGCGGCTGAGCGAATGCGTGCGCTGGCTGCGACCGAAATACGAGCGCATGTTGAGCAGCAATGCGCCGGGCGGCTGCGCGAGCTCGACGACCTGGCTTTCGTTGGTGTGCGCGCCGGCGGAGCCCCCGAGTTTCCAGGTCTTGCCGTGGTCGTCGGAGTAGATCGCGTGCGTGCGGTGCGAATATTTTCCACCGCGCAGGTTGCCGTCGGGGTCGTCGAAGCTGTGGTTGGCGGGAATGACGAGCCGGCCTTTGTGCGGGCCATGTTCGATCTGGATGCCGATGCCGGGGCCGGTCGCATACCAGCCCCACGACGGATCTTTCGTGGTGGCGGTGATCTCGACGGCCTTGCTCCAGGTGGCGCCGTCGTCATCGGAACGGAGCACCCAGACGGTGCGGCTGCCTTTGCTTTTCTTCGTGATGATATCGCTCTCCTTGTCGGTGCCGAGATTGTGGGTCGAGAGCAGCCAGATGGTGCCGGTCTCGCGGTCGACGACGGGGCAGGGATTGCCGCAGGTATTTGCGCCGTCGTCCCAAACGACGGTCTGCGCGCTCCAGGTGCGGCCGCCATCGCGGGAGCGTTTGACGAGGAGATCGATGTCGCCGGCGTCGCCGCGACCACTGCGACGCCCTTCGGCGAACGCGAGCAGCGTGTTGGCGCGGGTCTGCACGATCGCGGGGATGCGGTAGGTGTGATAGCCGTCGGTGCCAGCGACGAAGACATCGGTTTGTTCGACTTTGGGTGCGGCGATCGCGGCGGTGGACGCGATCAAGCCGAGGGCGCCGAGAACGAAGAGGGCGCGTGAGAATGAGGAACGTTGCATGAGGATTAGGGGGTGAGATTAGCCGGAGCGGAGGAACTTAAATGGGAGGAAGTGCGTGACGAGCGAGGCTTCGCCTCAGATCGATTTAACCACGGATTACACGGATGGCACGGATGCAAGCGGCTGAACTCCGGCCTAAGGAAATTTGAAGTTCTTATCCGTGTTATCTGTGTAATCCGTGGTCAAATTGGTTTGAGATTCGCCGGCGTGGTAGGCAGCCCGCTCGCGGGCTGGCCTACCTCGCAGTCGAGTATTTACCGAACAGTCCTTAGAACGTGCCCTTCACGCCGAAGGTCCACGTCACGCCGAACTGGTCGTGTTGGAACAGGAGGTCGGGCGTGTTCTCGTAGTAGACGGCCGGCTCGTCGAAGACGTTGCGACCGCTGACGAAGACCGTAAGGCGCCGGGAGAATGCGTAGCTGGCGCTGACGTCGACGAGCGTCCGGGCACTCTTGTAGCGAATCGACTTGTTGGTGGCGGAATCCACCCGGTTCTCGTACGTGTCGTCGGTCCACACGCTCTTGATCGAGCCGTTGAAGCCGCGGTAGCGGAACGAAACGCCGCCGCTGGCGCTTTTCGGGGCGAGCTTGCCGGCGAGGATGGTGTCGCTCGAGAGGTTGCGGGTATAATTGGCGAACACGCCGAGGCCGCGGAGCGCGCCGGGCAGGAAGGTGAGCTGCTGACTATATTCGAGCTCGAGGCCGCGGAGCCGCAGTTCGTCGGCATTCTTCCAACTCGTGAAGGTATAACCCGGATAATCGTCGCCGAGCCCGATGTCTTCGGCGCGAAGATCGGCGGTGCGATACTGGACGTCGGTGACGTCGTTCTGAAATACGCCGACCGCGAGCAGGCCGACCGGCTCGAAATAATATTCGAGGCGGGTGGAGTAATTATTGGAATGTTCGGGCTTGAGCTCGGCGTTCGGAATCGTGCCGCGCATCGTGTCGTCGTTGATGGAGGCGACGCCGGTGAGGTTGCCGAAGTCGGGCCGGAGCAGCGCCTGGCTGAACGAGGCGATGGCCATCAGGTTCTCGGAGAAGCGATATTTGGCCGCACCGCTGAAGAAGAGGTCGTCGTAATCGCCGTGACGCAGCTTGGGGACCTTGCGTTCGTAGATCTTCGAGGCGTTGCGCGTGCGTTCGTAGCGGGTGCCGCCCTGGAGCGTGAGGGCACCGAGCTTCGTGTTGCCCATGATATAGGCGGCGTCGATCTGCTCTTTAATATAGCGTTGCGCGAGCAGGTTTGCGTCGCTCGTCGCGTTGTTCGGGTTGGGCGTGAAGTATTCGGGATGTTCGCGGTAGAGGGTCGCGAGCGCGGCGCGATCGGGGAAGTCGGGGCCGCCGTTGAGGAAGATGTTGCCGCCCTTTTCCGGATCGAGGCGGACGGGCGAGACCGGGACGACGGCGCGCGTGCGGTCGTTCTGCGGGCCGACGTAGGTCCAGCTGAGATTGTAGTTGGCGAGCCGATACGCTTCCTCGCGCACCTTCAGGCCGCCCTTGAAGAACGTCGGCAGACGCCAGGGCGCGGTCCACTTCGCGTTCAGCTTGCCCGACCATTGCTGGTCGCGGGAGCTGCGCGGCTGGTGGCTGACGATGTTGGCGCGTTGCGAAAGCTCGTAGCTGGAGAGCGAGTAGAAATCGCGGCCGGTGAGCTGCGTGAAATTCCAGCCGGTGTCGCTCGGGCTCGTGCGCTCCATGCGCCAGCTGATCGGACTCAGCGACGCGTCGTAGTTGTAGAAGAACCCCTTCCCGAGATCGTCGTAGTGGTTGATCGATTGGGAGAACGCCAGGCTCGCGTCGATGGCGAGGTTGTCGCGCTTGTATTCGATCGCGGGCGTGACGCTGCCGGTGTTGCCGTATTTGTTCTGGCTGTTGCCGCCGAGGATGACCTGCGTCGCGGTGTTGCTGGACGCGTTGGCGATCATCGTCGTGGCGTTGGATTCGGGCGCGAGCTGGTTGCGATTGGTGGTGAAGAGAACCTGGCGGTTGTGGAATTCGGCGTCGTAGAGGTTGAATTGCGAGCGGAGCGAAAGGATCGTGTAGGCGTTGAGCTTGTAATCCAGGTTGAGGCTCGCGGCGGTGCGCTGGGTGAACTTCGGGCCGTCCTTGATGCGGATCTGGATGGGGACGATGGCGGACGGGCGCGTGGCGGTCGGGACGTTGTCGTAGGTGTTCTGCACGCGCAGCTGGTCGTTGAACATGTTCGACTCGCTGATGGTCGCGACGACGCCGAGCCGGCCGCCGAAGTAGGTGTCGGAAAACTCGAGGATGCCGCCGGGAAGAATCTTGCGGTTGCGGTTGTCGCCGGGGCCGGTGGATTTGTTGAAGTGAAACTCGTTGGAGTTGGCGACGGCGTTGACCTGCCAGGCGATGTAGCGGTCCTTGCGGCTGAACGCGCTCTTGCTCTTCAGGTTGATCGCGCCGGCGGGAGCATCGGCGTCCATGTCGGCGCTGATGGTCTTGTTCACCTCGATGGTCTCGACGCTGTTGATCGAGACCTGCTCGAACTCGAAGGCGCGGCCGGTGCCGAGGTTTGAGGAAGCGGCGCTGGCCATGCGGTTGCCGTCGACCATGACGGCGGCGTATTTCGGCGAGAGGCCGCGGATGCGCACGGAGCGGGTGTCGGCCTCGGCGTACTCGAGTTCGATGCCCGGCATGAATTTCAGGAACTCGCCGACGTTGCCCTCGGCGACGTCGCCGAAGATGTCGGACGCGACGACGTTCTTGATATTCATTGCGGCGCGCTGGTCCATGATCGCCTTGGCGTTGCCCTCGCGTTCGGCCGAGACGACGAATTGCGTGAGCTGTACGGTCTCGCCGTCGATGGGCGCGGCGGCGAGCGCGCTGGTGAGATTGATCGCCTCCGAGATGGTCTGGCCCGCGAGAATCGTGATGGGCACGGTCGCGGTGCGGTAGCCGGTGTAGCTCACCGTGAGCGTGGCGCGGCCGGCGGGGAGATCGGGGAGGCGGAAGGAGCCGCTGTCGTCGGTCACGACGAGGCGGCCGGTGCCGCTGACGCGCACCTCGGCGTTGCGGAGATATTCGCCGCTGGCGGGGTTGAAGACGCGGCCGGTGACGACGCCGGTCCTTTCTACAGACTCAGGCCGTGTGGCGGCATTGGGCTGCGCGTGGAGCGCGGCGAGTGGAATCGCGCAGGC
Source organism: Opitutaceae bacterium (assembly GCA_036675625.1). Lineage (GTDB taxonomy): Bacteria > Verrucomicrobiota > Verrucomicrobiia > Opitutales > Opitutaceae > ER46. The sequence continues at coordinate 40,888 of JAKFEQ010000040.1, read as the reverse complement.
GAGCGCGAAGCGAAGAAGGGTTTTCATGGTGGTAATCCGCGCGGAAAGAACGTGCCCCGGGCTTGGGTCGGGTTTAGGACTGGCAGGGCCAGGTATGAAACGGCCTCGCGCTTTCCGCGCATCGGTGAGAAGCGATGGAAACGCGAGCGGCCCGACAACCGATCGGTCGTGGCACTTTCCTGGGACCAGTTGCTTCGCGCATTCACGCATTCGTGAAAACACGCGGCTCGGCTCGCCGGAAACCGGCCGGTCCCTCAACCTGGGCGGACTCCGATCAGAAACGCGTGCCGATCACGGCCTGCCATTCGCGGCCGGGATCGAGCGTGTAGCGGTAGAACTGACCGACGTAGTAGATGTCGCGATTATCGAAGACGTTGTTCACCTTTATGGAGATGTTCCAGGAGAGCTTGCTCCGGGGCAGGGACAGTTTGTAGCCGACGATGGCGTCGACGCGCCACCACTCCGGCATCGGGCCCCAATCGGGTTCGCCATGGGAAGTCGCGGGCGTGAGCGGGCGTTCGCCGGTGTAGATCGTGCCGAGGCTGAGATTGAGGCCCTTCAGTTTGCCGCGGCTGAAATTATAGCGGTTGAACATCGTGAACCGGTGGCGAGGCGAGAGATCCTTGGCGACACCGGTGATGTCGTTGCGGGCGTCGGTGTCGGCGAAGCCGCCCATCACGAGCCACTGGTCGGTGATGCGGGCGTTGAAGCTGAACTCGAGGCCGGTGCTGCGCTGGCCGCTCTCCTGGATGAAGTAGCCCTGGCCGGGACGGCTGGGATCGCTGCGGGTGACGTTGTCCTGCAGCAGGTCGAAATATGTCACCAAACCGCTGATACGGCCGTGGAGGAGGCTGAAGCGCAGGCCGATCTCCTTTTGCTTTCCTTCCTCGGGATCGAGCGGCTCGCCGTCGGGTTGGGAGCGGAACTCGGGGTTGAAGGAGTTGTTGAGGTTGCCGTAGAGGCTGAGGGTCTTCGCGGCGTTGAGGTGCCAGACGGCGCCGACACTATGGGTGGTCGCATCGGCAGTGGTCTGCACGGTGCGCGGGGCGTCGAGGCGGACCTTGTTCGGGAAGGTGCCGCTGGCGTAGGCGATGCTCTTGCGGTTGGCCTTGGTGTGGCGCAGGCCGGCCATCACGTAGACGCGGTCTTCGGCAAACGAGAACACGTCGTTCAAGTAGAGCTCATTGCTGGCGAGGTAGGTCTTCGTTTCGGTGTCGAGGTAGAGCGGCGGGCGGCTGGCGATGGCGGGCAGGGGCGGCTCGGCGCCGCGATCGAAGAGGTTGATCGGCAGGAGGAGATTGGGGTGGAAGCCGGCGAGGGCGGGGTTGGCGACGAACTGCGCGTAGGTGAGATTTGGATACTCGCTGAAGAGCGGTCCGGCCTGCGCGACGGCGTCGCTGACGCGCCCGGGGCCGGCGAGGACTGCGGCGCTCATGCCGCCGTTGCTGCGGGAGGAGCGGCGCGTGATGTTGAGGTCGTATTGCTGCGTCCAGCCGTGGCCGGCGAGGACGCGGTGCTGGAGCGGGCCGGTCTTCACGCTCCAGACGAGCTCGTTGCGGGTGCGGTAGTTGTCGGTGTCGCGGGGGATCTCGCGCCAGAGCCGGGGCATGAGCGCGGTGTCGCGGAGAATGACGAGGGCGTTGGAGAGGGCCTGGGTTTCCCGATGGCGCTGTTCCTTGGTCTCGAACTGAAACTGGGAGCGGAACTGCAAGTTGTCGCTGAAGGCGTGGCGGAGGTCGGTCGAGGCGACGTGGCGGGTGTTGCGGCGGTAGTCGCCCTCGTCCATCCAGCCGATCTTGCGCGGCATGATGCGGTAGGTGCCGTCGCCGGTGACCATGCCCTTGGGGTCGCCGGCGTGGACCGGCGTTTCCCAACTGGCTTGGTTTTCGCGCCAGTTGTAGAAGTATTCGAAGATCACCTTGGTGCGCGGCGTGACGTCCCAGCGGAGCGAAGGCGCGAGGCCTTCCTCGCGTCTGACCTGGCCGAACCAGGTGTGGCCGCGGTCGAAGATGCCGTTGACCCGGAAGAAGAGCTTCTTGCCGCTGAAGACGGGGAGCGGGCGGTTGAAGTCGATCTCGGTGCGGACGGAGCTGTCGTCGCTGAAGATGGCGCGGGCGCTGGTGAAGCTGCGCGGCTGGGGCTGCTTGGTAATGCGGTTGAAGGTGCCGCCGTATCCGCCGGCGCCATACAGCACGGCGGCGGGGCCGCGGATGACCTCGACGCGCTCGATGTTGGCGAGCGGTTGCGAGCCGAAGCCGGAGGTCTGGGCGAAGCCGTTGAGGAAGTTGGTGCCGACGCTGGCGGAGCCGCGGGCGAGGAAGCCGTCGTTCTCGGTGGTCTTCACGGCGGACGCTTCGTAGGCGAGAAGCTGGGAGCTGTCGGTCGCGACCAGGTCTTCGATGAACTGCTGGTTGAAGATGGTCACGTTCATCGGGATGTTCTCGATGGGCGTGTTCATGCGCGTGGCTTCGGCGGCGTTGGTGGACTGGTAGCCGATGTCGCGCGAGGTGGTGACTTCGAAGACCGAGAGCGAGACCGGCTCCGTGTTGGCCGCGGCGGTGGTGGCGGGAGTGGGTGCGGCGGTTTGGGCCGTGGCGGCGAGGGTGAGCGCGAGGCTTCCGAGGCAGGTGATCAGGATGCGGGGTGCGGTGGACATGGCAGTGGGATTCAGGGCTTCGACGCAGACCAGCGGGGTGCGACATGGCTAGCTCCAGCGATGGACCCAACAACGGGAATGGGGTGGCACTTTTTTAGGACCAATTTGGCTCGCCGGCGGGGATCGCCTGGCCGAATCTGGCGCGTGCCTACTGCGCTGCCCCAACGTCAATCACTCGTCGCCCAGACGGCGGCGTTCCTCAACACCCAGATCGACCGCGGGGAATTGCGTGACTGGCTGCCGAGCGAGCGGACGCTGTGCGAGTCGCTTCAGGTGAGTCGCAACACGTTGCGGGCGGCGCTTGGGCAGCTGCAGAAGGAGGGCCGGGTGAAAGCCGTGCATGGCGCGGGCAACCAGATCCTGGCGCCAAAGACGGCCGCTCCGGTCCGGCCACGCGCGCAGGATGTTGCGCTGCTCACGCCGGAGCCGCTCGAGCGGTTGCGACCCACGCAGAGTTTGTGGATCGACGAGATGCGCGGGCTGTTGAGCGAGCGGGGGCTGAGGCTGCGGGTGTTCCATGGCGCGCAGTATTTCGGCGCGAAGCCCGGCCTGGCGTTGCAGAAGCTGGTGATGCGGAATCCCCACGGTTGCTGGATCCTGATGCTCGCGACGGAGCCCGTGCAAAACTGGTTCGCGCGCAATGGTGTACCGTGCATCGTGGCGGGTTCGACTCACGCCGGCCTGGATCTCCCGTTTCGCGATCTCGATCATCGCGCCTTGTGCCGGCATGCAGCCGGCGTGCTGCTCGGGCTGGGGCACCGGCGCGTGGGGATGATAACGCAGAAGTCGCGCTTCGCCGGGGATCTCGAGAGCGAAGCGGGTTTCGCCGAAGGCGTGCGGCAGTCGCGGCATCCGGACGCAAAGCCGCTGGTGATCTATCACGAGGCGACGCTGCCGAGCGTGAGCACGGCGGTGCGCCGTATCCTAAAAATGGAGACGCGGCCGACGGCGCTGCTCGTGGTGAATTCGCATTACTACCTCGCGGTGGCGAGCCGGCTCGCATGCGCGGGCGTGCGCATCCCGGAGGAAATCTCGCTCATCTCGCGCGACGACGATCCGTCGCTCGCGTTCCTTTCGCCGCTTCCGGCGCGTTACACGCTGAAACCGCATCGCATGGCCATGAGTCTGCTGCGACCCGTGCTCGAGCTCGTGGAAGGGAGCACGGTGACGCAGCGGATGCATCACCTGATGCCGGATTTTATTCGCGGCGAGTCGATCGGACCGCCGCCGGCGCAGGACGTCCAGCAGCCGTAGGAGTGGCTGAGGGTCTGGGGCTGAGGGGAGGGGGTGAGAGGCTAGAGTCTAGAGCTGAGCGCTGAGAGTTGAGAGTTGGAGTGCTTAGAAGCTGCCGCGGACGCCGAAGACGTAATAGAAGCCGAGTTCCTGGAAGCGATTGCCGCGGGCCCATTCAGGGGTGCCTTCGGTGTAGCGCTGCTGGTTCTGGACGAAGCCGCCGAGATCGTTAACGGAGACGTAGAGCGAGTAGCGCCTGCTCAGGCTGTATTGGGCATTGATGCCGATGCGCGTGCGCTTGCCCTGGTAGTTGTAAGTGTTGGCGGGGATTCCGTTGGCGGTGTTGACGGCGACGAGGCTGCGACGCGTGTCCCCGAGATGGCTGATGGTGCTTTTGATCGAGACGCGGCCGCGGACGAAGTTGATGCCGCCGGCGTAGGTCTCGGGATTGAAGCCGGTGAAGTCGGCGGTGTTGTTGCCGCTGAGCTCGAGCTTGGTGGCGTTGACGAAGACTTGGAGGCCGCGGGCCCAGTGGGGGAGAAACGTGAGCGACTGACGGTAGCCGAACTCGAGTCCGAGGATCTTCGCGTCGCCGGCATTGAAGCGCGTGGCGATGTTGTAGTCGAGGAGGGCGGGATCGCTCTCGAGGCCGTATTGCTCGAGCAACTCGGGAGTCGCGGGCGTGGTGATCGAGCCGAAGAAGTTCTTGATGTCCTTCTGAAACACGCCGATCGAGCCGAAGCCGTCCTTGATCTGATAGGACTCGAGCGAGAGGTCGAAGCTGTCGGCGGTCCAGGGCTGGAGGCCGCTGTTGTTGATGGTGATCGTGGGGTTGGCGGAGTTGGGATCGCCGACGGTGATGCCGGGGATGATGAAGTTGACATTGGGCCGGCCGAGGCTGCGCGCGTAGGCGGCGCGGAGGATCAGGTTTTCGGTGATGTTGAAGCTGGCGTTGAGGCTCGGGTACCAGCCGGCGTAGTCGCGCTCGGAGTGGCTGCCGCGCTCGACGTAGCGGAGTTGGCGAAGGGCGAGCGGGTCCGTGGTCTTGAGTACGCGCTGGAGGCCGGCCTGGGTGGGATTGCCGTCGACGAAGGAGCCGTCGGGGTTGCGCTGGTATTGGGCGTTGATGTCGTTGAGCGGGCCGTCGCCGGTGACGTCGGTGCGCTCGTAACGGGTGCCGGCGACGATCCAGAGACGGCGGTTCAGGAGGCGCAGGTCGGCACGGAGATAGCCGGCAGAGACCGTCTCGGCGAAGTTGCGGGAGTTGTTGACGCGGTCCTGGTGGACGAGCGCCGGATCGGAGACGAACCAGTCGGGGTGCTGCTGGAAGAGCTGGTAGAGTTTCTGGTTGCTGATCCACCGGACCTGGCGGCCGAAGACATCGGGCGACTCGGCGATGAACGCCTCGTCGAAGACGTCGAAGTTTTTTGCGAGGCGCGAGGCGACGTCGGTGCGACCCTCGGGGCGGAAGTTCCAGCGCTCGAGGTAGCCGCGCTCGTCCTTGTCGGTGCGATTGATGGCGGCGCCGATCTTCAGCGTGAACGGCACGCGGGTGGCGAAGTCGCGGGCGAGGTCGGCGCGGGCGTTGGAGTTGTGGGTGTTGATGTCGCGCTGCGCGGTGTTGCCGCTGGCGATGGCGTAATTGCCGCCATCGTAGAGATCGATGGGCTGGCCGAAGCGGTCGACGGCGCTGTAGCTGGTGGGGATGACGCCGCCGGAGCCGGGGATGCCTTCGCCGCGGATGACGAGGTTGGGGATGGTGGCGGGCGTGGTGTTGAAGTGGCCGTTGTCGATATCGGGCTTGTCGGAGGCGGAGGTGGAGAACGAGCCGGCGGCGTCGAAGCGCCAGATGTCGCCGCGGTGGCGGTATTTGAGCGTGTAGTGTTTGGTCTGGGTGATGTTGTCGACGTTGGTGCCGGTGTCGTTCATCGAGGCGGTGCCGACGCCATTGGGGGCGCCCTGGGTGCCGAAGCGGTCGCCGGTGGCGCCGGTGCCGTAGTTGAAGGTGAGGACGCTGCGGGTGATGTAGAGGCTGTAGAGCCGGTATTGGAAGCTGGCGGAGAGCGTATCGCGCGGGCTGATACGCCAGTCGGCTCCGATCTGGGCGGACTCGGTGCGGAAGATCTGGGCGAGGCTGTTCCAGCGGCTCTGGCGCTGGAAGAGGTTCACGAGGTTCCACTCGGCGGTCTCGTCGGTCTTGTCGCCGTATTCCATGGGCTTGGCGCGCCAGCTGCGGCCGCCGCCGATGGTGATGGCGAAATTGCGGTTGATGGGGCGCAGGTAGCTGAAGTCGAAGGAGGGCTGAATCCAGTCGGGGCTGGTCTTGTCGATGTGGTTGCGCGGGCCGCCGTCGAAGGTGATGCCGTTGCGGTTGTGGAACATCGTGTAGGCGTTGAAGGAGAACTTGGGTTTCTTCGCCTCGAAGCCGGAGCGGCTGATGAGATTGAGCGAGCCGCCGAGGCCACTGGCGGGCATGTCGGGCGTGGCGACCTTGGTGACTTCGACGCGCGAGATGTTGTTCATGGGTACTTCGCGCAGGTCGATCGAGCGGGTGTTGCCGCCGCTGAAGGACGTGGCGAGGGAGCCGCCGTCGATGGTGAGGCCGCTGTTGCTGCCGGGAAAACCGCGGAGCGAGACGGTGGCGGCTTCCGAGCCGGAAGTCTCGATGGAGACGCCGGGGAGGAAGAGGAGGAACTCGCCGATGTTTTCGGTGCCGCGGTCGCCGAACTCGTCGATCGCGACGACGTTCTTGATGTTGGGCGCGGTGCGCTGCTCGTTCATCGAGATCGCCTGCGCGCTCATCTCGCGATCAGCCACGACGGTGAACGCGCCGAGCTCGACGATCTCGCCGGCGCCCGTGGCACCCCGGTGGCCGTGATCGAGCTTGAGCTCGAACTCACGCGAGGCGGTGCCACCCGCGGGGACGTTGACGGTGGCGCTCTGCGTTTCCATGCCGAGGTAGGAGACGCGGATCGTGGCCTCGCCGGCTGGCACGCCGGGGAGACGGTAAACGCCGCCCTCGTCGGTGATCGCCTCGCGGGCGGTGCCCTCGATGGTGACGCGGGCGTTGACGAGCGCGGTGCCGCTGGCGGCGTTGAAGACGCGGCCCTCGACGGCGCCCGACGCCGGCTGGCCAACGGCGGGCGGGAGGAAGACGCAGGATGCGAGCACGCCGAAGAAGGCAGCGACGAATCGGATGAGGCGGACGCGCAGGCATGCGTCGCGGCCGGCGAACAGGGTGTTGGAGTTCATACGGGGGCAGGTGCCGCGGGGTTTTTATCGCGGTAGTGAGCATTCGGTTCTGCGCCCGAGCATCCAACAATCGGAAACGAGTGGTACCATTCAGGTGCCTCTGGAACAAACGCATGCGGCACTGCGGCATGGGGTTCGGGCGAGGCGAAATCCATGTGCGCGAGTGAAGTGCTCCGCGGCTTGCGATCAGCGCCGGGGGCGTTTCAGGTTTCCCGCGTGCATCGTCGCGAATTCCTGCAAGTTGCAACCTGTGTTGCCGGCGTTTCCCTGGTGCGGGGTGTGGGGGCGCGAGAGGCGGCAGCGGCCGCCCGATCCGCGGAGCCGATGGTGATGACCGTGCGCGGGCCGCGACCGGCGACGGCGCTCGGTTGCACGCTGCCACATGAGCATGTGCTGGTGGATTTCATCGGGGCGGCTGAGGTCTCGCCGGCGCGTTATGATGCCGATGCGGCGTTCGCGAAGATAGAGCCGTTTCTCGCGGCGGTGCGAACACACGGGTGCAGCACGCTGATTGAATGCACGCCGGCCCATCTCGGGCGCGATCCGCGGCTGCTGGTGCGACTCAGCGAGGCAACGGGCGTGAACCTCGTGACGAACACCGGTTACTATGCGGCGCGGCAGAACAAATTCGTGCCGGCGGAGGCGCAGTCGGAGAACGCAGATGTGCTCGCGGAACGCTGGACGCGGGAGTGGCGCAAGGGGATCGACGGGACCGGCGTGCGTCCGGGCTTCATCAAGCTGGGATTCGATGCGGGACCGTTGAGTGACCTGGGCCGCAGGCTCGTGCAGGCGGCGGCGCGGACGCATCGGGCGACCGGGCTCACGATCGCGGCGCACACGGGAGATCAGGTTGCGGCGCGCGCACAACTCGCGTTGCTGCGCGAGGAGGGGGTGCGGCCCGAAGCCTGGATCTGGGTGCACGCGCAAAACTCGAAGGATGAGGCGGCGTATGCCGAAGTCGCGAAGGCGGGCGGCTGGTTGTCGTTCGATGGCATCGCGCCGAACTCCATCCCGCGCTACGTGCAGCTTGTCTCGGCGATGAAACAGCAAGGCTTCCTGCACCAGGTGATGATCTCGCAAGACGCCGGCTGGTATCGCCCGGGTGAACCGGATGGGGGGCGTTTTCGCGATTACGAGGCGCTCTTCCGGGCGTTCCTGCCGGCGCTGCGCCGCGAGGGTTTTACCGAGGACGACGTGCGACAGCTCACGGTCACGAATCCCGCGCGGGCGTTTGCATTTGAACCGCGAATGGACGGGAAGGAACGCGAATGAAAACCACTCGCCGGTGGGGAAATCAGGCAGGCTGAAGGCCGAGTTGGAAATCGGCGCGCCGGGGTTCCTCGGAATCCGCTGCACCGAATTGCCGCGCGGATCGTCTGGCGCGGATGAATGCGGACTAGCGAAACGGTCAACGTTGCATTTCAGTCTCCCCAACCCCTCTTCCCCATGCCTTCGCTACCCGCTTCCTCTCGAGTTCCGTTTGTGACTACTCGCCGTCCGATCTCGCGGCGGAGATTTCTACAAGGCGCGGGCGCCGCGCTGTCGCTGCCGTTTCTCGAATCGATGCTGTCGCCCTTTGCGCGTGCGGCGCAGCCGGCGTCCGGCTCGCCGCTCGCGCCGGGTGCGAAGCCGCGGCGGATGCTCGGCATCTGCAACAATCTCGGGCTGCTGCCGGATCTGTTTTTCCCGACCGGGACGGGCCGCGACTATGCGCTGTCGCCTTATCTCGAGCAGTTGCGCGAGCACCGCGGCGATTTCAGCGTGTTCAGCGGGGTGTCACATCCGAACGTGGACGGCGGGCATCCCGCCGATATCTGTTTCCTCACGGCGGCGCCGCATCCGGGCAGCAGCTCGTTTCGCAACACCATCTCGCTCGACCAGCACATCGCGGAACGCATCGGTGTGCTGACGCGTTTCCCGTCGCTCACGCTCGGCGTCAACACGCGCTCGCGCTCGCTTTCGTGGACGGGCACGGGCGTGGCGATCCCGCCGGAGGACAGGGCGGCGGACGTGTTCAAGCAGCTCTTCCTGCAGGGCACGCCGCAGCAGGTCGAAGCGCAGATCCGAAAACTGGATACGGGCCGCAGCATCCTCGACACGATCGCCGGTCAGGCGAAGGAACTTCAGCGCAGCGTCACGGCGCGCGATCGCGACCGGCTCGATCAGTACTTCACGAGCGTGCGGGACCTCGAGCAGCGGCTGCAGGCGTCGAGCGGCTGGGAGCGGAAACCGAAACCGGTCGTCCATGCGCCGATGCCGATCGATCCCGACTCGCCGGCCGCCTACATGGAAAAGGTGAAGGTGATGTACGATCTGGCGCGGCTCGCGTTCGAGACGGACTCCACGCGCGCGATCACGCTGATGCTCGACGGCGTGTCGAATTCGCCGGTGCTCGAGATTCCCGACGTGAAGATCACGGACGGATATCACAATCTATCGCACCACGGAAAATCCGAGGCGAAGCGCTCGCAGTTGAAGACGATCGACGAGCTGCACATGAAGCTGCTGGGCGAGCTAATCGCGGATCTCAAGGCGGTGAAGGAGGGCGAGGACTCGCTGCTCGATCGCACGATGGTGCTCTACGGCTCGAACTTCGGCGACGCGAACCAGCACACGTGTTTCAATCTGCCGACCATCCTCGCGGGTGGCGGCTTCAAGCATGGGCAGCACCTCGGCTTCGACCGGAATCAAAATTATCCGCTGCCGAATCTTTTTGTTTCGATGCTGCAGCGGATGGGAATCGAGGAGGAAAAGTTCGCCTCGTCGACGGGCACGATGCGGGGGCTGGAGCTGGCATGAGCGGGGAGGCCGATTGCGTAGCCCTGCCCGGGAGAGCAGGGGCGGCGGGAAGTCCGAGCTGGAGCTCGGCGCGCCCGGCGGCATCGCGCTGGTCCCGCCTCTTCCGAGGCGGGCTGCACGGAATCGCCATGGCACTCGCGTTGGCGGCGCACGCGTCCGTGCCGCCGCCGAAGATCGACGTGTTCGTCGAGGCCTACTGTGCGAACTGCCACAACGACGTGGACAAGGAGGGCAACCTCGACCTGACGTCGCTCGGGTTCGCGCCGCGTGACGCGTCGAATTTCCAAACCTGGGTCAAGGTTCACGACCGCCTGCTGGCGCACGAGATGCCGCCGCAGGAGAAGAGGCAGCCGGCGCCGGACGAGCGTAGGGGAGTTGTCGATACGCTCGCGCGCGCGCTTGCGCAGCACGAGCAGGAAACGCTCGCGCGCGAGGGGCGCGCCACGCAGCGGCGGCTCAACGCCTACGAATACGAGAACGCGCTCCGCGATCTGCTCGACGCGCCGTGGCTGCAAGTGCGCGGACAGTTTCCCGAGGACGGGGAGGCGTTTCGCTATAACAAGATCGGCGACGCGCTCCACGTTTCGCATGTGCACATGGCGCGCTACATGTCCGCGGCGGACTACGCGATTCGCGAGGCGCTTGCCGCGCAGTTCGAGCGGCCGCAGCCGGCGGTGCGGCGCTACTATGCACGCGCCCAGCGCACGCTGACCCGGAACTTCACGCCGCGCCCGACCAACACCTCGCCCGACCGGATGACGTATCCAGTTATTGGATCGCAGGCGCAGCCCGAGGTGCGGCACTTGCGCGCTCCGCTCACGGTGGGCGACGCCGATCCCGCCACGCGGGAGCTGGAGGCGATCGGCTGGGTCTCGAGCAATTACGTGACGGGCTTCACGTATCGCTGGGACCAGTTCCGCGCGCCGGTGGCGGGCCGCTATCGGATCCGCTTCAGTGGCTACACGCTCTGGGCCGCGCCGGGCGGCGTGGTCTACAGTTTCAAGAACGGCCAGGATCGCGTCGGCAAGCCGCGGCCGCCGGTCGCGCACCTGCCGAACTACGACGACCTCTCGCCCGGCCGGACCGTGGAGCCGATCACCGTCTACACCCGCAACGGGGTCCTCAACCGCCGCGTCGGAGAGTTCGATCTCACGCCGGAGCCGGCGGTGTACGAAATCGGCGACGTGTGGCTGCTCGCGAACGAAACGCTCGTGCCGGACGCGTCGCGTTTCTACCGCTCGCGGCCGACGGGTTTTCGAAATCCCCTGATGACGGCGGAGGGCGCGCCCAGTGTGGCGTTTCGCTGGATGGAGGTTGAAGGGCCGCTCGAGGACGGGACGACGGGCGCCGGTTATCGGCTGCTTTTTGGCGATCTCCCGATGAGGCGCGTCGTGAAAGGCGCGCCCGGCATCGTGCTCGCCCAGGTGAAGCGCGACATCGACGGGCGCGACAGCGACCGGACTCGCGCGCCGGCCACGCAGGAGGTGACGGTCGATATCGTATCCGAGAATCCACGACGCGACGCGGAGCGGCTGCTGCGGGGGTTCCTGGCCAGGGCTTATCGGCGGCCGGTCGCCGAGGCCGATGTGCAACGTTTTCTGGGTTTGATCGAGCAGCGACGTGCGGCGGGGCTCGGCTTTGCGGAGGCGATGATCGCGGGCTACACGGCGGTGCTGGCCTCGCCGGGTTTCGTGTTCCTCGACGAGGCGCCGGGGCCGCTGGACGATCACGCGCTGGCGACGCGGCTCGCGCTCTTTCTCTGGAACTCGCTGCCGGATGAGGTACTGCGCGCGCGCGCGGCGCGGGGCGAATTGCGCCGGCCGGAGGTACTTCGGTCCGAGACCGAGCGGATGCTGGGGGATGCGAAAGCGCGGCGGTTCCGCGATGCGTTTCTCGATTACTGGCTCGACCTGCGGAAAATGGAGGACTCCACGCCGTCGACGACGCTCTACAACGATTACTATCTCGACGATGCGCTCACCGAGGCGGCGCTGGCGGAGTCGCAGTTGTTTTTCGACGAACTGCTGCGGGGCGATCTGCCGGCGCGCAATCTCATCACGTCCGATTTCACGTTCCTGAACGAGCGACTCGCGCAGCACTACGGGATCGACGGGGTGAAAGGGATCGCGATGCGCCGCGTGCCGCTGCCGCCGGGAAGCCCGCGCGGCGGGTTCATGACGCAGGCGAGCGTGCTGAAGGTGACGGCGAACGGCACCACGACTTCGCCGGTGCTGCGCGGCAAATGGATCATGGAGCGAATTCTCGGGATTGAGATTCCGCCACCGCCGCCGGTGGCTGCGGTGGAGCCGGACATCCGTGGTGCGGTGACGATCCGGCAGCAGCTCGCGAAGCATCGCGCGGACCCGAGCTGCGCATCGTGTCACAGCCGGATGGATCCGCCGGGATTTGCGCTCGAGAGTTTCGATGTGCTGGGCGGCTGGCGCGACCGGTATCGGGCGGTGGACGAAAGCAAGCCGCCGGTCGCCGGTCGCGGGAAGAACGGGCACGCGTTCGCGTTTCACTACAGCCTGCCGGTGGATGCCGCGGGTGAGCTGCCGGATGGGCGGCCGTTTGCGGACATCCGCGAGTTCAAGCGACTGCTCCTCGATCGCGAGGAGCAGGTGGCGCGCAACCTCGCGCAGCAGCTGGTGGTTTACGCGACGGGGGCGCCGGTCCGGTTTAGCGAGCGGGCCGAGATCGAGGCGATTCTGGAGCGCGCGCGGACGCGGGAGTTTGGGGTGCGCACGCTGGTGCACGAAATCGTGCAGAGCGAACTGTTCCGGGCGAAGTAGATGAAATGGGAACGCGGACCGCGCCGAGCGGCGCGTCGCGTGACTGGTTGTGACCCTGCCCCCCATCCAACGGGCACCGGCTGCGCCCAGCGGGGGCGGTCGCTGCACCGGCGTGGGCCTCACGTATTTTTATCGCGCGCCCTATCTGCGCACCGTGACGGCGACGACGCCGGCGGCGGTCACCGGCGATCTTTATATACCGGGTCAGAGCGACTGGGCGGGCTATATCAGCTATACCCACCGGCCGTTCGCTTCGCGCAAGAAGCTCAGCGTGACCTACAGGTGAGCGTGCAAAACATCCTTCGACCGCCGCGTCATCTCGGTCGCCGGTTACTATCCCGTGGCGGCCGCGAGGCGGCGTTTACGACGACGGTACGGTTCTGAGGTGGGGCGTGATTAAGGCGAACTGAGGTGTGCATAGGCCAGCGAGCTTGCTCGCGCTCAGGGGAGCGTCGGACGAGCGGCTGCAAGCGGACTGCCCACCCGGCTTTCGCCGTTTGGAACCGCTCATGTGACCGACTGGTGCCTCACTTCGTGACGGGATCCGAGGGCGCGGATTCGCCGTGGGTGTTGAGGGCGGTGACGGTGAAGCGGGCCGCGGCGGCGCCGGCGCCATCCAGCATGACGATGCCGGGCTCGGAGGCGGCGATGAGTTTCTCGCCGGAGACTGTGCCCGAAAAACGGATACGATAACCCGTCGCCTTCCGGGCGGGCGCGAAGCGGACGGCGACGAGATCGCTGCCGCGTACGACGCCGAGGAGTTTTGGCGCGGCCGGCGGCTGGCCGCCGTCGGGCGTCACAGCGACCTCAGGGGACCAGACGCTCGGGCCGCATTTTGCGACGGTGCGGCGAAGGCGGACGTAATAGGTGCGGCCGTTTTCGAGGCCGCGGATCGCGAACGCGCCTTTCTGCGCGCTCGTCACGGAGTGCGGGTAGTTTCCTTTTTCCCCACCGTATTCGGCGGTGAAGGACACGTCATCGGGCTGGGTCGAATAGCCGAGCATGAAGCCGCCATCGAGCGGCTCGGCATGATGAATAACGGGCGCAGAGTCGCCGGTGACGAGCGGAGCGGCCGCGGGGTCGCCTGGCGGGAGCGTGGCGGTCTCGTGGGCGATGTAGCCGAGCGGCGTAAGCAGCGTGACGACGAGGTTGATGGCGTCTGCCGGCGCGCTCGCGGGTTTCGCGGTGAGTGGGAACTCGAGGGGAGCGGATCCCGGAGCAATGTCTGGTAGCGCGACGATGCCGCCGCCGTGGGTCGTGCCATCGGGCGCGCGCCATTCCCACAGGAGTTTGTAGCCGCGCAGCGTGTAGCTTGGAAAGTCGTCGCCGGAGCGCGGCTCGAGGCGGGCTTTGCCATCGCGGATGCGGAGGCTGCGGATCGGGCTGTGCAGGCGGGCGATGTCGCGGGCGGCGGCTTTGTCCCGCCGCCAGAGATCGACGATGCCCCAGGAGCGGAGCTCGCCGGGCGCGGAGCCGCGGTAGTTGCTGCGATAGTCGTTGAATGTCCAGAGCGCGGCGCCGATCACGTGTGGGCGGCTGGCGAGCGATTCCCAGCGCTCCTCGAGACCGGGAATGCGCGAGTCGAGCGGCTCGCCGAATTGGCGGGAGCCGAGCTCGGCGAAGAACACGGGGCGGTTGGGCCATTTGGCGGCGAGGAGGTCGACAAGCCGGCCGGGGTTCGGGCCGTAGCTGTTGTGTAGGATAAGATCGGATACGGAGATGGGATCGTTGGTGGCGTCATACTGCTCCCGTGCTCCGCTGTAGCTCACGTAGGAAATCAAACGGTGCGGATCGAGCTCGCGGCGGGTGAAGTCGATCATGCTTTTCACGTAATCGAAGTGGTTGAGCAGCTCGTTGCCGACACTCCAGCCGATGATCGAGGGGTGGTTGTAATCGCGGTTCACCATCTCGCGGAGCCACTGCTGCGTGCGCGGATTGTCGGGGATGACGTTCGGGTCCTTGTCGCCCCAGACGGGAATTTCGGTGAACACCATCACGCCTTTCTCATCGAGGTAATCGAGGAGGTTGGGCGCGGCGGGCGCGTGCATGATGCGCATGAAATTGCCGCCGTAGCGCTTCATCCGATCGACGTCGAGGCGCACGAGATGATCGGGCTCGGTGTTGCCGTAGGCGCGGTGATCGTGGACGCGATTGAAGCCGACGACGCGCACGCGTTCGCCGTTGAGATGGAGGCCGTCGGGTTTGACTTCGATTTTGCGGATGCCGAAACGGTCGCGCAGCTCGGATGTGATGGCGGGCTGGCCTGCGACGGTGAGGCGCGTCGTCAGGGTGTAGAGGTGCGGGTGGTCGAAGTGCCAGAGGCGGAGGCGCGCGCGCGGAACGGTGAAGGAGAGAGAGGCGCGCGTCGTGCTGCCGGCGGGCGCTGTAGCGGTGGTGTGTGTGCTCGCGGCACCGGCTTCGGGGGCGGTGGCGTCGAGCGTGACCGTCGCGGGCGTGGCAGCGGCGTTTTCGATGAGGTATTCGACGTGGACTGTCGCGGTGCCGGCGGTGAGGTCGGGCTCGGCGCGGATGTGTTGCCAGACGAGGCGCACGTCGTGATGCGCGATCAGCGTAACAGAACGGCTGATACCGCCCCACGCCCACCATGCGCCGCGGCGGTAAGTGTTGTCGGCGACAACCGTGAGCGTGTTGGGCGCGTCGGCGTTCCATTTCACGCGATCGGTGATGTCGAAATCGAAAGGCGTGTAGCCGCCTTCGTGTTTGCCGATGGGCTGGCTGTTGAGCGAGACTTCGGCGGTTTCGTAAACGGCGCCGAAATGGAGGCGGATGCGGCGGCCGCGCCAGGCGGCGGGCACGGTGAAGGTGCGCTGGTAGGTGCCGCGGCCGACGTGCTGGGAGTAAGCGTCGTGGGTGTCCCAATTGCCGGGAACGGGCAGCGTGTCCCACTCCACCGCGGGGCGGGTGAGTTTCTGCGGATCGATCGTGAAATGCCACGGGCCGTCGAGCGAGAGGCGGTCCTCGGCGGCGTGGGCGGTGAGGAGCCCGACGAAGAGGAGGAGAAGGAGGCCGGGGAAGAATCGGTGTAGCCCGGCTCGGGAGAGGCGGGATGAGCGTGCACGCCACACGGGGCGGATCCCTGCTCTCCCGAGCATGGCCACGAAGGGGAGGCGTGGTTTTCCGATCATGGCGTGGCGTAATCGAGCGCGATGACGGACAAGCCGTAGCCGGGGAGCTCGAGCGAGAGCGGCGCGTTGGCGGTGAGGGCGGGGGCGTTCGTGGCGCCGAGGATTTTTGCGGAGGAGAACGCGGCGGCTTTCCCGCCGGTGAGCGAGCGAGGGTCGGGCGTGACGGTGATGGTTTTCTCGCGGCCGACCTCGTTCATGAGGAGCAGGTAGACACGGTTGCCGTTCACGGCGCGCGCGACGAGGCAGTCGATCGCGGGATCGTCGATCGCGACGTCGCCCCAGGAGAGCTCGGCGGGTTCGCCGTGAATCTTTCCAGGTGCGAAACCGTAGCTGGCGTGCGGACCAACCTTCGGCGTGAAGAAGCCGCGGGGAAACGCGACCGCATCGCGGGAACGCAGCGCGAGCTCGGACATGAGATAATCGGTGATCCAGCCGATCTGCCACCAGGCGTGATGCGGGAACCGGCCGGGGCCGTCGTTCAGGTTGACCCAATAGTACGAGGCGACGCTGTTGGTGGGATTGACGAACGCTTCGCGGGCGACGGCGGCGGAGCGGGCCAGATCGCGGAAGAGCGACTCACCGGTAAGCTGATGCACGCGAATGAAGAGGCCGGCGTGGCTTGCGAGGAGAATCGGACCGCGCCCCACGGCGGAGCCCATGAGGCCGCCGTGTTCGAAGCTGAGGCCGGCCTGGTTGATTTCCCATTCGGCGACCTTCGTCTTGTTGGCGGTGCGCGGTTCGGTCGAGGCGATCGGGTGTGTGTAGACCGAGGTGGCGTAGAAACGCGCGGTGGCGATGCCGGCGTCGCGATATTTCGTGTCGCCGGTGGCGGCGTGGAGATCGAGCAGCGCCTGTGCGATCTGTGCGGTGGCGAAGTCGGGGAGGAAGCGAACGTCGCCGCAGACGCCGAGAAACTTGCCTTGCTGCACGGCGTGGGCGACGAGCCAGTCGGCGCCGCGGCGCGCGGCCGCGAGATATTTCTCGTCTCCAAGAATTCGATACGCGACGAGGAGGCCGTAGAAGGTCGGCCGGAAATCGGTGAGGTCGGTGAACACGGGTTTCTCGGTCTTGCGGCCGTAGCCGGTCACCCAGCTGCCGTCGGGGCGCTGCCACGTGAGAAGGCGCTCGGCGCTGAGCTTGAAGCGGGCTTTGGCTTTCGCGTCGTCGGGGGCGAAGAGCAGGATGTTGCCGAGATCGAGCAGCGCGTAATACGTGAGTGCCACGGGCTCGACGTGGTCGCCCCATTCCTCGGTGAAGCGCTTGCTCTTCGGCAGATAATACTGGCCGACGGCGGCACCCTGGAAGAAGCCCGGCTCGGCTTGTACTTGCTTGAGCTTGAAGTTGCGCGCGAAGGGCAGCCGGTCGCGCGTGAGCTTCGGGTCGCCGGTGAGCTTCGCGAGCATCCACATCGCGCCGTAGTCGGAGTTCTTGATCGAGTCGCCGCGCTCTTTCGCGCCGACGACGGCGCCGAAATACGACTGCGCTCCGATCTGCACGCCCTCGAATTCCTCGACGCGCCAGAGCGAGGTGCGGTCATCGGTCACGTAGCGATGCTGGGCGCGGATGCGGGTGGTGAGCGAGTGACGCGGTTCGCGCAACGCGAGCGCGGCGGGAAAACGGTAGATGTTTTCGACGGCGTGTTTGTGGGCGGAAAACCAGTCTCCGACGCGCACGCTGTAGCGGAAACGAAACGTGCGTGACTCGCCCGCGGCGAGTTGCGAGCCGTGCTGCCCGAGGACGGGATGATACAGCGTCGGGCTGAGCTCGCCGGCGCGGTTCAGGTGCGAGAGGCCGAGCTTCCAGGTGGCGCGGGTATCGCGGTCGGCGGCCCATGGATCTGCGGCGGTGCCGGGTTCGGCGATGACGGCGAGCGTGGCGCCGGATTTCGCGGTGATGATCGATGCGAGGGTGGACGCGGTGCTTTCGCGCAGCACGACGGGTTTGTCGGGCAGGCCCTGACCATAGCCGTAGCTGAGGAGGAGATTGCGCTCGAGTTTCGCGCCTTGGAAAAAACCGGGCACGACGGCCCATGTGAGATCGGCGGGCGCGACCGTCGTCAGGCTTGGCGTGGCGAGGGAGAAGAAGCCTGCGCGCTTCGCGGTGAGCGTGAGCGTGGCGCGGATGTCGCCGGGATACTGTGGGTCGAGGGCGTAGTGAGCGCGGAGGTCGGCGACGTCGTCGCTGTGGCGGAACTCGAGAGTGCCATCGCGGAGGCGGGTGGCGTCGCGCGGGAGAAACGTGCGCGCCTCGCCGGCGACGTTGAGCGCGACGGGATCGGTGGCGCGCAACCAATCGCGTTCGATGTGACCGTTTTTCGGCTCGGCGCTGAGGTCGTAGAATTCGGTGAGCGCGGGGCCGAGGGATTTCGTGTCCGGCGCGGTGGCGGAGTAGAGGAAGGTGTAGCGGCCGTTGGGCGTGCCGATTGGAAGAGCGGGAGACGGGGAGACGGAGGGATTCGGAGAGGAGGAGCGCGGGAGACGGAGGGCGGAGAGTTCGCGGACGCGCCAGCCGGCAGGGGAATTTTCGAAGACGAGGCGGGTGGCGGAGTCGGTGAGGGTGAGCTCGGGTTGGGCGTGCGCGAGCGGGGCGAGAGCGATGAGGACGAGGTAGGCAGCGAGCGCGGGGCGGTTCACGACTTGGATCATAACGGGATTTCTTTTTCGGCGTAGCAGCGGATTTCGAAGAGTGCGGCCGGGATGTTGGCCGCGGGATGGTCGAGCTCGAGGCGGAGGGCGCGCGCTCGTATCGGGTTTTCAAGGACGAGCACGTTGCGCGTCTGGTGGTTGTCGGTGCACTCGGCGAGGAGCGCGCCGGTGTCGGCGTCGCGCAGGCGATAGCTGCGCACGCAGAACGGCATCTCGCGTTCGGGGTGGCCCCAGAGCACGGATTCCATCGGGTGATCGAAGTCGGTGTCGAAGCCGAGCTCGACGCGCGCGATGGTCTGGGGTTCGGGCCACGAGAGCGTGAGCGTCGGCGCGGCGTCGGCGAAGTCCGCGACCCAGGCGTTGGGCTGCGAAGTGGGGCGCGCGATGCCGTTGGTGAGGTTGGTCGCGTTGAACACGGCGAGGGGCGTGGCGAGTTTCAGCGCGAGATTGTGGCCGCCGGGACGACGGTGCGGTTCCCAGAACTCGAACTGATCGACACCGATGTCGGCGGGCGGAGTCTGGATCGCGGATTCGGCGACGGCGAGATTGGCCTCGTGGCAGAGCGAGAGCACGCCGGTGACGCGTTGCTCGGAGCAGCGCAGCCCGATGGTTTCGTCGCCGAAGAAACACACGAACGCATAGCGCGCGTCGGCGAAACGATGCGTGAACGCGAACTCGAGCGGACGATCCTCGCCAGGCGTGATCTCGAGCGTGAGCTGCTCGAGCGTGACGTCGGGCGTGTGGTTATCGGCGCGGCTGCTCACGCGCAGCTCGGCGCGGAGTGTGGCGGGTTTCACCGCGTGGGTGAAGACGGTGAGCTGGAGCTGCGTGCCAGCGGCGACAGGCAGCAGCATGGCCCAGCGCTCGCCCAGCGGCAGCACGGGGCCGTCGGGTTTGAGCGCGCGAAGCTGAAGCTCGCTCGAGGCGGAGAGTTGGGCGTGCGGAGCGAGATCGTGCGGATCGCGCAGCGCGTGGCCGGGGATGTGATGACCGATGCGGAGCAGCGCGCGTTGGAGCTCGGCGATGCGTTGCTGGCCGAGCTGGCGCGGGAGGAGTTTTTGGCGCGTGCAGAGGGCGGCGGCGAGGCCGACGGCTTCGCCGACGTAGGCGCAGGTGGCCATCACGCGACTCGAGCCGAAGGCGACGTGCGACGCGCTGATGATGCGGCCGGCGAGGAAAAGGTTGGGGATGTTTTTGCTGTAAACGCAGCGATAGGGAATCGGGTAAATGCCCTTCGCGTGCCATTGGTTGCAGCCGGGTTTTTCGGAGAAGACGCCGTCGGCCGGGTGCAGATCGATCGACCAGCCGCCGAAGGCGATGGCGTCCGGCTGCGGGCGTTGCTCGACGATGTCCTGCTGGATGAGCCAGGTGTCGCCCTCGAAGCGGCGGCTCTCGCGTTTGCCGGGAATGGTGCCGACCCACTCGAGCGTGAGATTCGCGGCGTCGGGAAACTTGCCGGAGTTTTTAATGTAGTCCCAAACGCCATACACCACGCGCCAGAGCTCCCACTTGATCGTTTCCGTGTCGTGCACGGTGTCGAGACGGCCGCCGTATTCGAGCCACCAGAGCCGGCAGCCGAAGTCGCGGGTGGTGAAGCTGCGATAGCGCGGAATCTGCGTGATGTCGCGCAGCGCGAAGGCGGGTGGTGTGAACTTCACCGGGCGGCCGGCGTCCTTGGAATAGAAATACAACGAGTGGCCGAGGAGCTCGCCGTAGTCCCGAGAAGGCGCGAACTTCTCGCCGAATTCGTCGCGCGATTCGGCGCCCATGCGGAAGGCGGCGCCGGCGAGAAAGCCGAGGATGCCATCGCCGGAGGCGTCGCAGAAGAGCGGTGCGCGGAGCTCGTAGCGGGTGGAGTTTTGGGGGCAGAACGCGTGGACGGCGGCGATGGCGTCGGGGGATGACCCGTTCTTGCCGGGAGGGAACTGCGTGGAGGAGCGTTCGTCGTGAGGCGGCTCTGCGGGGACGCCTCGCCCTGCCTTTTCGACTTCGTAGACGGCGGTGTTGAGGAGGAGGGTGAGGTTTTTTTCGGAGGTGGCTTTCTCGAGCAGGAGGCTGTCGACGAGGAAGGGATTGCCCTCGGGATTGCGAAACGTGTTTTCGACCAGGAGCTCGTCGACGATGCCGCCTTCGCGTGCCCAGCGGTTGTTGTTTCCCATGTGCGAGGTCGCGCCGAGAATCCAGAGGCGGACCTCGCTCGAGGCGTTACCGCCGAGGACGGGGCGGTCCTGCACGAGGATGACCTTGATGCCGGCGCGTGCGGCGCTGATGGCAGCACACGTGCCGGCGAGCCCGCCGCCGACGATGACGAGATCGGACGAGAGACGGCGGGTGGCGAGTTCACGGTGGGACTCGGCGGGGGCTAGAAGCATCGGAGCGGGGGGGAGACTTCAGACCAGACGGCGGCCCACGGAACACACGGACGGAAATCGATTCGGTGCGGGTGGTGGGCTTGCTGGCTTCCGTGTGTTCGGTGTGTTCCGTGGGCCGTTTGATCAGAATTGCACGCGCGTGGTGAAGGTGAATTCGCGCGGCGGGCCGAAGACGCGGTTGCCGACGACGTACTCGTCGTTGTCGAGGAGGTTGGTGACACCGAGTTGGAAATGGACCGGATGCTCGCGGAACTTCGTGCCGTAGCCGAGCTGGAGGTCGACGAGGGTGTAGCCGTCGAATTCCTGGCCCCAGTTCGCGTCGCTGTTTACCGGCGATTGCTCGGACTGATAACGCACGCCGAGGCCGACGCTGCCGTTGCGGAGCGCGCCGCGCGTGAAGCGATATTGTTGAAACACGCGGAGCATCCAGTTGGGGCTGTTGTCGAGCTCGCGGCCGTTGAGGACGAGGTAAGTGCGCTGGGTCGTGGGGTCGGCGGTGACGGCGCGCGCGACGGTGATTTTGTTCACGAAGAGATGACTCGCGGCGAACACCATCGAGTAGTTCGAGAGGGGCGTCCACACGAGGTCGGTCTCGATGCCCTCGGTGGTGTTGCCCTCGATCGCGCGGCTCCAGGAAACCTGCAGGCGGCGGCCGGGATCGGCGGTAGCGGGATTCGGATCGACCTCGGTGCCGATGTTGCGTGGGTCGGCGGCGTTGCGGTCGTTGTCGGTGACGATGATGCTGCCGTTGACGAGCTCGAACCAGCCGATGCTGCCGGTGAGCTTGCGGTCGAAGAGCTCGAACTTGAGGCCGATCTCCTTGCCCTTGCCGATGGCGTTGGGCGCGGGGTTCGCGGCCTGTTCGGCGGGCGAGACGATGTCGAGCGGCGGGAGCGGCACGCCGAAGGTGACGCGACCGACGAGGGCACCGGTGCGGATCGTCTCGCCCTGGTTGATGCTGGCGTAGGCGTTGAGGCCGGGAATGATCCGCACGATCGCGCCGATGGTATGATTGTCGGTGCTCGGGTTGCCGCTGGAGGTGCCGCTGAGCGGCGTGAAATTGCGATCCATCGTGGAGTTGATGGCGTGGAGCCAGGAGCGGCGGAAGCCGCCGGTGAGAATCACGCGGCGGTCGAAGAAGCCGAGGCTGAGTGCGGCGTAGCCGGCGCGGGCATTCGTTTTCGTCTGCGTGTAGACCTGCGTGCCCGGCTCGGCGGTGTCGCTCCGCCAGCTCGTGAACGCGCGGTTGTCGGGGAACGCATGCACGCGCGGATCGAAGAAGTTCATGATGTTCGCGCCGGTAAGGACCGCGGGCGTGCCGAAGACATTCGGTGAGCCGGGAACGGGTGCGAGGCCGCTGTAATTGAAGACGGCGGCTTCGTTATAGAACTCGGTGTCGCCGTATTGCGCGCCCATCAGCAGCGTGAAATCCGTGATCCATACGGGGCGCTTGATGACGGTTTCGAGCTTCGCATCGCGCGCTTCATCGTGGAACCGGCGGCCCTGGTAGCCGGAGGTGAGATTGAAACTGCCGGCCGGCATGAGCCGCTGGCTGAAGGAAAAATAATTATGGGCGACGTAGGATTTCACGGCGCGGCCGATGAAGCGCGCCTGCAGCCATTCGGTGATCGCGAGGGTGGTCTCGTTTTCGAAGAGGTCGCTGCGCTCCGTGAAGTCGGCGTGCGGACCGAAGGAGTTGGCGCGGCGGCCGCCGGGGAAGTTTCCCTCGACGAGGCCGAGGCCTTCGCCGAGCGTGACCCAGCGGCCCGTGGCGTCGTAGACATCCTGCCGCCAGCTGCCGAAAGCCTGGCCGATCCGGGCGCGGTATTCATCAATTGTATACGGCCGGCCGAGCGCGGTGTTGCGGCCGAGCTCGAGCAGGAAGGCGCGCGGGTTGTCGAAGTCGGCCTGGTAGTTGCCGGTGTCGCTGACGTTTTGAGAAACGAGATTTCCCTCGGAGAGGCGGTGCGCGTAGTCGAAGCGCACGGTGAGGTGGGCATTCGGGCGCCAGAGAATCTGCGGGCTGAGATACGTCGTCTGCGTGTCGGAATGATCGCGCCAGGTGTTGCCGTCGCGATATGAGGCGAGCACGCGATAAGCGAGGGTCTTGCGGCGATCGAGGGGGCCCGTGACATCGATGCCGGCGCTGTAGGTGTCGTGGGAACCGGCGGAAAACGTGAGCTCACCGCGGCGCGTGAACTGCGGCTGCTTGGTGACGATGTTGACCTCGCCGCCGAGCGTCGCGCCGCCGACAAAAACGGCGAGCGGGCCCTTGGCGATTTCGATGCGGTCGACGTTTTCGGTGTCGAAGCCGTGGCTGAGGCGTAGGCCGTTGCGGAAGGTGCCGTTGACGGGCTGGCCGCGAAACGTGTTGCGATTGGCCTGGCTGGAGCCGGCGCCGGGCGCGTAGTTGCCGTTGGCGGCGTGAGCATCGGCGGCGATGGAGCTGACGTAGGAGACGGCGCCGAGAAAGCCACGCAGGCCGGCGTCGCGCATGAACTCTTCGGTGACGACGGTGATGGGCAGGGGAGTATCGAGCAGTGCTTGCGCGATGCCGGTGGTGGCGACGGCGTTTTGCACGCGATAGCCGCTGTCTTTCGAACTGGTGACTTCGAAGGCGGAGAGTGTGACGGGAGTGTCCTTGCCGGAGGTGTCGCCGGCGGGAGTTGGCGGCGGGGGCGTCGGCGCTGATTGCCCGAGGGCAACGAGTGGACAAAGCACGGCCAGGAGGCCTAGCCGGTGCTGGCTGGGGCGCGGTTTCATGGTGGGGATGGGTTTGGGGGATTCCGCCCGGGAAGGCGGAAGTGGGTGGGTACGGTGAATTCCAAATTGCACTGCGCGCCAAGCGGGTCATTGGTGAATCCGTTCACCAGACGGGAGCGGGCAGTTGAGCGTTGAGAGATCGGAGCTGAGATGCGGCACGAAGAAATCACCCCATGACCTTGAAAAAAATCGCGGAGCGCGCGGGTGTGTCGCGTGCGGCCGTTTCCTATGCGTTGCGCAATCATCCGAAGATTCCGGCGGAAACCCGGGCGCACATCCAGGCGGTGGCGCGCTCGCTGGGGTACCGGCCGAATCCGCGCGTCGCGGGCCTCATGGCGCACATCCGGCGCGGGCGGGCGCGGCCGTTTGGGGAGCGCATCGCATTTGTCTGGGTGCACACGAGCCGGGAGGAGGCGCGGCAGAGCGTGTTTCTCCGAGCGGTGCTGAAAGGCGCGCGGGATCGCGCGGAGCAGAGCGGCTATGCGCTCGAGGAGTTTTGGACCAGCGACCCGGGAATGACGGATTCCCGGCTGCAGAAGATCATCCGTTCGCGTGGCATCGTCGGTGTGGTGTTGTCGCCCGTCACGACAGCGGAGACAACCGTGACGCTCGACTGGGACTGGTCGGTATTTGCGGCGGCGGTGATCGGCAACGTCACGTGGTCGCCGGAGCTGCACCATGCGGGGCATCATCATTATCTTGGGATGCGGATGTGCATGCTCGAGCTGGAGAAGCTGGGCTGCACGCGGCCGGCGGCGCTCGTGGATGAGGCGACGCACGAGAGGGCGAAGCGCGCGTGGGAGGGGGCGTTTCTGGCGCACCATTCCGATGCGGCGAATGCGCGCGCGTTATGGGCGATGTGGCGAAAGGGCGAGCGACCGGATTTTGCCGGCTGGTTGCGCTGGACGAAGCCAGACGCGCTCATCGTGCACACGACGGAGCTGCTGGGGCGAGCGGGCGTGCGGATGACGGCCCGTGCGCTGGGACTGCCGATCGTGACCCTGAGCTGGCAGGACGAGGCGCGGGGGATTGGCGGGGTCGATCAACGCCACGAGCGCGTGGCGGCGCACGCGGTGGACCTGGTGATCTCGCAGTTGAACTTGAACGAGCTCGGGCCGCCGGACCTGCCGCGGATCATGTTGTTCACCGGCTCATGGGTCGCACCGGCGGGAGTGCGGGCGGTGAGCGTGGAGCGGGGTGGGTGAGCGGACTGGGAACGATCGGGAACGCTCGGAAGGGGGAACGCTCGGAAGGGGGAACGCTTAACGCTCAAGTCGGCGGCAGGGGGCGGGAGCGGCTCATTGAGCGTTGAGCGTTAAAAGTTGAGCGTTGAGCGTTCTCATCTCCGGTGCGCCGGCGACTTTGAATGGCAGAATTGGTGAACGCATTCACCATTCCGAGGGTTGATCGCCGCGCGGCGTGCGCGGCTTACTGGGCGCGTTAGCGAGTCACCCCCAAACCGCGGCGCGACCCCAGCCGTAACACCAGTCCTTCCCCATGCTTACCCTAGTTCTTCCAGGCGTCCTGCGGCGCCAGGCTTCCGCCGTTGTCTTTACCTGCTGCGGTGCAGCCGCGGCGTTTGCTCAATCGGCTCCTTCCACGTCCGCGCCTGCCACCACGCCGAAACCGGATGTGGCCGGAATCAAAGCCGGCGACATGATCACGCTCACGCCGTTCGAGGTGAAGGAGGATCTCTCGGACACCTACGAGGCAACGAACACGAACTCCGTCACGGGCACCAACACGGAGCTGAGCAAGACCCCGCTCGATGCGAAGGTCTTCAATCGCCAGCTCATGGACGAGATGGGCGTGGTCGATATGACCGAGATGCTTTCGAAGCTGGCCGGCCTCGGCCCGGCGGTGATCAACGCCGGCGAAGATGTCCGCGGCACGCTCGAAGGCGACCGGCAGGATCCGAAGAGCATGACGATGCGCGGGCTGCAGATTAACAACCCGCGGCGCGACGGTTTTCTGCGCTCGGACACGACGTTGCTCGACTCGTTCGATATCGAGCGGGTCGAGGCGATCGGCGGTTCCAACTCGCTGCTGTTCGGCTCCGGCGATGCCGGCGGCGTGATTACGAGCGCTTCGAAGCGCGCCTATCTCAACCGCCGGCCGACCGCGACGGTGACGGCGATGGGGGACTCGGAGGGCTCGCGTCGCTACACCCTCGATGCGCAGGCGGGCGGAAGGATGTTTGCGTTGCGCATGAACGGCGTGAAAAGCGACATTCGCAATTTCCGGCCGGGCCTGCGTCAACAGGCCGAAGGCTATCATTTCACCGCGACGTTCCAGCCGTGGAAGCGCCTGCAGATTCGCGGTGAGTTTCGCGATTACCAGCGCGACACAATCTTCGCGCAGGCCGTGACGATCCGTGCGCCGATCAATCTGCTGCTGCCCGAGACCGACCGGCTCGGCTATCCGATCGCGGCGGGGACGGCGCGGCGCTTCGACAACAAGAACTCCCGCTATCTCGTCGGGTTTCCCGAGACGGCGGATTTCCTGCGCGACACCTTCGATCTCACCACGATCGACTCGGCGATCGGGCCGTTTCACCGCGACGCCTATTTCAACCAGATCAAGTCCGTCGTGGCGGAATTAGCACTGGCGGAGGGGCTGGCGGTCCAGGTCCGCTACGGCCACGACGATCGCGTCAACGACGCGTTGCGGGCGAGCAGCACGGCGGTCTATGCACCTGGCGCGCCGGGCAATAATTACATCGACCCCGAGACGGGTCTCCCTGGCCAGCAGTGGGCGTTCAATTCGTCGATGATTGCGACGCCCTATTGGACCGGTGCGCGTGGTTACCGGGCGGCGCTGGCATATCAGAAGGATCTCAAGCGCTGGGGCCGGCACCAGTTCAGCGCGTTTCGGCAGGATATGCAGTCGTGGGTCAACCAGCAGCCCTGGCGTTTCTACGAGACCGATCAGAACGGCGACATCATTCAAAACATGGAGAATATCGCCACCACCGAGTCGGGCCGAACGGCGATGCCGCCCACCTGGATGCCGATCTTTCCCTCGTCGATTCTCGGCGGCGAAGACTGGCGGGTGGAATACGTGAAACATCCGAACGGCCGCACCTACAAGTTCGCCCCGCAGATCTACACCGACGCCGTGCCGAAAACCGAGCGCAACCCCATGGGTCTTTCCGGCCCGATCGCCGCCGCCGACAACGCCGCCGGCACCGTCCTCGCGGGGCAGAGCTCTGTCACCGGCTACTTCCTGGACGACACGCGCGAGACGAGCTACGGCGTGAGTCTCTTCAGCGACTGGTGGCGCGGGCGGATCGACACGATGGTCGGCTACCGGCAAGAAGAGGCGGAAACCTTCCGCAAGAATACCGGCATCCAGCGCGGACCGATCACCTATGACAGCTTTACGGCCGGCACGGTTTTCGACACACCCATCAAGGGCCTGCGCGGACTCCTCAACTACTCGACGAACGCGAAGATCAACTTCGACACGACGCGCGATGTGTTCAATCAGACGCTTCCGCCGGGCAAGGGCGAGAGCCGCGACATTGGATTGAAGTTCGATCTCTGGAACCGGCGAGTCTCCGGCAATTTCAATTATTACGTCTCCGAGGCGCAGAACTTCACGGCCTCGCTTGGCGGCCTGCGCAACGACATCGATCCGCCCGGCATCAATGGCCGCAATGGCGGCGCTGCCTATACTTACAGCAAGACCTCCGACGGCGTGAACCTGACGCTTTCTGCGCGCCCGGTGAAAGGCTGGGAAGTCCGGCTCAACATCGCGACGGCCGACGGCACCGAACGCAGCGACGTTGTCCTGCCGCAGTTCTACAACGACCAGTTTAACACGATGACCGTCGGCGGCCAGGAGGTCGTTGCGATTCGCGAAGGCACGTCGACGACGCCACTGATGGTGCCGAGCGATCCGCTCGATCCCGCCTCTCCGACGATGCCCCTGACGCTTGCGATGATGCGCGACCCCTCCAGCCAGTACTACGCGCTGCTGGATCAGGAATCTGGATACATCATCAACAACGAGCAGCTTGGCCTGATGACGCCGGGGGTAGGGACCAATGTAACGGGCCTGCCGATCACCGACCACCAGCTTGGCTTCACCTCGCCGAGCGGCGGCACGATCGTCGTCCGCCAGGCGGGCGAGCAGACGACGCGTTACGCCGAACGCAGCATCAGCCTCGTCAACCGCTATCAATTCACCCAGGGCCGGTTGCGCGGGCTGGTCGTGGGCCTGAGCACGAGCTTTCAGGATAATTTCCGCGGATATATGTACAACGACAGCGCGGACGGCACGCGGAAGACGTTCTATTTCCCGGACAAGCTGCTGAACGACTTCTTCGCCGTATATAGTTTCAGGCCCACGCAACGCATCCGCGCCTCCGTGCAGCTGAACGTGGCGAATCTTTTCGATGCGAACGAAGTGATGTATCTCGTCAACGGCAGTACCGGCGCATTCCGTTACGCGCAATGGTTGAACGCACCACGCAAGATTTCGATCACGACGAGGTTCAGCTTCTGATGAACGGACTCGGGATCCATGCGACCGCGACCACGCCCGGCCGCACCCGGCCGATGCGAACCGGGGCGGTCGCTGTCCCGGTCGCGTTGATCGCGCTTGCACTCGCGCTTGCGCTGGTGAGCGCGAGTGCGGTTCGCGCCGCGCCCGCGCCATTCGAGATCAGTGGCATTTATCCGCATCTCGCGACGTTCAACAACGAGCGCGAGTGCGGCACGGGCGCGGTCGTGCCTTGGGCGGACCGGCTGTGGGTCGTGACGTATGCGCCCCACAGCCCGCGCGGCTCGAGCGACAAGTTGTACGAGATCACGCCCGACCTGCGGCAGATCGTTCGACCCGAAAGCATCGGGGGGACGCCGGCGAATCGGATGATCCACCGCGAGTCGCAGCAATTGTTCATCGGCCCCTACGTCATCGACGCCCGGCGCAACGTCCGCGTGATCCCGTATGGAAAAATGTTCGGCCGCCCGACCGGCAACGCGCGGCATCTCACGGATCCGACGAACAAGATCTACTACGCGTCGATGGAGGAGGGGTTTTACGAGGTCGATGTACACACGCTCGCGGTGACGGAGCTGTTTCGCGACGAGCAGCTCAAGGAGCCGTTTCGCCGCGCGGGGTTGCCGGGATATCACGGCAAGGGCCTTTATTCCGGTCACGGGCGATTGGTCTACGCGAACAATGGCGAGCAATCGCCGCTCGCCCGGCAAAAGCCCGACATCCCGAGTGGCGCGCTCGCCACCTGGAATGGCAAGGGCGACACGTGGACGGTCGTGCGGCGGAATCAGTTTACCGAGGTGACCGGGCCGGGCGGAATCTCTGGTAATGAAAGTCCGGATACGGATCCGATCTGGACGATCGGCTGGGACCATCGTTCGCTGATCCTGATGGTGCTGGAAGCGGGTGGCGCGTGGCACAGCTACCGACTGCCGAAGGCGAGTCACTCCTACGACGGCGCGCACGGCTGGAACACGGAGTGGCCGCGGATCCGCGAGATCGGCGAGGGCGACCTGCTGATGACGATGCACGGGACGTTCTGGCGATTTCCGCGAGGGTTTGGCGCGAAGAATTCCGGGGGCATCGCGCCGCGCTCGAACTATCTGAAGGTCGTGGGCGATTTCGCGCGCTGGGGCGACCGGATCGTGCTGGGCTGCGACGACACGGCGGCGAGCGAGTTCCTCAACAAGCGTCGCGCGAAAGGCGAGCTCGCGGCGCCGGGCCAGTCGCAATCGAACCTGTGGTTCCTGGCGCCGGCGCAGCTGGATGACTTCGGCCCGGCCATCGGCCGCGGCGCGGTGTGGCTCGATGACGCGGTGAAGAAAGACGAGCCCTCCGACGCGTTCTTATTTTCCGGATACGACGAACGGATGCTGCACCTCGCGCACGATGCGGGCGTGCCGGTGACATTTACGCTGGAGATTGATCGCGCGGGTGATGGTAAATGGACGAGACTTCGTGACGTGAACGTGCCGGCATCGGGCTACGCGTGGACGGCTTTTCCCGCGAACGAGAAGGCCGCGTGGGTGCGCGTGCGCGCGGACCGCGAGGTGGCGAAAGCGACGGCGTTCTTCGCCCTGCGAAACGTCGATCGCCGCGGGGCGACTGCGGACGCGCGGTTCGATGGCCTCGCCAGAGAAGCGGCGACGAGGGCGACCGGCGGGCTGCTCCATGCGCGTGGGCAGAACAAGCGGACGCTGGGCTTTGCCTCGGCGGACGGCTATTATGAGATGGGACCGGACATGAAGCTGCGGCGCACGGATGAGGCGGGCGCCGCGGCGTGGATGGAGAAGAGCGTCGCGATTCCGCGCGACGCGGTGACACTCGATGCAGCTTCGGTCATCTACGCGGACGAGCAGGGAAAACGGTTTCGGCTGCCGCGCGGCCGGCGGGATTTCAAGGCCGACGGGCCATTTGGCGCGGAGCGGACGGTGCGGGAAGTCTGCACGGAGCGCGATTTGTTGAACGCGGGCGGCACGTTCTTCGAGCTGCCGGCGGAAAACGCGGGCGGAATCGCGAAGCTGCGACCGATCGCGACGCACAACCGGCACGTGCACGATTTCGCCACGTGGCGCGGATTGCTCGTCGTTTCCGGCCTCGATCTCGATGCGAGCGCGGGCGCGGCGAACAAGCACATCATCCGCGCGGAGGACGGGCGCACGGCCTTGTGGGTGGGGGCGGTCGACGACCTGTGGGCGTTTGGCCGGCCAGTGGGCGAGGGCGGACCGTGGAAGGATTTTGCGGTGCAGGCCGGCGAGCCGTCGGAGCCGTATCTCATGACCGGATACGAGAAGAAGACATTGTCGCTTTCCCACACGGGAACTCAGCCCGTGCGGATGCGCGTGGAGCTCGATCTCACGGGCACGGGCAAATGGGTCGAATATGCGAGCTTCGAGGTGACGCCGGGGAAGACGCACGTGCACGTCTTCCCGCGCGGATTTCAAGCGTACTGGCTGCGGACGATCAGCACCGCCGCGACCACGGCGACGGCGTGGCTGGTTTATGAGTGATTTTCTTCAACCACGGATTGCACGGATATCACGGATGAGGAGGCTTCGTAGCGGGGCTCTATCCGTGACATCCGTGTGACCCGTGGTCCCAATTTTTTCATAATGAAACGTATCCATTCCTTACTCACGTGCGCGCTCCTCACGGTCGCGCCGTTGTTCGCGGCCGATCGACTGCTCGTCGAGGCCGAAAGCTTTCAGCAGCGCGGCGGCTGGTCGCTCGACACGCAGTTCATCGAGATCATGGGCTCGCCCTACCTGCTCGCCCACGGGCTGGGAAAACCGGTCGCCGATGCGAATGCCACGGTGACGTTTCCCGCCGCCGGCACGTATCGCGTGTGGGTGCGGACAAAGGATTGGGTCGCGATCTGGAATGCCCCCGGGACGCCGGGCCGGTTTCAATTGCTGCTCGACGGCCAGCCGCTCGCGGAGGAGTTCGGCACGAAGGGCGCCGAGTGGGCGTGGCAGGATGGCGGCACGGTGAAGGTCGCGCAGAAAAACGCGAAGCTGACGCTGCGCGACCTGACGGGCTTCGACGGGCGTTGCGATGCGATCTATTTCACGAGCGACCTGAAGGAGACGCCGCCAAACGATTCGGCGCCGCTCTCGGCCTGGCGCAAGCAGGCGCTTGGTTTGCCCGCGAAGCCGGAGGACATGGGTGAGTTCGATCTTGTCGTCGTCGGTGGCGGCTATGGCGGCCTGGGTAGCGCGCTGTCGGCGGCACGCCAGGGGTTGAAGGTGGCGCTGATCCAGAACCGGCCGGTGCTCGGCGGCAACGGCAGCTCGGAAGTGCGCGTGTGGGCGATGGGCTTGATCCGGCGCGGAAAATATCCGCACATCGGCGAGATGGTCGAAGAGTTTGCCGATCGCGCGAAGAACTCGCCGGGACCGGAGGAAGAGTTTGGCGACGCGCAGAAAGAGGCGCTCTTCCGCAGCGAGAAAAATATTTCGTTGTTTCTCAACGAGCACGTTTACGCGGCCGAGACGAAGGATGGGAAAATCGTTTCGGTGACCTCGCTGCGGACCGAGAACAGCCGGGAGCGGACGTATCGCGGCAAGCTCTTCGTGGACTGCACGGGGCACGGTTATCTCGCGCACCTCGCGGGCGCGAAATACGAGATCGAGCCGAAGGATCTGCTCGGCATGAGCAACATGTGGGTGTGGAGCAACGCGGAGTCGCCGCAGTCGTTTCCCGAGACGCCATGGGCGCTCGATCTCACGATGGACGATTTTCCGTATCCGAAGATGGGCCGCGGCAACATGAAGGAGCAGGGCAAGGGCGAGTGGTTTTGGGAGAGCGGCTTCAACAAGGATCCGATCAACGACCTCGAGCTGATCCGCGACTGGAACCTGCGCGCGGTATTCGGCGCGTTCAACGCGATGAAGAACCGCGACGGGAAGGCCGAGCATCCGCAGGCGAAGCTCGACTGGGTGGCGTATATCGGCGGCACGCGCGAATCGCGGCGGATCGTCGGCGACGTGATGCTCACACACGAGGACATCGTGACGAAGCGCGAATTTCCCGATGGCGTCGTGCCCAGCACCTGGAGCATCGACCTGCATTTCCCGAAGAAGGAGTACGCGAAAAAGTTTCCCGATAATCCCTTCATCTCGATCGCGGAGCACGACCGGCGCGTCGATCGCACGTTCGGTTATCCGATTCCGTATCGCTGCCTCTATTCCGTCAATGTGCCGAATCTCTTCATGGCCGGCCGCAACATCAGCGTGACCGATCACGCGCTCGGCACCGTGCGCGTGATGAAGACGATCGGCATGATGGGCGAAGTCGTCGGCAAGGCGGCGGCGATCGCGATCCAGAACAACTGCACGCCGCGCGATGTGTACACGTTTCACTGGGCCAAGCTCGATGCGTTGCTCCAGCTGCCGGGTCGCGCGCGGCGCGGGGCGGACAACACCTTCGATCTCAGCGGCGCGGTTCCCGGTCCGGTCGACGACACGGGCGGCCGCGGCACGGGCGTCGCGTTGGCTTCGCTGAAGGGCATCGTGGTCGATAACAAAGCGGCGAAGCTCACCGGCAAGTGGGCGAGCGCCGCATCGTTGGAGCACGTCGGCACGGATTACGTGTTCGCCCGCGGCGAAGGTCGCAAAGCGAGTTTCGAGTTCAGCGTGCCGGCGGATGGAATGTATGAAGTCCGCTTCGCGACGGCGGCGCACGAAAATCGCGCGAGCAACACGACGCTGACGATTCGCACGGCGGACGGAAACAAGTCGGTGACGGTCGACCAGCAGAAGGCGCCGCCGCTCGACGGACGCTGGGTGTCGCTCGGCAAGTTTCGTTTCGCGGCGGGCAAGCCGGCGGCGGTCGAGGTCGATGCGACGAATGCCAACGGCAACGTGCACCTCGATGCGGTGCAGGTGTTGCCGGTGGAGTAACGACCCGTTCACGATGTCCCGCTTCTTCCGAAGCGGGCTACGTCTGATTTGTGGCCCGCCTCGGGAGAGGCGGGATTCTGCGTGAAACAAATCGTCCTCCAACTCTACCGGCTCGCGATCGTGGCCGCGATCGTGTGGCTGGTCCGCGATCTCGCCGTGCGGCAGCGGACGCATGGCGATTCGCCGCTCCACGTGGACGAGGTGAAAAGTCTGCTGCCCACCGCGGCGTCGTTGCGGCCCGACAGCTCGGAGCGCGACGGTTTGTTCGTGCTCGATCGCGAAGGCCGCGAGCTCGGTTACGTGGTCCGCACCCAGCCGCAATGTCGCGACATCATCGGTTACTGTGGCGTGACCGATGCGCTCGTCGTGCTCGATCCGGATTGGAAGATCCTCGGGCTGAAAGTGCACGCATCGGAGGACACGAAGGAGCACGTGCACGATGTCGTCATCGATCGGAAGTTTCTGAAGAAATGGAACGGGATGTCGTGGGATGCGGCGGCGGATCTCGATTTGAAGGAGGCCGGAATCGAAGGTGTGTCGGGCGCGACGATGACGAGCATGGCGATCGCGCAGAGCGTGAAAGCGCGGCTGCAGTTGAGTCGGGGCGAAGTGGCGGCGCGGCCGGCGTTGCGTTTCGGCTGGCGCGATTGGGGCATGTTTGTGGTGCTCGTGAGCGCGGCCGCGATGGCGTTTGGCAAAGCGGAATGGCGGCATCGCTGGCGGCGGCCGTATCAGATGGCGCTGATTGTTTATGTGGGCCTCATCAGCGGCGACCTGCTGGCGCAGGGATTGTTCGCGGGCTGGGCGCGCGCGGGAATTCCGTGGAGCACGGCGCCGGGCCTCGTGCTGCTGGCGGTCGCGGCGCTGCTCGTGCCGTGGGTCACGCGGAAGCCGATCTATTGCCATCACGTGTGCCCGCACGGCGCGGCGCAGGAGCTGATCGGGAAGATCCGGCCGGCGCGGTGGCAGGTCACTTTGCCGGCGGGCGTGGTGCGGGGGCTGGAATTTCTGCCGACGGCGTTGCTCGGGTTTGTCGTGGTGATCGCGTTGCTGGCGGTGCCGTTCGAGCTCGCGGGCATCGAGCCGTTCGATGCGTATCTGGTGCGCTCGGCGGGCTGGGCGACGCTGGGCGTCGCGGTTGTCGGGCTGGCGGCTTCGGCCTTCGTGCCGCAGGCGTATTGCCGTTTTGGATGCCCGACGGGTGCGTTGTTGAATTTCGTGCGGGCGCGCGGGCCGACGGACAGTTTTTCGCGGCGTGATGCGGCGGCGCTCGGGCTCGTCGCGCTGGCGGTCGCGATCAACTGGAATTACGTGCCGATTATTGTGTGGGTGAAAGGCGTGGGGTGAACGGCCGCGGTTTCAGGTGGAGCGCGGTGGTGATGGGCGCGGCGCTGATGGTTTCGCCCGGGGCGGCTGAGCCTGTTGCGCTGGCCGGCCGCGCGATGGGGACGACGTGGGCGGTGAAATTCGTGCCGGCGACGGATGCGCGCGAGGCGACGAGTGCGGAGGAAATCAAGCGTCGCGTGGCGGCGCGGCTGGAGGAGCTGGAGCAACTTTTCTCGACGTATCGCCCGAGCTCGACGGTGTCGCGGTTCAATGCGCTGCGATCGACGGAGTGGATCGCGGTGCCGCAGGACGTCGTGACGGTGGCGGCGATCGGCCGCGAAATCAGCGAGCTGACGGGGGGAGCTTTCGATGCGACGGTGGCGCCGTTGCTGGCGTTGTGGGGTTTTGGACCGGAGGGGCGGCAGCGCGAGTTGCCCACGGAGGCGCAGGTCGTCGCGGTGCGCGGGCGCGTGGGCTGGGAAAGGCTCGAACTGCGCACGGAGCCGCCGGCGTTGCGGAAAGCGGAGGCTTCGCTGGCGGTGGATTTCTCGTCGGTCGCGAAAGGCTTCGCGTCGGATGCGTTGAGCGAGCTGCTGGTCTCGCTCGGGGCGGAGACTCATCTCGTGCAGGTCGGCGGCGATGTGAAGACGTCGGGCGTGCGGCGCTGGCGCGTGGGAGTGGAGCGGCCGGAAGCGAGGGGCGTCGCCGCGGTGGTGGAGTTGCCCGGCGGCAAGGCGCTGTCGACTTCGGGAAATGGCCGCAACGCGATCGAGCGCGCGGGGCGGCGGCTGGGACACATCATCGATCCGCGGACAGGCCGGCCCGTGGAGTCGGAGGTGTTGTCCGTGTCGGTGGTGCACGACGCGTGCGCGCGGTCGAGCGCGCTGGCGACGGGATTGCTGGTGCTCGGGCTCGAAGACGGCTTGCGGCTGGCGCGGCGCGAAGGGTGGGCGGTGCTGTTTCTCGTGCGGCGTGGCGCGGAAATGGAAACGCGGGCGACGGCGGAGTTCGAGGCGCTGATCGTGGACCGATAGGGGAGCGAGAGATGAGAGGAACGCTCGACGCCGAAATGCCGAATGCGGAACGCTGAACGCTCAGCGTTTAACGCTGAACGTTGAACGCTGAAGTGCAGAGCACCGGCGGCGGATGCGGAGCGGTTAGAAAAAGGCACTGTCCCGCGCCTTCAGATGCACCATGTTTCCTACCTTAGGCTAGAAGAAGACGCCCAGAAGGACTTCAAGAAGGCGACGTCTCACGAACCAAAAGGAGGCTGACGAGGTAATTGGGGCCAACGTGGGGAATGTCGGAAGGGGTCAGGGGAATGTCGGAAGGGGTCATGTGTTGACTATTGACACCGATGTCGCGATTTCCGGCTCGATACTATTGTCAAGGGTCTACACATGACCCCTTCCGGCTGCCCCAGGGGCAAGTAGTAAGAAAGCAAAATCGTCGTCTCACGTTATAATATAGAAAATTAAATTCATCCTCCGTCTTGAATTTGTCGCTCAGAGAAAACTTTGCACTTTGCACTCGGAGGTGCCGCAGGTGCAAAGTGCAAAGTTTGACCCCTAGCGTTCGCCCTTGAGCCGGTGGCTTTTGCCGGTGATGGCGATAAGATGGGCGTGCCGCAGAAACCGATCGAGTATCGCGCTGGCGGTCGGAACATACGCCGTGCCGCGCTCGACGGGGTGACGTTGCAATCGGGCACGTGCGCGTCAATTGACGCGTCGAAGGCGCAACGCGCTACCGGGCGCGAGTTATTACCCGATCCAGTGCAAAATGCAAAGTTTGACCCCTTTTCCGATCCCCGGGGGGAGCCGGATGCTTAGAATCGCTTCGCACACTTCGTTTCCTTCGTTACCTTCTCTTCAATGGATCGGAGATCGGTGGATGAAGGCCCGCTGAGAGTTGAGAGCTAAGCTTAGGGCTCAGGGGCAGCTGAGCTGTTATTGGTTGGGGTTATTTGTTATTGGGGCCCTGCCGGAGAACGGGGTGGGGAACGCTTAACGCTGGTGGGCGAAGCCGCAACCAAACCCCAATCCACGGAAGGAATGGCCACAAAGAGGCGCCAGAACCACAAAAGACCGAGCGAAGCGCAGCAGCCGACGGTCGATTTTCGTAATAGCTGAGAGGGGCCGGAGGTCGGCGGCCAGACGGCCCCCGGGATTCATAGAGCCCCGACGGCCGAAGCCGGGCGATCGCATTCGCCTTCTACGCCAGGACGCTCCAACCGCTGACATATGCTGCAGTGAGCGTGCTTGTTACCCTGGCCGTAGTGCGAAATTGCATTGGCGCCCAATCACCTTCAAAGGTTCGGATTTTGCATTGGCGTGCGAGTCCGGACCTTTCTTGTGCTCGAAGTGTTGAACGCACTATCAATCAAACTGATTGTCGATAATGCGGCAGAAATGGTGAATTAGAAACAGGTGCGCCTCTTGGGTGGCAGGTGCGCTTTCGCCGGGTACTATTAAATCGCAGGTTGCAAGGCCCTTAGACTTCCCGCCCCCGCGGCCGAGAAAGGCGATGCTCTCGATGCCGCAGCGCTGCGCTTCGCGAATCGCCTCAACAATGTTGGTTGAATTGCCGCTGGACGTGAAGACGACGAGGAGATCACCGGGGCGAGCGAGGCCGGCGACCTGGCGGGCAAAAACGTTATCGTATCCGTAATCGTTACCAATGCATGACAGCAGGGATCCGTCCGACGACAATGCAATGGCGGGCAGACTTCGACGGCTTTTCGCGTAGCGGCCGACAAGCTCGGTCGCGAAATGAGCTGCTTCTGCCGCGCTGCCTCCGTTGCCGCACATGAGGATCTTGTTACCTCGCTCTAATGCCTGGGCTAGCATAATGCCGGCGCGGTCAATTGCGGGCCGGATCATCGGCAGCATCAGCAGAGTTTGAACGGTATTTTCGAGACCAGTTTCGAGTTCCATAATAGTTAGGTGCACCGAAGTCATTGGGGATCTGTGCGCGTTGGCTGGTCTGCTCCAGCGTGAGCTAACAATTCGAGTGGGGTGACCGTTGCGGTTCCTATTTTTCCGACTACCACACCTGCCGCTGCATTTGAAAAATGAGCGGCATCGTCAAGTGGGGCTCCGGCTACGAGGGCCAAGAGAAGAGCCGCGAGTGCAGTATCGCCAGCGCCAGAAACATCATATACCTCCCGAGCTGCTGTGGGTATGGTCTTTTCTACTTGGCCATTCCGGCTCAACAGCATACCGTCCTCGCCCATAGTGATCACAAGATTCTTGGTGCCATATCGATTGTGCAGCTTTCTACATACTTCGTCGGCGGGAAAGGGTGCGTGAGGGGGAGGCGCGAGTTGAGCGAGTTGAAGCGCCTCTCGTTTATTGGGGGTGATAAGGTCAAGGCCTTGAAACTTCAGGTTCCGTTTGGGTTTAGGATCCAACGCAACGAGTTTACCTGCAGAATGTGCTAGAGCAGTTACGCATGCGATGACCTCATCGGTAACAAGTCCCTTGGCGTAATCAGATATAATCACTGCATCGCAGCGAGAGATTTCGCTCTCAAGGTGTTGCCTAACCGCGTCGGGTGCAACGTAATATGCACTTAGTGGGCCTTCGCGATCAAGTCTACACAATTGTTGGTGTTGTACCAGCACCCGAGTCTTCACTATTGTAGAAGCGTTACCGGGCGCGAATAGCACACTAATACCGCTCGATAGAACAATGTTCTTTAGCTGCGTGCCGGCGTTGTCGTTGCCGAAATAGCCAAAGAGGCTGCACCGTGCTCCGAGAGAAGCAATATTGAGTGCTACGTTGGCCGCCCCGCCAGCGGCCCAAGTGTCCTTTGCTATATCGACCACGGGAACAGGAGCCTCCGGTGAAATGCGGGTGGCATCACCCCAAATGTAGTGATCTAGCATAACGTCGCCGACAACGAGCACGGAGTAGCGGTGTGTTTCGGCAAGTATTTGGGCAACGGTCATCCGGCGGGGTGTAACGCATTTCGACCACACTTCGGCAAACCCAATTCCTTTATCAGCAAAAATTCCTGCACAGCTGACGCCTCACTCATGAAGAGATGGACTGCAGCTAGGGCGTTCTCCCGTCTACCAAACCGAGCTTTACGCGAAAATTTCGAGGAACAGCCACCGCCAATGAAATTCTCCTCCTGTCAGTCCTTGTGGAAAGTATCTCCTAACTAATAGTATAAAACGTTGTTAAATAGTCGACTACAATTTGTTGACGAGCTTCAGTTCATTTTGAGTTGAACTCGCTATCGGGAAATTTCTTATGGGTCCATGGATGCTCTTACTTTAAAACTATCCCGAAACGACAAATGGCCTGACGGCGTTCGATTGGACGATCGTCAAACGAACGCGGGGTCTTCGGTCGAGCTCGGCTGGTCTGGCTTCAAATCAAGGGCCCAGATTTTAGTGTAAGTCGGTGGCTCCAAAAGCGCGTGAATACTTTGGTGCAGGATGATCTGCGGGATCCAGAAATCGTTCGTTTTGAGCGTGAAGTCATATCTTTTTTTGTTGAGGCGGCAGAAATCCTGGGGATCCCAAGATCTGTTGCGGCGATCTACGGGATTTGCTTTGCTAGTGCTACCCCCCTGAATTTCGCCGACATCAATACGAGGCTTAAGATTAGCCAAGGCTCAATAAGTCAGGGTGTGCGTGTGTTGCTCGCGGTCGGTGCGATAAAGAAGGTGGAGACTCGTAATCGCAGTGACTACTATGAATCGAATTTGGAACTTCGGAAAATGGCGTCGCATTTTATTGAGGAGCGGGTGGAGAAGCAGTTGCGGGTTGGTAAACAGAGGCTAGATGCTATGGTCGCATCTTTGCCGCGGGAGTCAGGTTCGACCCTCGTCTTCCGGCTTCAGTACTTAGAGACTTGGCACGACAAGGCATCATCACTTGTGCCGCTTCTGAAGGCTTTCCTGTCTTCAAACTAGCTGGATTGCGGGCCTGAGGGCCCTTCGCGTCAGTTGGTTGGAGGCCATATTGTACGCATGACCTCCGTAAAAGTGCCGGCACAATCGATTGATTCTCTGATCGAGGAAGCGACGGGGCGAAGCTATGTGTGAACCCAACCCAGAGAAGCCTGCCTAAATCAAGGTGCTTTAAAAAGTGCGATATCATCAAAATAATTAAAATCACCCTGGTGCAACTGCCCCGCAGGCATAAGTAGAAGGACTAGTGTTCTCGCACCCGATGGCACTTGAACTGCGCCGAGTGTCCGTGACCATTCATCAGACTGACTGCCGAAAAACATTTTGTCAGCAGTTTCGCTTAGCCATTCGCCACCTACATCTTGCCAGCGGATTCGGACGACCATGACTCCATTGCCACTGTTGCGATGCGACACAGTAAAAAAATATCGTTCGAGCGGAGCGACCGATATTTTTTGTGTTAAGCAGCCATTTATAATATTCTGGGTGCGAACGCACCCTGCCTTTGTGGCCCCCGCGTTTGGATCCCACGAGAATGAACCTTGAGAAAAAGTCGCCTGCCAAGGAGTCCAGCCAGTCAGGTCGTTAGCAAAATCGCCGTTGACGATTAAATTCCTCTGAGCACCTCGCTCCAGGTTTCCGCGAGCAAATTCAGCAGGATCGCGATTAATCTCCAATATTGGAGTGATCCAGGGAAGGATCTCATCCCAGCGGGGATGGGAAACGTTGGGGTGCGAAGTCGGCCACCATCGAAACGTCTCTCCGTATATCCATATATACTCATCTGCGGCGTTTAATGCTGAAGATAAATTTTCCGAAAATCTGCGCTCTTGGGTATTCCCGCCCGAAGGCGCAAGATTTTTAAGGTAGTTATCTAGATATAGGCCAAAGCCGACTTGAACATGGGCACGATACTTGCGAGCATTTTCCGGAGCTATGAGGGTAAAGTAACGTTGTTTTACATCTAACGCAGCTGACTCAAATTGATGGTTTGATATGAAATCATATGCCATCTCGCATCCATCTACTAAAGTCAGTGTAGGTGGAATCCGATCTAGCCAGCCGTCGATAAATGATGGATATAGCCCATATGGCGTCTGCTGGAGTAGATGTTCGGTAGCTATTCCTGCTCGGGCATGCGAGTTAGTGCTGTGCATAAAGTAGCACAATATAGTTATGTCGGGGTACTCCCGTGCTACGGCCGCCATTACCTCCCTTCCTCGCCTACGTGCCTGCAACTGATAGTCTGCGAATGACCGGCCGGAATGATTCTTCTGAGCCCGAAAATTAAACTGCTGGAACGGCGGAGTGTATGCTTCCGGGTCAAACACGATTCCTTTTAGCCTAGCGGTCCGCGCGAACCATGCAGCAATAGCCCAATGCTCGGCCACGTTTCGCCATGCAGTATCGTCAAACCAATCAACATCACCAGGATTCGCTCCAACGTATACAAAATTGGTTTTCAATTTTTCGAATGAGCATTGCTCGATGTCAGATAGGGCTCGACTGAACCACGCACGTCGCCAAGGGCCTGAGTGGAATGCTGCGCGGACATGGCACCCCGCACCGTTGAGGCCATC
>JAKFEQ010000018.1:0-44081 GCA_036675625.1 Opitutaceae bacterium | reverse complement strand
TAGGCATTCGGGATGCCGCGGAGGATGACGCGGCCTTCGACCAGGGAATTTGGCTCGGGGTTGGATTCGCCGGACACGAACCACGTCGACATTTCCTCCATCGAGGTCGCTCCGATATCCTCGATGAACTGAGCGTTCATGATCGAGATCGAGTTCGAGACGTTCTTCAGCTCCTGCACCGTCCGCATGCCGGACGTGGTGTGCATGGATTCGTAGCCGATGTCCTGCGTTTCCGTCACGGTGAACGTGCCGAGCTGGATCGCTTCATCGGCGCGCGCCGTGCGGCTGGCATCGACGGGGGGCGTGGACGCGGCCGGCGCAGCCTGGCCGAAGACGGAATGCGACAGGAGCACGGCGAGCGCAGCGAGGCCGGCGGGTGACGGAGGTCGGAGTATGATCGTTTGGGTATTCACGGGAGGTGGGACTGACATGGAGCTGACGGGAAAATGAGCCGCGTGGGGTGCGCGACGGGGGAAGACGCTGGAGTCGGGTCAATTACTCACGGCGATGCGAGCCGACTCAAAAACAGAATCGCCGCCGTCCGCCAGTATATATCGAGGCGAATATTTAGCTGCGTTCGTGAGTACCCGTTTCGGCATTGCGCGGTGGACGGCGTTGCGCGCAGGATCGCGGGGATGTCAGCCGTGTTTCCACCTGCCTTCCGGCCGACGATGTACTTCATTGGCGTGACGACGCGGCACTCATCGATCAACGCGGTGTTTCCCGTCTGGGCGAAGCGGCTTGGGCGGGGCGATGTCGAGCTGCGGGGCTGGGATTTTCCGCTGCACGATCGTCCGGAGCACTATCGCGCGGCGGTCGAGTTCATCAAACGCGACCCGCAGTCGCTGGGTGCCTTGGTGACGACACACAAGCTCGATCTGTATGCGGCCTGCCATGATTTGTTCGATGAGCTCGATCCGCTGACGCGTTCCCTCGGAGAGGTCAGCAGCATCTATAAACGCGACGGACGGCTGCACGGCCGGGCGGTTGATCCGTGGACGGTCGGCCATGCGCTCGACGCGTTTTTGTCGCGCGGTCATTGGCGGAGCGGAGCCGAGGCCTTGATCCTGGGGGCCGGCGGCGCGGGCACGGCGCTGGCGTGGCAGCTCAACTCACCCCGTCGCGAGGGGGATCGCCCGAGGCGTATCCAGATTGTGGATCGGTCGGCGGCACGGATCGCGGAGGTGCGGCGGCTCGGTGCGACCTGGCGGGAAATGGACGGATTCGAGGGGCATGTCACGAGCAGCGCGGCGGAAAGCGATGCGCTGGTGACGAGCCTGCCGCCGGGGTCGCTGGTGGTGAACGCGACGGGGGCGGGGAAGGACACGCCGGGGTCGCCGCTCGGGGGCGACGTGATATTTCCCGAGCGGGGCATCGCGTGGGACTTCAATTATCGCGGGGACCTCGCGTTTCTCGATCAGGCGCGTGCGCAATCGGTCGCGCGCGGGGTGCAGGTCGAGGATGGCTGGGGATATTTTCTGCACGGCTGGACGAGCGTGATGGCGGACGTATTCGAGATCGAAATACCGCCACGCGGGCCCGAGTTCGACGCCCTGGCGGAACTGGCCGCGGGCGCGCGTTGAAGGCGGGGGCGCTCGGCGCACTCCACGGGCGGGACGCCCGTGCTACGTCGCGATGTCGCGACGAACTGCTGGCGTCGCGCGCGGGAACCCGTTAATTCCTGATTTATGAACCGCCGTCGTTTCCTGACTCACGCCGCTGGCGCCATGGCTGCCGGCTCGATGTTTCCGCCGCTTGGGCTCGCGCAGTCGGCTGCGGCCAGCAAATCCACGCTGCCGGCGAGCTATGCGCCGGGCCCGAAGCCGCAGCCGGTGGTGAAACCCGGCGAGTTTGTGTTTGCGGCGGCGCATCTCGACCATGGGCACATCAACGGTCAGTGCAGCGC
The DNA here is from genome assembly GCA_036675625.1 of Opitutaceae bacterium. GTDB lineage: Bacteria > Verrucomicrobiota > Verrucomicrobiia > Opitutales > Opitutaceae > ER46. The sequence goes on along the minus strand of JAKFEQ010000018.1, from coordinate 42,175 downwards.
GCTGATCGGGGCGGGCGCGACGTTGAAATGGGTTTACGAGCCGGATGAGAAGAAACGCGACGGGTTCCTGAAACGCTTCAAGCAGGCGAAGGCGGCGCGTTCGCTCGAGGAGATACTCGATGACACTGAGGTGAAGCTGGTCACGGCTGCCGCCGTGACATCGGAACGCGGGCCGCTGGGCTGTCGCGTGATGGAGGCGGGAAAGGACTATTTCACCGATAAAGCGCCGTTCACCACGCTGGAGCAGCTCGCGCAGGCGAAGGCGGTGACCGTGAAGACCGGGCGCAAGTATATGGTTTACTATAGCGAACGACTGACGTCGGAAGCGGGAATGTTTGCGACGGAACTCGTGCGCGACGGCGTGTTGGGTCGGGTCGTGCAGGTCGGCGGGCTTGGGCCGCATCGCTTGAACAAGCCGACACGGCCGAAATGGTTCTTCGAACGCGAGAAGTACGGCGGCATCCTGTGCGACATCGGCAGCCACCAATGCGAGCAGTTTCTCGCTTATGCGGGCGCGACGGATGCGGTGGTGGCGAGCGCATCGGTCGGCAACTTCGCGAATCCGGAGACGCCGGAGCTCGAGGATTTTGGGGAGGCTTCGTTCGTGGGGGACAACGGCGCGACGAATCAGTTTCGCGTCGATTGGTTCACGCCGGACGGGCTCGGTACCTGGGGCGATGGCCGGACCTTTATTCTCGGGACCAAAGGCTATATCGAGTTGCGGAAATACGTGGATATCGCGCGCGAGAAGCGCGGCGACCACCTTTACCTGGTCGACGGCAAGGGGGAGCATCACCTCAACGTGGGAGGCAAGGTGGGCTTCCGTTTTTTCGGCGAGTTCATCCTCGACTGCCTGAATCGCACGGAGAAGGCGATGACGCAGGCGCACGCGTTCAAGGCGGCGGAGTTGTGCCTGAAGGCCCAGGCGGCGGCGCGGCGGCTCACGTGACGCGCTGTTGTTGTGCTTTTCGGGTGGAAGCCAATCGAGGAGGCGGCGCTTCCGAATTACATAAGTACGGTCAAAACCAAGTCCGGCCGGTATGGTCTATTAGATGGTCCAGGGTGAGTTAGCCTCGTCCGTAGAAAACCTTCATTATGCAAACGCGAATCACAGTTGATGAAATGCAGGCAGCGGCGCGGCAGCTCGCGAAACACGAGCGTGGGCGTGCGGCCTTGCGGGAGTTGGCACAAGCGCTCGAGGCCGATCGGCTGCATCTGGATCTGCTGGATCAGAGGGCATTTCTGGCGCTGCTCGGCGGCGCATGGATGGGACACCGTGAAGCCGTGTCCGCGATCGTGCGCGAGACGTTGGCGACGGCGCCAGCGGTGGATTAGCAGGGGGCGGCGGCGCGCAGGGGATCGGCCCATGGGCGGGGGTGGGCGGACCAATCGGGATTTTCTGGCGGGCAATCGCACGCTGGCATCCGATGGGTAACTCGAACGCACCCGGGGCGGATTTCGGCGACTTGACCCTGCTCGTCCGGCGCGCATTTTTCTGTCCGGCCGAATTATCAGCCGGCCACCATTAAGCGGCGGATTTTCCGTTGCTCAGATTTATTATAAATACCCCCGCCGGACTTCCCCTTCCGGTGCCTGCCCCGCAACCCACCCCGGTGCGCTTCCCCTCCATGCCTGCTTTGGCCACCTCCTCTAGAGTGCCTTGCTTGTACGCGCGCGTGAATACCCGACCCCATGAAACCCCACTCGACGAACTCGATCGTGTTCGCACCTATAGTGCTGTTTGGCTGCGTCTCGTTATCCCTGGCTCAAGTCGCCAATAATCAGCCGAGTCCGGCTTCGATGGAGCGAATCGAGCTGTCGCCCTTTGTTGTCCAGGAAAACAGCGATCAGGGCTATTATGCTTCTCAAACGCTGGCGGGCGGACGGCTGCGCCAGGACATCAAGGATATCGGCTCCTCCATCCAAGTGGTGACCAAGGAATTCATGGACGATCTCGCGGTGACCGGCGTGGAGGAGCTCTTTCAATATACAACCGGCACCGAAGTGGGGGGAATTCTGGGTAATTTCACCGGCGCCACGGACAATGCGAATGGCGACACCAGCACGGGCGACGCGCGGCGAAATCCCGATGGTGCCACGCGCGTCCGCGGCCTGGCCGCGCCGGACCGGGCTCGGAACTTCTTCAAGACCGATATACCCTTCGATTCCTACAACACGGATCGGATCGACATCAATCGCGGCGCGAATTCGTTCCTCTTCGGCCTGGGATCTCCGGCGGGGCTGACGAACACCGGGCTCGTGAAGGCGCGGTTTCGCGATACCAATGAAATCAGCACGCGAATCGGCAGTGGCGGAAAGAACCCTTCCTATCGCGGCTCCTTTAATCTCAACCGCGTGCTGATCAAGGACACTCTCGCGATCCACGGGGCGCTGCTCACGGACCGGACGCAATATAGACAGCGACCCACTTTCAAGGACGACGACCGTCAGTATGGCTCGGTAACGTATCGGCCATTCAAGCACGCGGACACGGTTATCACCGCTCACGTGGAGAATGGGCGGATCCGGGGCAACTCGCCGGACGTGCTGCTGCCCCTGAATAATCTCGGCGTCTTTCTTACCGACCCGATCGTCGGACGGCTCTCGATCAATGCCTATGACAATCTGCAGCGTTTCAATCATGTCGAAGGCCCGACCCAGGCGCAGTGGAATAATCTCAACGCGGCGGACAAGCTGAAGTATCGCGTGCGTGACACGCCGACCCCGCAAAGTCTCGCGAACTCGGCTTGGGGCAACGGGGCCTACGGTCTGATCTATGACGGCACGAACGGCCGGATGCCGGCCTTTGCTTATACCGATCAGTATCGCGCGGTGGATTATGCGGTCCGCGATCCGTTTTTCGGGCCGAATCGCACCGGCAAGGGCGCGCCCTTCAGCCCTTATCATGGGAACCTCCGCGACATCAATGGCACCGGCTGGCTCGCGCAGGGTTTCACGGATCTGAAGACCTTCGATTTCAGCACGGCAAACCTCGGCTGGGACAACGACTATTATACACGGGATTTCGTTAATTATAGCGTCGCGCTCGAGCAGGTGCTCTGGAAAGGCAAGGGCGGCTTCGAGCTGGCCTTCGATTATCAGGACTTGTACCGCGAGGATTTCACCGCCTTCAATGGCGCCAATGCCGAGATCATGTTCGACGTGAACGAGGTTCTCTGGCTGCCGACCGATCCGAACTACCGGACATCGGGCGTGGTCGAGCCGATGCCGAATCCCAATTACGGCCGCCCATTCGTGCTCACGAAAGCGGGCCGGCGGGTGATCGACACGCAGCGTGAAGCCGCGCGGTTCACGGGTTTCGTGAAACATGATTTTGCGGAGAGGCGCAAAGGCTGGGTGGGCAAGGTCCTCGGCCGGCATACGCTGACCGGACTCGCCGACCAGTCGACGTTCGACGAGAAGGTGCTCAATTTCGTGCTCAATTCCTTCGGCGATCCCGAACCGGCGCTGCATATCGGACCGGCCAACGCCCGGCAGACGAGCAATGCGCCGCGCAACGTGCCGATCTATGCCTATATTGGTCCGCCGCAGCTGCAGGCGTTCACCGATCCGAATTTCGGCCTGCGCGATTTTGTACTCACGCCGGCCAACTATCAGTTGCGTCCGCCCGACGATTTCTCGATCCGCAAGCTGAGCTGGAATCTCGGCCCGGATGCGACGGCCGAGACCCTGGGCCTCGATTCGCGGGCGAACGGCAACGAAGGATTTGTGTACGGCACGTTCGAGCCACGTGATGTGCCGACCAAGAACTACCGGCTCCAGCAGACGAAGGTCTCCTCGCTGGCGGTCAATTCCCAGTCGTTCTTCTGGGACAACCTGCTCGTCGCCAATCTCGGCTATCGCGAGGACACCGTGAAAACGTGGCTCAATACAGAGGGACCGTTGATCGGCTTGGACGAGATCCCCGACATCTCGCCCGAGGGCTTCCGGGTGGAGAACGGCACGTTTTCCAAAATCAAGAGCGACGTGTTCGGCTACGGCGGCGTGCTCAACTGGCCCAACCAGCTCATCCGGCTGCCCTGGCGGGCGAAGGTGGCGCTTCACTATAACACGAGCGAGAATTTCGTGCCGGCGACGGATCGCGTCGACCAGTACCGACGGCCGGTGGCGTCGCCTTCAGGCAAGAGCAAGGACTACGGCGTGAGCGTGTTTCTCTGGGAGAACAAGGTCGTCGCGCGCTTCAACTGGTTCGAGGCCACCCTGGCCAACGCCAACGCTGCGGTCTCCGATCTCTTCAATAATACCAACACGAATATCTTTAATCATTTCGGCAACCTGAACCGCGACATCCGCCGGCTGGACGCGGACGATGATGGCATCATCGACGAAGCGATTCAGAACGAGATCGCGATCGATCCGGCGACCGGCCTGACGCCGGAAGGCCTGACGCGCGAGCAGGCGGTCGCGGCGGAGTATCCGAATCTCGCCAAGGCGAAAGCCGCACGGGCCAATATAGCCCCGCATCTCACGGACGAGCTCAAGGCCGCGTATAATTACCGGATGGCCGTGGACGGCAGCTCGCAGACGCAGTTTGCCGGCGCGATCACGGATACGAACGACATCGAGTCGAAGGGCTTCGAGGCGGAGATTATAATCAATCCCACGCGCAACTGGCGGATCGCGTTCAACGCGGCCAGCCAGGAGACGACACTCACCAATATAGCGCCGGCGCTCACGGAGCGGCTCGAAACCATCTGGCTGCCGCACCTCGCACTCTACGGCGACCTCGACTGGAACGCGCCGGTGGAAGTGGTGGCGGGCAACACGACGACCCAGCAGATCAACGACCGGCTGCTCGATTACTACGCGATCAAAGGACAGGAGGGACGGCCGCAAAACGAGCAGCGAAAATGGCGGATCAACGCGGTCACGCGTTATCAGTTTTCCGCCGGCCGGCTGCGGGGCGCATCGATTGGCGGGGCGGTTCGCTGGGAAGACGTTTATGCAACCGGCTATCCGTTGATCAACGATCCCCGCGGCTTGATCCTGCCCGATGTGTTCAACCCGTACCTCGCCGATCAGCAGGTCAGCTACGACCTTACGATCGGCTATCGGCGGCGGATAATGGGCGACAAGGACTGGAGCGTGCAGTTGAACGTTCGGAATCTTCAGAATTGGTTCAGCGACAAGGTCACGGCGGTCCGCCACCAACCCGACGGGACGGTGGCGCGGGTGCGTTTCGATCCGCCGTTGCAGGTGTTGTTGACCAATACCGTTCGGTTCTGAATCGCGGGCAGCGGTAAACCACGGCCGGTGGAACGAACCGTGCCGCCGGGTCTTGCGCTGTCTGCGCCGGGCGGCCTCGTATTCAGATACCGGTTACATCGCAGGCCGGCAGGATGGCCCGGCGGGTAGCGCCGGAGGTCGGCGCCTGCCCGCGGGCCCGCGGCAGCCGGCCATTCTGACAGAATTATCAGCCGGCCAAATTTGAGCGGCGGAATTTCTCGGTGCAGTGATTTCGAGACCCCGCCGACGCTTCGGCTTGGAAGCCTCAACACCCCCTCGGTTGCGCTGCCCAAACCTGCTTCGGATTCATCTGCGATGAGTGCTGCTGCGTTATGCACTCCAATTCCCCAACCCCATGAAACCCCACCTGACGAAATCGCTGCTGCCGGCGTCGATCATGCTCTTCGGCTGCGTTCCACCCGCCCTCGCTCAAGCGGTCGCGGCGGACGGAAAGCCTGAAATTCCGGGCGAGCGGATTGAACTGTCGCCCTTCCTCGTCCGTGAAAACAGCGACGAAGGCTACTACGCTTCACAAACGCTCGCCGGCGGCCGGCTGCGGCAGGATATCAAGGACATCGGCTCTTCGATTCAGGTGGTCACGAAGGAGTTCATGGACGACCTGGGAGTCACTGGCATCGAAGAGTTGTTTCAATATACAACGAGTACGGAAGTGGGCGGCATCCTCGGCAACTTCACCGGCGCATCCGACAGCTCCGGGGGCGATACGAGCACCGGGGGCGCGCGGCGCGATCCGGATGGCACCTCGCGGGTCCGAGGTCTCGCGGCGCCGGACCGGGCACGAAATTTTTTCAAAACCGACATCCCGTTCGATTCGTACAACACCGACCGCATCGACATCAATCGCGGGGCGAATTCGTTTCTCTTCGGTCTCGGATCGCCCGCGGGGCTGACCAACACCGGATTGGTGAAGGCGCGGTTCCGTGACACCAACGAGGTGAGCACGCGCATTGGCAGCGGGGGCAAGAATCCCTCCTATCGCGGTTCGATCGCGCTCAATCGCGTGCTCCTGAAAAACACCGTAGCGATCCACGGCGCGCTGCTGCATGATCGCACGCAATACCGGCAGGAGCCCACGTTCAAGGATGACGACCGGCAATATGGAGCCGTGACGTATCGGCCTTTCAAGCACGCGGACACCGTGATCACGGCGCACGTCGAGAACGGTCGCATCCGCGGAAACTCGCCGGATGTGCTGCTGCCACTGAACAACCTGAGCGTCTTCCTCAACGACGCGACGCTCGGCCGGATGTCCGTCAACGCCTACGACAACCTGCAACGTTTCAATCACGTCGAAGGCCCGACCCAGGCGCAATGGAACCGGCTGAGCGCGGCGGACAAGTTGAAGTACACGGTGCGCGACACGCCCACTCCGCAAAGTCTCGCCAACTCCGCCTGGGGGGCGGGAGCCTATGGCCTGGTCTTCGATGGCAGCAACGGGCGGCAGCCTGGATTCGCCTATACGGATCAATATCGTGGGGTGGACTATGCGGTTCGCGATCCCTTCTTCGGCCCGAACCGGACGGGGCGCGGCGCGCCGACCAATCTGTATCATGGTAATCTGCGCGATATCAATGGCACGGGCTGGCTCGCGCAGGGTTTCACGGACTTGAACACATTCGACTTCAGCAAGGCGAACCTCGGGTGGGACAATGATTATTATACGCGTGATTTCGTAAACTATAACATCGCGCTCGAGCAGGTGCTCTGGAGGGGGCGGGCGGGCTTCGAGCTGGCCTACGATTATCAGGACATGTATCGCGAGAACTATACGGCGTTCAACGGCGGCAATGCCGAAATCATGTTCGATATCAACGAAGTGCTATGGCTGCCGTCGGACCCGAATTACCGGACCTCGGGCAACGTCGCGCCGATGCCAAATCCCAACTACGGCCGACCCTTTATATTGACGAAGGCCGGCCGCCGGGTGATCGACACGCAGCGCGAGGCGGCGCGCTTCACCGGATTCGTGAAACACGATTTCACGGAAAGGAGAAAGAGCTGGGTCGGAAAGATCCTGGGGCGGCACACTCTCACGGGCCTGGCGGACAAATCGACCTTCGACGAGAAAGTGGTGAACTTCGTCACCAACTCGTTCGGCGATCCCGAACCCGCACTGCACATCGGAGCGGCAAATGCGCGGCAAACGAGCAACAACGTCCGGAACGTGCCGATTTACGCCTATATTGGACCGCCGCAACTGAATGCGTTCTCCGACCCGAACTTCACGCTGGATGACTTTGTGCTTACGCCCGCCGATTACCAGTTGCGGGTGCCGAGCGATTATTCGACGCGGAAGCTCAGCTGGAATCTGGGGCCGGATGCCACCGCCGAGTCGATCGGCCTGGATTCACGAGCCAATGGCAACGAAGGGTTCGTCTACGGCACATTCGATGCCCGCGAGGTGCCGGCGAAGAACTACCGGCTCCAGCAAACGAAGGTCACTTCCTTCGCCGCCAACACGCAGTCTTTTTTCTGGGACAACCTCCTGGTCGCAAATCTCGGCTATCGGCAGGACACGGTGAAAACCTGGCTGAATACCGAGGCGCCATTGGTCGGGCCCGATGAAATTGCGGACGTTTCGCCGGAGGCATATCGCGTGGAGAACGGTACATTCTCCAGGATCAAGAGCGACATCTTCGGCTATGGCGGCGTGCTCAACTGGCCGACGCAGTGGATCAAGCTCCCTTTCCGCGGGAAGGTGGCGTTTCACTATAACACGAGCGAAAATTTCGTGCCGGCGACGGATCGCGTGGACCAATATCGCCGGCCGGTGCCTTCGCCGAAGGGCAAAAGCGAAGACTATGGCGTGAGCGTATTTCTCTGGGACAACAAAGTCGTCGCGCGCTTCAATTGGTTCAAGGCGACCCTGACGGGCGCGACCGCCAGCGTGTCGGACCTCTTCAACCAGACGAACACGAATATATTTAATCACTTTGGAAATCTGAACCGTGATATTCGTCGCGTGGATGCGAATGACGACGGCGTCATCGATGAGGCCATTCAGAACGAAATCGAGATCGACCCCGCGACGGGTCGCACCCCGGAGGGCCTCACGCGCGAGCAGGCGGTGGCGGCGGAGTATCCGAATCTGGCGAAGGCGAAGGCCGCGCGCGCCGCGATCGAGCCGCATCTGACGGACGAATTGAAGACGGCCTATAACTACCGCATGGCGGCCGACGGCAGCTCGCTCACCCAGTGGGCGGGCGCGATCACCGATACCAACGACATCGAGTCGACGGGATTCGAGGCGGAGATTATATTCAATCCCACCCGCAACTGGCGGATCGCATTCAACGCCGCCAGCCAGGAGACGATCCTGACCAATATAGCGCCCGCGCTGACGGAACGGCTCGAAAAGATCTGGCTGCCGCACCTGGCGCTCTACGGCGATCTGGACTGGAACGCTCCCGTGGAGGTCGTGGCGGGAAACACCACGGCGCGTCAGATCAACGACCGACTGTTGGATTACTTCGCGGTCAAGGGCCAGGAAGGACGGCCACAGAACGAGCAGAGAAAGTGGCGCGTCAATACCGTGACCCGTTACCAATTCTCGGAAGGTCGTCTGCGCGGCTTTTCGATCGGCGGCGCAGTGCGCTGGGAGGACGTGTATGCGACCGGCTATCCATTGATCAACGATCCCCGCGGATTGATCCTGCCCGATGTGCTCAACCCTTATCTGGCGGATCAGGAGGTGAGCTACGACCTGACGCTCGGCTATCGGCGGCGGATCTTGGGCAAAAAAGACTGGACTGTGCAGCTCAACATTCGGAATCTTCAGAACTGGTCGAGCGACCGGGTGACGGCGGTCCGGCATCAGCCCGATGGGACCGTGGCGCGCGTGCGTTTCGATCCGCCGTTGCAGGTGTTGCTGACGAATACCGTGAAATTCTGAGAGGGCGAGGCGCTGGAAAGCGAAGCGACGGCACGCCGCGCATCGTCGCGGCGTGCGCACGAAAGTGTGCGTGACATTTTGAACGCGGGGAAGTTTCGCGCTTGCCACCCGATCGGTTACTTCCGTTCGCTGGCGCGCACTCTGCAAACCCCGCCGGCTGCGAGTCTGCGAAATTCGCGGCCGGGGTCATCCGTAAGCCCCTCCCAGTTGCTGCCAATGAAGCCGACCGCCCGATCCTGTGAATTCTCTTTTTCATCCGCGCCAGCGCTGCGCGTTTTCCGTTTGCTCGGACTTTGGAGCGTCCTTGCGTTTGCCTTAGCGCTGTCCACCCCGGGCGGGCGAGCAGCCGAGGCGGGCGCGATTTCCGGCTCGGTGAGCAACAGTGCCACCGGAAACATGCTCGAAGGCGCCCGGATTCACATTCCGACCCTCGGCCGAACCGTGTTTACCGATAACACCGGCACGTTCGTGCTCGGAAATATTCCGGCCGGGGCGCACGAACTCGTCGTCACCTATATTGGTCTCGACGCTGCGAGATCGACCGTGACGGTCGGCGCCGGCGAGCGAGCCGTCCGCGACTTCGATCTCACCTCGGGCATCTATAAGCTCGAGGCGTTCAAGGTCACGGGTGAGCGCGAAGGTGGCGCCGCCGCGATCACCGAAAAACGCAACGCCGACAACGTGAAGGATGTCGTGGCGATGGATTCGTTCGGCAATCTGCCCAACATGAGCGCGGGCGAAGTCGTGATGCGGCTCCCGGGCGTCGCCGGCAGCCCGACCGACGAGGGGCTCAACTACAAATTCAACATGCGCGGCATGAGCCCCGACCTGAATACGGTCACGGTGGACGGTGGGTTGATGACCAGCCTTGGGGCCTCGCGCAGCTTTGAAATGCAGAGTATCACCGGCACGATGTTCGAAGCGCTCGAGCTCATCAAAGGTCACACGCCCGACAAAGGCGCCGATTCGCTCGGAGGCACGGTGAACCTGAAAACGCGTTCGCCGCTGAGTATGCGCGAAAAGCGTCGTACGACCTTCAGTTTCACGACCCGCGTGGCGCCGTCATTTCTCGAGCAGACGCCGTTGCGCGAGCAGCACCGCGCGCATCCGTTGGTGACCCTCGCGCATCAGGAGGTCTTCGACGTTTTCGGCGGCCGCAAGAACCTGGGCATCGCGGTGAATCTATTTTATAGCGAAAACGCCGTCGGCGGCGTGGCCACGTTGTTCGACTATGAGGACACGCTCGATCCGAACGCTTTCATCTGGGATTACCGCACGTGGGAGAATATCAACAACCGAAAGCAGATGAGCCTGAATATAAAGGCCGATTATCGCTGGTCTCCCACGACGAAATTCTCGGTCACGCTCACAGGGAACGACAACTTCGAGCGTCATCGCCGCCGGATGGAAATGCGGGCGTTCACTGGCAGCGCGACCACGAATCCCAACGCGACGACGACGGGCGTGGTGCCGGGACAGTATACCGACAAGATCACGGTGATCCGTCCGGTCACGGCCGCCAATATCGACCTGCTGATGGATGGACCGCTCAATTACTACGTGCGGATGCGCCGCATCGACCTTGGCGGCGAGCACGAGCTTGGCCGCTTGAAGCTCGAATACAGTGCGGGCTACTCACAGAGTCATCTGAACAACGGTCAGGGCACGGCGGGCCAGCTTCGGATGCGTCTGGCGGGTGCCGGCTGGATCGTCGACCGGACTCACTCGGACATGTTTCCGCGCTTCGAGCAGAACGGCGGGCCGGATATCTATAATCCGGATAATTACCGTCCGGTCGCCAATGGCTTGACGAATACGAACAACCACACGGACCAGCGGCTGAAGCAGCTCCGGTTCGATGCGAAGTATCAGATGCCGGTGTCGGCGCCGATGTTCGTCAAAGCGGGGTTCTCCTGGCGCGAGCAGATGGTCGATATCTGGGGTGGTGATAATCATCGCTGGAGTTATATTGGGACTGCACCGCTGGAGCCGGATACGCAGTTCCTGAGCTACGACGAGTCAGAGACCGGGCGGAATTTTCCGCGCTGGCAGTCGCACACCTTCATGGATGGTCGCAAACCGCGAGACCCGTCGCTCTGGCGCGAGGATCTGTATTATCACGAGACGCAGAAATATACCGGCACTCGTGGTGTGACGGAGACGGTGCCGGCGGGCTATATCATGACGCAAGGCCGGCTGGGGACGGAGGGCTTCCGGGCGCGGACGGGCTATCTCACCGGCGTGCGCGTCGAAGGGACGAAGGTCGAGAGCTGGGGCTGGCGGCGGAACCGGGTGGTCGCCACGACGGCGCAGCAGCAGGCCGATCCGGTGGGCTATGCAATCCGGGATTACGCCGATAATTATCTGGAGCAGGGCACCAAATACACCAAAGCGTTTCCCAGCGCGCACCTGTTCCACGATATCACGCCCAATCTCAAGGTGCGGGGCAGTTATTCGACGAGCTTTGGGCGGGCGCCGTTTGGGGACTTCTTCCCCTCGATTTCGATCAATGAGACGACCGATGTCATCACGATCAACAATGCGGCGCTCAAGCCGCAGACCGCGAAGAATTGGGACGCCACGCTCGAATATTATTTCGAGCCGGTGGGAAGCCTGACGATCGGGTGGTTTCACAAATCGATCGAAGACTATATCATCCGCAATCAGGAAGTCGGCGTCATCGGCGAAGGTCCTGATAACGGCTATGAGGGCGAGTATGCCGGTTTCAGCGAGCGCACGGCGGTCAACGCCCCGTCGGTGGTCGCGCAAGGCTGGGAATTCGCGTATCAGCAGCAGTTCACGTTTCTTCCGGGCCTGCTTCGCGGGCTCTCCGGTTCGGCCAACTATACCTGGATCGACACGCACGGTCTTTATCAACCCGGTCGCTATCTGAACAAGAAGGAAGTGGCGGGTTTCATCCCGTATGCCGCGAATCTCTCGCTGTCGTGGCGCTACAAGAAATTCAGCACCCGGGTGCTATATAATTTCACCGGAGAATATATCACGTCGTTCAATGCCACGAACCCGGCGCTGCATCTCTATCGCGAATCGTTCAAGACGGTGAATTGGGGCATCGCTTATCAAGTGCGGCCGACGCTCGGCCTGAGTCTGGACGTCGCCAATCTGTTCAACGAACCGCAGGTCTTCTATCGCGGCTTCAAGGGCCGGACACAGCGGACAATCGTCAACTTCGTGACGATCACCGCCGGCATCAACGGGCGGTTCTAGCTTTTGCGGGAGTCGAACCGGGGGAATATCGAGAAGAATAATCTCTCAGCCTCGGTTCGTCCCCGGCTTGGCTCCCGTGAAGGTTCTGTTCCCCAGTATTCAGAGGGGACGGGCAGACCGCCCGTCTCTCTACCTGCAACGGTGGACGGGGTGTCGTATTTTTAAACCATTCAACCGCGGATTACCCGGATTTCGCGGATAAAGGCAGAAACGTCGATTGACCTCGCCGGCCCGTTTACCACGGCGCCTTGGACTGGCCGATTTTGTGGAGGAAGCGACGGAGAGGACCGATCGCGCGCGGGCGTGAGGCAGGCGGGATCTGTTCGTGAAAGCCGCGGTCGAGCGCGGTCTGCGCCACCGACACGCCGACGTAGTTACGCGTCGCGACGCTCTCGGAGCTCAGCAGCTCATCCGGGAGCTGGTCGAGATGGCCTTCATAAGCGGCGGCGTGGAGAGGCGTATCGCCGTTGTCGTTACGGGTGAGCAGAAGATCCGGGGTGAGCTGGGCGCGGGGGATCTTGTCGAGTTGTCCGGTTTCGGCGGCGGCATGAATGGCGGTAAACCCGGTCTTGCTCGGCAGAATCAAGTTTTCGCGGGTCAGGAGGCCGGCCGGAATCTGCTCGAGGTGTCCCGAGATCGCCGCGGCATGGAAGCTCGTGTCGCCCGCGCTGGTCGTCTCCCGCAAGGCGGCGGCGGTGAGCAGAGCGGGCGGAAGTTGGTCGAGATGGCCGTTGAAGGCGGCGACGTGGAAGACGGTTTCGCCGCCGAGATTCTTTTGCGCGAGGTTTTCGGCCGTCAGGAAATTCGACGGGATCGCGGCCAGCGTGCCATTTTCGGCGGCTTCGTGGAGGAGCGTATTTCCGACGTCGGTGCGGCGAAGCACGACGTCCGCCGTGATGACCTGCGGAGGAAGCTGCGCCAGGTGGCCGTGAGCGGCGGCGAGGTGAAAAACGGTGACGCCGGCGTTGCTGCGAGCCGTGAGGAATTCGGCGGTGAGAAGATCATGCGGCACCGTGTCGAGGTGACCACCGAGCGCGGCGTGGTGGAGCGGCGTGTAACCGGCGTCGTTCTTGAGGAGCAAGGTGGTTCGGTCGGCGATTCCGGGGGGCAGCTCGCGCAGGCGGCCGTGTTTCGCGGCGAGATGGAGCGGTGTATTGCCGGAAGCGTTACGCGCCATCATCCGCTCGCGGGTGAGGCTCCCGGGACTCAGTCGGGAAAGGGTGCCGTCGCGCAACGCTGCCTGCAGCTCGTGATCGTCCATGGCGTGAGCGACACAAATGCCGCGCGAGCCGGCGAAGCAAACCAAACGGCGGGGTAGTAACACGGACCGAGCCAGAATTCAGTTTGCCAAGCCGGAAGCCGAAAAACACAGTCCGCGCCATGAATCCGACCGACCCGAAGTCCACCGGGCCCGAGGCTCCAAAGAAGGATCCCATTCTGGTTGTGGACGATGAACGCCCCTTGCTCGAAGTGTATGAAGTCGCGTTGTCGCCTTTGTTCGAGGTCACGCTGGCGTCGAATGCGCGGGAGGCGGATTTCATCCTGCAGAAAAAATCGTTCAAGGTGGTGATCGCGGATCACCTGATGCCGGGGGGGAATGGCATGAATTTTCTGGTGCGGGCGCGGGAGGAGTTTCCACACATGCAGCGGGTGTTGGTGACAGGATACATGAAGCCCGAGATGTTGCTGCGCAGTGTGAACGAGGCGGCGTTGTTTCGCTATCTGCTGAAGCCCGTCGCGATCACGGAATTGATCAGCGTGGTGCAGGATGCGGCGAAGGCGCACGACGCGAGCCTGGCGGCGGTGAAGTGATGCCTCCTCGCGCGCCATTGCAGCGGCCGGTGGTGTTGTTGGTGGACGACGAGGCGGAGATTCGCACCGTGCTCGAGCTCGGCCTCAAGGACCAGTTCGACGTGGAGTGCGCGCGTTCGGCAAACGAAGCCGAGATCATGATGGCGACGCGCAGCTACGACGTCGTCGTGTGCGATCATTCGATGCCGGACGAGGAAGGGTTGGCGTTTCTCGCGCGAGCGCGGACGCAGTTTCCGCAGGTGCAGCGGATTTTGATGACCGGCTATATCAACGCGGACCTGTTCTCGCGCAGCACGACGATCGCCGGTCTGGCGGGTTGCCTGATGAAACCGGTGAGCGCGGCGGATTTGATCGAGGCGATCCGGATCGCGCTGCCGCGGTGAGGTGGGTTGAGGCGATCCGTTCCGGCCGCAAAAGGCGCAAAAATGCGCGAGAAACTACGGAGGTCGTTTTGCGCGTTGTGTGACGTTCGTGGCGAGATGGCTCGGTTACGCCCTTTCGGGGCTCGTCGTTCCTACCGATTCAAACCCAAGGCGTTGCCTTGGGCTATCGGATCGTGCCCCTTTGGGCGCAGAAATGGTCAGCCTCCAGGCGGCGGCTTCCAGCCGCGGATTCACCGGCATCCAGCCGATGCCATTCGGAATGCCGGTAGGATGCCGGCGCTACCTGGTGCGCAGAGATCCGGTCGGAGACCGGCGCTATGGCACCTTTTTTAGTTTGGCGCGCAGGTAGGGGGCGGTGGGGCTGCGTTTGGTTTTCAGCAGGCCCGCGAGCTCGCCTTGATACATAAGTTCGCCGCCATCGGGGCCGCCAACCGGACCGAGTTCGACAATGTAATCGGCCTCGGCGAGGAGATCGAGGTGATGCTCGATGACCACGACGGTGTGGCCTTGCTCGACCAGCGAGTGGAGTACGTGGATGAGTTTCTCGCAGTCGCTCAGGTGTAGTCCGATCGTCGGCTCCTCGAGCAGGTAGAGATTGCGGGGGAGCTCGCCGCGGCTGCGCTCGCGATAAGTCGCGAGGCCGGTGGAGAGCTCGGTCACCAGCTTGAGGCGCTGGGCTTCGCCGCCGGAAAGGCTGGGGGAGGTCTGCCCGAGCGTGAGATAGCCGAGGCCGCAATTCACCATCAGCTGGCAGACTTGTGAGAGCTGAGAATGGAAGTCGAAGAACGTCGCGGCCTCCTCGAACGTGAGCTGGAGCACCTGGCCGATGTTCTTGTTTTTCCAGGTGATGTCGCTCAGGTCGGCGCTGTAACGCGAGCCGCGGCAATCGTCGCACGGCAGATACGTGTCGGGCATGAAGGCCATTTCGAGTTTGATCCGGCCGGCGCCCTCGCAGGTGGGGCAGCGGCCGCCCGTGGTATTGAACGAGAAGCGCGAGGCGGTGTATCCACGAATCTTGGACTCGGGGAGCGAGGCGAAGAACTGGCGGATGAGGTCGAAGATGCCGAGATATGTGGCCGGCGTGGAGCGCGGGGTCTTGCCGATCGGCGACTGGTCGACCTCGACGACGCGCTTGAAGACGTGCGCCCCGCGCAACTCGGCGAACGGGAGCTGGGCGTTGAGCGTCGAGAGTTGGGTGTCGTCGGAGGTGAAGCCGGTGGCTTTGACGAAGTCGCGGCCGGTGAGTCTGGCCTTCTTGTTCGCGATGGCGTGCGTGACGGCGGGGTGCAGCAGGTCGCGGAAGAGGGTGGATTTGCCGGCGCCGCTGGGTCCGGCGGCCATGATGAGGCGGCCGAGCGGGAGGCGGAGATCGAAGCCTTTGAGATTGCGGAAGCGCGCGTCCTTCAGCTCGAGCCAGTCGCGGTGAAAAGGCGCGGGGCCGGAAGGCGTTTTCTTTTTGAGCAGAGAGCGGACGGGCCGCGTTTGCGTGAGGACGTTTGCTTTGACGGAGCGGTATTCGCCGCGGAGCGGATGCGCGATGCCCTTGGCGAGGAAGAGGCCGGTGAGCGAGTTGTCGTTTGACTTGATCTCGGCGGGCGTGCCGTGGGCGAGGAGCTCGCCGCCGTGGATGCCGGCGGCGGGCCCAAGGTCGATGATGCTGTCGGCGCGCTCCATCAGCTCGTCGTCGTGCTCGACGACGAGCAGGGTGTTTCCTTTGTCGCGCAAGGCCTCGAGCGTCTCGATGAGCCGGTCGTTGTCGCGGGCGTGGAGGCCGATCGACGGTTCGTCGAGGACGTAGAGCACGCCGGAGAGGTTGGAGCCGAGCTGCGCGGCGAGCCGGATGCGCTGGGCTTCGCCGCCGGAGAGCGTCTCGGTGGGGCGATCGAGCGAGAGGTAACCGAGGCCGACGTGATCGAGGAATTTGAGCCGCTCCTCGATCTGCGGAACGATGTCCTGGACGATGAGTTTGCCGCGCGTATCCAGATCCAGGTTACGCAAATGCGCGAGGAGCTGCGAGGGCGTGCTGCGGAGCAGGGCGGGGAGCGAGAGGGCGGTGGGGGCGGAAGGCTGAGAGCTGAGAGCTGAGAGCCGAGAGCCGGAGACCGAGACGGAACGCGAGCGTGTGGGGCGGGCGGTGAAGTGAAGCTTCACGGCGCGGCCGACGCGGTTGAGGCGGGCGCCGTGGCATTCGGGGCAGGGCTGGCCGTCGTCGGACATGTCCTCGGCGGAGTCGACGCCGAACTCGCGCAGGCGGGCGGCGGGATCGTTGTCGTCGTCTTCGTCGGGCTCGAGCATCCAGGGGAAAACGCGTCCGTGTCCGCGGCAGGTCGGGCACCAGCCGCGCGGGGAGTTGAACGAGAAGTTCTTCGGGTCGAGCTCGGGAAAGGATTCGCCGGTCTCGATATCGGTGCGGGTGGTGGAGAACCAGGAGAGCACGTCGCCTTGCGGCGTGAGGAGGAAGCAGGAGCCTTTGCCGAGCTTGAGCGCCTGGTCGAGCTGAGAGCTGAGAGCTGAGAGTCTGGAGCCGGAATTCTTGCTCTTAGCTCCAGGCTCTGGGCTCTGAGCTTTCAGGTCTGCCACGACTACCTCGATGTCGTGCTCGCGATAGCGGTCGAGTTTTTGAAACGCGTCGACGCGCACAAGCTGGCCATCGGCGCGCATGAGGTCGTAGCCCTGATTGCGGATCCACGTCGCGATGGGCTGGTGGTGGCCTTTGCGGCCGCGGATGAGCGGGGCGCAGAGGTAGAGGTGTTTTGCTTTTTTCGCCTTGGGCGAGCCGGACATGACGCGGCCGAGCAGTGCCTTCAGCGCGCCGGGCGAGAGCGGTTTGACGGGTTTGTCGGTGTCGGGGTGGTGCTGGATGCCGAGGCGCGCGTAGAGCAGGCGGAGGTATTGCGCGACCTCGGTGATGGTCGCGACGGTGGACTTGCGGGAGCCGCGAGTGACGCGTTGCTCGATGGCGACGGTGGGCGGAATACCGGTGAGCCGATCGACGGCGGGACGCGGGAGTTGTTCGACGAACTGGCGCGCGTAGGGCGACATCGACTCCATGAAACGGCGCTGGCCTTCGGCGAACACGATGTCGAAGGCGAGCGTGGATTTGCCGGAGCCGGAGACGCCGGTGACGACGTTGAGCTGGCGGTGCGGAATCGAGAGCGAGAGGTTTTTGAGGTTGTTCTCTCTCGCGCCCTCGATGCGGAGCACGGCGGCGTTGTCGTTCCGAAGTTCGGCAGTGTAGCGGGCGGGAGCTTCGGCGGCGAAGGCGACGTGGCGGTCGTCGTCGGCGAGCGCTGAACTCAGAAACGGGGAGGTTTCCGTATTGGCGGCGGCGACATATTCCGGCGTGCCTTCAGCCACAATGCGGCCGCCGTTGGCGCCGGCGTCGGGGCCGATCTCGATGAGCCAGTCGGCGGATTTCAGGACGTCGAGGTTGTGCTCGATGACGATGACGCTGTGGCCGCGATCGACGAGCGCCTGGAGCACGCCGAGGAGGCGTTTGACGTCGTGGCGGTGGAGGCCGGTCGTCGGTTCATCCAGCAGGAGCAAGGCGCCGGTGGCGGGAGGCTGGACCAGCGCGTCAGCGTTGCCGTTGCGCACGGCATCCATCCAGCGGCCGGAATAAGACGGAGGCGTTTCGCTTGCGAAGGTGCCCAGGTAGCGGACGAGTTTCAGGCGTTGCGATTCGCCGCCGCTGAGGGTGTTGAGTGGCTGGCCGAGCGTGAGGTAGCCGAGGCCCACGGCATCGAGCGAGGCGAGGCGTTGTTGAATCGCCGGAAACTCGGCGAAGATCGGAAGTGCGTCGCTCACGCTCGTGGCGAGGAGGTCGGCGACGGAGCGGCCGTTCCACTGGATCGCGAGCACCTCGGGTTTGAAGCGCTTCGATTCGCACACGGGACATGGCACGAAGACGTCGGAGAGGAACTGCATCTCGACGCGTTCGTAGCCGAGGCCGAGGCAGTGATCGCAACGGCCGTCGCCGCTGTTGAACGAGAACGACGACGGGCTGAAGCCGGCGGCTTGAGCCGCGGGTGTTTGCGCGTAGAGCTCGCGGATGAGTTCCCAGGCTTCCGTGTAGAGGGCGGGATTCGATCGCGGCGTGCGCGACAAGGGCGACTGGTCGACGAGGAGAACTTCGCTGAACTCGAGGTCGGAGTGTATCGACTCTATGGATGCAGGGTCCTCGGTGAGCTGGTGACGTTGGGCGAGCAGGCCTTGATGAATGACGTTGTCGAGGAGCGTGGATTTGCCGGAGCCGGACACGCCGCTGAGGCAGACGAGGCGGCGCAGCGGGAGGCGGACAGTGAGGTGCTGGAGATTGTGTTTGGTGACGTTGGTGAAGGTGAGCCAGGCGCCGGCTGGGTTTGGAACTTTGGATTTGGAGTTTGGAGTTGGTGAAATCACCGGGCGCCGGTGAGCGGGCGTTTCGACCGATTCGCGGCCGGAGAGGTAGGCGCCGGTGATGCTCCTGGGGGAGGCGAGCATTTCAGGGACGGGGCCTTGAAACACGATGTGGCCGCCGCGACTGCCGGGCTCGGGGCCGACTTCGATGATGTGATCCGCGGCGCGGATCATCGCTTCGTCGTGCTCGACGACGACGACGGTGTTGCCGGTGTCGGTGAGCGTGCGGATGATCGCGATGAGGCGGTCGATGTCGCGCGGGTGCAGGCCGACGCTTGGTTCATCGAGAACGAAGAGCGTGTCGACGAGCGAGGTGCCGAGGCAGCTGGTGAGGTTGACGCGTTGAACTTCGCCGCCGGAAAGCGTCTTGGAAGTACGATCGAGCGTGAGGTAACCGAGGCCGACCTGTTCGAGGTAGCGGAGGCGCGTGAGGATCGATTGATACGCGAGCGACGCCGAGCGCGCGTCGGGTGACTTGTCATCTAATAGATGACAATCTCGGAGGTGGGCCAGCAGGTCGGAGACGGGAATCTGATAGAGCTCGGGGAGAGTGCGGCGCTGCCATTTCCAGCAGAGCGCTTCGGGTTGGAGGCGTTGGCCGCCGCAGTCGGGGCACGGATTGTAGGCACGATAGCGCGAGAGGAAGACGCGGACGTGCATCTTGTAGGTGTTCTTCTCGAGCCAGCGGAAGAAGCCTTTCACACCGTACCAATATTTCGGCCAGGACTTGCCGTTTTCCTCGCCGTAGCCGGGTTCGCCATCGATGACGAAACGCTGCTGCTCCTCGGGCAACGACGCGAACGGGACGTCGGTGCGGATCTTTTTTTTCCGCGCGAAGGTGAGGAGATCTTTCTTCGAGTCGCCGTAGACTTCGCTTTCCCAACACTTGATCGCGCCGTCGTCGATCGAGAGCGAGTGATCGGGGATCGCGAGGCGGTAATCGATCTCGATGACGCGTCCGAAGCCGCGGCATTTCGGGCACGCGCCGAGCGGAGAGTTGAAGGAGAAGAGTGCGGGCGTGGCGGCGCGGAAGGTGCGATCGGATTTCGGGGAGTGGAGGCCGCGGGAGTAGTGGCCCAATTCACTGAAAAGCTGAGAGTCCGGAGTTGGGAGCTGAGAGCCGAAGAGGTGGACTTGACCGTGGCCGAAGTGAAGCGCGGTCTCGATCGCTTCGAGAAAACGAGCGCGCTGGTCGGGGTTCAGCGTGACGCGGTCCTGGACGACGAAGAGGTGGGGGGAGGGTGAGGGAGAGCGGGAAGCTGAGAGCTGAGAGTCTAGAGCTGAGAGATCGGAGGTTAGGAGGTCGTCGATGCGGTGGACGGTGAGCGCGCCGGTTTTGGCGGGAAGGAGGACGCGGACGTAGGACTGGCCTTTGAGGTTTTGGAGGATTTCCGGCCAGGCGAGGTTGCCGGGTTTGGTGACTTTGAAGGCGATGATCGCGGTGCGGCCGGCGTGGGCAGCGTGCGCTTTCGTCCAGATTGTCTGCGGGTTGTCGTCGTCGACTTTCTCGCCGGTCTCGGGATCGAAACATTCGGCGACGTGGCTGAACCAGACTTTGAAGAAGTCGGTGAGCTCCGTCATGGTGCCGACGGTGGAACGCGAGGTCTTGACGGTATTTGTCTGCTCGATCGCGATCGACGGGCGGATGTTTTCGATCGAGTCGACCTTCGGTTTGTCGAGGAGATCGAGGAACTGGCGCGTGTAGGCGCTGAAGGTCTCGACGTAGCGACGCTGGCCCTCGGCGTGAAGCGTGTCGAAGACGAGCGAGGATTTGCCGGCGCCGCTCAGGCCGGTGACTACGATGTAGTTGCCGAGCGGGACATCGAGGTCGAAGCCCTTGAGATTATTCTGCCGGACACCGCGGAGACGGATGCATTCGAGCTGGGAGTTGACGGGCACAGTGGCGGGAGAAATCACGGGCGCACCAAGCGGAGGACAAATGGAAACGCAACTCGGGGGCCGCCGCGGGGTGTGACTGCTGACATAGCGGTGTCAGGGGCGCGTGTGAGGCGCGAAGATCCAAGCTCCAAGCCTCAAGATCCAGAGAATGCTCAACCTCCACTCTTTAGTTGGGGGAGGCGCGACGGGGAGATTGGGAATTGGAGTTTCCCTGGAGCCTGGAGCTGGGATCCTGGAGCTTCTCACGCGTGAGCGTGAGCGTCGCACCGGCGGTCTGGATCGCGCAAATCACGGTGGGTGCGGGGCGCGTGTCGGTGACGATCGTCATACGCGGGCCGAAGGGAGCGGTGAGGCTGAGCGCTTTGCGGCCGAATTTGGTGGCGTCGAGGGCGAAGACGGCGCGTTCGGCGGCGGCGATCATTTTGCGCTGGGCGGCGATCACGAGGGCGTTGTGATTCCAGACGCCGCTCTCGGTGATGCCGGTGCCGCCGAGGATGGCGAGGTCGGCGTGGACTTGTTCGAGCGAGCTCTCGCACTGGGGGCCGACGAGCATTCCGAGCCGGCCGAGAATGCTGCCGCCGGTGACGATCGTTTCGACGTTGCCGACTTCGCCGAAGAGGCTGGCGACGGGCAGCGAGTTGGTGATGACCCGCACGCGTTTCTCGGCCAGCAGACGTGCGACGGCGTAGGTGGTGGAGCCGCCGTCGAGGATTACGGTTGTGCCGGGTTCGACCTGCTCGGCGATGAGTGTGGCGATGGCGAATTTCTGGTCGGCCTGTTTCTGGATGCGCGCGAGGAAGTCGTGCTCCTGGCTGAGGGCATCGGTGTCGATGAGCGAGGCGCCGCCGTGGTGGCGGCGGACGAGGCCGCGGTTCTCGAGGGTGTCGAGCGCGCGTCGCACGGTGGAGAGGGAGCTGCCGAAGCGATCGGCGAGCGTGCGGAGGTCGGCGTATTTGTGCTCGCGGATGTGCTGCTCGATGAGGGCGGTGCGCTGCTGGTTGGTCATGCGGGCGGGCGCTACTTCAGGCGGGCGAAGAGATCGAGGTAGGAGTGGACGTTACGAGTGGGATCGAACGTGACGCGGGCGTAGTCGCGCGCGGAGGCGGAGAGTTCGGCGCGGTCCGCGGGAGGCGCGGCCATGAGTGCTGTGAGTGCGCGGCGGAAGGCCTCGCGGTCGTCGCGCGCGATGACCCAGCCGGTGCGGTCGGGGAGAAAACATTCGTCGATGCCTTGCGCGGAGTACGCGACGGCGGGCAAGCCGTGCGCTTGCGCTTCGATCAGGAAATTCGAGAGCGCTTCGCTCCATGAAGCGTGCACGGCGATGTCGGCGGCGTGGTAAAGCGGTGACGGGTCGCGATGGAAGCCGAGGAAGCGCACGCGCGACGAGAGGTTTTTCGTGGCGACGAGATGTTCGCACGCTGGGCGTGCGGGGCCGTCGCCGGCGAGCCAGAGCTGCCAGTCGCGATCGCGCGGGAGATCGGCGACGATCTCGATCAGCTCGCGCTGGTTTTTCTCGGGGCGAAACATCGCGACGCAGAGGAAAATGGTGGTTGTCGGCGTGGCGTTGTGTTGGGCGCGGAGGGCGGCGGATGTTGTCGGGACGACGGCGCTCCCGCGGGGGAAGACCAGGGAATTGTGAATGACGGAGATTTTTTCGGGCGGGATCGCGTAGCCGCTGATGAGCGTCTCGCGGGCGTCGCGGCTGTTGGCGACGATGTGGCGGATGGCGGTGAGCGAACGGCGGAAGAGCGGGGGAAGTTTTTTCCCTGTGCGCATGGTGGCGATGACGGCGGTGTGCGGCAGGTGTTGCTGCAGCGTGGCGCCGTAGCAGTTGGCCATGCGGCCCATGCAGAGCACGACGTCGGGAGCGAGCGCGGTGGCGTTGCGAATGAGGCCGGGGGCGAACCAATCGAGCGCGAGATCGAAGGGCTGCAATGCGCGATGCTGAACGGTGGGCGCGAGGGTGCCGGCGAGTGCGCCGCCGGGGCGAAACGTGAGCAGCGTCGTCGCGTGGCCGGCAGCGGCGAATGCGTTCGCGAGCAGGATCGATTGTCGCTCCGTGCCACCGCTGCGCAGGAAATCCTGAAGGATAATGATTTTCATTGCCCGGCGCGGGGACGGGGCGATGGTTTGCGCCTCAAGCAATGAAATCATCGTTCACGCAATTGCTCGTGCGCTGGTTGGTGCTCGCGCTGGGCGTAATGATCGCGACGAAGATCGTGCCGGGGATCGCGGTGGACAACAACGGCGCCACGCTGCTCGTCGTCGTGTTGCTGCTGAGTTTCTTCAACGCCATCCTCAAGCCGCTGCTCGTGTTGTTCACGCTGCCGTTCATTTTGATCACGATGGGACTGGGCGTGATCGTGATCAATGCCTTGTTGTTTCTGCTCGTCGGCCGGCTCGTGGACGGATTTCACGTCGATGGTTTCTGGTCCGCACTGCTTGGTTCGTTGGTGGTGACGGTGACGAATCTGCTTGTGAGCGCGTTTGTGCGCAGCTCGAAACCGGAAGGCCGGCCGCCGGGTGGCGGCGGGAGGAATCCGCCGTCGAAGCGGGATGATGTGATCGATATCTGAGCACGCTGCGAGCACGCTGCGCGTGGGACCAAGGGACCAAGGGACTAAAAGACCGAGAGCTCTGTGCGATAGGCGGCAGGATGCTGGCGCTACTATTTCCGTTTGACGCTTCTGCGGCGAGCGCGACGGTGGGAGCATGGCAGAAAACACGGAATACGATCTCATTGTCATCGGCGGTGGACCTGCAGGCTATGCGGGTGCGATCCGCGCCGGCCAGCTCGGCAAGAAAGTCGCGTGCATCGAACTCGAGCGCGCCGGCGGCACGTGCCTGAACTGGGGTTGTATTCCGACGAAGGCGCTGCTGAAGAGCGCGGAATTCTACCGTTCGTTGCAGAAGGCGGAGACGTTTGGAATTTCGGCGAAGGACGTGAGCTTCGATTTCGGCAAGGTGATGGATCGCTCGCGGAATGTCGCGAGCACGATGGCGAAGGGCGTCGAGTTTCTGTTTCGCAAGAACAAGGTCGAATACTTCGTGGGTCGCGCGCAGGTGACCGTGCCGGGCATGGTCGAGGTGACGGAGGGGGAGCATAAGGGGAAATTTTTCAAAACGAAGAACGTGCTCCTAGCGACCGGTTGCAAAGCGCGGCGACTGCCGGATCTCGCGGTGGATGGCCAGCGGGTGATGACCTCGCGTGAGGCGCTCGAACCGCGGAAGTCGCCGCCGAAATCGCTGGTGATCATCGGCGCGGGCGCGATCGGCGTGGAGTTCGCGTATTTCTACAATGCGTTTGGCACGAAAGTGACGCTGGTCGAGATGCTGCCGCAGGTCGTGCCGGTGGAGGACGAGGATGTCGCGAAGGCGTTACAGCGCTCGTTCGAGAAGCAGGGCATGACCGTGCATGTGAACACGAAGGTCGAGAATGTGCGGGTGGGAAAAGACAAGGTGGAGCTCTCGTTGGTGAAGAACGGCGAGTCGAACTCGACGGAGATCGAGGCGGAGGCGTTGCTGCTCGCGGTCGGCGTGGTGCCGAATCTCGAAGGCGCCGTATCCCCGAAGGTGAAACTCGAGCTCGAGCGCGGCTACGTAAAGGTGAACGATAATTACGAGACGAGCCTCAAGGGCCTCTATGCGGCAGGCGATATCATCGGGCCGCCGTGGCTGGCGCACGTCGCGACGTTCGAGGCGGTGAATGCCGTGAACGCGATGTTCGGCCACCATCATCTGGGGCGCGTGAAGATTTTTCCGGGCGCGACTTATTGCCAGCCGCAGATCGCGAGCGCGGGTTTGACGGAGAAGGCGGTGAAGGAAAAGAAACTCGACTACAAGGTCGGCAAGTTCCCGTTCACGGCGTCGGGCAAGGCAGTCGCTTCGGGCGATTCGGAAGGCTTCGTGAAGGTGATCAGCGACGCGAAGACCGGGGAGATTTATGGCGTGCACATTCTCGGCAATGAAGCGCCGGAATTGATTGCGGAGTATGTGCTCGCGATGAACATGGAAGGCTCGGTCGACGAGGTGCATCGCTCGATCCACGCGCATCCGACGCTGAGTGAGGCGCTGATGGAAGCGGCCGCCGCGACGAGCGGTGAGGCGATTCACATCTGAGGGAACGGCGAGGTCGCGGCGTCGGGGTATGAAGGCGGGGCCGGCTCTCCGAGCCGGCCTGAAGCGTGTTTGTCATCTTTGGATGAGAAACACACCGGGCGGAGCCAGTCCGGTTCGAGTGACCTGTCATCCCTTGGCGGGCAAACAACGAGCCGGCGGAAATTGGCCCTATTCCGCCGGTGTGATCTCTTCGATCTCGACGACGACGGGCTTGCCCGGGGCGCAGTCCGCTTTCAACGCAACGAAGCGGTCGCGGTAGCGATCGTAGATTGGCCACAGCGCATTCCGATCGGTCTCGGGAATGGGCAGGGCGTCGATCGCCGCGCGCGAGAAGAACGCGAATTTCCCCTCCGCGATTTCCGGTGGCAAGGCGGGCAGGGGACGACGGCAGCGGAAAAGAAACATGAGCCAGTGCGACTGCCCTTCGTAGGCCTTCTCGGCGATCATCGCGAAGAGATGGAAATCCGCGGTCTCGGCCCGGAGACCCGTTTCCTCGAACGTCTCGCGGACGGCGCATTCGAAGGGCGATTCGCCGATCGCGGTCTCGAGCTTGCCGCCGATGGGGCTCCAGACGCCAAGGTTTGGCGGTTTGGCGCGCAACATGAGGAGCTGTTCGCCGGCGGCGTTTTCGAGAAAGACGAGAACGGCGATCTTGTAGGTTAGCGCAGGAGCGGCGGCGGCGGACACGGGACGGATGAAAGAGAGACGGAGAGGGGGAGAGAAGGAGAGAGGGAGAGATGGAGAGAGGGGGCGGTGGAGGGAAGGAGAGATTCGGAGGTCCCTGAAATTATCGAGCACGCATCTTTCCGTCTCCCGCTCTCCCTGTTTCCCCGCTCCCTCTCTTTTTCTCTTCATCTCGCTCTCGTTTTGGGCGTGACGTGCGCGTGCGGAGGCACAACTTTTTTCGTTCCCCAGCGTCGCCCCCCGACAACACCGAATGCAGCGTTTGCCCCGTATTCTTGCGCTTCTGCTTGCCCTTGTCGCCACCGCGTGGGCGCAGGAGGTCGAGGTCACCACCGTGCGTTTCACGAATGTCCGCGCGCCGACGGGTAGCAACGGCACGTGGCTGGAGGCAGATGTGCAGCTGATGGTCCGTCCGACCCCGAGTGCGCCGCGCGATATCGTCTCGCGGGTGCGTGTCGCATTTCTCATCGGCTTCGAGTTGCCCGCCTCGGCCGGTCGCGAACGCCGCGTCGAGCATTACCGGGCCGACGCCGAATGTGTCGCGCTCGAGGCCGGTCGCGCTGATGTGCGTTTTTACCTGCCGCCGGAACTGGTCAAACGCGATCAGTTGCACGCCGATCCCAAGTACTGGGGCGTCGAGCTCGCGGTCGGCGGGCGTGAGATCACGGCCGGCCGCGGCGCGTACTCGCCGGCGCTTTCCGGCGCCGAACAGCGCAAAAACTTCCGGACGCGCGGCGGAGCGGCGGCTGTTGCCAACGATGGGCTTTTGCAGCCGCAGTTTCTCACTCCATTCAGGGACCAATACCCTCGGGCAACGCCTTCATTCGTGCGCCGCGAGGGGCGTTGAGCAGAAGGCGTGTAACCCGTCGTAACCATAATGCTCTTGCCGCGTCTCGCCGCTTCTGAAATCGCCTCTCCCCATCTCTATTTATGCGATCACCCCGCGTCCTAGCCGTTGACATCGGAGCCGGGCACGTCGCGTGCGGTGTGTTTTCGGTGGGAGCGACCGGCCGGCTCGTGTTGCAACATTTCGCGCTCGAGCCGCACACGTCGGACCCGTCGCACGAGGCGCGTTGGGCGACGGAAATTGCGCAATCGCTCGGCGCGGTGGGCACCCGCCAGAAGCTGAATGGCGCGTGCGCGATCGCGGTGCCGGGGCATCTCGCGTTGACGAAATTCATCAAGACCCCGTCGGTCGCGAAGGAGAAGCGCAGCAAGATCGTGGCGTTCGAAGCGGCGGAAAACATTCCCTATCCGCTCGACGAGGTCGTGTGGGATCACCTCGTCGTCGCCGACGACGGCTTTGATCTCGAGGTGATGCTGACGGCCTCGAAGTTCGACGCGATGCAGACCCTGTGCGCCGCCGCCGAGTCCGCGGGCTTCCCGGTCGAGCGCGCCAAGCCCGCCGGCCTCGCGTTGTATCACGCCTTCAGATACAACTACCCGCAGGTCCGCGACAGCGTCATCGTCGTCAACATCGGCGCGCGGAGCACGACGCTGCTGTTCGTGCCGGAAGATCTGCGCTCGCCGGATTTCGGCGGCTACGGGCTGGCGGTTCCCGCCGGCAGCAAGCACGTCGTCGCCGGCGAGCGGTTTTATCTGCGGACGCTGCCGCTCGCCGGCAACACGGTCACGCAGATGATCGCGGACGAGCTGAAGATCGATTTTCCGTCGGCCGAGATTCTGAAGATCCAGGTGCTGTCGAACCAGTCGGACCTGCCCGCAAACTCGCCATCACGCGCGGCGGTGCAGCGCGCGGCCGCGGTGTTTGCCCAGCGGCTGCAGCTCGAGATCACGCGCTCCACGGTCAATCATCGCCGGCAATCCGGCGGAGCGGCGCCGGTGACGGTTTACCTGACGGGCGGCGGTTCGCTGGTGCCGGAGCTTGCGCCGGTGCTGGCGGAAAAACTGAAGCTGCGCGTCGAGCCCTACGAGTCGCTCCGCAACGTCGATGTGTCCGGTGATGCCCGCGTGTCCGGGGCCGAGAAATCCGCGCCCGTCCTCGCCGATCTCGTGGGCCTGGCCACGCAACTCGTCCATCCGCAGGAGGTGGATGCGAGCCTGCTGCCGCCGGAGTTGCAGGAGGCGCTGGCCTTCCGCAAACGTCAGCCGTGGTTGATCGCGGCCGCGGCGCTGGCGGTGATGGCGTTGCTGCCGCCGATCGTTTATTTCCACCAGGTCACGGCGGCGACCCAGGAAAAGATCCGCCAGGTCGACGATCACCTGATGCCGTTGCGTTCGCTGCAGCATCGTAACGAGCAAAACATCGCGCAGATCGCGGAGGCGACGAAACAGATCGGGGCCCTGCGCGGCGCCTACGACACGAAGGCGAACTGGATCAATTTCTTCGCCGACCTGCAGGAGCGGCTCGTGAAGATCGAGGATGTCTGGCTCGACCGGCTGCAGGTCGAGCGGCCGCAGCCGCCCGATCTCGCGGCGCAGGCGGAGGCCATGGTGCAGGCCGAGGCGCTGGCGGCTGCGAACCAGGAGCCCGCGGCCGACGGCAGCCAGCCGGAAACCGCCCCGGCCGCGCCACTCGCAACGCCGCCACTCCCCCCCGTGCGGATGACCTTGAGCGGCCGCCTGCTCGATGTATCCAATCCTCAATCACGCGTCAGCCCCGAGGCCACCGAACGCGTGCGCCAGCTGCTCGCGAGCTTCAAGGATTCGCAGTTTATCGCCGGCGTGGAGAACGAACGTTTCGACAACCAGCAGAACGGACTCCTGCGCTTCGATTTCACGCTCGTGATCAACCCCCGGAAGACGTTGTGAACCCTCGCCCCGTTTACCTTTTTGCTCCCGGGCAGCCCGTCACCCCATGAGCCTTCGTCGTCGAAATCCCCTCTTTGTCGGTGCGCTCACGTTGTGCAGTGCCCTCGCGGTCGGCGCGCTCTACTTGATTTATGAACGCTGGTCTGCGTCGCGCGCGGCCGCGGTCCTGCTCGAGCAGCGCGAGGCGGAGCTCGCCGGGATGGCGAACACTCTTCCGCCTCCGCAGCGTGAAGTCGCCACCGCGATCGAGGAGGATCTAGCGCGGGCGCAACGCGCGCTCGCCGCGATGCAGGCGGAGCTGAAGGGCCGGGGCCCAGCCGCGGAGAAGTTGCGCGCGGCGAAAGTCCCCACCGCGCGGACGGACGCGTATTTCGATCTCGCGGCTTACGTCGAGCGCATGCGCGAGCTCGCCCGGAAAAACCAGGTTGCCGTGCGGTCCGAAGCGTCGCGTTTCGGCTTCGCCGCCTATGCGAACGAGGGACCGGAAGACGAGCTGATCGCGCCGGTCTTTCGCCAGCGACAGATCGCGCAGTATCTTTTGGAGGCCTTGCTCGAGGCTCGACCCACCGGGCTCCTGTCGGTGCAACGGGAGCCAACCCTGACCAAGGCCGAGCTTGAGCTCCGCGAAGGTGAGCTGGCCGCGGTGGCTGCTGCGGCGGCGGAAGGGCAGCCGGCCGACCCGAGCATGGTGACCGAGGTGGCACTGCCGGAGGGGCCGGACTATTTTATGATCGATCGGCGCGCCTCGGCCCGGGTGGCGGGTTTTGTGGATACACAGGCGTTCCGTTGCGTGTTTACCGGCCAGACCGCCGCGCTGCGTACGTTCTTGAACCGGCTCGCCGCGTTCGAGCTTCCGGTGCTGGTGCGCGAAGTGGAGGTCGAGGCTGCCACGGCGGAAGACCTCGTCGAGCCGTCGGGCGATGAGATGCCTGCGCCAGCCGCTCCGGGGGAAGGGGAGCCCGCCCCGGATCACGCGGCCTCCGTCGTGCTGTCCCTCGATTCCGACCCCGCGACATCCGACACGCCCGAAAGTCCCGCTCCGAAACCGTCGCTTCGCGCGGGATCGCGCCTGCGGGCGCTGACGCCGATCGTCGCGAAGCCGGTATCCAAATTCACCGTCACCGTCGAATACGTCTCGCTGGTCCCGCCCGCTCCGCCGCCGGCGGCCGAGGAAGAGACGCCAACGCCGCAATCATGAGCCTGTGCATAGACGTGCCCTTCCTGCGTACCCGATCTTCCCTGCGGACGGGGCGCCCGTGCCACTCATAACATGCCTGTCTCCTCCAGCGACAAAGCTCTCCTCGCGGCCGCCGCAGCCGTCCTGCTCGGATCGGCGGGCGTGTTCGGTTATCTCTCTTATCGGAAAATGATGGCACCGGCCGGACCGCCGCCACAGGTCGAATTGGCCAGCGCGGCCTACGAGCCCGTGGCTACCGAGCCCGCGCCGGTAAAAGTCGAGCAGTGGGCCGCTCCGATCGCGCAGTCGCGCGGCCGCGAATGGATCTACGACACCTTCACGCCGCCGGAGATCTTCTATAATACGCGCTCGAAGCAGTTCACGGTGAAGCCGCCGTCCGGCTTGCTGGACGATGAGGCGTTGCTGGCTTTCGGCCTCGAACTCGTCGCGGTGCAGCCCGAGCCGTTTCGTTTGCAGCTGATCGGCTACGTGGGCGAAGGGGAACGCCTGAAGGGAATGTTTCAGAACACCGTCACCGGCGAAGTTCTGCTCTTGCAGGGCAGCGAACGCGTCCCGGCGCTCGGCCTCACGATCAACGATTTTCAGGTTCGCGCGCAGCCGATCGCCGTGCCGGAAAGCATGACGACGCAACAGCGCGTCGCCTTTGCCGTGGTTCGGGACGAGAAGAACAACCGCGAGGTGACGCTCACGAATCGCGA
The DNA here is from genome assembly GCA_036675625.1 of Opitutaceae bacterium. Taxonomy (GTDB): domain Bacteria; phylum Verrucomicrobiota; class Verrucomicrobiia; order Opitutales; family Opitutaceae; genus ER46. The sequence continues at coordinate 11,824 of JAKFEQ010000018.1, read as the reverse complement.
GCGGGTTTTCACCGGCACGGTCTTTGCCTTTGTCGCCGCCCCGGGCCAAACCGAGACGCGCACGGTGAGGACGGGCGACACGTTCAAGATCGGCGAGGCGTCGTATACGATAGAGAAGATACAGACCACCCCGCCGACGGTCGAGGTCGTCAAGGAGGCGCCGGGCCTGACCCAGCCCGATCGACGCGTGCTGACGCCCCGCGAAGTCGAAATGGCGGAAGAGCCCGATGCCCCGCCCGCCGGCGCTGACAACAACTCGTGAACTGCGATGGCCGAACTTTTCCGGGACTGCGGATCATCTGGATGTCGCACATCCAGTCTCCGCCGCCCGTCTCTTTGTCCGCGGTCGCGTGACCCGCGGTCGTCCTGCTTTTCCGGTCCCTTTCCCCGCTTCAATTTCCAGCAATGAAAACTCGCCCCTTCCCCTCGTCGCTCGTCGCCGCGCTTGTTGCCGCGCTCATCGCGGTCGCAGTGCCCGCCGGTCCGGCGCTCGCGCAAAGCCAGACGGACACGAAAATTCGCCTGATGTCCGAAGCGTTGCGCGCGCGTGACACGGGGGATCTCGCCGCCGCGCAACGCGCGCTCGCCCAGCTGGCGCAGCTCTCGCCCAACGATCCCGCCGTCGAGCGGCTCAGCAGCGAAGTGGAAGCGCAGGCCGCCGCACAGCGCGCCGCCCGCGACCAGCAGGCCGCCGCGGCAGCGGCGGCCGCGAGCCAGCCTCCACCTGCGCCGCCGCCTTCGTCCACGCCCGCGATGATCGACGTGAAGATCCCCGAGCCTGGCCATACACCTCCGTCCACCACGACGACCTCCGCCGGGCCCGAGCAGGAAGCCGAGGCCATCGCCCGCGCCGAATCGGCCCGGATCGGAGAGCTGGTCGCCGGCGGCCAGCGGATGCTCGCCACCGCGCGCAACCAGCTGCGCGAAGGCCGGCATGAGGATGCGATCGTCACCGTTGAAGCGGCCCTCGCCACGCTTCCAGTGAACACCATCACGCAGCGGCTCGTCGCCGACCTCCAGAAGGAAAAAGCCTCCGCGCTGCTGGATCGCGCGCAGTCGCTGGCCCGTCGCGGCGATGCCGAGGGCGCCCGCGCCGCGCTCAACGCCCATCATCAGCTCACCCCCGCGAGCACGCGTTCCACCGCCCTCGAGCGCCAGATCGCGCAGGCCGCCTCCCGGCCCGCCGCTCGCACGGCCCCCGCCGATCCGCAGTTTACCGCCGATCGGGCCGCGACCGCCGACATGATCGCGAAAGGCCGCGCCCAATACGTCGCCGGCGACATCGACGGAGCGCAGGAAACGTTTCGCGCCGTCGAGGCGCGGGAGCCGGACAACACCATCGCGAAAGGCTTCCTGCTCCGGATCGCCGAGGAGAAGACCGAGACCGGCATCCTCAATCGCGAGAAGACGCGCGCCCAGCTGCTCGAGGAAGTCGCGAAGAGCTGGCAGCGCCCCGGCATCTACGACGAGCGTCCGCGCGAAGTCGGCCCGACTGCGGCCGTCGCTCCGCTCCAGAAAAAACTCAGCGAGATCATCCTGCCGGAAGTGAGCTGGACGCGTGCGCCGATCGGCGACGTCGTCGCGGCGCTCGCGGCGATCTCCGAGCAATTCGATCGCGATCCTACGCCTGGCACGCCGAAGGGCGTCAATGTCGTGTTGCTCGACCCGACCAATCGCAACCCGGCGGTCACGCTCACGCTGCGCAACGCCACGATGAAGCGCGTCCTCGATTTCGTCACCGAGTCGGTAGGCTACCAGTATGAACTGCAGGCGGACGCTGTCGTTGTGCGTCCCGGCGGCGAGACGACCACCTTGGATACGGTGTTCTTCCCGATCACTCGCGCGACCGTGCTGCGCATGACCGGCATGTCGTCCGGCGCGTCTGCCACGGCGACGCGCGATCCCTATTCGAGCGAGGGTGCGAGCGCGACCGAGCCAGCCGTGACGGGCGGCGAGGCCGCGGCGATGCGGGCGTTTCTCCAGCAGGCAGGGGTGAGCTTCACGGTCGAAGGCACCTCGCTCGCCTACGACGGCTCCGCGATCATCGTCACGCAGACGCCGCGCAATCTCGAACGCATCCGGAACATCCTGAGTCGTTACAACGACGTGCGGCAGGTCGAGATCGAGGCGAAGTTCATGGAGGTGCAGGAAGGCGCGCTCGAGGAGCTCGGCGTCACCTGGAACCTCTCACGGCGCGGCGTGCCGCGCGTGAACCCCGCGACCGGCGCGCCCATTCTCGATCAGAACGGCCGGCAGATTTTCGATCCGCGCGAACTTTACACCAGCTCCAGCGTCACACGTTCGCTCATCAGCGCGTTCCCGAGCACGTCGAACTCGAATGCGCTCGTGATCAAGGATCCGACGATCAGCGCGTCGGAGACGGATGCCAACCAGACGGCGGGCCAGTTGCGCGTGCCCGTCTCCCCGACCTCGATTCCGGGCGGCGTGCAACTCGCCGCGACGGCGGGCGCGCTCGCAAACATCGTCGGCTTCGTCGGCGAGTTCGACGTGAGTGCGGCGGTGCGGGCGCTCTCGCAGAAACAAGGCACGGATCTGCTGAGCTCGCCCAAGCTCACGGTGCTTTCGGGCAATCCCGCCAACATCACGGTGGCGCAGGAGCTGCGTTATCCGCAGAGTTACGGCGAAATCCAGAGCCAGGTCGGCTCGGGCGCAGAGGGTGGTGGAGCCGCCGGCGTCACGATCACGGCCGGCACGCCGCAGGAGTTCACGTTCCGCAACGTCGGCGTGGAATTGAAAGTGACGCCGACAGTCGAGGAGGACGACTACAGCATCTCGCTCGACCTGAATCCGCGCGTGACGGAGTTCGAAGGCTTCGTGGAATACGGCGGCCCAAGCGTGGCGATATCGGGCACGACGACAGTGACGGTGCCGCCCGGTTTTTATCAGCCGATCTTCTCGGTGCGCGACATCTCGACGAAGGTGACGATCTGGGATGGCGCGACGCTCGTGATGGGCGGCCTGACGCGCGAGGAGGTGAAGAAGGTGAACGACAAGATACCTTTTTTTGGGGACATCCCGCTTGTCGGACGCCTGTTCCGCTCGAAGGGCGAGAGTGCGCAGAAACGAAACCTGCTGATCTTCGTCACGGCCAACCTCGTCAGTCCCGGCGGCTCGCCGAAAAAGCAGTCGCTGAAGTCCACGCCCGCCAACTCCCTTTTCCAGAATCCAACTATCGTGACCCCCGCCAGTGCCGAACCGCGGACCCGCGGCAGCATGAAGTGATGGGAGCACGACACACGTCATGAAAACTTTCCTCCGGCGAATTTTCGCTCCGGTCGTGACCGCTCTCACGCTAGCAACAGCGCCTACGGCGCACAGTGCGCCGCCGCAGAGCGTGGCGATCACATCGCATGCTGATGGTGCTTCATTAGGGGAGCTATCCTCGCCTACGAACAGCGTGACTCTAACCGCAGATGCAGCCGCGAGTTCGGGCAGTGCGAACATCAACTCGGTCGATTTCCGCATAAACGGGGTTTCGGTCGGTACTGATCTCAGCGCGCCATATTCGGTCATATGGACGCCGACGGCTCCCGGAACGTATGCGATCACGGCGTTAGCTGCCGACAGCAGCTCGACAACGAACAACACATTGTTGTCAGCACCGGTGACCGTGACGGTTTCGGCCGTGCGTATCGCAACAATCACTACGCCGACGAACAATGCCACGTTTCCCCAAGGTTCCGCGACATTCGTGCGCGCGACAGCATCGAAATCCGATGGCGTGGTAAAGGAAGTGGAATTTATTGTGACGGGCCCGGGCGGGTCCACGTCGCTGGGCGTAGTAAGCAGTGCTCCGTATACCAAGGAAGTAACGTTTAGCGGAGCCGTCGCGACCTACACCTTGGTTGCTCGAGCGACCGCGAGCGACAACACGACGTTCGAGTCGCCCCCGGTATCTATTAACGTGGTGCAGCCAGTCGGCACCGGTCCTAGTGTCGACATTCTTGCGCCTGTCTCGACGGATGTAATCGCGACAAGCAGCAACGTCACGATTTCCGCATCAGCCGGCGATACGGATGGCGGAACGATCGCCGGAGTCTCCTTTTTTGCCGATGGCGAGCAGATCGGTGTCACTGACACCACGGCGCCGTATTCGGTGACGTGGACGCCGACCGTAGTGAAAACGTATGTTCTTACTGCGCAGGCGACCGACAATAATTCCAACGCGAGGCTTTCGAGTCCGGTATCTGTCAGCGTGAGGGCGTCCGCGCCGACGGTGTCAATTACCGCACCAGCAAACGGTGCCCCCGCTAACGTCGGTGTGCCGGTGTCGGTAACTGCGACAGCGACGCCCAGTGCCGTAAGCTCGATCATCAGCGTCGAGTTTTTTGCCAATAACGTTTCGCTTGGTGTAGACTCGACCTCACCCTACAGCGTGGTTTGGACGCCCCAAGGCACGGGCGCAGTCGCACTGACCGCACGTGCGACCGATTCGAATGGAGTCACCGCGCCGTCGGCTGCGGTGAATGTGAACGTCGGCACGACATCGCTGCCGACCGTCACTCTCGCGTCACCCGGAGCGACAATCTCCGTGGGCGCGACGGTAAACCTTAGCGCGACTGCGACTGCGGCCGCGGGCCTGACGATTGCCGGCGTGACCTTTTCAGCGAATGGCGTGCCCATCGGCACCGATACCACGCCGCCTTCACCGTACACGATCGCATGGTCGCCGTCCACGCCCGGACTCACGACCCTTACAGCAACCGCGGTTGATAGTGTAAACGGCACGACGGTCTCGAATTCCATTCAAGTGAATGTGGTCACGCCCACCGGTTCCCTCGCCGTCGCGCTGAACCCCAGCGGCTCGATCTCGATGCCGGCGGGTTCCACGCGCCTGATCACAGGCACCCCGACGCCGTCCACTGGCGTTGCCCGAGTGGAACTGCTCGATGACGATGTCGTGATCGCAACCGATACGAGCGCGCCTTACACTTTCCTGTACACCGCGCCGGCAAATGCGTTCGGCCTCCGCCAGTTGAAGGCGCGAGTCGTGGATGCGACCGGCGCCACCGCGGTTTCAACCGCCACCGGAAGCCTCAACGTGACGATCACGACGCCGACTGGCTCGCCGCCGCTCATCGGCATCTCCACGCCGACTGCGAATGCGTTTCTCGCTCCGAACACCGCAACCACGATCAGCGGAACGGTCGCCGACAGTGATGGGTTCATCACTGGCATCCAGGTGTTCGTGAATGATACGCTCCTTACCGGTTTGCCCACGATTTCGGGTGGCAATTGGAGCATGGCCTGGACCACGCCCGCCACCCCCGGCGTTGCGTCGATCACCGCGATCGCGACGGACAATTCCGGCAACTCCGTGGCGGCACCGGCGGTCGGTGTGAACATTGCGGATACGGCCTCGCCCGGCATCGCGTTGTCCATTTCTCCGGCCGTGTCAGGCCAGCCTGCCCCCACCACGTTTCCGAGTGGTGCCGTGCGCAACTTCGTCGCGAACGTGACGCCCTCCCCAGGACGCGCCGTCGTGCGCGTCGAGTTCTTCGTCGATGGCACGAAGGTCGGTGATGATACGTCGGCACCCTATACCTTTCGCTACGCCGCACCCGTGCTGAACGAAGGCGAGCAGAGCCGCTCGTTCGTATTCAGCGCGCGCGCCACCGACAATGCGGGCGCGGCTCGCGACGTTCAGGTGCCGCTTCTCGTCGTCCAGCCCGTCGGCGCGCCTCCCGTCGTCAATCTGATCACGCCAACGAACGACGCGACGGCTCTGCCCAACACCGACGTGAACATCGCCGCCACTGCGGTCTCCGCCGGCGGTTCAATCGTGAGCGTGCAGTTCTACGTCAACGGCGACCCGACGCCGGTGAACAACGGTGTCGCGGACACCGCTGCGCCGTTCAACTCCATCTTCCGGCCAACCACGGCGGGCTCGTTCACGATCGATGCCATCGCGACCGATGATCGCGGCAATACCGCCGTCTCGAATTCCGCGACCATCAGCGCGGCCTTCGCCACACCAACCATCGTCTTCACCTCGCCCAATCCCAACGCCACCGCCCGGGCCACGCCGAATGTTCCCGTGACGCTCGCGGCCACCGCGACCGTTCAGGGCGGCGGGGCGGCGATCCAGCTCGTCGAGTTTCTCCTCGATGGCGTGCAGATCGGTGCCGATACCACCGCGACCGCCAACGGTTCCTATTCCATTTCCTGGCTGCCGACCACGGCCCAGCTGGGGCAGCACGTGCTCACCGCGCGCGTCACCGACAGCAATTCGCAAACCGTCACCTCTGCGCCGTTGAATGTGAACGTCGCGAATGTCGTCGGCTCGCCTCCGACCGTCACCGTCCAGACGCCGCCCGCTCCGGTCGGCGGCTTCGGACTCCAGACCGCGTCGACCATCAACTTCGTGGCCAATGCCGTCGCGACGGGTGGCTCGACCCTGCGCAGTGTGGAGCTTTTCCTGAACGACATCAGCATCGGCACCGGCGCGCGCGAGCAGACGACCAACCTCTACCGCGTCGCCTACGACCTGAATCGGTTCGATTTCACGGCGATCACGCCCGACATCAACCCGAACACCGGTGCGCTCACGTATCCAGTCCGCCTCTACGCGATCGCCCGCGACAGCAACGACAACCAGACCGTCTCCTCGACCGTCAATCTTACCATCAATCCGGCGACGAGTTCGCCGCCGACGGTTCAGTTGCAGGCACTCTCGCCGACCAACATCACGGCCGGCACCCAGTTCTTCATCGCGCCCAACATCAATGATCCGGATGGCGTCGTGGCGTCGCTTCAGCTCTTTGCCAACGGCACGGCGGTGGGGACCTTTGCCAATCCGCAGCAGGGCCAGCCGATCTTCTATGCCGCGAATCAGGCGGGACGGTACAATATATACGCCGTCGTTACCGATGATACCGGTAACACCGCGGTCTCCTCACCGTCGATCGTCGTCAACGTCAGCGCCGTGAGCGCTCCGACGACCACGATCACGCGACCCTCCGACAATACGACCGCGACCACGGTCGGCGCACCGGTGTTCCTCGAAGGCACGGCCGTCAACAACGTCACGACCCAGGTGCCCACGCTGCAATTTGTCGCCACCGCGGCCGGCGGTGGCCGCACGCTTATCACGGGCCAGCGCGTCGGCACGACGACGAGCTATCGCGCGACCTGGGTTCCTGTGAATCCGGATGTCTACACCCTCACCACCCAGGCTTCCGTGGGCACGGTGCAGGGCACGAGCTCGGTCTCGCGCCGGGTGCGCGTGACCAACGTCGTGGACCTCGCCCCGACCGTTACGATTACCGGCGGCGTGCCCACCTCGGCCACCACGGCCTCGCAGCGTAATTTCACGGCGACCGCGGCGGATCCCGACGGCTCGGTCGTCGAGGTCGAATTCTTCCTCAATCGCAACAGCCTCGGCCAGGCGGTGCACGATCCACAGGGAAACACCTGGCGGCTCACCGCGTCCTTCGCCGGCCTGCAGCCTGGCGCCACCGAAGTCGTCGCGCTCGCGCGCGACAGCTCGGGCAACGTCGTGGATTCAACGACGAACAACATCAACGTCACCGCGGCGACCAGTATCGCTCCTTCCATTACGATCACGCCGTCGACGTTGAACCCGGCGTTCAACCGGCAAGTACAGCTTCGCGCCAATGCGCGCGACACCGACGGCAACGTGACGAGCGTGCAGTACTTCGCGAACGCGACGTCGATCGGCACCTCGACCAACTCCGGGTCGTCGTTCCTGACCAACTGGACCCCGACGGCTTCAGGCACCTACTACGTCTGGGCGATGGCGACCGACAACAGCAACAACACGACTATTTCCCCGACCATCGAAGTGGTCGTGCGACGGAATAATCCCGTGCTCGAGAACGCGGCGTTCATCCTGCAGACCTACCAGGACATCGCGAACACGACGAACATCAACCCGCTCGTGTTCGACGATCTCGACGAGCGGCTGGGTGCGGGCACGCTTTCCCGGGCGGAGCTCGTGGCATCGCTCCTCGACCAGCCCGGCTTCGATGCACCGGTGAACCTGCTCGCCGCCTACTACACGCTGATGGGCGTCTGGCCCACGCCTCAGAACTACACGACGCTCCTCGCGACGGCGCGGACCAATTTCCCCAACGCCATCGGCGGCATCCTGAACTCGAACGAGTACTTCGCGAAATACGGCGCCACGCCCACGGTCGCGCTTCTCAATAACCCGCTGAGCGCGATCCCCGCCGACATCTTCATCAACCGCATCTGGCAGGGGTCCGGTCTCGGCACGCCCAGCCCGGTGGACAACGTGGCGTTTCGCAGCAACCCGACGGCCCTGCCCACGCTCGGTCGCGGTTATGGACCGGCGGGTCTCAATAGCGCCGTTGCCGAATTCATCACCAATACGAACTCAAGGAACACCGCGCTCTTCGATCGCGCGCGGGCGGCGGCATTGTTCTACCAGCTCGCGCGGCCGCCCGTCACCGTGACGGTCGACGAGATCACGCAGCGCGTGAATGCATTGCTGCCGCTCGCCGATGCGAAGGCCCGGGCGGACGCGGTCCTGAAGGACATCCTCTACGGCTACCGCTACGTCACCATCACCAAGCATCCGACCTCGCTCACGCTGGCGCCGCGCTCGGGCGCGCTGTTCAGCGTCGAGGCGCAGGGCGCGCCGCCGCTCGCGTATCAATGGCTCCTGAACGGCGCGCCGATTCCCGGCGCCAACGCCCCGCTGCTCAGTCTCACGAATGTGGATACGACGCGCGTCGGCAGCTACACCGCCGTCATCACCTCGGCGGCGGGCGTGGCCACGAGCGATCCCGCGATCCTCACGTTGTCCAGCACGCCGACACGGCTCGCCAACATCTCGACCCGCGGCGTGACCGCCGGCGGTGCCAACGTCCTCATCGGCGGCTTCGTCGTCACCGGCGCGAACGTCAACCAGACGCGCCAGATGCTCATCCGCGTCGTCGGCCCCCGGCTCGCGAGTGCGCCCTTCAACGTCACCGGCGTGCTCGACGATCCCCGCCTCGAGCTGTATTCCTCGCGCGATCCGAGCACGCCTGTGCTGACGAACGACAACTGGCGCACGCAGGCCGGTGGCAACGCGCAGGTGACTGCCATCACGCAGGCGACGAATCGCGCGGGCGCGTTCGCCCTAGGCAACAATTCCCTCGATGCGGCCGTCCTCGCGACGCTCCCGCCCGGCCTGTACACGGTCCAAGCCAAGGGCCCGGCCAACGCTCCGAATGCGAGCGGCGTGGTGCTGATCGAAATCTACGACGTGACCACGGGCAATGCGGTCGGCCCGAAGGCGATCAACGTCTCGACGCGCGGCCAGGTCGGCACGGGCAGCAATGTCGTGATTGCCGGCTTCGTGGTGAATGGCGCCGTCTCGCGGCGGATGCTCATCCGCGGCGCCGGCCCGACGCTCTCCAGCCTCGGCGTGCCCGGCGTGCTCGCCGATCCGCAGATCACGCTCGTCGCCCAGTCGAGCGGGCAGACCATCCGCACGAACGACAACTGGGCCTCGGGCGAAGACGCGGCGGTGATCGCCTCGGCCGCATCGACGGCGGGAGCGTTTCCCTTCGCGAACGGCAGCCGCGATGCCGCGATGATCGTGATGCTCGCACCCGGCGCGTACACCGTGCAGCTCAGCGGCGTGGGCAATACGACCGGCGTCGGCATCGTGGAAGTGTACGATGTCGATCCGTGAGGTGCTGGACGTTGAGAGTTGAGGGTTGAGAGCCGCAAACCGCCGCGCTTCATGCGGCCGCGAGTTGCTGGTTTGCCGTAAGGTGGTTTGAGTCTTTCAACTCTCAGCGCCCGACTCTCAACTCGCTTCCCTCCCCATGTCCAAATGGCTCCTCGTTGACGGTTTCAATCTTGCCTACCGCTGCTTCCACGCGCTCCCGGAGCTCACGTCGTCGAAGGGGTTTCCCACCGGCGCGTTGCACGGCTGGGTGAAGTCGCTCTGGAAGCTCATCGACCAGGAGAAACCCGACGCGACGCTCGTGTTCTTCGATCTTGGCGAATCGGATGCCCGGGTCGCGCTGCACAAGGAGTACAAGGCGCAACGCAAACCGATGCCCGATCCGCTGCGCCAGCAGATCGAGCCGATCAAACAGCTCACGCGGGCGATGGGTCTCGCGGGCATCGAGCAGGACGGCGTCGAGAGCGACGACCTGCTGGCGTCGGAAGCGGTGAAGCTCGCGCAACAAGGGCACGACGTGCTGATCGTTTCGAGCGACAAGGATTTCGCGCAGATCGTCGACGACCGGATCAAGATCATGCTGCCGCCGCCTTCGGCGAATCCGAAGCTCGGCTGGCGGTTGCTCGATGCGGCAGGCGTGCGGGAGAAGTTCGGGGTGCCGCCGGCGCAGATCGCGCACTATCTCGCGCTCGTCGGCGATACGTCGGACAACATCCCCGGCCTCGAAGGCGTGGGTCCGAAGACCGCGGCGAAATGGCTTGCCGAGTGCGGCGGCAGCGTCGAATGCGTGCTCGAGAAATCCGCGGAGCTGAAGCCGGAGCGTTTTCGTGAAGCGGTCGCGGCCAATGCGGAGCGGCTGCGCATGAACCTGAAGCTGACGACGCTTGATCTCGCGCTGCCGGAGGTGAAGCCCGAGTGGCGATCGCCGCAGCCGGAGGAGTTGTTTCGTTTGCTGGACGAATTCGAGATGCGCACGACGGGCAACGACGCGCGAAAACGCTACGGCCACGCGGCGAATTTCACCGGCTCGACCAACGCCGCGCCCGCCGCTCCGCTGGTGAAACCGCAGACGGTGGAGCAGACGGAGTTGTTCTGACTCCGGGTCCGGGGAGCTGGGGTCTGGGATCTCGGGCCGCGGTATCAAGGGTCATGGTTCCCTTTCCATGTCGGGCGCTCCTGCTCGCGGTCCCGCCGCAGAGGGGCTTTCAACGCCTCGCGTTGACTCGGAGCGCTGCTTTCCGTGGCGTTTGTCGCATGCTTCGCCCCCTTCGTTACCTCTTGTGCTGCCTTGCCGCGACGACGGTCGTGGCTGCCGCAAAACCGCGACTCGCGGTGCTCACCGACATCGGTGGTGATCCGGACGATCAGCAGTCGATGGTCCGGCTGATGGTCTACGCGAACGAGTTCGAGATCGAATTGCTGCTCGCGAGCGCGTCCGGCACGCCGGGTGAGCTCAAGCAGGCGATCACGAAGCCCGAGTTGATTCGCGCGGTGGTCGACGCTTACGGCGTCGTGCGCCCGAATCTCCAGCGGCACGCGCAAGGCTGGCCCACGGCCGCGGATCTTCGCGCGCGAATCGTTTCCGGGAATCCGCAGCGCGGGCGGGCGCATATCGGCGAAGGTCACGACACGGCGGGATCGCGGGCGCTGATCGAGCGGATCGACGCCGGCAGCGCCGACCGGCCACTGAACATCTCGATCTGGGGCGGGCAGACCGATCTCGCGCAGGCATTGTGGCGGGTGAAACACGACCGAGGCGCGGATGGTTTCGCGGCGTTCGTGAAACGATTCCGCGCCTACGACATCGCGGATCAGGATGGGATTGCCGACTGGGTGCGTGGCGAATTCCCCGGGATGGCCTACGTGCTGGCGAAGGCGCCGAAGGGCCGCGACAAACGCGAGGGGCTTTTTCGCGGCATGTATCTCACCGGCGACGAGGAGCTCACGAGCCTCGCGTGGATCGAGAAAAACGTCCGCAGCCGCGGCCCGCTGGGCGTGCTCTATCCGACGAAGACCTGGACGAAGCCGAATCCCCACGGGTGTATGAAGGAAGGGGATACGCCGTCGTGGTTTTTCTTCCTGCCGCGCGGAGGCAATGATCCGGCCGACCCGACGAAGCCGGGCTGGGGCGGACAATTC
>JAKFEQ010000037.1:0-9020 GCA_036675625.1 Opitutaceae bacterium | reverse complement strand
AGCCGGCAGGGAGCCGCTCGCGAGCGCATAGCCCGTGGGGCTGCCCGTGGCGGTGATCTGGTAGCTAAAGGCGGTGCCGGTCGTCGCGGCGCCGCTCGAAGCACCCGAGATGACGGGAGCTGCCGGAGCGGAGCCGGGGATCGTGAATACCTGGCTCAAGCCATTCGTGCCGCCGGCGAAATCATTATAATTTCCGTCTTCGATGTTATCGGTGCCGCCGGCAAGCTGTAGTTGGATAGATCCCGTGCCAGTGTAAGTCACAGGAATGATGTAGACCGTTCCGCTGGCGTTGGCCGCGCGAACGATTCCGATCGTCGCTGCCGCCGAACCGGTGAGTATCGGAGAGACATCGGTGCGCTCGATCCCCATCACCGGCTCGCTGAACGTGACAGTGAAGTCGACCAGAGACCCAGAACCTGAGCCGGGGGTGAAGGTCGAAACGGTTGGAATAGATACATCGGTGTTATTTGAAACCGGGACGATCGCGCTCGCGACCCCGGCGCCCGTAAAGGCACCGCTCGTTCCTGTGATTCCGGTGCCCGTCGGCTTAATGCGCAGCTGAATGGACCCAGGCTGTCCACCGTCGTAGGAAATCGTGAGGATATAGGCGGTAGCGCTTCCGTTATCGGGAGCCACCGACGTGAGGCTGCCGCCGGCACTGCCGGTGGCCTCGAATTCAAAATCTGTCACATCCACGCCGGTCACGTCTTCGTTAAACACGATCCGGAACGTGAGTGTACTACGCACGTAAGCGAAGGTGCTCACCGATGGGCCGCCGGTGCCGCCGCTGCCCGGAACGGTGAAGATCGCACTGGTCGCCGCGCCGCCGCCGGCATACGGGTTGCTTGCGAGATCGTTGATGCCTGAGCCAGCGGCCTTGGCCGTGAGGCTGATCGTGCCGCCGGGGGTGCCGCCGAAGGTTACCGGAATGCTCCACGTCGTGCCGCTGCCGGTCGGGGTTCCGACGACGCCGGTCGCGCCGCCGGTGAGATTTGTGGTGAAGGAGCTCGCGATGACACCGGTGACGGCCTCGTTGAACACGAGGTTGAAGTTCACCGTCGTGGTATTGCTGGCACCGAGACCGAAGCTGGCGATCACGGCTGGCGCGCTATCGATCGATAAATCGAAGATCTGTACACGGTCATTATTATAGTCCGCGACGTAGGCGCGGTTGGCGGCCAGGTCGACGACCGTGTGGAACGGCAGTGAGAACTGTCCATCACCCGTGCCCGGGCTGCCGAACGCGGTGCCAGTGGCGACGCCCGCGAGCGTGCGTTTCTCAACGCGCTGCAAGGGCCCCGTGCCGCCATCGCTGCTCTGTGTAATCCAGAGTGCATTGGCCGAATCGATAAACAGCCCGAGCGGGATGACATTTATGCCTGTGACTCCGACGGAGAACTGGCTCTGGTAGGTGCCGTCGACCGTGCTTAGCACCTGGACGCGGGAACCATTGTTAAAACCGTCGGATATATAGACGCTGGTGCCGCTCACTGCGATGCCGTAGGGCGTCTTGAACTGCCCATCGCCTTCGCCTGTGCCGCCGAGAGTCCGCCAGCTTTTAGCCACAACCGCCCCGGGGCCGGGTATTCCGGTAATTGTATATTTCGCGACCCTGTCCTTGTCGACAATCGTGCCCGTGGTCTCGCCGTGCTCGGTCACGTAGATTGCGCCGTCGCTATCGGTCGCGAGTCCGACCGGCCCGTGCATTTCATCGGTTGCGCCTACGGTGACCGAACCGAACTTCATGACGAACACGCCTGTATTGGTGATGCGTTGGACGCGATTGAGGAAACGGTCGGCGATCGTCAGGTCGCCGGTCGTTGCATCGACGAGTATGGCATCGGGGCTGATAAATGCGCCGTCTGTGGTGCCGTTGACGGCGATCGCGACGCCGGCTCCGCCCGCCAGCGGGAATTTCATGATCCGGCCGCCCAGAGTTCCGTTTACCTCGCCATGCTCGGAGACGTAGATGAAGCCACGCACGGTATCGAGCGCGACAAAGGTTGGGCCATTGATTCCGGAAAGCGCAGCGCTTGGAATCGGGGTCTGCGCGACAGCCGGCACGGCCGAGCCCAATAGCGTGACGACGAGCAGAGCGGCGAACGCCTGAAGGCGCGCCATTCCACGGATTCTACTGCGCAGCCGTGCTAAGGGCGCGATCTTACCTGGGGCGGACAGCATGGTTAACATAGTCTTGGATTTTTTGGACAAAAGGAGGGAAGGCGTTGGTGGGCACCCGACGTTGGGGTCGGTGCTTTCCACGCGATCATGGAGGTAAGCGACGCGAGTCGCTTGGGGTTGGAGCCGGACAATGGGCGCCCCGGGAGGAGAGACCGACCCGGAGGTCGGAAGTCTTGCGCGGAGCAAGGAGGTGTTTACCTCCCATGCGCGCGGGTATCTCCCACCACGCTTCCTTCAGCCGCGCGCCGGCTTTGACTGACCAACCGGCGCGCGCATGTCCGAGCCACCCGTCAGCATCGTCCTCCGTTCGTTCAACGAAGCCTGGGCGCTGCGCGACACCCTGCCGGCGCTGGCCGCGCAGCAGCACCGAAACTGGGAGCTCATCGTGTTCGATTCCGGCTCGACCGATGGCTCGGTGGAGCTGATTCGTGCGGCGCGCCCGCGGCACTTCATCCAGTTAAAGCCGCACGAGTATCGCCCAGGCCGCGTGCTCAACCAGGGCATGGAACTCGCCGCGCACGAGCGCGTGATCTTTCTCAACGCCGACGCCACGCCGCAGGATAACAACTGGCTCGCGCCGCTCGTCGCTGCGCTGGCGGATCCGCGGGTTGCGGCGGTGTTTGGACGGCAGATCGCGCGGCCGGATTGTGCGGCGCCGTTCGCGCGCGACTACGAGCGCTGTTTTGGCGAGCGACGCGAGTCCGCGCGGTGGGAGCATTTCTTCAGCATGGTGAGCAGCGGACTGCGGCGTGACGTGTGGTCGCGGCGCGGTTTTTTAGAGAACATGCAGTACTCGGAGGACGATGAATATACCCGCTGGTGCCGCGCGGAGGGGTTTCGCATTCAATATATCCCCGAGTCGGTCGTGATGCACTCGCACAACTACACGCCGCGGCAGGCGTTCAAACGCGGCTTTGGCGAGGCGTGGGCGCTGGCCGGGATGGCGACGGGCGGGCGGGGGGATTTTTCGCCGCGCCGCGCGATGATGGGCTGGGTCCGCGATGTCGCGGGCGATCTTATATACTGTGTGCGGCACCGTCGGCTCGCGCAGTGGCCCGCGGCCGCGCGGATTCGCGGGCAGCAGCGGCTCGGTCGCGTGCACGGGTTTCGGGCCGGCTGGCAAATGCACCGCGTCGATCGCGTACTCGGATGAATTCCGTCGAGACCAGCCGCGCCGCGGTCGTGAGGTTTCCGCTGCACGCGGCGGAGCCGGAAGCGTCGCGTCGGTTCACGCTTGATGGCGATGCTGCGCTGGAACGGCACCTCGCCGGCGCGTGCGAACGCGTGTTCAGCGGCGTGCGCGGTCTGATTCCGGCGGCGAAGCTCGAAGCCGTACTGCTGGGCGGCGGTTATGGCCGGGGCGAGGGTGGGGTGCTCCGGTGCACGGACGACCCGGGCGACCAGCCTTATAATGATCTCGAATTCTATGTCTTCATTCGCGGCAACCGGCACCTCAACGAGCTGCTCTATCGTCGCGCGCTCGAGGTCCTGGGCGAAATCCTGACGCAGCTCGTGGGTGTCGAAGTGGAGTTCAAGATCACATCGCTGGCCGAGCTGCGGGCGCAGCCGGTGAGCATGTTTTCCTACGATCTGGTTTCCGGACATCGGACGTTGAGGTGCGCCGACTTTCCCTCTGCCGCCCTCGCCGGCTGCGCGCGGCACTTGGATGCGGGGCAGATTCCGCTGGCGGAAGCGACGCGGCTCCTGATGAACCGCGGCACGGGTTTGTTCCTCTCCGCCGTGAAGCTCGCGGCGGCTCCTTCGGAGCCGCTCGCGCCGGCCGACGCCGATTTTATCCGGCGCAACATCGCGAAGGCCGCGCTCGCGTGCGGCGACGCCGTATTGGCCTCGCGGGGCCGATATCACTGGCGCTGCCGCGAACGCCACCGACAGCTCGCGCGCATCGCGGAGCTCGATCCGTTGCCGTGGCACGACGCCCTGCTGCGAAATCATGCGGCCGGCGTGGAATTCAAGCTGCATCCCGACGCGAATCCAGTTTCCCGATACGAGCTTGCGGCGCGGCACGCGGAAGTGACCGAGCTGATGCGGCAGTGCTGGCTCTGGCTCGAGGAGCGCCGGCTCAACCGCGACTTCCCTTACGTGCGAGCTTATGCGCAGGACGCGGGAGACAAGTGCCCGGAGCTGATGGGAACGCGCAATATCGTCCTCAATTTCCGGCTGGATGGCGTTTGTTCGCCCCTGCGCATGCGGCCGTGGCGGCATCCGCGGCAGCGCGTGTTCCATGCGCTCGCGCTGTTACTCTGGGATCCCGCGGCCGTGGCGGATGCGGTGACCCTCGCGCAGTTGCAGCGAGAGCTACGCACGCCCGCGACGAACAAGGCCGATCTGGTGCGCGCTTACGAAGCGCTGTGGTGCCGCGTGCGATGAGCCGACTCACGGGCGCCCGTTCACGACGGCTCCCGGATGCATCCTTTTGGGGTTTATGCCCCACGGTAAAAGCGAGCCGCCCTCCGCTGGGCACGGTCCCACCACGGCAGATCGGTCGTGCTCAGTGCACGTCGAGCGGGCCATACCAGCTCGTCTCGCGACGTCCGTCGTCACGCCTCATTCGCGCGAGGGGGCCCTTTTAGTAACTCGAAGTATTACATGAAATCACACCTTAATATATTATCGGCTCTCGCGATCCTCGCGCTTTTTGCGGGGACCACGGTTCGAGCCGACAACATGGCCTCGATCGCCATCACTCCGGCAACGGGCGTCGTTACCCTCACTCCACGCTGGGCCATCGGCCCGAGCCTCTCGGGTTTTCATCTGATGGCACAGGATCTGTCGCTCGGCGGCGGCGCCAACCAGTTCTATTCAATCAAGGGTACGGCGATTCCCGCCGGCGGCGATGTGGCCGCGTTTACCCGTTATATAGCGGCGTCCGGTGCCGCCACCACGCACGCGGATATCGGGAGCAAGCTCACGCCGAATTCCTACTCGGCCCTGACTTCGGCCGACCCCGATATTGGCTACGGCGCGGTTAATTTCTATCTGATTCATCACAAAGCTTCCGGTGATTATTTCACCGCCATCAAGCCCAGCTCTGGCACGGCCTCGGCCGTGACTGATCTCAAGCCGATGTCGGGTCCGGGCGGCCCCGCGACGCTCGGCGACAGCGGGTATTTCGGGCTGACGTTTGCGGCGGCGAATCTCGGCTACGGACTCAACTATTTCTATTATCTTCGGACCGACCCTGTCACTGGTTTCACCAAGTTCGGCACGCTCGATCCGGCGCTGCTCGGAACGTCGGCCGATAAACATGATATGGGCATTGGCGGCCATAACGCCCTCGCGTTCACGGGCACGGATGTCGGCTACGGCACCGACAAGATGTACTATCTGCGCCTCGATCCGATCACGGGCTTCTCCATTCTCGGCACCCTCCATCCCACGACTGGCCGGGCCTCGGATATTGCCAATCTCGGCAGCGTCTACTCGACGTTGACCTTCGTCCCGGGCGACGTCGGTTTCGGCACCGGTCAATTCTATACCACGGGCGCGGTCAACCCGACCTGGCAGTCCGTCAGTTTCGCGGCTCTCGCCGACCGGACAATCGCCGCGGGATCCTTCACGGTCTCGCCTTCCGCGAGCTCCACGTTGCCGATTGTGCTTACTGTAGTCGCCGGTTCGACGGGCTCAGCCTCGATCAGCGGACCGGTCGGCGGCGTTTTCACCGTCACGCCGACCGCGCCAGGTATCATCACCCTGCAGGCGGCTCAGGCCGGCTCGGCCGCTCCCGCATTTGAACCCAATATGCTCCGGCAGAGTTTCACCGCCACAGGCGAGGCGCTGCTGGCGATCACGTCGCAGCCGAGCTCGCACAGCGCGGTGGCAGGCAGCACTACGACATTCTCGGTCACGGCCAATGGCGCCGCGCCGCTGAGTTATCAATGGCGCAAGGCAGGTGAGAATATCACGGGCAACACCTCCGCGACCACCGCCACGCTCACCCTCACGAATGTACAAGCGGCCGATGCCGTGAGTTATTATGTGCTCGTTACGAATGGCTCGGGTTCGGTCCCGAGCGACAGCGCGCTCCTGACCGTGACCGGCGCGGCGCCGGTGATTACCAACTCGCAGCTCTCGGCGGCCGGCACCGTGAACACGGCGTTCGCCTTTACGATCACCGCCTCCGGTTCACCGACGAGCTTTGCGGCGAACCCGCTTCCGGCCGGTCTCAGCGTCAATACTACAACCGGTGCAATCACCGGCACGCCGACGACGGCGGGCACGACGAATATCCTGCTCGGCGCCACCAACGCCAGCGGCACGGGCAATGCCACGCTGGTCGTTACCGTCGGCGCTGCGGGCGCGGCTCCCGTCATCACGAACACTCCGCTTGACGCGGGTGCGACGGTTGGCACCGCTTTCAATTTCACGATCGCGGCTTCGGGCTCGCCCACGAGTTTCTCTGCCGCGCCGCTGCCAGCAGGCCTGAGCGTTGCCGCCGCCACCGGAGCCATCACTGGCACGCCGACCGCAGTGGGTACAACGAATGTGCTGCTTGGCGCCACAAACGGCTCCGGCACCGGTAATGCCACGCTCACGATCACGGTCGCGGCGGCCGGCGTCGCCCCGATCATCACGAACAGTCCGCTGTCGGCGGGCGGCACGGTCGGGACGCCGTTCAGCTTCACGATCGCCGCGTCCGGTTCGCCGACGAGTTTCTCCGCCGCGCCGTTGCCGGCCGGTTTGAGTATCGTCGCTGCGACCGGGGCCATCACGGGCACGCCCACTGCGGTAGGTACAACAAATGTATTGCTCGGTGCCACGAATAGCACCGGCACCGGCAACGCCACCCTGGTCATCAGCGTGGGTGCCACCGGTGCTGCACCTATCATCGCGAACGATCCGCTCTCGGCCGCTGGTACGATCGGGACGCCGTTCAGCTTCACGATCGCGGCTTCAGGCTCGCCCACGAGCTACAGCGCAAGCCCGCTGCCGGCGGGCCTGAGCATCGTGGCGGCAACGGGCGCCATCACGGGTACGCCAACCACGGCGGGTACAACAAATGTATTGCTCGGCGCCACGAACAGCACCGGCACCGGCAACGCTACGCTCACCGTTACGGTGGCACCGGCCGGTTCCGCGCCGACGATCACGAACACCTCGCTCGCTGCGGGTGGGACCGTCGGCACGCCGTTCAGCTATACAATCACGGCGTCGGGCTCGCCCATCAGCTATTCGGCCACGCCGCTTCCGGCGGGCCTCAGTATAGTCACGGCGACCGGCGCGATCACCGGAACGCCGGTGGCCACCGGCACGACGACCGTGCAACTCGGCGCGTCGAACTCCAGCGGCACGGGCAACGCGACGTTGCTCATCACCGTCGGCAGTTCGGGTGTCGCTCCGACCATTGTAAATAATACGGTTTCGGCCGCCGCGACCGTTGGCACCCCGTTCAGCTATGCCATCACAGCGACGGGTTTTCCGACGAGCTATAGCGCCAGCGGCCTGCCCGGCGGCCTCGTGCTGAATACATCGACCGGTGTCATCACCGGTACGCCTTCCAGCAGCGGCACCTCGGTGGTGACGCTCACCGCTTCCAACAATCACGGCTCGGCCAGCTCCTCGGTGACGATCACCGTCGCAGCCGAGACGGTCGCTCCGATTATTACCAGCCCGGCGACGGCGCCCGGCACCGCGGGCACGCCCTTCGAGACTTATATCATAGCCGCGACCGGTCTGCCGACGAGCTATACAGCCACAGGTCTACCTGCCGGGCTTTCGCTCGATCCGCTGACGGGCGCCATCAACGGCACGCCGACCACAGCCGGTACGTTTGTCGTGACGCTCACGGCGACGAACTCGGCGGGCACGAGCACCGCCACGTTGACCATCACGGTCGCCCCGGCGGCGGTCGCACCGATCATCACGAGCTCCACGAGCGCGACGGGCATGACCGGCTCGCCGTTCGTCACTTATGTGATCGACGCGAGCGGATCGCCCACGAGTTATACAGCCACGGGTCTTCCTCCGGGCCTGACGCTGAATCCCGTGACCGGCGCGATCAACGGCACACCCATGATGGCCGGCAGCTATATTGTGACGGTGACCGCCACGAACAGCATCGGCAGCAGCTCGGTCGATGTGACGATGCTCATCGCGCCGCTGTTCGTCGCGCCGTCCAGCCGGATAGTAAACTTCTCGGCGCGCGCCATCTCCGGTCCCGGCGATCAGACGCTGATCATGGGCTTCGTGGTCGCGGGCGACGGCAAGAACCTGCTCGTGCGCGGCATCGGTCCGGGCCTCGTGGCCTATGGCGTGGTTGACGAACTCGCGGACCCGATGCTCACGCTCTATTCTTCGAGCGGGACGCTCGCGACAAATGACGACTGGCAGACAAACACTGCCGGCGCGCCCAACGGAGCGCTCATCGCGTCGACTGCGGCCCGGGTTGGAGCATTTGCGCTGCCGAGCGGCAGCAAGGATTCGGCGCTGCTCGCGACGTTTAACCATGGCGCGCACACCACCAGCATGCTGCGTCCGAACAGCACGACCGGAGTGGCCTTGACCGAGATCTACGATACCGACACGGACTCGAGTTCCCGCCTGGTCAACGTCTCCGCGCGCATGAACGTCACCGCCGGTGAAGGCACGCTCATCGCGGGTCTGGTGATCGCGGGTAACGCACCGAAAACCGTTCTCATCCGCGGCGTAGGCCCGACGTTGTCGGCCTTTGCGGTCGCGGGCGTGCTGGCGGATCCGAAGCTGACCGTGTTCGCGGGCAGCACCGAGCTCGCGTCGAACGACAATTGGGAAACCGGCACCCGCACGGCGGCGCAGATGAGCGTAGCGTCGGCGGAGGTGGGAGCGTTCACGCTCGTCGCCGG
>JAKFEQ010000069.1:0-155195 GCA_036675625.1 Opitutaceae bacterium | reverse complement strand
GGCGGCGAGGATGCGGCCGCTGAGATCGCGGCAATACGCGGAATCGGCGCTGGTTTCCCAAGCGCCGAGCCACGTCTCGAACGGCGATTTGCTGCCGAGGCCACCCCCGACGAGTTCGGACAGCGAGACGGACATCATGGGAGGTGATTCAATTGAGAGCGGAGAGTTGAGAGCTAAGAGCTTAGAGCTGGAGTGCAGAAGGGGCGCGCGTTGGCACTCAACGGGTTTCTTCCCGCCCATTTCACAGCAAACCCTGCAGCATGGACGGCAGCCGTTGGAGCGAATTGGCGACGGAGGCGCGCGCCAGCATCGATTCCGGGCCGTCGGCGCCGTAGAGGATGCGCCAGCCGGGTAGCAACACCCAGGAGTCGGGCGTGACGGGATCGATCTGCTCGAAGCCGCCGGTGATGCCTTTGTAGCGCACCAGGTAATCCGCGATCTGCACCGCCGCGGCGAAGAGCCGGTGGCGCGGCGCGCGGTCGGGATCGTTGTGATATTGGACGGCGAAGACGATCTCCTCCGAGAGCTGGTGGCGGGCGATGTAGTGCGCGCCGATCTGACCGTGATCCCAGCCGATCAGCTCGCGTTCGAATTTACAGAATTCGGACGGGTCGGCGGCGGAGGTCGTCATCAGCGTCCGCAATTCGTCGGGAAACGCATAGGCCATGACGACTTTCCCGACGTTGTGCAGGAGACCGATGAGATAGTCGGTGTCGTCATCGACGTGGAGTGGTGTCGACGCGATGATTTCGCGCGTGAGAATCGCGGTGGCGATGCTGTGCGTCCACAGCTCCTTCCACGGCAGCGACGGCGAGGTGTTCTGTTGCAACTGCTCGAGCTCCTCGATGACGGGCGTGGCCATCGACAGCTCGCGAATCTGGCGGAGGCCGAGGAAGAACACGGCTTCCTCGATGTTGTTCACGCGGGCGGAAAGGCCGAAATAGACGGAGTTCACCATCCGCAGCAGGCGCGCGGAGAGCGAAGGATCGCGGCGGATGACCTCGGCGATCTGCGAATTCAGGCTGCCTTCCGAGCGCACCAGTTCGCTGAGCGCACGGTTGATCGATTGAAGCGATGCGAGCCTGGGGCACGCGTCGATGCGGCGCTTGATTTCGGTTTCGGAAAAAGGCGTCGTGCAAGGCACAGGAGGCGCTGAATTCAAAGTGAGCATGTAAGAGGAGGCCGGTTCGCGGAGCGCCGGCGGAGCGAATGGCGATGCGCAAAACATCGGCGCGGCGGCAGAGCGCTTGAGGGTGAATCCGCTGAACCGGGAGATTTCCCTTTAAGACAGTTCAGCCACAAAAGGGCACAGAAAGTCGAAAAACCGAGGCCGTATTCTTGCGCATTTTTTGTGCTTCTTTGCGGCCGTCCTCCCCGTGGAGTCGAACTCGAGCGTTTTACAAAAGGCAACGAAGGGAACGAAGAACTGAAGGACAGAATGCGCGTTGGTTTGGGGGCTCTGGTCCCTAGTCTCTGGTCTGTGGTCTCTCGCCTGGGGCGCAGCCTCGCCAGGAATTCTTCGCGCTAAAGATTCCCCGCCTTTGCGCCGAAAATCCGAGGATCTCCGCGTGTCGCCCGCCAAACTTCAGTCGCTCCTCCAGAACGGTCTTACTCATCAACGCGCGGGGCGGTTCGCCGCCGCGGAGACGTTTTACCGGCAGGCGCGGGTGGCGGCGCCGAAAAATTTCGACGTGCTCCATCTTTCGGGGCTGCTCGCTCACCAGCAGGGGCGGGGTGCGGAAGCGATCGATCTGCTGCGTCGCGCGCTCGCGTTGAGCCCGCAAGCGGTGATGTGCGAGTTCCGGCTGGCGATCGCGCTCGGCGCGATGCAACGCCACGCGGAAGCGGAGAAACATCTGCGGCATGCAGTGGAGGTGAAGGCCGATTTTCACGAAGGCTGGGATCAGCTTGCGACGTGCCTCAAGCATCAGGACCGCATTGCCGAAGCGCTGCGTTGTCATGAGAAAGCCGTCGCGTTGAAACCCGATTACGCGGCGGGCTGGGTGAATTTTGGTTTCACGCTGCGGCTGGCCGGCAAGCAGGCCGAAGCGCTGGCGTGCCACGAACGCGCGCTGGCCGCCGCGCCCGATTACGCGCCGGCGCGGTTCGGTCGCGCGCAGGCGCTGCAGCAACTGCATCGCGTGCGGGAAGCGATCGCGGACTACGACGCATTTCTCGCGTTGCGGCCCCAGGCGCACGAGGCGCGGAGCAACCGGTTGTTCGCGCTGCAAAACCTCGACGATATCTCGCGCGAGCAGCTCTTCGCCGCGCATGTGGCGTATGGTTGCGCGCTCGGCGGCAGCGCGCCCTCACAGAGCTTTGCAAGCGTAGCGGATCCCGCGCGGCGGCTGCGCGTGGCGGTGCTCTCGCCGGATCTGCGGGCGCATTCGTGCGCGTATTTCATCGAACCGTTGTTGCGCCACCTGGATCGCGAGGCGTTCGAGGTCTACCTTTATCACGATCACTTCCGCGAGGATGCGGTGACGGCGCGCCTGCGGCCGCTCGCGGCCGTGTGGCGGAATTTTTCCGGGCAGTCCAACGCCGTGGTGGAGCAGGTGATCCGCGGCGACAATCTCGACGTTCTCGTTGACCTCGCGGGTCACACCGGGATCACGAATCGGCTGCCGGTCCTGGCGCGGAAAGTCGCGCCGGTGCAGGTCACGTATCTTGGTTATCCGAACACCACGGGGGTGCCGGCGATCGACTATCGGTTCACCGATGCGATCGCGGATCCAGTCGGCGACGCGGATGCGTTTGCGACGGAAACGCTGGTGCGGTTCGCGCCGACCGCGTGGACGTATCAGCCGCCGCAAGACGCGCCCGACGTGGCGCCGTTGCCGGCCCAGGCGCGCGGCTGCGTGACCTTTGGCAGTTTCAATGACCTCGCGAAAATCACCGATACGATGCTCGCGACGTGGAGTCGGGTGCTCGCGGCGGTGCCGGCCTCGCGGCTGAAACTGAAAGGTCGCGGGTTGAGCGCCGGCGGCGTGCGGGAGGCATTGGAGGAGCGGCTGGCGCGTGCGGGCATCGAGCTCGCGCGCGTGGAACTGCTCGAGCGCACGCCCGACACCGTGTCGCACCTCGCGCTGTATCACGACGTCGACATCGCGCTGGACACGTTTCCGTATCACGGCACGACGACCACGTGTGAGGCGTTGTGGATGGGCGTGCCGGTCGTGACGCTCGTCGGCGATCGGCACATGTCGCGCGTGGGTGCGAGCCTGCTGACGGCGATCGGGCATCCGGAATGGTGCGCGAACGAGCGCGACGGCTACGTGCGAATCGCGACGGAGCTGGCGGGCGACATTGCTCGGCTTGCGGCGATTCGGGCCGGGCTGCGCGCGGAGTTGCACGCGAGCCCGTTGTTGGATTTTACCGGCCAGGCGGCGTGTTTCGGCGCGGCGCTGCGCGAGTGCTGGGCGGCGTGGTGCGAGCGCGCGAACCCGGCAGAACTTGCCGCCCGCTAACCCGAGCCTGATCCCCATGGTCATCGCGAATCCTCCCACCCGTGAAGCGCTGTTGCGCGTGGCGCTCTCCCTGCCGGCGGCGCCGCGGATTCTCGCGCGGCTCGGCTATCTGCTCACGGACATCAACTCCGCGACGGAGGAAATCGTGGAGCTGTTGAAACGCGATCCCGCGCTCACCGCGCGGATCCTGCGCGTGAGCAACAGCGTGGCCTATGCGGCAGACGATCCGATCGCCTCGCTCGAGGAAGCGTTGTTGCGGATCGGGTTTACCGAGGTGTATCGGATTGCTGGATTCGCGACGGCGGCGCAAATCTCGGCGCAGCGACTTGGTTTTTACGGCGTCACGGCGGCGCAGTTCCGCGAGAACGCGCTGCTCACGGCACTCGTGATGGAGAATCTCGGTAAGGCAGCCGGCCTGGACGCGCGCGATGCGTATACGATGGGATTGCTGCGGTCGGTTGGAAAAGTGGCGCTGGACCGGTTCGTGCGCGACACGGCGGCACGGGATGGAGTTCAGGATCAGAATTCGCTTCCCCTGGCCGACTGGGAGCTGGCGACGGTGGGTATCAGCAATGTGGATGCGGCGGCGATCATCCTCGAGGAGTGGAATTTTCCGGTCGCGGCGCTGCAGGCGATTCGCAGTCACTATCAACCGGCGGGCGCCGTACAGGAGGCGAACCTGCTGCATCTGGCCGCGGGTGCGGCGGAGCGCTGCGGCCACGGCTGGCCGGGTGAATGGACGTATTGGCAACCGACGAGCGACACGTTCGCGGCGGCCGGCGTGACGGAGAGCGACCTCGACGACGCGACCCGCGCGGCGCTTGAAGCCTTCGGGCCGGTACGCGCGGCGGTGGGATGAGGGGCGGGGGCGCGGGCAGTTGAGAGCTGAGCGATCGATCCACGGGGCGAAGTCGCGGAGTCTCGCTGTCGGCCGGCAAGTTTTGCCGGGTTTCTCAACGGGCCTGCAGAAAAGGTATTTATCCAACTTCAGTGTAGGCAGTTGCGCTACCGATTTCACTGATGGCATCGGAACTGCAATCTGAATGCCGCGAGGTGTGGTTTTTGCCGCATCCGACGCGCGAGTTTCCTCCCTGCTTTTTCGACATCCATTCCAGCCCAATCTGTATGAAACCAAAGTCCGCACCGCCCTTCTCTTTGGATAATGCTAGCATCCTGGTGACGGGTGGTACCGGCTCGTTCGGCAAAGCGTTCGTGAAAACCGTGCTGGAGCGTTACCCAACTGTGAAGCGGCTGGTGATTTTCTCCCGCGACGAGCTCAAGCAGTTCGAGATGGCGCAGCACTTTTCGCCGGGCGAGCACAAGGCGATCCGCTATTTCATCGGCGACGTGCGCGATGAGGCGCGATTGCGACGGGCCGTCGAGGGGATCGACGTGGTTGTTCACGCGGCCGCGTTGAAGCAGGTGCCCACGGCCGAATATAACCCTTTCGAGTGTATCAAGACGAACGTGCTCGGGGCGCAGAATATAATCGATGCGTGTCTCGATTGCGGTGTGCGCCGGGTCGTGGCGCTTTCGACCGACAAGGCCGCGGCGCCGACCAATTTATACGGCGCGACCAAGCTCTGCTCGGACAAGCTTTTTGTGGCGGCAAATAATATCAAGGGTTCGCGCGATCTGCGCTTTAGCGTTGTACGTTATGGCAACGTTATGGGCAGCCGGGGGTCGGTGATTCCGTTTTTCCTCGAAAAAAAGAAGACGGGCGTATTGCCGATCACCGATTCGACGATGACACGTTTCAATATTAGCCTGCAGCAAGGCGTTGAAATGGTATTGTGGAGCATTGCTAACGCGTGGGGCGGTGAGATCCTCGTGCCGAAGATTCCGTCTTATCGCATCACCGATGTGGCGCAGGCGATCGGTCCGGAATGCGAGCATCCGATCGTCGGCGTGCGCGCGGGCGAAAAGATCCATGAGGAAATGATTACCGCGAGCGACAGCTATAACACGGTCGATCTTGGCCAATATTACGCGATCCTGCCGAGCGGCGCGGGCTATACGCGCGAAGACTATTGCGCGCAGAACGCTAGCAAGCTCGTGCCGGCAGGCTTTTGCTACAATAGCGGAACAAACGATAGGTTCCTCTCCGTCGACGAACTGCGCCAGATGATATCGGATCAGCTCGGCGCGGAATGCGCCGGTGGCGCTTCGATCGACCTCGGTCGTAACAGCCGATCGCCGATCCCAATGCTGCGTGAGCTGGCGCCGGTCGCCTAACGCAGTGCCTGTACAACGCTCGCATTTTTCAAGCATGCTCTACTATGGTAGCCAGAGTATCAGCGAAGCGGATATCGAGGCAGTCGCTACCACGCTTCGCGCTGACCTCATAACACAGGGACCGGCGGTAGAGGCGTTCGAGCGGCGTTTCGCCGCTGCGGTGGGGGCGAAGTATGCCGTAGCGGTGAACAACGCGACCTCGGCGCTGCAACTGGCCATGCGCGTCGCCGGTGTATCGCACGGCGATCGGGTGGTGACCTCGCCGATCACGTTTCTCTCTTCCGCGAACGTCGCGGCCCACGCGGGCGCGACACCTGATTTCTGCGACATCGATCCGGTTTCCTATACGCTCGATCCGCGATTGCTCCAGGCGGGGTGGAAAGACGACACGCGCGCGGTCGTGGCGGTGGATTACGCCGGGCAAGCCTGCGATCTTCCGGAAATCGCGCGGATTGCGCGTGCGCGTGGTGCGGTGGTCATCAGCGACGCTTGCCATGCGGTTGGAGGCGCCTTTCATGCCGGTGATCGGCTCGGCGAAGCCTGGAAGCTAGGTGGAAATCCTTGGGCGGATATGACAGTTTTCAGCTTTCATCCCGTCAAGACCATGACGACAGGGGAGGGCGGAATGCTCGTGACCGATCGCAAGGGTTGGGCGGATCAAGCGCGGCTGCTGCGGACGCATGGCGTCATGCGCGATCCTGGGCAATTCCAGACGCCGGACGAGGATGACGTGCTTGGCGAAAAAGGACCGTGGTTTTATGAGATGCAGGAGCTGGGCTGGAATTTTCGGCTGACTGATTTTCAGGCGGCGTTGGGATTGTCGCAATTGAAGAGACTCGACGCGTTTCTCGAACGGCGCCGTGAGATCGTCGCGATGTATAATGCGGCGTTCGCGGAGCTCGATTGGCTGCGGACGCCGGGGCTGAGGCATTCCAGCGATGTGGCCACAACCTCGTGGCACCTTTATACTGTGCAGATTGATTTCGCGGCTTTGGGCCGCACTCGCACGCAAGTAATGGTGGAATTGCGCGAAGCGGGTGTCGGCACGCAGGTCCTCTATATTCCCGTGTACCTGCAACCCTGGTATCGCCGTACTTATGGCTACGCGGCCGGCAAGTGTCCGGTCGCAGAGGCATTTTATCGGCGAGCGCTCAGCCTGCCTCTGTATCCAGGAATGACGGACGCGGACATCGCTAAGGTCATCGGGGCAGTGCGCGCGCTGACCCCGGCGGCCGTGATCGCGGCATGAGCGCGGTTTGCGTCATTCCAGCGCGCGGCGGGAGCAAACGAATCCCGCGTAAGAACGTGAAGCTTTTCGCCGGTCAGCCAATGATTGCTCACTCGATTCGTGCGGCGCGGGAAGCTGAGGTGTTTCGGCGCATCATTGTGTCCACGGACGACGACGAGATTGCAGACGTCGCGCGGCAGCATGGCGCGGAGGTGCCGTTTATGCGTCCGCTGGCGATCGCCACGGATTTCGCCGGCACCGACGCGGTAAACGTTCACGCGATGACGTGGCTGGCGGAGCAGGGCGAGGCCGCGTCGGAGTTTTGCTGCATTTACGCCACGGCACCGTTTCTCCAGGCCGCGTATATTGGCGAAGGGCTCAAGCTGCTGCGTTTGAATGAAGCGACCTCGGCGATTTCAGTGACGACGTTCTCGGCGAATATTTTCCGTGCGCTCAACATCGACGAGCGCGGCCGCGCCGTGATGTTCTGGCCCGAAAACTTTGCGAAACGATCGCAGGATTTCGCGACGGCGTATCATGACGCTGCGCAATTTTATTGGTTCGATACGGCGAAATATCTCGCCCACCCCCGCATGTTCACGGCCGACGCCGTGCCGGTCGTGATTCCACGCCATCTCGTGCAGGATATCGATACTCCGGAAGATTGGGAAGCGGCGGAAAGGATGTTCGCCGCGTTGTGGTGCCGGGGAATCACGCCGCAGGCGTGCAACTGACATGACGCGGGTCTTGTTTATTCGCGCCGACGCAAATTCAGCGATCGGCAATGGCCACGTGATGCGTTGTCTCGCGCTGGCTCAGGCGTGGCAGCGCGCGGGCGGGAGAGTGGTGCTTGCCTCCGTTTCCTTGCCGCTCGCGCTACGTGCGCGACTGCACTCCGGCAGTTGCGAAACCGTGGAGGTGACGGCCGAAGCCGGAACTTCCGACGATGCCCTGCAAACGATTGCAAGAGCGCGAGCCGCCGGCGCGGAGTGGATCGTGGCTGATGGCTACAAGCTGAGTGACGACTGGCAAAGCCTCGTGAAGGAAGCGGGCTTTCGCCTCTTTGTCTGCGATGATCACAGGCATGCGCGACACCTCCATGCCAACATCGTCTGGAATCAAAATCCGGCGTTTAAGGAGGAGGATTATGCCATTCAGGGGCAATCTTGCCGGTTTCTGCTCGGGACGCAGTTCACGCTTTTGCGTCGGGAATTCGAGATGTGGCGAGAATGGCGGCGGGAGTACTTGCCGTGCGCGCGGAAGGTGCTGGTGACGCTCGGTGGCAGCGATCCGGACAACGTAACCTCAAAGGTCATCGCAGCGCTTCGGCTTATGCCGGACGTGGAGGCCAGGGTTGTCGTTGGATCGAGTAACGCTCATTTGGATACGCTGCGCGCCGCGGCGGCCGGCATACCGCACGTGCGGCTGACGGTCGATCCGACGAATATGCCCGAACTGATGGCGTGGGCTGAGGTCGCCGTTGCCGCGGCCGGATCCACCGGTTGGGAACTCGCGTTCATGGGGCTGCCCGCGCTGCAGACGGTGTTGGCAGAGAATCAGGCAAACATTGCAAGCGAGTTGGAACGCCGCGGAGTCAGTATTAATCTCGGCGATCATCGCGGGCTCACCGTCGAAACGATCGCGGATCGATTGCACAGCTTGCTGCACGATCAGGCGCTACGCGAAGAGATGAGCCAACGTGGCCGGGCGCTGGTGGATGGTCATGGCGCCGGACGCGTGGCGGCGGCACTGGGAGCGCGGCTTAACATCGCGCTCGTGAGCGATGCGGATTCCTGGTCGAGCGAGTGGCTTCCGGCGTTGAAGGCACAACTCGAGTCCGCCGGGCACACGGTGCAATGGCTTCACGATCCGGCCAAGATTCCATCGGGTGACCTCACGTTCATGCTTTCGTTGGGGCGCATCGTCACGCCGGAGGTCTTGCGGCGGAATGCACACAACCTGGTGGTTCACGCGAGTGCGTTGCCGCAAGGGCGCGGCTGGTCGCCGCTCACGTGGCAGGTGCTCGAGGGCAAGTCGGTGATTCCATTCTCGCTCCTGGAGGCGGGTGAGAAGGTCGACAGCGGCGTGGTCTATCTTCAGAATCCAGTGGCCTTGCAGGGGCACGAGCTCGTTGCCGAGCTGCGCACGGTGCAAGCGGCGGCGACCGCCAGGCTCTGCCTGGATTTCGTTGCGCGGTATCCCTTCATCATCGCGGAAGGTCGGACGCAGTCCGGCGAACCGAGCTACTATCCGCGTCGGCGACCGACGGACAGTCGGCTTGATCCGGACAAATCGCTGCGCGAGCAATTCAACCTCTTGCGCGTCGCCGACCCGGATCGTTATCCGGCCTATTTTGAAATCGAGGGGCGCCGATATAACGTGCGCGTCACGGCTTCGGTCTATGCGGCGCAAACACCCAGCGAATGACTGCACGCTTCAGCATCAACGGTCGGTCCATCGGGGCCGGGCATCCGACCTATATCATCGCCGAGATGTCGGCGAATCATAATCATGATTTCGAGCAGGCGGCGGCGATCGTGCGCGCGGCGAAGGAGGTCGGAGCCGATGCGATCAAGATGCAGACTTACCGGCCAGACACGCTGACGATCGACGCCCGGACACCGGCATTTCAGTTGGGAAAGGGAACGCTCTGGGAAGGGAAAAATCTTTTCGAGCTCTACGCCGAAGCGTACACGCCGTGGGAATGGCAACCGCAGTTGAAGCAAATCGCCGGGGACCTGGGACTCGACTGTTTTTCCACGCCATTCGATGACAGCGCGGTCGATTTTCTCGAGGCGATGAACGTGCCGGCGCACAAAATAGCTTCATTCGAGCTCGTGGATTTGCCGCTTATCCGACGCGTCGCTCAAACCGGAAAACCCGTCATCATGTCGACCGGTATGGGCTCGTTGGCGGAAATCGACGAGGCCGTGCGGGCATTCAGGGAAGCCGGCGGCACGCAGCTCGCGCTGCTAAAATGCACGAGCGCGTATCCGTCGCCCGCGGCGGAGATGAATCTGCGCACGATTCCGCATCTGGCCGCCGCCTTCGGGGTTCCCTCAGGGCTTTCAGATCACACGCTCGGAGTCGCGGTGCCTATCGCCGCGGTCGCGCTCGGCGCCTGCATTATCGAAAAACATTTTACGTTGTCCCGGCAGGTGCCCGGACCCGACAGCGCGTTCTCGCTCGAGCCAGCAGAATTCAAGGCAATGGTCGACGCGGTGCGCGCAACGGAGGCGGCGCTGGGCTGCGTGAATTACGACGTCTCGGAAAAAGAGCAGGCGAGCCGGGTGTTTCGTCGCTCGCTGTTCGTCGTCGAGGATTTAAAGGCCGGCGAGACGCTGACCGCGCAGAACGTGAGATGCATTCGGCCCGGGCACGGCCTGCATCCCCGCCACTTGTCCGTTGTCCTCGGGCGCACAGTCGGCCGGGACGTTGCGCGCGGCACGCCATTGGACTGGAGCCTCCTCGCATCCTGAAACCGCACGAATTACTTTCATGTCGACCATCACCTCTGGCGTCATCGCCCGTTACCGCACTGAACTCGGCGCCATCACCGAGCTGACCGAGCCCAGCCTGCATATTTTCGTGCGACTGTTGGAGTGGCAGAAACAACGCAACATCGCCGGGGACATGCTCGAGGCCGGCGTATTTCGCGCGGGCACCGCGTCGCTGCTGGCTGCGCACCTCGATCAGAAAGAACGGCTGTTCCTGATCGATCCGTATCAGGATGCGAATGCCAATCGGCAGACCATTGAGCGCTTCGCGAAAGTGAACTCCGAGCAGCTCGTGTTTCATGTTGTCGATTCCATCGCGGTCAACAAATGGCGCGAGCGGATGCTTTCGCCGGCAGTCCCGCTCGTGCGGTTCGCGCACATCGACGGCGAACACAGCTACGATGCGGTTTACTCGGATCTCGATCTAGCCCGGCGTTACGTGACGGGTGGGGGGCTGATAGTGCTCGACGATATCTTCAATATGAACTCCGCGTGCTGCACGCATGCGATGTTCGATTACCTGCGCGACCAGCCGCTCGTGCAGCTCGTCGCGATGGGCTTTCGTAAAGCGTATTTGTGTGAGAGCCGTCACATCGCAAGCTACCGGAAGTTTTTCGTCGGATTACCCGAGGTGCTCGCGAAGACCGCCGACGTGCACGTGCGGCTCTCGTTCAACAGTTGGGCGCACGAGCGGTCGTATGTAACGCTCGACACCTGCGAGCCGAACGCGCCGCACTATCAGATTATCGGCAAACGCTTCCGTCGTCTCGAAGAGGCGCTCGCGGCGATGGAAGCCGTGCTCTGAGGCGCGCGTCGGTCGTCTCGCTTACGAGATCGGCTGCGGCGCTATCGCATGCGGGGCGCGGTCCGCGAGTGCCACGAGCTTTTGACCGATGGGCGCGAACGTGGTCGAGCGTTGCAGAAGCGTGCCGGTCCGATTGGCGATGGCACGGAATTCTTTTTCGTCAGCCCGGCTGCCCAGCTGCATCACGGCATCGAGCACGGCCTTCGAGGTGCTCTTTAAGATCTGTTCAAACTGCGCCGGCGTCGTCTTTCCTACCGCGGCTTCGAGGGCATCGAGCGCAACGGCGAGCTGGCCCCGACGGATGAGGGTGAGGCTCCAGATGGACTGAACCAAACCGTCGTCGGGTTTGAACTGCGTGCAAAGCCGCGCGATGTTTTCCGCGCGTGCGAAATTTCCCGCCGTATAAAGCGCGATCAGCCGTTGCCGGAGATCGTTATAATCCGGCCGCAGGCATTGTCCGCGAAAGGGGCTCTTGAATTCGTAATCGGAGATTTTTTCGGTCGTGAAATGCAGGAATTCGCCGCCGAAAGAATTGAGATAGTAGCCATAACACAGCGCGTGCTTGCGCGGCTTCGGCGGTAGATCCGCGCGAGTCAGAAGGTCAATGAGGTCGTCTTCGTTGGCGGCTTCGTATTGGGCGTCCAAACCGTCGTAGAAACTGAAATCCGCACACACTGCGGCTTTCCCGGAGAAGGTCGCCTCGATGCCCATGGTGGAGCCAAACGTCATGATCCGCTCCGCGCCGTCGAGAAGGGCGTAGGAATCGATGGATTCGTCGGGTAGGATGAGCGTGACGTTGCGCAGGGCGGCTGCGGTGTCTTTCCACCGTTGCACCGTGTGGGGCGATTTATCGTTCGGATGGACGCGGATCCACAAATGCGAACGGGGGCTCGCCGTGGCAAGCCGTCGCGCGATACGGTCCATCCCGGCGACCTGGGTCGGATAGATTCGGCCCGTGGCGCCGTCACCGATCGCGGCAAATTCGAACTCGGACGATGTGAAGAAAACGAGGCGGCGTGCATCGCGGTTCCAATCGGCGGGAATGCGTCCGGATTCCTGCTGCTTCACGAAGCTAAACCAGGTTTTTTCCACGCGTTGGCGGCGTTCCTGGAAGAACGATGCTGCTTTCGCCTGCGCCTCCGGGAGGGCCTGGACGCGCTTCCACGTCTCCTGCGTACGGCGGCGAAACTCGTCTTTGTCATGCGGCAGTACGTTATGGAAAAGCATGAATTTATGGCCTTCGGAGCCACGTTCGTGCGTGTAGTAAGGCACGCCGACCTGCTCGCAGGCCCGCACCGCCGATCGTACCATGCTCCAGCGACCGTTATAGATGTAAACGCGATCGTAGCGCCCGGCCTCGAGCCGGCGACGAAGCGAGAGAAACGTCGACGCGGCAGCGTAGAGCGTTTGGTGGATCAGCGTGGCGTGCTGCTTGGTATCGACATTCAGTGAACGGGCGAAATCGATGACCGACGACAAGGTAGCGAGCCCGGCATCGAAGCCTTGAAAGCAATAGTTTCGCAGCGTGTGATGATCGGGAAATAATCGGGGGATATGCGCGAGCAGCGCGTGATCCTCAGGAAGCAATGAACCGAGCAGGCTGACTACTGGCACCTGGGCAGAGAGTTGGGCGTGGCCCTGGAGGTTACGGCTGACGCAGTGGACGCAGCGCTGCGGATCGCGTTTTGGATTGAGCTGGCACGACGACAACTCCGCGTCGCAGAGCGCGAGCTCGACCGTATCGCCGAGGTCGATGTGGCGTTGTGCGATTTCCAGATCGGTCTCGTAGTGAGGAGTTGAATACGCGAGTGGGGCGTAGACCAGGATTCGTCGGGGTTGCGCCGGTCTAACAAATGCCGCGCTCACATCGGGGTCGGACGGAAGAGGCGTGCTGGCGGGCAAAGGGATAGGCATGTGGCGGTTGGCAGCGAGTATGCGGCGGAATGTTTCAGCAAATCAGGTGCCGCCGCCCGTGGTTGTTCTATAAGCGGCCAAGAGATCGATGTTAAGGTGATTTTGGAGCTTTGATGCGAGCCGACCTGTTTGGAGAGGCACGAATGAGGGGAAAAAATTGCCGGACACGTGACAAATGGAGCACCAAGAGCTTCGGACGCGTGCTTAAGTCTCGTGAGGGCAGGGGATACCAGATGTTGCACGAGGTTTGGCAGAGGGGTTGCTGAATGCGCGGGATGACTTCTCTTGTAGAATCCTTGGCGCCGACGGCGGCGACTCCGACGACGGTGGACATCGCCATGGCACTGAGTTCGGCGCGGACGGCAGAGGAGTGTCTTTTGGTGGCGGCGCAGGCGGAAGCGCTCGGTGCGGTCGAACTGCAACGGAAATGTTTAGAACGCGCGATTGCGCTCCATCGTAACTGCCAGCCGGCGCTGCTCGCGCTCGCTGCGCTCTCGATGGATGACGGCGATCCTGCGATGACGTTTGCTCTGCTTGAGGAGACCGATCGAGCCGGATTGCTGCCGGAGAGCGTGCGATCGTTGCACGAGGAACTGCTGCCGATGGCGAATGCCGACGAACGCCTCGAAGGTTATCTTCGCCTCATCGGACGCGTCACGCCGGAGCGTCCGACGCAGTCGCTGTCGATCGTCCTCATCACGAATCTGTTTCCGCCACAGGAGCTCGGCGGCTACGGGCGGATGATGTGGGAATTTGCGCAAGGGCTGATTGCGCGCGGGCACTCGGTGCGCGTGCTGACCTCGGACGCGACGCAACTCGGGAAGGCGCCGACGTCTGATGAGGTCGAGATGGAACGGAATGTTTTTCGGACCCTGCAGCTCGCCGGAACCTGGGAGGCAGGTCGGGCCGTGCAGCTGCGTGACCGCAATGACCTTGCGCGCCGGCTGCGCGACAATGCGATGCGTATCCGGACTGCGGTGACGAAGCAGAAGGCCGATCTCGTGCTCGCCGGCAATCTCGACTTTCTCACCATCACGGCGCTGCGCGCCGTGTTCGAACGCGGCGTGCCTGTGTTGCACGCGCTCGCGAATGCCACGCCGGGCTACTCCGTCACGGATCAGCCGCGGGATGCCGCGTATTGGGTCGCACCGTGCAGCGACTGGAACGGCGACGTTTTCAAGCAAGCGGGCTTCACGCCGGCGCGGATCGAAACGCTGTATCCAGGCGCGCGCGTCGACCGCTTTTTTAGGCTCTTTCTGCCGGATACGCAGCGATTGCGAATCTGCTACGCGAGCCTCGTGCTTCCGTATAAAGGCGCTGACACGCTCGTGCGCGCACTCGCGCGCCTGCACGATGCCGGAATCGATTTTAACGCAGAGATCGCGGGCGATACACCTGATGGCGCGTTTCTCACCGAGTTACAGGCGTTGGTGAGCGCGCGTGGCATGGAAGCAAAAGTGACGTTTACGGGATTTCTCGATCGGCGGAAGCTCTCCGCGTTGTTTGCTCGCAGCAACGTGCTGGTGTTTCCAAGCCGGTTCCAGGAGCCGTTCGGTATCTCGCAAGTCGAGGCGCTCGCCGCCGGACTCGTGGTGGTGTCGAGCGGGACGGGCGGGGCGAAAGAAATCATCCGCGACGACATCGACGGGTTACTCTTCGCGGCGGGCGACGAGGCGGGACTCGCGCACAAGCTGACGATGTTGGCCGAGCGCCCCGATACGATGTCGCGTTTGCAGCGCGGCGGACAGGCACGAGCGCGGACGTTTTCGGTGGAGAATGCAGTGTTGAACATCGAGCGGCTCGCGGGAGAGATGAAGGCGTCGACGGAAGCCCTGATGTCGGAGGGGTTTTGACCATGACCCCGGCAGCGATTGCGACACGCACGGTGCGCATAGTGCACTACTGCAAGTGGGCCTCCGCGCTGCAGCCGGTCGGCGAATTCGTCGCGGCCCAGACGGAAGCCGGACTTCGCGCGCGGGTGGAGAAGCCCGACGACCCCGCGCTGCTCGCGATGGCCCGGCTGGATCGCGACTGGCATGTCGAGAACGCGCGCGTGTTCGCCGCGATGCGGCATCCGGAGGTGGAGTTTCGCGATGCCCACGTTGTGGGGGCGGCGGGCTTGCAGGCGCTCGCGCAGCTTACGCCGCCAGCGGATGAAGAGTGGTGGCTCGTGCTCATGGCCCAGCATCCACAGCATTTCGCGAAGGTCGCGGGCGCGCTGCTCGGATTTCTGCGGAAGCGCGGCGTGCGAATTTTATATTACGCATATGATGAGGCGAGCCGGACGATGCCGTGCTTTCGTGAGCTCGCGCCACATCTCGATATATTGATCCACGACGAAGCGCCGCTCGCGGACGATGGCGCGGCGGCGTTGCGCCCGGAGTGTTTTCAAATTCATCGGAGCTGGGTGGCGAACGTGGAGCCGTTTGGGACGGAGTTCGTCGAGGCGCCGGAGGAGAAAATTGTTTTCCTCGGCTCGCAGATGGGACTCACGCCGCATCGGAAGCGGCAGATTGATTTTCTTAAAAAACGTTTCGGAGGCCAGTTCGTCGCGATCCATGATCACTCGGTCCAGGTCGGCGAGCGGCATCTGCTCGCGCAGCGTTTCAAGGTGAGCGTTTGCCCGGAGGGCCGGAAATTTTCCACGCCAGGAATGCAGGCGACACATACGGATCGGCCGTTCTGGTCGGGATGTCTGGGCCTCGTGCCGGTGAGTGAAAACTCCCGCGCTGGCAACCGGCTCGAGGCACTGCACCGCGAGAATTATATTGTGCGCTATACACACGGCGATCTCGACGACCTGGCCGCGGCGTGCGAACGCGCGCTCGCGATGTCGGTCGCCGAGCGGCGGCGGATCTATGATTATTTCAACCGGCACGAGACCGTGGGAACGGTCGTGGCGGAGGCGATTGCGATCGCGATGGTGAAGTAGCGCAGGCGTCTCGCCTGCATTCGATCCGGTTTTGATCATGGGCGGGACGCCCAGGCTACGCAGATGCGGGGTAGGCGGGACGCCTGTGCATTTTCGGAAACGGGAACTTGGCTCCCAAAAACGCGAAGGCCCCGGCGGGTGAAGCCGGGGCCTGTTGCATTGGTCGAACATTGCCTCTGACACTAACTCTCAACCTCACCTTCTGGTCGGGACCTTCGCAGGGAGCGCGATCTGGCCCGCTTAAGCCTGGCCGCCATTTTTAGGCGGCGGCCAGGATTGGGCGAATCAAGACTTTCCCTGAACGTTGGTTTAGCCGATGAGGCGCATCGCACTCTGCGCGCTCTGGTTGGCCTGCGACAGCATCGCGGTGCCGGACTGCACGAGGATGTTCCACTTCGCTAGCTGGGTGGATTCCTGCGCGACGTCCACATCCGTGATGCGACTCGAGGCGGCCTCGAGGTTGGCTTTGTTGACCGTGAGGAGCTCGGCGGCGAAACCCAGGCGGCTCTGCTCAGCGCCGTTTTCAGCGCGGAACGTAGCAACGTTCTGGATGGCCGTGGTGATCTCCGACAGGTCGATGTCGCCGAGGTTGTCGGCCGTGCCGGTGAGAGCGCCGACGCCCGTCGAGCTGCTGGACAGATCGCGGCCGGAGAGGGCCACGTTCGATCCCGTGCCGCCCGCGCCCTCTTCGGTCGTGTAGACCGTGAGATCGCTGGAGGCGAACATCTCGACGCCGTTGAACGTCTCCTCGGTGATAGCCGTGAGCTGTTCCTGCAAGGCCTTGAACTCCGTATTGTAGTTCGCCTTGTCGTCAGTGCTCTTGGTCACGTCGTCGTTGAGCGTGCGGAGCTCGCTCATACGATCGAGGATCTTGCCGGTCACTTTCAACGCGCCGTCCTGCGTCTGCAGCATGGACGTGGCGTTGCCGATGTTGCTGGCCACTGCGCCCTGACGTTTGGCGGCGGCCGACAACTTCATCGAGACTGCGAGACCGCCGGCATCATCCGACGGGTTCACGATTTTCGATCCGCTCGAGAGCCGGTTCAGGCTCTTTTGCAGGGACATGTTCGACGAAGCGAGGTTGTTGGAGGCAACCGTCGCCGCGTAGTTGGTATTAATCACGACTGACATGGTATTATCTTTCCTTGATGAGATGCGACCGTCCGTCGTCGCCACGTATCCGGATATTCGGCACCGGATCGTGCCGTCTGCGGCAAGAGCCGCAAATTGGGTGCCGCGCCACCGCAATGCGGCGCGACGTCTGGGGGGAGTGAATCAAGGAAGAACCTGGGAGGAGAGAGACCAGGGATCAGAGACTAGAGACAAGGGGCCTAAACGCATCCTAAAGTAGGATACATGTTCCGTCCTCTGCCCTTTATCCTCCGACCTCTGTATACTGTTCTCCGTCCTCCATCTTCTGACAGACTTCTCTGTGTGTGGACTTTCAATGAACGGGCCCGGCGGCGATCCGCCGGCCGCTATATATATTGTATAGGCAGCCCGCTGGCGGGCGCTGATTGGCGCGAGTGAGCTCGCTGCCTATACCGACAAACTAACCGCTAAACAAACTGACTGCTGACAACTGGCCTTTGGCCCCATGCCCGAGACAGACAACCGTGAGAGTTCGGGCCCGCGTGGGTCAGGTTGACTAGACCTGACTCACGTCGGGGCTAAGGAAGCTTGGATTAGCCGAGGAGCTTCATCGCCGTCTGCGAGCTCTGATTGGCCTGCGAGAGCATCGCGGTGCCGGATTGCACGAGGATATTCCATTTCGCGAGCTGCGTGGATTCCTGTGCGACATCCACGTCGGTGATTCGACTGGAGGCGGCCTCGAGGTTGGCCTTGTTGACGGTGAGCAGCTCGGTGGCGAAGCCCAGGCGGCTCTGCTCGGCGCCGTTACGGGCGCGGAAGGTGGCGACGTTTTCGATCGCGTCGGTGATGGAGGAGAGCGCGATATCGCCGAGGTCGTCCGAGGAGCCGGTCAGCGCGCCGACACCCGTGGCGCTGCTCGAGAGGTCGCGGCCGGTGAGCTCGACGGAGGAGCCGGTGCCACCTGCGCCCGCCTCGGTCGTGTAGACCGTGAGATCGGAGGAGGCGAACATCTCGACACCGTTGAACTTCTCCTCGGTGATGGCGGTGAGCTGTTCCTGGAGCGACTTGAACTCCGTATTGTAGTTCTCGAGATCGCTGGAGCTCTTGGTGACGTCGTCGTGCAACGTGCGGAGCTCGCTCATGCGGTCGAGGATCTTGCCCGTGACCTTGAGCGCGCCGTCCTGGGTCTGCAGGAGCGAGATCGCGTTGCCGATGTTGGTGGCGACGGCGCCCTGGCGGCGTGCGGCGGCGGACAACTTCATCGAGACCGCGAGACCGCCGGCGTCGTCGGCCGGGGTGACGATTTTCGAACCGCTGGAAAGCCGGTTCAGGCTCTTCTGCAACGAAGCGTTGGAGGAGGCCAGGTTGTTCGCGGCCACAGTGGCTGCGAAGTTCGTATTGATAACAACGGACATGGTAATCTTCCTTGATTCTAAGCGTGGCGTCCGTGCCACATTCGTAATCGGGTGAGCGGCTCCGATTCGCGCCGGTCTCGGCAATCCTTTGCTTTGACGAACGAGCTATCGTCGCGGCGCCCGAAAACCTTTACGCGAAAGCGCAAGAATTAATTTCGCGACGTGCGCAGTTTTTTCTAAACCGCGCGGGCCTCAAGCCGACTGCGCGCGTGCCGATATAAGGGTGAGGGCGCACCGCGTCCCGACAACCACCTTCCCATGGCATCCACCTCACTCCAAGTCGCCGGCCTCGCTTCCGGTTTCGATTGGAAAGCCTTTACCGATCAGATCATGGAGCTGGAGCGCGCGCCCGCGGCACGGCTCGAGGCGGAGAAATCGAGCAACAGCCAGAAGGTGACGCAGCTCAGCACGCTCGGCACTCGCCTGGCCGCGCTGCAGACCTCGGCCAACGCGCTCAAAGCCGACGGTCTCTTCGGCAAACGCCTCGCGACGTCCTCGAGCACGACGGGCGCCTGGAGCGCCAGCGCGGCGACCGATACAGCCACCGGCACCTACAAGATCGCGGTCTCGCAACTCGCAACTGCCGCCCGCCTCACTGGCACGAGCGACATCGGTGCCGCCCTCAATCCCTCGAGCAACGACGTCTCAGGGCTCACGATCGCCACGCTGCCGATTGGCCAGGCGATCACCGCCGGCACCTTCAGCGTCAACGGCAACAAGATCACCGTCGCGACGACGGATTCGTTGCAGGATGTCTTCGATGCGATCGGGACCGCCACGGGCGGCGATGTCACGGCGAGCTACGACTACACGACCGACAAGATCACGCTCACGAGTGGCAGCGGCGAGGTTGTCCTCGGCGCCGCAAACGATACCAGCAATTTCCTCCGTGCGCTCAAGCTCGGCAACAACGGCACGGGTACGGTGACGAGCTCCGCGGCGCTCGGGGGCGTTAAGACGAGCGCCTACCTTTCGAGCGCGAATCTCGGCACCGCCATCACGGCCGTCGATGGCACCGGCGCGGGGACCTTCGCGATCAACGGCGTCGACATCGCCTACAACGTCAACACCGACACGCTTTCCGCCGTCCTCAAGCGGATCAACGACTCCACGGCCGGCGTCAGCGCCAGCTACGACGCCGCGAACGATCGACTCGTCCTCGCCAACGCGACGACAGGTGACCTCGGGATCTCCGTCAGCGAGACGGCGGGCGGCCTCCTCGGAGCGCTTGGCGTGACGAGCGGCACGACGCTCACGCGCGGGCAGAACGCGGAATTCACACTCAACGAGGGGACCACGCTCTCCAGCGCGAGCAATACGCTCGATTCATCGTCGCATGGCATCGCGGGACTCAGCGTCACCGCCACCGCGGAGGAAACCCAGACCATCACGATCGCGACGGATACCGCAACCATGCGGGGAAAAATCGAGAAGTTCGTCGAGGACTTCAATTCCGTGCAGTCCTTCCTCGATTCGGTCACGCGCGTCTCGACGGATTCGAAGGGGAAGGTCACAGCCGGCGTTCTCTCCAGCAACCGCGAGATTCAGGACTGGGGCCGTTCGCTGCGTTCGATGGCGTTTGCCTCGGTGAGCGGGCTCACCGGCTCCGTCTCGCGGCTCACCGACCTTGGGCTCGATTTCAAATCCGGCACCAATGAGCTGGAGATCGAGGACAGCGCGGCGCTGACCGCCGCGCTGACGAATTCGTCGTCGGATGTCGGCGCGTTCTTCAACACCGAGACCACGGGTTTCGCGGCGAAGTTCGACACGTTCCTCGAAAAGATCACTGAGCAGAACACTCAGCAGCAGACGCGGCTCAACAGCACCAACACGAGTCTCGACGAGCAGATCGCCGCGATCGAGCGGCGGCTGGAGCAGCAGCGCGCGATCATAGAATCCGGCTTCATCGCGATGGAGAACGCCCAGTCGATGCTCAAGCAGCAGCAGAGCGCGCTCGACGGGATGATGAGCTCGTTCTCTTCCGCGAAAAAATGAGGACTCTCTCGAACACCCGTCGCCGCGCGCCCGCCCGGGCCGCGCTTGCCGCCGCCGTTCTCGCACTTGCCGGTTGCATGCATCCGGGCCCTTACGATGCCGCGCGGACCGGACCGTTTTTCACGCCGGCCAATCAGGTCGGCGAGCCGAGCCTCGGGGGAATCCGCCGCGTCGTCGTGCTGCCGGTGTGGTCCGGGAACGCGGCGCCGGTCGAGACGGCCAGCGAGCTCGATCCGACCGTCATCGCGGCGCTGCAGCTCGCGCAGCGCTTCGAGGTCGTAACGCTTTCGCGCGAGGATGCGCTGCATCGCTTTCGGGCGGAGTCGTTTTCTTCCGCCTCCGCCTTGCCGCACGATCTGCTCGCGACATTGCGCCGTGAGTTTGCGGCGGACGCCGTGCTGTTCGTCGATGTCACGGTCTATAATGCCTATCGCCCGCTGGCGATCGGCCTGCGCGCGCGGCTTGCGTCGATTGACGGCAAGCGTCTCGTCTGGACGTTCGACAACGTTTTCTCGGCTGACGATCCGAGGGTGGCCAATGCCGCGCGCCATCACTTCCTCGACTCGGATCGCCGGGTGCCGGCCGACCTGACGCATGGGGTGTTGCAGTCGCCGTCGCGTTTCGCGACTTACGCGTGCGCGGCGATGTTTGCGACGCTGCCGCCAGTCGTATCCCCGGCATCCGCCACAGTTGCCGGTTCGCGGCTTAAGCGCTAAAGTCCAAGACTCACCGGCCGATAATTTGCTCAACAACCCAACGGCGTTCCCTGGATCCGATCCTCAGCGGCTGACCGTTTCGCATCTCGAAAAAGCCAATGATCACTTCAACGTCCTCCACCGACCGCGCCGCGCGCCCCGAGCTCGTCTCCGCCGCCGGCCAGGCTCCCGGGCGTGCCCCTGGGCAGCGTCCGGATCGTATCTCGACGGAAAACGCCGCCTTTCTCCGCGCCGAGTTGGAGCGGCAGCCCGAAGTTCGGCCCGAGGTGGTCGCTCGTGCGCGGCTGCTTGCCGAGGATCCGAATTACCCGTCGGCCGAAGCTCTTCGCCATGTGGCGGAGCAGATTCTCGGTTCGCCCGACCTGAGCGAAAGCGAAGCCTGAACCCGGCCCCATGGTCGCCAACGGCTACGCGCGGACCTACCGCGCCAATGCGGTTCTCACCGCCAGTCCCGGCCAGCTTGTCCTGATGCTTTACGATGGGGCGCTCAAAGCTATCGCGATCGCCCGCGAGGCGTTCGGTGCACCGGCCGAGGACATGCGGCGTATCGAGACTATTAATACGCAGCTCCTGAAGGCGCAGGCGATCCTGACCGAGTTGCAAAACGGGCTGAATCTGGAAGCCGGCGGTGAATTTGCCCGGACGATGCATCGACTTTACGACTATCACAACCGGCGGCTGCTCGAGGCGAACATCCGCAAGCAAGTCGAGCCGGTGATCGAAGTGGAGCGGCTCGTCCGCGACCTGCGCGATGCGTGGGCGCAGATGCTTGCGCAGCAGGACACGACCTCGGTCGAACGCGTTCGCGGCGTCGCGTGACGACGCCTGGTGCGCACAACTCGTAAACGCAAAGCTCAAAACTCCACGGAGCGTCCTCATGTTGACCACTGAAATTCGGCGGTTCGAGCGGGACGCGGCGTGGGAGGTTCTGAGCTCTGGGATTTCCTTTTGATGCGAGACTCTGCGCAACGTTGCCCGCGGCTAGTCGCCGCGCTCGAAGATCTGGCCGCGCAGGAGGAAGCTTCGCTCAAGGCGCGGGACTTCGCCGCGATCGAGTCGATTCAGGAGCGACTCGGCGCGTTGGTGAAGAATCTCGTCCTTCACGTTTCCGGCGCCGATGCCGAGCTTCGGCTGCGCATCGCGGCGGTGCAGGCGCGGCGCGAACGGACTAGCGAATGGCTCGCGACCGAGCTCGCGCGCACGCGCGAAGAACTTCGGGAAACGGAAGTGTCGCAGCGCCGCGTGGCGAAGATCGCGCCGGTTTACGGAGCGGTGCCGGCAACCGCGCGGGCGCGGCAGCATGGGCATGGTTCGCTGAGCTTTGTGGGCTGATACGGCCAGGCCGGACAATACAGCTGAGAGCTCAGAGTCCAGGGCGGAGAGTCTAGAGCTGAGAGCCGTACAATATACAGTGCGGCGAACTCTCGTGCGGCTGGCCGGGCTGGCCTGCTATTTTATACGGGTGCAGGCGGGACGCTGGTGTTACGCGGCTCAACCAGCCACTGCCGCGAGGCGTGTGAGCTGCCCGGAGTCGCTGTGCAACTCCGTCGTCGAGATCGAGGCCATCGCCGGCGGACCTTCGAGCCAGGCCATCGCGATGCGGGAGGCCTCGAGCTTCCAGTTCAGCGTGGGGGTCGAATAAACCGCGAGTACCGGAAAGGCATCGCTGCCTTTCCAGTTGAGATTGGCCTTTAGACACAGGGAGCCGTTCGCGAGCACGAAGGCTTGGAGGAAAATCGTGCCGCCGGGTGAGGGGAGCTCGTTGCCCGGGCGGGCGGTCAACGTGAGCCGGGCGAGGCCGTGATGGAAGTTCACCATTCGGTTGGTTTCCCACGCTCCGCCTTCCACGACGGGCGACTCGGCAATCAGCGCTTTTTCAATGTCGGAGAGAAAAGAAAGTAGACGCATCGCAAGGATCGAACATCGGGATGCGGAGAATAAACTTAAGATTTTCCTTCAGAAATTCCGGGATTTGACGAAATCTTCGCACATGGCAGCCCTTCCAGCGGCTTTCATGGATTCCGTTTCTGATGCGGCGGTTGGCCGCGCCTTCAGAATGGAGGGTAGCTCTTGCGACCTCGTGTTGCTGGTAGAGGACGACGATACGATCGCGGGGCTCATCACACAGATACTCGCGCGTGGCTCGCACCGGGTGGTGCGGGCACGGAATGGGGCCGAGTGCCTGCGCATGTTCGCAGAAAACTCGGCGGCGATCGCGCTGGTCATACTCGACGGACGTCTCCCCGATGCG
This sequence comes from Opitutaceae bacterium, assembly GCA_036675625.1. Taxonomy (GTDB): domain Bacteria; phylum Verrucomicrobiota; class Verrucomicrobiia; order Opitutales; family Opitutaceae; genus ER46. The sequence continues at coordinate 131,648 of JAKFEQ010000069.1, read as the reverse complement.
GATGGCGCCTCGCTCTGCTGCCGTCTTCGTGAGGGCTGCCCCGAGGTTCCGGTGCTGCTGACCAGCGGCCGTGCGTTCTCGCGCGATGCTCTTGCCGCGTCGCGCGCGACGGCGTTTCTGCCCAAACCGTTTCGACCGGTGGAGATGCAGGAGAGGGTAAGCGCGTTGTTGGGCACGCGGAGTTGACGGTTATCAACGTAACGAAAAACGCGGCGAACATTTGTTTGAACTGCCGCGCGCGTCGCCTTTAGTCAGCGCCCCTCGGTTCCGTCGCTGCTTTCCTCCTGCGTTCTCCGCTCATGTCTTTCGAGAAAATCCTGATAGTTGAAGACGACCTGGTCGTCCGCAATCTACTCCAGAGCATTTTCATGCGGCACAAGTTGCCGGTCACGCTGGCGGATAATCTCGCACAGGCTCAGGCCTGTCTCGCGCGGGAGCCCTTCGATCTGATGATGCTGGACCTGCGTCTGCCGGACGGCGACGGGCTGAAGTTTCTCGAGCAAGTCGCGACGCTGCCGGAGCGGCCGCTCGTGGTGATGGTAACGGGTTTTGGGTCGATCGAGTCGGCTGTGGCCTGCATGCGGGCGGGCGCATTCGATTATGTGCTGAAGCCCTTCTCGCCATCGCAGATCGACGTCATCCTGCGCAAAGCGCAGACGTATCGACAACTCGTCAAAGTAAACAACCTGCTCAGCGACGATCCCGAGGACGACGACGCGTTGCTCGTCGGCCGCAGTCCGGCGATGATGCGGCTGCGGCAGTTGATCGAACGCGTCGCGCCGACGGATGCGACGGTCCTGATCACGGGCGAGAGCGGGACAGGCAAGGAGATGATCTCGCGCGAATTCTACCGGCGCAGCCCGCGCCGTGGGCAGCCCTTCATCAAGGTGAATTGCGCCGCGGTTTCGCAAACATTGATCGAGAGCGAGTTCTTCGGGCACGAGCGCGGCGCGTTCACCGGCGCGACGGAGCGGCGCGAGGGCCGTTTCGAGTTGGCGAACAACGGCACACTGCTGCTCGACGAAGTGAGCGAGATTCCGCCGAGCTTGCAGGCGAAGTTGCTGCGCGTGCTGCAGGAGCGCGAATTCGAGCGCGTCGGCGGCAGTCGCACGATCAAGGTCAACGTGCGCATCCTTGCGACCTCGAATCGCGACCTGATGAGCAACGTGACGAAGGGGGAGTTTCGGCAGGATCTCTATTACCGGCTGAATGTTTTTCCGGTGCACGTGCCTTCGCTGCGCGAGCGCACGGAGGATATTCCGATCCTCGCGGATCACTTTTTGCGGCGCTTCACTCGCAAACACGGCGTGAAGGTGACGGGCTTTTCCGACTCCGCGCGCTCCGCGCTGCTGAGCTACCGATGGCCAGGAAACGTCCGCGAACTGCAGAATACCGTCGAACGGGCGGTGATCCTCTCCGAGTCGGGCCGGCCCGTGACGTCGGCCGCGCTCGGTTTGCCAGGCGATCTGGCGCCGACCGATTTGAATTCGATGGTGCCGTGGAACGAAATAGTGGAGCCGAGCGAGAGTGACATCCCCATGCAGCCCGCGGAGGGCGATGACCGTCGCGAGGCCGGAGCGGCTTCGCCTGTGCTGACCGATGGCAGCGGGCAGGTGTTGCGGCTGGAGCTGATCGAGAAGGAAGCGATTCGCGCGGCGTTGCGCCAGACCGTCGGGAACCGCACGCAAGCCGCAGCTGTGCTAGGCATCAGCATCCGGACGCTCCGCAACAAACTTCAGGAATACCGCGACGCCGGTGATCCCATCGACGCAAACGTGGAATCGGCCGAGGCGTGAAAAGACGTTAAGGGACTGAGGGACCAAGGGACTAAGAGACCAAGGGACCAAGCGGATCCGCCAGGTCGCGGGGCGCAGGAATATCCCGCCCAGCTTTCCTGATTCATGCCGACGTGATGTCGGCGTTTCCGGGGAGTCGTCTACGGGCCTGTCTCGGTCTTTTGGTCTTTCGATCCCTTCGGTGCTTTGGCCCTTTTTATTAAACCGCCGGACAAACGCGCCGATAAGCAGGCAGTCCCAAATAACCCGCTGAACTCATGTCCGCTACTGCTGCCGAAATCAACGAAGCGCTCATCCGCGAAAACATTAATCGCGCGGTCAAGGACGTCTTCAAAACGATGATCGGCCGCGAGCCGACCTCCTGCGTGGATCCGGAGCAGGTGCGAACCCGCATGTTGCTCGTGTCCGAACCGCACCGGCCCCAAGTGGTCGGCACCGTCGGATTCATCGGCGACTGCAACGGGCTCATTTACCTCCACCTCGATCTCGGGTTTGCCAAGGTCTGCACCTGCCATCTGCTCGGCATGACGGAGCCCGAACTCGACGAAGCCGGCGATGAGGTGATCAACGACGCGATCGGCGAGCTGACCAACATGACTGTGGGCAGCTTCAAGAACGGCCTCTGCGATGCGGGCTTTCCCTGCAAGCTCACGATTCCCTCGATCCTGCGCGGCACCAACTTCTCCATCGAGCCGATCAGTTCCGCGGTTCGCTATGTTTACTACTTCGACTGTGCGGAACACCGCGTCGTCGCGGACATTCTGATGAAGAACGAGGAGTGAGTTGAACGTTTTCACCCCCCACCATGCGCTATAAAGTTCTCACCGTGGACGACTCGAAGACCGTCCGCATCATCGTCAAGAAGGCGTTCAAGCCGTATGACTGCGAGATCCTCGAAGCAGCGAACGGCGTGGAGGGCCTTGCCGTCGCAGCCAAGGAAAACCCCGACCTGATCCTGCTCGATGTCACCATGCCCGTGATGGATGGCGTCGAGATGCTCACGAAGCTCAAATCGGATGCTGCACTGAAGGCGATTCCGGTGGTGATGCTCACCGCGGAAGGCGGACGCGACAACGTGCTCAAGATCGCCAAGATTGGCGTGCGCGATTATCTCGTGAAGCCGTTCAAGGAGGAAGTGCTGATCGAGAAATGCAGCCGGGTGATCGACCTCAAGCCCGTCAACGAAGGGCCGGCGAAGGCAAAGTCGATTCTCGACCCGGCCGACCTACTGATCGTCGAAGACAAGCCGGTCATCATTCAGCAAATCCAAGAGGGGCTGAAGCACACGCCGTGGCGAATCAAGGGCGTGAGCACGCATCTCGAGGCGACGGAGAGCATCGCCAAGGCGTCACCGGATTTGATCCTCGTGAGTCTTTCGTTGCCGGAGGAGTCTGCGTTCACGCTGTTCCGCCTGATCCGGACGAACGTGAAGACCAAGTACACGCCGGTGTTTGCGCTCGTGGTGAAAACCGAGACCGCGCAGCAGCAACAGGCGCAGACCGTCGGGTTCTCCGCGATCATCACGAAGCCGATCGATATGAGCGAACTCGAGACCAAGATCGCGAAGGCGATGAACCTCGATACCTCGCAGCGTTATTATTCGATCGAGGGGGAAATGATGGTGATGCGGCTGCCGGAGTTGTGCTCACCCGCGGTGATCGCGGAAGCGGCGGCCTATCTGAAGCCCAAATTCGCGGAAGCGGTCGACGCCGGTTTCAACAAAGTCGTCATCGATATCCACCAGATCAAGTCGCTGCACATGGGCATCATCAAGCTGCTCTTCCAGGCGATGCAGACCTGCCGCGACCTCGCGATGCAGTTCGCGCTCGTCGGAAATCCACAGATCATCTCCGAGTGCAAGGGTTTCGAGGACACGCGCGGGTGGACGTTCTACGACTCGCTCGACGATGCGAAATCGAACCTCGGGCGTGTGGGCAGCCAGGCTTCGGCGGCACCGGTGGCTCAGCTCGCTGCGGTCGGCTGACCCGGAGGACCGCGGCCCTGTGCCGCAAGAAATTTGTCAGGGGAGTGAAAGGCTAGAACCGGCGGGCGGTGCGCTTGTGGTGCGCACCGCCCGCGTTTTTTTTCACTGAGGAACGCCGGCAACCGGACGGCACCCAACCGCGGGTAGGGACGGGCGGCCCGCTGCTGCCCGCCCATCCGGAACGCGCGGGCTGCGCATCCCTACGGCACGTTTCGCAACCACTCTCTCGTTGACGCGCGGAAGGCGGCCCCTGAACTTTCATGCAACATTCTGCCCGGTTCACCGTCCAATTTTGCCGCTTCGTCCCACCGCATGAAACACCTTCGTCTCGCCCTCGTTGCGTTCGCCTCCATGGTCGGCCTCGCCCATGCCCAGGACGATGAGGCGCGACGAGCGCCGCCGGTTGAGATTCCCGACTTCAGCAATCTCGACGAATACATCTACGAGCCGAAGAGCACGCTGACGTTTGGCGTGCGCTACGTTTCCGGCGCGAAGATCGGTTTCGCTGGCGGTGTGGGCCAGATTTTATCCCGCAACGAACCGGGCGAGGCAACTGGCACCGATGCCATCCGCATCTATCACGATGGTGCGGTGCAACCCGACGCGCGGAGCGTCGGCCGCGTCGACGACCAGGGCCAGCCGGTGGTCAATCCCGACACGGGCTTGCAGTATTTCGATCCCATTACTCCCGACGGCCGGACGAACACGTGGAACTATACTGATCTCAGCCAGCGGTCGCGCGAGGGGTTTGTGGCCTTCCGCGATTATTCGGCCCAGATTATGGACCCGACGACCCGCTCGGAGGAGAGCAATTCCACGATGGGTGTGGATCTCGCCATGCATCGCGACATGGGGAAATTGTTCGGTGGCCGGATGGCCTGGACGCTGTCCGCTGGCATGTCGATCAACGATATCGCGGCCGACACTTCCGGAGCGGTCAGCGCGCGGCTGGACACGCTCACGGACTATTATCGTTTCTATCCCCAACCCGGTAGGTCGCTGCCCGACCCGCCGTATTCCGCTCCCAGTTCGATTTCCGAGGCGGTGCTGGATTCGGAAGGCAACCCCGTGATCAACGAGATCGACGGGAGCACGCAGGTGATCACGACCGATACGACTGTCCTCCTGGACAACCAGCCGGCGGAGCGCATCAACACGTCGGTGATCACCGACACGAACGTGTTGAACCGCTGGAAAGTGAAAGGCGCTTATTACACATTCCGGGCCGGACCGACGGTTTGGATTCCGATCACAACACGACTGCGCGCGACCGTCAGTGTCGGCGCGGCGCTCGTTTATTCGGGCTCAACCTACACGGTGACGGAAACGCTGATTCCGGAGGTCGGCACTGAGATTTCCGAAACCGAGTCGTCCGAGGATTACAAGCTGCTGCCCGGTTACTACGCCGATGCGACGCTGCAATTCGACCTCACCGAACGAGCGGGCTTTTATGCCGGCGCCATTTACCAGTCTGCCGGCAGTTACACGCAGGCGGTCGAGAATGGTGTGACTAATTATACCACGAAGATCGATCTTTCGAACCAGAACGGCGTCCGCGCAGGCATGTCGATTCGGTTCTGATGGATCTCCGAGGGACGAGGAGCTGAAGGATCCGCGACGACTCCCGTTCTTCGGTCTCTTTGTTTTCTTCTGTTCAGGGGCCGAGGCTTGTCTCGCTAATATACGCTAAGCCTCGAGATCGCGCAGCACGTCCGCGACCGGCCGCAGCGCGCTCGTCGGGAAGAACGCGTTGATCCGCGTGATCACCTGCTGGATGATGCCATCCGGGCAGCTCGCGCCGCCGGTGATGAGCACACGTTTCGGGGCGCCGTCGTCGCCGGACCACAACGGTCGGCGCTCGGTGCGCCCGCTGCCGCCGCCTATATATACATAGTGGTCGATGGCAGCGCGTGAAACTATACTGGCTTCGGATTGGATAAAAAACGCCTTGTCGCCCAGCTTCTGTTCGCAGAGCCGAAAGAGCTGGTAGGTGTTCGAGGAGTTTTTTCCACCAATCACAAACGCGGCATCGAGCGGCTCGGCCAGGGCGCGGCTGAGCGCGTCCTGATTGACCTGCGTCGCATAGCACAGCGTGTCGCGGCGGCTGCTTCCGCCCACGCGCTGATCGTCGCCGAATTTTTTGCGGTAGACGGCGCGGAGGTGTTCAATGATCGCGAGCGTCTCGTTCATGAGCAGCGTCGTCTGGTTCACGACGGCCACGCGCTCGAAGTGCCGCGCGACATCGAAGCCCGGTGTATAGCGGCCGGAGAAGAGCTGATAGAAACGCGCGTGCACGGTAGCGTCGTCGCTGGCGATGATCTCCCCGAGCTGTTGCGCCTCCTCGAGGTTGCGTACAATCACCGCGGGGGCGAAACGACGCGTGTTGGAGAACGTGGCCTTTGTCTCCTCATGCTCGTGCTTGCCGTGAATGATGACAGTATAGCCTTCGCGGCCGTACGCGCGCGCGGCTTTCCAGACTTTTTCCACCAGCATGCACGTCGCATCGTAGTGAAACACCGCGATGCCTTTGCGCACGAGTCGTCGCTTGTCTTCATCCGTCGCACCAAAAGCCGGGATGATGACGATGTCCTCGGGCGTGAGGGTGTCCCAGAGCAGCATCTCGCCCCTGGTCTCTGGGTCGGTCGCGGCGCGTCCGCTCGCGGTGTAGGGCACGCCTTTGTCGGTTTGCAGATAACGCAGCCCGCGTCGCAGCAGATCCTCGTTTACGAAGGGATTGTGAATGAGCTCGGAAAGCATGAATACGCGCCGGCCGGGATTTTCGGCGAGCGTTTCGTAGGCGCGTTCGATGGCGTTTTTCACGCCGAGGCAGAAACCGAAGTGACTCGGGATCACATAGCGCACGGCGCCGAAATCGAGCGTCACGGGCGCTTCCGCAGTGCGCTCATGCTGGCGGGCGAGGGCCTTGATGGCGGCGCAAAGCTGCGATTGGTAGAGGGCGCCCGCGGCGGCGTCCTGCGCGTAAATAGCAGCGTTTCGCTCCTGTGCCGGGCGGAATTTGTAGATGAAATCGTTCTCGCCGAGGTGGAGATACGGGATCTCGACCAGGTAAGGATCGAGCTCCGGCAACAAGGCGGCGAGGGAGGGCGCAAGCGCCGCCGAGCGGGCGCCCAGGGCCTCGAGCGAGTAGAACGAGATTTCGGAATCGGCCGCCACGCCGGCGACCTGCACGAAGAAAACCCGATAGCTTCGCCCGCCCACTTCGGCGGTGAAGTACTCCGCGGGCGGCGTGTGATCGCGGAACGAGGCCTCGAGTCGTCCTGTCGCCATGGCGAGATCGCTGCCGGTAAACGCGAGGCCGAGCTTCGAGCCGAGCCGGCGCACCGCCAGCTGGTTGCTGGCATTGAACGCGAGCAGCGCGAAGAGAGCAGGCGGAGCGGCGACGACCGAAGACATACGAGATCCAACGTGATTGCTGGACGGGAGCACGGCAAGCCGCCGGGCGACCCGAGGCTCAAAACCTCAACGCCGCGATCATTCCTCGTCCGTTTCGTCGTCCGCAAACGGATCGCCCACGAACTCGGCCCCAAAAAAATCCTCGTCCTCCAAAACGCTCATCACGCCTGCAATCACGAGCGCCCGATCGGCGGGCGCGAGCCCCGGGAAATCCATGGTCAGCACTTCCTCGATTCCGGCCCGGGCTTGAGCGCGATCGCGCGTGCCGCCGAGAAAATCCTCGGCGCGGCTCGCGATGTCGTCGATGACGGGTCTCAGGTCTGCGGCCATGACGGAAATATTTTCTCGCTTCATCCCGATTGCAACGAGGCGGTCACGTTTGCAGCAGCGGATCAGCGGGTTTCCGTGGCTCGCGTCCGTGGCACGCGACGAAGAACAGCGATGCGGGATCAGCCGGATGGGCTGAGGTCGGGCGGCGGCGGTTGAAGTTCCTGGGAGAATCTGGCGTCGGCTTCGCGGCGGCCGGGACGCTTGCGCGCCTCGGTCAGGCGTTGGAAAAATGCTGCACGGCGATCAGCGCCATGGGCGCGGCGCGATAGGCCGGCGTCAGCGAATCGGCACGGCTGCAACGTGGGCGAGGAGATCCTTCAGCTGCGCGGCGGGCGGGAATTTTTCCAGGTAGTCGTTGGCCCCCAGTTTTGCGGCGATCTGGGCGTCGAAGATTTCGTTCGCGCCAGAAAGCATGAAGATCTTCATGCGCTCGAGGGCGGGTTGCTGCCGGGCCCAGGCGAGGACATCGAAGCCACTGAGGCCTTGCATGTTGACGTCGAGAAACATTACGGCGGGAAGGAGACCGGGTGTACGGCTTGGATCGCAGAACTGCTTGAGGAACATGAAGGCATCGCCGCCGTTGCGAAATTGGAGGACGGGATTCTTTACGCCCGCGTCGCGCAACCGCCGGGTCAGGAGCACGGTATCGTCTTCATCGTCGTCCACGACGATCACCGGAGCTGGAAGTTGGTCCGCCTTCATGTCGGGCCTTTGACCGGTGGGAAGGCAGAGTGTTGCGTGGGGTGACAAGGATGGTGGTGAATGGAAATTGAAACGGCGCCGCCGTTTGAGGAGGGTGGCGCCATGCCCAAGACCGTCTTCCCCAATGTTCGTGTCGCTGTCTGCTTTCTGCTCGCGGTCACGTCGCGGATTTCCGCCCAACCGGCTGCGCCGGACACGATTTTTCACCACGGGAAAGTCATCACGGCCGATGCGCAATTCCGGGTGCAGGAGGCGTTCGCGGTTCGCGGTGGGCGTATCATTGCGGTGGGGACGACGGGTGAGATCCGGGCGCTGGCCGGGCCGCGGACCACACAGCACGATCTCGGGGGGCGCACGGTTTTGCCGGGGCTGATCGATTCGCATGTGCATGCGCCGGGGGCGGCGATGTTCGAATTCGATCACGAAATTCCGCCGATGGAGACCATTCAGGAAGTGCTCGATTACATTGCGGCGCGCGCGAAAATCGTGCCGGAAGGCGAGTGGATCCAGGTGCAGCAGGTGTTCATTACGCGCCTGAAGGAGGCGCGTTATCCGACGCGCGCGGAGCTCGATCGCGTGGCGCCGCGGCACGCAGTGTCGTTTCGCACCGGGCCCGACAGCATGCTCAACACGCTGGCGCTGAAGAAATGCGGCTTCGATCGCACCTTCGAGGTGAAGGATGGCGGGCCCGGTTATCTCGAGAAAGACGCCGCCGGGGAGCCCAACGGGCTCGCGCGTGGACTGGCGCGCTATATCAAAATCCCGACGTCCCGGCGGGCCGCGACGGAGGAGGATCACGTGCGGCGGTTGCGGGAGTTGCTGCACGATTACAATCGGACCGGCTTCACGGCGATCGCGGATCGCGGCGCGACGGCGGAGTCGATCAAGCGGTATCAGAAAATCCATGACGGCGGCGGGATGACGGTGCGGGTCGCGCTGTCGCACACGTTTCCTACGGTGGGATCGATGGAGTCGATCCGCACGGCGATCGATCAGATCGCGGCGAGCCCGCTGCGGAAGGAAAGCGCGTGGCTGCGGCTGATCGGCACCAAAGCGTGGGTTGATGGCGGCATGCTCACGGGCAGCGCATTCATGTCGAAGCCGTGGGGCCGCAACGAAAGCTACGGGATTCGCGACGACGAATATCGCGGCGTGCAGCTCATCCCGAACGACCGGCTGCTCGAGATGGTGCGGCACGTGGCGAAGCACGGCATGCAGTTCACGGCGCACGCGCAAGGCGACGCCGCGGGGGCGTTGCTGCTGGACGCGTATGAGCAGGTGGATCGCGAGACGCCGGTGCGCGGGCTGCGGCTGGGGATCACGCATTCGAGCTTCATGACGCGCGAGACGGTGGAGCGCGCGGCGAAGCTTGGCGTGGTGCTCGATGTTCAGCCGATCTGGCTGTTTCTGGATACGCGCACGCTCGTGAACCAGTTTGGCTATGACCGGCTGCGGTATTTCCAGCCGTTGAAGACAATCGCGGAAGCCGGCGGCATCGCGGGGGGCGGATCGGATCACATGTTGAAGATCGGCGACCTGCGCGCGATCAACCCGTATAATCCCTTTCTCGCGATGTGGACGACGATCTCGCGGAAGGCGAAATGGTATGATGGCGCGCTGCATCCAGAGGAGGCGCTGACGAGGCGGCAGGCGATCGAGTTCTACACGCGGAACAATGCGCACCTGCTGTTCTGGGAAAAAGAGATCGGCTCGCTCGAGCCGGGGAAACGCGCGGACTTCATCGTGGTCGATCGCGATCTGCTCACGTGCGCGGAGGACGACGTGAGGGACACCCGGGTGTTGGAAACGTGGGTGGAAGGGAAGCGGGTGTTCGGGGCGGTGGGGGATTTGTGAGCGAAGAGGCGAGAGCCGAAGGGCGGGATGATGGGCGGAACGGAACCCTCAACGCTCAACGTTTAACGCTGAACGCTTAAGTGGGGACGGGAAGAATGGTCGTGTGTCGCGTGCGGCTGGAGAATCCGTTTGCCCCGCGCGAAGGCGCGCCCCACGGTGACCGGTTCCGTTTCCATGAGCGACATTCCTCAAGACATCACCCACGACCAGCACGCGGTGCGGCGCCAGAAGCTCGCCGATATGCGTGCGGGCGGCTTCGATCCGTTTCGCGCCAATTTCGCGACCACGCATTTTTCGGGCGATGCGCTGAAAGCTTACGTCGAGGGCGAGGAAAACACGGTGCACGTCGCGGTCGCGGGGCGACTCGTGGTCATTCGCGACATGGGCAAGAGCCAGTTCGTGAAGATCCTCGATCAGGAGGGCCAGATTCAGCTCTACGTGAAGAAGGACGTCGTGGGCGACGAGGCTTACGCGGCGTTCAAGAAGCTCGATCTCGGCGACATCATCGGCGCGAAGGGCACGCTATTTAAGACGAAGACGGGCGAGGTGACCGTGCGCGTCGAGAGTTACACGCTCGTCTCGAAGGCGCTGCGGCCGCTGCCGGAAAAGTGGCACGGGCTCACGGATCCCGAGGTGGTGTATCGGCAGCGTTACCTGGATGTGATCGTGAATCCGGAGTCGCGCGCGCGGCTGATGCTGCGCTCGCGCGTGGTGTCGCACATCCGGCGGTTTCTCGAGGAGCGGAAATTCATCGAGGTGGAGACGCCGGTGCTCGAGGGCACGGCGGGCGGCGCGGCGGCGCGGCCGTTTGTGACGCATCACAACGCGCTCAATGTGGACTTCTTTCTGCGCATCGCGACGGAGCTGCGGCTGAAGCGGATGCTCGTGGGCGGCTTTGATCGCGTTTTCGAGATCGGGCGGATTTTCCGGAACGAAGGCGTGTCGCGGCGGCACAATCCCGAGTTCACGATGCTCGAGGTCTATCAGGCGTATTCGGATTATCGCGGGATGATGACGCTGATCCGCGATCTGTTGACGACGCTCGTGCGTGATGTCGTGAAGCCGGCGGATGGTTCATTGAAGATCAAGCACGCGGCGAGCGGGCAGGACATCGACTTCGGCGGCGAGTGGCGCGAGGTGCGCTATAAGGATCTGATCAAGGAAGTCACGGGCGATGCCGAGTGGTTCAGCCGGAGCAAGGCGGAGAAGATCGACGGCGCGGAGAAACTCGGACTGAGCGTCAGCCCCTCGTGGGAGGACTTCGAGATCACGAACGAGATTTTCTCGAAGAAGATCGAGCCGACGTTGATTCAGCCGACGTTCGTCACGCATCTGCCTCGCGAGCTCTGTCCGCTGGCGAAGATCACGCCGGACGACCCGACGACGATCGACGTGTTCGAGCTGACGATCGGCGGGATGGAAATCGCGCCGGCGTATTCGGAGCAGAACGACCCCGATGTGCAGCGCGAGATGTTCGAGCACCAGGCGGGCGAGGAGCAGCAGAATATCGATCACGATTTCCTGCTCGCGCTCGAGCATGGCATGCCGCCCGCGGGTGGCATGGGCGTGGGCATCGATCGGTTGTGCATTCTGCTCACCGGCGCGGAGAGCATTCGCGATGTGATCCTGTTTCCACAGCTGCGGCCGGGCGCCTGAATGAATGATCCGCGAATGGATACGAAGCGGGCGAATGACGGGAAATCAGTCGTGACCTCTTCGCGTTAATTCGTGTCCATTCGTGGTTGTCCATGCCCTGGTTTCTCTATCTCGCGTTCAAGCAGCTCTTCCCGACGGGGCGGCGGTTTCCGTTTTTCACGTTCATGTCGGGGCTGGGCGTGGCGGTGGGCGTGGCGCTGCTCGTGGTCGCGACGTCGATCATGGGCGGCTTCGGTCACGGCATTCGTGCCATGATTGTGGATACGCAAGGTGAGATCCAGATCGTGAGCAATGGCGTGATCGACGATGCGGCGGCCCTGATCGCGGAGGTGGAAAAGTTTCCCGGCGTGGCGGCGGCGACGCCCTATGCGCGCGGAGTGGTTTATCTCATCCATGAGAACAAACCGGATATTCCGGCCATCGTGGGCGTCGATCTCGCGCGCGTCGGCAAGGTGATTCCGCTCGACGACTACATGCTGCAGGGGACGCTCGACGATCTCGACGACGACTCGGTGATTCTCAGCGCGACGCTGGCGGCGAAACTCGGCGTGCGGGTGGGGTCGGAGGTGGAAGTGATGTCGCCGCTGGCCGTCGAGAAATTCAAGACCGACGAAGTGTTGCTGCCGCGGATGCTGCGAGTGGCGGGGATTTTTCAGATCGGCCATCAGCATCTCGACCGCAGCCTCGTGATCGCGCCGATCCGGCTGATGCAGGAGCTCTATGGGCTGGGCAAAACCGTGCACGGGCTGAACGTGCGATTGAAACCGGGCGTGGACGAGTTCGTGACGGCGGCGGCTTTGAACAACGCGCCCTTCATGCGCGGGCGGCGCGCGTTGACGTGGTTCGAATCGGAGGCGGATTTTCAGAACATCGTGCGCTTCGAGAAATACATGATCTTCTTCCTGCTCACGTTCATCGTGATCGTGGCGGCGCTCTCGATCATGAGCTCGCTGTTGATCTCGGTCGTGCGGAAGACGCGCGAGATCGGGCTGCTCGGCGCGCTGGGCGGAAGCTCGCGGCAGGTGGCGGCATGTTTCTGCACGCAGGGCCTGCTGCTGGGCGTCGTCGGCACGACCGCCGGGCTCGGGCTCGCGTGGCTGGTGATCACGTTTCGCAACGAAATCGTGCGCGTGCTGGCGCGGCTTACGGTGGGGCCCGAGGTGTTCCAGCAGTTCTACGGCTTCGTGGACCTGCCATCGCACACGACGGCCGACGACCTTGTGTTGATCATCGTGGGCTCGATCGTCGCATCGACGCTCGCCGGACTGGTGCCGGCGTGGCGGGCGGCGAAGCTGAAACCGGTGGAGGCGTTGCGCAGTGAGTGACGCGGTGCTCAGCGCGCGCGATGTGCGCAAGACGTATCTTAGCGGCGACCGCCGGATCGAGGTGTTGCGCGGGGCGAACCTCGACGTGGCGACCGGCGAGAGTGTTTCGATCCGCGGCGAATCCGGCTCGGGCAAATCGACCCTGCTCCACCTGCTGGCCGGCCTCGATGCGACGGAAGGCGGGGAGATTTCGTGGGCGGGAAGGCCGGCCGATGCGAGCCGGCGCGCGGAGTTTCTGGGCATGGTTTTCCAGTCGTTTTATCTGATCCCCGAGCTCGATGCGTTGCAGAATGTGCTGATGGCATCGCGTATTCGGCGCAGCCCTACGTCGGCCGATCGCGCGCGCGCGAAGGAGCTGCTGGCGCGAGTGGGCCTGGCGGAGCGGATGGATCATCTGCCGACGCAGTTGTCGGGCGGTGAACGGCAACGGGTCGCGCTGGCCCGCGCGCTGATGAACGGCCCGAAGCTGATCCTGGCCGATGAGCCGACCGGCAATCTCGACGAGCACACGGGCGATGCGATGATCGACCTGCTGCTCGGCTTGTGCCGTGAGACGGGGACCGCGCTCGTGCTGGTGACGCACAATGCGGCGCACGCCGCGAAGACCAGCCGCGCGCTGTTTCTGCACGACGGGGTGTTGAGCGAAACGCGGAACGGCGGCGGCGCAGCTCGCCCCGGTTTGTCATCCATTAGATGACAAACGACTGGGCGGGCCCGGCCAGACGGTGCGCCGGGAATGTCATCCATTAGATGACAACCCGCGTGGCGCTTTTCTGGTGTGGTTCGGAATGATGGGCGCTGGACTCGGCCGGCGGCCGGACACGTTGGCCGCGTGGGGCGGGTTCTCTGAAGCGTGATGGTGCTGCGCTACTTTATTGCCGAGCGGCGGGTCGCACCCACACTGCCGTGCATGGCTTCAACCAAGATACGCTGCGGCGTGGCGGGCGTCGGCTCGCTCGGGCAGCATCATGCGCGCATCTACGCCTCCCTGCCAGGCGCGGAGCTCGCGGGAATTTATGAGACGAGCGATGCTCGCGCCGCGGAGATCTGCGCAAAGTACGGCTGCCGGCGATTCGCCACACTCGAGGAGCTCGGCGCGGCCTGCGATGCGGTGTCGGTCGTCGTGCCCACCGACCAGCATGCGGACGTGGCGATCCCGCTGCTGCAACGTGGGGCGCATCTGTTGATCGAGAAGCCGCTGTGCGCATCGCTCGAGGAAGCTGAACGCGTGCTCGTCGCGGCGCGGGCGGGCAACCGGATTGTGCAGGTGGGGCACATCGAGCATTTCAATCCGGTGATGAGTTTCCTCGAGAAGGAGATCGACGAGCCGCGCTATATCACGGCGGAGCGGCTCGCGCCTTATCAGCCGCGCGGGACCGAGGTCGGCGTGGTGCTCGACCTGATGATCCACGACATCGGCATCGTGCTCGCGTTGGTGAAGTCGCCGATCGCGAAGATCGACAGTGTGGGGGTGACGGTGCTGTCGAAGAGCGAGGACATCGCGAACGCGCGGATTCAATTCGAGAACGGCTGCGTGGCGAACCTGAGTGCCAGCCGGATGAGTGCGAAGAAGGCGCGCGAGATTCGGATCTTTCAGGGCGACGCTTATCTGTCGCTCGATTTCATGAACCAGGCCGGGCACCTCGTGAAGAAAAGCGATATCATCGCGTATGGCGTGAAGATGAAGATCGGGCTGGTGAAGGCCGGGGACTTCAGCGCGATTCCGGTGCGGGAGATTCCGATTGAAAAAGGCGAGCCACTGGCGCTCGAGCTCGCGCATTTTGTGGAGAGCGTGGCGAAGGCGAAGCAGCCGAAAGTCGGCGCGGCGCTGGGGAAGAGCGCGCTCGAAGTGGCGATCGCGATCACGGAGCAGATTCGAAAGGCGGCGACGTGAATCCTCGTTGTGGCGATGAGTTGGGACGGGGTCGGAGCGCCGGCCTGAGCTCCCGGGCGAATCGCGACTCCAAGCGCACCTGGAAAATCAAACTCAGGCCGGCTCGGAGAGCCAGCCCCACCTTTCGCGGATGAGCGGGGCGGAGCTTCCATTCCGTTTGCCGCCGCCGACCAGCGGTCGCGTCGATGTGCTCATCGTGGCCGGCGAGCATTCGGGCGATGAGCACGCGGCGCGAATGGTGCGCGAGTTGCGGGCGAAACAGCCGGGAGTCGCGGTGGCGGCGCTGGGCGGCCCTCAGCTGGCGGACGCGGGAGCGCAGGTGTTGCACGATCTGACGGCATCGTCGGTGGTCGGGTTGGTGGAGGTGTTGAGGAATTATCCGTTCTTCAAGGCGCTGTTCGCGGAAACGTTGCGATGGATTGCGGAGCACCGGCCGCACGCGGTGTGTTTTGTCGATTATCCGGGTTTGAACCTGCGGCTCGCGAAAGCTCTCCGTGAGCGGGGGCTTTCGGTCAAAGGCGGCGGCGTGATCAAGCTGTTGTACTACATCTCGCCACAGATCTGGGCGTGGAAAGCGAAGCGGCGGTTCTCGATGGCGCGGGACCTGGATGCGATGGCGGTGATTTTTCCCTTCGAACCGAAGTGTTATGGCGACACGGCGTTGCCGGTGGAATTCGTGGGGCACCCCTTTGTTGCGGCGGACTATCTGGCGCCGGTGCGGCATGATCCGGCTGGACCGGTGTTGTTGTTGCCGGGGAGCCGGCGGCAGGCAGTGGCGAGAATTTTCCCTGTGCTGCTGGCGGGATTTGCGGAGTTTGCGCGTGAGCATCCGGGAGCGCGCGCGGTGGTGCTTTATCCGAGTGGAGGGATTCGCGACGTACTCGAGCAGGCGGGGCCACCGGCCAGCGTGACGCTGATTGAAATAGGATCCCGCCTCTCCCGAGCCGGGCTGCTGGAAAAGGCAGGCGGCCCGCTCGCGGCGTCGGCGGTGCTTACATCGAGTGGCACGATGTCGATGCATTGCGCACTGGCGGGAATTCCGGGTGCGATCGCGTATCGGGCGAATCCGCTGACCTACGTGCTGGGCCGGATGCTGGTGCAGGTGGAATATCTGGGGATAGCGAACCTGCTGCTCAACGAGCCGATGTATCCGGAGTATATTCAGAACGCCGCGACGCCGGCGGCACTGGCCGGGGAGCTGCGCGCGGGCATCGAGGATCCGACGCGGCGCGCGCGGACGGCGGCGCAGGCGGAGCGGTTGCGCGCCCTGCTCAGTGTGCCGGCGAGCGGCACCGCGGCGGACTGGCTGGCGCGACATCTGTTAAGGTAAAGCAAAAGGCGACGCGCCCACGGGCTGCGTCCGGCACGGCACGGAAGCCGCAAAAAATTCGCCATCCGCGTTCGATGTGATTCCCTTTTCGCTCAATGGCCGGAGCCGCGACGAGCATACCTCTGCGTCCGTTGAGAAGCCGCACGCTGCCGTGGCTGGTCTTGCTCATCGGATTGATTATTTCGGTGGTGAGCTGGCATTCGCTGAGGGGTGATCAGAGGGAGCGCGATGCGGCGCGCCTGCTGCGTTTGCACGAACGAATTCTCGATGCGATCGACACGCGGCTGCAGCCGATCGAGCAGGCGTTGCACGGCAGCCGGGCGTTGACCGGGACGACGGCTGAGCTCACGCCGGCGCTCTGGACGCGGCACGTGGAGTCGGTGGCGTCATTCGTGGATCGCGAGTTCGTGGGGCTCGGGTACGCGCAGCGGATCCCGCGGGCCGAACTGGATGCGGTCGAGGCGCGACTGCGGAGCGAGCGACCGGGCTTCACGGCCAAACGCGTCGCGAACAACGCGGACGTTTTCCTGGTCACCCACATCGATGCGATGGCCCGCAATGCACTCGAGCCGGGGCAGGATCTCGGAGCGGGCCCGATGCGCCTGGCGGCGGAGGAGGCGATGTTCAGCGGGCGGATGACGATCACCGCGGCGTTGCCGGTCGCGGATCCGGGGGAGCGAAGCACGCGCGCGGTTTTATTGCTGCCGGTTTATCAGCCTGGCGCGATCCTGACGGCACCTGCGGACCGCGAGCGGGCGCTGCGAGGATGGGTGCACGCGGCGATGAACCTCGACTATGTCGCGCGCGGGATCGCGGCGGCGGCGGAAGGCCAGGTGGATTTCGAGGTCTTTGACGGTGCGGCCGCGACGGAGCAGACGCTGTTGTTCGATTCCGATGACGAGCTGCAGCTCGACGACGCGCATTGGCTCAGCGTGCAAACGCGCGAGCCGTGGGGGACGATCACGCATGCGGTGCCGGTGCATGGGCGCATCTGGACGCTGCGGCTGCGGACAAACCCGGTGTTCCACCTGCGCCGCGCGCCGCCGTTGCAGTGGTTCGTACTTGGTGGCGGGGCCTTGCTCAGCTTGTTTGCGGCCGGGTTCACGTGGTCGCTGACCAAGGCGCGGGCAAATGCGCTGCGGCTGGCCAGCGAGATGACCGCGGGGCGCGACCGCGCGGAAGCCGAGGTGCACAGACTGGCGCTCGTGGCGAGCCGCACGGCGAGCGCGGTGGTACTGGCCGACGCGGACTGGCGGATCGAGTGGGTCAACGACAGTTTCATCCGGTTCTTCGGCTTCCGGCCGGAAGAGGTGCTGGGGCGCCGGCCCGGCGAACTCCTGCAAGGTGCCGATACGAGTGCGGTGACAATGGCCGAGATCGATCTCGCGTGCGAACGCGGGGAACCGTTCAAGGGCGAGATTCTCAATTATACGAAGCAGGGCGAACCTCGCTGGGTGGATCTCGAGATCCAGCCGCTCAAGGACCCGGACGGGAAGGTGACGGGCTTCATGGGCCTGCAGCTCGACATCACCGAGCGGAAACGAATTCAGGACGAGGTGGCGCGGAAGGAGGCGGAGTTCCGCTTCATCTTCGAGAGCGCTCCGATCGGCCTCTCCTGGTTGTGGGTTGGCGCCGACGGCAGCCGACGGCGGATGTCGAACGAGGCGCACCTGCGCATCATTGGCCTCACACCGGAGCAGATGCAGGAGCCGGGAATATTCCGGCGCATCACGCATCCGGAGGATTGGGCGGCGCAGCAGGTGCTGTATCAGAAACTTGAATGCGGTGAGCTGGACAAGTTTGCCATCAGGAAACGCTACCTGCGGCTGGACGGCACGGAGGTGCACGCGGACCTGACGTTCCAGCGCATCCGGGATGCGACCGGCGGCTACCAGGAGGTTTCGACGCTGGTCGATGTGACGCCGTTGCAGCGGGCGCAGGAGGAGCTGGCCCGAAAAGAGGCGCAGTTCCGATTCATCTTCGAAGCGGCGCCGATCGGCATCTCGTGGCGCCGGCGGCTGGGCGACGGATCGACGGAGCGGTTGTTCAACGACGCGCACCTGCGTCTCTGCGGGCTGGCGCGCAGTGAACTTTCCCGGCCCGGGATCTTCGAGACGGTGAGCATCCCCGAAGAGTACGCGGTGCAGCAGCGGCATTACGCGCGGCTCGTGGCGGGAGAGATCGACCAGTTCTCGATGGAGAAGCGCTACCGGCACGCCGACGGAAAAATCGTGTGGGTCCTGTATACGCTGCAGCGGCGAGTCCTGCCCGACGATGCCTTCGAAGAACTCACGACGCTGGTCGACATCACCGAGCGCAAACGCACGGAGGAGAAGCTCGCGCAGGAGGAGACGCGCTTCCGGTCGATCTTCGATCTGGTTCCGATCGGCCTCTCGTGGTTCATCGTCGGCCGGCAAGGCGAGACCCATCTGGTCAACACCGAGCACGCGCGCATCACCGGTGTGCCGATCGACCGGCGACATGAAGTCGAGCTCTACGAAAAGGCCACGCATCCCGACGACGTGATCCTCCAGAAGGAGCTCACCGCGCGTATTCAAAGCGGCGAGACGGACCGGTTCACGATCGAGAAACGCTATGTGCATCCAGATGGAAAAATCCTGTGGGCCTCGCTCAATGTCCGCCTGGTCACGGATCCAATCACGAGCGAGCAGCACCAGATCGCCTCCCTCGTCGACATCACGGAGCTGAAACGCCAGGCCGCGGAGCTCAATGCCGCGAAGAACGCCGCCGAGTCGGCGAATCTCGCGAAGAGCCAGTTCCTCGCGATGATGAGCCATGAGATCCGCACTCCGATGAACGGCGTGATCGGCATGACGTCGCTCCTGCTCGATTCGCCCCTGTCGCGCGAGCAGCGCGATTATGTGGAGACGATCCGGGCGAGCGGCGATGCGCTGCTCACGATCATCAACGACATTCTCGACTTCTCCAAGATCGAGTCGGGCCGGCTCGACTTGGAGCACGTGGAGTTTGGCGTGCGCGAGTGCGTCGAGGGCGCGCTCGATCTGCTTGCGCCGCGAGTCGCGGAGAAAGGACTCGATTTGCTCTACGAGATTGCCGACGGCGTGCCGAACACGGTGCGCGGCGATCCGACGCGCCTGCGGCAGGTGTTGGTCAACCTGCTCGGCAACGCGGTAAAGTTCACGGAGCAGGGCGAAGTGGTGCTGGGGCTGCGCGCGCGCTCTCTCAACGACGGGCGCGTCGAACTCGCGTTTACCGTGCGCGACACGGGCATTGGTATCCAGTCGGAGGATATCAGCCGGCTGTTCCAGTCGTTCACGCAGGTGGACGCTTCGACGACGCGGCGTTTCGGTGGCACCGGACTCGGGTTGGTCATCAGCAAAAGACTCGCCGAGCTGATGGGCGGCACGATGACGGTGCAGAGCGAGGTGGGGCAGGGGTCGAGTTTCTCCTTCACGGTGATTGTCGAAGCGGTGGGCAGCCGGCCGCGGCCATGGCTGCAACCCGGCCGGCCGAATCTGGTGGGCCGCAAGCTCCTCATCGTGGACGACAACGCGACCAATCGACGGATCCTCACGGAGCTGGCGGAAAGCTGGGGCATGGAATCGCGGGCAGCGTCGTCGGGTCCGGAGGCGCTGGCGTGGTTGCGCGAAGGCGAGTTGTTCGACGTCGCGGTGCTCGACATGCACATGCCGGAAATGGACGGCTCGATGCTCGCGCAGGAAATTCGGAAGCTGCGCGCGGTGGACTCGATGCCGCTCGTGTTGCTCTCATCGATCGGCGCGCGCGAGGAGGTTTCCGATCCTTCGGCGTTCGCGGCGTTTCTCTCCAAGCCGGCGAAACCGGCGCAACTCGCGGCGACGCTCGGCGGGCTGTTCAAATCGGAGTTGCCGCTCGAGCGGCAGCGATCGTCGCAGCCCTTCCTTCCCCGGCCGGCCGGAAGCGTCACGCAGTCCGAGCATGTGCTGCTGGCGGAGGACAACGCCGTGAACCAGAAGGTGGCGCTGGCGATGCTGGGCAAGCTCGGTTTCCGGGCCGATGTCGCTGCGGATGGACACGAGGTGATGGAGGCGTTACAGCGGCAGCACTACGACATCGTGCTGATGGATGTGCAGATGCCGGGAATGGACGGGATCGAGGCGGCGCGCCGGATCAACGAGCGCTGGCCGCATCGATTCGATCGCCCGTGGATCATCGCGGTCACGGCGAACGCGATGCAGGGCGACCGCGAGTCGTGCCTGGCGGCGGGCATGGACGATTACATCAGCAAACCGATCAAGACCGAGGAGCTGGCGGCCGCGCTCGAACGTGCGCGAAATTTGCGAGGCGGCTGACGAACGGCCGGGCGGGTGACGGACTCGCGCGTCGCTCAGACCTGTTCCTGCGCATCAAGCGGAGCGAGCTGGGGGCGCACACCGAGGGCTTCGACCTGGGGCGCGACCTGGCGCCAAAGCGACTCGGATTTCTCGCGCACGATCGCGCGACATTTGACAAGCTCGGCTTCGCGTGCGGCGCGATTCTCCTCTGCGATCTTGGCGAGGTCGTCGAGGTTGTAGAGAAACACGTTGTCGATCTCGGCGACCGCGGGATCGACGTCGCGCGGCAGCGCCTGATCGATGAAGAAGAGCGGTCGCGCGGGACGTTTGTGCATCGCGCCTTTGGCGGCGGCGAGCGAGACGACGAGATCCGGTGCGGAGGTCGCACAGACGACGACATCGAATTCTCCGAGGCGCGGCTCACGCTGCTCGAAGGGCATCGCGCTGGCGTTGAGGGCGGTGGCGAGCTCCATCGCGCGTTCGAAGCGGCGGCTCGCGACGGTAAGTGCGGCGGCGCCGCGGCTCTGAAACGCCTTGGCGGTCTTCTCGCCGATCTCGCCGGCGCCGACGAGGAGGATGCGGGCCTTGGCGAGGGAGCCGAAGATGTTGAGCGCGAGCTCGACCGCGACGTTGGCCACGCTGACCTGGCCCTCCGTGATGGCGGTGTGCGTGCGCACGTGTTTCGCGGCTTGGAAGCCTTTTTGAAACACGCGGTTCAGCACCGGCCCGGTCGAACCGCGGGATTGGGCGGCCGCGTAGGCGTCCTTCACCTGACCGAAAATCTCGTTCTCTCCGACCATCTGGGAATCGAGGCCGGCCGAGACTTCGACGAGGTGCTGCACGGCCTCACGGTCGCGGAGGTTGAGGCGGATCCGCTCGAACTCGGCGGGATCGAAATGCTGGCGGGCGCAGAAGGCGGCGCTCACCCGCTGCGCCACGTCGGGCGTGGCGGCGACGCCGTAGAATTCGACGCGGTTGCAGGTGTTGAGGACGGCAAATTCCTTGAGGCCGGAAAAGGTGCTGAATTCCTCCTGCAGGGCGGCGGCCGCGTCGCTGCTGAGCGAGAGCTTTTCACGCACGGCGAGTGGCGCGCGATGGTGCGTCGCGCCGATGACGAAGAGTCCGGCCTGGCTCATTGGGTGGCGCGGGCGTCCTGCCCGGACTGATACGCCTGATCGTTCGGCGCCGGTTGAAAGGCGGCGAAAAGCGGGCGCGGTTCGCGGGCCAGGGATGCAGTATCGGGCGTCATGGGGTGACGGCTTTTGTCGACCGGTCCGAGCGACAGCAGCGCGGCGGCAAAGAGGGCGAGGCAGGCCCACGCAAAACGCTTCGCGAGCAGGCGGCCGTTGAGCCGGAGTCCGAGTGCGAGGGCGTAGGCGACCCACACCGCGATCGTGATCACGAGCTTGGTGGTGTTCACGCTGGAGAGATCGCGCACCCAGTACACTGCGCCGACGCCGAGTGAGGCGGCGAGGATCGCGACGCCGGCGCCGAGCAGCCGGACGCCGATGTGATCGAGGTCGAGCACCGAAGGGAGGAACGAAAACCAGCCGCCGAGCTGTTTGGATTTCAGCGAATGATTGCGGAGCAGAAACATGATCGACGTCAACGAGAGCAGGCCGAACACCCCGTAACTGAAGACCGCGAGGGCCGCGTGCAACTCGATCCACGGATTGCTGCCGAAGATGTGCGCGCGTTGCGTGGCGTCCCAACCCGGTATCGACAACGACAATACGGTCAGCGTGGCAGCGAGGCAG
Source organism: Opitutaceae bacterium (assembly GCA_036675625.1). Lineage (GTDB taxonomy): Bacteria > Verrucomicrobiota > Verrucomicrobiia > Opitutales > Opitutaceae > ER46. The sequence continues at coordinate 109,311 of JAKFEQ010000069.1, read as the reverse complement.
GCGGTGAAGTAGCCGAGCAGGCTGTTGCGAAAGGTAACGCCGACGACGAGGTACAGCGTGATGGCGGACCACGCGATGAACTGATAAATCTCGAAGTGATTGCCCAGCGGACAACCGCCGACCGCGCGGCCGCGAATGCCCAGGCCGACGAGCTGGAGAAGGTAACCGAGGGCGATCAGCGTGTACGTCGCTACGCCTGACGGCCGGCCATGGCGGAGAAGAGCGAACGTGCCGAGGGCGAACCCGGCGGCGTAAAAGCCGGCGGCGCCCCAGAGCCATGTGCGGTCGGTGAGTTCGGCGAGCATCGAGCGGCCCACGCTAGGAGGAGGACGGCGGGGCGCAAGTCTCCCTCCGCCGGCCCGCAAAGCCTGCGCGGAAAACCGCAAGCGATGCGCGGAGCGGATCCGGCGACCGCGCTCCAGTCAGCGGTTTAGGCATTCGATCCGCGGCCTCGGGGTCAGTGTTCCCTGGTGTCCGGGGGAGGAGCCCAGGCGGGAGGGCGCTTCGCGTTGAACGCGGCGATTCCTTCGCGAGCTTCGGCGGAATGGCGGGCCGAAAGATGATAGCTGTACGCGGCGGCGAGATCGCCCTCGAGAGGCGCGGGCCAGAGCTGGCGGAGGAGCTTTTTCGTTTCTGCGAGCGATTCGGGGCCGCCTTGCAGCAGCGAGCTGACGATCGTGCGCACTTCGATTTCGAGCGACGCGTCGTTGGCCGCGACCCGGTCGAGGAGCCCGATCGCGTGGGCGTGCTCCGCCGTGATTAGTTTGCCGAGCAGGAGCAGCTCGCGCGCATCGCGTTCGCGCAGCTGCCGGCGGAGAAACGGCATGATGAGCGCGGGCACGAGCCCACGGCGGACTTCGGGGTAGCCGAATTTAGCGTCGCGCGTGGCGAGGGCGAAATCGCATGCGCTCATGAGGCCCGCGCCGCCGGCGATGGCGGCGCCATGCACGGCGGCGATCGTGATGAGCCGGGAGACGGCGATCGCACCGAGCGCCGCGCGGATCAACCCGGCGGATCGGGTGGCGTGCTCCGGCTGCACGGCTTCGGCGAGATCGAGGCCGGAGCAGAACACCGGGCCGGCGCCGCGCAGGACAAGGATGCGTTGCGACGCGTCAGCTTCGGCCGCGGCCAGCGCGGAGCATAACGACTCGAGCAAGGCGACGTTGAGGGCATTGCGCTTGTTGGGGCGATTGAGCGTGAGGGTGGTCACGGGGCCGTCGCGCGTGGAGATGAGGAGCGAGGGCATCATGGGTGGGGCTGGCTCTCCGAGCCGGCCTCGGATTGGGCGATGATTGCGTGGTCCGTGCTGGAACTCAGGCCGGCTCGGAGAGCCGGTCCCACCTCCACTGGCATCTCGAGCAGCGCCATGCCGAGCGTTTTTCCCTGCGCGTCGATGCGCAGGGAGCGTGAACCGCCGCCGCCGAGGACGTGCGGAAGCACGAAGTTCAACGCCTCGAGATTCGGCACATCGTAGCGGGTCACGGCGCCGACCCCGAGCGGGCGAAACCAGGCTTCGACACGCGTGGCCGTGAGGTGCTCGCGCAGCCACGCGTAGTCGGAGGGCGTGCGGCCGAAGACGGCGATATTGGCGGAGTCGCCTTTGTCGCCGCTGCGGGCAAAGGCGATTTGGCGGAGCGGGATCATGTTCTCAAATTATGGGGTCTATTTATAGCCTGCGAAATGCGGCTAATTGAGGATTCTGAACATGGGATGCACGGCGGCGCGCTCGATGAGGCATGCCCAGTAACCGAAGATCGGGATAATCTTGGGCCGGCCGGTCGCGTAGCCGGTGACGCCCTGCGGTCCGCAGGTGACCAATGGCGCGATCTCCTTGGTGAACTGTTCGATCGGCGCTTTTGTGTCGGCGGCGGCGCTCACGCGGAGGACGGTTTCGACGAATTGCGCGTCGCTCAACCGGTTGGTGAGGCCGCGGACACTCGCTCCAGTGCCGAGACATTCCACGAGCGTCTCGCGAAACACACAGCCGCGCGCGGCGAGACGCGCGAGCAATGCTTCACCGGCAAGGCGCGCCTTCTGCACGGCGTCGTGGCCGAAGACCGTGAGCAGGCCGTGAGCCTTGTAGCCGTCACGATAGGTGGCGCTGACTTTATAATGCGGCGGCGGCGGCCGGCCGGTGGCGCCGGAAACGCGCACGCGATCGTGCCCGAGATCCTCGAGCCGCAGCGTGAGGAACGACACGGTGGCGTCGGGTGAGAGATAATTTTCCGGATCGCCGATTTCGTAGAGGAGCTGCTCTTTGAGGGTGTCGCGGGTGACGGCGCCGCCGGTGCCGGCGGGCTTCGTGATCACGCATGATCCATCGGTCGAGATTTCGGCGATGGGAAACCCGATGTCGTCGACTCGCGGCAAGCTCAGCCAGTCCGTGGAGAAACCGCCGCACGCCTGCGTGCCGCACTCGATGAGATGTCCGGCGACGGTCGCACCGGCGACGCGATCGTAGTCGGTGGGCGACCAGTCAAAATGCGCCAGACACGGGCCGACCGTCAGCGAAGGATCGGCGACCCGGCCGGTGATCACGATGTCGGCGCCGGCGCGGAGCGCATCGGCAATCGTGCGCGCACCCAAGTAAGCGTTGGCGGTGACGAGCCGGTCTGCGATCGCGGCGAGCGGCGTGCCCGTATCCAGATTCGCGAACTCCGCGCTGCGGCCACCCGGCAACTTGTCATCTAATAGATGACAATGTTGTCGGAGGTCGGGAAGGACGTCGTCGCCGGTCACGGTGGCGATGCGGAGGTGAGGGAGTCCGGCGGTACGGAGAGTATCCGTGACGGCGTGGGCGCAGGTGGTGGGGTCGAGGCCGCCGGCGTTGGTGATGATTTTTGTTTTTCCGCCGGAGCGGTAGAACGGGAGGAGCGAGCGGATGACCTCGATGAAATCGACCGCGTATCCAGAGTTTGGATCCTTGGCGCGGACGATCGCCATGATCGAAAGTGAGACCTCCGCGAGGTAATCGAGCGTGAGGTAGTCGAGGTCGGGCACGGCGGCGATGAGGCGTGCGGCGGCGCCGGGTTGATCGCCCCAGAAGGCGGAAGCGTTGGCGATTTTGAGTAGCGCAGGCGCCCCGACTCCATCGAGCTGGGAAGGCAGGCGGGACGCTTGCGCTACGGTGTCGCGGCCGTTCATACCTGGATCACGCCGGTGTGGAAATTCGCCTTCGGCGGCGGGCGCGTGGCGCAGGCGAGTGCGCGAATGAGCACGTCGCGCGTCTCGTGCGGCTGGATGATCGCATCGACCCAGCCGCGGGCGGCGCCATAGCGGATGTCGGCTTGTGCGACGTAATCCTGTTTCACTCTCTCACGGAGTGCCGCGAGCTCATCGGCGGTGCGCTCATTGGCGGAGGCGCGAGCGAGAATATTATAGACGACATCGCTGGCTTGCGCGGCGCCCATGACGGCGTAGCGGGCGTTCGGCCACGCGAAGATGAAGCGCGGGTCGAAGGCTTTGCCGCACAGCGCGTAGTTTCCGGCGCCGTAGCTGCCGCCGACGATCACCGTGATTTTAGGCACGGTGGAATTGCTCACTGCGTTCACGAGTTTCGCGCCGGCGCGGATGATGCCGCTCTGCTCGGCGTCCTTGCCGACCATGAAGCCGGCAACGTCCTGGAAAAACACGAGCGGCAGCCGCGTCTGGTTGCAGTCGAGGACGAAACGCGCGGCCTTGTCGGCGCTGTCGGCGTAAATCACGCCGGGCATCTGCAGGCCGGCCACAGGCGACTGCACGCGGATGTGTTGGTTTGCGACGACGCCAACGGCGCGGCCGTCGATTCGCGCATATGCGCAGACGAGCGATTTTCCGTAATCGGCTTTATATTCGTCGAACGAATCCAAATCCATGATACACGCGAGGAGATCGCGGGCGTCGTAGTCGTGGCGGCCGTCGAACGATGCGAGGTTGTAGAGATCGACGGGGGGACGCGCCGTTGAGAGCTGAGAGTCGAGGGGGGAGAGATCGGAGGCGGGGAGGAGCCCGATCAGGGAGCGGAGGCGGGCGAGGCAGGCGGGATCGTCCTTCTCCTTGAAGTCCACGGTGCCGCTGATTTCGGCGTGCATGGCGGCGCCGCCGAGCGACTCGCTGTCGATGTCCTGGCCGATGGCCGCTTTGACGAGCGACGGGCCTGCGAGGTAGAGGCCGCTGCCCTCGGTCATGAGGATCTTGTCGCAGAGCACTGGAAGATACGCGCCACCGGCGACGCAGTTGCCCATGATCGCGGCGAACTGCGGGAGGCCGGCGGCGGAGATGACGGCGTTATTGCGGAAGATCCGGCCGAAGTCGTCCTCATCGGGAAACACTTCGTCCTGCAGCGGAAGAAACACGCCGGCGGAATCGACGAGGTAGACGAGCGGGAGTGCGCATTCGAAGGCGATGCGCTGGGCGCGCAGGATCTTCTTGCACGTCATGGGGACGAACGCGCCGGCCTTCACGGTCGCGTCGTTGGCGATGAGCATCACGTCGCGGCCCGACACGCGACCGATGCCGGTGACGACGCCGGCGGCGGTGAAAGTACCCCAGTCGCGGTACATCCCGTGCGCGGCCCAGAGGCCGAGCTCGAGGAAAGGCGCGGAGGACGCGGCGGAACCGGCGGTTGCGTGCCGGTCGATCTCGGGCGTGGGATCGAGCAGCGCGGCGATCCGCTCGCGTGCGGTGAGACGGCCGAGTTTGTGCTGACGTTCTCGTCCGGCGGCACCGCCGCCCTCGCGAAGCGTTGCCTCTTCGGTGGCGATCGCGCGGCAGTGCTCGAGCAGCGGATTCGCTGTCGGCTGTCGGTGGGATTTTTCGCTCGCGAGTTTCACGATGGAATTTGTCGCCAGGCCGAGCCTACACCATCGGGCGGAATTTGCCGACGACGTCGGTCAGGCACGCGGTGATCTGACCGAGCGAGCAGACCTCGACGGTTTGCAGCAGCTCGGCGAAAATATTTCCGCGGGCGCGCGCGACGTTTTCGAGACGCTGCAGGGCGGCGGGGGCGCGACGGGCGTTTTTCTTTTTCCAGGCGCGGAGCCGTTCGACTTGCGCGCGCTGTTGGCGCGGCGCGGTGCGAGCGAGCGCGACAGAGGGCATCGGAGCCTGGCTCGCGTAGCGGTTAAGGCCGATGATGGGGCGTTCGCCGCTGGCGATCTGCCGTTCGTAACGATGCGCGGCCTCCTGGATCTTGCTGCGTTGGTAACGCTGCTCCATCGCGGCGAGTACGCCGCCGAGTGAATCGAGCTCGCGAAACACCGCGAGGATCGCGCGCTCGACGTGGCGCTCGAGCGCGAGCAATCCGGGCGAGCCGCCGAAGAGGTTCATCGTGTGTTTGAAGAGACCAGTCTCCTCGAGCAGGATCGATTGCGCGTGCGAGGCGAGCCGTGCGTATTCTTCGGTCGGCGTCGTGAAAGGCTCGTCGGCGCTGTTGCTGTGGCACGAGTTGGTGGCGTTGATATAGGCGAGCATCAGCTCGACGGCGGTGCGGGTGAGATTGTTTTTAAACTCAGCGGCGATCAGCGACCGACCGCTGGTCTGCGTGTGAAGTTTCAACACCTGCGCTTTCGGCCCGGCCCCGAACGCATCGCGCATGCCGATCGCCCAGATCCGCCGGCACACGCGACCGAGCACGAGGTATTCGACGTCGAGGCCGCAATCCAGGAAGAAGGACAGCCGCGGCCCGAAACGATTCACATCCATGCCGCGCGCGCCGAACATCTCCACATACGCGAAGGCGTTGCTCAGCGTGAACGCGGCTTGCTGCACGGGCGTCGCTCCGGCCTCGGCGATGTGGTAGCCGCTGATGCTGATCGGATACCAGCGCGGCATGTGCCGCGTACACCAGTCGACCATGTCGCCGAGGAAACGCAGCGACGCTTCGACGGGGAAAATAACTTCGTTCTGGGCCTGCACCTCCTTGAGCATGTCGGCCTGGATCGTGCCGCGGAGCTGGGCGATGCACGAAGGGCCGAAACGTCTTTTCGCCGCCACGATGTACATTGCGAGGATGATCGGCGCGGGGGCGTTCATGGTCATGGAGACGGACGCGTTGGGCGCGATAAGGTCGAAGCCGGCGAAGAGCCGGGCCATGTCGTCCACGGTGTCGATCGCGACGCCGCCTTCGCCGACCTTGCCGAGGAGTCCCTCGTGATCGCTGTCGAGGCCGTAGAGCGTGGGGCCGTCGAAGGCGGTGGAGAGTCGCGTGCTCGGCTGGTGGCGCGCGAGGTACTTGAAACGCGCGTTGGTGTCCTCGGCGAGGCCGAGGCCGGCGAACAGACGCATCGGTTCCTCCCCGCCGTATTGTTTATCCAGATACATCTCGTGGTAGGCGGCGTTGGCGAACGGGAACTCGCCCGGCAGGCCCTGGCCGAGGAGATATTCGGCGATCGCGCCGGGCTCGTCGGTTTCAGGGAGCGCGAGTCGCGGCAGGGGCGTGCCCGTGGGGGACTGCGTGGTGCCGATCGCCGTCCGCGCGACGGCGAAGCGGGCGCGAAGCTCGGCGGCGAAGCTCGTGTCGGTGCGCGCGCGGGAAGTTTCGTGCGCGACGAAGGCGTTGTAGCGATCGACCGCGGATGCGACTTGGCCGAGCTGAGTCATGAGTGGAGGGCTGAGCTGAGAGTTGAGAGTCCAGGGCCGAGAGCTGAGAGCCCGAGCTGTAGAAAAGATGCGCGCGATTGAACAGACGTCGGGACTCTGGGGTTTGGTTTTGCTCTCAACTCTCCGCCGTGAGCTCTTCAGGTCAGCTCTTCTGCCGGTTTTCGACTCAGTCCTCGATGCGAAGCTGGCAGGCTTTCTCGCCGCCGGGACGTTCGAGGCCGGCGCGGATCTCGATTTCGGCGTAGAGCGCATCGATGCCGGCGTCGTGGTGTTGCGTTGCGATCGTGGTGTGCACGCGCGGGTGCTGCGTGCGGTTCGCGGCGAGATGGGCGGAGAGCTCGGCCTTCGCGGTCGCGGCGCGCGGGTCGTCGCACTTGTTGAGCGCGACGAGCTCGGCGCCGCCGAGGAGTGCGATCTTCTGCAGTTGAATCGGTCCACCGTAATGCGGCGAAAGCACGAAGAGTACGGCGTCGACGAGGCGGGGGTGGTCGCCGAAAACCCCGAAGGGATCGCTGTCCTGGCCGACGCCGACGGATTCCACGAGCACGAGATCGAACGCGCCGCTCGCGCGCAGCTCGCCGATGGCGGCGGGAGCGGCGGCCGAGAGTCCGGTGAGATGCCCGCGCGTGGCGAGCGAACGGAAGAACACGCGATCGTCTTGTGCGTAGATCGCGGATACGCGGTCGCCGAGAATGGCGCCGCCGGAGGCGGGGTGGGATGGATCGTTGGCGAGAATCGCGAGGCGACCGTGGGATCGAGCGCGGAGGAAGCGCGCCGTGAGCTCGTCGATCAGCGTCGACTTGCCGGCACCACCGGGACCGGCGACGCCGAGGACCAAGGGGCGGCGGGGCGACGATGCCGTGGTGGAGCGCACGACGGCGGTCGTACGTTCTGACGGACGGGCGGGCCGCTCGTTCCTGCCTTCGGAGACGGTGATCGCGCGGGCCAGGGCGCGATCGCCGCGGAGCGACTTGTCGGGCCGGAGGACGCGCGCGTAGTCGCGACGGACCGTCCTCACGATCTCGTCGAGTGGTGTCCCAGCAAAGTAGATACGGTCGACGCCCAGGCGTTTCATCACGCGTTCGTCGGCCGGAGTGATGGTGCCGCCGCCACCGCCGAACAGCGGGATGTCCGCGCCACCGCGGGCGCGGAGCTGGGCGATGACTTCGCGGAAAAACACGATGTGGCCGCCGTTGTAGCTGCTGAGCCCGACGGCGTGCACGTCTTCCTGCACCGCGGCGCGGGCGATCGCCGACGCGGATTGGTGATAACCGAGATAAATGATCTCGGCGCCCCGTCGCGCGAGCTCGAGGTTGATGGTCGTGATCGCGCTGTCGTGGCCATCGCAGAGCGGCACCGCAGTCAGGATGCGCAGCGGCGCACGCGAGGCGGACGCAGGAGCGCGACGAGGGGCAGGCACGGCCATGGCTCGATCGTAATCGCGGCGCGGGGCCGCGCAAGTGGCGCGGGCATCTTGCGCGTACGCGAGTGAGGGCGGAGCGTTACAGGCTCTCATAATGATCGGCGAAAAGACGGGCGATCGGCGTGCGCACCGTCCAAATCGCGGGAGCACTTGCGATGAGGGAGCGCGCGGCGCACGTTGCGGCAACTTCACCCCACCGGCGTATGATCGATTTGCTGACCGAGGAGAATTCGCTCTGGCGCGAGCATGTGACGCCTGACGAGCAAGCGTTCCTGAAAAACGTGGCGGAGTTCGTGGCGCATGATGTCGCGCCGCACGCGGAGGAGTGGGAGCGGGTGGAGGCGTTGCCGCGCGAGATTTTTTCGGCCGCGGGGAGGATCGGGTTGATGGGAGTGGTTGCGCCGACGGTGCTCGGCGGGCGAGGGTTCAGCTATGCGGCCTATGCGCTCGCGATCCGGGAAGTGGCGCGGCAGCAAGGCGCACTGGCGATCGATTTCGCGGCGCACAACGCGCTCGCGGTGGGGCATCTTCTCGCCCATGGGACGCCGGCGCAGCACGCGCGGGTCTTCCCGCGGCTGCTGAACGGCGAGTGGCTTGGCGCCTGGGCGTTGACGGAACCGGAGGCTGGCAGCGACAGCGCGGGGGTGCAGACGCGCGCGACGTTGCGCGCTGATGGCACGTGGGAGCTGAATGGTTTCAAGCGCTACATCACGCTGGGGCGGTCCGCGGACGTGCTGATCGTGATGGCGGATTCGGGAAAGGAAGGGCAAGGGCCAGAGCCTAGAGACCAGAGCCTAGAGACTAGAGACCAGAGACTAGAGACAAGGGACCAAGGACCAGAGACCAAGGGACCAAGGGACCGAGGAACCCATCGGAAGGAGATCAGTGCGTTTCTCGTCGAGAAGTCACAGGTGGAGCCGGTGCGCAAGGTGCCGACTTCGGGCCTGCGCGCGAGCGAGACGAGCGAGCTGCGTTTCGTGGCGGCGCGCGGCGAGCTGCTCGGTGCGCGTGGCGCGGGGCAGGCGGCGGCGCTGGCGTGTCTCGATAAAGGCCGGATCGGAGTGGCAGCGGTGTCGCTCGGGCTGGCGCGGGCGGCCTTCGACGCGGCGTTGAAGCACGCGCTGACGCGCAAACAGTTCGGCCGGCGGCTGGCGGAATTTCAGGCGATTCAGTTCATGCTCGCGGATTGCGAGACGGAGCTGCGCGCGGCGGAGGCGCTTGTATTGCAAACGTCGATACTGGCGACGCGCGGCGCGCGACATTCGCGCGAATCGTCGATCGCCAAGCTGTACGCCTCGGAGGCGGCGTCGCGGATCTGCAGTCGTGCGCTGCAGATTCACGGCGGCTATGGCTATACGCGTGACATCCCGGTGGAGCGCTATTGGCGCGATGCGCGGTTGAGCGAGATTGGCGAAGGATCCAGTGAGGTGCAGCGAATCGTGATCAGCCGCTCGCTGCTGAAGATCGCGGACGCGGCGCTCACGGCGGCGCGTTGAGCCGGGGCTTTTCTCGGGATTTGTGGGTATGCCCAGCCCTATTGGTGAGTAGTTGAAGCAGGGGCGACGAGGGTTTCCTCCCCGGGCCAATCCGCACATGCTGCGGAGCCCTTGCGGTTAGCGTGACGGCTTTGGTTTCAGCGCTGAAGCGGCCAACGGCACGTTGCGATGTGACGACTGCACGGGTGTGGTCCGGTGCAAGGTTACGTTGGGTTGTCGCGCTGCCGATGATCCACGTGTGCGGTGGGGTGCCTGCAAGTGTAGTTGTGAACGTGTTACGCTTGCCCGGGGCATCGCAAAGAGCGGTCGGGCGAAACGCGACTGCGCCAACTTGGGCGAACACCTACCGCAAGTGTGGGTTCCTACCCAAGAGTCAGCACCGGGGCTTTAGCTTAGGATTCCCGGGCAAACACAGACCTACCGTCTGCGTAGGAGATCAACTCCGTGCCAACATAGTCGCAGGAAATTCAAGAATATGCACTCCATGCTGTCTGCCCCTGCTGAGACCGTGCCGATATCGCGGCCTCAGTTCAGAATCCGCGGAACTGCGCGCCTCCCGGCGTTCGCAGTCCTGCTTGTTACGCTGTTGAGCTCGGTGCTGCCGAGCTCCGCCCAGACTTGGGTCCGTGATCTACCGGCCGCTCTGCCGACGATGGTTTATTTGGATTCGTCGACCTCCACCACGTGGCTGTATGTGGCAGAACACGGCGACGTGCCAGCTCCCGGATCGACGACAGCGCCGGCCAACGGAGGGCGCATCCTGCGCTTCAATCTGACCACGGGGTCGACCACTCCTCAGGTGGTGGCGACTCGCGGGACGGGTGCCGGCCAGTTCATCAGTCCGGATGGCATGGTCATGAACGGGGCCGGCGTGCTCTACGTCGCGGATCGCTATTTGAGTCGCGTGGAAGGGTTGTCGATCAACCCGACCACGGGTGCCGGCACGCGCACCGACGGCTTCGGCACGCCAACCGCCGGTGCGACTGAAATGCACGGGCCGCTCGGTCTCGCGCGGGATGCCGCGGGTGCAATTTATGTTTCCGAGCACGGAGAAGGAAACCCGGGGACCGGCGGCAATATGGTCTCGAAATGGGCTTTTGTCGGCGGCGCCTGGGTGCGTCAGTGGCGCGTGGGCGGGGAGGGTTTCAACACTCCCTACGGCATCGCTCTCTCCGGGTCCGAGATTTATGTGTCGGACGGCTTCAATAATCGTATCCAGACCCTGAGTACGGCAGATGGCAGCGTCGTGCGGCCCAATTGGACGACCGCCGGCGTGATCCCGCTCGGTCTGTCGATGGACAGCGGCAACCTTTGGGTGGCGGAGGCGACCGGAAACTTCGGCGGCACGCAGCGCGTGGTCCGCCGCAATGCAGTGGACGGTGTCGCGAATCTCACGATCGGCACGCCGGGCGATCAACCGCTGCAATTCGCCCTGCCTTTCCACGCTGTGCGCGACCCGGCCACGAACCTCCTGTACGTTGCGGACTATAACAACAATCGTGTACAGGTCATCAATCTGACGAGCGGCGGTGCGGCACCCGCGATCACCAGCTCGCTGGCGGCGAGCGTCACAGCCGGCGCGGCGTTTTCCTATACAATCACGGCCAGCAATTCCCCGACGTCGTTTACGGCCACCAATCTTCCCGCCGGGCTGACGTTCACGTCGCCCACGATCAGCGGATCGGTCGCAACGCCCGGCACCTATAATATCGACATCGGCGCCGCGAATGCATCGGGCAGCGATGCCGAGGTGCTGGTGCTCACGGTGAATCCGTCGGGCGGTGGCGACACCACGCCGCCGACGATCGTCAATTTTGCCCTTGGTGGCGGCAACACGAACACCGTGGCGAATTTCGTCGTCGAGTTCGACGAGGCGGTGACCGGGGTCGACGCAGCCGATTTCGCGGTCAACGCGACGGGCACCACGAGTGGCAGCGTGACCGGTGTATCCGGCAGCGGCGCCAACTATACGGTGACGATCAGCTACGCTGGCGACGTGGGCGGACCGGTGGGATCGATTCAAATGGCGATTCGCACCACGGGCACCGGAATCGCCGACGCCGCGGGCAATCCGTTCCGTGGTGAAGGCTTGACCGGCACCGAACCGATTCCGGTCAACAATGCCGTGCTCGCCGATCCCAGCGCGCCGGTTGCGACGCTCGCGGCGGGTGCCGTTTCCGGCACGACTCTGCCGGTCACTGTCACGTTCGACGAAGCCGTGACGGGCGTCGGAGCGACGGACTTTATTACGACGACAACCGGTAGCGCGACGGCGACGGTCGCTTCCGTCACTGGCTCCGGAGCAAACTGGACCGCCAATGTGACGGTGGGCGGCACGGGCACCGTTCAGCTCGCAGTCGTGGGCGGCGTCAGCGCGGATATTCGCAATGCGTCAACCCACTGGCTGCGCTCGAGCGCGAGCTCGGCCGCGGTTTCGGTTGGCAGCGGTGGCACCGCTCCCGAGATCAACGTGACCGGCAACGGCGCGACGATCGCCGATGGCGACACGACGCCGAGTGCGACGGATCACACGGACTTCGGCAACGTCGCCGTCACGAGTGGCACGATGGCGCGGACCTTCACGATCCAGAACACGGGCACGGCCGCGCTCTCGATCACTCTCCCGGTGACGATCACGGGGACGAATGCCGCGGACTTCAGTGTCACGACGCCACCAGCCGCCAGTGTAGCTGCGGGCGCGAGCACGACGTTTGTGGTGACCTTCGACCCGAGCGCCACGGGTGCGCGCACGGCCGCCGTGAACATCACCAACGGCGACGCGGACGAGAGCCCCTATAACTTCTCGATCCAAGGCACCGGCACGACGACCACGCCGACGGTGCCCGAGATCAACGTGACCGGCAACGGCGCGACGATCGCCGATGGCGACACGACGCCAAGTGCCACGGACCACACGGACTTCGGCAACGTCGATATGACGAGTGGCACGATGGCGCGGACCTTCACGATCCAGAACACAGGCACGGCTGCGCTCTCGATCACGCTGCCAGTGACGATCACCGGCACGAACGTCGCGGACTTCTCGGTCACAACGGCTCCCGCGGCCAGTGTCGCTGCCGGCGCGAGCACGACACTGGTCGTGACCTTCAACCCGAGCGCCACGGGTGTGCGCACCGCCGCCGTGAACATCACCAACGGCGACGCGGACGAGAGTCCTTACAACTTCTCGATCCAAGGAACCGGCACGACCACGGCACCAGCGGCTCCCGCGCTCATCAGCGCCACCTCCGCTTCAGCGACCGTGGGGACAGCCTTCAGTTACACCGCCAATTGGTCCAACTCGCCGACCAGCACCGCGGTCACCACGACGCTTCCGGCCTGGCTCTCTTACAACGCTACTACACGCGTCCTTAGCGGAACGCCGACGGCTGCGGGCTCGGTGAGCGTCGGCCTGAGCGCGACCAACGCCACGGGCACGGGCACGGGCACCTTGGCCATCACGATCGCTGCCACGCCTCCTCCGCCGCCCCCGCCCCCGCCGCCCCCGCCGCCGCCCCCGCCGCCGGTGAAGCAGAACCAGACGATCGCGTTCGACACGCCCGTCAGTACGATCTTCGTCGGCAAGCCTGCTCTCCTGGGCGCGAGCGCCGACTCCGGCCTGCCGATCGCCTACGCGATTCTCTCCGGCGATGCCACGCTCTCCGGCAGCATGATCACGATCAACAACACGAGCCCAGTCACGGTCCGTGCCAGTCAGGCGGGCAACGGCCAATACAACGCCGCCGCCCCGGTCGACGTCACGCTCACCGCGAGCAAGAATGCACAGTCAATCGCGTTTGCCGCGCTCACCGACGCACTCGCGACCTCTGGTCCGATCGCGTTGAGCGCCGCGGCCGACTCCGGTCTGCCGGTCAGCCTGACCGTTAGTGGACCTGCCACATTGAGCGGCACGACGCTCAATCTCAACGGCACGGCGGGTGTTGTTACCGTGGTCGCCGCGCAACCGGGTAACGACGCCTACAACCCGGCCGCCACGGTCACTCGCACATTTGCCGTGCGGGCCGTCGGCGCGCAGGTGTTCTTCGGCAACATCGGCAGCGATCCGTTTGCGGCCGGCGTTTCCGCCGATGGTTCGAAGGGCCTGCTCCTCACGCGGCTCGCGAGCACCGGCCAGGGCATCGTGGCGAAATTCAGGATCAACGCGAACGGCTCGTTCAGCGCGCTGGCAACGCCGACGGCTGCGATTGCCGAAGCGTCCAATGGCTTCTTCGTGCCGCCGACCGCCGCGGCCGGCCAGACCTACACAGTCACGGGCACCCTGGCGAACGGTGTCATCTCCGGCACCATCGTGGAACTCGGCACGGCCTTCACCGCCAACGTCCAGCCGTCCGTCGGCACGACGGCTGGGCTCGCCGGCGTCTACACCGCCTCGGTCCCCGGCTCCGCGTCCGGTGACACCTACATCGTCGCCGGACCCACGGGTCAGGCCTACGCGCTGGCGTTGACGCCTTCCGGCGCCATCTCCGGCACCGGCACAATCTCACCCGACGGCGTGGTAAACATCACCGCGTCCAACGGCGCGACGATCGAGGCGAACATCGAAGGCGGGAATCTCAACGGCACGGTCACCGCGGCGGGCGCTGTATCCACGATCGTTGGACTAAGCGACGCCACGGAGCGCACCGACCGCCTCGTCAATCTCTCGTCGCGGCTTCGCGTGACGGCGGGTGACGACACGCGCTCGCTCATCGCTGGTTTCGTCGTCACCGGCACCGAACCGAAACAGGTGCTGGTGCGTGCGGTCGGCCCTGGCCTCACAGGCTTCGGGGTCGGCGGGGCACTCGCCAACCCGAGCCTCCAGATCTACAGCGGCAGCACGCTCGTCGTCGAGAACCAGGACTGGAGCAACAACGTGGACATCACTGCGACCGGTGACCGCGTCGGTGCGTTCCGGCTCAACGCCGGCAGCGCGGATGCCGCAATCGTCGCGACCCTCGAGCCCGGTGCCTACACCGCGATCGTGCAGGCCAACGGCGGAAACGGCGTCGCGCTCATCGAAGTCTACGACGCTGCCACGAGCACGCAGCTTAGCGCGCAGCAGCTCGTGAACATCTCCACGCGCGGCTTCGTCGACACGGGCGACGGTCAGCTCATCGCGGGCTTCGTCGTCAGTGGCAATGCACCCAAGCGCGTGCTGATCCGCGGCATCGGCCCCAGCCTGACGCAGTTCAACGTCACCGGCGCAGTCGCCGATCCGACGCTGAAAGTCTACGCGGCCAACGGCACCACGCTTGTCGCCCAAAACGACGACTGGGGCACCGCGCAACCGATCGATGCGAGCCAGAGCGCCGCGACGGCTGCCGACATCACGGCCGCCGCGACCGCCACGGGCGCCTTCCCGCTCGCCGCGGGCAGCAAGGACGCCGCCGTTGTGATCACCCTGATGCCCGGCGCCTACAGCGCGGTCGTCGGTGGCGCGAACAACACGACGGGCTCCGGCCTGGTCGAGGTGTATGAAATTCCGAACCCGTGAGTATGGAGTGATCCGCGGCGGGGCGGGAGACTACCTCCTCCGCTCATAGCAAACCCGCCGCGGACATTCCGCTCTCTTCCTCCCCCTACGGGTTCGGTTCGATCCCGGGCGCATCGATCGATGCGTCCGGGATTTTTTTTCGAGTTCCGGACGAATGTGTTTTTCCCCACCTCGGTCCGCCTCGACGGATTTGTTCCATGGGCGTTTTCCTACTGGCGAGGTAGGCGCTTACCCCAATCCCTCCGCTGCCGCATTAGCGTAGGGTCGGCGGTGAAGGGGAGGCTTCACCATGCTCTATGCTGAACACACATCCTGCGCTCGCCGCACCCTTGGCGGGCGAAATTCGTAACGCATCCGCGTCTCTCCGTTGCATGATCGGCTGGCCAGGCCGGTTCTGGAAGCGGCGGGCGCGGCAAGCCCTTCACTGCTGCTCTGCGTTTCTTGTCGCGGCCTTTGGCGCGGCGACTCCGGCCTTCGGGCAGGCGTTCGTCGCCGAATGGAACGCCTCCACTGCCGGCGGCGTCGGACCCACGGGCCTGGTGCTCGCGACGGAAGGCGGCGTCAATTATCTCTACGTTTCCGACCATCCCCGCGGTCGCGTGCACAAGATCAACACCGCGACCGGCGCGGTCGCCGCGACGTTTGGCCAGCAGGGAAACGCGAACGGGGACTTCAACCAGCCTTACGGTCTCGCGCGCGATCCCGCGACCGGCGACCTCTACGTGGCCGAGCGCGGCAATCATCGCATCTCGCGCATCACCAGTAGCGGCACGTTTGTCATGGCCTGGGGCGGCCCCGGTGCGGCGCAAGGTCAGTTCAACGAACCGATCGGCGTCGCGGTCGACACGGCGGGCGATGTTTACGTGACCGATCATGCGAACCATCGCGTGCAGAAATTCCGCGTCACCCAGACGGGCGGCACCTGGGCTGCGGCCAATGTCGCGATGTGGGGCTCGCAAGGTTCGGGCAACGGACAGTTCAACCTGCCTTACGGCATCACGGCCGACAGCTCCGGCAACATCTGGGTCGCGGATGGTTTCAACGGCCGTGTCCAAAAGTTCAATACGAGCGGCGCCTATCAAGCCACGCTCGGTAGCAGCGGCTCCGGGCCGGGGCAGTTCATCGTCGCGACCTGGGTCGGCGTCCATCCGGGCGGCGACCTGTTCGTGACCTCGACGAACAGCAATCCGCAGGATGGCACGCTGGCCGACGCGAACAACCAGTGGGTCTCGCGCTTCACCGCGGCCGGCGCGTTTGTGTCGCGTTTCGGCGGCGCGTTTGGCGGCGGACCAAGCCAGTTCCGGCTGCCTTTTTCGGCGGTGATCGACGCGGCGAACCGCGCGTATGTCTCCGACTATTACAACAGCCGCGTCCAGGTCTTCGACCTCAATGCAGCGCCGGGCACGGGTGGCGGCGGCGCCGATACGACGCCGCCGACGGTCGCGAGCTTCACCACCGGAACGGCGACGGCGACGAGCGTGAACTTCCAGATCGTCTTCAGTGAAGCGGTGACGGGCGTCGATGCCGCCGACTTCACGGCGGTGACGACCGGCGGTGCGACCGCCACCATCGGTGCGGTGTCCGGCACGGGCACGACCTACACCATTCCCGTCGCATTCACCGGCTCCGGCGCAATCCAGCTCGATCTCAAGGCGAGCGGCACGGGCATCGCGGATGCGGCGGCGAACGCCATTGCTTCCGGCGCGACGGGTCCGGTTTACACGATCGGCACGCCGGGCGGCGGCGGTCCCGATACGACGCCACCGACGGTCGCGTCATTCACGACGGGCACTGCGACCGCGACCACGGTTAATTTCCAGCTTACGTTCAGTGAGTCGGTCACAGGCGTGGAAGGCACGGATTTCGCCGTCGTGGCGACCGGTGGTGCAACCGCGATGATCGGCACGGTGAGCGGCACGGGTACGACCTATACGATTCCGGTGACGTATACGGGTGCCGGCACCATTCGGTTGGATCTCAAAGCCACGGCTACGGGCATCGCCGATGCGGCCGGCAACGCGATTGCCACCGGCGCCACGGGGCCTGTTTACACGATCGGCGGCGGCAGCGGGACTCCGACAGGCACGCGTATCGCCAATGTCACTACGCCGCCAAACGGCACCTACGCCGCGGGCCAGACTCTCACGTTCACGGTGCGCTTCAACGGAGTCGTCTCGGTCGTCAATGGCCGCGACGACGAGGAGGAGGACAAGGACGACAAGAAAGGCGGCGGCAAAGGCAGTAACAACGCCGGTAACGGCAACGGCAAACGCGGCGATGACGACGACGACGATGACGACGACGACGATGATGATGATGATGATGACGATGAGGCGCCGTTCTTCACGTGGAGTGCCGTTGTCTCCACCGGTCAGCGCGGCTCGTCCGGCAAGGTGGCTTACGTTTCCGGCAGCGGCACCGACACGCTGACCTTCCGCTACAAGATCAAGAAGAAGGACAGCGCCCCGAACGGCATCGCCCTCGGCACGACGCTTCAGGTGCCTCGCGGCGGCGCGATCAAAGACGCCTCGGGCAACGCGCTCACGGTCGCCGCGCTCACGCTCCCGTGGCCGGCAAATCCGCTCACGGGCGTGATCATCGGCAGCAGCACGAACGGGCTCACGGGCAAGAATTCCCAGGTCATCGTGTTGAAGCCTTTCCCTCGCATCACCGTCGGCGAGTCGATCACGCTCAGTGCGACGACAAGCTCGGGCCTGCCGATCACGTGGCAACTCGTGAGCGGCAACGCCACGCTCGTCGGAAACATCCTCACGCCGAAGAATCGCGGCGCGATCGTGCTGCGCATCGCGCAAAACGGCAGCGCACGGTTCGAAGCCGCCGCGACCGAAATCATGCTCGAGGCGAATGAGAAACGCGACGACCGGCTCGTGAATCTCTCGTCGCGTTTGCGCGTGACCGGCGGAGATGCCAGTCGTGCGGTCGTGGCCGGTTTCGTGGTGAACGGCACGACGACCAAACAGATCCTCGTGCGCGCCATCGGCCCCGGTCTTGCGGGATTTGGCATTCGCGACGCACTCGCGCAACCGCGGCTGACGTTGCGCGACAGCACCGGAAAACTCATCACCGAAAACGAGGGGTGGGGCGACAAGGCCGACATCCGTGCCGCCTGCGAGCGCGTGGGCGCGTTCAAGTTGAATGCCGGCAGCCGCGACTCCGCGATGCTCGTGTCACTCGCGCCCGGCGCCTACACCGCGCAGGTGACCGCCAATGGCAACGGCATCACGCTCATCGAAGTCTACGATGCCTCGACCGGTACGCCGCTGCAGACCGACCAACTCGTGAACATATCGACCCGCGGCTTCGTCGACACCGACGATGGCGTGCTCGTCGCCGGTTTCGTCGTCACCGGCAGCACCTCGAAACGCGTCCTGATTCGCGGTATCGGACCGGGACTCGCGGCCTTTGGTGTTCCAGGCGCGCTGGCCGATCCGGTGTTGAAACTCTTCCGCGCAGGCGCGACCACTCCGACCGCGCAGAATGACAACTGGGAGACGGCGCAGTCGACCGATGCAGCGCATACGGCCGCCACCGCCGCGGAAATCTCCGCGGCCGCTACCGCAGCGGGCGCATTCCCGCTCGCCGCGGGCAGCAAGGATGCCGCGGTTCTGGTGACGCTCGAGCCGGGCAGTTACAGTGCAGTTGTCAGCGGTTCGGCCAACTCCACCGGAGCCGGCTTGGTGGAAATCTATGAGATCGCGACGCCGTAGACGGAAAAATCCAAAGGTGAGGGTGGCTCCTCGAACCGGCTTCTAAAGCTTGGTCAGTTCGCCGCAGTGTTTGTCATCTAATAGATGACAAACACGCCTTACCCGAGCTTTCCGCGCAAATGCCAGGCCTTCGGTCGTGTGAAGGCCTGGATTCCGTAGTGCGACAACGTGAGCCCGAGGCCGGAATGCTTTACGCCGGACCACGGCAGGCGCGGGCTCACTCTGTCACAGCAATTCCAATACACCGAGCCCGCCTGCGCTTGGGCGAGGATGGCCCGCGCGCGGGCTTCATCGCGGGAGAAGACTCCGGCCGTGAGGCCGTATTTCGAGTCGTTCATCAGCGTGAGCGCGTGGGCATCGTCGCGCACCGCCATCACGCCGATGATCGGCCCGAAACTTTCCTCACGCATGATGTCCATCTCGTGTGTGACATCGACCAGGACAGTCGGCGCGAAATAGCTTCCCCGGCCGCGGCGCAGGCGCCGGCCGCCGCACAGGACACGAGCACCTTTGCGCGTCGCTTCCGCCACTTGCGCTTCCAGCACTTCGAGCTGTGGCGGGCGGGCGAGCGGTCCGATATACGTGTCGTCTTTCCGCGGATCGCCGACCTTGAACGACTTCACTGTTTTCACGAACGCCTTCACGAAGGCGGCGAAAATCGAGTCGTGCACATAGACGCGCTCCACCGAGCAGCAGCTCTGGCCCGTGTTATAAAATGCACCGTCGGCGACAGCCGCCGCCGTCGTGGCGACATCGACATCATCGCACACGTAGACCGGATCTTTGCCGCCGAGCTCGAGTTGCACCTTGATCATCCGATGCGCCGCGGCGCGCGCGATCTTCTGGCCGGTCGCGTGCGATCCGGTGAAGAACACGCCGTCGATCGGTTGCCGCAGCAACTTTGCGCCGATTTCCCCGGTGCCGACCAGCGGCAGAAAAACGTCACGCGGCACGCCGCTCTCGTGCAGGAGCCGCGCGATCGCGAGGCCGGTGCGCGTGGCGAACTCGGACGGCTTGTAGAGCACGGCGTTGCCAGCCAGTAGTGCCGGCACGAATACGTTCGAGCCCACGAAATACGGGTAGTTCCACGCGGAGATATTCGCGATCACGCCGAGCGGCTCGTGGGTGATGCGTTCGGTGAGTTTGTTTTTCCGGTCGTCGAGCACGGTCTCGCGACGGAGAGCGCGGAAGGTTTCCCGCAGGAAGAAGTCGAGCCGCGGGAGCAGGCCTTCGAGTTCGTGGCGGGACTGGGCGATGGGTTTCCCCATTTCCTCCGTGAGGATCGCGGCCAGCGCTTCGGTCTGGGCCACGATGGCAGCGCGAAAAGCGGCGATCGCGGCGAGGCGGGATTTCAGGGGTGTCGCGGCCCAGCCGGGCTGTGCGGCGCGAGCGGCGGCGTATTTGGCGCGCAGCGTCGCGGCGTCGTCCGTTGCGATCGTCTCGATGAGCTTGCCGGTCGCCGGGTTTGTAATGCGGAGTGTGTCCATCGATCAGAGCGCGGTGTTGAACAGGTGTTGGAAATCCGCCTCGGTGCATGGGCGTGGATTTGTTTGATGGCAGGTATCCTTGATCGCGACCGCCACCAGCGGAGCGACGTGCTCGGGTCTCCCGCCGACCTCGCGGAGCCGGGCGGGAATGCCGATCTCGGATTTCAAACGCGTGAGCCATGCGATGAATTCCTCCGCGGTGCCACCTGCGCCGCTCACGTGCGCGAGCTCCTCGAGTCTTCCGCGCGCGGGCTCCAGGTTGAAATGCATCACGTGATCGAGCATCACGCCGTTGGCGAGTCCGTGGTGGAGGTCGAGCACGGTGCTCAGGGCGTGCGCGCACGAGTGCACGGCGCCGAGATCCTTCTGAAACGCGATCGCGCCCATCATCGAGCTCATCATCATGTCGGAGCGCGCCGCGAGATTCCGGCCGTCGCGCACCGCGATGGGCAGCGCGCGAGCCGCGATTCGCACGCCTTCCAGCGCGATGCCGTCACAGATCGGGTGATACGCCGGGGAGAGGTAGCTCTCGATATTGTGCGTGAGCGCATCGATGCCGGTCGCGGCGGTGATTTTCGCGGGAAGATCGAGCGTGAGTTCGGGATCGGCGAAGACCGCTTGCGCGAGCAACGCGGGTGCAAACACGATCTCCTTCACGTGCGTCGTCTCGTGCGATATCACGGCCGAGCGTCCGACCTCGGAACCCGTTCCGCTCGTGGTGGGCAGGGCGACGAAATACGGCAGGGGGTTCCGTATCGGACGGCGTTGCGGATTATCCCAGGCATAATCGAGCACGCTGCCTTCGTGCACTGCCATGAGCGCGACGACTTTCGCCACGTCGAGCGCCGCACCGCCTCCGAGACCGACGACACCGTCGGCGGCGTGGTCGCGAAACGCTTTTGCTCCGGCGGCGACCTGGCTCGCGACCGGATTCCCGTGCACCTCGCTGAACAGCGCGGGCGTGAGCCCGGCGGCGCGAAGATCCGCCTGAAGTTCCGCGACGAAGGGAAGCCCGGCGACGCCTTTGTCCGTGACGATCAGCGGCCGCTTCGTGCCGGCGTCGAGGAGATGCGCGGGGACCTTCTTTCGCGCGCCCGCGCCGAAGGTGATCGCTGTCGGAAACGAGAAGGAGTGCAGTGTCATGGGGCTGAGAGGTGAGCGCTGAGAGCAAAGCCAAACAGTGAAATCCCTCTTTGACCGAGTAGTCTTCGGCGTAGCTCCGCCGAGGATTGGGCTCTCAGCTTTCAACTCTCAGCTCTCAACTGAATCATATAATCTCGAAGTATCGCTTCAGCTCCCAGTCGGTGACGCCGTCCTGCCATTGACGCCATTCCCATTCGCGTGTCGCGGCAAAGTGGTCGACGAAATCGTCACCGAGCCAGTCACGTGCGATGGCCGAGGCGCGAAAAATATTCGTGGTTTCGATCAAAGACCGCGGTGCGCGCGGCACATTTTCGGCGCCCTCATTGCAGCCGTGAATGGGCGGCGTGGTGAGCGTGAGTTTTTGTTCGATCCCGTGGAGCCCGGCGGCGAGCACGGCCGCGATGGCGAGGTAGGGATTCACATCGGAGCCGGGGCAGCGCGTTTCGAGTCGCGTGGATTTCGGGGAGCCGGGAATCACGCGGAAGCTCGCGGTGCGATTGTCGACCGCCCAGGTCGGTTTTACTGGCGCCCAGAAGCCATCGACGAGCCGTTTGTAGCTGTTGATCGTGGGCCAGATCAGCGGCGCGAACTCCATCAGGCAGGCGACCTGGCCCGCGACGTAGCTTTCGAACAGCGGGCTCATTCCGCTGCGGCCACGCGCGTCGTGGAAGAGATTTTGTTCGCCGTTCGAAAGGCTTTGGTGGACGTGCCCGCTGCAGCCGGGGTACGCCTGGCTCCACTTGGCCATGAACGTGGGCATGATCCCGAAGCGCAGCCCGATCTCCTTCACGGCGGTCTTGAACAGCGTCGCGCGGTCGGCGGATTCAAGCGCGTCGGAAAACGCGATCGCCGCTTCGTAAACGCCCGGGCCCGTCTCTGTGTGCAGTCCTTCGATCGGCACGCCGAAGCGCGGCAGCTCGTCGAGCATCGCGCCGAAAAACGCGTGTCCATGGCTCGCACGCAGGATCGAGTAACCAAACATTCCCGGCGTGATCGGCGTGGGGTTGGCGTGGTGTTTGTCCGCCCAGCTCTGCGGGGTCTCGGCAAAGTTGAACCACTCGAACTCCATGCCGCACATCGGCCGATAGCCGAGTTTCTCCGCGCGGAGCAGGACGCGTTTCAACACCTGTCGCGGACAGAGGGGATACGGCATCTCGTCGCCCTGGCCGTCTTCACCGCGCCAGACGAATTCGCCGAGGAAGAACGGCACGTTGTCCTGCCACGGGACGGTACGGTGCGTCGCCAGATCGAAACGCACGACCGCGTCGGGAAATCCCTTGTGCCAGCCGGTGAGCTTCGCGTTGTCGTAGCACGCGTCGTTGCTGTCCCAGCCAAAGACGACATCGCAGAAGCCCAGCCCGCCTTCGGGGGTGGCGGCGGAGAGGAATTTTTCCTTGCTGATGAACTTGCCGCGGAGGACGCCGTCGACGTCGGTGATCGCGACCTTCACATGCGACGTCGGTGACGCGCGGACGGCGTCGAGAATCTTCGCGCGATCAGCGGTGGTGTGGGCGGGGGCGGCCAAGGGAGGCGAGGGTGAACCGGACACCCCGACAGCAGCGGCGGGCGCCGGAGAGGGCAAGCGCGAGCATAGTCACGCGCTCGTGCACGGAAGCTGTGTTCACGGGCGGTGACCGCGAACGATGTCGGCCGCGGCGGCGCGATGAGATGGGTTCAATCGCGCCGCGGCCACGATCAGCGGCGGCGCATGCTGCCGGTCGTGCGGGTGCGGCCTTTGCGACCGCTGGCGCTCTTGCGCGTCGTGCGTTTTTTTGTGCCCCGGGCGGCAGTTGCGCCAACCCGCTTGGCCGACGCCCGTGAACGCGTTGCTGCTGCTTTGGTGCGCGCGCGTGTGGTGGCTGTCGTCCGGCGACCGCCACGACGCTTCGTCGAGGCCGTGCCGATCTCTGTAGTCTGACCTCGAACGCCCGGCCGATTTCGACTGGCGGATTTCATGCGGTTAGTAGCAGTAGCCATAATTACACCACTGTCCGCCGCGAGATGGGGAGGTTCCCTAACCGGCGGCGGGGTTTCGCGGAGAGGCCAGGTGGGTGACTCTGAGGATTCGCGGCGCGCGCGCGATCTTGCAGTGCGCAATGCGCCGCGGTTCCGGGCGGAAAACCCATCCTCCCACGGGGCGAAGACCCACGGGGCTTTTTTCGAAAAGCGCGTTCTAATCGGCCCGACAACCACGCGTCGCACCGGCGCTCTTCCCGTAACCACGCGCTCGAAATCCTCCGATCTCACATGAACATTTCCTCTGTTGCCTACACGGCATTCTCTTCGTTGCGCCGACTGGATATCAGGCGGCGCGCGGATCGCGGCGGGCTCAGGCTCGCATTTTTGAGCGCGTGCATCGCGCTGGGCGCAGTGGCGCACCGCGCGCCGGCGCAGACCTTCATCGCCGAGTGGGCGGAAGCCGATATCGGGCGCCTTGGCCCGACGGGGCTCGCGCTCGATACGGTTGGCAATGCGACCTATCTTTATGTGGCCGACGAGAACCATGGTCGCGTGTTGAAATTCGATCTCGCGGCCGGGCGCCGGGTCGCGATGTGGGGCGTCACCGGGGAGGGCCAGGTCGAATTCAACCGGCCTTTCGGCCTCGCGGTCGATCCCGTGTCACACGATCTCTACATCGCGGAGCGGGCAAATCGACGGATTCATCGTATCACGAATTCTGGGACGTATGTGATGTCCTGGGGCCAGCTCGGCACCGGCCCGGGCCAGTTCAACGAGCCGATCGGCGTGGCGGCGGACGCGGCGGGAAACGTCTACGTGACCGATCACGGCAACAATCGCGTGCAGAAATTCCGCGTCACGAATACCGGCGGCACCTGGCAGGCGCAGCACGTGGCGACGTGGGGCGGGCCGGGCGCGGGAAACGGCCAGTTCAACGGTCCCTACGGGATCACGCTGGATCCGGCGGGCAATCTCTGGGTCGCCGATGGTTTCAACCACCGCCTGCAGAAATTCGATTCGGACGGAAACTTCCTGGGCGTCGTCGGCTCGGCGGGGACAGGCGAGGGTCAATTCATCACGCCCACCTGGGTGTCGTTCGATTCGACCGGCGCATATTATGTCGCGGAAACCAACTCCGATCCGAGCAATCGCAACGCGCCGGATATCTCGCATCAACGTATCCAGAAGTTCGATGCGAACGGCAGGTTCCTGTTCAAGTGGGGCGAGCTGGGTGAAAATGGCGGGCAGTTTCGACTGCCTTTTCAGGTGGTGGTCGATGCAACGAACCACGCGTATGTGTCGGACTACTATAACACGCGCCTGCAGAAGTTCTCCCTGGGCACGACGCCGCCTCCGACGACACCTCCGACAACTCCCCCGGCTCCGCCGACAGCGGCATCGGCGCAGTTCGTCAACCTCTCGTCCCGGCTGCACACGATCGATGGCAACGCGAGCCGGGCTTTCATCGCGGGTTTTGTCGTGGCCGGTGCCGGCCCCAAGCCGATCCTGGTGCGCGCGGTGGGGCCGGGGCTCGGTCAGTTCGGCGTCGGTGGCGCGCTCGCGAATCCGCGGTTGCAGATTTATGCCGGCGACCAGCTCGTGGCCGAGAACGATGACTGGACGGATACCGTGACGATGCGCGCGACGTGCGAACGCGTCGGGGCGTTTCAGCTCGGGGCGGGGAGCAGGGACGCGGCGCTGATCGTGACGCTGGCGCCGGGGTCCTACAGCGCTCACGTCGTGGCGAGTGGCGGCGAGGGCGTGGCCCTCGTCGAAGTCTACGACGCGGAAAACACCCAGCCGGCCACGCAGCTGATCAATCTCTCCACGCGCGGCTTCGTCGACACGGGAGATTCCGTGCTGGTGGCCGGATTTGTGGTGAATGGAAACACGCCGAAGCGCGTGCTCGTACGCGGCATCGGGCCCGCGCTCGCCGGCTTCGGAGTTTCAGGGGCGCTCACCGATTCGACGCTGAAGGTGTTTTCGGGTAGCACGGTCGTGGCGCAAAACGACGATTGGGGCACGCCGGAAGCGGTGGTGGGCGGCGCCGCGCCTTCTCCAGCCGCGGACGTCGCGGCCGCGGCGAGCGCGACGGGTGCGTTCAATCTCCCCGCGGGCAGCAAGGATGCGGCGATCGTGGTCATGCTGATGCCCGGCGCGTACAGCGCGGTGGTGAGCGGCGCGAACAACTCGACGGGCGCGGGCCTCGTCGAGGTCTACGAGATGCCTGCGCGCTGAGTTCTCTTCCGCGCTTCGAATCGATCAACGTATTGCGCAAAAAATACGCACTGCTTGGAATTGACGAAGGAGCCGGCGGGCCGCTTCTTCACGGGTCTTCGCGCGGCCGCGACCTCCAGTTCTGAGCGGCTGTGCCGATAACATTACTCCCATCATGGTAAAAAGAGATTACCGAAAAGAAGTTGGACTCGCCTCGAGCAAGAAAACCGTGCCGAAGGCGGTCGCGATCATCGTGCTGGCCGCGGTTGCGGTCGTGATTTCATACAGCGTGACGCACGTGATCGGTGAATCGGCGAAGCATCACGCCGACAAGCCCGTTGCGGCGACGCCCGCAGCGCCTTCGGCCCCCGCGGATTAACGGAATCGCGTGATGCGTCGCCCTCAGGCGGCGCACACGGTCATTCGCTTCGGCGCCACGGAGGCGAACACCTCGTCAGGCGCCGCCTGGCATTCCGCTTTCCGCGCCGCCGTTGTTTTGGGTTGCGCGAGTGTGATCGTCCACGATTCCGCTTCGCCGACGAACGCGAGCACGGTGAGACTTGTGCCGTGAAGGCGGCTGAGGAGCGCCGTGAGCCACGCCTCGGTGCGGGCGCAGAAGGCGTCTTCGTGCGGCATCGCCAGCACGAGTGCGCTGGCGCGCGCGGCATCGCGGAGGGCCATTTCGCGCCAGCGCGGTTGGTCGAGCTGGTGGAAACGCCACAGCATGGGGTGCGATTCCGCCCCGGGGTAGAGCGCGCGGACCAGCGCCGTGACGCGGGATAAGGCGTGGCGCCCGGACGCGATGTCGGCATACGCGATCAGCACTGGGACCGCCACGGGTGGCCGGATCGCAGTCTTTGCTTTCGCGCGCGAGCGCAGGATGCGGATCGCTTTGGCGAGGTGGGGTTGCCGCCGGGTTTTCATCGGCGGTTCAGAATAACGGCGCGGCGGCCGGGGCGCAGGTGGGTGAGGACGGTATATGGCGGCAACCTGCTCGCAGTTGCAGCGACGAGGAATGGGCGTCGGCCGTAACCATTCAATCGAGGCAGCCCACGAAACACACGAAGCACACGAATTATAATTGGTCAGCGCGGGTTCGCCTCAGGCCAAGGGACCGAAAGACCAAGGGACAAAGGGACAAAACCCCGAACCTCGAACCTCGAACCTCGAACCTCGAACCTCGAACCTCGAAGCCCGAAGCGTATTCCGAAACATATCTGCTCGCATCAGATTTCGGGATGAAAGGACTCATCGTACAAATCGCTGCCGAATTTTGGGAATTTCGTGTGTTTCGTGTGTTTCGCGGGCAATTCTTCTACCTGACACGGCTACGATTCGTCGGCGTCGGCAACGGCACGTTCAAGTCGCTGATAAGCCGCGATTGCTTTGCCGCGCTGCAGCTCCTTCATCGCGGCGCGAACCTCGCGGAGTAAGGCAGTGTCGGTGGCGGTTTGGGGAGAGTCGGCGGCGGCGGTCTTGGGCGCGGTATGTTCGGCCTTGTCGGTTCGAGCGGCGCCGCGTCGCGCGCGCGAGGGCGGTGATGGCGGTTTGTCGGCCGGGGCTTCGGACCGGGCGCGGGGAGTCTTAGTTTCGCGGGCGGGTTTCGTCTTGGGTTTGGCTTTGGCTCGCGGGGCCGTGGCGGGAGAGACTTTCGGCTGGGCGATCAGGTCGAATTTCACGCCGATGATGCGTGCGCCTTCGAATGGTTCGAGTGACTTGGGGAAGATGAGGAGCTGCCGGCCTTTGTCGCGTTGCGGATCGAAGCCGACGACGCCGAAATCAGTCCTGCCCGGGCCGCTGACACGCTCGAGTGTCATGACGCGATGAGCGTTGCGCGCGCGTTTCAGCTCGGGGTCTTTGTCCGGCGGCAACCAGAGGGTGTGGACATGCGGCTGGCCGGCGCGCTCGAGGACGCGCGTGAAGCGCACGGTTTTGGACTCCGTGCGCGCCACGGCTCAATGAGCGTTGGGAAGATTCCGATCTTCGCGGCGTCGCTGCCGATCGGTGCGCAGCTTCCAGGCACCGACGAGGCAGATGGCAGCGAGAAACCAGAAGATGAGGGTGGGAAACCCGCCGAGGGCGAAGCCACTGAATCCCAGAATGAGGAACAGGACGGCGAGGGCGCCGAGAAAAAGGTGCATGGGAAAAAGTATGCGCAGGAGAGGCTTTCGCCATCGGGCGAATTCCCCTCTGGCGGATGGGAGTTTCGGTTGCGATGGGCGGCGTGATTACGTGCCGCTCACTTTCGGAAGTGCCGAGTCGATCTCGACGTCGCGCGGATGGTTTCGCTTGTCCTTGCGGCGCTCGTGCCGGTCGCGGAGTTGCTGGTCGAGTTTCTCGACGAGGCCATCGAGGACGTTGTAAGCATCGTCCCCCTTGACGGTCGCGACGAGATCCGGGCCGCTGATCTCGATCTGGCCGGTGGCGGTGTAGTGGTATTGCTGGCCGCGCAGCTGGTCCTGGTGCAGCCGGACAAACACCCGGACGATGCGATCGTTATGGCGGAGGAGTGCGGAAAACTTTTCGCGGATGATATTCTGCATGGCGGCGGTCAGTTCGACATGAACGCCCTGCATGATGATCTTCGAGGCGAGGTCTTCGGGATTTTTCGGCATGGTCCGCAAATAGACAGCGGGCATGCGCGAGGGTAGCGCACACGATCCTGGATTTGGATCCCGGCCGAGCGGGCGGCGCGTCAGGGCGCAACCCACGGGCGCGAAGGGCGGATGAGAATTTCCTCGATCGTGGCGCGGGCTGGAAGGGTGGCGGCGAACCAGATGCAGGCCGCAATATCTTCGGGTTGCATCATCCGTGCGCGCGCTTCCGCGAGCGGGGGCGTCGGACGCTTGTCGAGCAGCGGGGTATCGATGTCGCCGGGGAAGATGCAGCAGGCGCGGATTCCGTTTGGCCGTTCCTCGGCGTTGATCGTCTGCGTCAGCCCGGTGAGGCCGAATTTGGAAACCACGTAGGCGGCGCCGGCTTTGGGGGAGGCCTGGAGTCCGGCTTCCGAGCCGACGTTGACGACGGTGCCGGCGCCGGCGGCGCGCATTGCGGGCAGGAAAGCCTGCACGAGATGGAGCACGCCGTTGACGTTTGCATCCATGACCGCCGTGTAATCCGCGCGCGACAGCTCGCTGAGGGAACGGTGGGGGATGTTGTGGCCGGCGGCATTGACGAGCACATCGACTCGGCCGAGGCGCGCGAGGACATCGCGCGCGAGGGCGTCGATCGCCTCGGGCAGGGCGAGATCGCAAGGGGAGGCGATGAGTGCCGCGTGCGTGGTGGCGGGTGCGAGTGCGATCGTGGCGGCGAGGGTTTCGGCGCGGCGGCCGACGAGCACGACGCGCCAGCCTTCGATGGCAAACTTGAGGGCAGTGGCACGACCGACGCCGGAACCGGCACCGGTGACAACAACGACAGGGGAGGAGGACGTGTTGGGCATGAAGAAGGAAAGTGAGAGTGCTGGTGCGGCGCCGGGCGAGACGCAACTCGCGGGGCAGCAGCGACGGACTCGGTCCGCGGCGTTTCCGGCGATCAGTTTAGGCCGAGAGGCGACCAACGGGATCGAGCGCAACGCGTGGGCGTTTCACTCCAGATTCCGGGCGATTCATCCCAGAAAGGTCGGCAATTCCGGGAATGGAGGCATCACAGAGGGATAATTTTTTCGCCGTTGAACCGCGCGCCGCCACTTTGAACACTCGCACCGTGTCCCGATTACCGACCAGCCGCCCGCTGCGCGTGGGAGTCATCCTCGTGTTGCAGGCCGTGTTGTGGGCGGGTTTGACGCTGGCGTTTGCGGCGTTGATCGAGGTCGCGGGGTGGTCGCCGCGACGGGAAGCGTTGATCTTCTCGGCGACCAACTGGGCACCGTGGATCGTGCTGGCGCCAATCGTGTTCTGGCTGGCGCGGCGGTTTCCCCTGGAGCGCGGGCGACTGCTGCGGAGCATTCCGGTGCACGTCGTCGCGTGCCTGCTTTCGTGCATCGTGATGATGTGGGTGAGTGCGCATTTCGCGCCGTGGCCACGAGGCGGCCGATTGAGCTATCGCGATGGACGAGCGGTCGTGAAGGAACGTCGCGACACGATGCCGCCGCGACCGCCCGGCGAAGTCGTCATGATCGAGCGCACGCCGCGCGAGCCGCGGCCGAAAGGCTCGTCGGGTTCGGGATACTCGCGCGGATCAGGCGGACCCGGTGGCTCGAGCTCCGGTGCGATGGGGGAGCGATTCCTGGGGCGCTTCTGGCCGCCCTTCAGCAGCATCGTGCTGCGGGCCAACGTCAGTGCGGCCGTCTACCTGATCATCGCATGCTTCGCCCATGCGTTTGCCTATTATCACCGCGCGCGGGAGCGCGAAAAGGAAGCGATCGTGCTCAACGCGGGGCTGAGCCGCGCGAAGCTCGATGCGCTGCGGCTGCAGCTCCAGCCGCATTTTCTCTTCAATACGCTCAACGCCATCTCGACGCTGGTGCACCGCGATGCCGACGCTGCGGACGAGCTGATCGGCGACTTGAGCGAGCTGCTGCGGCTATCATTGCAGACGTCGGAGCACGAGGTGCCGCTCTCGCGCGAGCTGGAGTTGCTGGATTGCTACCTCGCGATCGAGCGCACGCGACTCGGCGACCGGCTCAAGCTCGTCCGTGAAATCGATCCGCAGGCCTTGTGCGCGCTGGTGCCAACCTTCGTGCTGCAACCGCTGGCGGAAAACGCGATCCGCCACGGCATCGAGCCGCGGCGCGCAGCCGGCACGCTCACCGTACGGGCGGACCTGGTCGGTGGGAATCTGCGGCTGGTGGTGGCGGACGACGGCGTCGGCCTCCAGGCCACGGGCCAGCGCTCGACGCGTCGCGGTATTGGAATCGCGAATACGGAGCAGCGGCTGCGGGCCCTGCACGGCGACGCGGCGCACCTCGATCTGGTGTCACCGGAATCAGGCGGAGTACAGGTGCAGATCGTACTTCCCTGGCGCATCACACCCTCTCCGCTCGCCGCGGGGACACCGGCATGAAATTGACGGCCATCATCGTGGACGACGAGCCGCTGGCGCGCGAACGCATCCGCACGCTGCTCGAAGCGGAGGACGACATCGAGATCCTGGCGGAATGCGCCAACGGGCCTGATGCGCTGATCGCGTTGCGGCAGCGCCGTCCCCACCTGCTGTTCCTCGATGTGCAGATGCCCGAGATGGATGGCTTCGAGGTGTTGCGCGAGCTGGGCGCGCCATTACCGATGGTGATTTTCGTCACCGCCTTCGACGAACACGCGGTGAAGGCGTTCGAGGCGCAGGCGCTCGATTACGTTTTAAAGCCCTTCAAGGTCGCACGTTTCAAATCGGCGGTGGCGCGGGCGCGGGAGCAACTCGCGCGTCGCCAACCCGACGACATCACGCGCCGGCTGGTGGCGATGCTCGAAACGCGTGAGGCAAAAGCGGAGTTCCTGACGCGCGTGGTCGTGCGCGATCGAAACAAGGTGCGCTTCATCAAGACGGCGGACATCGACTGGATCGAGGCGTCCGGCAACTACGTGGTGCTGCACGCCGGGAAGGAGAACCACGTCGTGCGCGAGACGCTCGCCACGTTCGAGGCGCAGCTCTCGCCGAAGGAGTTCGTGCGGGTGAGTCGCTCGGCGATCGTGAATCTCGATCGCGTCGAGCACTTCGAGCCGACCTTCAACAACGAGCACGTGATCGTGCTCTCGACCGGAGCTAAGCTCGCGATGACGCGCGGACTGCGCGAGCTGCAGGACAAGTTGAAGTTCGGCGGTTGATCACGCCGCAAGCTGCGTCGCAGGGAGTCGCCGGGTGGTTTTGTCGGCCGAGATTCGGGTGCCCGTGGCCATGCCCACCGCGGCGCGCAGGAAAGGTCGCACGCGCGTGAGGCGCGCTTTCACCGCACCGAGCGTCAGGCCTTCCTGCTCGGCGATGGTCTGGTAATCGTGGCCGGCGACGACCATCGCGACCAGGGTGCGATCCTTCGGCGAAAGCTGTGCGAGCGCGAGCTCGAGGGCCTCGACGATTTCCGCCATCAAGGCCGGCCGGCTCGGGTCCGCGCTCTCGAAGCTCGGCATGTCTTCGGCGAACACCTCGGGCCGACGGCTCCGGGTGCGAAGATAATCGAGCGCTGTGCTCCGAGCCATGGCGAACAGCCAGGATTCGAATGAAACCGGTTCCCTTAAACCGGGCAGCCGGCGGACCATTTTGATGAAGACGTTCTGCGCGATGTCATCGATGACATTGGGATCGCGGACGATCGTGCGCACGAAGCCCGCGATGCGGTGCAGATAGAGTCGAACGAGCTCAGATTGAGCGGCCATGTCGCCGCCCTGCGCCCGGATGACGAGCGCGGTGAGCTCCGAACGATCGCTATCGACGGTGGCCGGCGGCGTCTGGCACGAGGCTGAAACGAGGCGCGCGGCGAATTGGTCTGAATGCGGATGTCTCACGGTCGCGAGAAGAACGGATCCGCCGCTCCGTTCCAACGCGACGGGGACGAACTGGGTCAATTCTGTAGCGAGGCCGCGGTTTCACCGGGTGGGCGGAGCGGCCTGTGCCGACGCGGGCCCGCCGTGCCTCACTCGTAGGTCCACTTGTGGATCCAGGGATCATGGGTCGTGACTTGAAAGGCCTTGAGTTTGGCGATCAACGCAGCCTTCAGCTCGCGGTGGGCGGGGTCGGCGGCGAGATTGTTCACCTCGTCCGGATCCTGCTCGAGGTCGTAGAGCTCGAACTCGGGCCGATGCAGGAAATCATGGATGCGGCGTTTGGCGTAGTGATCACCACCCGCTCGTTGCACGCTGATCCACGTCGGGGACTGGATCAGGTCCAAGGCAAACGGATACGTGAGCTCGTGCGCGACGTTATAGATGAGCTTGTGGCGGCGGGTGCGGACGACGCGCATCGGATAATACATCGTCACCTCGTGCAGCGAGTGCGACGCGTAGATCTCATCGCGGCCTGCCAGTGCCGCGCCGTCGAGACCCGCGGTAAACGATCGTCCGTGAAACCCGGCCGCTGGCGGTTTCGCACCGGCGAACTCGAGCAAGGTCGGCGTGAGGTCGGCCCAGGTGATCATCGCCGATTGGACGGCTCCGGGGTTCTTGCGACCGGGCTGGCGGATGATGCATGGGAGGCGCATGCCGGCATCGTAGAGCGTGGTCTTGGCGCCAGGAAAGGCGGGGCCGTTATCGGAGATATAGACAATCAGCGTGCGTTCGTACTGGCCTGTTTCCTTTAGAATCTGGATCAGGCGGCCGACGCCCTGGTCGAGTCGCGACACGGCCTGGTAATATTCAGCGAGCTCGGCGCGAGTCTCGTGGGTGTCCGGGAGATACGAGGGCAGGACGACCTCCTCCGGTCGATATACGACCGGCTTGATCTGCGGATAGCCCGCGGGACGATTGCCGAACGGGTTTGGTTTTGGATAGCTCTCGAACGACGGTTTGCCGGAGGGAAGGACGAGATTCGAGCGGTGGGGGTCGTCGACGGCGTAGTAGAGAAAGAAGGGCCGTTCGTCTTTGGCGGCGATCACGTCGCGCGTGCGATCGGCCATCTCGACGGGGCTGCGGCCGAGACTCGCGGGATCATTCGCGGCGCCGCCGGAGAGAACGGTTTGGAACGCATAGACCGCTTCGGGAGCGATGTGAAACTTGCCGACGCGCGCCGTGCGATAACCCGATTCGCCGAGCAGGACGGGCAGGCTCTTCACATCGTCGAACGACTGGAAATGATGTACCTGATGCTCCAGCCCGTACATACCGTTCCGATGGTTGTGGAGACCGGTCAGGATGACGGAGCGTGATGGGCTGCAACTGGCCGTGGTGCAAAAAGCGTGGGTGAAACGCGTGCCGTCGGCCGCGAGCGCGTCGAGGCTGGGCGTCTTGATGGCGGGGTTGCCGTAGCAACCGAGCGCGTCCGTGCCATGATCGTCGGCGACGATGAGCAGAATATTGGGCCGGGTGGCGGCCGCGGCAGAAGCGGCCAGCGCGAACGCGAAGAAGGGGGCGAGCAGGCGTCTCATGGGGAATTTGCATCGACGCTACGGTCGGAGAATCGCCGGGAGCAAGGCATGGTGCGCGGAGCCCCAGCTTGGGGCGCCGCCGCTTCGTTGAATGGCCCGAGTCTCCGGCCGTGCTCAGTCTTTTCCGGGGACCTGCGCCGCCATCATCTGACTGGCGCGTTGGAAATGTGACTGGATCTCCGAATCGTTGGGTCGCTTCGCGGCGCTTTCCCGCAGCAGTTCGAAGGCCGCGGCATAATCTTGTCGCTGAAAAAGGATCCAGCCCAGCGTGTCGGCGACCTCCGGGGAGTTTGGTTCCAGTTCCCGTGCGCGGCGCGCGAGAACGAGAGCCCGATCGGGTCGGGAGAGGTGATCGCTATATATATAGGCGAGATTATTCAGGACGGAAATCGTATCGGGGTTCGCGACAAGATGCTGCTCGTAGACGCGGCTCGCTTTATCGAATGCGCGGAGCTGCAGGTATACATTGCCGGCCGTCCAGAGCGCGCCAGGATCCTCGGGCCGCGTGGCGATGAATGCATCCGTCCGTGCGAGCGCCGCCGCCGCCGGCTTTTGGGCGAGAAAGCAATGCGCAAGCAGGTCGTAGGCAGCGGTGTATCCAGGATTCAATTCCACCGCGCGGAGCAACGCGGTCTCGGCTTCGTTCCAGTGGGCCTGGGCGGCGTGGATCCGCGCATCGAGGAGATGCATGATGGCGGACGTGGGATGTTTCGCGAGTTGTGCCTGTACACGCCGGCGGGCGCCGGAGAAGTCCCGGTCGGCCACATCGAGCTGTACAAGCTCGGCGACGATGGCCGGAAGATCGGGTGCGAGCTCGAGGGATTTTTCGAGGCTGACGCGGGCTTCGGCGCTTTTCCCCTGGCGCGCGAGGACGAGGCCCAGGAGGGCGTGCGAGCGGGAATTGCCGGGGGCGGCGGCGATGCTCGCGCGCGCCATGCGGACGATGTCGTCGAGCCGGCCGAGCGCGCCGAGGGCATCGACCAGGAGCAGTTGGGCGTGCTCGAGGTTGGGGCGCTTGGTGAGCAGGTCGACGAGGGCGATGACGACCGGCTGGGGCTGGCCGGCCCGCAGCTGGAGGGCGGCGAGGAGCAGGATCGCCTGTTCATGATCTGGATTTTGGATGATGGCTTGCTGCAGCGCGGCGATCGCTTTGGTCTGGTCGCGATTTTGGAGATGCGCCTGCGCGAGTTCGTATTTCGGGCCCGCGAAGCCGGGGAACGCTGCGCCGAGCTGGTGGAGTTCTTCGATCGCCTTTTGCGTCTTTCCCTGGACGAGCCAGAGCTGCGCCCGCACGAGGCGGGCCTCGTAATTGCCGGGATCGCGATCGAAGACGTTTTGCAGGTGACGGGACGCGTCATCGTACTTTTTTTCTCGCAGCGCGAGCTGGGCGAGCCCGCGCCAGGCGGGAAGGAAGTCGGGGGTCTGTGTGACGATGGCTTGCAGGCCGGCATACGCCTCCTCGATCCGGCCGTGGCGCGATTTGAATTCGAACAACCGCAAGCGCTCGTTCGAGCGCACCGGAGAGAGCGCAGCCGCGGTCTCGAACGACTCGCCGGCGGCGGCGGGAGCGTTTTGGGACAAATGAAACGCCGCGAGGGCGGCATGAGCGGCGGGTGACTTGGGTTCGAGCGCAATGGCGCGTTCCAAATTGGTTTTCACGACGGCGAGGTTGCCCTCGTGCAAGGCGAGGTTGGCGCTGGCGAGGTGGAACGCCGCGACGTTTCGATTGGGAAAGCTGCGCAGTGCCTGCCTGGCCGCCTCACGGTCGTCGGCGCTGCGAATCGTCTCGGTGAGGAGGAGGAGCGCCTCGGCATTTCCCGCCGAGCGGGCGAGCAGGGCGAGGGCGCCTTTGCGGGCTTCGTCCAGTTTGCCGGAGCTGAGTGCGATCTGCAGGGTCTTGAGCTGGACGTCGCGATCGTTCGGATCCTGGGTGCGCACCTGCAGGAGATAAGGTAATGCCCGCATCGGGGCGCCGCGCTCGAGCCACACGAGCCCAAGTCGTTTTAATGCCGCTGTATTATTCGGGTCCGCCTGCAGGACATTTTGATATTCGATGCGCGCCCGTTCGTAGTCTCCGGCTTCGAAATGGGCGGCGGCGCTTTGCAGCATCCGGTCACGCCGAGCTTCGCGCGAGCAGCCGGAGAAGGCCAGCAGACTGCCAATGACGATGGCGAGGTGAAGGGGGGCGTAATTTTTCATGGCGGAGAAGGGAGGCGGGGAATCGAGAAAGCGAAACGGCCTTCGAGACGTTCGCTCGAAGGCCGCGCAATTATAGGGGATCGTGATTATACAGCGTGCTTCACAAGGCGGCGGCGGAAGCCGAGCATGAGCCCGGCAAGCGCCAGATAGACTGCGAAAAAGCTGCCCCCGTCGGGTACACCAACCGGGTCGGGATTTGTCACGGTGCCGCCGGAGGCGCCGAGAATGACCGCCTGTTGCGAGCTGTTGACCGCGAGGATCGGCAGCGAACCTGTATTGGTGAAATAATTATGGTAAGGTCCGGCGCTCAGGTCCGAATTATTCAATCCCGGGAACGCGGCATTTCCGGCGGCGGTGAGGAGAAGTCCGGTGGCTTGCAGTGGGTTGACCGTGAGGGTGGGGAGCAAAGCGCTGACCCAGCCGTAGCCGTTGGCCTGGCTGAACAGGCCGCCGCCACCACCCAGGAACGAATTGATATTGGCGGCATTGGAGGTGAAGTATCCGCGCTCGGTCGCGGTGGCTCCGCCAGTGACGTTCGATCCGGAGTCCATCATGATAATTCCCGCGCCGGCGAGTCCCCCGCTGAGGAATGTATCCACCGCCGCATCGTTGATAAAGACGGAGGTCCAGCCGAGGCCGGGGAGGGTGGAGTTGGTGAAGGCGGAGAGCGCGGCATCGCCGGCCTGGGTGCCGGAGTTGCTGCCGAGAAATACAACCTGTTTATTGCCGTTGGTGACGCCGGGGGCGAGGTTCTCGAGGGCCCGCTGCATGAAGAACCACCCGTCCTGATTGGCGCCGGCGCTGAAAGAGCCGTGATCATCGGCATCGGTGCCGGCGAGAATAAAGGGCCCGGCGTGCAGGGTGGATGCGGTTGAAAACGCCAGCCCGAGGGCTGATATAGCTGTGAGTAATCGGATCGTTTTTTTCATATTGGATATGTTTATTAGGCTGTAACCCGCGTTCCGTTTGCATGAAAGGTGCCGAGTGTATTTTACGCTTGGATGGTCGCTCGGAAGCCCTTCTGCATTAGCAGTTTGAAAGGCTAAAATAACCGTAGCGCTCGAAGTTATAACATTCCTCGAGTGTAAGCTAATCCGACGCGCGACTGCACCAGGCGTCGCCACCTCTTCGGTAAGCACCTATTGTTTAGCAGGCTACAAAATCGTGGCAAGAAAGCCGACGTTGTACTGCCTGGCATCGGATAGCCGGCGCGGACGCGGGAATGCCACGCCCTTGATCGGGCCGGAGCGGCGGATGTAGTATTTCCGGCGTTTAAAGCGTGGAGTCGTTCGCCGTTTAGCCGGCGGTGCTCATCGCTTCGCTGCCGCTTTTGTTTTCTTCGACCCAGCGGACGCAGAACTGAACGAGCTGGGTCGCGTTACGGAGGTCGAGCTTCTCTTTGATATGCGCGCGGTGCGTCTCGACGGTTTTGACGCTCACGTGGAGGCGCGCAGCGATTTCACGAGTGAGCATGCCGCTGCCGATGAGATTCACGACCTCGAGTTCACGATCGCTCAACATGGCGACAGGGGACGCGTCTTCGGCGGTTTCGCCACCGACGAGCCGATTCAACATCTGGCTTGCGACGTCGTCGCTGACGTAGAGATGGCCGCTGCGGATCCGGCGGATCGCTTCCACGACTTTATTGATCACGTCCTGTTTCATCACGTAAGCGCGTGCGCCGGCTTTCAACACGCGGAGCGCGTAGATCGATTCGTGATGCATGGAGAGCACGAGAATCTGAATCTTCGGATTGAATGATTTGATGCTCTTGATGAGTTCGAGCCCGGAATTGCCCTTGAGCGAGATATCGACGGTCACGAGATCGGGTTGATGTTTGATGATCTCCTGAAGGCCGGTGGATGCGTCTTCGGCCTGGCCGCATACTTCCATGTCTGACTCACCGTTGATCAAGGTCGCCAGGCCCCGGCGGATGAGGGCGTGGTCGTCGACGATATAGATGCGAGTTTTCACCGTGTTTGACTGGTCTTGCCCCGCAGTGGGGCGTTCGAGATGGGATAGGCGAGGTGCACGGCGGCGCCGCGCGGGGTTGCGTTCTTGAAATCAATCGTGCCGCCGAGGACGCGCGCACGGTATTGCATGACGTGAAGGCCGATGCCTTCGGGGCGGACGGACGCGGCAGGAAATCCCTTGCCGTTATCTTCGACTGTCAGGTGCAGGCTCTCGTTAGCAACGGAAACGGTGAGGCGAATGGTGGTCGCGTTGCCGTGGCGCACGGCATTGCTGGCGGCTTCCTGTGCGATCCGATAAACGTGGATGATCTGTTCGGGCGAGTGGGCCGGCAGGCGGCGTGGAAGCTCGAGGTCGAATTGAATGCCGAAGCGGGTGCGGGTCTGTCGGGCAAATTCGGTCAACGCGGCAGGGAGCGTCGCGTAGTTGAGCTGCGCGGGGAAAAGTCCGTGAGCCATCGAACGAACGCGGTCGGTGGCGCCGGCGATGTGGGTATTCAGCTCGTCGATCTCGGGGCCGAGCGCTGGTGCGATCTTGATGGCCCGCTGCCCGAGCACGCGCATCATGAATGTCAACCCGGCGAGGACCTGGCAGAGGTCGTCGTGGAGTTCCTGGCCGATTCGGTTGCACTCGCGTTCGCTGACGCGGAGGCATTCCCACTCGAGATGTTTTTGCTCGGGAATGGGCATGAGCAGCCCCTGAAGTTGGCGGCGTCCGTTTTGTTGGGGAGAGCGATGCAGCAGCCAGTGTCGAACCCAAAGCAGTTCGCCATCGCTGACGATCAGCCGGTAATCAACGGGCTTGCCGGTGCGCACGACCTCGCTCGATTCCAGAAACGCGGTCAACTTGTCGCGATCGGATGGGTACACGTTTTCAAGCCACACCGTGCCCGGCTCAATCTGAGCAGGCTCGAGCGCGAGCGCGGGATGGGAAGTCTGGCCAAAGTTCAATGCGATGAGCTCAAGCGGCTGATCCCATGCCTCCCACAGCGCGAGCTTGGCGACTGGCATGATTTTCGACAGCAGCGCGGCCGAATCCGACACGCGCTCGAAGGGTGGTCCGGACGCGATTTTCGGCGGGCTTGAAGCAGCGGCTGCCCCCGGAGGAGCGCGGCCGACGTCGTGGGAGGATGCAGAAGGAGAAGCCGTCATAGCAGGAACGCGAAAAAATGACTGAAAGTGGTAAGGCGACCGCTAATCGATGCGACGGGAGTCTGGACTCAGGCAGGGGGCTAGACGTTAGTAAAGAAAATTACTGCCAGTAATTGGCGGGTAAACCCGATGATGGCGTGCGGGTTTACAACTGCGTGCGCAGTAAAGAGTGTACAGTGCGAATTGCACGCGCGTAAAAAGCTTTGCGGTTTGGGCGGGAGGGAGGTTTTTGAATTGCCGTCGTCATGCACTGAGCTCTGGTGATGATGGTTCAAATGCACGCTCTATCGCAGGCCGGCAAGGTTGCGCCCCCAACTGCCAAACGCCGGGTTTTGATCGTTGACGATCATGACTTTTTTGCCGCGTGTCTGCGGACCTTGCTGGATAACGAATCGGATTTGGTGGTGTGTGACATTGCGGCGAACTCGCAACATTTGCGGGAGCGGATCGACCAGCTGCGGCCGGACTTGTTGGTGATCGATCTGTCGCTGGGCACGGAGAATGGTCTTGAGCTGGGGCAGCAATTGCGAGCGTTACAGATCGCCACGCCCATCCTGTTCGTGTCGACCTTGCGGACTCCGAGCATCGAGCAGCTTGCGACGATCAGGCATGCGGCGTTTATCGCGAAGAGCCGCGCTCCGGCGGAATTTTTGGCGGCGTTGCGAGGTGTCCTCACGCCCCAGGATCCAGCCGGCAGCCAGAGCCCGGCGGAGTTCGCGTTTTGCCACGCGACGGCGAAATCCAGTGGAAATCCATTATTATGACTCGTGCTATTCTGGTGGTTGAGGACGACGATGTTGTTCGAGATTTCATGGTCGAGGTTTTGCGCAGCGAGGGGCATGAAGTGCTGACAGCGGCTTCAGTCGAGGCGGCGCAGAAGATCATCTTTGCGCGGCCCGATGCGCAGCAGCTCTATCTCGTGATTGACGTAGTGCTGCACCACGAAAGCGGGATTACGTTCGCGCAAGGATTGGTCCAGCGCTACCCCGGATTCCGCGTGTTGTTGATCTCCGGTTTTACCGACGACGTGCTGATGACCGAGCCGGGTGATGCGGCGCGAATCGGGTTCCTGGCGAAGCCGTTCACGAAGCAGGATCTGCTGGCGGCGCTGAACGGGCTCGACGGCTGAGGGGCGCGAGCCGGACCGGCCGCAGTTGCGCCGGGCAGGTGACGCGTCATGGGATTGTGGATACACCAAGCTGGCGAAGGGTTGACGGGCGGGCATCAATGACGGGCCAGGGCGGTGGCGACGCTCGCGGCGAGCGTG
This sequence comes from Opitutaceae bacterium, assembly GCA_036675625.1. Lineage (GTDB taxonomy): Bacteria > Verrucomicrobiota > Verrucomicrobiia > Opitutales > Opitutaceae > ER46. The sequence goes on along the minus strand of JAKFEQ010000069.1, from coordinate 69,186 downwards.
CGCTCGTAGTTCTCCCAGCTGTGTTGCTGCGCGCGGAGGCGCGCGCTGGCGGACATCGCGGCCCGGCGTTCGGGTTCGCGGCGGAGGAGCTCGAGTTTGGCGACGATCTGCTCGGTGGAACGGACGGGGACGATGAAGCCCTCGACACCATCGTCGACGAGATCGGGCGCGGCAGTGTGCGGAGTGGCGATCACCGGCAGGCCGGCGCCGAGGGCGTCCAGCATCACGGGATCGAAGCCTTCGAAAACCGACGGCGCCAGGAATACATCGTGCGCGGCCATCTCAGTGCGCAGTTCTTCGGCGGAGCACTCGGGCAACCAGCGCACGCTGCGCAATTCGCGCTCCAGGGCCGGACACGCCACCGCGGGCGGCCGTCCAATCACCGTGAGGCTCACCGCGGGGCGGAGAGCACGACACGCCCGAAAGAGATAGCTGAGGCCTTTGCGCTGGCCGAGTGGTCCGACGAAGAGTACTCGAAGCTTGCCCATGGTGCCATTGAGACCGGCAACTGAGACCGGCGTGTGAGTCGCGGTCAGGGCGCCGGGCGAGAGCATCGCGACGGTGGCGGGCAGCGAGGGCACCTGCTCGACCGTGCTCAGCATGAACGAACTGCCGACAAAGACGAGGTCGGCTTGTTGGAGTTCGGAGTCTTTGCGGGAACTGGCGCGCGAGCTCCCCGGCGGTCCGGTGAGCGTGGCCGCCCATTCGGGCTCGAGAGCGGCTTCCTCGGTACAGATGTCGTGTTCGGCGAGCCAGTGGCCAGCGACGAGATTGTAGATGCGCAGAAGCCCTCGCTCCCCGGCCGTGCGAAAGCTTTCGTCGGCGCCGTCTTCATAAGCGTAGACGCCTTTGAACCGTTCACTGGCGAGACGGGTGCTCACGGTGCGGTCGAGGGTCCGGCATACGTCATCGAGGCTGGGCGAAGGACGTTCCCGTGCGCCGGGCTCACCGAGGCCATTGGCGATGAACGAGCCGTTTTCGTGGGAGGGAAACGAGGCCGCCGCGGAAGCTGCCGCCAGCGCGGCGGGCGTAAGCGGGATGAGGTGCGGAGCGCCGCGGGCGGGCGAGCAGGACCAGAATTCACCCAGCACACCCGCGCGGTTCAACGCGAGCGCGACGTGACGGGCAGTGTCGTTGGCCGTAGGATGGGATAACAAAATCATGAAAGCGAAAAAGCGGTTCAGCCGGTCCAGTCCAGCAGCGGGCGAAAGCTGCGGACGCAAAGATCAAACAGGCGGGGAGGCATGACGTGGCGCAGAAGGTGCGCGTAGAGCCGGCGATTTCTCCACGACGTGATGGTGCGCAGGTGATGACGGCGGCAAAAGGTGTTGAACAACCGGGCGCGCATGAACAACTGGCCGATCTGCCAGGTGTTCGAGCGCGCGCGGGCGGAGTCGGGATTCGGGTAGGAACGCCGCTCGGTGAACGGATCGAGGAGAGTGACGATGCGCCCGTAATAGGCGGCGGGAATGCAGAGGCGCGCGTCGGTCCAGAGCGACAGCTGGTCGTTGAGGTCGAGCGGCAAGATTCGTTCGAGATAGTAACGCGAGAAGGCGAGTGTGCTGGTCGGGTAGAAGAAATTCAGGTCATGGCGCGAATAGATTTCGCGCAGGTGATTTGTGACGTGGTTGCGTGGCTCGAGCAGGACGCCGAGCGAAGCACCGCGAAGGTCGATGCGTTCGAGCGGCGCCTGTACAACCGAGGCGTCAGGGTGCTGCTCGAAGGCGTCCCTATAGTGTGCGATCTTGCCGGGCTTGAAGCGATCGTCGCCATCGAGGAGGAAAATAATGCGGCCGTGCGACTGCGCGAAGGCCGTTTGCACGGCGTGGGCCTCGTTGATATAAGCGGGCTGGTCGAGGCTCGGGCCGGCGATCAGCTGGAGACGGTCGCCGTAGCGGCGGAGGAGAGCGAGCGAGCCGTCGGTACTGCCGGAGTCGTAGACGATGATTTCGTCGGGTGGCGTGGTCTGCGCCAGCACGGAGTCGATACAGGCGGTGATGAAGGGCGCGTAATTGTGGCTATGGATGATGACGCTGTGGTCGACCATGGAGGAGGGCACGATGGATGGACGCGAGCGGCTGCGGCGGCTGCGTGATGCGTAGCCGTCGAGCACCCCCTCGCTGAAAGCGGTGGGTGGACGTGAGTGCCAAAGCGATGCGCGCTACTGGCCGTTGGTGACCGGCTCGTTGTCCACGGCCTGGGAGGGACGCCGTGGTTCGGGCGGTGGCGGCGGGACGGAACCGGATCGCCAGCCGGTGAGCGCGAACTGGCCGAGCGTCTGCACGTAAACCGGCTGGAGCGACCACGCGCGCCAGAAGCAGCGCGCGGCGCGGGCGGGATCGGACGCGCGCAGGAGGCGGCCGTGGGCGACGAGGCTGTTGGCGAGCAAGCGCCGCCGCAGCGCGGCCGGGACGGCGGCAAGATCGCGATGTTTTTCGTAGAAGAGCACGGCATCCTCGGCGAGAAGCAGCGCGCGGGCGGGGTCGGCGTCGCTGCTGCGGGGGCATTGGCACGTCGTACGCTGGGAGGCAGCGAAGCGCGCGCTGGCGAGCGCCGCCCGGAGCCAGAAGTCGCGGCCCTCGCTGATCCGGAAGCGGGGATCGAATGCCCCAGTGTGCTCTGCCACGCTGCGACGCATCACGACACTGGACGGGGAGGGGATGGCGTCGCGGGAGAAGAGCGCCCGCACGGGATTATTGATCAGCTGGGCGGGTGTCGCGACCTCCTTGGCGGGGCGGCGGTTCGAAGGATCGAAAAAGCGAATGTCGCTGATGACGAGATCGGCGCCGGCATCCAGATGAGTGGTGGCGTTGGCGAGATGGCGCGGCGACCAGGTGTCGAGCGGTTCGAGAAACGCGACCGGGTCACCCGTGGCGAGGTCGAGCAAGTGGTTGCGTGCGGCGCCGGCGGTATCGGTTTCCGCGAGCCCGTGGTAATGCACGGACTGGGAGACGGACAGGGCGAACTCGCGCACGATCTGCTCGGTTTGCCCCGCGGTGCCGTACTCGGCCACGATCAATTCCCACGCGGTGTGGACTTGATCCTTGAGGCTTGCGAGCGCGCCCGCGAGATGGGCGTCGGCCTGCCTGGCGGCGATGAGAATGCTGATTTTCATGCGGCCACGGAGAACTCGCCTTGGGCGAACCGCCACCACGCGAAGCTGCGTCGCATGGCTTCCGCGAACGGCACGGGGGGCTCGTAGCCGAGCTCCTGTGCCGCACGGGCGATGGGTAGTTTCCAAGTGCAGCGTTGGCGTGCGATGAGGTCGGGTGGGAGCGCTAGGGGAGCGGGAGCTTCGTCCGCGGCAGAGGGGGAGCTGTCGGCAGGGACTTCGCCGAGTGAGAGGATGCTGCCGGCGGAGGAACTGAATTCGCTGGCGGCAGCATGAAAAAACTCCCGCCAGGTGAGGGTTTCCTTGTCGGCGATCAGAAAGGCTGCCCCGGCGCCAGTCTTTGCACGCAACGTGAGGCGGACCGCCGCCACGAGGTTGTCGATATAGACGCAGTTGCAGATCCCGTCGCCGTTTTGAATGAGGCCGGCGCGCTCCTTGCGCAACGCGGAGGCGAGTTGAGCGATCACTTTGGAGCGGGGGCCGTAAACCAGGGCGGGGCGCAACGCGAAAGTGGCGAGGCCGAACTGCCGCGCTTCAGTGAAGAGCTGTCGTTCGGCCTGGACGAGAGCGTGGTGCGTTTCGTCGACATGGCGCGGGTGCAGCGCGGATTTCTCGTCGGTACCGACGGGCGGGCAGAGCCCGTGGACGTCGGCACTGCTGAGATAAACGATGCGGCGGACACCGGCGAGCGTAGCGGCGCGGCAGAGGACGGTGGCGCCGCGTTTCAGGTCCGCCGGCGCACCGCCGGCGGCGTGGACGACGACGCTGCAACCGGTGAAGCTGCGGGCGAGCGACTCGACGTTCAGGAAATCGGCGACCCGGGTGTCGATGGCGAACCGAGCCGCCGAGGTGAGCTCGGCGGGGTGGCGGCCGATCGCAGTGAGCGACGGGCCTTCGCCGAGTTGAAATGATTCGATGATGCGGGCTCCGACGAATCCGCCCGCGCCGATGAGCGCGACCTTCATGAACGGCGGAGTGCCACCGGCGGCGAGAAGGCGCGTGCTTGCACGGCTTCGTTGCGCGGGAGCCACGGTTGAAGCAGGGAGGCGCGCCGGGCATAACACTCCTCGACGAGCGCGAGCGAGTGCATGGCCTCGGTGGCGGGGACGCGGAGCGTTTCCCGGCGGGTGATCGCGCCGAGGGTGTTCTGGAGCTCCGCGACCATGGCGTGCGTGGGCGTGGCGAGGAGAGGGTCGGTGGACGGTATCTGACGGAGGGAAAGAGGAGCGACGAGCTCGCCGTGGACCGCGGACGGCGCACTGCCGAGTTGAAACGTGAGTCCACCTGGATGGGTGGTGTCCCAGCGCACGATGCCGCGCTCGAAGACAAAGGTGCAGGCCTGCTCAGTCGGCCAGTCGCGGCTCAGGTGGATCGTGCCGCGGGCGTTTTCACTGAACGACAGCTCGATGAAAGCGTTGGCTTCCACCCCGCCCATCGCATCGTCGGAATAACTGATCACGGACGCCCGGCCGAGGCACCAGGTGAGCAGATCGAGCACCGGCAGACCGAGCTCGGTGAGCACCCCATCCGGGCTTTCGAATTTCTCGGACGCGGGCAGCGCACCCTCGGGGATCCGGCGCGTCGTGCCTTCGTGGATACGGAAGTTGATCGGTGGTCCGAGCAGATGATCCTGACAGAGGGTGCGAAGGTATCGGGCGGCGGGAAAAAATCGTGGCGTCAGGTCCACGGCCAGGAGCCGTTCGTGACGTTGGGCGGAGGCGATCATCAGCGCGCCTTCACGGGCGGTGGTGGCAAAAGGATTCGCGCACAGGACGTGCCAGCCACGCTTCAGGGCGGCGTTCGTCTGTGCGGCGTGAAACCGGGCCGGTGTGGCGATGATCACCAATGTGTCGGGTGGCGCGACCGCGGCATCGAGCGAGCTCAACGGCAGCGCGTCGGGCAGCGTGCGCCGACACGAATCGCGCGAGTTTTCATCCGGATCGACAATCGCACGAACGTGTAGGGAGCCCGCTTGCTGCAGGGTGCGCAGCGCCGGCACAAACGACTCCAGCGCGAGCGTGCCACAACCGACGAGGATCACATCGGGCCGATCATTGCTGCGCACGTCGGGATGTGCCGTGTCCTTAGCCCGCCGCCGGCTTGGTCGGCGCACGGCGGCGGGCGTGGGCTGCTCCGTTTTCGAAGCGGGACGCCGGGAGTGGTCGAAGGGCTCGCTGGTTGAAGCCATGGAACGGTTGGGAAAAGCTCGGGACCGCAAAGATCCGGCGAAAACGGTCGATCCTTCCGAGTCGTTATCGAACGCCGATTTCATGGGAAAACAGGCGGCGTAAACTTCGGCGTCGCGATCGGACCAACGTGCATGAGAAAGACCGAAAAAAACACGCCCTCGCGATGGCCGGAGAGCGTGTGTCGGGCGAAGAGGCGGCTCGTTGTCATTTTCTGACGACGAACCTGCCGCGGCTGCATAGCCGCCGGGTTGAAATCAGGAGCAGAGAGGATGCGTGCCGTGGTCACGAGACTGAAGCTTCGGAGCGGCGGGGGAGACAGCGCGCCGGCTCGGTTGGCGGGAGAGCGCCCGATTGGAGAAGGAGGCCATGGGATTGTTGAAAGCTGCCGCCCGTCCGGATCTTCAACTGTCTTACACTGGGTTAAGGTTGAGCCCCGTGAAGCACGGGAACTCAACCTGGGTAAGGCAGTGAAGGGATTCGACTCAGGCGCGTTTCATTTTTCGCCGCAGGCCCTCGACGCAGAGGAGGCTCAGGCCAAGCAGCGCCATCGTCGCGCCGCCGTCTGGAACGGAGGTTCCGGTGCCGCCATAGAGCGTGACATGGGAGATCGCTCCATTACCTGGCCAGAATCCCGAGAGCACGAGGTCTTCCGTGCCGTTCCAGCCCAGCGCGGTCAGATTGAAGAGATACCACGCCGGTTGCTGGTTCCCGTCCTTCACCAGCATGAAGCGCGTGTCGCCGAGGACCGGGCCGCCAGTATAGGTAATCAGAGCGCCGCTTGGCTCAACAGTGGGCGTAAAGACGGTGTTATAGGAGCCCGCCAGCGCGCCGGATTCCCCGCCGCCGACGTTTTGCTTGTAGAGCTCGGTCGATGTACCGAGGAATCCGGCGATGGCGGCATCGATCTGTGGTTGAGCAGTCTGATTGCCCTCCCAGCGCGTTGAGTTTAACACACCGGAAAGCGGGGTGATGGGGAGTGCATGCGCGAGGCAAGCGAGGCTGAGAGCAGCCATCGCGGCGACGAACGTTTTGAGATTGGTCTTCATGGTTTCCGTGTTTCAGAGCGTATGATTGCAGTAGCCATGCCACCAATGTTAGACGTGTTTTAATCTACTGCTTATTAACTCATTATATGATGTTTTAATACGGATTGCCCGCATCCTCTCAGTGAACGAGTCGGCCCGGGGTATGGGAAGTAGCCGTGGCTGTAAGATCTCCCGACGTTTTAGTGCGCGCCGCCCTCCATTGGGAGGGCAAGCATCTACAGCTCAGGGAGTTTCCGTCGCTACGCGAGCGCTGTAAACGAGCCCTACACGTTCAAATGGACCTAGGTGGGACGGCCATTAAAACCACGAGAAACGCTCGGGAACGTAAACCACGTCGTACGCTTGGAGGTAGAAAGGTTCGGACTGTTTTCCCTCGAGCACGGCCTTGAGGTTGACGGTGTAATTTTTCGTCTGTCCACCCTCGTTGCGGATGACGGTGACGGCTTTGGTATCCGCCTTGGTGTTGTCGAAACCGCCGGCTTCCATCACGGCTTCAAACGCGGTGAGCGTGCGGTCGGGCGTGAGTTTCCCGGGGCGGACGACCGCGCCGGTGACGAAGACCGAAAACGCGGAGGACACGACGGTTACGCGAACTTCCTTTGAAACCAACTCGGAAGCGTACAGCTCGAGGAGCTGCTTCTCGAGCTCCGCGGGCGAAAGATCCGCCGCGCGCACCTCGCCGACGAGATACAGATTTATTTTCCCGTCGCGTCGAACCTGCTGGGTGGTGTCCAGGGTGGGTGTGCGTGGGAAGGAAATTTTCACGACATCACCTGATCGCAGGATTTGCGGTTCGGCATCGCGGGGGAGCTGGGCAACGCCGGTATTTCGCGAACTGGCGCAGCCGGCGGCGAGCGTGAGGCACGCGGCGGCGAGCGCGAGGCAGCGGACAAGGGGCCGCGACACGATTCCGAGGAGTGGGTAGGCGGGCCGGCGAGTGAAGGCACGGCTTTCCAATGATAGGACTGTATTCATGGGTGATTCGAGGTTGATATAGGACCAGCTGACAAAACCGGGGGCGGCGGGGTGGGGCCGCACGGGTGGGGCGTCGCACAGGGTGCGGCTGCGGGAGTGTTCTCCCTCCATATAAAAAAAGAACGCGCACGGCCTTTCGGCCGTGCGCGTTTCGAAGCGCGAAGGGAAGCGCGGGGGGATGATCAGGGCAGTTCGTAAACCTCCACGAGAACGGTGCCGCTGGCGTTGTTCACGCCGGAGACGACGGCGGTGTAGGCGCCAGGGACCGCGGTGACGAGCAGCGCGGCGTCTTTGCCGGCCGCATCGGCGAGCGGGAAGGCGCCGACACGTGCGAAGGCATCCTCGAGCTCGGCGGAGCCGGCCCAGTTGTCGTTATGCTGAAGTCGGGTGGAGCCTTCGTAGATCTCGAGCTGCGGGTCGGCGATCGTATCGCTGAGGCCAAACGCGGCGAGCGCAGGACCGATGGCGCGCACGAGCAGGCGCTTCGGCTCGGTGCCGGCCACCACGAAACCGATCACCGGTGCTTCGCCAGTGGCGGTGACGATCGTCCGCACGGAGACGTTGACGAGACGGGCTTGGGTATTTGGCGCGAGATCGTAGAGCTCGATCAGGGCGATGCCGGAGGCCGAGTCTTTGCCGCTAACCTGACCGGTGTAGGCGCCGCTGGAGACGTTCGTCAGCAAGGCGGCGTCGCGGCTGGCTTCGGGCAACGTGAATGCTCCGGCGCTCGCGCTGGCCGGCGCGATGGAGGCGGCGTCTGTCGCGGCACTCCAGTCGTCGTTGGCGGCGAGGAGCGCGGAGCCCGAGTACAATGCGAGGGTGGGATCGCTGAGCACGCCGGAGACACCAAACGAATCCAGCGCCGGGCCGCTGCCGCGGATCAGCAGCGACTTCTCGGAGCCGCCGCTGACGACGAAGCCCACGATGAGGCTGTCGTTGCCGGAGCCGGCGGTCGAGCGGACGGAGAGGTTTACCAAGCGCGAGCCGCCGACGACATCGCTGCGCTGCGGGGTCGAACCCACGGTGGAGTCGTCGCCAACGATCTGGCGGAAATCAGACTTGCCTTTGGCGATGCTGAGCGTGGCGGCGTTGCTGGTTACGGTGCCGGCGGCGTTCGTGACGACGACGGTGTAGGCGCCAGCATCGTTGGATGTTACCGCGGAAAGCGTCAGCGTCGCGTTGGTCCAGCCCGGGAACGTGATGCCGTTACGGTACCAGGTGTAGGTGGGCGCGGGCGTGCCGGTGGCGACGACCGTGAATGTTGCCGTGCCGTGACGGTCGACGCTCAGGCTAACCGGCTGTGTCACGATGACGGGCGCGATGGCTTCCGGAGTCGAGGTGGGCGGGGGGACCGTGCTGCTGCCGATGGTGAGGGTGGCGGGATTGCTGGTGACCGAGCCAGCGGAGTTGGTGGCGACGGCGGTGTAGTTGCCCGCGTCCGCGCTCGAAGCGCCGTAAATGACGAGGGAGCTGCCGGCCCAGCTGCCGTAAGTCACTCCATCACGGTACCACTGGATGGTGGGGGTCGGCGAGCCCGTCGCAGTCACGCTGAAGATAACGGTGCTGAGGGCCTCGACCGTCTGAGACGTCGGCTGGCTGGTAATCACCGGAGCCGAGGTGGACGGCGGGGTCGAGGTGGGCGGCGGGGTCGAGGTGCTGCTCTCGACGGTGAGAGTGGCCGTGTTGCTGGTGGCTGAGCCTGCCGAGTTGGAGGCTACGGCCAGGTAGTTGCCGGCGTCGGTGCTCGAGACATTCGAGAGGGCGAGGGTGTTTTGAGTCGCGCCAGCGAGGGCCGTTCCGTTGCGGAACCACTGGATCGTGGGCGTCGGTGAGCCCGATGCGGCCACCGAAAATGTGACGGAGCCAAGCGACGCTACCGTTTGTGACACCGGTTGGGTGGTGATCACAGGGGCCGTGGTGGCTGGGGGGGGCGGCGTCGTTGTGCCGACCGTGAGGGAAGCGGCATTACTCATGACCGAACCGGCAGAATTGGTGGCGTGGGCGACGTAGTTGCCGGCATCCGCGCTTGAAACGCCGTAGAGGACCAGACTGCTACCGGTCCAGCTGGAGTACGTTACTCCGTCGCGGAACCACTGGATGGTCGGGGTTGGGGAACCGGAAGCAGTCACGCTCAATATAACCGTGCTGAGGGGTGCGGCCGTTTGGGATTCCGGGTGAGCCGTGATCACGGGAGCAGTGCCGGAGGGCGAGGTCGTGGTATCGTTCGTTACCAGGAGGCTGGCGGAATTGCTGGTGACGGAGCCGACTGTGTTGGTGGCTACCGCGACGTAGTTCCCGGCGTCGCTGCTGGAAACGGACGGAAGCGTCAGGGTGCTGCCGGTCCAGCCGGCGGACGTCGCGCCGTCGCGGAACCACTGGATCGTCGGCGTCGGCGAGCCGGAGACTGCGACGGTGAAGGAGACGGTGGAGGAGGTCGCGACAGTCTGACTTACGGGGTGAGTGGTGAACGTGGGGGCCAGAATTTCGGCGGCTGAACCGGTAACAGTCAGCACCGCTTCATGGCTGACGGCGGAACCGGCGGCGTTGGTCGCGGTGACGGTGTACACTCCGGCATCGGCAAGAGTAACTGCGGAGCGGGTCAGTGTCTGGTTGCTGGCTCCGACGATGGGCTGACCGTCTTTCTGCCATTGAAAACTGGCGGCTGGCGTGGCTGCTGCGCTGGCGGTCAACGTCACGCTGCCGCCTGCGGCGACAGAGTAGCTGGAGACGCGGGGGCTCTCGCCGTAACCGGTCCAGGCGCTGCGGTTGAAGGACGAATTGGTGCCTTCGGTGCAGCTGTAGATGGAGACTCCGGAGACGGCGGACGCCGGAATTTCGAGCGGCCACACGATCGAATCGCGGAACGTGCAGGAGGTGATTTTCACGTTGCTGGCGGAAGCCGTGCCGGAGAGGTCGACGCCGAGGGTCAGCCGGGAAAAATCGCAGTTGTTGATCGTGACGGCGGTGGCGCCGCGCAGAGTGATCGCGGTACCGGCGATCGAGGTCGCGCCCATGGGCTTCTGGTTGAAGGCGTAACCGAGATCGCGGAACACGCAGTTCTCGATGGTCGTGTTGGAGGCGCCGGCGGCAAACGCGATGCCGCCACCGAAGCGGGGAGCGACCGCAGAACCGGCGTCAGCCGGGAGTGAGGCTGAGCCGCCGATCGCGGCGATTTCGAGGTGTTTGAAAATCAGATAGCTGGCGGGCTGAGAGGCGGAAAACGCCGTGAGGGAGGCCGCGCCGTGCTGGTCGGTGAAGATCGCGCGACCGGTACCCCAAGTGCCGGCGCTGTTGCCGTCGTAGGTGATAGGGCTGCCGAAGGCGCCATTCGAACGGAGTGCAATTCCGGTCTGGCCGGTGAAGACGTAGGTGACGCCGCCTTTGAAAAGGACAGTGTCGCCGGGGGCGAGGGACATGCCGGCAGCCACGCCGCCGGCGGCGGCATCTCCTGGGCAATGTTTCCAGGCCGTTTCGGCGGAGCCGCCGGTGCCGGCATCGTTGCCGCTCGCGTAATCCACGTAATACGTGGCGGCGTTCAGTGGCAGCGAAAAGGCGAGCAGCAGGGGCAGGCTCCGAAGGAGTGAGTATGTATCCGAGGATCGGCTACGAAACGCGAGAGGCAGGTTCATCGCCTCCCGGAATCACGGTCCCTAACTAGGTCCGGAAATCAAATTCCTACGTAGCCTGAATGGCGTAATCGCCGCAAAAATTGTTACTCTTTTAAATCGAGAGATTTAGCCATTTTGGCCTTCATGATGTTTTTACAAGCTATCAGGTTTTACCCTGAGTTTACCGGGAAATATCCCGATGGTCGGACTTCCGATCGTCATCCCGCGGTGCGGTGCAGCACACGTTTCCGTTATCAATCGCTGCGAGCGACGCCGAGTTTGTCCATCATCTCATACAAGGTGGGCCGGCTGATTCCCAGTTCGGCTGCTGCAGAAGTGATTCGTCCCGAGTGTTTTCTTAGGGAGCGACGAATCATTTCCCGCTCGAGCGACTCGCGTGCCTCTTTCAGGGAGGCACCGTGCGGCGTGTTACCGGAAGAGATGAGCTCGAGATCCTGTGCCGTCAGACGTTTGCTCTCGCTCATGATGACGGCTCGTTTCACGCGGTTCTGGAGCTCGCGAACGTTCCCGGGCCAGGCGTGCTGGCGGAGGGCGCGCAAAGCGTCGGGGCCGAAGGTGAGATTGGGCTTGTCGCTCTCGTTGGCGAAGCGCTGGAGGAAAGCCCGGGCCAGTAGGAGGATGTCGTCGTCGCGCTCGCGGAGGGCGGGGACGACGATCTGGACGACGGCGAGCCGGTAAAAGAGGTCCTCGCGAAACGTCCCGCTCGCCATGTTCTTTTTCAGGTCGGCGTTTGTCGCGGCGATCACACGGGTGTCGACGTTGATCTCTTGCCGGCCCCCGACGCGTTCGATGCATTGCTCCTGCAGGAAACGGAGGAGCTTCACTTGAATCGGGAGTGGCACCTCGCCGATCTCGTCGAGGAAAAGGGTGCCGCCGCTGGACATCTCGATGCGGCCTTTGCGTTGGACGTGAGCGCCGGTGAAAGATCCCTTTTCGTGCCCGAAGAGCTCGCTCTCGATCAGCGATTCCGGGATGGCGCTGCAGTTGATGGCGACGAACGGGCCGTTCTTGCGCGCGCTGCGCTGATGGATCGCGCGGGCGGTCATCTCCTTGCCGGTGCCGCTTTCACCGAGGATGAGCACGGGGGCATCGGACGTGGCGACTTTGCGGATCATCTCGAAGACCGACTGGATCCGCGGGCCGTTGCCGAGCAGCCCCTCGAACGCATCCGCCTGAAATCGTTGCTGCATGTCCTGGTATTCGCGTTCGAGTTGCGCGACGTGGAAGCAGCGTTTCAACAGGATCCGCAGTTCGTCCATTTCGACGGGTTTTCCGACAAAGTCGTAAGCGCCGGCGCCGATGGCCTGGAGGGCGGGGCCTTTTTCGCCCTGGCCGCTGACGATGACGACCTTGGTCCTGCGATCCTCGGTGAGCAATTCCGCCAACGTCGCGAGGCCTTCCTCGGGAGTGCCGGCGTGCGGAGGGAGTCCGAGATCGAGCAACACGACGGCGGGGTGCGCGGAACGGAAGCAGTCGACGGCTGCGGAGCGATTGCCGGCGAGCTCGATGTCGTAATCCGGCGCGAGTGCCCAGCGCATCTGCGTCCGGATTTCCTCATCGTCTTCGACGATCAATAGTTTTGGTTTCATTACGTTGGAGTGGAAGGGACCGAAGGAGTGGGCGTGAGTGAAAGTGAGAGTGGATGTGCGAGTGAGACGGGAGCGAAATCCGGATCGTGCACCGTCACTTTCACTCTCACGCTCACTTTCATTTCCTTACTCTCATTTCCGGGTGCGAAGAAACACTTGGAAGGTCGTGCCTTTGCCCAGCTGGCTCGCCACGGCGATCCGGCCGCCGTGGGCCTCGACGATCATCTTGCTTTGAAACATGCCGATCCCGAGCCCGCTTTTCTTCGTCGTTTGAAAGGGACGGAAAAGCGACTGGTTGAGAAACTCGTTGGTCATCCCGCAGCCGTTATCGTCGACGGTCAGGACGACCCAGCCGTCTTGCTGGCGCGTGCTCACGCGCACACGGCCATCGCGCGCCACGGCTTCGGTGGCGTTGAGCACGAGGTTGGTGACGACCTTGTTGAGCTGTTCACGATCGAGCGGGATGCGCGGCAGGGGGGCGATCTCCTTGACGAGCACGGAGCCGGGCGTGTGTTCGAGGCCGGCGAGCGCGTGATTGACGACGTCGTTGAGGTCGGAATCGGCGAGGTCGATCTTCAGCTCGTGGCGCAGAGCGCTGAGGCGGCCGATGAGGCGGTTGATATGGGTGACGGTCTTGGCGATGCCGCGCAGGGCGTCGGCGCGAAACTCCGGGTTGTCGAAATGGACGGGGAGATTCTTGAGCATCAGGTTGAGCGTGGACGCGGCGTTTTTCAGGTCGTGCACGAAGAAGGCCGCCATTGATTGGAAAGCCTCTAGCTCGCGGGCCTGGAGCAGCCGTTGCGAGAGCTGCGCGTTCATCAGGCTGACGGCCGCGTGATCGCCGACGCATTTCAGCATCTCGAAATCCTGCAGGGTAAGCGGAGCGCCGCCCACGCGATCGCCGATGGTGATGACGCCGAGGAGCTCGCCGCGGCTGAGGAGTGGCACGCAGGCGCGGTGGCCGCCATGAGGAAACAAGCCGGGATGACATTCGCGCAGCGTCGCCGCCCAGGGGTAGGAGAGGAGCTCGATGTCGACGGGTTCCGGATGGGTCTGGAGGTGTGAAATCACGTCGGCGGCGGGGAGCGGTGCAGGCGAGCCGCTCGATTCCGGCGTGGGGCTCGCGGAGGTGGATGCGGCGAGGAGGAGCGCGTCGCGTTTATCGTTCACCAGCCACACGCTGACGGAGAGTGCCTGGAAGACGTCGGCAATCAGGGCCGCGATGGCGCGCGCAAGATCGGGCTGCTCGACGCGGGTGGCGGTCGCAGCGGTGAACTTCTGCCAGACGGTGCGATGATCGTAGAGCGGGCGTTGGAAGTTCCGGCTGATGAATTTCCGCAGTTGCAACCGAGCGTGGTCGGACTGGAGGACGACGGTGAGGGCCACCAGCGAGACGAGGACGAGGAAGGCTTTGAGGGCGAAGGCCCCGTCGCCGCCGAAGTAGGTGACCGCCTTGGCCAGCACACCGATGATCAACAAATAGACCCCGGCGAGCAGGACCGTGACGGAGTTTTGCAGGACGGATTGGGAGGGGTAGACGTCGAGATCGAAGTGTCCGGCGCGGAAAAACGCGCGCACGATCAGCGGCGTGGCGGCGATGAGGGCGCCGGAATTGAGGCTGTCGAGAGTGATATCGAGCCCGCGAAAAACGAGGATCTGGCTGTTCGTGTAGATGCGGACGACGAAGAGGACGCCGACTCCGAGCAGCATGAACTTGATGCGCCACCGCATCGTGCCGACGGAAGCGCGGAACGTGCGTTCGAGATTCAGCACCGTGAGTACAGCGGCGATGAGTACAGCGGAATATAAAAACACCCCGCACCATCCGAGCCGGAAAAGCGGAGGGCCGCCGGCGGCGGAAGGGAGCGGCACGGCAAATGTCCGGTCGCGGAAAACGATATAGATGACCGGAAGAATTGCGGCCAGGAACAGCGGCACGCGATCGCGGAGGAGAATCTTCGGGCCGCTGCCGCGCGCATAGCTGGCGCTGAATATAAGCCACGCGAGGGGAGCGAACGACAACGCGACGAGGCGCGATTGCTGCCAGGCGAGCGCCTGTTGCGGGAGAGGCTCCGAAGCGCTGAGACCCACATAGAGGCTCTCGACCGCGAGCACGCCCATACCAGCGGCGAAGGCCCACCGGGCCAGGGAGCGGCGAGCTCGCGCGGCGGCAGCTACCGCCAGAGCTCCGGCGCAGGCGGCACCTGCGAAGGCGAGAATCGCAGCGGTGGACATGAAGCAGGAATAGCCAGGGCGAGCGGCCGCCCGTAGCAGGTTTACAAAGCAGGCTCCGACAGGCGCGAGGCGCCTGTCGGAGCAGCTGGAACACGAAACTCAGGGCCGCGGAAGCGGCGACCAAGACGCGGGGGATCAGGCAGTGCGGCGGCGGAAGCGGGCGATGAGCCCGAGGCCAGTGAGACCCGCGCCGAGCAACAGGATCGACGTGCCGCTCTCGGGGACGGTCAGGAGCGCATCGCCCGTGGTCTGGTACGTGCCTGCTGCATGGTTGATCGTGACGACCTGGGTCAGTGAATACGGACCGACGTTGTTGATCGAGCCGCCCGTCGCCGTGCCGGAGAATGCGCCGGGGCCAAACGGTCCCTGCGAGGTCAACAGGTTCGTGGTGCTGAACAGGGTGTTGTTATTGCCGCCATACGTATTGTAGGTGAGCGACCCGCCACTGGCGATCGTGCCGCCGATTTCCGCAAGCGTGCTTCCGGTCGTCGGACCGAATCCGTCTGCGGAGAACGAGATCACGAGCGTGCTGGCGACATTGCTACTGCTGGTGGCGTTGAACGAGACATCCAGCACCGGGTTCGTGAGCGAACCGAGCACGGGAAACGTCGTGCCGGTGTGGACGTTCAGACTCCAGTTACCGATCGAGCCGACCCACACCACCTGGCCGGCGGCTCCTTGCGTGTCGCCTGCACCGTTGTCGGAGATCGTGATCGTCGTGGTGCCGTCGAACACGCGCAATTGCGGTACGGCGTTTGCCACTTGAGTGAGCCCGGCGATCGCTGCTGCGACGGCCAGATATTTGAGAAGCGTTTTCATGCGTTATCGAGTTTCTGAATATTGTTTTTATTTGGCGTTTATCGTGTTGCCGGGAGTGATTTAGCATTGGCCGGACCACACGCATCGAGTGGCGATTGGATGATTCTTAAGTTGTTTTTTGGCAGCGTTATAAAAAAGGCGAATTCTTTGCTGTAGTTCCAAATCGAGATTTATTCCGACATGAAAAACGTAAGGAAAGCCGACGTGTCGTCGCCGTTTCTTACGTGGCTTTAAGCAGATCTTTAGGAGCTCGAAAGATTCCTCCTCGCTTCGGTGGCGAGCGTATCCTTCAGGCCGAGCTCGAGCGCTCGTTCGAGCGATCGCCGGCCTTCGACGCGCTTGTTCAGCCGCCACTGCGCCATGCCAATATAATATAACGTCTCGCCATCCTGTTTGCCCTGGGAGGCGGATTGTTGCAGGAGGTTCAACGCCTTGGCAAAGTCGCCCTGTCGGAATGCAATGATACCGACGGCGCGAGCGACTTCGGTATCATTGGGAAATGCCAGCCGGGCCTTGGTGGCGAGACTGGCAGCTTTCGGCGCGTCGACGGGGTCGGCGGCATAGAGCATGGTCAGATTTTTCTGGGCGGGCGAGAACTCGGGGTATTTCGCCAGCAGTTGCTCGTAAGCCTGGCTGGCGGCTTTCGGATCCGGCTTTTGTTCCTGGATAAGCGCCAGGGCCATCAATGCGGGTGCATTGTTCGGATGCGCCGCGACGATCTGTTTGACCTTGGCATCGGCCAGGACGGCGTCGGCGGGACGCGCGCAGAGCGCCAGAAGTTCGAGGAAGCGGCGGGCGTCCGCGGCTCGCGGGAGCGCGGGATTCAGCTCGAGTGCCCGGCGCATACTAGTTTCGGCATCGGATACCCGGCCGACACTATAAGCGGCCTCGGCCCAGTCGAAGAGCACTTCGGCATCGTCGGCGCGGTTGCGGGCGAGCTCCTGCAGAAGACTAGCGGACCAGCGGTGATCGCCCATGTCGTAGGCGAGGCGGGCAACCGTATGGGTGATCGTCGTGTCCGCCGGCGCTGCGGCGCGCGCGGCATTGGCGGATTCAAGCGCTTTTGCGAAATCCTTTTTGGCCGCATAGACATGCGCGATGTTGATAAGCGCGGCCGGATGCTTCGGATTGGTCTGCAGGATGGCCTTGTAGTGAGGGAGCGCGCGATCGGCGTCACCCCCGAGCCGGATGATGTCGGCGAGGCGGAGCCGTGCGACCGGATCATCAGGCATATCGGCGACGTGTTTCTCGAGCCGTGCACGGTCGTCGGCGGTGGCCTTGGCTGCCGACAGGTCGAGCCGTGCGAGCCGCTGCCGGGCGTCGGCCGCGGCGGAGATCGCCGGGTTTAATTCGAGCGCGCGACGGAGGGTGGTCTGCGCGGCGGCTTCCTGGCCGAGCATATATTGAGTGACCCCGAGATGATATAGCACCTCGGGCTCGTTCGGCAGTTTCGTCGCGCTTTCCTGGAGGAGACCGAGCGCCTGGGGGTACTGTTTTTTCTTCGTGAGTATCCAGCCCAGCGTATCGGCGGCGCGCGGTTCGTTCGGCAGGAGAGTCCGTGCGCGTTGCGCCATCTCGAGCGCCTTGTCGGGCTCGTCGAAACGTTCGGAATAGAGATAGGCGAGATTATTGAGCGCGAGACTGCTCTTGGGGTCGATCGCGAGGGCCTTCTCATAAATGTCGCGGGCACCGGCATGATCCTTCTGGTCGTCGAGCAGCACGGCGAGGAGCAAATGCGAGGCGAGGTTTTTCGGATTTGCACGAGCGGTTTCCTGGAGGCTGGCGATCGCTTTCGCCTGCTGATTCGAGCTCACGTAAAGGCGGGCGAGTTCATACAGGGCCGCCGTGGAATCCGGCTGGAGCTCGATGGCCTGCTTGAGTGCGGCCTCGGCGCCCGCGGTATCGGATTGAATGATACAGATGCGGGCGAGGAGGAGAGGAAGCTGGAGGGCGCGAGGATTCTGTGCGAGCGCGGCTTCAACGCGTTTTTTGGCGATCTCGGGCTGTTTGTCCCGGAGGTCGAACGCGACAAGTTGCTCGAGGGCACCGAGGTGATCGGGCTGAAGTTCACGGGCCCTGGTGAACTCGGTGCGCGCCTCGGCGAGCTTGTTCTGCTGCAGGAGAACGGTGCCGCGGGCATAGGCCACTTGCGCATTCTGCGGGAGTTGCTGTTCGAGCTGCGTATAGGCTGCGGCGGCTTCGTCGAGGTTTCCCTGGCCACGGTGGGCTTCTGCGAGGAGCAGGCGCGCGGGAACCATCTCGGGGTGTTGCTGCACGAGTGGCTTGAGGGTCGCGATCGCCGCGGTGAAGTCGCGATTGCGAAGATGCAGCTCGGCGAGGGTGACGACCGCTTGCGTCAAGTTCGGGGCTGCGGCGACGGCCTGGGTGAGCCGAGCGAGCGCCTTCGTCGTATCGCCGTTGGCCACATGGGCGAGGCCGAGTTGATAAGCCACCTGAGGTGAACTCGGGAAGGTGGTAAGCAGGCGTTCGAGCTCATCCACCGCCTTCGCGCTTTCGCCCTTGGCGAGACGGATACGGGCGTTGAGGAGCAGTGCCTCGGGGTGCATCGGCTCGCGAGCGAGCGCCTTTGCGATGAACGCATCGCTTTCGTCGAGCTTCTTTTCGTTGATCGCGACCTCTGCGCGCAGAATCCAGGCGGGAATATAATCGGGAGTCTGGCGCGTCAGCTCGTCGAGAAGCTGGCGGGCGGCGTCGACCTCGCCGACTTGAATTTTGAACTGTGCATAGTGGAGCCGCTTCGGTGACCGGGGAGGAGATAGGTCGGCGGACTGTTTGAACGCGGCGTCGGTCGCAGCGACATTCTTGCGCGACCAATGCAGCAGTCCCAGCGAGCCATGGGCGGCGGCCGATTTCGGGTCAATTGCGAGGGCCTTCTTGAACGCTGCCTCGGCTTCATCGAGGCGATTCAGACGGAGCGCGATGTTGCCGGCGGCGACGACTGCGGGAACGCCGGACGCAGCGGGTGATGGCAGGGCGAGCAGCCGTTGCCGCGCATCTTCGAGCTCTTTGGGCGTGGCCGACGCCTCGACGAGGAGCAGCGGCGCCTGTTCGTCGGTGGGGCGTCGTTCGAGCACGAACACCGCTTCGTCGCGGGCGTCCTTCCGGCCGCCAGCGGCGAGGTGAGCGAGGCCAAGCTTGAGCCGAACGGCGAGATTTTCGGGCTGAAGCTCACGGGCTTTGAGGAGGAAAGCCGCGGCCCGGCCGTCGCGGCCCTGGTCATGATATAGGATGCCGAGCTGGCTGATGGCGTCGGGATTCGCAGGATCCTTTTGCAGTACATTCTTGTACTCGATTTCGGCTTTCTCGAGCTCGCCGGCTTCGTAGTAGCGATGGGCTTGCTCGAGGGTGCGTGCGGTGCGATCGCCGGCGGAGCAACTCGACTGTACAAGGCTGAGCGTGGTCAACACGGTGAGGCTCGCGAGCAGCCGCGGCGTGAGATGCGTATTATGGTGCATGGAGATCCTTTCGCTTGGAATCAGGGGACGGGAAGTGAAGGGCAGAGGCGTGCGGCGGGATCCGTGCCGTGTTTACCGGACGGATTTGGCAGGGAGGGATTTCTGCTCGCGGCGTTGGAGTGCGATGAGCAGCAGGAAAAGCGGGATGAGCGAGAGGCCGAAGAACAGCGGGCCGCCCCGACGGTGGATGAACGAGTCGATCATCTCGGGGCCAAATCGCACGCACAGTTCGCCGATGACAAAAATGCGGAAACCGTTTCGCACAAGTGCCAGGGGGACAATTGCGAGCGCGAGCGCGGTGCGCTTGCCGGGGGAGCGCAGGAAAAAATATCCGGTCAGAACGCTCACTATGAACAAAACGAGCGTGGACCGAATCCCGCTGCATTCGGGTGCGACGTGAAGGTTGATGCCGGGCAGCTGAAACGTGAGATCTTCATAGTACACCGCCGTGCCGGCCGTCTGGTACAGGAGGCGCGCGACGGCCGCGGAGCCATGCTGCATGAACGTCTCGACGTGATGCATGACCACCGTCGGGATTGGTACAATGAAGAACAGGAAGCCGAGGGGAAACAGAAGCGCACGGAACGCGCGCGGCGGAAGAAACCAGGCGCAGGTGCCTGAGAGCGTCACGACGAAGGCGGTGGCGGTGATGAACAGCCGATCCTCGGCGGCGAGGTTCACGTCCAGGAAGCGCGCGATCGTGCAGGCCAGAAGCGCGCCCAGACCCAGTGCCAGCAGTGCCGCGGCCAGACGACGATGGGGCGTGCCGACCGGCGGGAAACTCTGGCGCCCGATCCACACTATATAACCGCTGACCGCCGGGATCAGTAGAATATAGGAATACAAATCGCTGCCGAGGGCGAACACCACGAGCTCTGCCAGGGAGCCGCTAAAGACGAGGACGACTGCCAGCAGAGCCAGGACAAAACCACGGAATCGACCTTGCCAGAAGCGGGGTTTCGAGGAGACAGCGGCAGACGAATGCTCAGTCAGGACTATATTGGGTTCGTTCATCGGGTGGGAATCGCGCCGTGACGGCGGGGGGATGCGTTGGAGCGTGGAGGTGAGCCCCGGTTCGTGATCCGATGCGCGGGGCGGGGCTTGGCGCGGGCAGGCGAACGCGCGGTTTGTCGGGGCCTACGGAGTCAACTGCCCTCTGGACGAGGGCGGCCGGGCTATTCGACGCGAGCAACTATATCAACCCGTCAGTTACCGGAAAAGCGGAGGCATATCAGAAGCGATAGGCGATTTCCGTCCCTGCCTGATGATTGGTAAATGTGAATCCCTGTTCGCTGGAACGATTTTTTCCGAGCTGATAAAATATCGAGATTGAGCCGTGATGTAGAATCTGCGTCGTGACGCGCACGTCCATGGTCCTCGCGCGGTCCTCACGATTAAGAGACTCGCCGACGCTGGTGAACAGGAACTCCGTGTCGTGACTCGAATACGTGCACGTCATATAAAAACGCTTTAACAAGCGCTGTTCGAGTGCTGCGGTCCAGCCAGCCGTACGGGTGGCCCAATCTGCAAAATAAGAAGCCGAGAAAGCCCGGTCGCCGGTCAGAGTCAGCTTCGTCGTGGGGAGCGGCGCGTAGTTGAGAAAAGCGCGATAGACCGGATTCTGGAGGCGGCCGCCACGACCGCCCTCGAATTTTCTTTGTTCAAGTCCGCCTTGGGCGACGAGGGCCAGCTTTGGGGTTGGGCGCCAGTTCAGTCGGACATGGGGCCGAATATGCGACATATCGGGGCCGGGTGTGACGGTATCATAACCAAAACTGCTCCCCAGGCCGACGGCCAACTGACGCGACAAGTCGTATTCGAGACTCTCGGTCACAAGCCACGACCGCCAGTCGGCGGTGTTCCATCGAGCCTCGATCGGGATCTCGTTTACCCGACGCACGGAAAACGCGGCACTTGAATTCAGCTGCGTGCGTTCTCCAAGACGAGTGACGACCATCAAGTCGGTGACGAAGTTCTCCTGCGGTGTCTGCTGTGCAGTTTCGATCAAGGTGGGCGAATTGTTCGTATAACGCTGGGCGCTGGAAATGGACCATCGCTCAAACCGGTAGGCCGCCGTAAGGCTCGCATCGTGATTGCCGGTGTCCTCAAAAATGGGATTCGAATGATACTCGCGAGAATGAGTATAGTCGAACGTCCAGGTGTCGCCGATCTCGAAGAGGATGCCGGGCGAAACGGTCTGCACGACGCTGGAATCATCTTCGTCCTCGACCGGGTTGAGCAGTCCGTCGACATGAAGCACGCGGTAAAGCACGTGGGGACGCACGGAAACGGGACCCCACTTCGCGAGAGGAAGCGAGGACGACTCCGCGGCTTCGAACATCGATTTCGAAGACTTGCCCGCAGGGGCGCCGGAATCGTGCACCGCGGCTGCGGGGGTGCTGCGCGAGGTTGGCGCGAGAACCGGTTGGGCGCTCGCGACGATGGCGGATGCTATGAGCCAGGAGCCCAGGCGCAGGGCGGATAAGGCAGCAAGGTGAGTTTTCACGGGTGAATGCGAGTTGGAGGGGCAAGTAAAACGTTCTTCGATCTACAGCTGATAGCAGAGACCGCTTCGCTAATTATATAAAACGCACGCCGGGACTATCGAGCGCTGTAGCAGGACGCAGGGAGGCGAACGGAGACTTTGTTTGTATTGTCGCGATCGAGCGGATGGGGAAACTCTGTGGCGAAGGCCAGATTGACGACCCGGTCATTCCGCAGAAACGTGAACTCTGCCATCTGGGGCACTTCCAGTCCTTTCACCATCAACGATGGGCAGACATTGTTCGGATGGATATGTACACAAGTATGCGTATCGAGCAGCCGGTCGAAGACCTTCGAGTAGATCGCAAAGAGCGGTGCGCTGAACAGGTGGTCCAGATAGTGAAACTCCACGACGATGATCCTAAATCGCTGCATCAAGGCGCCAGGGGTCGACAGCAAGCTTTCGTATTCGCAACCCTCGATGTCGATTTGGAGCAGGAGGTCTGAATGTGAAGGCGGAAGCGATTCGCTCACCCAATCCGAAAGGGTTATAAAATCCCCGCCGGACGTGGCGCCGATGAATTTCTTGATGAAGGAAAAAGCGGGATGCTGCTCGGGCGGGCCATTCACCGAGGCATCTGCCATGAAGACTTTCATTCCCATATCAGCGCAGTCTCGCTCGAATCCAGAGATCGTGTTCACCCCGGGAGAGAAGCACGCCTCGATGCCATCCAGATCGTTTGGGACCAGGTAGCCGCCATCGCCGTCCGGTCCGAGCCGGATCAACTCTCTGCTGCAGGTAACCGGGTGCAATTTCTGAAAAAGGGCCCTGACCCGATCGGGATCCGTGATCCTGGTGGCGAAAAACGGAAGCCGCCCCGGCAGATTCAGCAGCGTCTCCGTGTTGTCCGAGAGGATTCCGGCGAGATCAACGCCGCCCAGGGGTTTGGCATGCGCCAGGATCCTCAGAAGCAGTTTGACGAGCCATGATATAAATCGGGTCCACATCGTTTCTGTCTCCAAGTTGGCGAGCTGGCGTGCTCCTTGAGCCGAGGCCGCTTACCTGGCGCGGCGGATGGGCGGCCTCCGCCAGGTTGCGACGAAAGCGCTCAGGCTTTCCATACTTGCCCGGGCTTGGTCTCGGCCGCTGACATCGCATTGCGTGTATCGATGATGCAGGGAGCCCACGCGGCGAGCTCGCTATAGTTGATCGTAGCGTGGTTGGTCGCGATGACAACCGCGTCGAACGTCGAGATCGTATCCTGGTTCCAAAGCACGGAGCGCGTTCCGGCCCAATGGGCATGTTCGCGGGTGGGCTTGATTACCGGAACGTAGGGGTCGTAGTAGGACACGCGGGCGCCGCGTTGCTGAAGCATTTCCATCAATACGTAGCTGGGCGACTCGCGCTCGTCGTCGACGTCGGGCTTGTAAGCGAGTCCGATGAGAAGGATGCGGCTGCATTTGATCGCCTTGCGCTGTTCGTTCAGTGCATCGGCGACCTTGTGGATCACGTATTCGGGCATGGCCGTGTTGATCTCGCCGGCCAGCTCGATGAAGCGTGTATGCTGGCCATATTCGCGCGCCTTCCACGTGAGGTAGAACGGATCGATGGGGATGCAATGGCCGCCAAGGCCTGGGCCGGGATAAAACGCCATGAAGCCAAACGGCTTGGTCTTGGCCGCCTTGATTACCTCCCAGATGTCGATGCCCATGGCGCTATAGACAACCTTGAGTTCATTGACCAAGGCGATGTTTACGCCACGGAACGTGTTTTCGAGCAGCTTGGTGGCTTCGGCGGCGCGGCAGGACGAGACCGGGACGAGGGTCTTGATTGCGAGGCTATATATTTCGATGGCCTTCTCGAGGCACGCCGGGGTGTAACCGCCGACGACTTTCGGGATCGTGGCTACGACGCTGCTGGGATTGCCTGGATCTTCGCGCTCGGGCGAAAATGCGAGGTGGAAATCCACGCCGGCCGTAAAGCCGGAGCCCTGTTCAAGGACGGCTCGCAGGTCTTCGTCGGTCGTGCCGGGGTAGGTCGTCGACTCGAGCACAACGACGGTGCCGCGGCGAAGATGGGGGGCGATCGCCTTGCCGGTCTCGACGATATAGGAGATGTCGGGTTCCCGGTTCTTGTTCAAGGGCGTCGGCACGCAGATGATTACTGCGTCGGCTTCGCGGATGCGGGAGAAGTCGGAGGACGCCGCGAAGAGCTTGGCGTCCACGACCGCCTGGATCGATTCGCCGGAGATGTGTTTGATATAGCTGCGGCTATGGTTCAACGCCTCGACCTTGGCGTCGTCGATGTCGAGGCCGATCACGACGGCGCCGGAGCGAGCAAACTGGAGAGAGAGCGGAAGGCCGACATAACCAAGACCCACGACGCAAAGCGTCTTGGTGGCTGGGGAGACGGCAGGAATCCGGGCAGCCGCCAGGACGAGAGGCAGCAGTTCCGGTTTGCGGTCGCGAGCGGTGGGGGCGGTGACGGGGAGGCTGACGGTGGCGTTTTGCATAGAGGAAGGAGTGGTGGTTCGTTTCAGGAGGCGGACGAAGGAGTGATCTCAGGCGGGAGGGAGCGGGGTGGAAAAAAGAGAAATTTCGCGTAGATATAGGAGATGGTCTCCGCGAGCACGTCGCGGACCCCTTCGCTATAGCGCCACCACCGGGCGGAGTTGTAATCAGGATTGGGTACCGCAATAACGCCGATCCGGACTTCCGGGCCAAAAGCGGCCTGGAAGAGAAGACGCGTGCGACGGGCATGAACGTCTTCGGTGATGACATTGAGCGCGCGGACTGGAATCTGGCGGGCGTGCAGCCAGTCACGAAGGGCGACTGCGGAGCCGTAGGTGCGGTCGCGCTCGCTGGTGCGGGCAGGCGCCATCTGCACGCGGTCGGCGACGATTCCTTCGCGCTTAAGGCGGTGTGCGCCGATGCTGGCGGCGGTGCTGAAATCGTTGATATAAGGTCCGACGCCGTGGACCGGACCGCCGGTGGCGATGACGTAGTCGTAGCGACCGGTGTCGAATTCGTTTTTAGCGGACCGAATCGCGTAGTCGTGGATCCAGCCTTCGACGGCGAGCAGGTTGGCGTCGGAGCGATCCGTGAGCGCGAGAAATGGATAGATCGTGAGCGGAACGGCCGCACCCCCAGTCAGAGCGATGACGAGGAGCAGCAACCAGCCGCGAAGGGAAAGGCTCCAGCGGGGGCGCTGCGTAAGCAGGCCCCAGCACGCATGAGCGGGCGCAGGAGGCATGATGATTTCCGCCATTGCGCGGGCGGGCGCGGGCCGAGCAAGGCTAGGCGAGTGCGGTCTGGCCGCTGCGGCGAAGGCAGTCTTCGGCTGCGGACCAGACTTTCGGGACGATGGCGTCCCAGGTCCAAAGCCGGAGGAAGTCCAGCCACGCCTGCGCGGATATTTCTCGGGCGAAGTCCGGGAACCGGACGAGTTGAATACAGGCTTGGGCAAACTCGGCCGGATCGTCGGCGAGAAGAAGTTGCCGGCCGTGTTCCACGGGATAGCCGTAGGCACCGAAGCGGGTGGAAACCACCGGGCAGCGCCGGCTAAACGCATCCACTAATTTGATACGCGTGCCCCCGCCGAGGCGAATCGGCACCACCATCGCGGACCAGGTGGCGATTTCGTCCGCGGGATCGTTTAGCCAGCCCAGGGCGTCGACACCGGGTGCGGTCGGCTTGAGTGAACCATCGGTGTCCCGTCCCACCAGGCGGAAACGGATGCCTGGCACGGCTCGCCGGATGATCGGCCAGACCTCTTGGAGAAACCAGCGTACCCCCTCGAAGTTGGGCGCGTAGGAGTAGAGGCCGATGAAGCCAAGGCAGGGCGGTTGCGTCGCAATATTACGTTTGGGATCGGATTTTGGCCGGGAAAAACCGTTTGGAATCACATGCACGCGGGCATCGGCGAGATAGTTGCGATCCGCTTCACTGCAGACGGACAAGGTCGTGAAGCGATCCGTATAACGGCGCTCGCGACGGTGCAGCAAGACGCCTTGGGTGCGCGCCTTCCAGCGCTGTACAGGCATACGACCGGTCTGGGCGATACACTGCAGGTAGCTGCTGGGAATATCGTCTATATCAAGATGGGTGTGCGGCCAGCGCCAGATCTGAAGGAGATTCGCCGTCCGCGAGTTCAAGATCCAAATCAGATCGTAGTCGTCGAACCAGGATACCACCCGCGCCCGGTCTTCGGGTGAAACGACGACGCCATGAACATTTAGATAACGGAGGTCGACCGCCCAACGCAGTCGTTCCCATGGTCCCCGGTTCGGCTTGAGGAAGGCACTGGCCGGTCGTGCGATTTTAAACTCCGCGGTCGAGTGCAAGGCCGAGGCCTCGTCTCCAGCCTCGGACCCTATCACCATCAGAGTGACGTCGCCGACCTGCTTTAGGGCGCGCGCGGTGTGCAGCGCGCGCAACTGGCCGCCGTAGGTGCGGCCGAGTGGCCAGCAGGGGCTGAGGAATAGAATTCGGGGACGTAGAGTCATGGTCGGACAGACCTTATATTTACCATCGTCGGGGCGTGGCGGAACGCCGGACGGAGGTGGATCAGACTTCCTGCCACTGCTTGTTCTGCACCCTTGGCCACGCCTCGTTCTGCAGCCGAACGCTGACGGGGTCGGTCTGGCACGTCTCGGGCGTGACCTCGGGGAAATATTTCTCGCCGACGCCCCGCTTCATGAAGAAGGCATTGAAACCGAAACGGTGCATTCCGATCAGGCGATAGCCCTTCTCGCGTCCGAGTTTGCACATGGCCGCCAGCGAGGCGCCCCGATGATCTTCCGAGGTGAAAACAAATTTCGGGTCGTAGGGGACAGTGAGTGCCTTGTCCGGAGGGATCAGATTGTGCGTTTCGCACACCACCACCTGGGGGTCGATGACGCTGATCGCCTTCCACACCCAGTAGTCCATCCCATCGAGGTCGATGCTTAGTAGGTCGACCGGTCCGAAAACCTGGGCGTTGGTCAGGAGCGTGTTTATATTCTCCGCTGTGATCCACGCGTGGTTGAATTTTGGGGGGGCCAGGAACGTATCGCGACTGTTGGCAAAAAAGCGGATGCCGTCGGCGACGTTTCGTTCATTGCCATCGAATAGATACCCCCACCACCCATGGTTCACGATGAGGTTGGTTGCCATGCATTCGCGGCCATTACCGGCGCAGATCTCCACGCACGTGCGATTGATCGGGCGGATGAGCGAGAATATATAGAGCAGCATGCCGTCCTCTTCGAACTGCGAGTATTTTCTGAACCCGACATCATTCAGATCTGGCAACAGCTCCGGATGCTGGGCGGCGAGGAGTCGGTAACTCTGCATCAGCGCCTTTTGCGCGACGGCCTCGTTGTGCAAAAGAACGCTGCCGCGATGCAGCTCCAATTCATTGGCTACGGAGGGAAGCAGCCGATTGAATAGTTTCTTAAGCAGACTTTTCATGATGCCTGAAGATCATACCACGCGTTGCCCATCGGGGCCGACTTCGCCCGGCGCCAGCGCGCCAGAATAGCATCGCGCGAACACCAAGCACCGTCGCTGCACCAGGGTGCCGGCCCTGAACTATGGGCAACCTTGAAAAGACGGCCGCCCCGTCTGACGTACTGAGGTTCGGCGAAACCGAGAAGCCGGACCAGCTTGCGGGCGGCCCGGTCCGCCAGGTTGTTCTGATTGGAAATTTCGCGAAAGGAGCATTGGTGGATCAGCTTGAACTTGGTGAACCCGATGGTCGCCGCATGCTCGACAAGCTCCTCGGTATCCTCGTTGGCCTCGAACGATAGATACTCGGGCTTCGTGCGGGCAGAAAGCGAGAGCACGGCCAGCCGATCTGCGCCCTCCAGATCTATTTTCAGATAATAGGGGGTGCCGAACTGTTCGATGAGATCCAGGGTGGTTATGCCGGGGACGGTGTAGGTGCCGACGGGATTCCGGCCATTGACCCGGACCGCGTAGATGGAGCTGGAGCCACTGTCTTCGCCGCAGACGGTGAGCTCGACATCCGTATGATCGTTGCTGATCGCCCCGCCGATCAGGTGCAGTTGCTCCGAGGCGATATAGGGGGCAAGGGCGGACCGAGCCCTTTCAAGCAACGAGGGGTTGGCTTCGACGGCTACGACGCGAAAGCCGGCTTCCAGATAATACAGCGTATCCGAGGCATCATACATGCCGAAATCGAAAATAGTTTTCATAGGACTGCTCTGTTTCATGAAGCGTTACCAAAGTTGATTATAGGGTATTGAAGAACGCATGAAGCTGCCGGGCATAGCGATTGATGTTGTAGTGCGACTCCGCGAGCGCACGACCCCGCAGCCCCATTTCCCTGGCGCGGTCTGGATCGCTGGCGAGTGCCTGTACCGCGGCGGCAATCGCGTGAGGATCCGCCGGTGGCACGTGTAGTCCGACGCCCGCGGATTCCACGTCGAGCTCGCCGGGAATGGCTCCCGTGCGCGTGACGATAACGGGGCGCGCCATGGCCATCGCCTCGAGCGTATTCGTGAAGCCAACTGCGGTGGTTTCCTGGGGATCGGGCTGAAGTATAATCAACGATGCGGCCGCTCGCGCGTAATCGTTGTTGATGAGCTCGGCATAGCTGATGACCGCCTTCTGAAAACTCCAGCCTTCACCGCCATCGACCACGGTTACATTGGGCGGCCAGTGCAATCCTGGGGTGGGTCCCGGAGCGATCAGTCGGAGAGGGCTTTGGCAATGGGCGGCGGCAGCGCTCAAAGTCGAAAAATCGCGCCGAGTTATTCCGCAGGAGAGAAACCATTCCGGCCGGTACTCGCGCACTGGAAAAAAGTCCAGGTCACAACCCCAGGCCAGATGAGCGACCTCGACCCGGGGCGCCATCAGCCTGGCCTGCTGGGCCGCGGCTGGGGTAAGCGCAATGATGCCGGCGTGCAGCCGGCTGAACTCAAGATTTTCCCGCGCGTAGGTGAGGGAAACGATCGCGCATTTGATGGCTCCGAGCGCTTTGAGCAATGGCAGCCAGTACAACAGCGTATGACCACAATATATAATATCGTCGGGTCGAAGCCATGCGCGGACGAAGCGCAAGAACCTCAGGTCATGGGGGAAGGGGCGGCGGAGGAGCGAGAAATGCGGCAGAGGCTCCGC
Organism: Opitutaceae bacterium; assembly: GCA_036675625.1. Taxonomy (GTDB): domain Bacteria; phylum Verrucomicrobiota; class Verrucomicrobiia; order Opitutales; family Opitutaceae; genus ER46. Next base: position 40,507 of record JAKFEQ010000069.1, on the reverse strand, counting down.
GAGCGCGACTTCGTAGCCCATGCGCGCGAGTTCGAGACAGCCCCATAAATGATGCGGAGGGTAGAGGCCTCGCTTGATTTTTTGCCACACCCCCTCTCCGCCGTAGGAGTTGATGAACAACACGCGTCGCGTGGTTCTGCCGCTGGAAGGCGAGAGAATCACGAGCCCTGCCTCGGTGCGTTCGGAGATTCCGTTGTGCCAGGGGAGCGAAGGCGCCACGGCGGGGGCGTGCGGTGCGGTGGTTGCAAGCGACATGGTTGATTACAAGGGAACCCGGTTGCGAAGTGCAGCGACGGGGCCGGGAATGCGTGGACTCGGGCGTCCGCGGATGGCGGAGCTCCTCCGGCCGACGTTTCGAGAGCGATTTCAGGACAACTTCAGACGATAAAGCAGTCTCTTCACGTCCCGAAGGGGAATAATATAATCAAGAGCGGTTGGCTCTCCGGTGAGAAACGCGTGACGATGCCCGCAAATATTGGCCAGTGCCCAATAGCATCCGTTGATATAGTTCGTCCCAAAAAATTCCACCAAGGTCGCGCCGAGCGGTGCGAAGACCATGTTGGACAATCCGGCCCCATGCGGCGCTACGACGACGTCAACACCTTGGAAGAGAGTAATCTGCTCTGCCAGCGACAGATCTCCGGGACATACGATCTCGAATCCTTCACTCTGGAGAAAATCGACGATCTCCGCCTCGTTGAGAAGTCTCCGCTGGGTAGCGTCGCGGCGGGTGAGATAGATGCGACGTCGTGATTTCGCCGGTGCGAGTACGACACGGGACATCAGGTGGGCCCGGAGCCAGGCGACGGCATGCGGCGAGGGATTGCCGGTCGGAGCCAGCACCTCAGGAAAGTAGAGCGTTTCGATTTGTTGATGGGGATGTTCGAGTACAGCGATGCGATCGATGACCCCAAGCAGTGTCAGCGACTCGCGTTGAAAGGAGCTGAGCTGATGCGAGACGATCAGAGGGGCTGTATTCAGGGGGACAACACCTTCGATCAAGGAAAGTCGTGGGAGGATCTCGAACAGCCAGTGGTAGTATCCGGCGGCCCATGGACTTCCCAGCAGACAATAGGTGCCTGCCGTGGGGACACAGCGTGGCTCGAACACAGCATCGAGTACCCCGTTTGCTTCCAGGATTTCCGGGTTGGATAATGCGGACTCGATAAAGATGTCATTATCGCGCGACAGGACAATACAGCCGTGGGCAGAAATCTTCGCCTGGTGCAGCCGGGCGAGGAAAACTTCGGGAATGGTGAATTCAATTCCGCCTTGGTAACGAAGCGCGCTGGCGTGAAATTGAGCGGCCTGACGTTCATCGAGACTGATGGGGGGCAGGCGCCGAATCGTCTCGCGAGGCCGAATTCTGAGATAGCAGTCACCCGCCTCAGCTGAGGCGTCGCTGGAAAACGAACCGACTTCGCGGCAATGCGATCGAAATGTGACGAGTTTGGTCCGCGGGTCTCGCTTTGAGATAACCGGAAGTGAATACAGCGTCCGTACACCGAGCTTTCGGCCGGACGTCAGCGTGCGACAGTAGCTCCCGTGCAGCTTGCGGATGCCTTTTTTTAAGAGCGACATGGCGTTGCCTCGAATCGTGAGTCCGCGACCAGGTTTGGCTCGGCATCAGCGGTCGCCTACTAGCGCAGCGACCTGCGCAGTAGCGGAGGACCTCAATGTAGCCCTGCATTGGAGATCGGCTGTGAAGGGGAGTTCGACCACTCCACGATATATCGCGGGATAGGGGGCGTATCCGGTTGGGTTTCGTCGGGCTCGGACGGTGAATCCCGTGAGATCGAGAAAGTTCTCGAGTACGCTTTTTCCACTGACGAAGAGACCGACCCGGTATTCTCCTTCCACGAGCAGCATCGAATTGATCTCGCCACGGACCAGAATCGCTTGGCCGGCCGTGGCCTCGAGAGGCATGCCGCATGAGCGCAGGTCGAGACTGGCGACGCGGGTGTTTTGCAGCGAGTAAATGAGAACGGAGAGCTCGTTGAGCACCGTCGCTCGTTCGGCGCGAAAGGTAATCGCGAATTCCAGCGGTTGCCCGTTTTCGACTGGATTGGGAGAGAGTTCGAGGGCGGTCAACGTCAGGTCTGTGCCGATCGCAAGAGGCGCGGCGAACTGGCCCTGCGCCGAACCCGTTTCGGCTAAATATTGACCAATGATCGGCTCGGCGTCCCCGGCGCCTCTGATGGAGCCTGCCTGTAGATATATGGCTTGGGAACAAAGCGCCTGTACGGCGGGCATATTGTGGCTCACGAACAGTACCGTGCGGCCGCCGTGCGCAACTTCTTCCATTTTACCGAGGCACTTGCGTTGGAAGTTCGCATCACCGACCGCGAGGACCTCGTCGACAATGAGGATCTCCGGTTCGAGATGGGCGGCGACGGCGAAAGCGAGCCGCACATACATCCCGCTGGAATAGCGTTTCACCGGCGTATCGAGAAATTTCTCAATTTCGGAGAAGGCTACGATCTCGTCGAATTTCCGCCGGATCTCAGCGTGGGTCATGCCGAGGATGGCGCCGTTCAGGTAAATGTTCTCCCGGCCGGTGAGTTCCTGGTGAAATCCAGTGCCGACCTCCAGCAAGCTTGCGACTCGTCCATGGAGATCGATGCGGCCCTCCGTAGGCTCAGTGATGCGGCTGAGGATTTTCAGGAGGGTGCTCTTGCCGGCGCCGTTGCGGCCGATGATCGCGACGGCGTCACCTCGCTTGATTTCGAACGAGACGTCCTTGAGGGCCCAGAAATCTTCGCGCGTGGCCCGGCGGGCCCGGTTGCGCTCGCGCAGCCAGGCGAAGGGATTACGCAGCATTGCGTCGAAGGCATGGCGCAGCCCATCCCCGTTTGCCGTCTGACGACCAATCGTATAGCGCTTCGAGAGATTTTGGACCGTGATCGCGGAGTCGTTCATGATTTACTTTATATAGCGTGTCCCGTGGCGGCGTGGAGCACTCGCAAGCATCTTAGATGATATCGGCAAAGGTGCGTTCGGTTTTGCGAAAGTAGAGAATGCCGGTCGCGAGGAGGGCGATGATGCTCAGAATCGAGCAGGCGAGGCCTGGTAAATAGAGCTGATGTTCACCGCCAAGGATGCACCAGCGAAAGCCATCGATCACCCCGACCATCGGATTCAAGGAATAGAGCAGACGCCACTCGTCTGGAACCACACTGCTGAGGAATCCAACCGGAGACAAATACAGGCCGAACTGAACGACGAAAGGCACTATAAAGCGAAAGTCGCGGTACTTCACCATGAGGGCGGCGATCCACAGGCCGATCCCGAAGGAGGCGATGAACGATAGGAGGACAAAAAATGGCAGCCACGTGATATTGGCAGGCGGGGTGAACTGATACCACACCATCACTGCGACGAGAAAAAGACCGGAGATCAGGAAGTCGACGAAGCTTGTGATGACGCTGCTCGCCGGGACGACGAGGCGGGGAAAATAGACCTTTGAGATCAGGTTCGAGTTGGTGACGAGGCTGCTGCCACTCTCGGCCAACGCGGTGGAAAAGAACTGCCAGGGAAGCATGCCGCAGAAAACGAGAATCGGATACGGCACTCCGCCGGAAGGCATTTTCCCGAACTTGCCGAACACGAGCGTCAGAACGAGCATCGTGAGGAAAGGACGTATGAGGGACCAAGCGACACCGACCACAGTTTGCTTATAGCGAACCAGGAGGTCGCGCCAGGCGAGGAAGCAGAACAGTTCGCGGTAACGCCACACATCCCGCCAATATTGGCGTTCGGTCCGGCCGGCTTCGATCGTCAGGTGATGCATAATTCGGTTCGGGGGCGGAGGCTTCAAGTCGAGCGGTATTCCTGCCCGTAACGTGTGCCGGTGTTAGTGACCTCTGCGGAGACGCAGGCGGAGCGGCGTCTGAAAGCAGGGTAGACGAATGCTTCGGGCGAGACCGCTCGAGGGGCAGGTGAGCGGAACGCGATTCGATCAACGTGGCCGGTCTCCGGTCTCTCTACGGCTGCGCGAGAGGCGGCCAAGCAAAGGCCGCGGTCATATAATGCCGCGGCCGATGTGAGGAAGGTGATGCCGCCCAATGAGGGGCATCCCGTCCGGTTTCTATGATGAGGAGGTCTCTCCTAAAACCTACTGTTCGAGCGAAGGAAGATCGGGAAGGTGGCCCACGTGTCGTGGGCGACGTTACTGTGTCGCGACCTGCACCCGGGTGTTAATCGGCTTTTGTGTTTCCAGCGCAGGTTGCGGTTCAGTTGCGGGCAGTGTGCTGCCGGTGACGTAGCGATAGCCGGCCGGAATCGACTCGAACGTGGGAGCTGGATTTCTCGGATCCACGGCAGGCCATGTGCGATCGCCGAACCACGTCGGCTTGGCGGTATAGTACATGCTGGCAGGCAGAGACGTGGTGCCGAGCGACTCGGCGGCCGGGATACCTTTGTGGTATTGATAGTAGTTTTCCTTGCGGAGCAAGGAGGCAGCGACTCCCCGATCGAGCTCTTGATAGCCGTGGGGGCCGGGATACTTGCCCCAGTCGGCCCATGGTGCTGCTTCTCCGGTGTAACTCGAGTTGCCCATGTTGGGCTGGCCCAGGCTTACGCCGTCGAAAGCCATCGCATGCCCCGGCGCTCCAATAATGTTGCCGACCATCGAGTAGTTGCGGGTGAAGCGCTTTAGCGCGATCCCCCAACCACCTGTATTTATGGTCGTGATCCAGTTGCGATAAAGACTGTCGTGCGATGCGCTACCGTGAAAACCATCCGCAATGAAGGTCGTGCTGATATTTCCTTCGTAGAGGTTGAAGCTGTTGTGTGGTCCGTGATTGGCGTTAATCGCGATCGAGCCGATCGTATTGTTCACGAAATTGTACCCGAAAACATTACCGGCGCAGCCGTGATCCACCTGAATACACGAATTTTCAGAGGTGAAGATATTGTTTTCGATCAGGGTTGCTGTGCTGTTGACCATCAGAAGTCCGGAACCGCTCGAGCCGACATGGTTTAGCTCGTCAACGTGGGAGTCGCGCAGCTCGCATTGATAGCAGTCGGAGATGATCACATTGTAGTTCTTGGATCCCCGCACTTTGACATTCTTGATCCAGCTATTCATCAGCCCGCCGAACGTAATGCCCGCTTTGCACTCGGTGTTATCCATGTCCAGCATGAGATCCTCCACTCCGACGAAGGCGGAATAGTATTGAGCATGCCCCAGCCGCACCTGTCGGGGAAGATCGCCATATACACCAGGTGACACGGTCACTGTCGTCGCTGTCTTGGCGACGACTTTCACCTTCTGCCGGCGGAGCCAGCCATGCCCACCCTCGTTGGACCATGGGCTCACTTCGATCGTATCATCGTACTGATCGGAGCTCGCGGCGTGCGTGACCTGTGCTATCCACCCGACGGTAAAGTCCGCGGTATTCGATACGGTGAAAGTCGTGGTGCCCTTCGTCACGGGAGAGGAGACGACGGGGTTCTGGTCCTGAACCCATAACGGAAGGGAGTAATGGCTCAGCTTGATGACGTCGAAGCCGCCATTCGGCACGATCGTCGTTTTGTCGGGACCCGCACCGCGAAGGGTGATGCTGTGTTTGAGCGTGATCTCGCTGTCGACGCGATATCGGCCGGCGGGAAGGTAAACGACTTCATTTATTTGTGCTGCTTTGATGGCGGCGTTGATCGCGGGAGAGGCATTGGTCGCTCCCGTCTTGTCGGCATTGTAGGGCGCCTGAGTGACGTCGATCAGTCGCGTGCGACCGCTGACGTGCTGCGTGACTCCGCCGGTGACTCCCACCGCGACGCCGGGCGTCCAATCGATCAGTCGGTTGGACGGTAGGATTTCAGCGTGAAGGGTAACCCCGAGAATGGGGGCGGCGAGGAGTGCAAGCATGGCTTGGACCCGACGCGGTGAGAACAGGGTGGCAAGCATCATGAAGGAGGTTGGGGCTGCGGGAGCCGTTTGTACCGATGCGGGGGAAGATCCGCGCGAGGCACTAGGAGATTTTGCGATCAGTATCATACGAGCGTTTCTGATTAGGCCTCAGAGTGGCTAGTAAACGGAAAACTTTACGCGAGGCCCCCATCGTAGTGACCGCAAAGAGAGGTTTTGTGACTGAACGTTAGATGTTTCGGTGAAAAATGACATGCCTGGCCCCATCGAATTTACAGCACGTTTACGGCGAAAACCGCCTGACGATCGAAGTGGCGGGCAAAAGTCCCGCGGTGCTTGGCGCTTCTGGGCGATAACATACGTCAACCCAATTGCCTACGGGGTGGAGCGAGCAGTGTTTGCCGTCCCGGTATGCTGGGTAACGCGCACGGAGCTAATTTCCGTTGTGGCAAGCCGCCTCGCGAGCAGCGTCGAGAAGGCGGCGGCGCCTTCTGCGTTCAAGTGCTGTGAGTTGTAGAAATTGCTCCGATCCTGCGTCAGCGGAGACTCGCTATAGTCCCAAATCGGAACGTTGAACGGCTCGCAGATGGCGCGGAAACGAGCGAAGATCTCATCGCGATTTCGCTCCAAGTCGCGCATCTCGTGATAGACTGGCGAGTAGACCATCAGGAGTGGAATGCGAGCGCGATGGCAGATTTCGACGATCTCGGCGAGATCCCGTACGCCCTGCGGCTCGATCTCGAAGGTGACACCCTCTGGACGGGCCGCGCGAAATTTGGCGAAATCGCCGGTCCACGCGGTGTGCCGGGCGACGAAGCCCTGGCGGTGATCTTCAGGCGGATGGAAGCCGGCCAGTGCCTTGAGGCCGACGATCCAGGCAAAGCGCATATCCGCGACCACGTAAGGGTAAAGCGGGAGGTATTTCCATTTCCAAGCGTCGGAATATACTCGTCGAACGCCTGCATAAAGCGATGGCTCATCCAGATAGGGCAGGTATTGCGCGGGGTCGAATATCTCCTGGGTGGTGACGAATGAGAAGAGGTCGAGATTGTGAATTATCAGCTTCGGGGGCGTGTTGTGCTGGAGGTAGGTCTTGAGGACCGCGAGCTGCATATCGGTCTGCGAACCGTTACGCCCTATATTGAACGTGGTCTGGCCGGTGATTTGTTCGATGAGGCGCGCGTCGTAGTGCGACAGCGCCCGGGACGACCCGCTGATCACGATGTCGGCATTCACTTTGCCCGCGACGATACGGTTAGTCACCCCGAAGCTCGAGGTCTCCACTTTTCGGAGACCGTGACCGATCGCGCGATCGACGGCGAAGAGTAGAGCGACGACCAGCGCGAAGAACAAAGCGATCCGCACGACGCCGGCTGGGGGCGACGATCTCGCCGCGCGCTTGGTCAACACGGTTTCCAATATAGCTGCTCTGATGGACGGCGAAGCAGGCGCGTCAGTGAGCGACGATTTGGGAGGTGGCATGGGCAGGGGGGGCATCCGGCGGCCAGTCGAAACGGAGGCGAGTGGCAATCCAGCGGCCGATCAGAACTGAAAGTAGATGAACTGGCCCTTGCGGAAGATTCCGAACAGCACGACCGAGAGCATCAGAGTGGCATAGCTCATCCATCGCACCGGCAGCGGCCACTGGGAGAAGATGGCCGGGATCGGGTGGCGGGCATGCAACAACTGCCCCAGCTCGAGCACTGCAATGGCACCGATCGCGACGGGCATCTGGCGCAGGAGGAACTGTTCGGTGCGTACATTATTGAAATCCCAATCCTGCCAAAAATGAGTGAGGATGTACCAGGCATCGCCAAGGCTGCCGGCGCGGAAGAAGACCCAGCCAAGACATACGAGCGCAAACGTGCTTCCGATCTGTACGATTTTGCGTTGCACGCTCTCCGCGGGAAAGCCGATTGCGCCCATGACGGCATCTCGCGCGCGAATCGTGGCGAGGCTCAGGACCAGATAGACGCCATTCAGGATTCCCCATACGACAAAGGTCCAATTCGCTCCGTGCCATAGTCCGCTGACGCCGAAGGTGACGATGAGGTTGAGATACCAGCGGGGCTTCGCGACGCGACTCCCGCCCATCGGCAGGTAGACATAGTCGCGAAACCAAGTGGAAAGGGAAATGTGCCAGCGGCGCCAGAACTCGGGAATAGAAGTCGCATAATAAGGCGTCTTGAAATTCTCCATTAAGCGAAAACCGAGCACGCGCGCCGAACCGATGGCGATGTCCGAATAGCCGGAGAAGTCGCAATAAATCTGATACGCGAAGAAGACGGTCGCGATCGTGAGCTGGAGCCCATTGGACTGCTGTGGCGAGCCGTAGACGTCGTTTACATAGATGGCGAGGCGGTCGGCGACGACGAGTTTCTTGAAGAAGCCCCATGCCATCCGTTTCAGGCCGCTGGTGACACGCGCGTAGTCGAAATCGTGCTTTTCTCCAAACTGGTGCAGCAGGTTCTGCGGGCGCTCGATCGGGCCCGCGACGAGCTGGGGGAAGAACATGACATAGGTCGCATACGTCATCAGGTCATCGATCGGCTTCTGACGGCCCCGATAGACTTCCACTACATAGCTCAGGCTCTGAAACGTATGGAAGGAAAGGCCGATGGGCAGAACGATATCCAGCGAAGGATTGGTGACCTGCCAGCCGAAGTAGGTCGCGAGACCCACCAGATTGTCGGCGAAGAAATCGAAATACTTGAAAACAACCAGGACCGCGCAGGTGGATATCACACTCACCCACATCAACGCCGTGCGTTTATGACCGGAGGTTCGTTGCAGGTAGATGCCGGCGAAATAATCGATCAGAATCGTAAGCGCGAGGATCAGTATATAGGCCGGGATGAAGGCCATGTAGAAGACGCAGCTCGCGATGAGCAGGAGCGGCGTGCGACTCCCGTAGGGGAGTGAGAAATAAAGCGCGCAGACGAGCGGGAAGAAAACCGCAAATTCGAGAGAGTTAAAGAGCATGGCGCTGGCCGGATACGATCACGCTGAAGCGGTTTGTTCGCACGAGTTGTATTCCGAGTCCTTTCGCCGGACCATGGCCTCCACGCGATCGACCAGCTGCAAATGCTCATCGTCGAACTTGCGGGCGAATAGCACCTCGCCAGAACCCCAGATGTCGTTGACGCAGACTGCCGGCGTCGTTTCGAACGCGGCGATCTGAGACTCGTTGATCAAGGGTGGGCGGCTGCCACCGGCAGACCAGTCCTCGAACACGACATTGCGGCGCACACGAGTTTTGAAATGCGAGTTGCCGAGGATGGTGTGGAAGAAGAACTCTTCCGGCTGCGGCGAGTTTTGAAAGAACGCCACGATTCGAGGGTGGCTTGGAATGAACGTGAGAATGTAAGAGCAGGCAGCACGGGAAAGTGCCCACCACGTGTGACCCCCGTAGGGCATAAGCCCGTCGAAGTGTTTGCGATAGTCGCGTTGACCGAGTCCGCACCGGCTGAGCAGTCTCGCGCCGAAGCGGTACACCGGACGGGTCGATGGTGGGCGGTAGGTGTTGATATGCGAGAGGCGGCGCCCGGCTGCAGGCGTCGGCACGGGTACCAAGTCGATGAACTCGGTTCCCCGATGCGTTTCGAAAAACTGCTCGATGTACGCCGCGCCGCGAAGGGGAAACTCACTGCCGCTCAACAACACGAAGTAATCGAATCGGCGCGGTGCATCGAAAGCGTGCGCGATGAGCTTGAGGATGGCTGAGACCCCGGAGAATTCCGCCCAATATACGGTTTGCCGGTCATCGAGGAGAATCACATTGTCGGCCGCGAGCTTGGCAAACGGCGCGATGTCGCATTTCCGGTCGATGTGTACGAAGAAGGAGGCGTGCGGGCTTGAAAGCGCCTTTATCTGCCGTGCGATCAGCTGGGGGTTCTTATAGGCGAAAACGAGATAGGCGATATTCATGGCGGCAGCCTCCCGGGGCGATCGAACGGTGATACGGATGATGGCGGTTTGCGGCGACGAAGGTCTCCTTCGCGCGGCGCGGCTCACGGGATAATCGTACGGTACAACAGATGAAACGAGCGGGACTGCGTTTTCCCCCATTCAATGGCTTCAACCATTAATGTCGTTGCCGCGAGGGTGAGTCCGAACATGAGCAACAAGCCGATGGACAGAGGCTCCGGGCGACCGGCGAAATGAGAATATAGCTGGAGGAATGCGATCTGGCCAATGTACGCGACCAACGAATATTGACCTAGGCGGATCAGGCGCTGATTTATCCAGCCTTCGGAACCGATTATGTTCGCTATACCGTAGATGACGGCCAGCGCGATTACGGCGCTGAGAACTTGATGGAGCATCGGCTGCCCCACGTAAGCTCCGATCGTGATATGCGTCGCGTAGGCGAGTGCGGATAGAGGCAGGAAGCGGCTGAGGTGGTTGATCGCAGCCGGTGAGATCTGGCCAATCAAGATTCCCAGTATCCCGACCCCGATCAGCGACAAGTTAAGCGAACCGCGGTAGTGCCGCTCGAGCATTATGGAGGTCGTCAGCACGAGCACGCAGAGGGCGGGGAGCGCAAACCGGTTGGCGCGGGCGAGCCACAGGAGCAGCGGAGCGAGAAGGAGGAGATACGCGATGGGGAGAAGGATCTCGAAGGCGGCGAGTCGTCCGCCGCCCCAGAGATACATGTCGGGCCAGGCGGCGAAGAACTGGCGCAAACCGAGCGACGGGCCGTGATAGTTTTGCGAGCGGGCAAATTGCGCGGCGACATTCAGGACGGTGAAGAGCACGAGGAGCTTGGCTCCCCGCGTGAGCAGCCGCCGGTTCAGTTGCGCGGGGTCCGCGCTGCGGCGGCGCAGATAGAGATGCGAGAGCAGGAATCCGGTTATCAGGATGAAGGTTGGCGGCAGGAAGGCCAGGAAGCGAAACGCGAGCTGATACTGGGTCGAGTAGTTGAGACTGTGATACACGACCATCAGGACGACGAGAAAACCCTTCGTGATATCGAGGGCGTCGATCCGGGAGGAGCTGGAAGCGGACGAAGACATCAGGTAGAGAGGGCGGGCGCGAGCGGTCGCTGCACGGGTACACCGATCGTTTCCAATGCTGCGGACATCGATAGAATGGTCGAGCCGGCCTGTACACAGTCGCGGACGATCCGGGCGAACAACGTTGGGGTGCAGCCATAGCGGGTGGGCTGTTCATCCACATCGTGCGTCGCGAAGATCAGCCAGCCGCCGGCGCGCGCATTGGCCTCGATAAGGCGTTTGATGGCGTCGGGATTGTCGCGGCTTTGTTCGATGAAAAACGCGCTGAGATAGTTCAGGTCGATCGTCTCATGGTTGAACGTCTGGTCGCCGCCGCGGGCCGCGGAGACGTGATGGCCGATGCGGCGCTTGGTTGCAGGCCGGGGATAGCTGATCGGATAGGAAGCGGTGGCGAAGGTGCTTCCCGGTGCGAGGCGGGCGAGGGCGTCCGCATTCGCACGAACCGACGCCTCGAAATCGGCCGGCGAGGTGTTCCAGGCGTGAGAATGATCGAAGGTGTGGCAGCCGAGCTCGTGGCGTGCCGCCAGGAGCAGGGAGAGATCGTCCTGTGTGAAGAGTTCGCCCGTCGGAAACGTACGCCCGGCGAGTCCGAGCGAGACATAATAAGTGCCGACTGCACGCGCATCCTCGAGAATGGTTCCGCCGCGTTGCAGCGCCGAGCGCGGGAAATCGTCGAACGTGAACGATACGATGGCGGGTCCACGGCGCATCGTGAACGGTCGACGCCCGAGCCATTTGGCGAGACGACGCTGACACGCGCGCTGTACGCGGCCGAAGGCGGGTGAACGTTTCATGCCAACGAAGCGACTGCGAGTTGCCGGGTGGGGCCAAGACGCTGGCTGTCGATCAGCAGGCGCTTGCGCGCACGGCCTTCCCACAGCAACGCGAGCTTGCGCTGAAGAAACGATCCGCGATCGCGCCAGGACCCTTCCATGGCATGCACGCCGAACTCCCCAAACTGGTGCCAGCTCTGCTCATCGCAGACGTTCTCGGGAAAGAGTACGGTCACCGTCCCGGCCAACGCGGAATTCTCCGCGAGCGTGCGCGTGATGAGGCCCGGACCCGTTGTGTTGAGGACGTTGAATTCAGCGCGAAACGGGGTAGGGATGTGCCTCATCATTGGGGCGACCCAGGCAGGATCATTTTGCGCACGGACGCAGTTTTCGATGGCCGCTTGCAGGAAAGGATGGTTCGGAACGGCGCCGAAGGCATAGTTCCCAATCTCCCAATCGATTCCCTTTTCCTCGCGCAGGAACTGGTTCAGAGTCAGTTCTTCGAAGGGAAATACACAGGATTCGGCGAGCAGCTTTTCCAGGTTTTGAGACAGGAATACGTCCAGGTCGAAATAGAAGCCTCCGAGGCGCCACACTGCGAGATAACGGAAGAAGTCGATGCGCTGTATATTGCGGGGAAACGACGCAAACGTGTCCTCGTACTCGGGAAATTCGCGGGTGATAAAACGCTGTATATCGGCGTCGTCGAAAAACAAATACTCCCAATCCGGATGCAGGAGCTGCAGGTTTGTGGCCGCGGCGCGAGCCAGCGGGGCCAGATTGCGGCTCCTGGCAGTCTGGATGATCCGGCGAGGAATGATCGCGGTGGCAGTCATGTCCAGTTTACGGCGGGTTTCTGACGCGCCCCGGCCCAGGAGCGGACGGGAACGCGCGCGCTGATCGCCGCCGTCTCCGGCTGGGCATGCCCGATGGTCGCGAGGAGGAACAGAAATCCGAGGGGAGTCATACAGGCGAAGTTCGACTCGGAGAAGTTGGCGATGAGCGTGATCACGAAGATCGCAAAGCGAACGACGGCATAATCTCCCCCGGCGCCAAGTGACCGGTTGATCCGAAAGCCCGTAGCTAGAATCATCATTGTCAGGAGGGCGACGCCGACGAATCCACCGGCGAGATATACTTCCAGGTATCCGTTATGGGCGGAGAACGCGATCCATTCGGGCAGGAGCGTTTGATAGCGCGCGTCATCCCAGAAGCTCATGAAGCCCGTGCCCAGGACCGGGTCGGTGCCGACGTTGAGCAATTCCCGCCAGACGTCGGTGCGGCCCGTGAAGGTCATGTCCCGACCCAGGCTCGTGATCACGGAGGTGGAGATTCCGAACATCCAGTCGAGCAGGAAGAAACCAACCACCACGGCTAGCGTATATATACCCAAGGCGCTGATTCTGCGGCGCAAGACCGGGAGACGGACGGCGGCAATAATGGTCCCTCCGAGTGCGAAGCAGAGCATGGATGTTTTGCTGTCGCTCACAATCAGAAGCCAGGCTCCCATCGCGAGGACGATGGGTGGCGCCCACCGCTCGAGCCGGCTGCCGCGAACTTGCCCGGGACGGCTGCGCTCCAGCCAGTCCCACAACAGCATGAGTCCGCAGACCAGAATCATCGTGCCAAGGGCGTTCTTCTGAAACGTCACCCCGGTAGCTTCCATGTTTCCCGAGTGTTGACTATAGCGGCGACCGAGCTCCGGAAAGTAGCGAATGAAGACGATCGAGAGCGGGATGAGCAGATAAGCGCACCGGACAAATACGGCTCGCAGGGCCTGAAGCGGATTCACCTCCGTGAGGATCACGAGGATGACTGCTATATTACCAAATTCCTTGAACCAGCGCTTGAAGGACGAAGTCGTGGAATTCGCCCAGAATATACTCACAAGAAGAAAGCCATAGAAAATGAAAAGCGCCCAATTGTTCGCGATGAGCCTGCCCCAGTCGAAACGCCTGCGCGAAAGGACGACGAAGGCGGCAATGATCATAACGAGGAAAAACAGCCGATCCATGGGGCTGCCTTCCAGCGTGTCCGATCCGCCGGACAGACCAAACCAGGTCGAAAGCGGCCGCGATGCTGTTATTCCGATCCAGAGAGTCGGGATCCAGATTGCGTTCGAAACGCCATCGCGAAGCTGCTGATCCTTCTTCAACAAGGACCAAAAGCCGAAGAGTACAGCGAATAGGATGAGGTGCGACATTCGGAGCGCGCGGCAATAGATACTGCCGCCAGCTATCACCACGGCCGTCAGGCCGTTTCCAGCAAGGTTCGATGAATGAGCTCGAGCGAAAGGAGCTTGTGAATCTCGAGCGTATGATTGCGACGTCCGGCCATATGGGCGGACACCATCGATTCGATCGCAGCGCCGCCGATATGAGCTCGCGTGCGCGAGCGCGAGTCTAACAACACCTCTTTAACGTATCCAGACAACTGGTTCCGGTACCACGTGCGGAAGTGGCAAAATTTCTGTCGACCCAGGAAAAGCCGCTCGAGCCGCAGGGCTGAAACGCAGCGATCGACGCGAGCAAGCCAGTCGGGCATTCCGTAGTCGTAAGCATATTCGGCCTTGGTGAGGAACTCCTGTGCCGCGCAGTTGGCGCGGCGGACCACGCCGGCTGAACCAAATGCGATGCCGCGATCCGTGGGGATTCGTCCAAGCCTCGGATTTCCCTCGGCGATCAGCTGCAATGAGGGCGCGACGCTCGTGCTCGCAATCGCCGGCGCGCGAAACGTGAGCGCGAGCAGCTCGTTGTCGAGGAATGGCGAACGGATCGTCAGCTGCGAGCGCTCGACAGCGAACCGGCTAAAATGATGCCACGGGACTTGTTTGAATGCTATAAAGGAGAGGCGGTTTCCGGCGGCCTCTTCCGCGTAGGTTGCCGCCGCGGCAGCCGTCGTTCGTGCGAAGTCTGGGTTAAGTAGTCCGTCCGGGAAAATGCGCGGCTTGAACGCGACATTGCGGCGCAGGATTTCGGAGCCGTAGTTGCCCGTGATTCGGACCGGGGCGATCTGACGTGCGAGTGCATTGACGTGCAACTCGGCCGCTCCTGTCACGTCCATGGCGCCGTCGGTGATGGAAATAGCCTGGTCCGCCAACGCAGGAAACGCGCGAAAGAAGCGGTCATCCATCTGGATCGTGTGGTGCGGCTGGCCACAGTCGGAGGCGACCCGGCGGGCAATGGTGACATCCGCGCAGTCGCGGATCGGCCCGTTGAATGTATAGCAAGGAAGCTCGCTCGCTCCACGAGGAGACCACGCCATGATCATACGGCCATCCAGTCCACCCGTGAGAGACATGGCGAGGGGACGGTCACCGGAAAAGTAACGTCGCAGGATCCGCGGAAACGTGTCTCGCAACTGCGTGTAGTATTCCTCCGGGTCGAGTCTATCCTGGTCCTCCCAAGTGGAGGGTTGGAAGTAGTTGGTCTTCGTGATGCGTCCCTCGGGGCTGAAGATCCAGGCGGAGCCGGTCGGCAGGAGAGTGATCTCGGAGAAGAGGGTGCGATTCTGCAGCACGCATCCGCAGCTTAGCCATTCACCGACGCCTCTCGTATCCAGAAGACGGGATTGCGGACGGACTTTGAGCAGAGATTTCGCTTCGGACGAAAATAGAAAACCGTCGCTGGACTCATGACAATAGACCCTGCCGAGTCCGAAGCGATCGTTGAAGAGAATGGTCTTCGAACCCTGGAGATCGATCAGCAAGCCAGAGTACCAGCCATTCAGGTCGGCGAGGCATGAAATACCATTCCGCAAATATGCATCCAACAATCTCGCCAGAATGTCATCGGAATCGCTGGGGCCATCAGCCGAAGCAAAGAGCTCTCCATAAATGATCACGCAAACCGTCCGTGCGGGATTCCACTTTACCGAGACGGGGGAGGCGACGGCGTTTGGTGTCCACCCGACAGCGAGGTTCATGGTCGGATGGCTATGTAGAGCCGTCTCATCCAGTGCCGAGCGACTCATGGCGAGTGTCATGCGGCGCACCGTCGCGGCCGCATCTTCGCGGGCGGATGGGCCTATATGTCCACAGATACCTGGCATTGTAGGGTCGGTCGACGTTTGCGGATTATTATCCAGACGAGAATGGCGGAGAGGGGAAGGATTCGAACCTCCGATGCTACTTTGCAGCTGCATGGCAATCTTTGCAGATTGCTGCCTTAAACCACTCAGCCACCTCTCCGGGTAAAACTTATTTCGGAAAAGAAGTCCCTGTAACCAGCTTCTAACCTCCAGCCAGCGCCTGGCCGTTGCCAAAGCGCAGTGAATTCCAGCGGGCCCGGAGCCGCACCAGCGGGAGTACCCAACCATCGGGTAATCTTTCCCGCATCGGGCGGTGCAGGTTGAGCTTCAGCATCACATGGCCGGACATCGAAAGCGGCACGAAATAGCGCTGTACTTCCAGCGGCACAAAGCCGTGTTTACTCCTGAACGCGCCGACGCCTCCGTCGGTCCAGCTGCCGTAGTGAAGATAGCTGAGCCCGTATTGCTCGCAAAGCTCGACGGCTTTCGCGATCAGGACATCCATCGCGCATTTTTCCCGATGGCTGTTTTTCGCGATGATGTGAATCGTGCGAAGGGCGGTTTTAGCCCGAAATAGTTTCATGAAACCGATCAGCTCGTTCTGGAAATAGGCACCTACAATTACGCTCTGCGATAGAAACGAGCTTAGCTCTTCTTTGATCTCGGTCGCGGTTTTACCGTAATGGAAGAAGCGCCTGCCTTGTCGCACCGGCGATTCGTTATAGATGAATTCCACCTGACGCGCGAACTCGTCATCCAGTTCAACGACGCGCGTCACGACGCCGCTCTTCTGTCCTTTGCGGATCTTGTTACGGGGCTTGAATCCGATGTCCGCCCACCATTTGGCGTGAGTCGTAACCGGCAGCACGGCGATGCTGATGGGGTGGGTGAAATAAGGCAGCGGGGGCTGGGTTTCTCCGATATCGCGCACGAAAGTGAAGAGATCGGGCCTTCGGCGGGAATCATTCAGCTGGTGAATGGCGTCGGCCGGATCCTGTAGGAATTCGCACCACTCATGCCGCAGTCGGGCGGTCTTGAAGAGAGTTCCGGTGACGGAGATTTCTGTATTATCGATCTCGAGTTTCATGATCTATCGATGGGTCGCGACGCGCGCGACGGGTAAGTATTGGCAGACGCCGGTACCAAAAGGTATACAATTGCCGATCGCTTTGAACCGGGGGCGATTCAGGCAAGATGCGGTTTTCGCCAGGCGCGGTAGGTTGTTGCCGCTGTCTTCCGGAAATATTCCATGGAGCGGAGGGTGGCGCCGAGGCAACCGGCGGCGGACTTCTCGAGCGGGAGGCCGAATGCGAGCGCCCGGCAACGCCCTGAGTACAGGGCGTCCAGTACCGCGGACTCGTTGATGTCGGCGTCTATGTCCAATTCCATCGTGAGCGGAAACATCTGCTTCGGGGTGTGGAAATCCATTCCGACCATGGCGAGCTTTCCGGCGCGTTTGTTCAGGGTGCGGGCGTTTTCGCTCGGAGCCCAGCCATCCGTTTTCCGGTTCCAAACCTCGATCCCGTGCAAGTATTCCGACCAGGCGGGATCGAAGCATTTCCATGCCTCTTTTCGGCTGGGATGAGCGAGGACGGCCAGCCCTTTTGCAGCGTGTACGGCGCGAAGCAGGGAGAGTGTGGACAGGTTTTCTCCCGCAAACGGGACGCTACCCCACGTTAGAATATGCACCTTGTTTTCCGGATCGCTATATTCAATTCCAGGAACGACGAGCACCTGGGCTGAACTCGCCCGGGCACAAGCTTCACGATAGAGCTCCAATCGTTCCGGCGTGAAGCCCCGGTCGTGTTCGGTCATCAACAGCACGCGATAATTGCGCCGGGCAAACTCGGCGGCGAGCTGCTCCAGCGACCATCTGCCGTCGTAAGACCAGTCCGAATGGATGTGACAGGCCGCAGCGAGGATCACAGATCAACCTCTTGATTTGTACAGGTTATCGCGGACGGTGTACCACCAGTCGCTGAAAAACACTTTCGGGTCATCCCGGCGCCAGTTGTAGATTCCGTCGCCCCGGTGCACGGACAAAAGGTCGACGGCAGTGCGCCAGAAGGATGGCCACGGTTGTATCGCTGTCGACTTGGGGCCGCGAAGCACAAACAGCAGGTGCATGAATTCCCGTCCGGCATTCCGGCAGACGAGACGTCTGTTTTCCATAGGACGAGTTCCGAATCTGGCCTCGGGGTTCAGCGCCAGCGCGACGGTCCAGGCCGGATAGTCTAGCCCCTGCCGTCGCGAGAGCGCCATGCTGCCCCAAGACCGACCGTTGAGCTCCACAAACCAGTGCGTGCCCGAATGGTCGCGGAGGAGTTCGATCATAAACAGACCGCGCCAGCCCGCGTTTCGAATAAAATGCTCGGCCGCTGCTTGGATCTCGCCGGCAACGGGCTGAGAAACGCATGCGCTGGAGCCGGAGCCGTGCGGATTCATCATCCGCAAACGCCGGTGAGCACTCATCGACTGGATGCCGTTCGGAGTAGCCAGTCCAAATACACCTTCGCCGGTGCCCTTAATGAAGGGCTGTACCAAGAGCGGCCACTGTTCCGCCCAAATCGACATCGCGCGTTCGAGCTCCGCGGTCGTGGCGCAGATCCAGTTGCGGCCTTTTTGCAGCCCTCGCTGGCCTGCCCACACGGCATTTGCGGGACGCAATACGAGAGGTAACTCTCCGCGACGCGCGTGAACTTCGGCGGTTGTGCAGGCGATGGTCGTCGCTGGGACGCAGAAGCCAGCATCAGCCGCGGATTTCACCTGCAGGGTTTTATCGAGGGCCAGATTCGCGGCTGGGCCGCTTGCGCCTGCGTTGGTGCAGCCGGCGGGCAGCTTCAACAGGTTCCATATATAGAGAGCAGCATCATCCAAAGGCAGGAGCACCGCCGCACGTTCTGGGCCGCTTCGCGCCGCGAGCAATTGCTCGATCTCGGAAATCGTGGCTGCGAAATTCGTTTCGGGCGCGGTCACTTCGACCACGCTAACGTGGGAACTGTGCCTCAGGGCGGAGTGCCGTCCCTTCCGCGCGATGACCACAATCTCGTGACCGGCATCAACCAGGCTCCACGCGACCTCGGGAGCGGAAAGCGCTTCGGCGAATCCCATGAATACCTGCGTCTTCATCCGACTTGGTCGTAGGTGATGTCTCGAGAGAATATGTAAATCAGGCTTTTGCCTGCTCAAAGATCTCTCGAATCGATCGGATTCAGCCCGACGATGGAGAGCAGGCGACCACCGTGATCGCACAATTTGATGCAGTATTTCATGAAGTGGTGCTGGCCGGCAAACAGGCAGAGCGGAAGAACGACAAGATAGAGAGGAACCGCAGCGAGCGAGGTCAGTATGAAACGAGCGCGACTGCTGGAGTGCTTGAGGATGTTTTTGCCCCGGAGCAGCGCTCGCCGCAGCATATAGGTGCGAGTCAGGCGTGCACAGGGAACCGATTCGTAAGCGGCCGCATCGTTGCACCAGACGAAAACATGACCGGCCTCACCTGAGCGGCGAAAGAAATCCATGTCTTCGCCGCCCGTGCCGAATTGTGGATCGAAAGGCTCCGCGATGCCGGCTATAATATCCCGGCGAAAGAGAAGATTGCCGGTGCGGCTTTCCTCCCAATCCATGATGCGGCCTGTCGGATGTTCCGGTCGTTCGCAAAAACGCCCTTTAACAACCCAGGAAGGAGGGGACTCTTCAAAATGGGGCCGGACAGGGCCGAGTACTCCTGCCACCCTGTAGTGTTCACACGTGTCCAGCATCTTCAGCAGCCAGTCAGGGGCGGGGAACTCATCGTCGTCGATGAACGCAATATAATCTCCGGTGGCGTGTTCGAGCGCCTTATTGCGTGCGAGCGCGATATTCTGCCGGGGTTCGCAGCAATAGGTGACTTCGATTGACGACTCCTTGCGCCACGCCGCGACGACGCTCTCCGACGAGCGGGCGGCATCGTTATCGGCGACGACGATCGAGTAGGTAAACCGGCTGTCGGTATGCTGGCGCCGCAGTTCTTGCAGCAGCCGCTGCAACAGTGTCGCGCGCCGGAAGGTGCAGATGCAAACGGTGACGTGTGGGATTGCAGGGGCGGACATGGGACAAGGAGTGAGAGAGCCGAAGGCGACCCGGAGCCGCGTGGGATTCAGACCAGGGCATCATACCCGGCGAGCCGGACCTGCGAGACGGCGTCACCGAAGCTGTCGCTCATGAGGAATTCGAATTCGCCGCTGATCGCAGGGTGTACCATGAGCTCGACATCCGCGTCCCGGGCGAGGGACACCACTCGTTCGAGCCGTTCGGCAGAGAGATGATGGGCGAGAGAGAAGAAATAATCGGCAATGCGGTGGCGGCGCGCCAGGGAGCGATCGACGAGCGCCCGGTACCAGCGGTTGGCGAAGGATTTTTCGCCGGCACGAAAGGAAAAGCTGCGGCGGACCTTGGTGCCGGGAGGAAGGAGGCCCTGCACGAGGCTGTTGCTCGCGAGGTGCATGTGTTGATGACCGTCGAGATGGGATGGCTCCCGACCATATAGCTTGGTGAACTCACGGTATTGGGCCTCGAAGACGTAGGAGAACGCGCTGCGCAACTGAGGATGATACAGCAGTAGGGCGTACTTGCTGGATTTCAGGAAACGACGGACAGCGTTATGGTGCACTCTCAGACGGTCGTGTACATGTCCGGCGGTAAATGCCTCCGAGTAGTTGATATGTAATCCGACCTCCAATCCCGCCGCCAGTGCGAGCTCGGCGGACCGCTCGGAATCCGACATGAACACCATCGCACTGGCCGAGGTCACGCGGTGGCGCGTGTAGCAGGACAGAATGGTGTCGGTTGCGAGGCGATCACGTCCCAGATCATCTGCGTTGACGATCAGCATACCTGCGAGGGGGCGCTGCAGCGTCGTGGCCGTTGCAACAGCATTTTGAGGCGGCTCGTCTGTTCGCTGCGATGGAAGGCCATGAGTTCGGGCGAGACGACGCGCGGCGTGCGGGTGAGCATCGCCCAGAAGAAGCCGAGTTGAAACATGAAGCCGGCGATGAACCAGGGACGGTTGCGCATCTGGAAGACGCCGCGGAGCACGGCCCACAGCGGATGACCACCCACGTAGTACGCTTTCCGGCCATAATGGAATGGCACCAGGAGCGGACGATTGTTGCCGGTGCCCAGCGTGCGATGATGGAAACAAACCATCTCGGTGAACGTGCGCGTCTGCCAGCCCTTCATCCGGGCGGTCGTGACGGCGATCCAATCAATGGCGCCACCTTTCACGGGAACATAGCCGCCCACGGCCTCGAAGCATTCGCGGCGAAACAACTGACAGGCGCCGGATACGTGTTCGAGGTTGGCGAGGCCGTGCGCGTACGTGTGCTGTGTGGGATGCGCGTGATCCTCCACGAAAGGCGTGCCCGCGACGCCGAGGCGCGGCAAGGCGGCGAATTTCGCGAGCAGAAATGCGAAGTAGCCGGGCTCGAACGTGATGTCGGCGTCGAGATTCGCGATGAAGTCGTGATCGCCGTCGCGCAACCGGGCGTAGCCGGCGTTGAAGCAGTTGGCTTTTGCGCCAAACTGCCGGTCGCGGTGCTCGGGCATGCGGAGGAGCTCGATCCAGCTGTGCTGGTCGGCAAACCGCTTCACGATCTCATCGGTGCGGTCGGTCGAGCCGTCGCTGACGATGATCCAGCGCTGCGGGCGTACCGTCTGTGCAACTACGGCGCGAATGGTGCCCGCGATGAACGCCTCTTCGTTCCGTGCGGGTGTGATCAGGGCATAGCCGCTCATGAAGCGAGGGGATTGGACGCGAACTGGCGGATCGAGTCGGAGGGTTTCGAAAGCAGCAGGAGCAGGTGCGAGAGGGCGCGAAACATCGTGGATTGCCCCCAGTGGAAATAAGGCGTCTTCGCGGTCAGATAAGGATAGCGACGATAATAAAAGTGCCCGTCGGAATCCTGCATGTTCGTGATCGTCCAGTTCGCGACGAGCTGCGCCATGGCGAGCGCGCTCGGATCCTCGTCCGAAAACAGGCAAAACGTGTCGATCGCCTGCGCGGCGCACTGGATGTCGATCGGATAGGTGCGGTCGTGATAATAGCGGGGCCGGCCGGACTCGTCGAAGAAGACGTCCTTGAAAAAGTGATAGCCGCGCTCGAGGTGCGGGCGGAAGGTTTCGTCGCCGGTGCTTTCCGTATAGAATTTGAGGCTGTCGAGATTATAGCCGGTATGGAAATTATCGACCCAATGGTATTTGGGCTCCTCGCCATACCACCAGGAGCCGTCGTCGCGTTGCCGCGCGCAGCTATAGAGAACGGCCTCGCGGGCCACGTTTCGATATTCGTTGTGCGGACGGTGCTTCCAGGTGCGGGCCAGCATGCCGGCGCCGAGGAGATTCGAGTTGTGGACGGAGTTCTGAAAGACGCCGGTGTAGCTCAGACAGGTGCCGCGGGGCGTCTTCTCGCGGGGCAGGGCCAGAATCCAGCGGCAGATGCTTTCGGCGATCTCGATATAGTGTTCGTCGCCGAGCTGCTCGAACGCGTCGACAAACGCGTGACCGATGAGGCTCGTCCAGACGATGGTGGGCGTGTGGGCGACCATGCGGCCGCTGCGCGTGGTGAAGTCGAAGTGGTTGCCCCAGCAGTGGCCGATCTGGCCTGGCTCGCGGTGGTGGTGCAGCCAGTCGAGACAGGCGACGGCCTTGCTGCGCAACGAAGGATCGTCGACGGCAGCGGCGAGGCGCAGATATCCGGCGGCCATGAAGCCGCGGCCTTTGGTGGAATCGAGCGGCACGACGCCGACGAGGGGCCGGAGATTGACCGGAGCTTTCCAGACGGCCTGTTGCAGGATGCGTTCCGCGAAGAGATTTCCGAACGTGAGCGGGCGCAGGAAGGACGTGAGGCCGTCGCCCGGATCGTAGCCTTTATAGTTACGGGCTTCGACCCAGGCCTGGACGGCGTGGAGGCTGGCTTTGATCTGCTCTTGCATCAGGAGTGGGCTGCCAGCTGGCAGTCGGTTTGAGCCGCGATCGGAGTCGCCGGGGCGGTCTCGGCCGGGGGGCTGGTGAAACGGAAGGGAACGCCGGAATCGGTCGCCACTCCCGTGTCGATGAGGTCGTCGACGAGTTTGAGATAGTCGGCCTTGCGCAGCATCCAGCTGTGGCGCGTCGCATAGGCGGTGGCATTGACGGTCATGCGCTGGCGCAGCGCGGGATCGCGGAGAACCTCGAGCATCGCGTCGGCGAGCGCGTCGGCGTTGCCGGATTCGAAGAAGCGCACCACGGAGTCGTCGAAATAGTAGCGATCGATCCTGGTTTTCGAAACCACGACGGGCACGCCGAGAGACATGAACTCCATGATCTTCGTGCTATATGCTTCGTTGCCGAAGGAGTCGGCGCGCTTGGGCACGACGCCGAGGTCGGCGTTGGCCATGATGCGAGCGACTTCCTTCACGCGGACGGGTTCGAAGAACTTGACGCGGCCGTTGAAGCCGAGCTCCGCGGCGAGGGCGATCAGGGACGGCTTCATGTTGCCATCGCCGTAGAGGTGAAATTCGGCCTGCGGGAGCTCGTCGCTGACGCGCCGGAAAGCACGCAACGCTATGTCGAGGCCCTGGTGCCATTGCAGACCGCCGGGAAATAGGATGATCAGCTTGCCGTCGTCGCGGGTGCGGGACTGCGGATGGAAGACCCGGGTGTCGACGTTGTTGATGAAGACGGAGCATTTGCCCTGACTGCCGGTGCGCGCGGCGTATTTCTCGAGCCAGAGATGGTTGGAGACGATCACGTGATGCGCGAAGCGCGCGGAGCGGCGCTCGATCAGCTGCAGGAGCGCCGTGGTCGCGCCGGGTTTCCCGCCACTGAACTTGGTGGTATAGAACTCCGGCACGATATCGTGGATATCGAGGAGAATGCGGGCGCCGGTGAACTTGGGAAACCAGCCGGCGAACACCAGGAAGTCCGGCATGTTGTGGATGTGCAGCAGATCGTAAGGGCGCCGCCGGTGCTGGCGGGTGACCCAGCGCGCGGAGTTCGCGAGGAAGCGAAGGAGCGGCCAGAGGTAGGCGAACCGCGAGCGCTCGGTCTTGCCGAAACGGTTCTGAATCCGGTGTACGGATACGCGCTCGATGATCTCGTGGGTCGGAGCCTGGCTGGAGCGGCGCAGCGCCAGCACATCGACGCTGTCGCCGCGGGCCGCCAACGCCTCGGCGTAACGCGTGACGCGGTTATCGCTCTCGTAGAACGAGTGGGTGATCATGCACACGCGGCGGGAGCGCTGGGCGCGGGGGCGGGGGGACATCTGCAGCGTGTGTTCGGCGACCGCCCCGGGCAGGGCGTGCCAGCACGCGTCCGCATGGCGCGCCCGCAGGTGCCGCAGCAACTCGATGTAATGAGACACCGGATACGTGCGGCTGGTGAGAGGCTCATTGAAGCACAGGTAGTCGGGATGGACGTTGACGAGCGCCATGCCGCCGTGCTCCGCGATCCAGTCGAGCTTGCGAAGCCAGATCTCGGGAGACTTTTCCTGCAGTACGAGAAACAGCGTGGAGTCCTGCGGGAGCGTGTACGGCAGCTCCATATAACCGTGCGTCGGAGCGGTGCCGGCGGAAGAAGGCGATGCGCCGCGTTCGCAACCGGGGGTGGGAATCCAGAAGGGGAAGATGGTGCCGGCGCCTTCGGACTGTGGCTCGAACGGATCGGTATCGAAGGTAGAGGAGTCGTAACGGATGTTGAGGTCGTGCAGCCATTCGAGATTGCGCAACATGAAGCCGGCGCGAAACCCGGCGGCATTCCAATCGCGAAGATAGCGATTGATGCGGGTGGCCTTCTGTTCGAATCCGGCGCGTGAACGGAAGAGTTTCCCGTCGTGTTCGAGATCGTGAACGCCGATTTCGAAGCCGCGTGCGACCAGCGATGCGCGTAGCTCCGGCGGTACCGCATAGGTGCCCTCGGGAATGAAGTTGAAGCAGGAGCGAAAGCCCATCGCTTCCTCGAGCGCGGCAAGCCGCTCGCATTTGGCGAGACCGGCCGGGCTCTCGACGTCGTGTGTGATGACGAAGGAAAATTTCTTGTTCTCCGGCCATCCAGTCCAGCCGAGCGGCGAGTTCGTGGCGGTGCGATCGATCGGCCAGACGTCGTCGAAGGACGCACGCTTGCGCCGGGCGGAGATTCGGCGCAATGCCATCCGCACCCGCCAGGGAACGTAGGGCTTCAAGCCGTAATAGAAACGGTGAGTCAGCATCGCGGAAAGGTGCGGGCGGCCGTGATCGAGAGGCGCGCGGAGGGCGATTGAAGTCTCCCGCGCGAATGCCTGTCGCATGCTCGAGAGCGAAATCTCGGGGTCAGGAGTGCCCGAGATTGTCCTGGTCGAGCCGTCCGGGGACGTAGCGTTTCGTCTTGTTGAGGACGATGCCGACATGGGCGCCGGAGTCGCTGAGCAAGGTGCTGGCGCGATGCACGAGCTCACGGTCCGTCTTCTCCGATTCGATCACCATGAGCACCATGTCCATGAAGCCGGCGAGGCGTGGAGTGATGCTGATCTGGCTGACCGGCGGCATATCGAAAATGATATAGTCGAAGTCGCTCGCCTTCAGTTTGGGCACGAGCTTCGTGAAGCGTTGCGGCATATTGCGGGAGAGCCGTTCGCTATTGTTGGTCTCGGTGACGACGTAGAGTTTGTCCTCGACGTGGGCGTTGTCCCGCGCGGTGAGAAGCTCGTCGAGTCCGCAGGCCGCCTTGCCGTTCATAAACTGCTGGGCGACACCCTGACCGACGTTCATGTCGACGAGGAGAACGTTGCCTTCGCCGGTTTCGGAGAGGCTGCGTGCGAGACCCGCCGCGGTGGTACTGACGCCGGCATTACGGCCGATTCCGGTCACGGCGACGAGCTTGGGCTTGTGCGTGAGATTGATGCTTTCGAAGTAGCCGATGAGGCGATCGCGGAGCGTCTCGTGGAAGGGCTGCAGCGGATGAGCGATGTCGGCGACGACAGTGGTGGCTCGGTCGTATCCATTCGCAGCCTGGCCGTTGGTGCCATTGTGGCCGTGGCGGCCGTTGACCGCGGGATTCGAGGGAGCGGGGGGACCGTCGCCGTTCTTGCCCGCGCCGGCTGAGAGCAGCAGCGGGGCGGTGCGCTGGAGCAGCTTGCGGCGGATCGCGGGAATCGCGAGGAAGAGCGGGGCGGACAAGGTGCGTTCAACATCCACGGGGCGTTTGATCGAGCGGTCGAGGTAGAGCTCGATGAGAAATGTCCAGGCGATGCCGACGAGAAGTCCGCCACCGAGGAGGAGGCCGATGGTCTTGTTGGTTTTGGAGCGGTCGGTGAAGGGCGGGGAGGGCGACTGGATCTGAATGATATTGGAGACGCGGCCGTTACCGAGTGTTTCGTTGATGCGCGATTGTTCGCGGCTGGCGGCGTAGTAGCGGTAGTTGGCTTCCTCGAGCTCCTTCTTGCGGCGGAGCTCGACGATCGTGCCTTCCATCTGTTCGACCTTGGTGGCTTCGGCGCGGATATCGTCGAGCTGCTTGGTCAACACCTTGATCTTCGCCTGGAGCGCGGTGATCTGGGTGGCGACAACGGTGGCGTCGATCGCACCGGCTTCGGGGCCGTGCTGGCTGGCGAGCGTGATCTGGATGAGTTTCGGATGTTCGGCTTCGAGACGGTTGCGTGATTCGAGCGCCGTCGCGAGCAAGGTGCGGATCTCTTTGACGCGCGCATTGCCGGCAGTGAACTGCGTCAGGAGCTCGCGTTCGGTCTGCTGCAACTGCTGGATCTGCTGGTTGAGGTTTTGATGTTCGGCATTGACGGCCGGCGGCACCGGCGGCTCGGGCTCGCCGGGCTTCGCCTGCGGGGGAAAGCGGCGGTTCAACTCTTCGAGCACGGCGGAGCGCTGCGCGAGGTCGGCCTGGGACTCGAATAGTTCGCGACGGATCGAGGTGAGCTGATCGCTATAGGCTTTTTTGGCATCCTCGAGCGAGATGATTCCAGCCTTGAGCGTGGCTCTCCTGAGCTCCTCTTCGGTCTGCGAAAGCCGGGAGCGCAGCTGGTCGGCCTCCTGGGTGAGGATATCACCGAGCATGCCGTTCGCGGTATGCGTTTCGACGTGCAGCTTCAAATAGCGTTCGATCACCTCACGGAGTACCGGTTGGACGACCTCGGGATCCGGGTGACGATATATCACGTGGATCACGCTCGTCGACGGCATGACGTTAATGGTGAGGTTGCCTTTCACCGCGGCCAACGCGGCGTTCGTATCCTTGCCGCCGCCATAGGCCGCGAGGATGGTCTCGGGCCCGAGCGAATCGACGACCTGTTTCGCGAGATCGAGGCTGCCGAGGATCTCGGCCTCGGATTTCATGATGGTCTCACCGCGCTGATCGGGCGACTTCGCGGTCGAGTCCTGCGTGGCGGGTCCGAGGGCCTTGTTCTCGGAAATGATATAGCGCACAAAAAGCTTGGCCTCGGACTGGAACGGCGGCGCCTTGAACCGATACGCGGCTGCGGCCGCGATGATTCCTGCAATCGTACACAGGAGAATCTTCCACTTATGGCGGAAGAGAACGTAATAGATGTCGCCCAGGTTGAGCCCGGGCGGGGTGACCGCCATGGAGTGGGGGGCGGTCATGGCGGCGATGGGCTGAGCGCGACCCGATTGCGCCGAGCCGTTGTGACGCGACGGTAAGGGCTCTTCGGTAAATGAGCGGTTCATGCGACGTGTTTATAAGCGGCGGCACCGAGCAGGCGTGCGGCTGCGATGGGCAGGAGTTTGAGGAGGCTGGTGTGCCAGCCGGAGGAACGGTCGCGGCCTGCAACGAAAGCTGCGGCCCGACGGTCGAAACAGGCGTATTCGATGCGGCGTTCGGTCGCGCCCCATCCCAACTTGAATCGCCGGAGCCCTTCGTTCGTGAGCGAGGTGCGGCCGAAGTCGAGGGATTCGAAGCCGACACGGGCGTGCCAGTCGATCGCGCGCCACATCACGAGATTATTGGCGCGCAGGTGTTGATACGCGCTGTCGGAAGCTCCGAATTTATAGAGTGCGGAGCGGCCGGAGTGGAAGAAGATCGCTCCGGCGACAGGCACGGGGCCGAGCCGGGCGAGCACGATGCAGCCCTGGCGCCGGGCGAGGACGTGGTGTTGGATGTTTTCGAAGAAGCGCAGGGGCTGCGGCGGAACGCCGTGCCGCTTTCGGGTTTTGCATAACAAGGCGTGAAAGGCGCGAGTGGTCTCGAGGTCGTGGGCAAAAGTAACGTTGAGCCCGGACTGCCCGGCCTTGCGGACGGCGCGACGCACGGCGCTATCGCAGCGGGCAAAGAGCCGCGTGGGATCGGCGCACAAGGCGAGCCGGTGGCCGTAAAAGGAGACTGAGGCCGGGGCGGCCAGGGCGAGTCTGCCACCGCGCAGCTCCCAGTGTTTCCAACGCCGGGCCTCGCCATAACTGGAGACGGCGCGAAGCACTGCATCGAGTCCATCGGCGCGAGTACCGAGCGGTTCGCATTCGTCGGTAAAGGGGAGCGAGATGCCACGGCGGCCGGTGAGCCAGCTGTTCACTTCCATCAGCGGGACGACCGCGGCGAGGGAGCCGTCGTCGCGCCGGGCAACGAAGTATATAGGCCGGAACCGATAGGTCTCGTGCAGCACGCGTGCCCAACCCGCAGTGTGGAAATACGACGCGCCGGGAAGCCGGGCGACGGCGGCATCCCAGTTGGGATCGTCGAGTGGATTGATCCGCTCGATGCTGATGTCGGCGACGGGCATGGAGGAGGCAGATGGAGGCGTGCAAGCAGTGCACGCCGTATATTCAGCTGCGCGGCGTGATTCTCACGCCGGCAGCGGGAATCGACCCGAGGGGGGCGGGCGGACGACGCCGCGCCGGAAGCCGGTGCGGTCGACGCGAACTCAGGAACAGACGGGCTCGAGTTCGGTGGTGAGCGCGAGAACAGATTTCAACTCACGGACGACCGTCTCGATCTGGGTCGGGGTGAGCTCCGGAAACATCGGCAGCGAGAGCACTTCGTTCGCGCAGCGTTCCGCGATCGGAAACGAGCCCGGGCCGAGCCGCAGGCTTTCGTAGGCGGCCTGGAGATGAATGGGCTTGGGGTAGTGAATGCCGCACATGATGCCGCGGCGGGACATCTCCTCGAGGATCCGGTCGCGGGCCTGCACGCGAATCACGTATAGATGATAGACCGGAACGCTATAGTAAGCGGTATAGGGGATGGTGACGTCTTCGAGGCCGCCAAGAAGTTCGTCATAGAGACGCGCGTTGCTCCGGCGGGTCGCATTACCATGAGCGAGCGTGCGAAGCTTGATCCGCAACACCGCGGCCTGGATGCCATCCATGCGGGCGTTCCAGCCGATGCGGGAGTGATGGTATTTCGTTTGCTGCCCATGATCGCGCAGGACGGCCATCTCGGCGGCGAGGGCGGCGTCGTTGGTCACAGTCGCACCGGCTTCGCCGAGCGCGCCGAGGTTTTTTCCTGGATAGAAGCTGAAGCAGCCGGCGTGACCGATCGAGCCGGCCTTGCGGCCTTTATATTCGGCA
Organism: Opitutaceae bacterium; assembly: GCA_036675625.1. GTDB lineage: Bacteria > Verrucomicrobiota > Verrucomicrobiia > Opitutales > Opitutaceae > ER46. Next base: position 11,298 of record JAKFEQ010000069.1, on the reverse strand, counting down.
CCGTGCGCCTGGCAGGCGTCTTCCACGACGTAGAGATTGTGGCGACGCGCGACCTCCATGATGGGATCCATGTCGGCCATCTGGCCATAGAGATGAACCGGGATGATGGCCCTGGTGCGCGGAGTGATTGCCCCCTCGATGAGCTCGGGATCCATCGTGCAGGTGCGCTCGTCGACATCGACGAATACGGGTTTGGCGCCGCAATAGGTGATGGCCTCGGCCGTCGCCATGAACGTCGACGGAACGGTGATCACCTCATCGCCCGCGCGGATTCCGAGGGCGAGCAGCGCGAGCCACAGGGCTTCGGTTCCGCTGCCCATCCCGACGGCGTGTGACGTGCCGCAAAAAGCGGCGAACTCTTCCTCGAATCGGGCGACGAACGGTCCGCCGGCGAAGGCATTCCGGTCGATCACCTCCTCGATCGAGGCCATTATCTCCGCCCGGATCGGGTCGTGTTGCGCGCGAAGATTAAGGAAGGGAACCGATGTATTGTTCATGGTGAGAAGTTTTGATCACGCGCGCGGGGTTGCCGACGACCACGGCGTCGTCGGGGACATCCCTGGTCACGACGCTGCCGGCGCCGACGATCGCGCGCGCCCCAACGGTGATGCCGCAGAGCAGCGTGGCGCCCGAGCCGATCGAGGCGCCGCGTTTCACGAGGGTGGGAATGCAGGTCCAGTCCGATTCCGTTTGCAGCGCACCGCCGGAGTTCGTGGCGCGGGGATAAAGGTCGTTGGTGAAGACGACGCCGTGCCCGATGAACACTTCCGATTCGAGCGTGACTCCTTCGCAGAGGAAGGAATGGCTCGAGATCTTGCAGCGGTCGCCGATCTTAACCCCCTTCTGGATCTCGACAAAGGTTCCGACCTTCACGTCGTCGCCCAGTTCGCAGCCGTAGAGATTCGTGAAGCCGAAGATGCGAACACGGTCGCCCAGCTTCACATCCGGCGCGATCAGCCGTGTTTGTTCAACGGATACACTCATGTCCGGATTAGCGGGCGGCGACGAGCTTGGTGCCGTTGGAGGACGTGTTTCGCCCGGCCGAACGCGCGGCGGGAGCCAGAGCGGCGGCGGCGGCGTGCTTCACCAACTGGGTCGCGGCGGCCGCAACCGGTGAACCCGAGGAGGCCGGCGATTTGAATTTGCCGGAGGGGCTGACGAGTGGCGCGAGATCGACCGGGGCGCCGTTCTGCTTGAGGGAGATGGATGAGGCCTCGAGGATCCGGACGACATCGAGACCGCTCGCACCGGAGGTGAGCGGCAGACGGTCTTCGATTATGCAATCGATGAAATGCTGGCACTCGGTGCGCAACGGCTCGTCCTGTTTGATATAGGGGCAATAGGTGTCGCCGTAGTGATAGGCATAGTGAAAGGCGGCGAAAGTGTCGTAGTGCGGGGGGCGCTCGACGCGAACGTCGTGAATCTTGATCTTCTCGGCGCCGGCGATGTCGTCGTATACAATCATCCGCTTGCTGCCGACGATGGTCATTTCGCGGACTTTGCGCGGATCGTGCCAGCTGCTGTGGATGATGGCCGAGCGTTCCTTGGAGAAATGGAGGCTCATGCACGTCACATCCTCGATGCCGTGCGTGATGTGCGCGGCGCCGCGACAGTTGATGCTGTGCGGCATCTCCTGCATGATATAGAGAATGATCGATATATCGTGGGGAGCCAGGTCCCAGGCGACGTTGATGTCCTTCTGGAACAGCCCGAGATTCAGACGTCGCGCCGAGATATAGCGCAGATCGCCGATGTCGTGATGATCGACGATCTCCTTTATCTTCCGCACGGGCTCGGAGTACAGGAAGGTGTGGCCAACCATGATGACGAGCCCCTGCCGGGCGGCGAGGGCGATGAGTTCCTCGCATTCCGCGGTGGAGCACGCCATCGGCTTCTCGATCAGCACGTGCTTGCCGGCGAGCAGGCACTTCTTCGCCATGGGGAAGTGGCTGCGTACCGAGGTGGCGACGACGATGGCGTTGAGGCTGGGATCGTTGACGAGCCGTTCGAAGGATGTCTCGCGTGCGACTTCGGGATAGAGAGCGCCGAGATGCGCCAGCCGGGCCTCGCTGAGGTCGCACATCACCTTCAAGTTGCAGTCGGGGATCGAACGAAAGTTGCGGATAAGATTGGGGCCCCAGTAGCCACAGCCAACCACGCCGACGTTTATTTGTTTCTTCATGGGATGATCGTAGGATCAGATTTCGCAGGCGGCGGATATGCCGCGCTCAGGTTTGGAACGTAGCGGCGGTGCCGCGGTGGGCCGGGGCGCTGACAGGAGCTGGAGTGCGAGTCCGCCGGAGGAGGTGGGTGTCGATGATCTGAATCCACAATGCCGGCAAGGTGAGCACGAGGATCTTCAGATCCAGCCAGAGGCTCTTTGTCTCGGTATATTTGATATCGAGCCGGACCATTTCGTCGAAGGTGGTGCGATTCTTTCCCGAGACCTGCCAGAGGCCGGTCAATCCGGGAACGGTCGCGAGGCGGGCGCGATGCCAGGGCAAATAGCGTTCATATTCATAGGGAATACAAGGCCGCGGGCCGACCAGGCTCATGTCGCCGCGCAGCACGTTGATGATCTGCGGCAACTCGTCCATACCCGATGCCCGCAGCAGCCAACCCCCTGCAATCAGGCGGGCATCGTGCCTCGCATCCAGCTTCTGCATGGGCTGTTTCGCCGTGATCAGGGCCGAAAAATGGGCGCGATGAGACGCGGTTTCGGCGCCCGTGTGCATCGTCCTGAACTTATATAAAGTAAACCGCCGTCCCATATAGCCGACTCGTTCCTGACGAAAGAAAATGGGGCCTGGTGACGTCAGGGCCAGGAGGAGTGACACCAGGGCGGTGGCGAGCCCGAGGATCGGCAGTGCGATGGCGCAGCAGGTGAGGTCGAGTGCTCGTTTCCAGGGCGGGATCGTCTCGACCGGGCGACGAGCTTCGCGAAGGCGGGGGGAGGAGGTGGGCGAGAACATGACGGGATATAGATAAAGAGCGCTGAGGTTCGGGTTGTATATAAGCCCGAGTCGGTGCGGTGTGGTGTGGCACCTCGAGGGTGGCAGGCCCATTCGGGCGGGTGCGAACGAGGGGGCGCGACTAGCGGCTTTCGCGGTGCGCGAGATGCTGGAATTTCACCAAGCTGCCGCCCTTGGCACCGCTGGCGGTGGCGACGATGAAGAGAATGCTCCGGACGGAGCTCGCTGGTGGTTCAGACGGCGCAGCGATCGTGGAAGTCCGCTTCCACGTTCTGCGTCATCAGGCCGGACGGGTAGCAGGTCCTCGATTCCTCGAGGAGTGCGACACGCTCGGCCGAGAGGCTGACCTGCACCTCGCTGCCGAGCAGTGTCAGCAATAGCCGGACACGCTCGGTTCGAGGATCGAAGTGCAATACTCGGCCTTCTATAAATTGAAAACAGCCGGACAGAATCCTCACCCAAGCGCCGGCTTCGAGTACCGGAGCAATCGGGGACTGTTCCGCCTGGGCCACCTCGCGACGAAGGCATTCGATCACAGGGTCGGCGATCGCCGGTGGCTGGCTGCCAAATGCCACGATTCCGGTGACGCCGCTCGTACTCATCACGTGCCGCACCTGATGCGGATATGCGAAACGGGCGAACAGGTAGCCGGGAAATAGAGCTTCAGTTGCATTTACTATAATGCCGCGGCGGGTGCTGTGCATGCCGCGAATGCGAGGAGCGAATACTTCCACCCCGACGCGGTCATTGAGGTTGGCCGCGGCTATATGCTCACGCTTCGCCTGGGAGCGAAGACAATACCAACTAAGTGGCGCTGAGATTGGAGCGGCGGTGAGCATCGGCTGGACTTCTTGTATTGGACCTGGGCGGAGATTCCGTCTGGCGCATCTGCTTGCAAGAGTGATTGGTTCGAGATGCATAGAATCAGGGTCTCCCTGATATGCACTCCGTGCGTATATCCGGGCGGTTATTGTAGGGGTGACCGCAAAAACACCGAGAAAGCCCATATCATAGGGGCTGTCACCCGATCGTGACATTACAGCGAACCAGCACTCGTATGTAAACCGGCCAGGCGTCCTCGCGGACTCCTGCGGTGGCGGTCCAGCGGCGGAAATGGGCGGAGGGGAGGTGCAATACAAAAAATGTAAACGGAGCGTAAACCCGCCATGCGAAGGGCGAATTCTCATTGTCAGGCGCATAAACAGGGGGAAATACCCGCACGCAAATGCAAGCACCGGCCGGAAGACTAAAAGGAATGTTAAACCTATCGCCGCTAGATTTTGGAATGGAGCAGCGGGACGCGGGTAGTGAAGGGTAGCCCGATCCGTCTTCGCGAATAACGTCATGACTACGCTCCATCCAAGGGCCGCTGCCCTGCCATCCCCTGGTCGCCAAGGGGAGCCGCGTATTCAGGAAGTGAGCACGCGAGTGTTGGTCGTCGATAATCACGAGTTCGTGCGGCGAGGACTGGCGGCATTGATCGATGCCGAGGAGGACATGGTGGCGTGTGGCGCGGTGGCGTGTGACGCGAACGCAGTGGATGCCGTGGTGCGGCTCAGGCCCGATGTGGTGATCATCGACGTGTCCCTGGCTCGCGGGATGGGACTTGAATTGATCCAGCGTATCCGGCGATGCGGCCTAGGATGCCGGATCGTGGCGCTGGCGATGATCGAGCGACCCGAGCTGGTGGAGCAGATTTTTGACGCGGGAGCCGCGGCGTTTGTCCGCAAGACGGATCTCGCCGCGCGGATCCTGGAGACCATCCGACGCAGCGGGAACGGGCGGCGGCAGGAGGAGGCGGTGGAGCGAAGTGGCGCTGAAGGGACGGCGCGGCACTCGTCGGGGCATTCTGGCCGATGCCTCGAACCGCTGGAGCGCGAGATTGTGGAAATGATCGGTTGCGGAATTCCGACGCGCGCGATTGCGATCCGGCTCGGAATTAGTGTCTCGCTGGTAGAGGCGTACCGCAGGCGGATACGGAGCAAGTTGAATTTCCCCACCGGTACGCAGCTGGTGGAATTTTGCGTGCGTTGGGCGGAGCGCAATCGGACGGTGGTGCCCAGTGTGCCTTCGGGCAGCTCGTGAGCTGATTTGTGCTGCGGTCCGCCGCCCGCCGGCGAGGCAGGCACGCGGCAGGCGGCTTTCCGAAGTAAAAAGCGAGGGCGAAACTAAGGGCCATGGTGTGCCGCAATCGGGCATTTCCCGGTTGACGGACCCCGTCCCTCCCGAGGGGCCCACCAGAATCCAGCTATGTTTGGTTGTGGCCCGCTTCGGGAGAAGCGGGACTGAGCGGGGCCCCCTCCAGCATACTGCCACTTTTCCCCTTGACCGGTTCGAATGCGTTTGTATAGTTCGAAAAATGTCGAAACATCGTAAGTCGCTCGACGTGGCGAAGGCCGCCGCGCTTTTCAAGGTTTTGGGGCATCCGCACCGGCTCGCCATCGTGTTGCAGCTTTGCGATCGTTGCGGTGCGGTCGGTGCGCGGGAAGAGGAGGCCGTCGCGGCGTGCGTGGGGGATCTGTCGAAGGGTCTCGATATCTCGCCCAGCACGGTGTCGCATCACTTGAAGGAGCTGCGGCAGGCGGGGATCATCACGATGGAGCGTGACGGACAGCACGTGCAGTGCTGCCCCAATCTCGAAGTGGTGGCGCAGTTGAACGCCTTCATCGGCGAGAAGTGCTGCGGTGGGTGATTTTTTTCGACCTTAAATTTCGAGAAACGTGAAACTATTAAAATATCGAAACAAAATGGCAAACGACGATTCCTCACCTGCAGCTTCATCCCGGGTCGCGATCATTGGCGCCGGCCCGGTCGGTCTCGCCGCCGCGGCCCACCTTTACGAGCGCGGGATAGATTTTGTGTTGCTCGAGGCGGGCGCGGCAATCGGTGCGGCGGTGCGCGAATGGGGTCATGTGCGGCTTTTCTCCCCGTGGGAATACAACGTCGACCCGGCGGCGGAACGACTGCTGCGGACCAGCGGCTGGGCGCCGCCCGCGCCGGACAGTTATCCGACTGGCGCCGAGCTCGTCTCGCGCTATCTGGAGCCGTTGAGCCGGCTCCCGGCGCTCGCACCGCGCACCTTGTTGAATGCACGTGTCGTGGGCATCTCCCGGCAGGGGCGGGACAAGATGAAGTCCGACGCTGGCCGGCAAACGGCGCCGTTCCGGATTCGCTTCGAGTCACCCGAGGGCGAACGTGAGATTTTTGCGCGCGCGGTAATCGACACCGCGGGCACCTGGCGGAAACCAAATCCCCTCGGCGCCGAGGGCCTGCCCGCGCGGGGTGAACGCGCGCAGCAATCCGTAATCCGTTATGGTATTCCGGACGTGTTGTATGCGGAGCGGTCGCGCTATGCAGGGCGGCGTGTGCTCGTGGCCGGCAGCGGACATTCCGCCTTCAATGCGCTCGTGGATCTGGTGACGCTCGCCGAACAGGAGCCCGCGACTGCGATCACCTGGGTCGTACGGCGCGACAATGTCGGCAAGGTGTTCGGAGGCGGCGAGCGCGACAAGCTCACCGCGCGGGGCGCGCTCGGTTCGGCTGTGCGGCGGCTCTTGGAAGCCGGACGGCTCGAGCTGGTCTTATCGTTCCAAGCCGAGGCGGTCGAGCGGCAGGCGAACGGTGTCTACGTGCGGTCGGGCGACAAGGTCGTTGGTCCGATCGACGAACTCATCGTCGCGACCGGGTTCAGGCCCGATTTTTCTTATCTACAGGAACTCCAACTCGGCCTGGACAACGTGGTGGAAAGCACGACGGCGCTCGCTCCGATGATCGATCCCAATCTCCATTCGTGCGGCACGGTGCGTCCGCATGGTCACGCCGAGCTCGCGCATCCGGAAGCGGGTTTCTACATCGCCGGAATGAAAAGTTATGGGCGGGCGCCCACGTTTCTCATGCGGACGGGTTATGAACAGGTTCGATCCATCGTCGCTGCACTGGCGGGTGACGTGGAAGCGGCGAACCGCGTCGAGCTCGTGTTGCCGGAAACGGGGGTCTGCTCATTGCAGCGCGAGGGTGATGACGAGGGTGGCTGTTGCGGCGTGAGCGTCGCGGCGGAAACGCCGGAGCCCGCGATTCCGGCGGAGGAGAAAAACTCTGGCTGCTGCGGCGGCGCGCCAGTGTCGGACGAAGAGGCCTGCTGCAAGAAAGACGAGGACGCGAAAACCGCGGGCGATTCGGGCTGTGGCTGCGGACAAAATGGGCCCGCCAAGGATACACAGAGCAACGCGATCGTCGGGTGCTGCGGATGAGCGGGCCTTCGGGCGGCATCGTTTCGATCGGGCCGGTGTCCGGCGACGCCGCGCCACTCCCGTGGGGACTGGCGTGGAGAATCGCGCTCGGGCAAATCGTTGCCTGGGGCATTCTCTATTACGCCTTCACCGTGGTCGTCGGCCCGATGCAGGCCGGCACCGGTTGGTCCCGCACGTTCTTGAATTCGGGCTTGTCCGCGGGACTGCTCGTGTGGGGCCTCTGTGCATTGCCCGTCGGCGCTTGGATCCAGCGCCGCGGCGGTCGCGGCCTGATGACGTTGTCGGCGGGCGTGGGCGGCGCAGCGCTTGTGCTCATGGGCGCGGTGCCGCACCCGGTTGCGTATCAGATCGCTTGGCTTCTGCTCGGTGCGGCGATGGCGGGGATGCTCTACGACCCGGCGTTTGCCGTCGTGACGGCGGCATTTGGCGAGCAGTATCGGCGAGGGATAACACTGGTGACTCTGGTGGGCGGGCTTGCGAGCACGGTGTTCATTCCGCTCGCGCAGCTGGGTGTCGATCTCTTCGGCTGGCAGGGCGCGCTGGTCGGGCTCGGAGTCACGCAGATCGCCATCGGTGTGCCGTTGCACGCGCTCGGAATTCCGCGCTTCGTGGCGGCGGAAACTCAACCTGCCTGCCGCGTCGAGTCGGGCGTGCCGCGCCGGCTGGTCAAGTGGTGGGTGGAGTTTCGCCGCGACGTTTCCGATCCGCGCTTCGTTGGCCTCGCGATGTGGTTCACAGCGCACGCGGCCGCGTTTACGGGGCTGATCTTCCAACTCGTATCGACCCTCCAGACGCTGGGAGCGAGCAACACCACGATTCTCCAGGCCATCGCCGTCATCGGCCCGACACAGGTGCTCGGCCGGTTCCTGCTCACGATGCGCGGAAACCATTTCTCCACGTTGCACGTTGCGCGCTGGGCAATGGTGGGACTGGTCGTGGCGATGCTGATCCTCCTGTTGTTTCCGCCGCGCCTGCTGTGGCTCGGCTTGTTTGCGGTCTTCTATGGTGGAAGCAACGGCGTCATGACCATCCTGCGCGGCACGGCCATCGCGGAACTTTTCGGTCGCGAGCGTTATGCGGAGTTGAATGGCGCGCTCACGGCGCCCGCTGTCCTCGCCAAAGCAACCGCCCCGCTTGCGCTGGCGGGGATGTGGTCCGCGACGGGTGAGCCGAAGTCGGTCTTCGCCGGTGTGCTTGCGTTGGCGTTGGCGGGGACGGTGGGGCTCGTGGTGGCAACGCGCGCGCAGGCGCGGCGCATCGCGGCTGTCTCCCCCGCGGCATCGCTCGTGGCTCGCGGCTGAGCTCGGGCGCACGACGCACGTGCGATGTTCGAGGGCATGCGGGCCTCGCGCGCATAGGCCACGGGCTGCGCTCATGAGAGGGAGCGTGTATCCAGAGATAAACTACACGGCGTCAAAACATGCGGAAGAAAAGCCAAGAGACGCACATAACCGGGAGGTGGGGGGCGCAACTATAGAGCGTCCGCGCGCTGTGCCAGAACGCGAAACGCAGCCCGCATGCCTCAAATGCCCACCAAATCCTTCCTATGCATGAGCTCACCGTCTGTTTCAGAGCGTCTCCGACGACCAATTTATCAGACCGATTCGCGCCCTGTTGAGGTGAAACTGCCGTCTTCCACCGATCACGAAACCATGGTGGCTGGAAAGCCCGGAACCTGTTTCCGGGGTGGCGTCATTTTTGAGCGGCAAACCAGTTGGTCAGCGCTGCTCCGTGTGGGGATCGCTTTGGCTGTCCTCGCACTTGGCGTCGGAGTTCCTGACGAAGCGGGCGCTGCGACTGCTGCTCCACCACCGGCTTCGCGAGCGCCAGGCGACGTGCAGGGCCATCGGCTCATCGTGCGCCCGAAAGCGGAGGCCGATCGCGACGCGCTGGCCCGCCTCTATGCTTCGCTCAACTGCCGCGTGCGACGGGTGTTTCCCCAACTTCGGGGGATCACCGTCGTTGAGATCTCGGACGGGTCAGACCTGCCTCGCGTGATTCTTGCGCTGCAGAAAAGCGGTTTGTTCGACTACGCCGAGCCTGACTTCACCGCGCGTGCCCTGCTGGCGCCGAACGATCCGCGCTACCTGACCGGTGCTCAATGGGGGCTGAATAATACCGGCGGCAACGGCGGTGTCGCGGGGGCCGACATCATGGCGGAGGAGGCGTGGACGTTGTTGCGCGACGCGCCGGGCGTAATTGTCGCGGTGGTCGATAGTGGCGTGCGCTACACCCACGAGGATCTCGCCGCGAACATGTGGACGAATCCGGGCGAAGCCGGTCTCGATACGCTCGGCCGCGATAAACGCACCAACGGCGTGGACGATGATGGCAACGGCTACGTGGACGACGTGCACGGGATCAACGTGCTCAATGGGTCCGGCGATCCGAACGACGATTGGGGCCACGGTTCACACACGGCCGGCATCGTGGCGGCGGTAGGAAACAATGGCGTCGGCATTTCCGGCGTCGCGTGGAGCGCGAAAATCATGTCGTGCAAGTTCATCGATGCGGTGGGCAACTACCGCGTTTCCGACGCGATCGTGGCGCTCGAATACGCGCGGGCGAAAGGCGCGAAGATCGTCACGGCGTCCTGGGGCGGAAACACGTTTACCTCGGCGGCATTGCGGGACGCGGTGGTCGCGTTGCGTGATGCGGATATCATCGTCGCAGCTGCCGCGGGCAACGACGGCGGCAACAACGACGCGACGCCGTTGTACCCTGCGAGCTACGAATACTCCAACGTGATCGCGGTGGCGGCGACGGATCGCACCGACGCGCGCGCGGGGTTTTCGAATTTTGGGTTGCAGTCCGTCGACCTCGGTGCGCCGGGCGTCAGTGTGCTATCTTGCTGGAGCGGATCGAACAGCGACTACGTCGAGACGAGCGGCACGTCGATGGCGGCGGCGCATGTCGCGGGCGCGTGCGCGTTGCTGCGGGCTCGTTTCCCCGGCGACTCGCACCAGCAAATCATCAATCGGATTCTCACCACGGTCGATCCGCTGTCGACGCTGGCGGGCCGGACTGTTTCCGGTGGCCGGCTGAATCTTGCGGCCGCACTCGCGACACCCGGCAGCAACGACACGACTGCGCCGACGATCGCGACGTTCGTGCTCGCCTCGTCGGGCAACACGAACACGACGGCGAGCTTCATTGTGACATTCAGTGAGGCCGTGAGTGGCGTCGACGCGAGCGACTTCGCGATCACTGCCCTGGGTGCCACGAACGGCACAGTCACGACGGTCACGCCGGCAACCGGACCGGCCACGGAATTTGCAGTGGCCTTCAACTACACCGGGAATCCGCCCGCGGCGGGCAGCATCCAGATGGCGATTCGCACTTCGGGCACATCGATCGTCGACGCGGCGAACAATGCGTTCATCGGCGGCGGTGTGGCGGCGAGCGCGCCGATCCCTGTGAACAACGCGCCGGTGGGCGAGATCGTGTTGCCGCAAATCACTGCGTTCAGCGGCCCGGCGACGACCGCCGCCGGTTCCACGGCGATGTTCACACTCACATTCGACGAGGCGGTGACGGGCGTGGACGCGGCAGATTTCGTCGCGTTGCGCACCGGCACCGCGACCGCGTCGATCGGCACCGTGACCGGCAGCGGCGCGACGTGGACCGTGCCCGTCACCGTCAATGGCGCAGGCACGGTGCAACTCATGGTGGTCGGCGGAGCCACCACGAACATTCGCGATGGCCAGACGCACTGGTTCGCCGGCGGCACGGCCGCGGCGACAAGCTCGGTCGCCACAATCGGCCCGGGCGGAGGCGACACGACACCACCGACCGTCACGACCTTTACGATCGCGAGCTCGGCCGCGTCGAGCGTCACCTATCAAATCGTGTTCAGCGAAGCGGTCACCGGCGTGGACATGCTCGACTTCACGGCGGTGCGTGCGGGGTCGACGGGCGGCACCGGCACGGCGACGCGCGGCGCATTCGCCGCCGTAAGCGCGACGACCTACACCCAGGTCGTGAGCTTCACCGGCACCGGCGGCACGGTCGGGCTGAACCTCAACGCTTCCGGCAATGGAATTGTGGATACAAGCAGCAACGCGCTGGCCGGCGGC
>JAKFEQ010000046.1:0-46726 GCA_036675625.1 Opitutaceae bacterium | reverse complement strand
GGTGGTCCTCGAGCTCGACGAGCCCGACGTCGCGCGGCACGGCGAGGCGCAGACCACGCAGCCACGCGACGACCGGCGGCGCGTGATTCACGAGCAACGCATCGGGCCGGTGGCGCTCGAACCACGCCGCGAACTGCTCGCGCGTTGCGGGCGAACCGGGGCAGAGCGGCAGCCGGCTGCGCACGGGGAGTTTCTGCTGCTGGAGCAAATACGCTCCGAGCCAGCGGTCGCCCACGCGCGGGCTGTCGTTCGCGTCGGTGAACGCAAAACCCACGCGCTGGTAACCGCGATCGAGGCACTGCTGCATCGCCTGCAGCGCCGTGTCGAAGTGGTTTTCCGTCACATGATGCAGCTGCGGCGAGCGCAACGTCATCCCGAGCGCCACGCACGAGAACCGCTCCCACAACAACTCGAGCGCATGCTGGCGCGGCGGCAGCCGGCCGACGATGATCCCGTGGATGCCGCGCGCCGCGAGGATGTCGCAGAACCGCGCGGGCGTCATGCCCGGCTCGGCGAGCCAGAATGGTTCGAGCCGGTAGCCGAAGTCACGCGCCCGGGCGACGGCGCCCGGAAAGAAGTCCGGCCGGTCGTGGTGCTCGGGCCGCCAGCCCTCGCGCGTCGGATAACTCGTCACGAAGGCCAGCGTCACGTGCTTCACCGCCTCGCCGCTCCGGCGCGATTTCATCAACGCCGCGACCAGCGGGTTCAGCCGGTATCCAAGCTTGTCCGCGAGCGCACGGATTCGCCGGCGAGTCTCGGCAGGAATACGAGGGTGATCCCGCAGCGCGAGCGCCACGGTTGAGCGGTGGACGCCCGCGCGATCGGCCACGTCCTGCAGGGTAACATAGCGCACGTGTTCGATCTCAGGCATGCCGCACCCGTTGTCGAGCACCCGCCAGGGACCGGCGAGGGCGAGGTCGTATTTCCGCGTTGTTGCCTGTTGTAGCACGGGCGAGACGCCGGTGCCATTTCAGCACGCTTCCACCGGCAACATCGTTGAGGCTCTCCCCGCCGGGGCGAGGGCGCGCGCCGTTCCGGTCAACAATGCGCGCAACGGGGCGGTTGCCGCGCGGCCGTCATCCGCGACACCAACGCGTGCGGCTCCGCCGGACCACGGCCAACCCGCGCACGTCGCACCCGTGGCGTGCCGTCGCCCTGACACCAACACCACCCCGCCCCGGCTCGCCGGATTCTATGAAACCCCCGCCTGACTTCGTTCCCTGCTCCCGCTCCAGCTCCCGCGTTCGTCATGCTGCGCCGTTAATCGGCGCTGCGTTTGCGTTTCTCGCGTTCACCGCTCGCGCCCAACAGACGCCGGCCACCACGCCCGCGCGCCCCGACCCGGCGCAGAAAAGCCCGGATGAAATCGTCTCGCTGTCGCCGTTCGAAGTCGTCTCTGACGCACGCGGCTATTTCTCCTCGAACACGATGTCCGGCACGCGCTTCAACACGAAGCTGCAGGATCTCGGCGCCTCGATCACAGTGATGACGAAGGAGCAGATGGAGGATTTCGCGATGGTCGATATCAACGACGTCTTCCTCTACACCGCGGGCACCGAAGGCACCGGCACGTATTCGGATTTCGAGATGAATCGCAACGGCGAGCTCACCGACAATGTGCAGCTCAACCCGACCCAGGCTAATCGCGTCCGCGGCATCGCCGCTGCCAATGTCTCCTACGGCAATTTCGAGACGATGGGCCGCTCGCCACTCGATCCGCTCATCCTCGATGGCGTCGAAATCAGCCGTGGGCCCAACGCCAACGTCTTCGGCCTCGGCAACCCATCCGGCACGGTCAATCAGGTGCCCGTCGGCGCCAACACCACACGCCATCGCATCCGCGTCGAGGGCCGCATCGACAGCTACGATGGCTATCGCGCCTCGCTCGACGTCAACCGCTACCTCATCAAGGACCAGCTCGCGTTGCGCTTCAGCACCCTGCGCCAGCGCGAGGGCTTCGAGCGCAAACCCTCGGGCCTGGATACCATGCGCTACAATGGCATGGTCAGGTATCAGCCGTTCAAGAACACGACGATCAACGCGTCCTATCTCTACTACAAGAACGACGGTAATCGCCCCAACTTCACGCCGCCGCGCGACTACGTTTCGTATTGGGTCGAGAGCGGTCGGCCGAGCTGGGATCCCGTCACGCAGAGCGTGCGCGTGGGCGATCAGACCTTCGGTCCGTTTACCACGGATGCGTTCATGACCACCGCGCCTTTCAACGCCCTCAACCGCGCCGGCGGCCAGTTCCAGCGCAGCAACGTCTTCATCGATCGCACGGGCGTCGTCTACTGGACCGCGCCGGTCAACAACACCGGCACCACGCCCGCGTCCAACACCGGCTCCGGCGCCAATTTCCTCCGGCTCATGGGCTCGAGCCCAGGTCCCAACGGCAACAGCGGCCGCTTCGCCGACCAGCCGCTCTTCAACAGCGTGCGGTCCGTCACCAGCAAGGACATTTACGACTACTCGTCGATCAACCTCGCGTCGCCCAACTATACCTCGGACGAGAACCACACGTATCTCGTCACGCTCGACCAGCTCTTCCTCAACACGCCGGAGCAGCTGCTGGCCGCGCAGGTCGGCTTCTTTCGCGAGGACGCCGAGCGCTTCCGGCGCGTTCCGATCGGCGACGCCGGCACCGGCGGACAAAACGGCCAGCTCTGGGTCGACGTCAACGAACGCAATCTCGATGGCACGCCGAATCCGCATTTCGGCCGCACCTACATCGGCGTGAACGAACCCATCTACTCGTATTATCCCGCGCGTTGGGACACCTATCGCGCTCAGCTCGCCTACCGTTACGATTTCAGCCGCTCGAACCGCTGGACCAAATGGCTCGGCAGCCACCAGGTCAGCCCGTATTATGAATACAAATACAGGCTCGAGCGGAAATACTCGTTCCGCGAAGCCATCGCCTCCGATCACCCCTGGCTCGTGGCCGGCCAGCCTGGCGTCGTGGCCAACTTCGCCCGCGCCAACCAGGCCAACATTCCCGGCGGGCCGCAGGCGAGCCCCAACATCGCCCGCCCATTCTACCGATTCTATGTCGGCGATGCCAACGGCACCAACATCGACCACTCGCCCGGTTCGATCACGCATGGCACGTATGATTTCAACTGGGGCACCACGGGTAACTGGCGCCGCGAGCCCGCATCCCTCCAGCAACTCGCCACCACCAACAACACCGGCGGCACGAACAATCTGAAGCGGATCATCAAGACCACCGGCGGCGTCCTGCACAGCCAGCTCCTCGGCGGACGACTGGTCACCACGTTCGGCATCCGCGAGGACAAGGTCTACGCCAAGCAGGGCCTCACGCCGCAGCTCCTGACGAACAACAACACCGAGCACGATTTCGATCAGATCAATCACTGGGAGGCGGGCGACTACCGCGCGAGCGTCGGCAAAACCAAGACCGCGCAGTTCGTCGCTCGCCCGTTCCGCGATCTCCCGTTCGTGCGTCAATGGGCCGAGCAGGGCTCCGGTCCCACGCGCTTCGTCGGTGAGCTGCTGCGGCACGCAGCGCTCTCCTACAACAAGTCCGACAACTTCATTCCGTCGCCACCCGCCGTCGACCTCTTCCTGAACAGCCTGCCCAACCAGACCGGCAAGGGCGAAGACGTCGGCGTCTGGTTCAATCTCTTCGACAGCAAGCTCGTCATCCGCGTCAACCGTTACGAGAACCAGCAGCTCAACGCCCGCAACGGCGACGCCAACACGATCGCGCAACGCACCCTGCGGCTCGACCTCGACGTGACGGGCGATCGCCACCGGCTCTACAACCGCGCGACCGACTGGTTCCGGTTGACCAATCCGGCGTGGTCCGCCCAGCAGGTCGAGTCCGCCGTCTTCAACCAGATGGGC
The DNA here is from genome assembly GCA_036675625.1 of Opitutaceae bacterium. Lineage (GTDB taxonomy): Bacteria > Verrucomicrobiota > Verrucomicrobiia > Opitutales > Opitutaceae > ER46. The sequence goes on along the minus strand of JAKFEQ010000046.1, from coordinate 42,856 downwards.
ATGACGCGCGAGGTTTACGACGCGCTCTCGGATCACTTCCGCGCCGGCACGATCGCCGCGACGAACGACATCGTCGCCAAAGGCACCGAGGTCGAAATCAGCTACAATCCGACGCGTCACTGGACGATCTCCGCCAACTTCGAGGAAAAGAAATCGATGAACGCGAACGTCTCCTCGACCGTGCAGCGCTGGATCGATCAGCGGATGCCGATCTGGACGAGCGTCGTCGACCAGAACTCGGACCCCGCGCTCAGTGCCGGCCCGGCCGAAAGCACCGGCTGGGTGGCGACGCCCGACAATCCCAATCATCTGTGGTGGATTCACAACTACGGCGGCTCGCAGACACCCGCGCAGAACTACGCCTCCAACGTCGAGGCTCCCTGGTCGATCATTCGCGAGACGGAGGGCAAGCCCCGGCCTCAGATCCGCCAATATGCCGCGCGCTTCAGCACCAATTTCCAGCTCGCCGCGCTCACCGATCACCGGATCGTGCGCAACATCGGCGTCGGCGGTGCGCTGCGTTGGGAAGACAAGGGCTCGATCGGCTTCTACGGCTTGGAAACCTATCCGGCCCGGATCACGCGCCTCGATCCGAACCGCCCGATCTACGACAAGGCGCACACTTACGTGGACGCCTTTGTCTCCTACAAAACAAGGCTCTTCGCCGACAAAGTCTCCGCGACCTTCCGGCTCAACGTTCGCAATCTCCAGGAAAGCGGCCGACTCCAGCCTGTCGGCGCATTCCCAAACGGCGAAATCCATTCGTATCGAATCGTCGACCCGCGACAGTTCATCCTCTCGGCGTCGTTTGATTTGTAGAACGTAGCATGCGCGTCTCGCCCATGAGTCTGAGGTAGCACGGGCGTCCCGCCCGTGTTCTGGCACACCGCAGCGCGGCCGCCCTTCCTTCCGGAGGGCGGCGTTTTACTCTCCCAATGAAGATCGATCGCGCCTCTCCCGCGAACTCGCCCGCAGACTGGCCGTGCGCGTCGGCGGGCGCCAATTGGGTTCTCGTTTTCGCGCTCACGCTCGTCGCGTATTGGCCCGCCTTGGACGCCGGCTTTGTCTGGGACGACGACGGTCATCTCACGCGCCCCGAGCTGCGCTCGCTCGCCGGCCTCGCGCGCATCTGGTTCGAGCCAGGCGCCACGCAGCAATATTACCCGCTGCTGCATTCCGCGTTCTGGCTCGAGCACCAGCTCTGGGGCAACCACGCGCCCAGCTATCATCTGCTGAACGTGCTATTGCACGCCACCGCCGCCGGGCTGCTCGGCACGGTACTGCGACGCCTGTCCGTTCCGGGCGCGTGGCTCGCAGCGCTGCTCTTCGCGTTGCATCCGGTGGCCGTCGAGTCGGTCGCGTGGATCTCCGAACAGAAGAACACGCTGTCGACCGTCCTGTATCTCGGCGCGGTCCTCGCCTACCTGCGCTTCGACACCGAACGCCGACGCGCGGCGTATGGGTGGGCCACGGGTTTGTTCGTCGCCGCCGTGCTGACGAAAACGGTCGCCGCCACGCTGCCGGCCGCACTCCTCGTAATACTATGGTGGCAACGCGGCCGCCTCGCGTGGCGCCGTGATGTCCTGCCGCTGTTGCCCTGGCTCACGTTTGGCGTGGCAGCCGGAGCGGTGACCGCGCTGGTCGAACGCACGCTCATCGGCGCGCAGGGCTCCGACTTCGCGCTCACGTGGCCCGATCGCCTGCTGCTCGCGGGACGCGTGCCGTGGTTCTATCTGGGCAAACTCCTCTGGCCCGCGGATCTGATTTTCATCTATCCGCGCTGGAACCTCGATGCGACGGCAGCCTGGCAGTATCTGTTTCCGACCGCGACGCTCGGCGCGCTGGCGATGCTGTGGCGGTGGCGACATCGCCATCGCGGCCCCTTGGCCGCGGCGCTCTTCTTTGGCGGCTCGCTGTTTCCCGCGCTCGGTTTCGTCGACGTGTTTCCGTTCCTCTACTCCTACGTCGCGGATCACTTCCAATACCTCCCCTCGATCGGCGTGCTCGCGCTTGTCGCAACATTTCTGATACGGATTCCACCCGCGTGGCGGAACGGCATCGCCCCCACCGTGCTCGTGGCGTTCACCGCGCTCACCTGGCGGCAAAGCGGAACGTATCGCAGCGCGGAGACGCTCTTCGCCACAACCGTGCAGCGGAATCCCGCGAGTTGGATGGCGCACAACAATCTCGCGATCCTGCTGGTCGATGCCGGCCGCGCCGACGAAGCGATCTCGCATTACGAAAAAGCGCTCGAACTTCGCCCGAATTACGCAGAGGCGGAAAACAACCTCGGCTACGCCTTGACCACGCTCGGCCGCCCGACCGAGGCGTTGCCGCATCTGCAGCGGGCGCTGCAGCTGCGCCCGAACTATGCCGAGGCGCAGAACAATCTCGGCATCGCGCTCATGGCGCTCGGCCGCACTGCCGAGGGCATCGAGGCGTTTCGCTCTGCACTGCGCCTCAAGCCTGCCTATCCGATCGCGCACGTGAATCTCGGACTCGCCCTGGCGCGCGGCGGCGACACGACGCACGCGCTGGAGCTTTTCGAGCGCGCCGCCCGGCTGGATCCCACGTATGCCGATGCCGAGCTCAACTGGGGAATCGCCTTGCGCGCGACGGGGCGAACTCCCGACGCGCTGGCGCACTTCGCGCGGGCCGTGGAGCTGCGCCCGAAGTTCGGCGCCGCGCATTTTCATCTGGCGCTCGCGCTGCGTCAGCTCGGCCGCGAGCGCGAGGCCGCTTCGCATCTGCGAATCGCGGAAGAACTTGGTTTCCGCCCGGCCCTGCCGCGCTGATCAGATTCTGATTGGTTCGGCCGGAAAATCCTGTGCCATGGGCGCCGACCCCAAGAACTGCGCCGCATCTGCCGCCCGCCCAGCATGCGCCGCATGCCCCCTCCCCCCGTGAATGCTCTCCGCCTCTTCGTTTTTCTCGCCCTGTCGAATCCGCTGATCGCGCTCGCGCAGCGTGGTGACGCTCCGGATACACGCCTCCGCTCCGCAACCGAGTCTCGCGCGCTCTTCCACGTTCCGCCCGGCTTCGAGGTCCAACTCGTCGCGGCCGAGCCCGATCTGCAGAAACCGTTCAATCTCGCCTTCGACGCCGCCGGTCGCGCGTGGGTGACCGGCTCGGCGCTCTACCCTTGGCCCGCGCGACGCGATGCCCTCGGCCAGCCGATTGCTGCCTTCGATAAAAACTGGGATGACAATGCGCTCGCGTTTCGGGCCACGTCCACACCTCCGACTCCCGCGGAGCACGGTCTCGACACCGTGCGCCTCCTCTCCGACTTCGATCCCGCCTCGGGCCGCGCGCGCAAAATCACGACCTTCGCCGACGGCCTCAACATCCCCATCGGCATCCTCCCGCTCCCGCGCGCACCCGATGCCAAGGGCGACACCGCGCTCGTGTTTTCCATCCCCGCCATCTGGCGGCTCGCCGACACCGACGGCGATGGCCGCGCCGATCTCCGCGAAAAACTCTACGACGGCTTCGGCTTTCGCGACACGCACGGCATGTCCTCGAGCTACTGGCTCTGGTTCGACGGCTGGGTCTACGGCACGCACGGCTACTCCAATCCGAGCGAAGTCGTCGACCGCACTGGCCGCGTCACCAAGCTGCAAAGCGGCAACACCTATCGCTTCCGGCCCGACGGCTCGCGTTTCGAGCTTTACGTGCACGGGCAAACAAATCCCTTCGGCCTCGCCTTCGATTCGCGCGGCGATCTCTACACCGCCGACTCGCATTCGAAACCCGTCTACCTGCTCATCCCCGGCGGCTACTACGAGGGCATCGGACGCGAGCACGACGGCCTCGGCTTCGGGCCCGCGATCACAACCGATGACCACGGCTCCAGCGCGATCGCCGGCATCGCGCACTATTCCGCGACCCACTTCCCGCGCGAATTCCGCGACAACCTCTTCAACGGCAACCCCGTCACGCGCCGCATCAATCGTGCCCGCCTCGACTGGCGCGGCTCGACGCCCCATGCCGCCCGCCAGCCGGATTTCCTCACGAGCGACGATCCCGCGTTTCGCCCCGTGCAGGTGAAACTCGGCCCCGACGGCGCGCTCTGGATCGCGGATTTCTACAACCCGATCATCGGCCATTACGAAGTCCCGCTCACCCACCCCGCGCGCGATCGTTCACACGGCCGGATCTGGCGTGTCGTCTGGCGCGGGCTCGACGGCCGGGCCGCCGCGCCCACGCTCCCCGACCTCACTCAACTCGACTCCGCCGCGCTCGTCCCGCGGCTCGCGGATCCAAACCTCGTCGTCCGCTCGCTCGCCGTATCCGAACTTCTGACACGCACCGATGCGGCCTCCTCCGCACCCGCGCTGCACGCCGCCGCCGAACGCCTGATTTCCGGCGCCGATGCCTCCGCCGACGAAACCGCCGCACTCCCGATCCTGTTCACGCTCGAACGCCTCGGCCACACCGACGACGCCCTCCTCCGCCGGGCAGTCACGCGGCCCGACAGCGATGTCGCGCTTGCTGCGGTACGCACGCTCACGCTCCGCGGAAAACTCGACGCATCCGACCGTGCCGCGTTTTCCGCCTTGGTTTCCAACACCGCGAACTTCCACCTCTGGCGCGCGTGCGCGATCCTCTTCACCCGCGACCCGCAGCCTTGGAAAGCCGAGATCCTCCTCGCGATGTTGCTCGCCGCCCCCGCTTACGACACCGGGCTCGACTACGCGCTGCGCCTCGCGCTCAAGGCCCATCTCGCCCTCGTCGCCTCACCAGCCGATCTGCAAACGCTCCTCGCTTCCGCGCCAAAAACCTCCGCGCCGACCGCCGAGCGCCTGCTCGCCGAAATCCTGCTCGCGGTAAAGACACCCGCTGCCGCCGAGTTCCTCCTCGCTCATCTCGAGCGCGCGAAATTCTCCGGGCCGCGCGCCGGCGATTTCGCGCGCCATGCCGTATCGCAGCTGCCCGCCGCCAGGTTTGAAGCCGTCCGGCCGTTGATGCAGTCGCTGGTCCGCGCGCCGCTCACACACCGCGTCGCCCTCGCGGAAGGTTTCGCCACCGTCGCCGCGAAACGCGATCGCACGCTGCCATCCGAAGTTGAAACGTGGATGCGCACGGAGCTCCTCGGCGCGGTCCGAGCCAAGGACAACGCCCTCGCCCTGCGCGCCATCAACGCCCTGAAACCGCTCGCATTTGCCGAGAAAGCCGCCCCGCTTCGCGCCGTTGCACTCGATGACCGCGCCCGCGAACAGACGCGCCTCGCCGCGCTCCGCGCGCTCGATCCCGCCGCGGCCGATACCGCCGATGCGGCGATCGCGGTGCTGCGTAATGGCGGGTCGAATACATTGCGCCGCGCCGCCGCCGACATTCTGGGCAACACCTCGTCCACTCCCGTCGCACGACGGGCGCTCGTCGACGCCTTCTCCATCGCCTCGGCCGACCTCGCGCTCGCCCTCGCCACTGCTCTGGCGAAGAGCGACGCCGGCGCGCGCGACCTACTCGACCTCGCCGCGTCCGGCCGGGTGCGCGCCACGCTGCTCCGCCACCGTTACCTCGAGCTCGCATTTGAGAAACGTCCCGCCGAGATCCGCGCCCGTATCGCCTCGCTCACCCGCGCGCTTCCGCCGGAAGACGCGCGCCTCGATGCCCTGATCGCGCAACGCCTACGCGCCGCCTCCACCTTCAAGACGGATACCACGCGCGGCGCGGCCGTTTTCGCGACGCATTGCGCCACGTGTCACCGGTTTCGTGATACAGGCGGCACCCTTGGGCCGACGCTCGACGGCAGCGAATCGCGCACGATCGCGCGTCTCGTCGAAGACATCCTCGACCCGGGCCGCAACGTCGACCCGGCTTTCCGGCTCACGACCGTCACTCTCAAGAACGGAGAAACCCACTCCGGCCTGAACCAGCGCGAGCAAGCCGATCGCGTGTTGCTCACCGATCCGGCCACTGGACAGGAACTCACGTTCAATCACGCCGAAATCGCGGAATCCGCGGCCTCTCCCGTGTCGCCGATGCCCGCGGCCTTCGAATCGCTCCTCACCGAGCAGCAGTTCTTCGACGTCATCGCCTACCTGCGCACGCCGGCGCGCTGAGGCTGGGTGCCGTCCCCAGCCGCGGGCGGTTGCGCCGTTCGAGCGTCTCGGCGGAAAGCGCGGCCGAGTCACCCGCGCTGGCTAGAATTTAACGCCAGCCGGGAAGCGCCAGGTGCGCGGCGTATAATAAACCACGGATCGCGACGGGGCATCCGTCACCGTTCCGACGATGCCGTTATAAACAATACGCTCATCCTTCTGGTCGTCCAACAGGTTGTTTATATTGAGCCTGAAGTTCCAGTCGCGACCGCCGAGCTTCACCTTGTAACCGATGCCAGTGTTCGCGACGAAACGTTCGCGGAAGTCGGCCTTGAAACGCCCGGTCGCGCGGCGGCGGAGCCCGTTGTCAATCGCCGCTTCGGTGCCGAACCAGTTTACTCCGAGCCCCACGTCGACCCCTTTCAAAACACCATCGGTGAATGTATACTTGTTCCAGATATTCGCTGAATGCTCGGGATTGTCGATCAGCCGGACGCCCTGCACTCCGGCCGTGAAATCGACCGATGACTCGTCCAGGTTCGCGGCGCGCGCCTGTCGAACTTGAGGCCGGTCTGCTCGAAATACGTGGGCTCCGCGCGGAGCCCGCTGGTAGTCGCCGCGCACCATACCAGTCGCGCGGCGGTCGCCAGCGGCATGCGCCACGCGAGCCGCTGTGCCACTTGGGCCGAGCCGAGATGCGTCTCCCCGACGCGCTGCGCTGGGCGGAGTCCTTCGCAACGGCGACCCGACCTTCACTGACCAGCACCTCCACGGCCGTGGACGCGAGCTGCACGGAAAACGCGGTGCCGACCGCGGATATCGACGTTGCCCGCGCGAACCACAAACGGCCGCGCGGGATTTTTCGTCACTTGGAAATGCGCTTCGCCCTGGTGGAGCGTCACGCGGCGCACCGTCCCCGCGAAATCGTGCGAGACGAGGGCGCCGGGCTTCAGCTCCACTAATGATCCGTCCGGGAGCGTCTCGCGCTGCGGCACGACCGTCGTCGCCGACGGTGCGAGCTTCGTCGCCGGCGCGATCGCCACTGGAAGCTCGTGGCGCGGCCAGAGGATCGCGGCCGGCTGGATCAGCGGGTGTCATCGTCGAACATTCCCTTCACGTAGCCTTCGCGAATCGCGTGGCCGAGCTCGATGGCTCGCAGTCCGAGTGCACGTGCCACAGACGGTCGAAGCCCCCGGCACGGTCTTGAACGCAAACCCTTCTTGGGGCTCCGCCGTGCTGCTGCAAAATCGATTTCATCGGATCCGCGCCCGACAATCCGGAAATCGGCACCCGCCCCGCGCAATCGTGGAGTCCGCACCTCAGCCCGCGCTTTGCAGACCGGCCCACCGCCCGCCAAGCTTGCCTGGCCTGCCACAAAGCACGCCTTGACACCTCCCCCGCCGCTCGGGCACAGATGACCCTCTTTTTCTTTAAACATCATGAAGCCGACATTCCGCCCGCATCGCAAGAAACGCGCCCGCAAGATTGGTTACCGCGCCCGGATGGCCACCACCGGCGGCCGCAAAGTCATCAAGGCCCGCCGCCTCAAAGGCCGCAAACGCCTCACGGTGGTCTGACGGAAAGAGCGGAAAGGCTGCAGGGTTGAAGGTCTGAAAGGCTGCATGCGGCCGAGCTCCCGCGTGAATCGCCTGGGTTTTCTTTTCAGCCCTTCGGCCTTTCAGTCCTTCGGCTTTTTCTCGTCCATGCGTTTCCGCCCCGATCAGCACCTGACGCGGCAAAACGATATCCGCGCTGTCCGCGAACAAGGCCGCCGCGTCGATTGCCGCGCATTCACCATCTGGTGGAGATGCCGCGTTCCAGCGGGGACGCCCACGCCGGCCACAGCGGCGCCCGGCGCAAAGATCTCAGAGACGCCACGCGTCTGTGTCATCGCTTCCACCGCCGCCGTGGGTGGGGCCGTGCAGCGCAATCGCGCGAAACGCCGGCTCCGCGAAGTCTTTCGTCACCAACAACACCTCGTGCCCGCCAGCTGCGACCTTCTCCTGATCGCACGCTCCGCCGCCACCACCTGGGATATGCACGAGCTGCAAAAACGCTTCGGCGACGCTTGCAGTCAGATTAACCAAAGATGAGCACGCGCGACGTCCCATTTTCCGCGCCCGCCCCCGCCCGCTCCTCACGCGAGGCTTCGCGGCGGCCGAGCCTCCTCTCGTCCGCGCTCGTCTTCCTGATTCGCGTCTATCAGCGCACCCTTTCGCCCGCGCTGCCGATCCTCACGCTGGGCAGTTGCGGTTGCCGGTTTTCGCCCACGTGTTCGCACTACGCGATCGAGGCGATTCGCACCCGGGGCGCCTTCGTCGGCCTCGTGCTCGCCGCAGTTCGGCTCGTGAAGTGCACACCGCTTCATCCCGGCGGCTTCGATCCGGTGCCCGCCCGTGGCACACGTCCCACTCCGCGTTGCGCTCGCGTAAACGCATAGCCCTCGTCCTCTTTCACGCTCCCCGCTTCCCTTTAATGGACAAAAAGAATTTTACCATCGGCGCTCTGCTGCTTGTTGCGGCCTTTGCCATTCTGTTCTTCGGACCAAAACCCGCGCCGACGCCGCGTGCGCCCGTATCCGCCGAGCCCGGCCCTTCCGCCACCGCTCCGGCGACCGGCACGACTCCCAGCCCGGCGCAGGCGACGCCGATCAATGGAGCCAACACGGCCTTCGCCGCCGTCACGTCCGATGCCGCCGGCGCCACGGTGACGACGCTCAGCAACGATTTCATCGAAGCCCGCTTCACCGATTCCGGCGGCGCGTTGCGCGAGGTCGCGTTCATCAAGCGCGACGACAAATCGAAACGTCTCGTCTACCCTGACCGCTTGGGCAGCGACACGCCCTTCGTCTTCAACACCCTCTCTTCCGACCCCATGCTGGCGTTCGTCGAGTATCCGGGTCTCGACAGCAGTGCGCGCTATCAACGCGTCTCGAAAACATCCTCCGAAGTCGTCTACCGGACGATTCTCGACAACCGGTTCGAAGTGACCCGCCGCTACACGCTCTCACCGAACAGCGGCGACACGACCGATCCTTATGTGATCCAGCACGAGACGACGATCCGCAATCTGACCGATCAGACTTCGCAGCCGTTTCGCGTCGCGTTGTCGCTCGGCACCGCCGCGCCGATCAAGGCCGACGATCCCGCACAGCAACTCGCCACCGGCTACTCCGCGGGCGGCGACCAGGAGTTCATCCTGCGCGATAAACTCGAAGCGAGCAGCGGTTTCCTCGGCATTGGCGCCCGAAACAGCACGCCGTATATCGTCAGCTCCGGCGCGTTCACATGGACCGCCGTGAAGAACCAGTTTTTCGCCAGCATCTTCACCGGCGCCGAACCCGCCGCGGGTCTCATTACGCGACGTGTAAAGCTCATCGCCGACCTGCCCGACGATCAGTCCGGCGCCTACGGCGTGACCGGCAGTGCGCAGTTCGACATCAAACCGATCGAGGCGAAGAAGGAAACAAAGCTCGCCGGTGCCCTCTACGTCGGCCCGAAGGAATATAGCCGCCTCGCCAACACGGCGGTTTTCAAGGCCGAAGAAAACAAGGTGATGGACTTCGGCTTCTTCAAATTTTTCAGCCAGATCCTGCTCACGTTGATGACGTGGATCCACGGCTTCGTCGGCAACTGGGGCGTGGCGATCATCCTCACCACGCTGACGCTGAAGACGCTCTTCATTCCGTTCACGCTCGCCGCGTCGAAGTCGGCGAAGCGAATGGCGAAACTTCAGCCGGAGATGCAGACGATCCGGGAAAAGTTCAAAGACAACCCGCAGAAGCAGCAGCAGGCCACGATGGAGTTGTTCAAGAAACACCGTGTGAATCCCGTCGGCGGCTGTCTCCCGATCCTGCTCACGATGCCGTTCTTCATGGGCTTCTTCACCATGTTGCCGAGCGCCGCCGAGCTCCGGTTCGCGCCGTTCCTGTGGACCCCGGACCTTTCTGCGACCGACACCGTCGCCGTGCTCTTCGGCTTCTTCCCGCTCAATATCATGCCGCTGCTCATGGGCGCGACGATGGTGATTCAGATGCACATCACGCCGACGCCGTCGGTTGACAATGCGCAGGTGAAGATGATGAAGATCATGCCCTATTTCTTCATTATCTTCTGTTACACGTTCTCGGCTGCTCTCTCGCTGTATTCCTTCATCAACGGCCTGTTCACGATCGGCCAGCAACTCGTGATCAACCGCATGAAAGACGAGCCCGGTCCGGTGGGCTCCGGCACCGCTGCCGCTTCGACCGCTGCGGCGTGGAGCAAGAAGACGAAAAACGTCACGCCGAAGAAAAAGTAGTCGGCCAAAGAAGTAGCGGGCTACTCGCTACTCACTACTCGCTACTTTCAGTCATGGCCGGCCATAACAAATGGTCCAAGGTGAAGCGGCTCAAAGCCGTCACCGACTCGCGCAAAGGCAAAGTCTTCTCGCGGCTCTCCCGCGACATCACCCTCGCCGCCAAATCCGGCGGCGGCGATCCCGACGCCAACGCCCGGCTCCGCACGCTCGTGCTCAAGGCGCGCGACGCAAACATGCCGGCCGAGAACGTCGACCGCGCCATTAAGAAGGGCACCGGCGAGCTGCCGGGCGTCGTCTTCGAAGAAATCACGTACGAGGGCTACGGTCCCGGCGGCGTGGCCTTCGTCGTGCAAGCCACGACCGACAACAAGACCCGCGCCGCGAAGGACGTACGCTCGGCATTCGCGAAACACGGCGGCAACCTCGCAAGCACGGGTGCGGTCGCATTTCAGTTTTTGCACGCCGGCCAGTTTCTCATCGCCACGCACAAGACCACCGAAGACGCGCTCATGGAGATCGCGCTCGAAGCCGGCGCCGATGATGTCATCGCGAGCGATCAAGGCTTCGAGGTGCGTTGTGGCGTGCAGGCCTTCGACAAAGTCTCCCACGCCCTCGAGGAAAAAGGCATCAAGCCGGACAACGCGGAGATCGCCTACATCCCGACGACGACCGTTCCCGTCACGGATAAATCCGTCGCGGTCGCGCTCGAGAAATTGCATGACACCCTCGAAGAACTCGACGACGTGCAAGTGGTGTTCTCGAACGAAGAGATCGAGGAGCAGGTGTGAGGCAGCGCAGGCGTCTCGCTGCGGTCTCGTCTGCTGCGTAGCCGATGCGGGAAGTACGCTGCGCCACGTCACCGCAGCGTCATAACCCGGTCGGTTACTTGCCTCACATCCGTCGTGCTGGTTCTCTTATTCTTACAATGACTGACGACGTCGAAATCGCGCCTTCGAGCTCCACGAGCTCGCCGAGCCCCACGCCACGCCACCTCGCGCCCGGCGAGGTCGGGCTCGTGACGCCGCGCGATTTCGTCTACAACAAGCCTTTCACCTTCAAGAGCGGTCAGGTCATTCCCGGCTTCACGCTGCGCTACGAGACTTACGGCACGCTCAACGCCACGCGCGACAACGCGATCGTCATCTGCCACGCACTGAGCGGCGACCATCATTGCGCCGGCTGGCACGCCGCGACCGACCGCAAGCCCGGCTGGTGGAACAATCTCATCGGTCCCGGCAAGGCCGTCGACACGCGCCGTTTTTTCGTCATCTGCGCCAACGTCCTCGGCGGCTGCCAGGGCTCCACCGGCCCATCGTCGATCAATCCCGAAACAGGCCGCCCTTACGGCACGCTGTTTCCATTCGTCACCATCCGCGACATGGTGCGCGCGCAGAAACTCCTGCTCGATCACCTCGGAGTCACCGAGCTGCACGGCATCATCGGCGGCTCGATGGGCGGCATGCAGGCGCTGCTCTTCGCGATCGAGTATCCGCATTACGTGCGCCGCGTGCTCGCGATGGCGACCACCGGCCGCGAGAGCGCGCAGGCGATCGCATTCAACGAAGTCGGCCGCCAGGCGATCATGCAGGATCCGGCATGGAATCATGGCGACTACCCGAAGGACGCCGGCCCACGCGTCGGCCTGGCGATCGCGCGCATGATGGCGCACATCACCTACGTCTCGGATGCCAGCATGGACCGGAAATTCGGCCGGCGGAAAAAGGAAAACGCGGCCACCGACGCCTACACGTTCGACGTGCAGTTCGAGGTCGAGGGCTATCTGCGGCACCAGGGCCAGAGCTTCATCAATCGCTTCGACGCGAACTCGTATCTCTACATCACGCGCGCGCTCGACCAGTTCGACCTCGCCCATGCGTTCGGCTCGCTCGAGGCGGCCTTCGCACACGTCGAAGCCGAGACACTCATCGTCGGCTTCGCGAGCGACTGGCTCTTTCCCCCCGAGCAGAATCGCACGCTCGCGCTCGCGCTGCTGCGCGCCGGCAAACGCGCCAGCTACGCGGAGCTCAACACCGACCTCGGACACGACTCGTTTCTCCTCGAATCCGAGGCGCTCTACTCGCTTGTCCGCGCCTTTCTCGAACGCGACCAGCCGTATGTCTTCGATTACAGCATTTGAGATATCCCTGATGTGGCCCACGAAAAACACCAAACACACGAAATGTGCAGTGTGTTCCGTGGGCCCAACTCCGCTCCAGCCATGACTCAAGTTCTCAAGCGCACCGTCGACATGCAGATCATCGGTGACTGGGTCGAACCCAACACCCGCGTGCTCGACCTCGGCTGCGGCCCGGGCGTGCTGCTCGATTATCTCGTGCAGACGAAAAAAGTCTCCGCCGTCGGTGTGGATCTCGATTTCGCGAAAATCACCTCATGCGTGCGCCGCGGACTCGCGGCATACCAGGGCGACATGACGTCGTTCATGCGCTCGTTTCCGGAAAAACATTTCGACCGCGTGATCTGCTCGCGCACCGTGCACGAGCTCGCCGATCCCACGACGGTGATCCTCGAAGCGCTGCGAGTGGGCCGCGCCCTCACCGTCGGCTTCGTGAATCACGGCTTCTGGAAAAATCGGATCAACACGCTCGTGCAGGGCCGCAAGATCCGGAACGAAGTCTACACCACGGAATGGTTCGAGAGCCGGCCGGCGAATCCAGTGACGATCGCCGACTTCGAACATTTCTGCGAGGTAAAGGGCATCCGGATCGCGCGCCGTGCGCATCTCTCGGGCAACTGGCATACGCCATGTCGGACCCTGCCCAATCTGTTCGCCGGCTACGCGCTCTACGACCTCGCGCGCTGAGCTCGAGCGGCTGAGGCATCAGGCAACTCGCGCCCGCAGTTGCCGAACCGCCCCCCGTGGCTTCATTCCGCCCCCCATGAACACACCCCGCCTTCTCGCCGCGCTCCTCGCCACTGCCACCGTCGCATTCGCCGCGGCGGCCGCACCGAAAATCGCCCCCGCCGAGGCTGCCAAGCTCGTCGCGTCCGGCAAAGCGGTGCTCGTCGATTGCCGCGAACCCGCCGAGTGGAAAGACAGTGGAGTCGCGAAGCCCGCCGTGCTGCTCCCGAAGAGCGACTTCGACGGCGAGCAGAAACAGTGGAAGGAGTTTCTCGCGCAGAACAAGGGCAAGCAGATCATCGTCTATTGCCGCACCGGCTCCCGCTCCGGCGCCGTCGCCAGTGCGCTCGCCAAACAAGGCGTCAACACGGCCAACGCGGGCGGACTGAAAGACTGGACCGCCGCCGGCCTGCCGACGCGCAAGGTCGAAGAGATAAAGTAACATGAAGGTGGGGCTCCGCTCTCCGAGCGGGCCTGCGTTCCAGCCGGCGATTACGCCTTGCTTAATTCAGGCCCGCTCGGAGAGCGGAACCTCACCTCGCCAGCCGCGCAGCACGAAACAGCACCACGCAGTCCGAACCATCCTGCGTCGACAGCCACTCCGGCTCGAGCGCGGCGAATTCACGATCGATCGCCGCGCGCAATCCCCCGACCTCGATCACCACGATGCCGTGCGGCTGCAAACGCGTGCGCGCCTGCCGGAGCAGCTTGCGAACGATCTCCAGCCCATCGCGACCGCCGTCGTGCGCCATCCGTGGCTCGGCCGCGAATTCCGGCGCCTGCGCATCGACATGCGCGCTCGGCTCATACGGCGGATTGCTCAGGATGATGTCGTAGCGCGCAGGCGGCATCGCATCGAAGACATCGCTCTCGAACAAATGCACGCGTTTCGCGAGACCGTGTTCGCGGACGTTGATTTTAGCCACTTCGAGCGCGGCGCGTGAAAGATCGCAGGCGTCGACGCGCGCGCCGGGAAACTGGTGCGCCAGCAGAATCGCGAGGCAGCCGGACCCCGTGCAGACATCGACGACGTGCCGGATATTTTTCCCGCGCTTGTCGGCCGGCAACCGCCGCTCCAGCTCCTCCGGAATCAGCTCGAGGAAATAGCTGCGCGGAATGATCACGCGTTCGTCGACGTAGAAGCGATGCTCGCCCAGCCACGCTTCGCGCGTCAGGTAGGCCGCGGGCACGCGCTCGATCACGCGACGGCGTAACGCCGTCTCGACCGCCGCGCGTTCGCGCGGGCCGAGCTTCCTCGCGAGCACGCGCGCATCGCTGTCGAGCGGCAGCTCGAGCGTCCGCAACAGCAGGTACAAGGCCTCGTCGTGCGCGTTCGTCGCGACCTGGCCAAGCGCGACGCGCTCGCGCGCGTAGAGTTTTTCCGCAAACGCCAGCCAGTCGCCCAGCGTGCCCAGCCGCGCGATGGCCGTCGCCGCGAACGGATCAGGCTTTTTTGCCGTCATCGGCGGCGACCACGTGCGCGTGGTTCTGGATGTGTTCCGGGCAATAGCACTGATCGCCCGCGCACTTGGAGCAGTAGCGGAAATCCAGCTCCGGATGCGTCTTGTCCGTCTTGCCGCACACATGGCAGACGTGCCGCGGCGCATTCGCCTCGGCGATCTCCCGCGTCTTGCGCGCCATCGTGCGCTGCCCCTGTTTCATCGACATCACGATGTCGCGGGCGAAGAACAGCAAAAAGTTTCCCACCGCGGCGAAAATGGTGAGCCGGGTCGACATGCCTCCCGTGATGAAGCCCCACGCGTAGCCCAGCCAGGTGATCAGCGCGAGCCACTTGATCTTCACCGGCAGAATGAAGAACAGCATCATCACGAAATCCGGATTCAGCCGGGCAAACGCCAGGAAAACCGAGCCCGCGAGAAACGCGTTGGTGACCGCCGAGTGCGGAGATAAGAACGAGAGCCCGACGGTGAGCCCATAGCCAATCAGCAGGAAAAGATTGTAGCGAAACGTGCCCCAATAGCCCTCGAGCGCGCTGCCGAAGAGGTAGAAAAGATACCACGCAAACGCGATGAAGATGTAGCCGAACATCCCCGGTGGCGGCGGCATGAGGATGAAGCTGAACACTCGCCACCAGTCGCCTTGCATCACCCACTGCGGTACCAGCAGGAACCATTGCAGATCGATCCGCCCCATCAGGTGTCCGAGCAGAACCGCCACCTGGCCAATGACGATGTAGAGCGAGATGTTGGCGATGGCGTAACGGCCGAGGGCGCGTTCGAGTCGGTCGAGGAATGACATCGGGAGTCCGACGAAACAGAGGGAAACCGTCCGCGTCCAGCGCAAGACGTGAAACGCCCGCGCGCGGCGCATCTCCAAGGTGTCGGCCGCTCCAGCCCGGTCCCGCTTCTCCCGAAGGGGGCTACGTCAGACCACCATTGGATTCTGGTCGTGCGCCCCGGGAGACCCGCGCGTTCCCCGCCCGCCTACAGCACCACGACGTTGCCGCGATACTGCTGGATCGGCTTCACGCCGACGTGCTTTTCCTTCAACGCGCGAATGCCTCCCACTGCCGCCTCGGCGCCCGTGATGGTGGTCATGATACACACGTTGTGCGCATACGCCGCCGAACGGATCGCGTTCTCGTCGAGCCGCGGGATCATCCCGCCCGGCGTGTTGATCACCATCTGGATCTGCCCGTTCTTGATCAGGTCGACCGTGTTCGGCCGGCCTTCGGCGATCTTGGCGAGGCGCTTCACCGCGACGCCCGCATCGGCCAGTGTCTTCGCCGTGCCGCTCGTGGAATAGATCGTGAAACCGAGCTGCTCGAGCGAGCGCGCCAGCGCGACCGCCCGCGGTTTGTCGGCGTCCTTGACCGAGAGAAACACGTTGCCCGCCGTCGGCAGGCCGGGTTTCGCCGCCGCCTGCGCCTTCGCAAACGCCACGCCGAGATCCTCGTCCAGGCCCATCACTTCACCGGTGGAGCGCATTTCCGGCCCGAGCGCGATCGTGGCGCCGGGGAAACGCACGAACGGGAAAACCGCCTCCTTCACGCACCAGTGCTTCGGCGTCTGCTCCCGGGTGAAACCGAGATCCTTCAGCTTCGCGCCCGTCATCAGCTTCGCGGCGAGTTTCGCCAGCGGCACGCCGATCGCCTTCGCGACGAACGGCACGGTGCGCGACGCACGCGGATTCACTTCCAGCACGTAGAGCTGGTTGTCCTTGATCGCGAACTGCACGTTCATCAATCCGATCACGTTGAGCTCCTTCGCCAGCGCGTAGGTTGCGCGCCGGACCGTGTTCAACATCTCCGGCGAGAGCGTGTGCGGCGGCATCACCATCGAGGCATCGCCCGAGTGCACGCCGGCATACTCGATGTGCTCGAGCATGCCGCCGATCACGGCGGCCTCGCCATCGCTGATGCAATCGACGTCGAGCTCGATCGCATCCTCGAGGAACTTGTCGATTAGCACCGGCTTGTCCGGCATCACATCGAACGCCTGGCGCACCACGCCCCGGAATTCCTCCTCGCTGTAGACGATGAACATGCCGCGGCCGCCCAGCACGAAGGACGGCCGGAGCAGCACGGGAAACCCGACCTCCTTCGCGAACGTCAGCGCATCGGTCTCGTTCATCGCCGTGCGATTCGCGGGCGACTTGAGCTGCAGCTTGTCGAGAATCGCCGAGAACTGCTTCCGGTCCTCCGCGGCTTCGATGCTTTCCGGCGAGGTTCCGATGATGTTGACGCCGTTCGCCTTCAGCGCGGACGCGAGATTCAGCGGCGTCTGCCCGCCGAACTGCACGATGACGCCGTCGCATTTTTCCTGCTCATAAATCTCCAGCACGTCCTCGAGCGTCAGCGGCTCGAAGTAGAGCCGGTCGCTCGTGTCGTAATCGGTCGAGACGGTCTCCGGATTCGAGTTCACCATCACGCTCTCGTAGCCGATCTCGCGCAGCGCGAAGCTCGCGTGCACACAGCAGTAGTCGAACTCGATGCCCTGGCCGATGCGGTTCGGCCCGCCGCCGAGAATCATGATCTTCTTCTTGCCGCTGGGCGGGAGCACTTCGCTCTCATCGCCGTAACTGGAATAGTAATACGGCGTGAACGCCTCGAACTCCGCCGCGCAGGTGTCGACCAGCCGGTAGGTCGTGTTGATCCCGCGCTTTTTCCGCTCGGCGCGCACGGTCGCGAGATCGGTGTTGAACAGATGGGCGAGCTGCGCATCGGAAAACCCGAACTGCTTCGCGCGGCGGAAAGCCGTGTCGTCGATCGGAAGCAGCATGGGCGTCCCGCCCATGTTCACGGGCGGGACGCCCGTGCTACTCTTCTTCAACTCCTCCTCCATCTCCCAGATCTCGTGCAGCTGATGCAGGAACCACGGGTCGATCTTCGTGATCTCGAAGATCCGCTCGATGGTGTAGCCAGCGCGAAACGCGTGGCGGATGTAGAAAATGCGTTCCGCGTTCGGCGTGCCGAGCTTCGCGTTGATCACCTTTTCCTCGACCGGCTCGTCGCCGCCGTGCTTGCCGCCGCCACCGAAGCCGCGTGCACCGATTTCGAGCGAGCGAAGGCACTTCTGAATCGATTCCTTGAACGTGCGGCCGATCGCCATCGCTTCGCCGACCGATTTCATCGCCGAGGTCAGCGTGGTGTCGGCGCCGGGGAATTTTTCGAACGTGAACCGCGGGATCTTCGTCACCACATAGTCGATCGTCGGCTCGAAGCTCGCCGGCGTGAGGCGCGTGATGTCGTTGCGCAGCTCATCGAGCGTGTAACCGACCGCGAGCTTGGCCGCGATCTTCGCGATCGGAAACCCGGTAGCCTTCGACGCGAGCGCCGACGAGCGCGAGACGCGCGGATTCATCTCGATCACGACCATGCGGCCGGTGTCGGGATCGACCGAGAACTGGATGTTCGAGCCGCCGGTCTCGACGCCGATCTCGCGGATCACCGCGAAGGAGGCGTCGCGCATCACCTGATACTCCTTGTCCGTGAGCGTCATCGCCGGCGCCACGGTGATCGAGTCACCCGTGTGCACGCCCATCGGGTCGAAATTCTCGATCGAGCAGATCACGACGCACTGGTCCTTGTGATCGCGCATCACCTCCATCTCGTATTCCTTCCAGCCAAGGAGGCACTCCTCCACGAGCACTTCGTGCACGGGCGAGAGGTCGAGGCCGTTCGCGACGATGTGCTCGAACTCCTCGCGGTTGTAAGCGATGCCGCCGCCGCTGCCGCCCAGCGTGAACGAAGGCCGGATGATCAAGGGAAACATCGCAAGCTGCTCCGCGGCCGCACGCGCTTCCTCCATCGACTTCACCGTCTTCGATCGCGCCACATCGAGGCCGATCTTGAGCATGCACTGCTTGAACAGCTCGCGGTCCTCGCCCTTGTTGATCGCCTCCGGCTTCGCGCCGATCATTTCGACGCCGTATTTTTTGAGGATGCCGGCCTTGTCCAGCTCCATGGAAAGGTTCAACGCCGTCTGCCCGCCGAGCGTCGGGAGCAGCGCCGACGGGCGCTCGGCCGCGATGATCTTTTCCAGAAAATCGACGGTCAACGGCTCGATGTAGGTCACGTCCGCGAACTCCGGGTCCGTCATGATCGTCGCCGGATTCGAGTTCACGAGAATGACGCGGTAGCCTTCCTCGCGGAGCGCCTTGCACGCCTGGGTGCCCGAGTAATCGAACTCGCAAGCCTGGCCGATCACGATGGGACCGGCGCCGATGATGAGGATGGACTTCAGGTCGGTGCGCTTGGGCATAGGCGTAGATTTCGGCGAAGGTTGAGATCGCCGAAACGCGCGGCAAGCGGGAAAGCGCAGCGTGACGCGTGAAGGGTGCATCTCCGAGTTGTTGCCTTATGTAGCATGGCAGCCCCCATGGACGGCGCGAAGCGCCGCCAGAACATGGGCGGGACGCCCGTGCCACGCGCCCAGACCCTCGGGCGAGACGCCCGTGCCACTTCAGCCCAGCTTGCTCGCGTCGACGCCCAGCACCTTTGCCGCGGCGGCTTTGTCGCCACGGCAGGCGTGCAGAACCATGTCGACATACTGTTTTTCCTGGCCGGCCAGATATTCCGACAGACTCGGCCAGTGCTTCAGTTCGCGCAGCCGCAAAGGCAATTGTTGCGACGTGATCACGCGCGCCTCGGTGGTGGTGGCGATCTTCGAGACCACCTGGACCAGCTCGGTGAGATTTCCGGGCCAGTGATAGGCCGTCATCACGGCCAGCGCATCGGGCGTGAACTCGATCAGATTCGCATCGAACAACGGATTCACCGCCTGCGAAGCGTAGTGCTTCACAAGCAGCGGCACGTCATCCGTGCGGTCGCGGAGCGCGGGCATCTGCACCGGCAGCGATGCCACGCGGTAAAACAGCTCGTCGTGAAATTTGCCCTCGTCGACCAGGATCTCGAGATCCTCGCTCGTGGTGCACACCAGGCGAAAACCGTGCGCCGTGTTGCGAAGAACGCTCACGAGCTCCTTCTGCACGGACTGGCTGAGACACTGCAGATGCTGGAGAAAAAGCGTGCCGCCTCTCGCCTGCTTCACCCATGCGCCGCCCTCACCGTTCTCGCCGAGGAGCCCTTCGCGGAAATTGGCCTCGGAGCTGAGCGAGCAATCGATGCGGACGAGCGCGGTCTCCGCGGCGCCGGTCGCCGCGTGAAGAATCTCGGCAACCGCACTCTTGCCCGTACCGTTCTCACCGATCAGCAGCACCGGCGTGCGGACAGTCGCGAGTTTTTTGACCTGCGAGATGAGTTTCGTGATCTTGGTGCTCCTGCCGATGAGACGCGATTCGATGTCCGCCGCCTTGGCGCCCGGCACGATCCCGGTCGCGGCGCGCTCGGCCTGAAATTTCCGAAATTCGAGGCCCCGCCGCAGGGTAGCAATCAGCTCATCGACACGAAACGGCTTCTGCAGGTAATCGAACGCGCCATACTTCAACGCCTGAACCGCGCTCTCGGTCGAGGCGTACGCGGTCATGATGATGACGACCGCGTTTGGATCGTAGAGCTTCAGCTGCTTGAGCAGCGTGATGCCGTCCATCGGCTTCATGTCGATGTCCGCGAGCACCAGGTCGTATTTGTCCGCCTTGTAGCGGATCAACGCCTTCTCGCCGTCCGTCGCAAACGAGGTCGCGAACCCCGTAGGCTGGATTACGGCCTCGAGCATCTCGTGGATGGAGACGAGGTCGTCGACGATTAGGACAGAAGGCATGAAGCGGAGAGACGAAGACGCCGACGTTCCGGAAGTCGGAGCGCGTTGTCAAACGAGCGCAGGAACGTCCCCGCCTTACTGGAGGCCACCCGCGACCGCGCCGAGTTGGAAGATCGGGAGGAACATCGCCATGACGATACCGCCGACCACGACGCCGAGAAAGACGATCAGCATCGGCTCGATGAGGGACGTCAGCGCCGACACCGTGGCCTCGCACTCCACGTCGTAGAAATCGGCGATCTTGTTCATCATGCCGTCCACGTTGCCGGTGGATTCACCCGCCTTCACCATGTGCTTCATCATCGGCGGGAAGAAGGGATTCGCCGCGAGGATCTCGGAGACTTGGCCGCCCTGGCTGACGTGTTTCGCAATTTCCTCGCAAGCATCCTCGACCTGCACCTTGCCGCTGGCGGACGACACGATCTCGAGGGTTCGCAGAATCGGCACGCCCGACCGGATCAGCGTCGCGTAGGTGCGGCAGAAGCGCGACAGCGCGATCTTGTGGATCAGATTGCCGAAGATCGGTGCCTTCACGAGGAAGTTGTCCTTCACGCGCCGGCCCTTCGGGGTCGCGACGAATTTATTCAACACGAACCACGCGGCGTAGCAGCCGATGCCGATCGCCCACCACCAGGATTTCAGGAAATTCGAGAGGTCGATCAGGAACTGCGTCGGCGCCGGCAGCTTGGCGCCGAAGTCCGCGAACATCGCGGCGAACACCGGAATGACGAAGATCAGCAGCACGTTCACCAACGCGATCGCGAGACCAATAACCGCGATCGGATAGGTCATCGCCGACTTCACCTTCTTGTTCAGCTTGACCGTCGATTCGAAATAACCGGCGACCTTGCCCAGGATTTCCGCCAAGCCACCGCTCGCCTCACCGGCCTCGACCATCGAGACGAACAGCGTGTTGAACGAATTCGGGAATTTCCGCACCGCCGACGAAAAGGAATTACCCTGCGAGATATCACCGCGCACGTCGCGGATCACGATCCGGAAGCACGGATCCTCGGTCTGGTCCTGCAACGCTTCCAAACACTGCACCAGCGGCAGACCCGCCGTGAGCAACGAGGCCAGCTGCTGGGTGAACAAGGCCAGCTCACCCATCGGCAGCTTGTAGGTCTTGGATTTCTTCTCGAGCGACTTTTGTTTTGCGAGTGCTTGCGCCGCCGCGACACCACCGGCTTTTTTCTTGGGTGCCGTGCGTGAGGATTGGGCCGTGCCAGATGCGGCCGAGGTGAGCAGTGCCATGTTCGGCAGCCAAAAGCAGCGCTACCAAGCTCGCAATCCCGATCTAGGGGATTACCCGGTAAAAACCCGGTGAGAAACGCCGAGGAATGAGCGCGGGTTATGTAACCGCCTGATTACCCGGCTTGGTTATTCCCGGACACAGCGCACGGCCTGCGCCCCCCCGGACGGGCGGCACCGCCCGTCCCAAATCGCGACGTCAGGTGAGCTGCCAGGCGACATGCGCTCAGTTGGAAAAGGGAAGTTCGCTGCGGGCTTGACCACAACGTCGCCACGAAGAAGCTCCCGGCCTGCGCCTCGCGGGCGTAGTTTAGTGGTAAAACTCCTGCCTTCCAAGCAGGTCTCGTCGGTTCGATTCCGTCCGCCCGCACCACTCTGAAAATCCGTCCGCGCCACAGAGAGGGCGTGCTCGCGGCACGACCATACTGCGGCTGCGGCGTGCGGTCGGCAGTCGGGTAAAAACGAGGCGGATCCACCGTCCGGGGCGGCCTTACTTTTCACTCGTGCGCGATGCGCCGGGCACTTACATCTGACCGCTTCCCATGAAGCACTTCCTTAAAGAAACCGACTTCACGATGCCCGAATTGCCGGCATTGTTTGCGACGGCGCACGCGTTGAAGTCGAAGCGTGGGACCGCAGATGCGCCGAAGCCGCTCGCCGGGCAGACGTGGGCGCTGATTTTCTCGAAGTCATCCACCCGCACGCGCGTTTCATTCGAGGTCGGGATTCACGAACTCGGGGGCAACCCGCTGTTTCTCAACAAAGGCGACATCCAGATGGGCCGAGGCGAGACGATCGAGGACACCGCGCGAGTGCTGTCGCGTTTCGTGCACGGGCTCGTGGTGCGGACGTTCGATCACAGCGATGTCGAGCGGCTGGCGGCGGCCGGAAGCGTGCCGGTCGTGAACGCGCTCACGGATTTTCTCCATCCCTGCCAGATCTACACGGACGCGTTCTCGATGGCCGAACGCTGGGCGGCGGGCGCGAGCGACGGCGCGAGTCTCGTCGGTTCACTGCGCGGGCGGAAGATCGCGTTTCTTGGCGACACCGCGTGCAACATGGCAAACTCGTGGATCCTGGGCGCCAACCTTTTCGGGATGAAGATCTCGCTCGCCGGGCCAAAGGAGTTCGCCCCCTCGGCGGAGTTCGATGCCGCGCTCGAGCGCGAAGGCTTCGATCCGAAGCGCAGTTATCATTTCACGACCGACGTGATGGAGGCGGTGCGCGAGGCGGATGTGATTTATACGGACGTCTGGGTGAGCATGGGCAAGGAGGAGGAGACGAAGGAGCGGATTCGCGTGATGTCGCCTTACGCGGTCACGCGCGAGGTGTTCGCGGGCGCGAAGCCCGACGCCTTGTTCATGCATTGCCTGCCCGCGCATGCGGGCGAGGAAGTGATGCAGGACGTGCTGGACGACCCGCGCTCGATCATCTTCGACCAGGCGGAAAACCGCCTGCACATGCAGAAGGCGATCCTCGCGGCGCTGCAGGCGGCGCGTCTGCCGGAGTGATTTTTTTAAACGCGCATGGACGCGATCGTGCTCTCCGATCATTCGCGTTGATTCGCGTGCATTCGCGGTTTCTCCTCTTTCCCATTTTCCATGAAAATCGTCCTCGCTTACTCGGGCGGCCTCGACACGTCCGTCATCGTCAAGTGGCTCCGCGAAACCTACGACGCAGAGATCGTCACGTTCGCCGCTGACATCGGCCAGGAAGAGGAGCTGCACGGATTGCCCGAAAAGGCGAAGAAGACGGGCGCCGCGAAGCACTATACCCTCGATCTGGTCGAGGAGTTTGCGCGCGACTTCATCTATCCGATGATCCGGGCGAACGCGATTTACGAGGGCCAGTACTATCTCGGCACGTCGATCGCGCGGCCCCTGATCGCGAAGGCGCAGGTCGACATCGCACGTAAGGAGAAAGCGGATACGGTGGCGCACGGCGCGACCGGCAAGGGCAACGACCAGTGCCGCTTCGAGCTCACGTACATGGCGCTCAATCCGCGGCTCGAGATCCTCGCGCCGTGGAAGCTCGACAATTTTCGCGCGGAGTTCCCCGGCCGGGCCGAGATGATCGCGTACTGCCAGGCGCACAAGATCCCGGTCGAGGCGTCGCTCAAGAAGCCGTATTCGATGGATCGCAACCTCCTCCATATTTCCTACGAGGCGGGCATTCTCGAGGATCCGTGGTTCGACCCGACGACCAAGGCCAACAAGGAGATGTTCAAGCTCTCGGTCTCGCCGGAGGACGCACCGGACAAGGCGGAATACGTCGAGCTGGATTTCGAAAAAGGAAACTGCGTCGCGGTAAACGGAAAGAAACTTTCGCCCGCGGGCGTGTTGAAGGTGTTGAACAAGCTCGGCGGCAAGCACGGCATCGGCCGCGTCGATCTGGTCGAGAATCGCTTCGTCGGCATGAAGTCGCGCGGCGTGTACGAGACTCCGGGCGGCACGATCCTGATGCAGGCGCACCGGCAGGTGGAGTCGTTGACGATGGATCGCGAGGTCATGCACCTGCGCGATTCGCTGATCCCGAAGTACGCGGAGCTGGTTTACTACGGGTTCTGGTTCGCCCCCGAGCGCGAGGCGCTGCAAGCGCTCGTCGACGAGAGCCAGCGCTTCGTGACGGGCACCGTCCGGCTGAAGCTCTACAAGGGCAACATCATCACCTGCGGCCGCAAATCGAAGTACTCGCTCTACGACCCGCACATCGCGTCGATGGAAGGCGTGAAGAGCTGGTACAACCAGAGCGACGCGACCGGTTTCATCCGGCTGAATGGCCTGCGGCTGCGCGCGCGCAGCATCGCACAGCGCGGACCGAAAGTCTGACGCCAGGCAGACGAGCGAGCGCGGGGAAATCAGCCCCGCGCTCCTTTTTTAGAACAACCCGCGCGAGACCACGCCGAGCGCGGTGATTGGGCCGGTGTCGTCGAGGCCGTCGAG
Organism: Opitutaceae bacterium; assembly: GCA_036675625.1. Classification (GTDB taxonomy): domain Bacteria; phylum Verrucomicrobiota; class Verrucomicrobiia; order Opitutales; family Opitutaceae; genus ER46. The sequence continues at coordinate 18,279 of JAKFEQ010000046.1, read as the reverse complement.
GGCGCGGTCCGCCTTCTTCATGATGGCCTGCGCGTCGCGGAGCATCGTGTCGTCGCTGATCAACTTGCCGAGCGTGCCTTCGCCCTTCGCGAGCTTGTCGGACATGGCGCGGAAATTCGCGATCGAGGCCTTCAAGTCGGCCGCCGCTTTCTCGTCGTAGACGAGCGTGCCGATCGCTCCCTTGCCCTTCTTGACCTCGTCGATGATCGCCTGCGCGTTCGCGACAAACGTCTTCGCTTCCGCGGCGCCGCCCTTGATTTCGGCGAGCGTGGATTGAAGGTCCGTGTAGAGCTTGGGATCGTTGACGAGTTTGCCGAGCGTGCCTTCGCCCTTGTTCACTTTGTCGGTGATGGCCTGGAGGTTCGCCGTGGTCTTCTGAATATTTTCGCGGTTCTCGGTCACGAGCTGGTCGACCTTCTGAATGATGCCGGGGCCACCGGTGCCGTCGCCCGAAAGGGCACCACCGAGATTGCCGATGGCACCTTCGAGTTTTTTCCCGAGATCGCCGATCTGGGACATGACGGCGTTGAGATCGGGCGAGCTCTTGGTGCGGATCTCGGCCCCGGGTTCGAGGTCCGGAGCGTTGTCGCTGCCGAGATCGATTGCGATGTAGTTGGTGCCGATGAGGCCGGCCATGACGATGGTCGCGGTCGCGTCGGCGTTGATCTGCACGTCGGGAATGATGCGCAGGATCGCTTCGGCGCGGCGGCCGGCGAGGCGTGTCTTCTCCACCTCGCCGATCTTCACGCCGGCCATGCGAACCTCGTCGCCTTCCTTCAGCTCTTTCAGGGTCTCGAAACCGGCGACGATGTTATAGCCCTGGTCCTTGAAAACCTTGCCGCCGCTCAACGTCTCGAAGGTCACCCACGTGAGCGCGAGTCCGAGCAGGAAGAAGAGTCCGACGCGGGCGGTTTGTTGCGTGTTGTTCATGATGTCAGGTCTCCAGTTGTTTGAAACGGGGATTTTGCAAATCGATCTTCGGGTTCAGGAAATCCGCCACGCGCGGATCTTTCGGTGTCTGCAATTCCGAGCGCGGGCCGAGAAACACGAGCTGGCCGCCCATCAGGATGCCGACGCGATCGGCGATGCTGAGCGCCAGGTCGCGGTCGTGCGACACGACGATGGTAGTGACGTGATACTGCTCTTTCAGCGTCGCGATGATCTCGCTGATCGTCGCCGACATCACCGGATCGAGCTCGCTCGTGGGCTCGTCGTAAAGCATGAGCTGCGGCTCCATGACGAGCGCGCGCGCGATGGCGACGCGCTTCTTCATGCCGCCGGAAAGTTCCGACGGGAATTTCTTCACCGCGTTTTCCAACGACAGAATCTGGAGCGCGCGCATGACCTTCTCGCGGATGCCGGCCTCGTTGGCCATGCGATGCTCGCGCGGATACAGCGCGAGGTTGTCGTAGACGGTCATCGAGTTGAACAGCGCGCCGGCCTGGAACACGAGGGCCATGCGCACCTGCGCGCGGGTCTCCTCGAGTGAAGCATCGTGGCCGTCGACGGTCACGCGGCCCGACGTGGGCAGCTCGAGGCCGACGATGTGTTTCAGGAGCACGCTCTTGCCGGAGCCGCTCGGCCCCATGAGGACGAAGATCTCGCCGGGCTCGACCTTGAAGCTGATGCGTTTGAGCACCTCGTGTTTCCCGAAGCTCTTCGACAGCTCCTCGATCGTGACGGCGACCGCGGGAACTTCTGACTGCGTGAACGGATTGCGCGTGGCGCTGGAAGTGGGCGTCGACATGGCGGTCACATGAGGGCTTTCGTGACGAAGTAATCGAGCACGAGGATGAGGATGAGCGAGGTGACGACGGCCTTGGTGACGGCGGCGCCGATCTCACGCGGGCCGCCGCGAGTGTTGAGCCCGATGTTGCAGCAAACGAGAACGACGCCGAAGCCGAAGATCTCGGCCTTGATGAGGCCATTGAGGACGTCGTCGAATTCCATGAAGCGCCGCATCGCGGCGAAATACGCCGGCGGGTCGATGGCGATGAAGTGCGTGTATTTAGCGATGATCGCGCCGCCGAACCAGCCGACGAGGTCCGCGATGATCGCGAGCACGGGCACCATCACGAGCGCGGCGACGAGGCGGGGCATGACGAGCATGCGGGCCGGCGGGATGTTCATCGTCTCGAGCGCATCGATTTCCTGATAGACCTTCATCGACGCGAGTTCGGCGGCGATGGCCGAGCCGACGCGGCCGGCGAGGAGGATTGCGACCATCACGGGTCCGAGCTCGCGCGCCATCGAGAGCCCGACGAGCGTGCCGATGAACTCCTTCGCCCCGAAATTCTGCATCGAGTAACCCGCCTGGAGCGCGAGCACGGAGCCGATGAAGAAGCTCAGGATCGCGACGATCGGCAGCGTGGTGTATCCAATAAGGTAGCACTGCTCGATAAACCGGCCGAACTGCCGCGGCAGGGTCGGCAGATAGCCCATGCTGCGGAAGAGCAACTGCAGCGTGCTGCCGAAGCCGATGAGAATATTGTTGAGTTGTCTCATGTCAGCGGGTCGCGGGCGTGGTGGTGCTTACGGTTTTCGCGGGGAAATCCAACCAGAACATCCGCCAGCGACGGTCGGCATCACGCTTGAAGCCGAAGAGCCCATTGCCGATCGCGATGCGTTTTTCCCCGGCCTGGCGGGCGACGCTCAACAGCGGCCCGAGGTGGAACTCGCTGCGGTTCTCGGCGACGCGTTGTTCCCAGGTGACGGCGTTCCAGAGGAGCGAGGTGCGCGTGTCGCCGGGGGCGCGCTGATCGTGGCGCGCGAGCGCGAAGAGCGGAGACCACGCGTGGCGGATGCGGTCGTTGTGCGGAAAAAACACCTCGAGCGGACTGGGAAACTGCCACTGACGCCGGCCGGCGCCGTTGTCCCAGTGACTGACGAGCGGCCACGCGTGCGTGAGCTCGGCCGATGGGGAGTTGGTGCGGCCGGCGGCGCGCTGTTTCTCATGCCAAAAAAGGAAAAACAGGAACTGCGTGCGCGCACGATCGACGCCTTCGTCGGACCAGGCGGCGTGCCGCACCAGCGGCCACATGAACCACTGCTTGTCGACGCCCTTGCTGTTGGAGTGCGTGTAGAACGGCGCGTAGCGGCTGACGTAGCGGGCGTCGCCGCGACCTTGCACGAGAAAGGGCCAGAAGTAACGGCGCTCGCTATAGCGCTGCGGCGACGTGCGCTCGGTGTAGCCAAAAAATGGCCACGCGTAATCCTGGTTCACGTACCCGGGGCCGGTGCTGCGCGCGTAGAACGGCAGCACGCCAACATCGCGCCGCGGTGGCGTTGCCGGCGGATCGTCGGGATGCGGCTGGCGCGTGACGTTATAGCCGAAGGGCCAGAGGATATACGTCGCGTCGGAGATGCCGGGCCGCTCGATGTGATCGTAGAGCGGCCACACGCCCCAGCCCCGCGAAGTGCCGCGATGGATACGCACGATCGGCCACGGCGCGAAGGTCGTGATCGCACCGCGTTTCTCGTTTTCGACGTAGAGTGGAAACAGGGTCCAGGAGAGCCGCTCGAAGAAGAGCTTGTGCTTGATCGTGCCGTGGATCGGAAAGAGCGCACGATAACTGAGCTCCGGGTCGCCGGACTGGCGGGAAAACCAAAGTGGGAAAATCTCAAACTCGCCGCGTTGATCGAAGACGCTGCTCGCCGGATCGGCGGAAGGACGACGATCCCAACGGCGCACCAATTCGAGGAGGCTCCATTTATATGTGTTCTCGTCGACCGTGTAGCTGAAGACGGGATAGAGGAAATGCCCGGCGCGGAACTCGCCCCGCGCGTCGTGGAGCTGCACCCAAAACGGGCGGAAGCCGCTCGCCGTGTTGCCGTCCTGGTCCGCCGCCGGCTTGCGGAAGAGAAATGGACCGCCCGCGGACCAAGCGTCGACGCGGCGCTCGACGGGCTGCGCCTGGCGCACGATGAAAGGCCACGCGCTATGCTCGAGTTCGGCCGCCGGCAGATCGGCGCTGGCCGCATGCAGGACAAAGCCCAGCCCTTCAGCCACGCATAACGCGAAGAGGCGTGAAAAAAAGCGGGCGTTCATGGGCAGTTCGAAATACGTACGGAAACGCTCATGGTTCACCGCAGCCCAGTCGGCAAGCTGCGGAAGTCACGAGAGTAACGGGAGAACATTGGGAACGGGGAAGCCGGGCGCAAACGCTATGTTGAGGGTCTGAACTCCGGCCGCTGAATGAGTTCCGCGGCAAAATTTCGGGTCGCGCTCAAGTCCGCGGTCGCCGGCGTCGTCCCCGGTAGCGTCTGCGTGCGGTAAATCGTGGCCGGCCGCTCCGGACGGTTTGCCGTTGATGTGGACGAGCCTGGACATGTCATTTGGACCCGCGTCTATGAATCCCGAACCCTCCGCAGTGCAAATGCCTGCTGCGACATCCCCTTCCCGATGCGCATAAGTGGCGGCCGCGCGCGCGGTATTCCCTTGGTCGTGCCGAAAGGAGACGCGGTGCGTCCTGCGACCGATGGCATGCGGCAGGCAGTGTTTTCGAGTCTCGGTGCTCGAGTGCCAGGCGCGCGATTTCTCGATCTGTTCGCGGGGAGCGGAGCTTACGGCCTCGAGGCGCTGAGTCGCGGAGCCGCGGGCGGAGTGTTTGTGGAACAGAACGCCAAAGCGGCTGCGTGCGTGCGGCAGAACATCGCCGCAGTCTGCAAGAGCCTCGGGCGTGACGCGCGCGACCTGACCGTCGTGCAGGCGGATGCGTGCAGCGTACCGCTGGAACGAGCGCCAACCGCCGCGGTGCCGGACCTCGTGTTTATCGATCCACCCTACGAAATCATCGCGCAGATCGCGCCGGGGCTGTTTGCAAAACTCGCCGAGGTGCTCGCCCCGAAGCCGGAGGCGCTGGTCGTGTTCGAGCTGCCCGGTGAGCTGGAGCTCGTGCCGGAGGGCTGGACGCTTCTCAAGCGGCTGGGCAAAGGAGCGCGGCAGCCGACGGTGGCGTTTTACCGGCGCACGCCTGACGCACCAACCGCGTGACTCGGGCGCGGGCGCGCGTTCGGTAACGGCCAGCCGAACCGTGCGCGATGGCCGATGCCCTCACATGAGCCCGAGCTTCGCACGCACGATCGCGAGTGCTGCGACAACCGCAGTCTCGGTGCGCAGCACGCGCGAACCCAGGTGAGCAAACGCGAAGCGGTGCGCGCGGAGCAGCTCGCGTTCGCCGGCCGACCAGCCGCGCTCCGCGCCGATCGCGAGCAGCACGGACGTGTTTCGCGGAATCTCACATTCGCCGAGTGGCGTCGGCGATTCATAGTTGTCGAGCGCCAGCCGAACGGCGGCCTCGCATCGAGGCGGAGCGTCGGGCGTGAGCGATGCCGGCTCGGTGAGGCGGGCGAGGATCTCCGCGAGGTCGCGACCGTGGGAGACCTCGGGGATGCGCGTGGCGAAAGCCTGCTCGGCTCCCGTGACGAGATGGCGCCGCCATTCGCCGGAGCTCCACAACGTACTTTGCGCGTAGCTGCGTTCGGCCTTTTCGGTTTGGACGAAATGGAGCGCCGCCACGCCGAGCGTCGTGGCGTCCCGAAGAATATCGCGCGCGGTTTGTGGCCGCGGCAGGCCCACGAGAAGCGTGATCCGCGCGTCGACCGGCGCCTCGATGGCGGCGGGCTCGCTCCACGCAAACGAGAACGCGAGCGTGTCGGCCTCAATCGCGGTCAGCGTGCCCTTGCCGCGCGGGCCGTTGATGAGACCCGCGTCAAACGTCTCGCCGACCCGACGCCGCAGCACCTCGAGCAGATGAATGGAGCGGCGATCCTTGCGCGACAGGGGGCGGTCGATTTCAGCGGGTTCGAAGAGGATCAGGTTCACGCGGCGCGGAGGGAGATTGAAGTTTGCTGGAGCGGTGTCGCGCCTTAGTTTCGCGCGATGACTGCGCTGGTCGCCGCCCCGACTCGATGACCCCGCTCGCATTCGAGGATATTACGACGCGGCTTGCCGCCTGGAAATTTCCGCCGGACGTCGAGGGTGTCGTTGCGATCGCGCGGGGCGGCGTCGTGCCGGCGGCGCTCGTGGCGCAGAGACTTGGCGTCGGGCTGAAAGTGATCGCACTGAACTATCGTGACGAGGCGAACGAGCCGCGGTTCGCGGAGCCGCGTCTGCTCTCGACGGTGCCGGACCTCGGCCACTGGAAACGCGTGCTGCTGGTCGACGATGTTTACGTGAGCGGCAGGAGCTGGCACGCAGCCCGCGCGCAGTTGCCGGCTGCGGTCGAGGTGTTGCCCTTTGTGCTGAAGGGGAAGGCGGACTTCGCGTTGATCCGCGACATCGACGGCTGCGTGCAATGGCCGTGGCGGATTTGAGGGCGGCCTGAGGCGCGTCCGCTTATCGTTTCGCGGCGAGCACCTCGCGAAAAATTCCCACGCTCTTCGCCAGCTCTTCCGCCGTCGCATTCAACGGCGGCAACAGCCGCACGACGTTGCCGCCCGCGCTCGGCACCAGCAACCCGCGTTCGCGCAGCGCCGCGATATACGGTGACGGATCACCCGTCATCTGCACGCCGACGAGGAAACCCAACCCGCGCATGCTCACAATGTGTTGCGGAAAATCCGCTGCGAGCTTCCGCAGCTCCGCATGCCATGGACCACTGAGCGTCCGCACTTTTTCCAGCAAGTTATCGCGCTCGATCACATCGAGCACCGCAAGCGCCGCCGCACAGGCGAGCGGCGTGCCGCCAAACGTCGTACCATGATTTCCGGGCTGAAACAGCTCCGCGAAACGGTCGCGCACCCACATCGCGCCGATCGGGAAACCGCCACCCAGTCCCTTCGCCATCCCGATCGCGTCGGGCGAAATCCCCGCGTATTCAAACGAGTAGAACCGGCCCGTGCGCCCCACTCCGCACTGCACTTCGTCGAGCATCAGCAGCAGATTGTGTTTGTCACACAACTGCCGCAGGCCGCGCAGAAATTCCGGCGTGCAGGGATTGATCCCACTCTCGCCCTGGATCGTCTCGATGAAGATCGCCGCCGTGCCTTCGTCGACCAGGTCGGCGAAGCTCTGGAGGTTGTTGAGCTCACCGAACGCGAAGCCCGGCACCATCGGCCGGAAGCCCTTCTGGATCTTTTCCTGCGGCGTCGCGCTCATTCCGCCGAACGTGCGGCCGTGAAACGCGTTCTTCGCGCAGATGATCTTGTAGCATTTCGCTTCTTCGCCGCCGGCCTTCTGCATGCCGTGCAGCCGGGCGAGCTTGATCAACGCCTCGTTGGCCTCGGCTCCGCTGTTGCAGAAAAAAACGCGGCCCGGTCCGGCGTAGCGCACGATGCGCCGCGCGAGTTCACCTTGCTGCGGATTGCGAAACAGATTGCTGACGTGGATCAACTCCGCGGCCTGCCGCTGCACCGCCGCGACCCACTGTGGATGACAGTGGCCGAGCGCACTCACTGCGATGCCCGACGTGAAATCGAGGTACGCGTTGCCCGCGTCATCCCACACCTGCGTCCCGCGGCCGCGCACGAGCGTGAGAGGCGCACGCGCGTAGTTCTTCAGGACATGCGCGTCGTAGAGCTCGGCCGTGTTGGTGCGGACAATGGAGGGAGAGGTCATGGGAGTGAAAGTGAGAGTGAAAGTGAAAGGTGGACGAAAGCTTTTTCCCGCCCGCTACCCGTTCACTTTCACTCTCACTTTCCCTTTCACTGCTCTCAGCCGTGCACAATCTCGGTGCCGATGCCCTGGTCGGTGAAAATTTCCAGCAGCAGCGAATGCGGGAGCCGGCCGTCGATGAAGTGCACGCGCTGCACGCCCTCCTGCAGCGCACGGATCGCGCTCTGCACTTTCGGCCGCATGCCTTTGTCGATCACGCCCTTCTTTTTCAGATCGTCGACCTGGCTGATTTTCAGCGTCGAGATGAGCGACTCCGGATCGGGCGGCGACGAAAGCAGCCCGGGCACATCGCTCATGTAGACGAGCCGCCGCGCACGCAGCGCGCTAGCCACGCGACCCGCCACGAGGTCCGCGTTCACGTTGTAGGGTTTGCCATCGTAGCCTTCCGCCACGGGGGAAATGATCGGAATGAAGCCCTCCCCGATTTCCTTCTTGATCAGCTTCACCTTCACCTCCGTCACGTCGCCGACGAAACCGAGATCGACCGTGTTGCCATCGTCGTCCGTCGTGAGTTTCTGGCAGACGAGCACCGTGTCGCCCGGCAAGCCCTTGGGCCGGCCTTTCGCGCTCGAGACCGCATCGCACACATCCTTGTTCACGACCTCGTCGAGCGTCTTCTTCACGACGTTGATCGTCGCCTCGTCGGTCACGCGGAGGCCGTTCACGAAATTCGCCTTCAGGCCCGAGGTCTCCATCGCTTTCGTGATCGCCTTCCCGCCGCCGTGTACGACGACGACGTTGATCCCGACCGCGGCGAAAAACGCGATGTCGTAGGCGACGCGCGTGCGCACCACCGGATCCGGGTCATCCATGAAGCTGCCGCCGTATTTGACGACAAACGTCGAACCGCGGAAATCCTGGATGTAAGGGAGCGCCTCGAGGAGCACCTTCGCCTTGGCAGTGACTTCATTGACGTTCATCGGCGAATCAAGACGCGCGGCGTGCAGCCGCGGAATGGTGGAGACGGGAAAGAGCGCTCACGTGTGGTGGAGAGAAGAACGCAATAAGGCACAGCACGCGCGCATTTCCATAAAAATTTTTCCCCGCGTCACTTGGTGGCGGCTCCCGCGCGAGTCGGGAGTTTTCTTCTTCACTCCGCGACCTCGCCACCCAACGTCTCCCCGCGTGCCCAGCACCCAACTCACCTTCGCCGATCGCGCCGCCCATCGCTCCTGGCTCTCCACCCAGGCCGCACTGCCCGCCGGATTTCGCGTCGGCACCACGCGTTTCGAGTTCCTGCCCCGCGAGGCGCCGAAGCCCGCGAAGATGACGCTCACGCTCATCGCGCTCGAGCAGCCGACGGCGGACTTCGCCGCGATGTTCACGCGCAATGCCTTTCCCGGCGCGCCGATCACCGTCGGCCGCAAACGTCTCGCCGAACCCACGATCGGCGCCGTCATCATCAATAACAAGATCTCCAACGTGTGTGCGCCCGGCGGCGTCGAAGCCGCCGAGAAAATCTGCGCGGCGACCGCCCAACAGCTGGGCCTTTCGCCCGGCCAGATCATCCCAAGTTCCACCGGCGTCATCGGCTGGACGCTCCCCGTCGACGCGATCGTCGGCGCGCTGCCCGCCGCCAGGAGCGCGTTGACCGGTGAATCGATCCTTCCTGCCGCAGAAGGCATCGTGACGACCGACCTCTATCCGAAAGTGCGGCGCGCCGCGGTTGGCGCCGGCAGCATCGTCGGCATCGCAAAGGGCGCCGGCATGATCGAGCCCAACATGGCGACGATGCTGGTTTATATTCTCACCGATCTCGCGGTGCCGCGCGCCGAGTTGCGGCAGATGCTCGCCCGCGCTGTCGATGCGAGCTTCAACGCGATCAGCGTCGACAGCGACACGAGCACCTCCGACACGGTCGTCGCGCTTTCCTCGAGCCGCGTGTCGTGCCCGGATTGGGGCGCGTTCGAACACGGTCTGCATCAGGTCTGCCGGGATCTCGCGGAAGATGTCGTGCGGAACGGCGAAGGCGTACGACACGTGATTCGCGTCACGGTGAAGAACGCCGCGAGCCTGGGCCTCGCGCGCGCCCTCGGCAAAGCAGTCGTGAACGGGCCACTCTTCAAATGCGCCGTGGCTGGCAACGACCCCAACGTCGGCCGGCTGATCCAGGCGGTCGGCAAGCACGTCGGCGCGCACGCGCCCGGCACGAATCTCAGTCAGCTCACGGCGAAAATGGGCGGCATCGAGATCTTCGCGAATGGCGTGTTTCAGTTGAACCCGGAAAAGGAAATCGCGCTCGTCGCGCATCTGCGCGACGCCGAGCTCTACTCGAGCGCCCCGCCGAAAGAGGGCGTGTTCAGTCCGCCGATCGACTTTCCGCCGCACGAACGTTGCGTCGAACTCGAGATCGACCTCGGCAACGGCGCCGCCTCCGCGACCGTGCTCGGCGGCGACCTCACGCACGAATACGTGAGCGAAAACGCGGATTACCGCAGCTAGCCGCGCTGGCGCGCGGAAGATCCAAGCGCCAAGATCCAAGCTCCAGAGAACCTCCAACCGCCGAGCACCAACACGAGGTCGGAGTTGGCCGCTGGAGTTTGACCATTCTCTGGATCTTGGAGCTTCAGATGAGCCCCGCCGTCTCCTCGAACCCGCACCACAGATTCATGATCTGCACCGCCTGCCCGCTGGCGCCCTTCATCAGATTATCCTCGGCCGCCGTGATCACGAAATTCCCCGTCCGCGGATCGTGCACCGCCGACATGTCGACCCGGTTCGTGCCGACGACGTGTGCCGTATCCGGGGTCTCGCCCGTCGGCAGCAACTGCACGAACGGCCGCCCCGCATACGCCTGGTTCCACGCCGCATAGAGCTGCTCGATCGTGCCGCCCGGCGACGAGGGCACGGTGATTGTCGTCGCGATCCCACGCCGCATTGGGGCCAGGTGAGGGTTGAACTGAATCACGGTTTTCGCGCCCGTGTGCAGCGCGAGCTGTTCCTCGATCTCGGCCAGATGCCGGTGCTTCGCGAGTCCGTAGGCCTTGATGCTCTCGGCGCGTTCGACGAACAGATACATCTCGTCGACCTTCTTGCCGGCACCGCTCACGCCGCTGTAGGAATTGGCCACGATGTGCTCCCGCGTGATCACGTTTGCCTTCAACAATGGCACCAGCGGCACGAGCACGCTCGTCGGATAACAGCCCGGCGCCGCCACCAGGCGCGCTTCCGTTTTCCACGCCGGCGGCGTCAGCTCCGGGAGCACGAACCGCGCGCTCGACAACAGTTCCGGCGCGTGGTGCTCGCCATAATATTTTTGATACGTCGCCAACTCCGCGATCCGGAAATCGGCGCTGAGATCGATCACGCGTTTGCCGCCCGCGACCAGCGCCTTCGCATACGTCGCCGCCGCACCGTGCGGCAGCGCGAGAAAAAACAGGTCGACGTCGCTCGCCGCCAGCGCAACCGGATCCGAATCCGTAAACTTCAGGCCGCGATCGGCCCCGCGCAGCGACGGAATCACCGCCGCCAGCGGCCTGCCCGCCTGCGAGCGCGAGGTAACCACCGCGAGCGTGACGCGCGGATGGCCGAGCAGAAGCTTGACGAGAACCTCGCCTGAATAACCGGAAGCGCCGACGATGCCGACTTTCATAGGGTGGCCACAGTCGCGCACGCCGCCGCGAGAATCCAGTGCGATTTTGAGTCCCGGCATCGGCCGTGATCCTGCCGCTCCGGGCCGGCGGCAGTTCCACGGAAGGTCAGCGCCTCGCCACGACGCGATTGCCGTCGCCCACGTTAGAACGTAACCGAATATCCGATACTCACCACCCCGCGACCGCCCGCAGCGCGGTTCTCCGTGCGCAGCGCACTGCCTTGTTTGAGATGGTTGTTCGTCCCTTTCATGTAGGCCACGCCCAACAGCACCCGCGAGCTCGCCGCGACCTGAAACGGCATCGTCACCCCGAGCGACCAGTAGTCACCCCAGTTCTTCACCGCTGGCGTCGCATTCTCCGCGGCCTCTTTCCATTTGTACGTTCCGACCACGCCGGTGAAGTCCAGCTCGGTGCCCAGGCGCTGCAGCGGCAACGCGTAAAACGCCCCAAGCTCCGCCGTGATCCCCTCGAGCGTGACATCGTAGTAAACCTTCGGCGTCAGCCTGAACCCATCGATCGTGTAGTTCAGCGCCAGGCTCGGCTCGAACGTCATCTTATAGGCCCCGGCGGATCGGTCCGCTTCGGGAAACGTATACCAGGTCGCGCCGACCACGATCGTCGTCGCCGCGTTGATCGCCGTCGTGTGGCTCCCGTAGAGATCGATCTCTGGATCGGACACGCCCGGCACCGCGTCATCGAGGGGAACGCTCGCCCACAACCCCGCAGTCACGTCGCCGTATCCATATTCCAACGTCGGCTGAAAAGCCGGGCCGCTCAGCCGCAGGCCGCGAAACATATATTGCGACACCACCATCGGCGTGAGCGTCCAGGTCGCCGACGGCGCCGCAGTCTGGCCCCGCAGTCCAGCGCATCCCGCGAACGCAATCGCAAACGCCAACGCGAGGCGGACAGGCAAAGTCGAATTCATATTTTTTATGGAGCAGGCAAAATCCATGAGAAGAATCGATACATCGGGAGCAGGCCGCACGCCAATCCCGGAGCATGGTCGCGGAGAGTTTTTCAGAGCTGAAATCGCCTTCGGACACTTCACCGCCCGACCTCGCCAGCCCGAGATTTTCGGGCTCCGGGATTCCGGCAATCCGGGTGCATGCCATTTCAACCAATGTCATACATCGGGCCCCAAAGCCCGGCTTGGCAAGGATGCTGCTAAACCGGCGCTGCGCCCGGATTGCTCCGGGCGCACTACACAAACCCTCCTCCAAGCTAATGAATACACGCTTCAAATTCGCGGCCGCGGTTTCGCTCGCCGCTACGCTGACCGCCTTCGCGGATGTTAAGGTAAACGAAAACTTCAGCGTCAACGGCTACGCTGTCGGCTCTTGGACCGGCACCAAGGTCGATGGAGCCGGCACAACGGAAACTCGCTTCGATTCCGGTTCGAACAACCTCGATTCCACAAAACTCGGCCTGCTCGGCACCCTGGGCAAGGTGAGCGGCTACGGCAGCATCTATTACATCCCAGGCGCGGCCAACGAAGCCGGCCTGCTCGATGCCTACGCGACCCTCGACACCGGCACCGGCCTGAAGATCACCGGCGGCAAGTTTCTGAGCTATCTCGGCTACGAAGCGTTTGATCCCGTGAACATGGCGCAGCTCAGCTATGGCTCCACCATCTTCGCGATTCCGGGCTACCACACCGGCGCGAAGCTCGACTTCTCCAGCAAGACGTTTTCGGCCGGCGTCGCGGCCGTCGACTCCATCTTCCACGGCGCAAAAGGCTTCTTCGAAGGCGATCGCGAATACAGCGACGATCTCGGCATCGAGGCCTTCGTCTCCTTCACCGGCATCGACAAGCTCACGATCTTCGCCGGTATCGCTTCCGAGGATACGCACAACGCGACGACCGACCTCTTCATCTTCGACCTGTGGGCCAGCTACGCGCTCACCGACAAGATCACGATCGCCGGTGAGATCGACACCCAGAAGGACGTCGCCGACGGCTGGCTCGCCTTCCTCAGCTACAAGTTCACCGACAAGTTCTCGACCGCCTTCCGCATCAGCGGCGTGAGCTGGGATGCCGGCGGCGAGGACACCAAATACACCATCGCCCCGACCATCGCGCTCAACTCCAACCTCTCGCTTCGCGCCGAGTACTCCATCGGCGATGGCGACAGCGGCGACTACGACTTCTTCGGCGCCCAGGCCGTCCTGAAGTGGTAAGATCTTAACGTTTCTCGTCTCTCGCAGGCGGCGCTTCGAGCGTCGCCTGCCTTTGCCGCCCGGCGCTCGGCGGCGTTCCCCCTCCGTTTACCCCGCTTCTTTCCGCCCTTTCGCGGGCGCCTGGCCACTGCCATGCCCCGCCACTGCCCCGTATCCATTCGTTCACTACCTCCCCTCGTCATGTCCAAGAAATTCACCACCCTCCTCAGCGTCGGCGCGCTTGCGCTCGGCGCTTCGTTCGCCCCCACCGCGAACGCCGCCGACACCGTCAAGGTCGGCGTTCTCCACTCCCTCTCGGGCACGATGGCGATCAGCGAGACTTCGCTGCGCGACGTGCTGCTCTTCACCTTCGACGAGATCAACGCCAAGGGCGGCGTGCTCGGCAAGAAGATCGAGCCCGTCATCGTCGACGGCGCCTCGAACTGGCCGCTCTTCGCCGAAAAGGCGAAACAGCTCCTCGAGCAGGACAAGGTCGCCGTCACCTTCGGCTGCTGGACGTCCGTCTCACGCAAATCCGTTCTCCCCGTCTACGAGAAGAACAATGGCCTGCTCTTCTATCCGGTCCAATACGAGGGCGAGGAGGAAAGCCCGAACGTCGCCTACACCGCGGAAGCCGTGAATCAGCAGGCGACCCCCGCGGTCGACTACCTGCTCAAGCAGGGCTACAAGAAATTCTACCTGCTCGGCTCCGACTACGTTTATCCGCAGACGACCAATCTCGTGCTGCTCGAGTACCTCCTCAGCAAGGGCGTCGCGATCGAGAATATCGGCGGCGGTTTCCGTAAGGACGGATCGGGCAAGATCATCTCCGCCGGCAAGTACACGCCCTTCGGCCACACCGACTACCAGCAGATCGTCGCCGAGATCAAACAGTTCGCCGCGGGCGGTGGCGCCGCCGTCATCAGCACGCTCAACGGCGACACGAACGTCCCGTTCTTCAAGGAATACGCCGCGTCCGGCCTCACCGCCGAAGTCTGCCCCGTCGTTTCCTTCTCCATCTCCGAAGACGAATTCCGCGGCCTGCCGGCTGACAAACTCGTTGGCCAGCTCGGCTGCTGGACCTACTTCCAGTCGATCAATTCGCCCGCGAACAAGAAGTTCGTGGCGGATTTCAAAGCCTGGCTGAAGCAGACGAATGTCCCCGGCATCGTGAAGGAAAACCGCGTCACCTGCTCGCCGATGGTGCTGAGCTACGTCGGGGTTTACCTCTGGAAAGCCGCCGTCGAAAAAGCCGGCAGCTTCGATGTCGACAAGGTTCGCGCCGCCTGGAAATCCGGCGTCTCGTTCAACGGCCCCGGCGGTCTCGTGAAATCGCAGCCGAACATGCACCTCACGAAAAACGTCTTCATCGGCGAGACGAAGGCCGACGGTCAGTTCAAGATCCTCGAGACGTTCAAGAACGTCTACGGCGAGCCCTGGCTGAAGGGTAAATTCAAAGCCGCCGGCGCCACCGCCAAGAGCGAGTAAACCGGCCGGCTCTCTCCACTCCGCCAATAACGAAAGGCGGACCCAAATTCGGGTCCGCCTTTTTCGTTGGCAGACTTCCTGCAATGAACGCCGTGCTCGTGAAACCCCTCTCACGCATAATTCTTTTCATCGTCGCCTGCGGCCTCGCGCCACTCGCCCCGGCCGCGACCGCGCAGCTCAGCCCGGCGCCCAGGTCCACCGATCCGCGCCAGACGATCGTCAACGCCATCCTCGCCGGCGATGGTCCCGCCCAACGCGACCTCATCGCCACGCTCGCCGGTCACGGCGACGAGACGATCGTCACGCTCCTCACCGCCTGGCGCACCGATCAGCTCTTCATCCACTCGCCCGACGAGGCGACGAGAATTCCCGTGCAGCTCGTCGGCCCGAAAGACGACAACGACGCGCAAGACGCCCTTCGCATCGATACCGGCAAGCCACTCACCGACGCCACCGGCAAACCGCTCAAGCTCATCGGCAGCGACCTCACCGCCGTCGATCACAACGCGAACCTCCGCCGCGCGATGAAGGCCGTGCTCGATCTCGTCGAGGTCGCTCATCCCGATCCGGCGAAACGCCGCAGCGCCATTCAAGCGATCGGTTTTGCCCAGGCCGCGGACAAGATTCCCGCGCTCCAAGCCCGGCTCAAGATCGAGACCGATCCGCACGTGGTCCTTGCTCTCCGCGAAGCGCTCGCTCTCACGCGACTCGTTGATCCCAACGACACCGTGAAACTCGCCGCGCTCAACGAGCTCCGCGAACTGCGCACGCTCTCCAGCTACGACCTCATTCACGCCGCACACAAAAGCGCCGAGCGCGCCGGCAACAAAACCGTCGCCGCCGCGGCGCACACCACGCTCCTCGCGATCGACCAGCATCGCTCGTTTGTCGACTTCTTCGGCACGCTCTTCCGCAGCGCCTCGCTCGGCAGCATCCTCCTCGTCGTCGCGCTCGGCCTCGCGATCACCTTCGGGCTGATGGGCGTGATCAACATGGCGCACGGCGAGATGATCGCCGTCGGCGCCTACACGACCTATCTCACCCAGGCCGTCTTCGGCGCCGGCATCACGATTCCCGCCTTCGGCCTGAGCATCGGCATTCCGGGCATGAACCTCACCGGCTGGGGCCACGACGCCTACTTCATCGCCGCGATCCCGCTCAGCTTCCTCGCAGCCGCGCTCGTCGGCATCGCGCTCGAACGCGGCATCATCCAGTTTCTCTACCGCCGCCCGCTCGAGAGCCTGCTCGCCACGTGGGGCGTCTCGCTGCTGTTGCAGCAAATATTCCGGCTCACCTTCGGCGCCAACAACGTCCAGGTCTCGAGCCCGAGTTATCTCAGCGGCAACTGGACGGTGAACGACATCCTCTTCGGCTGGAACCGCGTCTTCGTAATTGGTTTTGCGATACTGATCGTGTTCGGCGTCTGGCTCGTCCTCACGAAGACCTCCCTCGGCCTGCTCATCCGCGCCGTGATGCAAAACCGCCAGATGGCCTCCTGCATGGGCGTCCGCACCGAGCGCGTGAACATGCTCACCTTCGGCCTCGGCAGCGGACTCGCCGGTCTCGCCGGCGCGTTTCTCAGCCAGATCGGCAACGTCGGCCCCTCGCTCGGCCAGAGCTACATCGTCGACAGCTTCATGACCGTCGTGGTCGGCGGCGTCGGCAACCTCCTCGGCACCGTGATCAGCGCCTTCGGCATCGGCGGCCTCGATCAGATTCTGCAGCAGTATCTGCCCGTCTGGGCGCCCGGCCTCGCCGGCTTCCCCCTGATCGGCGGCTTCCTCCAGAACCTCGCGCAAGACTCCTCTGTCTTCGGCAAGATTCTCGTCCTCGCGCTCATCGTTCTCTTCCTGCAATGGCGCCCCGCCGGCCTCTTCGCCACTCGCAGCCGCAGCCTCGACTGATGCCATGAGCCTCCTCGCGCCCCGCACCTTTTCGCCCACTCGCCAGCGCATCGAGCTCATCGCCGTCACCGCGATCGCGCTCCTGCTCATCGTCGTCCTCCCGCTGCTCAACAGCGCCGGCGTCGTCAGCAACTTCACGATCAACCTCTGGGGAAAATATCTCTGCTACGCCCTGCTCGCGATTTCCGTCGATCTGCTCTGGGGCTACACCGGACTCCTCTCCCTCGGCCAGGCGCTCTTCTTCGCCCTCGGTGGCTACATGCACGGCATGTATCTGATGCGCATGATCGGCGATCTCGGTCAGCACAAGAAACCGATTCCCGACTTCCTCGTGTTTCTCGGCTGGACGGAACTGCCCGCCTTCTGGATTCCATTCGCCAGCTTTCCCTTCGCGTTCGCGATGATGCTGCTCGTTCCCGGACTCATCGCCTACGTGTTCGGCAAACTCGCATTCCGTTCCCGCATCAAGGGCGTCTACTTCTCGATCCTCACGCAGGCGCTCACCTACGGCGCGTCGCTGATGTTCTTCCGCAACAATCTCCTCATGGGCGGAAACAACGGCTTCACCGATTTCAAATTCATCCTCGGCTTTGACCTCCTCACACCCGCCACGCAACGCGGTCTCTTCGTCGTCACCGCGATCACCGTCGTCGCCGTTTACGTCGGCTGCCGCTGGTTGAGCCGCACCAAATTCGGCCTCGTCCAGCAAGCCATCCGCGACGGCGAGAACCGCGTGCTCTTCAGCGGCTACGCGACCGCGAGCTATAAACTCTTCGTCTTCGTCCTCGCCGCACTCATCGCCTCGATCGGCGGTGCGCTCTACGTCCCGCAGGTCGGCATCATCAACCCGAGCGAGATGACGCCCGACAAATCCCTCGAAGCCGTCGTCTGGGTCGCAGTCGGCGGCCGTGGCACGCTGGTCGGCCCGATCCTTGGCGCCATCAGCATCAACGCCCTCAAAAGCTACGCCACGCGCGCGTTTCCCGATCTCTGGCTCATCATTCTGGGCGGCCTCTTCGTCTTCATGGTCCTCTTCCTCCCCGGCGGCCTCGTGAGTCTTCCCGCACGCCTGCAAACCTTCTGGCAAAAACTCCGCCGACCCGCTCCACCCGCCGACACGACCACGACACCCGCCGCATCCGAGCCGGTCATCGCAAAATCCTGACGACCCGCCGGGCCTTCCAGCTCCCGGCTCTAGCCTCCCAGCTCTCAGCTCAAATGCATCCCCTCCTCGCCGTCGAAGACGTCTCCAAAACCTACGACGGTTTCAAGGCCATCTCGAACCTCACGTTCTACCTCTACGAAGGCGAGCTGCGCACCGTCATCGGCCCGAATGGCGCGGGCAAATCCACCTTCTTCGATCTCATCACCGGCCGCGCCAAACCCGACCGCGGCAAGATCGAATTCGGTGCCGACACCGCCACCAGCCGCGATCTCACCGAGCTCAACGAATACGAGATCAACCGCCTCGGCATCGGTCGCAAATTCCAGACCCCAAGCGTCTACACCGAGCAGACCG